>CAWBPB010000024.1:0-30053 GCA_963790555.1 uncultured Acidobacteriaceae bacterium | reverse complement strand
CAGCCGTACCGCAACGCGGGCAGACCGCCGTGCTTCCCGCATTCACCCAGCTTCGAATCTCCGCTTGAGGAAACATCTGCTCACAACGAATGCATCCGCACAGGCCCCCGCTCTGAATCTCCGCACGGTTGTGGTGCATATGTTGTGGCAGCAGATATGCTTCCAACGTGATCGGTCTCGGCTTCAGCGATTCCCGCGTTACCACCCGGGTAGCCGACCACGCCCGCATGAGCGTCGCCCGCATTCCGGACGAAAGCGCGCCATTCTCTTGATCTTCCATCCTGCCCTCCCCAAATGAGCCGTTCAACTTACACAATCGTAACAGTCATTGTCTTATCTTTGGACGAAATACATTACTTAAGTAATTTCATATGGGCCCATCGGCCGCCTCTTGCCCGTCTTCCTTTCTAATCTGGGGATCCCACCTCGCTTGCATTCAGCGTCCGGGCGAAGAAACATCGAAATCCCGGCGCTACAATATCCCAATGCAGTCCACTACTCCAGCCCAGGCCCTCGCATGGGCGCACCCCCTCGTCCAGGAGTGGTTCCTCCGCCGCTTCGGCTCGCCAACCGAGCCGCAGATCGAAGGCTGGCCCGCCATTCTCGCCGGAGCCCCACCTGATCTCCGCGCCCACCGGCTCCGGCAAAACGCTGGCCGCCTTCCTCATCTGCATCGACCCGCTCATCCGCAAAGCCATCGATGGCCGCCTCGGCCGCGACACAGAAGTCGTCTATGTCTCCCCGCTCAAGGCGCTCTCCAATGATGTCCAGAAGAACCTGGAGAGCCGTTGCGGGAAATCCAGGCGCTCGCTCTCGAACGCGGCTATCTCTGCCCGCCGATCCGCGCCGCCGTCCGCACCGGCGACACGCTCCCCGCCGAGCGCCGCGCCATGCTCAAGCAGCCGCCGCACATCCTCGTCACCACGCCCGAGTCGTTCTACATCCTGCTCACCGCCGAGAAGTCCCGCGCCAATCTCGCCCGCGTCCGCACCGTCATCGTCGACGAAATCCACGCCATGGCCGACGACAAGCGCGGCACACACCTGGTGCTCTCGCTCGAACGCCTCGACGCCCTGTTGCGGCGAAAACCGCCTCGCCCCCGGCGCGGAGGCAGCCTGCTATCCGTGCACCGCGCACGACCGCCGCAGACGCAATTGCGGCCTCTTCCGCCACGCAAAACCCCATCTCGCTCGTCGCCGATTTCCTCTGCGGACACGCACCGCGACTGGCCATCATCGAAGTCGGCCGCCGCCGCCACTTCGACCTCGCCATCGAAGTCCCCGACGACGAGCTCGGCTCCGTCGCCACCAACGCCATCTGGGACGACGTCTACAACCGCCTCGCCGAGCTCGCGCTCGAACACCGCTCAACGCTCGTCTTCGTCAACACGCGCTGCATGGCCGAGCGGCTCGCCTTCCAGCTGGGCGAGCGCCTCGGCACGAGCACGTCGCCGCTCACCACGGCTCGCTCTCCCGCAAGCTGCGCCTCGAAGCCGAGCGCAAGCTCAAGCCGGCGAAATCAAGCTGCTCGTCGCCACGGCGTCGCTCGAGTTCGGCATCGACATCGGCGCCATCGACCTCGTCTGCCAGATCAATACGCCGCGCGCCATCGCGCCCGCGCTGCAGCGCGCCGGCCGCGCCGGCCACTGGCGCGGCGCCATGCCCAAAGCGCGCTTCTTCGCCACCACCCGCGACGACCTCGTCGAGCTCGCCGCCGTCATCCGCGCCATGCGCGCCGGCGCGCTCGATCAGCTGGAGATCCCGCCGCAGCCCCTCGATGTCCTCATGCAGCAGATCGTCGCCGCCTGCGCGGCCGAGCCCTGGCAGGAAGACGACCTCTTCGCGCTGCTCACACGCGCGTATCCCTATCGCGATCTCCCGCGCGAAACCTTCGAAGAACTCCTCTGCCTCCTCAGCGACGGCATCGAGTCCTCACGCGGCCGCTACGGCTCCTACATCCTTCGCGACCGCATCCACGGCCGCCTGCAGGCACGCCGCGGCGCGCGCTCCATCACTGTGCAGAATGGCGGCACCATCCCCGACACCGCCGTCGTCTCCGTCATCCTCCAGCCCGACGGCCACCAGATCGCCACGCTCGACGAGGACTTCACCATCGACTCCTCGCGTCGGCGACGTCATCCAGCTCGGCAACGCCTCCTGGCGCATCGCCGCCATCGAAACCGCCGGCCGCATGTACGTCGAAGACGCGCACGGCCAGCCGCCCACCGTCCCCTTCTGGCGCGGCGAAGCGCCGCAGCGCACCATGGAGCTCTCCCACTGGGTCTGCGAGCTGCGCGAGGAGATCGCCGCCCGCACCCCATCTCCTCCCCGGCTATATCAGCCAGGCCGATCCAGCTGTCGCCGATACTGTTACGTGGCTCAAGGAAGAATGCGGCGTCAACGACGCCGGAGCCGAGCAGCTCATCGCCTACATCGTCGCCGGCCGCGCCGTTCTCGGCACCGTCCCCACGCTCACCACCATCGTCGCCGAGCGCTTCTTCGACGAGGGCGGCGGCATGCAGCTCATCCTGCACGCGCCCTTCGGCGGCCGCATCAACAAGGCCTGGGGCCTCGCCCTGCGCAAGCGCTTCTGCCGCGGCTTCAACTTCGAGCTGCAGGCCGCCGCCACCGACAACGGCCTCAACATCTCGCTCGCCGAGCAGCACTCCTTCCCGCTCACCGACGTCTTCCAGTTCCTCACCACCCACACCGTCACCGAGCTGCTCGAGCAGGCCTCGCTCGCCTCGCCCATCTTCAAAACCCGCTTGCGCTGGGACGCCACCCGCAGTCTGCAACTGCTGCGGTTTCAAAAAGGCAAGAAGATCCCGCCGCAAATCCAGCGCACCCGCGGCGAAGATCTGCTCGCCAGCGTCTTCCCCCAGGCCGCCGCCTGCTTCGAGAACATCGAGGGCGACATCGAGATCCCCGACCACCCGCTGGTGAGCGAAGTCATGAACGACGTGCTCGGCGAAGCCATGGACCTCGCCGGTCTCACCGATGTCATCGCGAAAATCCAGTCCGGCGAAATCCGCTGCGTCGCCGTCGACACCACCGTGCCCTCGTCTTCTCGCACGGCCTGCTCAACGCCAATCCCTACGCCTTTTTCGACGACGCCCCGCCGAAGAGCGCCGCGCCCGCGCCGTCAACATGCGCGGCATGGTCCCGGAAAAACTTGCTCGGCGAAGCTGGCCGCCTCGACCCCGAGGCGATCCGCCAGGTCCGCGAAGAATCCTGGCCCGACATCCGCGACGAGCACGAGCTCCACGACCTTCTCTACGGGCTCGTCCTTGTCCCCGCCGCGATCCTCGACCATCCCCGCGCCACCGGCTGGCGCATCCTGCTCGACCGCCTAACGTCGCAGTCACGAGCACAATTCGATGGAGAGCACCTCATCGCCGCCGAACGCCTCGACGATCGCGCAAACCTCCTCTCCGCCACTCCCGACCTCCCGCTGCTGCAAAAATCCCTCCACGCCTGGTTCAACATCCTCGGCCCGCAAACCGCGCAATCGCTCGCCGACTATCTCGGCCTGACCCGCAGGCCATCTTCACCGCGCTGCTAGCGATGGAATCGCAAGGCACCATCCTCCGCGGCGACTTCGAACAAGCAGCTGATCCGTCATCCTACCGGAGCCGTCGATGCGCAAGCGACCGGCAGTGGAGCCATCCGCTATCGCACCCGGGAGCCGCCACACCACCGGAGTGAGCGACCAAAGGGTGCGTACCTAGCAGACGCGCCGCAGGCGCCTCCGCCAGCAATGGAATCAAATTCAGTGGTGCGAACGCCGCCTCCTCCAGCGCATCCACAAGCGCACCCTCCACACCCTGCGCAAGCAGATCGAGCCCGTCGCCCCCGCGCAGTACATGGACTGGCTCCTCCGCTGGCAGCACCTCGCGCCGCAAACCCAGCTCACCGGCGAAGAAGGCGTGCTCGACGCGCTCCGCAAGCTCGAAGGCTTCGAAGCCCCCGCCATCGAGTGGGAAACAACCCTCCTGCCGCAGCGCGTCGCCAACTACGATCCCCGCGCGCTCGACACGCTCTGCATGGCCGGCGTCGTCGGCTGGGGCCGCATCTCCCCGCACCCGGCCTTCCTCTCGCCGAGGGCGGCGCACCCCGCCGCGTCGTCCCCACCAGCATGGCGCCCATCACCTTCTTCCTGCGCGAAGACGCGCACTGGATGGATGGCTGCCTCCGCACCCGCGAGCTGCCGGAAAGCGCCCTCGCCGCATGTCTGTCACCGCTAGCATTACGTGTTCGCGCCCAGCTCGAAAACTCCGGCGCCGCCTTCGCCGCCGACCTCGCCCGCCAGCCTGGCGCCTCCCCCATCGCCGAGCTTCACAACGCACTCTGGGAATTAGTCGCCGCCGGCCTCGTCACCGCCGACGGCTACGACAGTCTTCGCGCGCTCATCGACCCGCGCCGCAAATCCGCAGGCAGCACGCCCTTCCGCATGCGCGGAACAAATCAGCGCGCCCGCAACACCGCCGGCCGCTGGAGCCTCCTCGCCCCGCCGCCACCAGCAGATTCCCACACTGTCAGCCTGAGCGAAAAGGGAGGAACCGCAGTCGCGCCGCAGGCGCCATCGCCGCAGGCCAGCAGCGAGAACAAGAGACCGAATCCGCGGCCCTCGTCCTCCTCTGGCGCTACGGCATCGTCTTCCGCGATCTCGTGCAGCGCGAAACCACCATGCCCCGCTGGCGCGAGCTTCTCGGCATGCTGCGCCGCCTCGAAGCCCGCGGCATCGTCCGCGGCGGCCGCTTCGTCTCCGGCTTCCAGGGTGAACAGTTCGCACTGCCACAAGCCGTCGAATCGTTGCGCGAATCCCGCAAAGCCGCACACTTGACGATCCCCGCGCAAACCCCACCACGTGACAATCTCCGCCGCCGATCCGGCCAACCTCGTCGGCATCATCGTCCCTGGCGACCGCCCTGCCGCCATCGCCGGACGCACCGTCCAGTTCCGCAGCGGCCACTTCGTTCCGGATAGGCCCCTCCGGACGAAATCACCGCACTCCCGCCACAGCTCAACATCCGCCGGCCGAACCCGCGCAGCTCGCCCTTGGCCATGACTGATCGCACGGCATGCCCACAAAACCAGACGTGAGCGACCAAAGGGAGCGAACCGCAATCCGCGCCGCAGGCGCAATCGCCGTGCGGCCAGCACCGCAGGAAGGCGAGGACTTCTACTGGGAAGGCCCCTACATGGTCTTTACCGAAGCCTGGCATCTGAAGCGCGGCTACTGCTGCGGCTCCGCCTGCCGTCACTGTCCTTACAATCACGAAACGTCCCGAACAAACCAGACCGCGCCTCATCCTAACTCGGCACTCTCGTCTTTCGCAGGCTGCCGAAAAACCAATGCGCCGCATTCCCGCGGAAAACAGCATCGCGCTCCGTCTCCGACAAGCTCCGCGTCCACTCCGCATATATCTCGTACGGACTCGCGATCTTCCGCGCGAGCCGCGAAATCGGACGATGGCTCCCAAACATCACCCGCCCGGTCCCGAACAACTCCAGCACAGCGTCCACCCAGGTGAGCCTGGGCCACGCTCCAATCCATCCCAAACACGCACTCCAGCGCGGAAATAGCCACGCGCACGTTCTCGCACGCAGCGATCGCGGCCATGCTCCGCCGCCACCGCGCAAACTCCTCGTCATCCGCCGGCACTGGCCATCCCATCACAGCAATCGTGAAGCCGGTCTCCGGATTCTCACGAATGACCGCCAGCAGCTCCGGCAGTTGCGGCGAAAACACTTCCAATGAGCATTTGAAGTTGTACTTCTTCAGCAATCGAACGCCCTGCCGCCAAACCGAATCCGTCAGCAGGTCCCCACGGGTCGCCATACATCGCCTCGGATTGTTCGCATCCCATCCCAAGTGCTGCCGCACCGCGGCCACATTGGCAAACTGCGTGTACGCATCCAGGTGCGCCTCCAGGTCGGGCCCGAAAAGTCCACCAGCTCCACAATCGCCATCGAACCGGCAGTCGCTCCGCCAGCCGCTGCGCCCATTTCGCTTCGCGCACCGGATCCGTGGCGATGAACTCATGCCACACAATCCCCTCAATCTCTACATCGCTCAGATCGGCAACGTAATCCTCAAAGAGGTACCGCTTGGGCAGCGCCGAATATTCGCCAAGCAACGCTTCCATCGTTGCGTCCACACGCTCCATTGCTCATAGCGGTTCGCGTGGCTGTCATAGAGATGTATATGGGCATCCACAACGCGGCGTTTTGCAGGGCATTCATCGCATCGTTATATCCCAAGGTTCAATCTGCGAATGAAACCCTTCCGTTGCTCGATTGCCGAGGTACGTTGAATGACGGCTTGGCACTCCGATTCTCCAGCCCGTGCGCCATTTCCGTCCATTTCACATTGTCGGCGAAAACTTCTGGCGAAAATTCAATCTCATCCGGCTTCACCCAGGTATTCACACGCGGAAGTAGGTCGTCTGGTCTCCATTCTTCGTCTCCCAGGGATAGGTCGACGTTTCCCCAGGGATCAGCAGCGTGCCCTTCCGCGCCTCGCCGCCATCCGACGGCGCCGGATAGCTCGTATACCGGTCCGCCTTCGCGTCATAGGTAAACACCAGCAGCGCCTTTGAATCGCCATCGAGATATTGGTTGCAAGCAAAAGTAAGCGCCGCTCCGCCAGCAGTCGTTGCGCAGCATGTTGCGACGTGCCCGCCCGCTGTATGGCGTCTCCAGGTGCTGGATGTCCACCGCCCAGGTGCCGGCATACGCCGCAATCTTTTCAATGCCGTCGCTCGTTTGGGCGGCAGCGCAGGCCGAACCATTGCAATGGCAACGCCGCACAGCATCGCGCCATTTCTCAAGAGAGCTTCAATGCAATCACCTCGGAAAGACTAATCACTGTAAACGCGATGTGTAGCTTCCGCGCTGCGGATGCCCTTCGATGAGACTGGGGAACCGCCGCGCTACCGCACCAGCACGCCGGTCCGCGGAAAGCTGAACGCACCCGCGCGGTCGTCGATCACATTCACCTGGCAGGTATACTGCCCCGGCTTCATGTCCTTCAGCGGCACGTCGAACTGGAACGCCACCATGTTCCGCGATGGATCGGTCAGCTTCGTCGCCTCCACCAGCGGTGTCTCAAACACCTTGGTCGAGCCGGAAAGGAACTCGATCGAAGTCAGCAGCCGCGGCGATCCGGTTTCGCATCCGCCATCTTGGTATCCGGCTGTACACCTCGTAGAGCAGATAAAGGTGTCCGTCCTGCCGGAAGACATGCGCCACGTTCGGCACCCACAACTGCCCGTCCTGCATCAGCGGATTCGCCTGCTTGCTCTTCGGCGCAGGCTGCCTCTGACTCGCAAGCAATACGGAAGACATCTTCATCGGCGCCTTCGTCAGGTCCGGCACGTTGATGTCCGTCTCGAACGACCCCATGTGCCCGGTCAGGTTCTCGCGCACCACAAACTTCACGTGATACTTGCCCGGCGGCAGCGTGAAGTTCGTCGTGTACTGCACATTCTTCCGCGACACCTGCTGCTGCTGGTCAATCGCCAGCTTCACCGTCTGCCGCACCTCGCCCTCGGCGCGGCCGGCCATGTCCTTCACCTCGCCGATGATGTCGATCGTCGCCTTGTCCCGGTCGCCGCCCTTCACAAACGGGATCTGCGACCCCGGCACGATCAGCGACACCGGAATGTAGTAGCGGTCCGCCGCCAGCTGGAAGTAGTACGCCGCCATATACACCGGCACATCGGTCGCCGGCAGATCGCTCGCCAGTTGCTCGGTCAACTGCCGCTCGCGGTCCTCGTGGTTCGAGTGCTGATAGTCCGCCGGCGCGTAATACCCGGGCCGGTACTCCAGCTTCACATCCGGCCGATTCAGCTTGATCTGCAGTTGTCGATAGCGGCCATCGCGCGCCGGATTAGTGGAGCGGAAGCCGATCACGTAATACTGCGCGGTATCGTTCTCCATCGCCTGGAACGCCGGCGCAAAGTCGTTCGAGTCGCCGTAGAACTTGCCGCCGGTATCGGCCGCCAGCGTGGAGAGCACCTCCTGCGAATTGAAATTCGCATCGAGATTGTTCTGGAACGCCTGCCCGTTGTACGCGCTCGCGCCGCGAATCGATCCCGTGGACGCATCGCCCAGCGGCGAGATCGCCTGCAGCCCGCGCATGTCCACGCTGTAGATCGACAGGTTCGCCCGCACCGCGGAGTTCGTCGCCGAGCGCAGCGACGCCTCGTTCTCGATACCGTCGCGCTGGATGCCGCCCGAGAAGTACAGCAGCGCCTTCTTCTGGTTGATATATGCCAGCGACTTCGCGATCTGCGCAATCGCATAAAGCTGGCGGTCGGTATTGATGTCGTTGTACTCGCTCTCGTCCGGCGTAAAGCTGCTCGCGTCCTCGGTCTGGTTGGTCGTCCACGTCGCGCCCGGCTGGAATCCCGCCTGCTGCGTGCTGTCATAGCTCGACACAGCCGCCAGCAGCGCCTGCTTGTTCGCGGTAAAGTCCTGGTCCACGCTCAGCGAATCGCTCAGCGACACCGCAGCCACCAGATCCGCCGCCTGCATCTGCCGGTTGATGTAGTTCTTCGCCGCCTCGATCGAGCGCGTCAGATCGTCCGGCTGCATCGACGTGAGATCGAAGAAGAGGATCACCAGCCGGTGATTGCGCAGCGCATCGCCGGTCACCACGCCGGTCGGGTTCTTGCCCAGCACCAGCTGGCCTTCCTTGCCGCTGACGGTAGCTTCGTTCAGCGGCACCGCCTGATCAATGCTCTGGAAGTCGAACGTCTGGATCGTCTGCGGCTTCCCGTT
This sequence comes from uncultured Acidobacteriaceae bacterium, assembly GCA_963790555.1. Lineage (GTDB taxonomy): Bacteria > Acidobacteriota > Terriglobia > Terriglobales > Acidobacteriaceae > KBS-83. The sequence goes on along the minus strand of CAWBPB010000024.1, from coordinate 21,267 downwards.
CTCCAGAACCGTGAAGTCCTTCGCCGTCAGCCCGCGCACCACGGCGCCGGTGTGCTTGTCGCGCACCACCACATTGGTCAGCACCAGATCGCTCTGCACCTTCAGCACGTAGCTGGCGCTGTTCGGATTGGCGTTGTTCGCCGCAGGCTGCGGCTGCTGGTCCTGCGCATGCACAGCGGCAAGCGTAAGAGCCAAGCAACGCGAGTGTCAGTAGAGTGCGCATCAGTAACGGAACCTCGCCATCAGGACGAAGGTGCGCATCTGCGCCGCCGACGTCACCTGCCCGTACGTGTTCGAGCCGAGATTCGTGTCCACGCCCGCATACTGCACCGTGTTCAGCACGTTGTCCGCGGTGCCGCGCAACTCCAGGTTGCGCATCTCGCCCAGCCGGATGGTCTTCGACAGCGACGCGTCAAAGGTCAGCGTCCCCGGCCCGGGAATCGAGTAGCGCGAAGCCGTCCCATACACCTGGCCCGGCGCAAGTCGCTGCTGAACGCGTCCGTGTTGAACCAGCGGTCCAGCTTGCCACCGCCGGCAGTCAGCGATACCCCCGGCACCCGGTTCGGCCGCAGCGATCCCTGACTCCCGCGCGCTACGTCCTGGCTGTTCGCCACGAAGCGCGGCGTCAACGGCTCGCCTGTAGCAAACGCAAACGTGCCGGAGAAAGATACATTTGCCAGCCCATGCGAGAGCCAGTTGCCGCTGGTCAGAAAATGTGCATCCGGCCCAAAGGGAAACTCATAGACGAAGTCCCCCTTCAAGTTGTGCCGCACATCGAACGAGGAGTTCGACTCCTCCGCCAGAATGTTCTGCCAGTTCTGCGCGACCACGGCAGTCGTTCCACCATTGCCGCCGATCGCGCTGGCATCGTCGATCGCGTGCGAATAGGTATACGTCGCGCCCGATCGCGACGCCGCTCTGCATCCGCCTGCGCAGCCGCACTGTGCCGGCGTTGTAGTTCGAGAAGCCAATCGAGTCCGAGTAGTTGTAGTACACGCCGCTCAAGCGATGAGTTGGCATTGCGCCCTGGCGCGGTCAACACATCCAGCCGCGTGCCCTTCGCACCATTCCAACCCACGTTCAGAACGATGCCGCTGGGCAGCGTGCGCTGGATGTCCAGATTCCACACCTGCACGTAGGGCAGCCGGTAGTTCTTGTTCACCGAGTAGTTCCCCGCCGCCTGCGGCGTGCCGAAGCCATTCGCCAGGCACAGTGACCAGTACGCCGTGCACGCCGGTACGCCGGCAGAAGGCTGCGTCACCTGGTTGGTCTGCACATCGGCAAATGGCGGCTGGAAGGCGAGGTTCTGGATGAAGCTGATGTACTGCCCGTTGGCGAAGTTCACGCCGTAGCCGCCGCGCACCACCGTATTGCGAAACGCCCTCCACGCAAAGCCCACGCGCGGAGAGAGGTCATTGCGGTCCGGATAGATCAGCGTCTTCGGATAACGTCCGGTGTACGGCCCCACGCCGCCGGCCAGCACCGGCGCGACCTGCGAAAAATCGGCGCTGGGATCGATCGTCGCCAATCGTCCATCCTTCTCCGAATAAGGTGAGAAATATTCGTAGCGCAGCCCGGCCAGCACCGTGAAGTTCGCGCGCACGCGCCAGTCGTCCTGCAGAAACGCGTCATAGATATTCGCGCGCAGATACGCCTTCTGATACGGCGCCTGAATCGTTGTCTGCTGCGGGAAGCCCAGCAGAAGGTCCGCCAGCGACGATCCGGTGCTCGGCTGCCCATTGCCCTGGCTGGTCCGGCCTGTGCCGGTCGATCCCGGCTGCTCCGTCGCAAGTCCGGTAAAAATAAATGACCCGGTAGAATTCGCCTGGCCGATCATGCTGAGATCGATGCGCTTGTAGTCGCCGCCGAACTTTATATTGTGCTTGCCGTGCAGCCATGAGCTCGAATCGGAGACGCCAAGCGTCTGGTTCACCTGGAAGTTCGGCTGCTGCTCGGTCAATCCGCTGAACTGCACCAGCGTGACATTCGGCAATCCATAATTCAGCGGGTTCGCCGCGGCGCCGCTCAACACGTTGATGCCCAGGCTCCGGGCAACGTCCTGCTTATTCGTAAACAGGTTCCCGAGCTCGGTGTTGCTGCGGTTCAGGTTCGCCGTGATGTTATTCGTCAGCCGCTTCATGCCGATCGTATAGCCAAGCTGCAGCGAATACTGATGCATCTGCTCCTTGCCGCCCAGATCAGGAAACAGATTCAGCTCGTCAGCACCGGTGTGGCTGTAATTGAAATTCGCATTGATGCTCTGGTGCAGCCCCGGCGAGCTCGCGCCGGTGAACTGGCGCAGCATATTCGAGAACGCGTTGCCGCCGCCGAAGCTGCGCATATACCGTGCGCCCACCGTCGTCGTGTTTGTGGTCGCTGACGTCAGCCGCTGATAATTTTGCCGGTTCGTCGTCGGAATATTCGGCAGCGGCACGTACTTCAGCAGCGCAGTAGCCTGCGGGCTGATGCGCGACTGCGGAATCACATTGCCGGCAAATGGCTGCCCCGTCTGCGGGTCATAGATCGTCTCTTGCCCGGAGAAGTCTCCCATGCGCTCCAGTGCATCCGGCACGGTTCCGTAGTTGTCGAACGGCGACGACGAATGATTGCCAATGAGCGACAGAAACAAAAAATCCTTCGTGTCGTTCACGAGGAGATGCGGAATATAGGGCGACCCGGCAAGGATCGCGCCGAAACGATTCGAGTTGTATGGCGGCTGCGGCTCGTTCTGGCCGCGCAGCGCAAAGTCCTTGGCGTCGAACAGGCTGTTGCCGCCCTGCCAGAAGAGCGCGCCATGCGGCTTGTTCGGGTTGAACTTGCGGAAGTTGAAGCCACCCCGTCCGCCGCCAGGGCCACCGCCGCCGAAAACCACCGCCGCCTCCACGACCACCGCCGCCGCCCCCGAAGCCGACGTTACCTCCCCCGCCACCACAATCCTCTAAACGCGCCGCCGCTCCTTCCCTGCCCTGGAATCTGCGCCAGCGTCTGCTGCTGCTGCATGTTTTCCAGGTTGTCCCGCATCTGCTCCATGTTGACGCCGGCGAACGGATTCGTCGTGCCGCTCTGCCCGTTCACCGTCACCGACTCGGTGCTGACGTCGCTGTTCCCCGCGCCGGAGGGCAGCGCCGCTCCGCCCGTCTCTCCGCCCGCCGCAATCGCGCCCAGCGCGCCTGCCAGCAGCCCCAGATTCTGCGCTCCCTGCCCGCCCATGTACTGCCGCGGCCCCTGCCCAGCCCCTGGCCCGCTCCGCGCCGCACCTCCGCCTGCTCCATCTGCTGCTGACGCGAGGCCAGCAGCAGCGAGAAATCCGTCTGCGGTGCAGCAGCGCCGCCATGCAGCAGCACCTCCTTGGTCGTGCCGGCAAATCCCGCGAAGTCGGCGCGCACCACGTAGCGGCCATCCTCATCGATATGCAGCGTGAAGGCGCCGCGGCTATCCGTAGCGGTTACATATTGCTTGCCGGTCAGCGTATTCTTCGCCGTCACGCTGACGCCCGGAAGCGGCGTCTGGCCGGACTTGATCACTCCCTGAATCGTTCCGCCAGCCGTGGCCGTTTCAGGAGCGGCAGCTGTGCGCCGGCTGTCTGCATCCATGGAGTCTGTGGCGCTGGCTGGCCGCGGGCTGTTGTTGCTGGGCCGCAGGCACCAGACCTGGCCACCATCCACAGAAGGCACACGCCGCCATCAAAGCGGCCAACAAGCAAATCCGTTTCATCGCGCCTCGGACCCGGCGTCGAGCCATGGTTCATGTCCCTTCAAATCGAAAACCGTAAAGGTCGTCGCCGTGAACGTGCCGTTCAGCACATGGCCTTCGGCGCGAAATCCCTCGCCGGGCCGCAGGTCGGCGAGCGTCACAGAATCGCGCTTCTCGCGGAACGAGGTGTTCTCATCCACCGCAATGCTCTGGTCCACCCCATCCAGCCGGTGCACCTGAATCCTGGTTCCCGTAATCGTCACGATCTTCCCCGCGGCCCACGTCTTCCCCAGCCCCTCGCGCGCCTTCCGTACCTCTTCGGCAGGAACGTCAATCAGAATTGCTGCGCCAACGGTCTTCTTCTTGGCATCCACATTTCCCGCCGCAAAGATCATGTCTCCCACCTGGATATCGCTCGCGCGGACCGGATCGCGTCCCTTCATTAACCGTGTATTCACGCCGTAGAGCACCTTCCACGGCTGCCCGCTGTCCGTTTTCACGGCAAAGCTGCCCTCGTTCTTTCCCGCAGGCGCCGCGGACACCACCGTCGCCCGCAGCGTGTTCTCGCGGGAGAACTGCGCCCAGCCCTGATCGTTGTCATCCTGCGCTCTGAGCATCGTCACGCTCAGCAGCAGCAGCACGCCTGTTGCTGATAGACGGAGACACCGCCTCCAGCGATGCGCCTGAAAATTCGGAAACATGGAAATACGAAGTCGCATGCTTAGACGAGCATACGGAACCAAAGGACGCGCTGGTTCCTTAGATCTCGCGCCCCTTCACCGGGCGGAAGCAATTGTTGCCGTAGGGATTGTCAGGCGCCGTAAAGTTTTGTAAAGCCTCGTCCCCATTCCGATGTTTCCGACGGCTTTTCCGTAGTCCTACAGAATGCGGCCTGGAAGTGTTCGGCTCGTCCCCGAGGCTCCTCGTGGATGCACTACACTCCCGCAATGGCCACTTCTCCCGCCCTCGATCACCACCACGAAACCCACTTTCAGGCCGGGGACGTCGTCCGCGACATCGTCATCGGCATGTCCGACGGCCTCACGGTCCCCTTCGCACTGGCGGCCGGTCTCTCCGGCGCGGTCAAGTCTCTGCACATCATCGTGCTCGCCGGATTGGCGGAGATCGCGGCCGGCGCCATTGCCATGGGACTGGGCGGCTATCTCGCCGCGCGGGGTGATGCCGAGCACTACCGCAGCGAGCGCCTGCGGGAAGAACGCGAAGTGGTAGAACGCCGCCAGGATGAGCAGGAGGAGATCTATCAGATATTCCATGCCTACGGGGTCCAGCGCCACGAGGCTACGCCGGTTCTCGCCGCCCTGGAGCGCAACCCCGTTGCCTGGGTCGACTTCATGATGCGCTTCGAGCTTGGCCTGGAAGAGCCGCACCCCGGCCGCGCGCTCCGAAGCGCTGCGACCATCGCCGCATCCTACATTCTCGGCGGCCTCGTCCCTCTGCTTCCCTATATGTTGGGCAGCTCCCGTACGGCGCTTCCCGCCTCCGTCGGCATCACGCTGCTTGCGCTGCTGCTCTTTGGAGGAATCAAGGGCCGGGTCACTGGAGCGGGCGCTCTGCGCAGCGCGTTACAGACCGCCGTAATTGGTGGCCTGGCCGCAGCCGCCGCCTTCGGACTGGCGCACCTGCTCAGCAACCCCTGAGGAGCAACCCGGACGGGTACGGAAGGAACTGCAATTTTTTTCACACGATTACTAAATTCGCGTAGTCCGTGAAGCATCTCTTGCGCATCCATAGGGAGGCTGCGTAGTGTTTCCCAGGTTGCGTTAAGGTCGGTTTCGAATGAGCAAGTTTGTGACCTGCGCGTAATCGGGAAATGTCACGCTGTACGAAGCAACAGTGGCTCCGTTCTCAGGCTCCAATGTCGAAGGACCCCCACCGGAGCGACTAAGGAATTAGACGATCGATGGCAGCAGCAGTGGAACTCAGCGCGCCTGGACTTTTTACCGCTTTCACCGCGACTCGCCGTCAAACGCTTGCGCTGTGTACTCCGCTCACTCCGGAAGACATGATGGTGCAGAGTTGTCCGGAGGCGAGTCCCGCAAAATGGCATCTGGCGCACACCACATGGTTCTTCGAAACCTTCGTTCTCCGCGAGTTCCTCCCCGGCTATCAGCCCTTCCATCCTGATTTCCTCTGGCTCTTCAACAGCTATTACAACGACATCTCCGATCAGCCGGAGAAGCAACTGCGCGCCTCCTTCTCGCGCCCTGCGCTGGATGCGATCCTCGCCTACCGCCGGCATGTCGAAGATGCCATCTCGCGGCTCGATGCGGCCGGCATGCCCGCCGAAGCGGCGCAGCGTATCGAGCTCGGCATTCACCACGAGCAGCAGCACCAGGAGCTCCTCTGCTACGACATCAAGCACGCGCTGTGGACGAATCCGCTGCATCCCGCCTATGCGGAATGCGGCAGCTTCCACACCAACGGCGCGCCGCTGCGCTGGCTGCACTTTGCTGGCGGGCTCGCGGAGATCGGCCACGCGGGCGAGAGCTTTGCGTACGACAATGAGTCGCCACGCCACACCGTATATCTGGAGCCATACGCGCTCGCTTCACGCGCTGTCACCTGCGGCGAATATCTCGCATTCATGGAAGACGGCGGCTACACGCGCCCTGACCTGTGGCTATCCGAGGGCTGGGACACAGTGAACGCGCAGCAATGGCGCGCGCCGCTTTACTGGCGCCAGATTGATGGACGCTGGATGGTCTACACCATGCGCGGGCTGGTTCCGCTGAGCGAGATGCTCGCGACGCCCGTCTGTCATGTGAGCTATTTCGAAGCCGATGCCTATGCCCGCTGGGCCGGCATGCGGCTGCCAACGGAAGCCGAGTGGGAAGTTGCGGTCGCCGCACGCGTGCCCGCACCTCCCGCCAATGCCAATTTTCTCGAGAGCGGCCAGTTGCATCCCGTGGCCGCGCCCGACTCTGACCTCGATCAAGTCTTCGGCGATGTGTGGGAGTGGACCCGCAGCGCTTATCTCGGATATCCCGGCTACCGCGCGCCTGCGGGTGCGCTCGGCGAATACAACGGCAAATTCATGTGCAACCAGATGGTCCTGCGGGGCGGCTCTGCCGTAACACCCCGCTCGCACATCCGCTCTACCTATCGCAATTTTTTCTCGCCTGCGACGCGCTGGCAGTTCGCAGGCTTTCGTCTGGCGCAAGATCAGTCCCCAACGCGGGGGAAAGATACTTACCGATGAATGCAGTCACCTTACCCCAGTTGCCGGCGGCGGCATATACCGCTCTCGGCTCCGAGGTCTTTCGCGGCCTCACATCGCGGCCGCGTGTGCTTAGCCCCTGGCTCTTTTACGATCAGGAGGGCTCTCATCTTTTCGAACAGATCACCGAGCTCGACGAGTATTACCTCACCCGCACCGAGCGTGGCATCTTCCAGGCAAATGCGGCAGCAATCATCGCAGCAGCATCCGCGCCAACTGCGCACGGCCAGCAGCGCGACCTGACCGTGATCGAGCTTGGCGCCGGCACCGCCACCAAGACCGGCCTGCTGCTCCGGGCTGCGGTGCGGCGTCAGGAAGCAGTTACCTACTACGCCATCGATGTCTCCGCCTCCGCGCTGGACCAGGCTGCAGCGCCACCTGACTGCGGCCATTCCCGGCGTCACCTTCGAGTCGCGTGTCGGCGACTACACCAACGGTCTCGGCGAGATCCCTGCTGACGGCACACGCCGCCTCGTCCTCTATATAGGATCGAGCCTGGGCAACTTTGAGCCTGCCGACGCCCGCGAGTTGCTGCGTGATATCCGCAACCAGCTTGCGCCCGGCGACATGCTGCTGCTCGGCGTGGACCTGGTCAAGGACATCCCCACGCTGATCGCTGCCTACGACGATGCGCGCGGTGTTACCGCGGCCTTCAACCGCAATGTGCTGGCGCGCATCAATCGCGAGCTTGGCGCCGACTTCGATCTGATGAAGTTTCGCCACAAAGTACGGTGGAACGGCGAGCGCTCGCGCATCGAGATGCATCTCGAAAGCCTGCTGGCGCACGAGGTCGCAATTCCGTCTCTTGACCTCACACTCGGGTTTCGGCGCGGCGAAACCATACATACTGAAAACAGTTACAAGTTCACCATCGAAGGCGCGCAACACCTGCTGGCGCAGACCGGCTTCACCGTCGCCGATCACTGGACCGACCCGCGGCACTGGTTCGGCGTCTTCCTCGCCCGCGTCCATTAGGCAAACAGCACTGGTCGTCGGAACAAACCGGGTGCCCCATTCTGGCGAAGCCAGGGTGGGGTAGTTCCCGGCAACCCCGCCGGCGCGAAGCGCCCACCGCTAACCTTGTCATCCTGAACGCGAAGAGTCTGTGTTGAGCTCGCTGAAGGGACCTGCCGTTCGTTCCGGGAGGCCATCGCACCAGGCGTGAGCGACCAAAGGGAGCGAACCTCGCGGAACGCGCCGCAGGCGCCTTTGCCCGTGCGGCAAGCACCGGACGGCCAGTGCCCGTACACTCAATGGCGAGACGACCGCCATGCACATCCGCCTCGCCACGGAAGCCGACGTTCCCGCCATCCTCAAGCTGATCCACGCACTGGCTATCTACGAGCGCGAGCCCAATGCCGTCCAGCTCGGCGAAGCCGAGCTGCGCCGCGACGGCTTTGGACCGCGGCCGCTCTTTGAATGCCTCATAGCGGACGATGAAGGCGAGGCCGCCGGCTTCGCCCTCTACTTCCCCATCTACTCCACCTGGCGCGGCCCCAGCCTTCATCTCGAAGACCTCTTCGTGCAGCCGTCGCATCGCGGCCGCGGCATCGGCAAAGCACTTTTGTCGCGCGTCGCCGCCATCGCTCTGGAGCGCGGCTGCGCCCGCATGCAATGGGACGTGCTCGACTGGAACACGCCGGCCATCGACTTCTATCGCAGTTGCGGCGCCCTCATGCTGGAGTCCTGGCGCATCATGCGAGTCTCGGGCGCCGCCCTCGCCCGGCTCGCAAAACAGCACACAGAAACCACGTAAGCGATTACACTGTGAGACGTTCGTCATCCAGGAGAACCACCCGTGTCTCTGCGCGCCTTTGCCGCCGCCGCTATACTCTCTTCCGCACTCTCGCTCAGCCCGATGGCGCACCCTCAGAGCATCGACTACCGCCCCGACGCGAAGGTCTGGGTCATCCAGGCCGGCGACTTTACCTACGCCATGGGCGTCGACGAGCGCAACTGGCTCCAATCTCTCTACTGGGGACCGCGCATCGACCGCACTCAGGACATCCCCGCCGCGCATAGCCTGCCTGAGCGCGCAGCCTTTGATCTCTCGACCACCACCACGCCGCAGGAATACGCCGCCTGGGGCGCCGGCCTCTACACCGAGCCGGACCTCAAAGCCACCTTCGCGAGCGGCAATCGCGATGTCGTCCTCGAGTACGTCGACCAGCATCTGACGCGCGAAACGAACAGCCAGACACTCGAAATCACAATGCGCGACATCAAGCTCCCGCTCGTCGTGCATCTCTTCTACCGCGTCTACAACGGGCAAAGCATCCTCGAGCGCTGGTCCACCATCGAGAACCAGACCAAAGAAGACGTTGTCCTTGAAAATGCCGCCAGCGCTACCTGGAGCCTTCCCAATCTCGAAAACCGCAACTACCGCGCCCACTGGCTCACCGGCCGCTGGGCCGGCGAATGGCAACTGCAATCCGCGTCCGCTCGATGTCGGCAGCCAGGTCATCGAGAGCCGCCGCGGCTCCACCGGCAATCAGGCCAATCCCTGGTTCGCCCTCGAAGGCCCCGACAGCACGGACGAAGAGCACGGCCCCGTCTACTTCGGCGAGCTCGGCTGGAGCGGAAGCTGGCGCATCACCATGGAGCAGAGCTCCTTTCATCAGGTTCGTATCACCGGCGGTTACAATCCATTCGACTTCGGATACCGTCTCGCGCCTGGCGAATCGCTCGACCACCCCGCCCTTCTATGCCGGCTTCACCAGCGGCGGCATGGGTGAAGCTTCGCGCATCCTTCACCGCTTTCAGCAAGGCGTGATTCTGCCCGGCGCGCCGCATCCTAAGCTCCGCCCCGTCCTCTACAACTCCTGGGAAGCCACCGAGTTCAACGTCAGCGAGGCCGGTCAGGTCGCTCTCGCCGAAAAGGCCGCGCAGCTCGGCGTCGAGCGCTTCGTCATCGACGACGGCTGGTTCGGCCAGCGCAAGAACGACCACGCGGGCCTCGGCGACTGGTATGTCAACAAAGAGAAGTTTCCCAACGGCCTCAAGCCGGTCATCGATCGCGTCCATCAGCTTGGCATGGACTTCGGCATCTGGGTCGAGCCCGAAATGGTCAACCCCGACAGCGATCTCTACCGCAAGCATCCCGAGTGGGCCATGAACTTCCCCGGCCGCCCCCACACTGAAGGCCGCAACCAATTGCTGCTCAATCTCGCCCGCCCCGACGTGATGGAGTACACCTATCACTGGCTCGACGAGCTGGTCTCCAACAACGACATCGACTTTCTCAAGTGGGACTACAACCGCAACTGGTCCGAGCCCGGCTGGGACGCCGTCCCCGTCGCCGACCAGAAAAAAATCTACGTCGCCTACGTCCACAACCTCTACGCGATTCTCGATCGCTTGCGCGCCAAGCATCCCAAGCTCGAAATCGAATCCTGCTCCGGCGGTGGCGCCCGTGTCGATCTCGGCATCATGCGCCGCACCGAAGAAGTCTGGACCTCCGACAACACCGACGCGCTCGACCGCCTCTCCATCCAGGACGGCTTCACCCACGCCTACACGCCCGGCGTCATGATGGCCTGGGTCACCGACCCGCAGCGCACCCGCCACACATCGCTCAAGTTCCGCTTCCTCGTCGCCATGGAAGGCTCGCTCGGCATCGGCGCGAATCTCAACAACTTCACGCCGGAAGACATGGCCACCGCGAAAGACCTGGTCGCCTTCTACAAGACCATCCGCCCCACCATCCAGCAGGGCCTGCAATACCGCCTCATCGCGCCATCGCGTCCGGCCGCACCCAGCGAGCGAGCCGCCACCGAATACGTATCTTCCGACGGCACACAAGCCGTGCTCTTCGCCTATCTGCACTCACAAAACTTCGGCGACCCCTATCCGCTGGTGCGCCTCGAAGGACTTGACCCCAAAGCCATCTACCGGCTGCATCCGCTCGATCCAAAACAGCTTCTCTCACAGCCGGAAGCAAGCGGCAGCTACTGGATGGGACACGGCATTCAGCTCGACTTACGCGGCGACTACGACAGCACCGCCGTCGTGCTGGAGCGCCTGCACGGCTCGGAATAAATGAAGGCGGTGCGACACTCGTATCCCAGCCATTAGTGAAATTTTTTCTTGCAAGCAACAGTGGCAGAGCATTACCTTGTTGCGTGTTTCTTGCAAAGGGCTAGCTCGCCCGCATTCAAGGCCGGCCGCTCAAACGCGCTGCCGGTCGACGTCATACGACACAAGCAATTCGGCTCTGAAATTTCCCCCGCCTAACGAATGCGGAAGCAAACTTTTCCGGCAAACCTGGGGGTGTGCGTGAAATCGACTGGTTTTCGTCTGCTATTGGGTCTCTTGGCGTCTGGGTTGTTTGTTGCCTGCGGAGGTGGAGGAAGCAACCCGCCATCGAATCCGCTGAGCGTCACTACGACATCGCTAAACCCGGGGCAGGTTTCCGTCGCCTACACCGGAACTCTTTCCGCCACCGGCGGTACCGCGCCCTATAGCTGGACCGTCAAATCGGGCTCGCTTCCTGCCGGTCTGTCCCTCAGCACCGCAGGAGCCATCTCCGGCACGCCCACCGCGGCCGGTGCGTCCAGCTTTGTGGCGCAGGTCACTGACAGTAAGTCCGGCTCAGCGTCCTCCGGAAATCTCTCCGTCGCCATCAGCGGCGGCATGCTGCAGATCACCACCACTACTGCGCCCACCGGCACTGTCGGCACCGCATATCCTTCGTTCCAGCTCGCAGCTACCGGCGGCGTACCTCCATACACCTGGGCCGTTGCCTCCGGTTCCAGCCTTCCAGCCGGGCTTTCCCTCAGCACCGCGGGAGTCATCTCCGGTACGCCCACCGCCTCCGGCACTTTCAGCCCGAGCATCGCGGTCACCGACGAAACCACGACCAACACCACCTCCCAGAATGTCAACTTCACGATCAATCCCAAAGGCACCCCGCTGCCCGACGGAGGATATGCATTCCAGTTCAACGGCACGACCCCGAACGGCAACCCGGTCGCCATCAGCGGTTCCTTCCTGATCGCACAGGGCGCCATCGGAGTTGGTGCGTATAGCGAGAACGAGTTGAACCAACAGCCTGTGATCGATCAAGCATTCACTGGCGGCTCCGTCTCCATCGCGCCCAACGGACTCGGGCAACTTGTGCTGGGCCTCCCGAACGGCAATGTCACCTTTGCACTCGCCGTCCCTGCCTCCGCCACGACAGCAAACAATGACAGCGACATCCGCATCATCGAGTTCGACGACACCACCGGCTCCGGCATGCGCGGCTCCGGCGTGCTGAAGACTCTCCAGCATCAAGCACTGTACCTCCCGCCAACCTGAAAGGCGGCTATGCCTTCGGCTTCAGCGGCTACGATACGCATTCACAACCAGTAGCCGTCGTCGGCTCATTCCAGGCCGATGGCAACGGCAATATCACCAGCGGCAGTGTCGATCTAAACGACAACGGCAAGATTTCCAACTCCACTTCCGTAACTGGGACCACCATTCCCCTTCCCCTGGGCGGCGATATTACGCTCAATATCGGAAGCGCCACACTGAAGTTTCACTACTATCAGGTGAGCCCTGCCGAGTTGCTGACAACTTCCGCCGACACACATCCCCCACCATTCCGATGGTCAGCGGTGTCGTCCTGCAGCAAACCGGTCCATTCACAAGTGCCTCCCTCACTGGAGCAAACGTGCTCGAAATGACCGGCAGCGCGCTCCAGCCCCCCGCCACCTATGTTCCGGACATCACGCTGGGCCTGCTCACCAGCAATGGAAAGGGCGATGTGAGCGCCAGCTACGATGAGTTCAAGGGCTCGTTGACGGCGCAGCAGACCTACACGGGAACCTACACAGTAGATGCCACCACCGGTCGCACTCCTATCACCGTGAGCAGCGCGACCAAGACGGTCCTGTATCTGGTCAGCAGTACGAAAGCATTCGCTTTCGGCGCCGATACCTCCACCAGCTCCGGCCTCAGCGAAGCCCAAACCGGCTCGCCCTTCACCAACACATCGCTCAAAGGGAACTATCTAGGCGGCACCATCCCCTGGCCTGAACTCAACGTCGTTAGCCTCGGCGCTGCGGATGGCGCCGGCAACGTATCGTCCACCAGCAACACCAGCGGCTCCAAAGGGCTGGCATCAAACGTAATGACTACCGGCACCTACTCCGTAGACAGCACCGGCCGCGCCGTCGTGACGATCAGCGGCGACAGTACCCCAAGGATCTTCTACGTCGTTTCGCCCTCAAAGGCAGTCGTGCTCTCCGGCGATACCGGAGGCTATCTGGCCGGCTTCGAGCAATAAAGCTCAGCGTCGGATCGAAGAAGGCCGGACACTCTGGCCTTCTTTCGATCCTGCTCCGCTCCCGGAGCCATGGCCAGGAAGTGGTTACATATCCGTTCCTGCATTTCCAGGCAAGCGAACGGACTAATACCTGATCGCCCGCACCCCTCCAGCTAACTGGCCGGCAGAAGATGGATGAATCCCGGTTCGATCTTCCCATCGCAACCACAGGAGCAAGGGTTATTTAGACAATCGTATGCCTGACGCGTACCCGGCCGCTGGGGGCGCGTTAACGGTAGCTGAAACGGTATCTAACTCAACCATTAGTTTGATTTGGCTTCTGCCACTTGTCACGGTGACCGGAAAGCGTTAGGTTGCGTGTGAAGCGCATCTGACTGTTACTTTTTCCTTCTGCTCGCCATATGGCTCTTCCATTCGCCACTCAATCAATGGCACCAGACCGTAACGCCAGACAATCGTATGCCCATTATCGTGCGAGTTAACGATGTCTCTCCAAAAAGCGGCCTGCGACTCCTTACGAGTACTTGCCAGCGCAGCGGTAAAGAGACTAGTTTTCGTGTGCAGTCAAAAACAGCAGTCATACATATAGCCTCTGAAATAACGATTAGGGAACAACAAAATGAATCCTTTTGGCCTAGTGAACGCTTTCTCCAAAGCAGCTGAACGACACATTCGCGCGGCAACACGAGCGATAGTTCCAACTGGGCGCCTGCTGCTCCCAGCCGCTCCATTTGCCTTGACACAGACTTCAATGCGCAAAGCATGGGGGAAGACGGTTTTCCTTCTCACGATCCTGTTATTTGTCACATCCACGGGGCTCTGTCAGTTGACAACCGCAGACATCCTCGGCACAGTTACAGATGTAAGCGGCGCAGTCGTCCCAAATGCCACGGTGACTCTTACCAATCTGGGCACCAACCAGACACGCGTCGCCCAGACGAGCGCCTCCGGCGACTACACCTTCACACTTCTTCCCGTCGGCCACTACTCCGTCACGGTGAAAGCTACCGGCTTCCAGGCAGCCATTACCAACGACCTTTCCGTGGAAGCAGGCGACCGCGCCCGCAATGATGTTCACCTGCAGGCAGGCGCGACATCCACTACCGTGGAGGTGCAGGCCACCACGCCTCTTCTTCAGGCCGACAGCTCAACCGTCAGCTCGACCGTGACCGCAAAGGCCGTACAGGACCTGCCCCTCAACGGACGCAACTTCGTCCAGCTCGTGGCCCTCGTCCCCGGCGCCAATGAAGGCCAGGGCAACAGTCTCAGCAGCGGCGGCCGACCCGACGATCGCCGCACCAATGCCGCCGGCCTGTCCGTAAACGCACAGGACAGCAGCCTCAACAACTGGGTAATCGATGGAGTCGACGACAACGAACGCATCATCGGGACTATCGGCGTCAAGCCGAACGTCGAAGGCATTCAGGAAATCACCGTCCAGACCAACAGCTACGCCGCAGAGGCGGGACGTACCGCCGGCGGTGTGATCAACATCATCACCCGCTCTGGAACCAACCAGTTTCACGGCTCCGCCTACGAGTACTTCCGCAACGACATCTTCGATGGCCGCAATTACTTCCAGACCACCGGTCCCAAGCCCGAACTGCGCCAGAACCAGTACGGCGCCAGCATCGGCGGCCCGATCTTCAAAGATAGAACGTTCTTCTACTTCGACTGGGAAGGCTTCCGCCAGGTCTCCGGCTTGACCGACACCGGCACTGTCCCGAACATCACGGAATGGAACGACATCAACAGTCAAAATGGCGGATCGCCCGAAGCGCTGCTGTCGCCGGCAAACGGCACCGCGGGCCGTCCCATCAATCCGCTCATGCTGAATTACCTGAAGCTCTTCCCGAAGCCGACCAACACAGATCCCACGGCGCTGGCCAATAACTTCACTATCAGCCCGAACAAGACGCAGAACTACAATCTCTACGACGCCCGGATCGACCACCGGTTCAATCAGAACAACGAGCTGTTCGGAAGATTCTCATACAACAATGTGGCTACGTTCACGCCTCCGGCATTTGGCGTTGTGAACGGTATCGAGATCAGCGGCGGCAGATATAACTTCGACGGTCCCGCAACCAACATTGCCCAGCAGTATGTCGTTGGCTACACCCACACCTTCAATCAAAACCTTCTGCTCGACCTCCGGGCAGCATTCACCCGCATCAATAACCTCTCGTTGCCACTCAATTACGGCACGGGCGTCGATCAGAAGATCGGCTTCCCCGCCAGCATGACTTCCTTCAGTCCCTTTGCCGACTCGCTGACACCAATCTCGGTTGGCCCGTTCGGTGACATCGGCGACGGCGCCTATGTACCCCTGCAGGACATCGACAACTCCTTCGAGTACAACGGTTCGGTCAGTTGGACAAAGGGGAACCACAGCTTCAAATTCGGCGCCGGCTTGATTCGCCGACAGGCGCGGAACGTGCAAAGCGCCTCGGCAGTCGGTGCCTACGGGTTCAATCTGACCACCGATAGCAACTCCGACCAACTGACGCAGCAGAACAACCAGCTTGCCTCAGCGCTGGTCGGCGGTTTTCAAAGCCAGACTCGCAACTTCAACATCTCCCCTCCCGACTATCGAAGCTGGGAGCCCAGCGCCTTCGCGCAGGATAGCTGGAAGGTAAACCCGAAGTTGACGCTGCTCCTGGGCGTTCGCTACGACGTCTATACGCCCTTCACCGAAGCACATAACCGCATCTCGAACTATGACTATCTGGAGGCTCTCTCCAACCCGACCGCAGCTCTGTCCAGCGCATTGAAGATTGCCAACGTGAACGGCGTCAGCAGTACAGTGAACATCCCCACTCAATACAACAACGTCGCTCCCCGCCTTGGTTTCGCGTATTCGGCAAGACCCACGACCGTGATCCGCGGCGGCTATGGACTCAGCTATTTCCCCGGCAACTACACCTCCAACGGCGACCTGAAAAACGCTCCGTTCACCTCCGTCTACTCACCGGCATGCCAGTCCACCATTGCGGTAAGCATCGAAGAGTCCGTGAATGGCGGCGTGCTGCCACCAGGCCAGAACCCGGACTGCGCGACTCTCGGCCAGCCCGGCGTGATCAACCAGGGCATCCCGGTTCCCGCTGCTCCTTCGGCAGCCCAGCTCGCGAACCTCTCCACCATCCCCGGTCTGTCCTTCGTGGCAGAAGCTACCAACTTCAAGTCGGCTCTCATCCAGCAGTTCAACCTGCAGCTTGAGCAGCAGTTCGGCGCCAACGTCTTCATCATCGGCTACGTCGGCAACATCGGCCAGCATCTGCCGGAATCCATCAACAACATCAACCAACCGCTGCCGTTTAACCCCATCACCAATCCGGGCGGATCAGCGCGTCCGCTTGCTGGCGTGCTTCCCAATCTGAGCGGCGTCAGCTATCTGGCTACCGGAGGCATCTCCAATTACAACGGGCTGCAGACCTCTCTGCAGCGCCGCTTCGTCAAGGGACTGGCTCTCGATGCGAACTACACCTGGGCCAAGGCGTTGAGCGACATCAGCGGCTTCTCGGAGCAGGGTGACCAGGGCTGGAGCAACGCGCTTCCCACCAACATTCGAGCGACCGAATACGGCACTTCGGAAGACAACATCACAAACCGCTTTGCCCTCTCGCTCAACTATGAATTCCAGTACGGCAAGGAGTTCACAGGGGTTAAAAAGGCTTTCCTCGGCGGCTGGCAAACGAACGCCATCGCTGCCTGGCAAAGCGGCAAGGCCTTCTCCATCATCAGCAGCGGCGCCGGAGCCGACAATCCGATTGAGAGCGACGGCAAAGCACACGGCTTCAACAATCGTGCGGTCCCCCAGAACAGCGGTGGAGCCGATCGTCCCAACACCATCGCAGATCCCCGCGGCGGCCCCCACAGCCTGAAGGAGTTCTTCAACACGGCTGCCTTCGCTCCTCAACCTCTGGGAACGATTGGGAACACCCAGCGCAACTCGATGACGGGTCCCCACTTCCGCCACGTCGATCTGTCGCTCTTCAAAAACTTCCCGGTCACCGAGCGTGTGAACATGCAATTCCGGGTGGAAACCTACAACATCTCCAACACGCCGAACCTCTTCATCCCAAACAACAACAGCTCAAACCAGCAGTTCGGCAACGCGTCCTTCGGCACGGTTTCAGCAACCGATCCGAACTACGCCCCACGGCAGTACCAGTTCGCTCTCAAAATGCAATTCTGAGCGCCCTGCAGCCTCCCAGGCCCGGCGGATATCGCCGGGCCTGTCTTTTTCTCACGCCGCCGCGCCGGAGTCTGAGTCGCGCCCTCTACAGCACCTTCACCACCACCACCGTAAGATCGTCCGCCTGTTCCTGCCCTCCCGCATACGCGGAAACCGCATCCGCAATCTCGTTGACGGCAACGCTCGCGGATTCCTTCTGCTTGCTCAGAACCACTCTCTCCAGTCGTTCGATCGAAAACTCCTCGTCCGCGTTCGTTTTCCTGCTCGGTCACTCCATCGGTGTATAGCGTCAGAACATCGCCCCGTTCCAGCTGAACCACTGTGTTCGAGAATTCCGCCTCCGGCAGAATCCCGACGATGGGACCGGCTTCCTCCAGCAGCGAGAAAGCGCCCGTCCTGCTCGTACCAACAGCGGCGGATTGTGTCCTCCGCTGGCATATTCCAGGGTTCGTTCGGCCGCATGCAGACGCGCATAGAAGATCGTGACGAATGTCGCTCCATTCGTGATCTGCTTCAGGGACTCGTCAAGATCCTTTACGATCGCGGCGGGTCCGCTCAACTCCCGCGCACGGGTGCGCAGGGCCAGCGCGAGCGATGGCATCAGCAAAGAAGCTGCTGCACCCTTGCCGGAGACATCCGCGATCACCACATCCACGACGTCCTCCGATATCTGGAAGAAATCGTAATAGTCGCCTCCCAGCAGCCGCGCCGGATGCATCACCGCGGCCAACTCGAAGCCGGGCAGCGTCGGCGGCGCCGGCAGAACCCGCCGCTGCACCTGCGCGGCCAGCACCAGGTCGCGCTCGTAGGCATCGCGCTGTCTTCGCACCTCGGTCGCCAGACGATCGCGCTGCCGGGCGATCAGCGTCACCAGAAATCCCACCACCAGGAAACTGGCCAGCCCAATGACGTTGTGAGCAATGCGTAAGTGAAGCGAGTCAGCCGGCGGCCCGAAGACATCCTGCAGGATCGTGCACACCACGGCCAGCGCGACCGTGATCGGCAACGGATTGATCAGCCCGCTCAGTGCGATCGGGAATACATAGAGATAGCCCAGCGAAACATTGGCGACGACCACTCCAGTCGGTGTAGGCGACAGCGCCAACCGCAAGAACAACCATGCGCCGAGCAAACCGGTGGTCCGATGCTCCTCGAATCGCTGCTCACGCGCCCGGTCCCGTCCGGCTTTTCCCCAACCAGTCATCGAGCACACGCCTCCACGCAAAGTTCAGCCTCCGCTCTCCGGAGGCGTAGCCATACTAACCGCAGCCTGGGGCGAAGGCGATCACTGGAATCCCGCTCATTCTGAAAATTTTGAGATGCTGGGCGGTACAGGACTTGAACCTGCGACCTCCTGCGTGTCAAGCAGGCGCTCTCAGCAGCGCCCAAGCACCTGGTGAAATCCGCTTATAAACCAAGCAAGCTCTGCGCGCACCGAGACAGTCATTCTGGACCTTAAGATATTGTGGTAGGGTCCGATCCAAAGCGACGCCGCATTCCTCAAAAGCCCTACATGATCACGCTACCCTTCTGCGTTTTGCGAGAGCACGTCATTGACGCTAGCATCTCGTGCACTACGGACGAATTGTCGGAGAGCTATGGTGATTGAACGAGCGTCGCCATTTTATCGGCGAAATCGAACCCTCTGGCATCTGCTTTTGATGTGCCTGGTGATTTACGTATTCTCAGCGAAAGGCTACCTTCAGGTTTCAGACACATCGTTCTCCGTACAAACAGCAGAAGCGATCGTTGAGCGCGGGCAACTCGATATCCCCTATGGTGCAGGAGGAACCCTGACATGGCGGGACGGCCGAAGCTATTCAAAGTACGGAATTGGTCTTCCCCTCTACTATATTCCGATGGTTGCCGTCGCCAGACCCTTATCTAGGATGACGGGGCTGCCTAATCCGGAACTGACTTGGTTCCTTATTTCCTTCGCTAATATTCCATTTGCCTTACTTACATTGGTCTTCTTTGCCAAGCTTCTTCGATTATTTGGCATTGCGGAAATACACGTGAATCTCTTGCTTGTGGGTCTCGGCCTCGGCAGCCTGACCTGGCCATATGCCGTCTCTGATTGCAGCGAGGCTATGCAAATGGGACTGTTGATGCTCGCTGTATACAGCGTGATACGGCGGAGCTATCCAGCTTTGATTGCTGGAGGAATAGCTTTTGCTTGGTTGGTTCTTGTGAAGCTCATTTACGTCGTATTTTTCCCCGTTTTCGCAATCTACTTGTTTACGCGGCCAGGGGAGTTGCGGCATCGACTAAAAATCTTGGCTTCATTTACATTTCCCCTCCTTGTGGCCTGTTGTTTTCTCTCCTGGCTGAATGTCGTCCGATTTGGTAGTCCATTGGAGTCCGGGTACGGAAGCGAATCCGGGCAGTTCTTTCCGTCACAGTTGTGGCATACCGTCCCAAAACTACTGGGTTCACTTAACAAGGGGCTGTTTATCTTTTGCCCAATACTTATTCTTGGTGTGTTGGGCTGGAAAGATTTCTTCGAACGACACCGTGCAGAGGCCATCCTTTGCCTAGCATTAATCGTCGAGAATTTGATCTGGAGCGCCTCATGGTGGTCATGGTACGGTGGTTGGTCATGGGGGCCTCGTTTACTTGTTCCCACTATTCCACTGTGGCTATTACCGGGCGCGTTCCTGCTTCAAAAGGTGCAATCCAGACGACGCCTTTATATCTTTGCCCTAGTTACCTTGATCGCGATAATACTGCAGATACCGGGCGTCCTGGTTAAAGATCAGGAAATCCACCAGATCAAGCACGCAATGCTGACGCCGGCGGAGCAGACCGCCGCGCCCTCAGACTACGTCGCGGCCTATAGACTCCTTAAACACAAGCTCGTTTCGCATAATGAACTATATCGGCTTTCTGAATTAGGTATTCCGGGCGACCAGAAACTGAATTTAGAGAGGTACCGAACATTTCGCGGATTGAATCTCTGGACGGAACTCAGCGCCCGACAATTCAACCAGCCGGCACTACGGTGGATTCCGATTCTAGGATTGCTGATCCTCATATATCTGGTAGTTCAGATTAGGAAAGCGGTGAGGCTAGACCTCACGCAGAAGAGACTGCAACCCGGTGATACTCATTAACTTTGAGCGAACACCTCTCTGCGAGACGCTGCCTTCAATGTCCTAATACTCCGCCCGCGGTTCTGAGGCTTTGGCGTTGTTTTGCTAGGAGTCATCTCGTCGAGTTGGAGATGATTTTCGTGTTAGTTTCAGTCATCGGTGGCCGACGACTTTTTCTGTGCGAAAGATGGGTCCGAATCGGAAATGAGATGGATGAACTCTTGAGCAGACAAGGGTAGACAAGATTACGCTATGGAAAACTGGCCTGCGCTGGCAGCAGATATGAAGGAATCTCAGGTGAAGCTGTCTGTCGTTATGCCCGTTTACAACGAACGCGCAACACTGCGGGAAGTGATCGAGCGTGTTCTTGCGTTGCCGCTGGAAATCGAGCTGCTTTGCGTCGATGACGGATCACGCGACGGCTCAGTTGAGATTTTGAGGGAGCTTGAGGGCAATTATCCGAAGCTGCGGGTTTTTCTTCAGCCGCGCAACATGGGCAAGGGAGCCGCGCTGCGCCGGGCCATCTCAGAGGCAACTGGCGATTTTGTTGTCATCCAGGACGCGGACCTTGAATACGACCCTGCAGATTTTCATCAACTCCTTGAGCCCCTTCGCGCGGGCAAAGCAGATGTCGTCTATGGTTCGCGCTTTTTGGGAGGCGCGCCGCACAGGGTCCTGTATTTTTGGCACTGGGTTGGCAACTGGGTGCTCACTCTCTCCTCGAATTGTTTGACGAACATCAACCTCACGGACATGGAAACCTGCTACAAGATGT
>CAWBPB010000023.1:0-10198 GCA_963790555.1 uncultured Acidobacteriaceae bacterium | reverse complement strand
CAAGACGGGGCAATATCAATCTCCGACAACACGCCGCGGGGCAAGCACGGGAACGCCATTCTCAGGCTCGTACTTCCGTGTCAGCCTCGCCTCCGCCGCCGGGGCATTCTCGCTGTGCTGTCCGCACTGCTACTCTGTCTGCGATGAAGCGCCAGCCGGCCATTTTCGCACTTCTGCTCGCCATGCCGCTCACGCTTGCGGCCAGCAATGCGGCCGCGTATCAGGATGGCGTGCTCACCCGGGTGCGCACCATCGTCGTGGGCAACTCCTGCTCCAGTTCTACGCAGACTGACGCGGCAACCTACGGCAACACCGCCCGCCGCACTTTGGATGCTTCCGCGCGCTGCTCGGATATCCGCGGCGCCGTTTACACCGTCCAGGTCGGCGGCACGGAGTACGAGCTCACCCCGGACCACTCCCGCGTGGCGCGCGCTTCTTCCTACCTGCCGCTCAGCGCCACCTTTCTGAAGCAGAGCAGCCTGGCCAACCACATGGCCGGCACTCCGGTAAAACTGCGCAGCGAAGGTGACGCGTTCTTCGTCCTGGTCGGCAAGCGGGAGAGCCAATACCGGGTCTTTACCGCGCATTAGCAAATTCTTGTCGTAGCGAACAGAGAGCCTGAACGAGACACTTGCGATAGACGATATCCACTTGCATCCCGGTGTACTACCCGTTATAGTACGCGCGTGGTTCCGTTCCGAGTCCAGTTCCGTGCCGGTATCCCGCTCTTCGAGCAGATCGTCTATGCCTCGAAAAAGGCCATGGTCTCCGGCCAGTTGCGTCCCGGCGATCCTTATCCCTCCGTGCGAGCGCTCAGCAAGGAACTAAAAATCAATCCCAACACCGCGGCCAAGGTGGTTGCGCACCTGGTCAACGAAGGTTTGCTGGAGACTCGTCCGGGCATTGGCACCGTCGTCGCCTCGCTACCTGATTCCACCAGGAAGGAGCGCACGCAACTCCTCGGTCACGAGATCGAAGAGCTGGTGGTCGAAGCCAAGCGGCTCGGCATCACGCGAGAAGAGATGCTTGCCTCGGTCTCCGCACATTGGCAGCAGCTTGGTGGAGAGGGCGCACAAGGCGGCGCTAAATCGAAACCTGGAGGTCGACAGTGATGGACCCCGCCGTTTTTACGGAGAGGCTTTCGAAGAGCTACGGCCGCACATCCGCACTCAGCAATGTCACCCTCACCGTGCCCCAGGGCGCGATCTACGCGCTGGTCGGCGCGAATGGCGCCGGGAAGACCACGCTCATCA
This sequence comes from uncultured Acidobacteriaceae bacterium, assembly GCA_963790555.1. GTDB lineage: Bacteria > Acidobacteriota > Terriglobia > Terriglobales > Acidobacteriaceae > KBS-83. The sequence continues at coordinate 8,945 of CAWBPB010000023.1, read as the reverse complement.
AGCTGCTAATGAACATCGTTCGCCCCACGGCAGGGCATGCGCGCGTACTCAGCATCGACTCCGGCGCACTCGCCGGAGCCTGCTTCACCCGCATCGGATACGTCTCAGAAAATCAGGAATTGCCGGAGTGGATGACGGTCGCTTTCCTGCTCGACTATCTCCGTCCCTTCTATCCGCAGTGGGACCGCGGTCTGGAGCAGCAACTCATCACGCAATTCGATCTTCCACTCACACGCAAGCTCAAGCATCTCTCCCGCGGCATGCGCATGAAGGCAGCTTTTGCCGGCGCACTTGCCTACCGGCCCTCGCTGATCGTTCTTGACGAGCCTTTCTCCGGCCTCGATCCGCTGGTGCGCGACGAGCTGATTGAGGGTCTGCTGGACCGCGCTCCGGAGACGACGATCTTTCTTTCCTCGCATGATCTGGCGGAGATCGAAAGCTTCGCCAGTCACATCGGGTACGTCGAACAGGGACGGCTGCTGTTTTCCGAGGAGATGTCCGCGCTCGCCGATCGCTTCCGCGAGATCACCATCACGCTCAACGGCCCGCTGCCTGCGCCGGCCAATCCGCCCCGGGCCTGGCTGCAGCTTGAGGCCGCCGATTCGGTGATTCGTTTCGTGCACAGCGAATTCCGCGCCGATACCGCGCAGGAGCTTGCCGCGCTCTTTCCTTCCGCGCGCGATATCTCTGTCATTCCCATGCCGCTGCGATCCATCTTCCTGGCCATTGCCAGGTCCGGACGCACCGCGGCGGCCCAGTCTTCCAACAGGACGGAAGCATGAAGCAGATACTGCATATCTTCGCCAAGGATGCTCGCCACTTTCTGCCGGAGATCCTCGTCTCGCTCGCCATCACCGCTGCGTTCGCCTGGGTGTATCCCAGCGAATGGCTGCGGCCCCGCTATATGAGTGCTGTAGCCGGCGGCGACTTTTTCTTGAACTCGACGCTGCTCGCCAGTTGCCTCACCCTGCTGGTGCCTGTCAGTTGGTGGCTGCTCATCAGCCGCGTCATCCATGCGGAAACGCTAGTGGGCGACCGTCAGTTCTGGATCACGAAACCTTATGAGTGGAAGAAGCTCGTCGCCGCAAAAGCGCTTTTCATTTTCTCCCTCCTCTATCTGCCGCTCTTCCTCGCGCAATGTTTCCTGCTTATGAAGGCCGGCTTTCATCCGCTTGGATATCTTCCCGCTCTACTTTTCAATCTGTACCTGATCAGCGCCGTTGTGGTCCTGCCGCTGCTCGCACTCGCCGCCGTCACTTCCAGCTTTGCCCGCATAACGCTCGCCCTTCTCGGCATCCTTCTCGGCTTCATTGCAGTCTCGGCGCTCTCGGCGGCCTTGAACCAAATCGGCATCTCAAATCCGCTGCCCGATCACCTGACGCTCCCGCTACTGTTCTGCGGACTCCTGGCCATCGTGGTGTTCCAATATTTCGCACGCCGGACGTGGCTTGCGCGCATCCTGCTGATCGCGCTTGTGGTTGTGATCTGGACCGGTACATCCCTCATCCCGGATGACGCGCTCATACATCGCGCCTATCCGCGGGTGAACAATACGCAACCTCCATCGTTGCAGTTGCCGGCTCAAGATCCATTGGACCAGCCCACCGCCTACCTGGCACGCAGCCCGAAGTGGATCATGATCACGCTACCGCTGCGGATCTCCGGCGTCGGTGATGGATACGCATGGTCGGCGGAGAACGTGAGGGTCGCGATCGAAGGCCCGCATGGCTTCGTCTGGAATTCCCCCTGGCAGGCTACGTACACCAATCGGTCACTTCCCGGCCAGCCGGACTTTAGCGTTCACTTCGAGGTCGACCGTGCTGTCTTCGATCAGTTGAAGTCCACGCCGGTCACCCTTCATCTCACCTTTGCATGGACGCAGTTGCGCAGCGGCCCGGTACGGCGCATCGACATCCCCACGCATGATTTCGTTGTGCCCGGCTTCGGTATCTGCTCGCCGGATATCAATTGGGCATCGCCGCGTACTCAGATCAATGGAATCACCTGCCGCTACGCCCTGCGCCAGCCGCGGCTCACCTATTTGGACACTCGCTGGTCCGAGGATCCCTGCTCCGGCCCGGCAACTCCTGCCGCCAGCGGGATACAAGGTTCCGGCTGGACGGGAACCCTCGACCCGGACCCTGCGGAGTTCAGCATCCCGGCCGTCTGGACCACGTCGCTCCCACTCTCGAACAACTGGAATGAGGGGCACGATCGCCCCACGAAGCCGCGGCACATCTGCCCGGGGACGCCGCTCACTTTCACCGAGTACAGCGTTGCGCAACGCACCCAGTCCGACTTCACCAGTTTCCAACTTTCGCCTGCCTGTTCTCAACGCCCCCAATGCAAGCGGCGGCGGCATCGAACTGCAGATATCGCCCCGCTGACTTGCCGACCGGCTGACTTGCTGTAATGCTTTCCTTAATGCCCCAACACGACTTCGAAATCGGCAATGTCCCGGTCGGCCGCGGACAGCTCTTTCTGATAGCCGGCCCCTGCGTCATCGAAACCGAGCAGCACGCACGCATGATGGCCGAAGCCATCCAGCGCATCGCCGCCGATCTCAAAATCCCCTATATCTTCAAGGCCTCCTACGATAAGGCCAACCGCACCTCGGTCTCGAGCTTTCGCGGTCCCGGCCTGGCCGAAGGCACGCGCATCCTGCGCCGCATAGCCGAGGACACGCACCTCCCCGTCCTGACCGATGTGCACGAGCCCGCGCACTGCGCGCCGGTCGCGGAAGCCTGCGATGTGCTCCAGATCCCGGCCTTCCTCTGCCGCCAGACCGATCTGCTGGTGGCGGCGGGCAAGACCGGCCGTGCCGTCAACGTGAAGAAGGGCCAGTTCGTTGCGCCCGGCGACATGAAGCACGCTGTCGAGAAGATCGCCTCCACCGGCAACACGCGCGTCTTCCTTACCGAGCGCGGTGCGAGCTTCGGGTATCACAACCTGGTCGTCGACATGCGCTCGCTGCCCATTCTGCGCGCACTGGCGCCCGTGGTCTTCGACGGCACGCACTCCGTCCAGACACCCTCCGCCGCCAACGGCGTCTCCGGCGGACAGCCCGAGTTCATCCCCGTTCTTGCGCGCGCTGCGGTTGCCGCCGGTATCGACGGCATCTTCCTCGAAGTCCACAACGACCCCGCCAGCGCCAAATCGGACGGCGCGAACGCGCTCCGTCTCGACAAGCTCAAGCCGCTGCTAGAGCAGTTGCTCGCCATCCACGCGGTTGTCTGAACTCGCAACAAGGGATTGGCTCAGCGGCTGCCTTGCTCCGACACCTCCGCGTGACAATACGAGCACCCACGATTGGGAACGCCTAGCGGCGGATCGTTTTTCGGATTGTCATCCGCATAGAGCGCGGCGCGAGCCTCAAGATCCGAAGACGCAATTGCCTCCAGAACAGACCTATAGGGCCAGGTGGAATAGTTTGTGGCATACCGGGCATTGTTGTAGACCACTCTCGCGGCATCCACTTGGCCGGCCTTCACCAGCCCGTTGCCCAGGTTGAGCATGTACCCCTCATAGCTGTACGGGGCTATGTTGCTTTCCCACCGGCATGCTTTTTTACGGCCCACAGAAGTAAGCAGGCCAAGATATGGCTTCAGATCCGGATTTGTGCGATCGACAGTAGTCCCGCTGCAGCTGTCGAGGCCCTCCCACAGCGCGTCCAGCGCCTTCGCATACGTCGGACTGTCCTTTGGATCACTATTGTGGGCAGCCCAGCGGTTGAAGTTGTTGAACTCGGGAAATTCGTACGCCGCGAAATCCAGCGTCTGGTCTCCCTTCGCAATCAGTTCCGGATCGTTCGTCATCTGACCCAAGTGCACGGTGGTGATTCCCAGATAACCAGGCAGATGGTCGTCGTTGATATAGCCGATCGGGTGTTTGCTGTAGTAGTCGAGATCAAGCGCCTTGCCGAAAAAAGTGACGGCGGCGGGCATGTCCTGCGCCAGAGCCGGATCGCGCGGGTTCGGATCGCGTGCCGCTTCGCCGATGTGCCAGAAGTGTGTAGCGCCGAGGAGGGCATAGAGCGTCGGGTTATTTGGGTCGTTCCGAATGGCTCGCTCTAACTTGGCCTGGGCCTGTGGAATCGCGTTGTAGTCGTTGCCGTGATAGACGTCCCAGAACCGTCGGATTGCTTCCTGGCTGTCCTCTCGAGGCTGGTCGTCGTCGGCCGGACTCGACGCAAATCCGGCAAACAGGAAGATGGCGGCGCAGAGCAGAAGCAGCAGTGCAAATGGGTCTCGCTTCAGACTTGCGGCCGCAAAGTGAAATACACCGGCAAGCCTGGTTTTCATCCTCTCCTTCATGGCATATCCCCTCTCTGGTCGTTAATGTGGACGTCGTCAACATCGAGCTCCTACCATGGTGATGCATTTATGTTGTCACTGTCAACATGGGCTGAACAAATTTCTATGCGATGCTGGGTGTTGCCACTGTCAACACCTAGACTCAACGACGATCAGGAAGCCCCATAAAATGCCTAGGCCCTACCATCACGGCGACTTACGAAGAGCCCTGCTCGAGTCAGCCATCCGGCTGATCCGGGAGGTTGGACCAAACGCTTTCACTCTTCGTGAGGTCGCGCGCCGCGCCGGGGTCTCGCACAACGCTCCGTATCGTCACTTCCGGAATAAAGAAGACCTGATCGCGGCCGTCGCCACGGAGGGTTATCAGGAGTTGACCGCCCTCATGGTGTCCGCTGCGAGCCAGCAGTCTGATGTCCTAGATCGACTGAAGCACGCCGGACTCGCTTACATCCGCTTTGCCCTGCGCCGGCCCGAGCACTTCACGGTCATGTTTGACGCTCCATTTTCACATCAGGGGCATCCGGACGCCGCCCGAGCCGCAAAACAGGCCTTTTCGACCATGGCCCGCCTCGTCGGCGTCTGTCTCCAGGAAAAGCGGCTGATCCCCGGGAATTCGGCACGCTATGCGCTTCTCGCCTGGTCCATGGTCCACGGTGTCGCAAAACTGGCGATCACCGGCCGACTTCCCTATCGCACAACGGCTGGGGTCATGAAATTCGCAGCATTTGTAATCGACCAGTCACTGCCCGTTTCGAGAATGCCCTGAGGAGGAACGTGCCTATGCATTGCCGCGGCACTTCGCAACGATCAGCGTGATGTCGTCGTGCTGCTCCTGCGGGCTGAATGTCTGCAGCTCGCCAATCACCGACGACACGATGCGTTGCGCCTCGTGTTCCTGGTGCCGCTGCATCGATTCGATCAGACGATGCTCGCCAAACTCCTCGCCCGCGCCGTTGAATGACTCCGTCACTCCATCGGTGTAGAGCACCAGGGTGTCCCCGGAATGGAGTTGGCACTCCACCGTCGGGCTCTGCCATTCCCGGAAGAGCCCCAGCACCGTGCCCGTGGAGTGCAGCCACTCCACCTCGCCATCGCGCCGCAGCAGCAGCGCGGAAAGGTGCCCGCAGTTGGTGTAGCGCAGCCGCTGCGCAAAGTCGTCGTACTCGGCAAAGAAGACCGTGGCGTATGCACTCTCCGCCGTGTTCTCGTAAAACAACCGGTTCACCGACTGCAGGAACAGCCCCTGCTGTTCGCGCGCCAGCGCAAACTGGCTTCGCAGATTAGCCTGCAGATTCGCCATCAGCAGCGCTGCGGCAATCCCCTTGCCCGAAATGTCACCCACCAGCAGCCCCAACCGCTCCTGCCCGAGGGGGAAGAAGTCGTAGTAGTCCCCACCGACATGGCGCGCCTGAATGCATGCTCCTGCGTAGTCCAGCGTGCGCAGCGGCGGAAACGTTTGTGGAAAGAGCCGCGCCTGCACCTGCTTGGCAATCTCCAGCTCCTGCGCTGCGCGGCGCTCCATCTCCAACTTCTCGGCATTCACTCGGCGCTGCGCTTCGATGTCCCGGCTCATCTCGTCAGAGCCGAGCAGGTCGAATACGTTGCCGTCCAGATCGCAGAAGGTGGCGAAGACTCCGCCCCACAACTGCGGCTGCGGAGGATGCAGAAAGCGCACGCCGTGGCTGAGCCACAGATCGTAAGTGGCGTGAATATCTTCGGCGATGAAGGCAATCTGCGTGTGCCGCCCGATCAGCTTGTAGTTCTCCGTGCCGCGATGCGGAGCAACCAGGGCCAGGATGGTGCTGCCGTCAGGCGGCGCCATCGCGACCCAGCGGCCAAATTCAAATCGAGCCTCGGCCACCACGCTGAAGCCGAGCTTCTCGACATAGAACTTCAGGCTGCGATCGTGGTCCCGCACGAAGACATTTGACTTGAAAATGCGCAGATACGAGCTGCCCCGCTCCCTATCGGCGGTTGGAGCGTCGCCCGCGAGCGGATGCCCACGGACATCCTCGGTCTGGGATGGCACGGCTTCCCGAGTCTGGGATAGCACCGGTTCCCGGCTCAAAGGGAGGCTCCTTTCCGCATTGCGCGATCACTCTATTTTGCCAGCATCCGCAGCCGCGGCAATCCGGAAACAGCAGGACGGCGGCCACGCGCGTTCCTCGCCTCCTGCGGAATCGCGGAAACCATCCCCTACACGGAAGCTGACCGCTTTTCCGCAATTTAGACGGATGTACGCTGTACAGGCACGAAATTGCATCTAACTCGGCATTTCGGCCCTCCGATCGGAATAGGAGAACTGTTGTGATTCGCATTTCATCTGCCTGCCTAGTTACCGCGCTTGCAACGAGCGCGGCATGCGCCAACATCGCGTCTGCACCCGCCAGTGCGCAGACACCTGTCGCCTACGTATATGTTTCCAGCAATCCCAACAACAGCAGCACCAACGAAATCAACGGATTCGCCGCGGCATCCAGCGGAAAACTCACCCCGGTCACGGGATCACCTTTTGCCGATGACGTCACCAGCATGGCCGTCAATGGCAAGTATCTCTTCGGCTCCACGCGTAACGGCATTTATGTCACGAGCTTGGCCATCGAGTCGGACGGCGCCCTGCGCTGGACCTCATCCAATGACATCGTGCGCTACAACCAGGGCGACTGCGGCAGCTCCGGCCCGCTGTTTCTCGATCACACGGGCACCTCGCTATACGACCTGGAGTTCGACGGCAATAACTGCGCGAACAACTCCTACCAGTCCTTTGCGGTGAGTAAGTACTCCGGTGGGTTACAGAATCGCGGCAGCGGCGCATCCGGCGAATGGTTCTACTTGCCGGCCACCTTCATCGGCAACAACGTCTACGCCTACACCGCCGTCTGCCTCTACGACATGTACTGGGAGATCGCCGGCTTCAAGCGCAGCAGCAGCGGACTGCTGAACCAGATCAATATCTCGGTCAAAAACCCGGCGCCGAAGGCCGGAGATTTCTGGTGTCCCTCGCAGGCCGCCGCCGATCCCACCAACCACGTCGCCATTACCTTTCAGGGGGTCACGCAGAGCGGCTTCACTCCCGACGGCCCGGCGCGGCTGGCCACCTTCACTGCCGACGCCTCCGGCAACCTGACCACCACCAGCAGGCTCGCGAACATGCCGTCCACCTCGGTCGGCAGCGTCAGCGACATCAAGATGTCCCCGTCCGGCAAGCTGCTCGCCGTGGGAGGAACGGCCGGCCTGCAGGTCTTTCATTTCAACGGCGCGAGCCCGATCACGCACGACACCGGGCTGCTCACCACCAAGCCCATCGATCAGTTCTTCTGGGACAATGCCAACCACCTATACGCAATCAGCCGCTCGGCTGAAAAGCTTTATGTGTTCACGGTGACGCCCGCCAGCGCCACGCACGCCGCCGGCTCGCCTTACGCGATCGCGCACCCGCAGAACATCATCGTCCAGCCGAAGACCCGTTAGTCCGCAACTGCGTGATTTTTCTTCTCTGCCTGTCTTTATGGGTAGGCAGAGAAGAGATCGCGCAGGTCATTCGCGCCTGCCGCATGTCCCAGCAGCGGGCCCACACCAAGTATCTCTTCGAGCGTCCGCAAGAGCGAACTATGCGTGTAGCGGATCTCGTTCTTATATCCGCGCTTTACGCCATGTCCCAGCGCCAGGAATGGAATTGGTCCATCGCCGTTCCGCGCCTCGTCCGTGGCAATGAAGACGATGACGTGGCCGGCCTTGTATTGCGCGGAGTCGAAGATCTGCGGCAGGAAGTTCCGCAGCCAAGTGTCGATGTGCCCGATCTCGTTGCCGCCGCAAGTGTCATGGCCGTCGTGGCACATGCTGGGGGTGATGAAGTTGTATCGTCCGATTGCGTTGTTCTTCAGGTCGCTGCCCAGTTGCGTCAGCGGCCTGACATGCTGGATGCAATAGGAGGAGTGAGCATTTCTACCGTTCGTCATGTCATCGAAGTAGATGGGCGGAAGGTGGTGCGGCTGGTAGAGTTGGCCACCATTGGCGTCCCTGGCGCCCTCGGGCGACAGCGGGCAGATCGTTCCGGTGATCGACTCCGCATACGCGCGCCACGGAATGCCCGCGTTGTGCAGAAGCTCTGTCAGGTGCGCATGTGTGCCCTGGTGATAGCGGGCGGGTGACCCATCGGCATAGATTCCGAAATTCGTGCCTGCTTCCATCCAGAAGTAGTTCGGCAGGCTGGGGTGATTGCCCGGCGGATTGAAGTAGTTATTGGCGACCGCCGCCATCGGCACCAATGTGTGGTTGATGTACGGAGCCTCCGGACTGCCGGAGATGCCGCCGGTGCCAATCCAGTTCTTGTTCTCAAGGACGATGAGGAAGACGATCGGCTTGTTAGCCTGGGCGCGGGCCGAAGTGGATGAGAGAGAAAGGGCCCCCAGAACGACCGCCAACAGGACTAGCGAAATTTTCGGGGGAGTGGATATCTTCAAGCGTCTACCTCCTTTGACCGAGGCATTCGCAATGAAGCAAGTGGAACTACTGCAAGTAATCAATTATCGAAACACGCGAACCTGAATCCTTGCTGAAGATGTCTGGGTCAATTCAGCCTTATCAACGAGCTTTCCGTCCCATCAAAATTGAAGAGGGACGCGCAAGACG
>CAWBPB010000022.1:0-155859 GCA_963790555.1 uncultured Acidobacteriaceae bacterium | reverse complement strand
TCGCGTACTCGGTGAGCCAGCGGACACGGGAGATTGGCGTACGCATGGCGCTCGGAGCGCAACGCGGCGCGGTCTACAGGCTCGTGATGCGACAGGCAGGGTGGCTGATAGGAGCCGGGCTAGCGATCGGCCTGGTCTGCGCGGTGGGCGCGTCGCTCGGGATGCGCAGCCTGCTGTTCGGCGTCCAGGCATGGGACGCGGTCACGCTCGGCGGAGTGGCCGTATTGCTTGGGCTGGCCTCGCTCGCGGCAAGCTTTTTGCCCGCGCATCGCGCAGCGTCGGTGAATCCGGTGGAGGCACTGCGGGCGGAGTGATCGGTGGACTGACAACAACGGCCTGCCGGATGACAGGCCGTTGCTCTTTCAGGCTCTCTGGCTCAGCCCATATACATCACATGCACGTACGTACCGAGGCGCACGTTGTAGGCGAGGTACCAGCCTGGGTCATCGGGATCTTCGTAGATGACGATGTCGTCCGAATCCCATAGCCAGCCGTTCACGAAGCCGAGGTCATAGGGCGCGACGCTCCAGTACCAGCCGTGGAACCAGAAGCGCGACGGGCCGCCGCCTTCGATGCGCCAGCGATGCGACGGACCGAAGCCGCCATTCCAGTGGCCGTGCTCCCATGGGCGATCCAGATGATAGTGCGGATTATTGGGGCCGCCGTCATGCCCGACCCACCGGTTGCCGTCGACGTGCGGCACGTCGGGATGATCGGGACGATCGGCGTAATGACGGTCCTCGTGTGTCTGCGGCGTACCGTGATAGGGTGCCGGCCCCTGCCTGGGCGGAGTGTGCATAGGGGCGGCATGCGTTGCGCCGCCGGGATGGCCTTCAGGATGCTGCGCCAGCGCGGGGAGAGACGCGAGCGATGCGACCGCGAGCCACGTGATCAGTAGTTTCAAGGGATGCCTCCAGTCACGGAGTTTCCGGAGAAGTTTGAGAATGGCGTTGCCGTGTTGCACATCCGCATAGGAAACGGCCAGCACCTGTTACGTTTTACGTTCAGCTGCCTCTGTTTCGAGTGCGCAGCCATTCAGGATTGTTGGATCCGGAATGACTGCACGCTCTCCCTTCACGTTAATGCGGCCTGCCGCCGCTGGGCCTGACCTGTCGCTCCTGTAGACTTTGCGTCTGCTGCACGTGGCGCTGTTCCATCTGCTGGGTCTGCTGCTGGTGCCGTTGCTCCACCTGCTGCTGTCGGGGCTGAGCATAATTCTGCTGCGTGGCCCGCTGATCTTCCCGCGTCTGCTGCTGCTGAAGCTTCTGATGTTGCTGGTTCTGCTTCTGTACCAGCTTCTCCTGCTGCTGCTGATATTTCTGATCCAGCTTGGGATTGCCGGTGCTGGGCGGTGTGGTGACGGCGTGCTGCGGAAGCTCACGCGCGTGGGTCGGAGCGGCGGTCGGCGGTTCTCGCCGGCATTCGCCGGAGGACGATTTTCTCCCGCATTTGCGGCGGGACGGTTCCCCGGCGCATTCGCGGGCGGATGATAGGGCGCCCCGGCGGCTCTTGCAGCGAACCACACCATGTCCGCTGAACGAGGCAGGGCCGCTCGGTGGCAGCGATCGGCGGTCTGCCCTGATTGGCGGAGGCGCGGAGCTGCGGATTCGTGCGGGCTTCGTCTCGATGCTGCGTCTGCGCTGCGATGGGCGGCAGATGGCGCTCGCGCGCCGCGGCTTCTTCCTGCGGCGTCGGACGGGCGGTGACACCGCCATTGCCGCCGTTGTAGGCGACCCGGTTTTCGGGTCCGCGGTTCACGACCGTCTCGTTGTAGACATTGTGAATGTTGACGACGTTCACGTTCATGACGGAGCGGTTATAGAAGAAGTGATCGCCCTGCCAGCGGCCGCCCTCGAAGCCGCGGCCGAAGTAGCCGAAGCCGTAATTGATGCCGCCGTAGAAGCCAACTGGTGGGGCCCCAGTAGCCGGTATGGAAGAGGTATGCGCCGTTCTCCCAGCCCCACCACGGCGGGGTCCACAGATAGCCGACCTGCGGAGCCAGCACCCAGGTGCCGGGAACCCAGTAGTAGCCGTAGTCAGGGTCCCAGGCCCAGTAGCCAGGCGTCCAAATGTAACCTTCAGCGGGACAAAGAGGCTGCTCGTAGACCGGCAAAGCCGGCGGCCCGAAGGAGACGGATATGGCGACCTGTGCGAAGACCGGAGACGCAAGCACCATCACGAGAAGCGCGAGAAGCATACAGCGGACGGAACGACTCATCGACATCGTCCTCCAGGAGATCGGATAGGTCTAACAACGGACCAGGGGACAGCAAGAGCCGGAAATACAGGAACGATGGATGCTAACAAAGAGACCGCGGGATGGTCACGCGGCGCAGAAAAAGGGGTCAAGGTTCCTGCCTCGACCCCTCATCGCTGAACGATCACGCTTTACTTGTGCGCGCGACTTTCTCTTCAGTCTTCGGCGCGGCAGCCACGCCGAGTTGTTCCATCAACGTCATGACGTTCCAATCCGCCCAATGTTCGACCAGCTTGCCGCCCTCGATGCGGGAGATGGAAGTGCCGGAGACGGTGCAGGAGCGGTTGGTGGGTTGTATGCCAAGGAATGGCCCTTTCTGGGTGCCGCGGACGGTCCAGTGGATGACGACCTCATTCCGCTCGCCGATCATGTCTTCGATGGTGAAGCGGAGATCGGGGAAGGCGCTGCGGCAGGTAGCAATGTGCTCGGGAAGATTCTGGACTCCCGGGAAGGCCGGATCGTGATAGCGGCACTTGTCGGCAATCACGTCCCGCATCGCGGCCTTGTCTCCTTTGTTCCAGCACTCCTCGATGAATCTCCGCGCGATCTCCTTGTTGTTCTCCATGGTCGAAGGGGTTTCTCTGCCGGATGTGCCGGCAGACGAAGCTGACCCAGCTTTGCCAGATCCGGCGCTGGCATGCTCCATCGTAGAGCTGACGATATTCAGGTTTTGCAGCCGCGGAGTGCCGTCCAGGACGCTGTGCAGCGCCTGCAGCACCTTGGGATATGCCGAGGCGTTATAGGCGTCTGCATGCTGCCTGGTGTCCCACAGGCTGATTGCGGTGAACTCGACATCGCCCGGATGGGCGAAGATGATCTCTTCCCGAAAACCGGGCTGTTTACGGAGAAGAGGTAGGACTTCCTCATCGAAACTGCGGTTGAATTCGTTTAGCTTGCCTGGCTTGAGGCGTAACGAAACATTGCGAGCAAACATAAACTACCTCCAGTGGAATGACCTGGCGCTGCAATGGTGCGGTAAGGGATAGCGAACGCGTCCCGGGCAGATGGTGGTTCCTGCAGTTGGCTTGCTATAGCAGCGGGCAATACTTCGTGATCGGATACGGTGGTCTTTCGCCGACAGCTACAACTACAGACACTTCACTCCGGGCGCGCAGGTCAGCAGAAATGGACGATCTGAGGAATCTGAAAGCGCGCGGCCATTCGGCTCGCACACTAGTCCTGGGAAAAGAATTTGTCAATCGGAGCTGTGGACGTTCTTCGGCGATCCAGCCAACTCAGAGTAGACCTGCCTCCGAGCAGAGAATTAGTAAATCGGCGATGTCATCTGGGCTCTAAAATCGAGCCCGGAGAAAAGATCGATGCGAAAGCTTGCTGCAGTGACATTTCTGAGTGTGGTTATGACGATACCCGCGCTGGCGGCTCAGAGGCTCGAAGGCGACACGACGCTCAAAGATTCGCAGCCGGCCGGCGTGGCCAATAAGCACGATAAGCATATGAAGCATCAGGTGTTTGACCTGACCTTCGATTCCGCCGGAAATGAATATATTTGTCGTACGGATGGCGACAAATCGATGAATCCGACGGATTTCGTCGTCGGCAGCGGCATTCATTACGAGCTAAATGGCAAGAAGGTGAAGATCACGACGCCGAACAACAAGAAAGTGGCGTGCAATGTAGTGCGAGTGGCCGTTGCTCCTGCTGCATCGCAATAAACGCACTACGGTCTGGCGCCCTGGACACCGCGTTACTGGATCACTGACTTCTACATCATGCCGGCGGTGGTGCCGTTGCTGGCCGGCTTGCTGGAGGCGAACTCCTGCATGGTCTCGCGCATGTACTTGTGCGGGTTCACGGGCGTGTCGTGGAGGCGGACTTCGTAGTGCAGATGCGGCCCGGTGGAGCGGCCTTCGCTGCCGACGTAGCCGATGACATCGCCGCGATGGACATCTTCCCCTGCCGTGACGGCAAAGCCGCAGAGGTGGCCGTAGACGGTGTGGATACCGTGTCCGTGATCGAGCATGACTTCCTGTCCATAGCCGCTGGCCGGGCCGGCCATCAGCACGGTGCCGTCGGCCGGGGCGCGAACTGGCTCGCCCATGGTGCCGGAGATATCGATGCCCTTGTGGAAGGCGCCCTCACCGTTGAATGGATCCTGGCGTTCGCCGAAGGAACTGGTGATGGGGCCCTCGATCGGCCACAGCGTGGGCAGATCGGCGACGCTGCCCCAGTCGGCGTTGTCACCGACGCCGAAGGCGGGCTCCAGCGCGCGGCGCATGTGGCCGGAGAGCGCAGAGCTGCGCAGAGCAGTAAGCTGGTCCAGCGTGTGGATGTAGTCGCTCGGCTCCGCGGCCTCGATCGCCGGGGTAAGAACGGGATCGGCACCGGCTTTGGCGGTGTGGCCCTGCCGCAAGCCGTAGAGCGCGCTGACCTCACTGGCGAGAGAGCCGAGTGACGCTACCTGAACGTCCTTCTCGCTGGCTACCTGCTTCATGTGCAGATAGTCGTGGCGCAGGGCTTCCTTCTCGGAGCGGACCTGGTTGTAGTGCGCGGTCTTCAGCAGCATGCGGCTATAGGAACCGGCCATGCCCGTGATGGTGAAGAGGCCCACGACGGCGGCGGCGACAAAAACATAAGCGTAGTGAAGCGGAACGGGCACCTTGCGGAGGCGGCCGTCTTCTTCCCGAGCGACAAAGATGATGTAGTAGCGCTTACGCACCGAGAGCCTCCTTCCGCGAGCAATGGGGATTCTGCCCTGGCGAGCTTAGGCCAGTGGCAAATGCGATTTGCCGGAACGCATTCACACCCTACCAAAGTGGGAAAGACGAGGGCAACCTGACCGAAGTTGTATTGGGCGAAGATATGGCGACAGTTGGAGATTGCTACAGAACTATTACCAAATGAGTTATCTGCCCGATTTCCGCACTGCTTTTAGGGCAACTCAGCGGAATCCACAGGCACTCGTTTGCACGGCTAAAGAACGATAAATATTCTTATGAAGTAAGTTCTTTCGCAGCAGTTTGAGACACTCGCTCCCACAAAGGAATGAAAAGTTATGAGCACTGAAGCCAAATGCCCGTTTCCAGGAAATGCCTCCAAGCCAACTGTCGAAAACAGGAACTGGTGGCCTAACGGGTTGCGCGTCGACCTTCTGAATCAGCACTCGTCCAAATCCGATCCGCTGCCGCCGGCCTTCAACTACCGCGAGGAATTTCTGAAGCTCGATTACGAGGCGCTGAAGAATGACCTCCGCAAGCTGATGACCGACTCGCAGGACTGGTGGCCGGCGGACTTCGGCCACTATGGCGGGCAATTCGTTCGCATGGCCTGGCACTCCGCAGGAACCTACCGTCTGAGCGACGGTCGCGGCGGCGCCGGGCGCGGACAGCAGCGCTTTGCTCCGCTCAACAGCTGGCCGGACAACGTCAATATCGATAAATCGCGCCGCCTGCTCTGGCCGATCAAGCAGAAGTATGGACAGAAGATTTCCTGGGCCGATCTGCTGATCCTCACCGGCAACGTGGCGCTGGAGACCATGGGCTTTCGCACCTTTGGCTTTGCCGGCGGCCGCGAAGATACGTGGGAGCCTGACCAGGACGTGAACTGGGGCACCGAAACCGCGTGGCTGGCCCACCGGCCACTCGAAAAATTCGAACAGCATCTCGGCGCCACCGAGATGGGACTGATCTATGTCAATCCGGAGGGCCCGGACAAAAACGGCGATCCTGTCTCCGCCGCCGGATTCATCCGTGAGACCTTCGCCCGCATGGCGATGAACGACGAGGAAACCGTCGCGCTGATCGCTGGCGGCCATACCTTCGGCAAGACCCACGGTGCCGCGCCCGAGTCGCACAAGGGATCGGAGCCGGAGGCCGCTGACATGGAAGCGCAGGGCCTGGGCTGGATCAGCAATTACGGCACCGGCAGCGGCAAGGACACCGTTGGCAGCGGCCTGGAAGTCACCTGGACACAGACGCCGAAGCAGTGGAGCAATTTCTTCTTCGAAAACCTCTTCAAGTACGAGTGGGTGCAGACCAAGAGCCCGGCCGGCGCCATCCAGTGGGAAGCCAAGGATGCCGAGGCGGTCATCCCCGATGCGCATGATCCGTCGAAGAAGCACAAGCCGACCATGCTGACCACCGACCTGTCGCTGCGCTTCGACCCGGTCTACGAGAAGATTTCGCGCCGTTTTCTCGAGCATCCGCAGGCCTTCGCCGAAGCGTTCGCCCGCGCCTGGTTCAAGCTGACCCATCGCGATATGGGCCCGCGCTCGCGCTACCTGGGGCCGGAGGTGCCGAAGGAACAACTGATCTGGGAGGACCCGCTGCCGGCTGTCGATCATCCGCTGATCAATAACGAGGACGTTGCAGCACTCAAGGCCAAGGTTTTGGCCTCTGGCCTGAGCGTGTCCGAACTCGTTGGTACCGCGTGGGCCTCGGCTTCGACCTTTCGTGGCGGCGACAAGCGCGGCGGCGCCAACGGCGCGCGCATCCGTCTCACTCCGGCGAAGGATTGGGAGGTCAACCAGCCCGCGCAACTGGCCAAGGTGCTCAAGGTCCTGGAAGGCATCCAGTCCGAGTTCAACAAGAGCGCGAGCGGCGGCAAGAAAGTCTCACTGGCCGACCTGATCGTGCTGGCCGGCAATGCCGGTGTGGAGAAGGCGGCGAAGGCCGCCGGCCGCAACGTGACCGTACCCTTCGCCCCGGGCCGTACGGACGCCTCGCAGGAGCAGACCGAGGTCGCCGCCTACAACGCTCTCGAACCGCTCGCCGACGGCTTCCGCAACTACCGCAAGGCCGGAGTTACGGTGCCCGCCGAGGTAGGCCTGATCGACAAGGCGCAACTGCTGACGCTGACCGCGCCTGAAATGACCGTGCTGATCGGAGGTCTGCGCGCGATCAACATCAATGCTGACGGGTGCGCCCACGGTATCTTCACGGACCGGCCGGGCGTGTTGACCAACGACTTCTTCGTCAACCTGCTGGGTATGGACACGCAGTGGAAGCCGGTCACCGAGGCCAGGGAGGTGTTCGAGGGGCATGACCGCAAGACCGGTGCGCTCAAGTGGACCGGTACGCGCGTCGACCTTGTCTTCGGCTCGAGCTCGGTGCTGCGCGCTCTGGGCGAGGTCTATGCCAGCTCGGATGCGAAGGAGAAGTTCGTCGACGACTTCGTAGCCGCCTGGACGAAGGTGACCAACCTCGATCGTTTCGATCTGCACGCTTGAAATAGCAGGGAACGCAAAACGCGAGGGGCAGGTGACGGCACGATGCTGTTGCCTGCCTCGCGTCGTTTGTTTCGGGTAAGCTGTTCCGGGGTAAGCGGGACTTCCTGAGGAGTCTGCGGGCGCGTGTACCGTGTGCAGTCGTTGATGCTTTGCATGTCGGTACCAGTGACGATTGGGCGGTGCTCAGTAGGAGATTTGATGGCAAAGAAATACGCAGTCGTCTGGCCTGAAGATAATAGTTGGTTTTATCGCGAGTGCACTTCGCTTGAAGAAGCGGAATTGCAACGGTCACGGATCAACAGCGAGCGAAGCGAGAGTGCGAGACGCCTCAATGTCGACGAGTGCCTAATCGCCGCCGGGGAAGGTCAAGAAGACTAGCGGGCTAATGGGACGCGGACGACTTAGCGGACACGCTGAATCCGCGGTTCCCGTGAACTCGGATAGTCGTAATCTCCATGGGAGAGCGGGAACGAGAAATCCTGAGGGGAGTGCGCGCGCGTGCTGCGCGCGGAGCAAACGGAATGCTGCGCGTCGGGATTGGCGACGATGCCGCGGTGTTGAAAGTGCGGCCGGGTGAAGAGTTGGTTGTCACTACGGATTTTTCCTTCGAGGATGTGCACTTTCGCCGCGGCTGGCATCCGCCGGAAGCTGTTGGTCACAAGTGCCTGGCTCGCGGGTTGAGCGATATTGCGGCGATGGGCGCGCGTCCGGTGGCGGTGTTCCTTTCGCTGGCTGCGCCGGCCGAGCTTACGCGCGAGAGTAAGAGCGGCGCTGGAGTAGGGGCGTGGCTGGATCGCTTTTACAGCGGGCTGCTGTTGCTGGCGGAACGCTGGCAGGTGCCGCTTGCCGGCGGTGACCTTGCGCAGTCACCGGGTGGCAGGCATGCACGTGTGGCAGCGGACATCATCGTGCTGGGAGCCGTAGAGCGCGGGCGTGCATTGCTGCGTTCCGGCGCGAAGCCTGGCGATGCGCTGTATGTGACGGGCAGTCTGGGCGGAGCAGCGGCGGAGCTGCGGTCGCTCACGC
The DNA here is from genome assembly GCA_963790555.1 of uncultured Acidobacteriaceae bacterium. Classification (GTDB taxonomy): domain Bacteria; phylum Acidobacteriota; class Terriglobia; order Terriglobales; family Acidobacteriaceae; genus KBS-83. The sequence goes on along the minus strand of CAWBPB010000022.1, from coordinate 147,391 downwards.
GGTCGCCGGCCCGTTATCGCGGCGTGATCATCAACACCGCAAGCGGGGGCGCGGCCGATCATCCGCACTTCTTTCCGCAACCGCGCGTCAATGTTGGCCGCACGCTGGTGCGCCGGAGGATCGCGACGGCGGCGATTGACATCAGCGACGGCCTGTCTGTCGATTTGCACCACCTGTGCGAGGAGTCGAAGTTGCGTGCGGAGGTGGATGCAGCCTTGCTACCGGTCGCTTCGGGCGCGTCGCTCCCCCATGTGACACTCAATGACGCGCTGCATGGCGGCGACGATTATGAGCTGCTGTTCACCGCTGATGCACGCACGCATGTGCCACGCAGCATCGCCGGAGTGCCGGTGCGGCGCATTGGGCGCATGCTGCGGCGGAAATCAGGCGAGCCGCAGATGACGCTGGTGGAGGATGGGCGGCGAGAAGAGTTGAAGCCGGAGGGCTGGCAGCACTTCTGATAGCTAATGCTGCATGGCACGGACGCGGACGTCTTCGAGCGTCTGGTGACGGAGCACCTCGCCGTCACGGAAGACCGGCTCGAGCAGGTCACCCGCCATCTCGCAGTTGCCCGGGCAGTGCACAGTGTCCAGGCCGCGCGGCGTGCGAATCAGCGCGAGCTTGCCGCGCTTCGATTCCTTGTCGGGGTCGGTGATCGGATCCTTGAAGACATCGCGCAGCTCGCCATCCACCGTCGCGGAGGAGCACTTGAAGGCGAACTTCTGCGTGTCGCGATTGACTTTCTGCAGCAGCGCGCCGCCCATGCCAAAGATCAGGTTGGCGGCTGACCAGCCCTCCGCCAGCACGTTCTCAAGGATGCGCTCGATCGATTCGAGTCCGATGCCATCGCCCCAGAGCAGGCGGACCTTGGGATGCAGCAGTCGGTAACCAGCACGGTTCTGTGTGCTGCCGAAGCGCTCAGCCAGGGCTGGCAGCAGGCGCAGCAGCACCTGGACGGGGTCGCCGGAGTCGGGGCGCAGGACGAGCAGGCCGTCGCGGGCAAGGACCTGTTCGCGCAGCACACCGCCGAACATCTCCTCCGCGGCGCGGTAGACATCGAAGCTGTCGACGACGATGGAAAGAATGCCTTCCGGATATTCGCTGAGCACGTTGCGGTAGGCGTCGAGCTCGTGATCGCGGCCCCATGCGGTCATGGTGCTGTGCTCGGTCGCGACGACGGAGGTTGCGGGCATCCAGTCTGCCGGTGTGCGGGCGCCAGCGTAGTGCTCGCGCAGTAGCATGTTGGCCATCAGCGTGTCGGAGGTGCGGAAGTGGACGAGATGCGCCGCGCCGCCCAGGCCGGCGGACTCCTCCGAGCTGACACCGCGATAGCCAAAGTCGTGGAGCATCATGTTGGCAGCGGCGGGATCTTCGCCGCTGCGCTTCATCGCGGCTTCGATCACTCGCAACAGCGCGCCGGAGAGCGTCGCGACAGTCGTCGGATACCAGACCTTGAGCAGCAGCGTTTCCAGGAAATTCGTCAGCCAGTAGCAGTCCGGGTCGGTGTTGCGGATGGTCATCAGCACGTTGTGCGTGGGCACCGGCGTGCCCTCGGCGACGGCGCGGATTTCAACCGGCAGGCGGCCACCGTGGTGCTCGACGATGTGCATCCAGCCGGCGCGGTTGAAGATGCCGGCGCGGCCGAAGTGCGCGGCGGCGAGACGGTCGGCGGCATCGACATCCTCTGCGGTGACGACACTGCCCGCGAGATAGCTGCGCAGATAGGGCTGTAGGCCGAAGAAGACGGTCTGCGGGAAGCGGCCGCCGCGGGATTCCAGGTAGCTGTAGACCTCGATGGTGCCCGGCGGGTACTGGCGCCAGTGGGTGAGCTTGTAGCTGTCGCTGCGCAGGGGAAAGGGAATGGGCGGGATAGTGGACATGACTCGCCGCACCAGTGTAGCGGGCGAGTCGCACGGCTGCCGTGGATCATCTAATCGGCATGAATGAAGCAGTCATGATGGCGGGCGGCAAGCGTGTGCTGCTGAATGTGCTGGACCAGGCGCCGGTGCCGGAAGGGTCGACGCCTGCGCAGGCGCTCGCAAATTCGATTGATCTGGCAAAGCACGTGGAGCGGCTGGGCTATCACCGCTTCTGGATGTCGGAACACCATGCGATGGATCTGCTGGCGTGCACGGCGCCGGAAGTGGTGCTGGCGCGCATCGGCGCGGAGACCTCGCGCATACGGATCGGCTCGGGCGGCATCATGCTGCCGCACTACAGCGCGTACAAAGTGGCGGAAGTCTTTCGCACACTGCACGCGCTCTATCCCGGGCGCGTCGACCTTGGCATCGGGCGCGCACCAGGCGGCGGTCCGCTGGAAGCACTTGCGCTGCGGCGCGAGCGGCGGCAGCGCCCGGCAGATGATTTTGAAGACCAGCTTGCAGAGTTGCTCTCGTTTCTGAATCATGACTTTCCCTCCGAGCACCCGTTCTCGCAGCTAACGGTTTCGCCCCGGATGCCGGGCGGCCCGGAGGCGTGGCTGCTGGGCTCGAGCCTGTGGAGCGCCGAAGCGGCTGCACAGTTCGGGCTGCCGTATTCCTTTGCGCACTTCTTCAGCCCGGTGCATACGCGCGCGGCGATGACACACTACACGGAATCTTTTCGCGCAAGCCAACATGCGGCCGAGCCGCGCAAGAGTGTTGCCGTGGGTGTGCTTTGCGCTGAAACGGACGAAGAGGCAGAGCTGCTGATGGCGAGTCCGCGGCTGCTTTCGCGGCGGATTCGTTCCGGCGACCGCAGGCCGGTGCCGCGGCCCGAGGATGCTCGCCGCGAGTTAGAAGGCAGGGGCCGGTGCCGATGGAAGAAGGCGAGTGGCCGCGCTACTTCTATGGAACGCCGGAGCGCGTTCATGAGCAGCTTCAGATATTCGCCGCTGCGCTCGGCCTGGACGAGGTGATTGCGGTGACCATCGTGCACGATCATGCCGCGCGCCTGCGGTCCTATGAGTTGCTCGCCGGCATTGCCGCCACGCATTCAAGCGACGTGTCGCGTCTCGCAACAGCAGGTTCATGATCGGGAGTTACACTTCGCGTGGTGTGGAATCTACGACGAAGACAGGGCTCTGAATGAAAGCGATGTATTTTGTCGTCGCGTTGCTGGCGGCAGGTGTGGGTGTGCAGGCGATGCATGGCGCACCCGATAGCGATGCGCAGGTGCGCATCAATCAGATTCAGATCATCGGCTCGCACAACAGCTATCACGCCGGCCTTTTGCCGGGGATGCGTGCGTTTCTCGAGAAGAAGAGACCGGATACCCTGCGCGGTCTGGACTATGCGCATCAGCCACTGGATAAGCAGTTCGATGGCGGCGTGCGGCAGATCGAGATCGATGTCTTCGCGGACAGCAAAGGCGGCCGCTATGCGCATCCGGCCGGCCCCGCGCTGGAGAAGGAGGCGGGCGTACCGGCCGATCCGATAGAACACTTTTCTGGCGCAGGTCCCGACGTGATGCTGAAGCCGGGATTCAAGGTGATGCACGTGCAGGACCTCGATCAGCACAGCACCTGTCAGCCGTTCACTGCGTGTCTCAAGATTGTGCGCGACTGGTCGAACGCGCACCCGCAGCATCTGCCGATCTTCATCCTGGTGGAAACGAAGCAGGGCAAGCCGCTGAATGTTCCCAATGCCACTACGCCTGAGCCGTTTACAGCGGCGACCTTCGATGCGCTGGATGGCGGGATACGGTCGGTATTTTCGCCGGACGAGATGATTACGCCCGACGATATGCGCGGAAAGTACGCAACGCCGAATGAGGCAGCGCTCGCCGGTGCATGGCCTTCGCTCGAAAAGGCGCGGGGCAAAGTGATCTTCCTGATGGACCAGCGCAAGGTCGGGCCGCTGTATCTCGAAGGGCATCCAAACCTGCGCGGGCGAGTGCTGTTTACCAACGCCGCGCCGGGCCAGCCGGATGCGGCCTTCACGGAGATGAACGACGGCACGGAGCAGGAGATCGCTGCGCTGGTGCGGCAGGGATACCTGGTGCGCACCCGCACCGATGCGGATACGAAGGAGGCCCGCTCCGGCTCGACCGAGCGGCGCGATCATGCGATGGCGAGCGGCGCGCAGATCCTGAGCACGGATTATCCAAAGGCGGAGCCGGCAAAGTGGACAGGCTACTCGGTCAGCTTTCCCGGCGGAGCGATGGCGCGGTGCAATCGGGTGGCGAAGAATCCAGCGTGCAAGGACGCGCAACTCACGGATGTCCACTGAGCAGATTTCCGATGTTGGTGACGAGGCGGTTGCTCGCGATGCCGAATGGGCCAAGAACAAGCGCGTAGCCGAGAAGTGCGCATACAGCGGACTGGCGGTCCATCCCGTGAGCGCGCTCTGCTCTGCGGGTGCGCCGGTCCGGTAGAGATACAGCAGGAATAACGAGATATTCACGCAGACGGCAGCGACCCAGCGCATGACGTCGTGCCCCAGCGGCAGCAGTAACAGCGGCGCGCAGAGGAGCAGCAGCAGGGCCCAGCGGCTCCTGGTCGCATATCCGCGCGCTGCGAGCGTGCCCCGCAGCAGCCAGACAAGCACCGCGAAGTAGGGCAGCGAGACCAGGCAGCTCAGCAGAACTCCGGCGATGAGTCGTTTGTCGTAGAGAGCAGCGACAAATCGTAACTGTTGTTGCAGCGTGTTCGAGAGCACCAGAAAGACCGTGCCTTCGAGCGGCATGTCGGTGCGCTGCTGCGCGGCGGCCAGGTATTCAGGGTGGGGCACGCTCCATCTGCCGTAGTGGAGGATTGCCAGCATGGCGATCACGACAACGACAAGCTGCGCTAGCATGATGCCGGCGCGCAGGCGGTGACGCCGGCAGAGATCGATCATGATGGCCAGGAGCAGCGGATAAAAGAGCAGCAGGAAAGCTTCGTGGATCAGCAGCGCGACGATGCTGAGCGCAGCGGCAAAGAAGATCGCGAGCGTTCCGGGCATCTCCAGAAACGCGGCCACTGCGAGCACGGCGCAGCAGTAGAGAAGGCTGTCGAGGTCGCCAGAAAGATAAGCGAAGTGCGGCAGCAGGGCCGGCCCGGCCAGGAGAAATGCCGCGAGTGCGCGCTCCTGCACGCTGCCGAAGAGCGTGGCGCGGAAGACGATATAGGTGACGGCAACCACGACCGCGAAGATGACCAGCTCGATCGCGAGAATCGCATGAAGGCTGATGGAATGCAGCGGCAGAAGCAGCTCGCCCAGAAGCGCGCGCTTGAGGAAGCCATGCCGGTAGCTGAGGAAGTAGTGCGTGGGGCCATAGGCGCGATGCAATGTGCCGGCGAGCCAAGGCAGTGAGGCGAGGATGGGAAGTGCAGTCAGCAGGCGGCCAGCCCAGCGATGGAGATTCGTGTTTGTGCCGGTGTTCTCAGGATCGAGAATCAATCGCTACCTCGCGCAGTCCGATCGTTTCACAAAGACGAAGACTGTTTGCTCGTGAGAAGGGCTGGCCCACGTCCCGTGAAGATAAATCTGCTCCTGTCAGATGCGCCCTCGTCCAAATACGGCCGCTCACCGACGCCAAGCCGGATCACGGTGAGGTTTCGACATGGTTCACGATCTGTTGTATGAGGACGATGCGGACATTCACGCGGCGTGCAACATCGGGCACGAACTCCGTAATGAAGTTGCCGATGGGGTCGGTGGCAAGAGCCGTGGCGTAACGCGCGGCGGTGGCGCTGAAGCCTGTGTCGCGGCCGAGTACGTAGAGATTGCCGAGGCCATCGCCGATGGCGCTGCCGAGGAGGGTGGAGTAGTTTGGCATGCCGGTTCCATAATCGCTTTGCGCCCACGCGACGGCCGTGATGGCGTGCAGCGTGCGGCGCGCATAGGAAGCGTTCGGCATGCGGTGATAATGCGGGTCCTGATGCGTGACGGCAGGGATAAGAAAGGTGCCGAAGAATTCTCCTATTCCGTTTTCGCCGAAAGCCACGCCAAAGTTTCTCCCGAAACCTGGGAACCCCGGACCATAGGCTGAGTTTGGATTCTCCGCTACGGAGATGGCGGAGAAGAATCCGATGGTGGCGAAGTTATAAGGATCGACCGTGTTGCGGAAGGCGAGCAGGCCTTTCTCTCGCGGCGTCATCGGATGAACGCCGCTATCGACGAAGCGCTGGAAGTAGTCGACGTTTCGTAGGCAGCAAATATTATCTGCCGCGTCAGTGCAGAGACTGGGCTGGCATGAAGGCGGCATCGACGGGATGCTGGGATGCTCGCCCGGCGACAGAGGCAGCCGGCGCGATGGCGATGGACTGATCGGCGGAAAGCCGGGGGAGATTTCCCTTTCGTTCTGCTGCGGCCCGCTGGTTGCGGCGGAATCGTGATCGTCCTCTGGAGACGTAATTGCGACGTTTGGTGTCGGCGCATCGGGCAGCGCATCGTCGGCGATCGGCGCCGTTGCAGCGGAAGGCCTCGCGGGCAGATCGACAGGCGGCGGTGCGGGCACGTCTCGCTGCGCGCGAGCACTCGAACACGCGAGAGACGTCAGACCCATCAGCACGGAGATCAGACGGACCCATCTGCCTGGCGACCTTGAATGCATCTTCCCGATGACGGCCCCTTTCCGCATAAGGACGAAGTTGAGCGAAGTTATGTCGCGCCCGGCGCCTTTATTGATTGCGGCGGAAGGCCAGACGCAGGAGATCGGGTCCGAATTCCTGAATCAGCTTGCTGCCCATATCGGCGGCAATCGAAGTAGCGAAACCGGATGTCGCCACACCGGCGCCCGAGCTGTCATCGGGATAGTAGGCCATGGCCAGGTAGTTCCCCAGCGCGTGGCCGAAAATACCGGATGTATTGACTTGTTCCCCGCCGTCGCCGTTGCTGTCGCGGCGCATAAATGTCTGACGCACCGCACGCAGTCCCCGGTGCACGATCGGTCCATTCGTCTCGCGATAGAAGCGAGGGTCCTGGTTGAAAGCGGCGGCGAAAACGCCATCGCCGGTGAGGCGGTCGGAAGCCTGGCGTATCATCGCATACCCGATCCGCTCCCCAAATCCGCCGGCATCCACGCCGACATGCGGGTTCGCGTCCACCAGCTGGCCCCAACCGGCAGAAAAGAGCGCGGGAACGAGCACCACCGGAACCACCTGCTCATGTGCGGCGTAGAGCAGCAGGTCTGTGCGGCTCAGCGGTTCCGCTTGCTGACCCCCATTGACGATCACATCCCATTTGTCGTCCGGCTTGAGAGGGTATGCGGGACCAACATGGACGTTGAATACGACGTTATCCCGGCCATGGCCAACGAGCGGGACGTTTTTCCTTTGCGACTTTGTTTGCGGCTGCGGTGCATTGGGCAGCGATGAAGATTCGCCAGCATCTGCGTGGCAGAAAGGCGCAAACATCAGCAACGCAGCAGCGGCGACGGCAGCGAGCCGTGCACCGATGCCGAAGCGTTGCCCCGGAGGAAGGTCGCGCGCCAGCTCAGTGGGCGGTGGTACTGGTTGGGAAAGTGGCATCTGGTTGATGAGATGCAGGGTATCAGCATCGTCCGGAGAACTGATGCACCACCAGTAACCCGATGGAGACCCTGAGGCCGCGGCGCGATTGACCGGAGCGCATCTGGACGCAGAGACTGTTTGTGGCAGATGAGGTGGCATATGGCAGAGACAACGTCCGAGAGCGGCAGAAGTACCTTCGAAAATTTTGGCCGCAAGGTCGATGCGCAGTTCGGCAAGGTCGGGCCACGAATTGACGATGAGGTGAAGCGGGTGATTGCCTACCTGAACGATCAGGTCGTGCCACAGGTGCGGCAGAATTCATCGTCCGCCCTTCGCGCCGCAGCCGAACAACTGGGGCGGCTGGCCGATCATTTGGACCAGGGCCGCAAAGATCAGGAGCGCAGCGGGGAAAGTCAGCCGGCCGGAGACAAACGGAGTGCGTAAGCTGGCCTCAGCACTGGCATTCGCCGCGACAATTTTCATCGCGGGATGCCGGCATAAGCAGACGACGACCTACGCTCCCCCGCCGCCGATACTGCTACCTGCTCCGGCGCAGTCGAATGGCGGCGCGCCCGCCATTGCGGAGAATGCGCCGATTGCGCCGGCGACCGCAAATCCGGGAGTGACCAGCGCGGCCGATCTCGCCTTCGTGGCGAGCCATGCAGCGGTATGGACGGAGACCGGCATCGCGAGCTGGTACGGGCCGCCGTACAACAAGCGGCGCGGCGCGAACGGGCAGATTTACGATCAGGATGCAATGACCGCGGCGCATCGCACGCTGCCGCTGAATTCGCTGATACGAGTTACAAATCTAAAAACCGGGCAGCAGGCGGTGCTGCACGTCACGGATCGCGGGCCATTTGTGCCCGGCCGCGTGCTGGATCTTTCGATGGCTTCCGCCAAAGCGCTGGGTCTGTATCTTGCGGGAACGGGGCAGGTGCGTATCGATGTCTTCGCTGTGCCTGCGCCCATCGCGACGGGGGGCCGCTGGTGCGTGCAGATCGGCGCGTTCAAGCATGAAGATGAGGCGGAGAAGCTGCGCTCGCATCTGAGCCGGAAGTATCAGAGCGCAAACGTCATCGAGTTCAAAGGGCCGACCGGCCACTGGGTGCGGATACGTCCGCTTCGCGATGACAAAGATCGCGCGGTGGAGATTGCGCACGAACTGAAGCCGAGCGAGGGCGAAGCGTATTTAGTGCGGCTCGATTGATTTTCAGGGATCAGGATGACTGATCCCTTCACGAATTACTCCGCCCGCAATGCGTCGACCGGGTTTGCCGATGCCGCGCGCTGCGCCGGAATAGCGCAGGCCACCATGGACAGCACGATCATGGTCACGATCGAAGCCGCGAGGATAAGCGGATCGGTCGCGCTCACATTGAACAACATCGAGCTAAGCAGCCTGGAGACGGCGAGCGCGCCGACAAGTCCCGCGGCGCAGCCGATTGCGGCGAGCTTCGCGCCTGAGACCAGAACCAGACGCACGATCTCGCCGCGTCGTGAACCGAGGGCCATGCGGATGGCCATCTCCTGCGCACGCATCGAAACAGAGAAGGCGATCACTGCGTAGACGCCGATGGTCGCGAGCAGCAGAGCTCCGAACGCGAAAGCGCTGATGATTGAGGTGTTGAAGCGGCGCGGCGCTTCACTCGAAGAGAGCTGCTGATCCATTGTCTGAATCTGCTGCAGAGCAAGCAGCGGATCGAGCGAAGCTACCGCGGCGCGTAGCGAATTGGTCATCTGCTCCGGCGGCAGGGTAGAGCGCAGAACAATGAATCCGCCAAAGCCACCCTGATCCTTAGGCGCAAACTGTCCAAGCATGCCTAAGAACTGTTGCGAGGGAGCGTAAATCTGCTCATGGTCGGGAGCATCCAGCGCATTCATCTTTGTGTTTTCGACGACGCCGACGATGGTGACCCAGGGGGTCTTCGACTCCGGTGTGCCGATCCGAACCCGTCTGCCGATAACATCCCCCTTCGGCCAGAAGCGGTTGGCTAATTTCTGGTTCACCAACGCGACCAGAGATGCGCCTTGCTTGTCATCGGCGTTGAAGAGCCGTCCCTGGATAAGGCGAATGCCCATCGCCTGGAAGTAGTTGCCTTCGGTGGCTGACCACGGAGCTACCCGTAGCTGGCTGCCGGAAGTATCGTGCGCGGTTTCATCCAGGACATAGGCACTGCCGCCCTGGAATCCGGAGGCGGGCAGCACATTCGTGATACCGGCGGCGGCAACTCCCGGCAGCGCCTGCAGGCGCTCAAGTAGCGAGCGATTGAAGGTATCGGTCGTGGTCTGCGTCGGATATTGCTGCGAGGGCAGATTGTATCCGGCGACGAGTACGTGATCGGCACGGAAGCCGGGATCGACGTCACGCATCTTCTGGAAGCTGCGCAGGAAGGCCCCGGCTGCCGTCAAAAGAACCAGCGCGACTGCGATCTCGGTGACGACCAGCACGGAGCGGAGGCGTCCGTGGCTGCCGCCCGCACTTCCGGTACGGCCACCTTCCTTCAGGTTCTCATTGACGCGCGTACGAATAGCTGCGAATGCCGGCGCAAGGCCGCAAAGCGCACCGGTGAGAAGGGCAAGGACAAGCGCGAAGAGGACGACGCCCATATCGAGGTGAATGCCATCGATACGGGGCATGGACTCCGGCAGCAGCGGCACGGTGACCTTGAGCGCGACGGCGGCAAGAAGAAGCCCGAGCACTCCGCCCGCGCCGCTTAGCAGAATGCCCTCCATCATTGAATTGCCGATAAGCGCGCGCGGCGAAGCGCCGAGCGCCAACCGCACGGCGAGCTCACGGCGGCGCCGGATAGCACGCACCAGAAGCAGGCCTGCAACGTTGAGACACGCGATGAGCAGGACGACCAGCACTGCATAGGTGAGGATGTGGACCAGCGGTTTGCCACCGTTGACTGCCGACTCCTTCAGCGACTTGACATGAGCCGTGATGTGAATCTGTTTGAACTCCGGCGGGAAGCCGCGCATGACCTCCTGCGCCACACGGCCAGCATCCTGGTTCGCTTGCTCGGCGGTGACGCCGGGCTTGAGACGGCCGACCATGTTGTAGCCCCAGTTCGCCGCACTGGTCGGAGAGAGTTCATCCGGCGTAAAACTCATCGGGACCCAAAGCTCGGATTGATTGAGGCGGCCGGCGACGAGTGGAAACTCGAAGTTGCGAGGCATGACGCCGATGACTTCATAGGGCTTGCGGTCGAGCAGTATCTTCGTGCCGAGGATGTTAGTGTCGCCATGGAAGCGGCTCTGCCACATGTGATAACTGAGCACTGCGACGGTTGCATGTCCGTCGTCTTCGTGCTGTGTAAAGACGCGACCCTTCAACGGTGCGACACCGAGCGTGGGAAAGACGCCAGCCGTCATGCGCGCGGCGTTTACCATTGCGGGCTCACCGCGGCTCGAGAGCTCGTAGCTGCTTCCGGTGTAGCCTCCGAGAGAACTGAAGCTCGTGGTGTCACGCAAATACGTGCGTATTTCTAACGCGGTGACGCCTGCATCGTCGATTGCAGTCTCAGCGTTCAAGCTGTCGCTGATGCTGACAAGACCCTCAGGATCATGAAAGGGCAGAGGCCGCAGCAGCACGCCTTCCACCAGCGAGAAAATGGCCGTCGTGGCGCCGATGCCCAGCGCCAGCGTGAGCACCACCATGAGCGCGAAGCCGGGAGTGCGGCGGAGCTGGCGCACCGCGAGGCGCAGATTCAGGAACAGACCGTGCATGCAGGGACTCCTTCAGAGTTCGTCAGGGGAGTACATGCAACTGATCTGCCAAAACAACGGCTGCAAGTACCTGAACCGGCTGGGTATTGCTGCAGGCGCAGTGTCCGCCTGTGACTCCGCGTGTCCGAATATGGACGCGTCGCGCGATGGGCGATAGGGCGTCCGGGTTGCACGGGATTGCGAAAATTTCCCCTGGTTGGACTCTCATAGCGCAGCAGCTTTTCAGCCGAACTCGTGTTCTAAAAACTGAATACTTCCGAACACGCAGCACCCGGAACGCGAAAGCTGTTGTGAATTCGATTCAGGTCCGGTGAGGCAATGAGACGACTTTTCCCCATCGTGTTTTCTGTCATTTTTGCTTTGGCGGGTGTGATGCCGGTGCATGGGCAGGCGGCTCTCCTGCTGGAGGAGCCCTTCGGGAAGTTCGGCCGCTTCAACCCGACCGGGCATGCCGCGATCTATCTGCCGCGGGTCTGCGCGGAGACGCCGGTGATGCTGCGGCGGTGCCAGCCCGGCGAGCTGGGCGTGGTGATCAGCCGCTATCACCGCATCGACGGTTATGACTGGATCGCAATGCCGCTGGTGCCGTATCTCTACGCCGTGGATGACGTGAAGGACATTCCCGACGACGGCGAACCGCAGCCTCGAAGCGGAATTGCGCGACAGCTATCGCCGCGAGCACCTGGAAGACGTGGCGCCCGATGCGCCGAATGGCGCAACGCCCAAAGGCGAATGGATCGAGCTTATCGGCTCGTCGTACGACCGCAGGATTTACGGCTTCGAGATACCGACGACCGTGGAGCAGGACGAGCAGCTGATCCAGGACTTCAACACGCGCCGCAATCGCGGCCACTTCAATCTGCTGTTTCACAACTGCGCGGACTTTTCGCGCTCGGTGATCGACCGCTACTACGATCCTCACGCGATGCGCCGCAACTGGATCGCGGATGCGGGGATCACGACGCCCAAGCAGTTGGTGCGCTCGCTTGAGCGCACCAGCAAAGAGCGCCACATTCCGCTCGAAGTCTTCGTGATCCCGCAGGTGCCGGGGAGCATCCCGCGCAGCATCCGCGTGGATGGCGTGCTCGAAGCTTTTCTGAAGCGCAAGTACGTACTGCCGGTGGCGGTGCTGCATCCCATCGTCGCCGGCTCGCTCGCCGTGGTCTATCTCGGCGATGGGCGCTTCAATCTTCCGAAAGATCCGCCCGTGCTGGATGTCGTTGCGCTCAGTCACTCCGCGCAGGAACAGGCTGCGCGCGAAACGCACTCTACCTGGGAGCTCACCATGAGCCCGACAGGGGCTCTTGCACCGCTCGTAAGCTACGAGCCGGCACAGAAGACAGAAGCCGCCGAGCCGCCGAGTAGAACAAAGGACAAAACGGTTCCGGTTCGCATGCACGCCGGCGGTTAAAAACATGAGTGGCGGCACTGCTCGCCACTTTGCTACAAGATGGCATGCTATTTCGCATCGTGCCGGTCCTCTGTCTACTTCTGGCGGGGCTATTCGGAAGAGCTTGTTTCGCGCAGACTCCACCGGCGGCGAATCCGCCGGCGGCACAGAGCGTCCACCAGGGCCCGGCGTATTCCCTCCCGCCGGCAAAGCTGAAACGCGCCGAAGCACTGAATCGCGACTTCGACTGGCTGTGGGCCATCGGCACCGTCTGGAGCGTGGTCTATCTGCTGCTGTTTCTGCGGTTGCACTGGGCCGCCGGGCTGAGCCGGTTTTCTGCGCGCTGGGCGCGACAGCCCTGGGTGCAGGGGCTCATCTTTTTGCCGCTGCTGGTGATCGCGATTCGCCTGCTCACCCTGCCGCTCTCGCTTGTGGGGCATCATCTCGGGTTGGCCTATGGTCTTTCCATCGAGCGCTGGCCGGCCTGGTTCTGGGACTGGACCAAAGGACTGCTGGTCAGCATCGGCACCACTACGCTGGTAGGCTCGCTGCTCTTCGCCATCGTGCGCCACGCGCCGCGCCGCTGGTGGCTGTGGTTCTGGCTGCTGTCATTGCCCCTGATGCTGGCCGCTGTCTATGCGGAGCCGCTGATCATCGATCCGCTCTTCAATCATTTCCAGCCGCTATCGCAATCGCATCCGGAGCTGGTCGCGCAACTGGAGCAGGTGGTCGCCCGCTCGGGCGAGACGATCCCGGCTGATCACATGTTCCTGATGAAGGCGAGCGAGAAGACGACGGAGTTGAATGCTTACGTCACCGGCTTCGGCAGCTCGAAGCGCGTCGTGGTGTGGGACACGTCGCTGAAAAAATCAACGCCCGATGAGGTGCTGTTCATCTTCGGCCACGAGCTCGGCCACTACGTGCTGGGCGATGTGGTGCACGGGCTCATGATGGCGGCCGCAGGCGCGCTGCTTGCGCTATGGCTTGCGTTTCATATAGTGCGCAAGCTCATATGCGTTTACTGGAAACGCTGGGAGGTGCCGGCGATAGAAGACTGGAGCGCAGTCGTGGTGCTGATGCTGGTCTTCACTGTCTTCTCGATCCTGAGCGAGCCCATCGGCAACTCGATCAGCCGGTACATCGAGCATCGTGCAGACGTTTATGGCCAGGAGATCGTGCACGGCATCGTTGCCGATCCGCAGGCGACTGCGGTGCACAGTTTCCAGACGCTTGGGGAGGAGTCGCTGGACATTCCCGATCCGAATCCGGGGATGGTCTTCTGGACCTACAGCCATCCGCCGATTGCGAAACGGGCGGAGTTCGCGCGCGATTACGATCCGTGGAAGCCGGGTGGGCATCCACGGTTTTTCTCGAAGTAGGTTGCGATAGTCTGGTGTTTATGGACTGCCTGTTCTGCAAAATCGCCGCGGGCGAGATTCCCGCGCAGAAGCTGTATGAAGACGATGATGCGGTGGTCTTCGCCGACATTCATCCCCAGGCGCCGGTGCATGTTCTCGTGATCCCGCGCAAGCACATCGCTTCGCTCGCGCATCTCTCGCCCGGAGACGAGCGCATCCTTGGGCATCTGCATAAAGTGGCGAAGACGATCGCGGAAGAGAAGGGCCTGAGCAACGGCTTCCGCACCGTGATGAACACAGGACCGCGATGGCGGGCAGACGGTGGATCATCTGCACCTGCATCTGCTTGGCGGACGTGCGATGCACTGGCCTCCGGGCTAGGCCCCGTCAAACTTCGATTCATTCGAAATGGGAGAAAAGCGTTCAAGTGATCCGTCCCTGTGAAGACAGTGAAATTGATCAAGTCTGGAGCATCATCAATGACGGAGCGCAGGCCTACCGCGGAGTCATCCCTGCGGATCGCTGGAAAGAACCCTACATGTCCCGGGAAGAATTGCGCCATCAGATCGGCGAAGGTGTTGAGTTCTGGGGTTATGAAGAAGAAGGCCCTTTGCTTGCGGTGATGGGAACACAGCAGGTGAAGGACGTCACGCTCATTCGTCACGCATACGTTCTGAGCCCGCATCAGAAGCGAGGTATTGGAGGTCAACTGCTGACGTGGCTGAGGGGATTGACCAGTAATCCCGTGCTGATTGGGACTTGGCGGGATGCTGTATGGGCAGTCCGGTTCTACGAGCGGCAGGGCTTCGTCAGGGTCGACAACCAGGAGAAAGACCGGCTGCTCCGACGGTATTGGAATGTGCCCCAGCGCCAGATCGAAACCTCCATTGTGCTTGCAGACCAAAGGTGGAGAGACGCGCAGAATTAAGGTGCAGACCTGCGCATCGCGTGCGGCTTCGCTTTCGTGACGCCGCGCCGCGCGAACTTCAGCGCAGACCAGTCTTTATCGATGGCGCAGACCTTGTAATCGACGAAGCCCTGCGATAGTCCGGCCTCGCGCACATCGTCCTGATTGAAATCCGCGGCAAGCAAGCTGGTCTGCTTTGGATGAACGATCCACAGAGAGGCGTTCGGCGGCAACGATGTGCGCGCCTGCGTGAAAGCATGGACGAGCTCGCGCCGCGTGCTGACAACGAAAAGTGCAAGCGTGGTGGACGTGTCGATCCGACGCTGGGCGACGGCAGCATCCGGAACCGAAGTCAGCAGTTCCGAAAGCCACGTTCCGTCGCCACTCAGTGCAACGATCGCGAAGCGGGTTTGCGGCTTGATATCCAGTTTGCGTTCGAGCGCTCCGGGTCCGCTTGCTCTGGGCAATTCGCGAGAGCGCAGGCGCGGCGCGATCGGCTGAGCCATCGCGCGTTCGATTGCGGCCGGCGCATCTTCCCAGCCAGTAAAGATCGCTCCCGGTAAAGCTGTACGAATCGGGTCGACCTTCGCCGCGAGCCCGCCGGCAAAGATCAGCCGCAGATGGCAGGTGCTCTTGCTGGCGCGCAATGACATGCCAAGCTCGCGTCCGTGCGAGGGCAGTCGATCCAGGTCAATGACGACGGCATCCGGGTCGAGCTCGCGGAAGTAGCGGACAGCGCCGCCGGGATTCGCGAGCGGCTCGTCAATCACGCGATAACCGGCGCGCCGCAGCTCCGCCGCATGATGCTCAGCGTCGGCCCCATTCCAGCAGATCAGGCGCAGCGTCATCCGCTTTGTGGATGCTGACTTCGGCATGGCCGTTGATAGCACGCCGCGGATTCAATTGGAAAAACAAAAAGGCCCGCGAGGATGCGCGGGCCTTCTTCTTCGTGTTCAGGAATTTTATGCCTGGATCACCTGGAACTCATCCTCCGGCTCGTCGACCGTGCCGTAGCGGCGCAGCAGGCCGGGCAGGTTCTGCGAGAAGGTGGAACGCGGCATCACCGTATCGCAGCCAGCCTCGATCGCCTTGCTCTTCAGCTCGCCCTGGATGTGCGCCAGGAAGCCGATGATCGACGTTCCGCGCTTGAGCTTGGCCTTGATCTTGGGGATCAGGGTGATCGGTTTCGCGTTGGCGTTATTCAGGTCGAAGAGGATGAGGGCCGGGCGATCTTCCTCGGCCGTCTCAGTCAGCTTCGTCACGATGTCTTTTTCCGGCTTGAGGAAGGCGACCTTGATGCCGAGCTTCTTCGAGACTTCCTGGATCTTGGCCAGGATGAAAAGGTCCTCGATGAAGCAGTAGATCCGGGTAGGCGCGTCCTCACGGATGGGCACCGGCTGGACGTAGTCGGTTTCGGAGTAAAAGCCGCTGTGCGGCATGCCGCGGAAATCATTATTCGGCGAGTGGGTCACGGGGTCGGCGACGTTGCCGTTGGCTCCCCCGCGGTAGCTGTGGTCCATGGGGCCGACAAAAACCTGCTGGCGGCGGCCCTTGTTCTTGCGGCGTCCACCGGCATTTCCGTTGCCATTGCCGGGCATCGGGCGGAAGCCATTGCCGTTGCCGTAGTTGCCCTGGTTGCCGGGACTCTTCTGGAAGAATCGCTTGCCCGATTTCTGCTTCGGCGGCCCCTGGTGCTGGGCAACAGGCGCCGGAGACGGCTGCCCATTGGGCGACGCGCCATTCTGCTGCGCAGCGCCGTTCGGCTGGGCTTTGCCGCCTTTGTTACGGCGGCGTCTGCGGCGGCGGTGTCCCTGCCCCTGACCTTGTGAGTGCTGTCCTTGCTGGTTCTGGGTCGATGAAGCTGCGCTTTGGGGCTGTGCCTGCACGGCTCCCTGCGGCTCGGGGGCCGGGGACGAGTTTAGTTCTGTTGTCATTCGTGCACTTCCTGGTGCATTTCTGCAGTAACGATCTTTCTTTTTGGCGCCAGCGTTCCTTATCGCGAATTACGCGGCAGGAATGCCGGCAGCCGTCTTGGGGGCCGGAATGGAGTTCCAGAGACGAAGACGCGCGGCATCCGCGTAACGGGAATGCTGGCGTGGCAACGTGTTTTCAACGGGCTCGAGCGTATCGTCTGCTCTCAACAGCGGTTTTCGTGCTGGCGTTAACCGTTCATACAGGCTTCCGAGGGCTTGTTGCAGCCCGAAGCGCTGAGTCGCGGATCATACCGTGATGACTATTCGAAGTGGGGCGAACCCTCAGTCTGGTTCCGGATCCCGATCCATCTGGATCTCACTCTTCCGGACCACGTAAGGGCATCAGCCGCTCGATAGGCAAATCCAAGCATACTGACTTGCCTGCTTCGTTGCAAGTGCAAAAGTCGTCGGATGAATCGCAGGTAACAAAGGGGAAGAGAACGCAAGGCAGAAAGAGGAACCGGTGGTACGAACAACGCCGCCCGGTGGGGGCGGCGTTGCTCAATGGCCAATCACTGGCCTCCCGAATGACCGCGGTCGTTTGCGGTGATAAAGTCCGCTGGTGGCAGGGCCCGGTAGGCGCCTGACTCTACTCAGCCGGAAGTGAATCGCCGGGTCCTCTCTTATCGGGGACCACGTGCGTCGCTGGCTGCCATGACTTAAAGCAGTTGTTGTGCCAATCTGGAAAGACTTTGTTTTGTTTCGCTTGAGTGAAAAGAGACCGCCGCGGTTCTTCCGATTTCTGGAGTTTCGTGGGATGAAATTTGAGTTTCCGTAGCGCCGGACGCCCGCACGACACCTGATTCAGTGCTGGCAAACCGGGCAATAATGGGTGCCGCGGCCAGCCACCACGATGCGACGGATGGGCGTTCCGCAGACCAGGCAGGGCTGACCGGTCCGCATGTAGACGAAGTGCCGGAGCTGAAAAAAGCCGCGCTCACCGGCTGCGTCGACATAATCGGAGACCGAGGAGCCACCCAGCCGGATGGCCTCACGCAACACCTTCTGGACGGCGCCATGGAGCCGGTCCAGTTCCTGGATTCCGTTAAGCCGCGCAGCCATGCGGCGAGGCCGGATCTTGGCCCGGAACAGGCTCTCGTCGGCATAGATGTTGCCGACTCCGTGCAGCAGACTCTGGTTGAGCAGCGCCGCCTTGATCGAGGTGCGGCGGCGATGAAAGAGCTGGCGGAACTCCGCTTTCGAAATGCGCAGAGGCTCTTTGCCGGGACCGGTAAAGCCGCCAGGCTGCGCGTTCTCCGGAATATGCAGGCCCATCCGGCCAAAGCGGCGCGCGTCCACGAAGCGCAGCTCCCGCCCGGAGCCCAGCATCAAAACGCCGTGGGTATGGAGCGGGCGCGGCACCTCGGGGTCGGCGACCACGAGCCGCCCGGTCATGCCCAGGTGCACGATCCACTGCACGGGATCGCGCTTCGGCTCGGGCGCAAAGTCAAAGACGATGTGCTTGCCGACGCGATGGACACGTTCGATGGTGCGGCCGGTGAGCGCCTTCGCCATCGCGGCGGGAGGAGACTTCATGGGCTCGCGCTTGCTCGAAAACCAGACCTCGTCGATGCGGTCGCCAGCGATGCGCTGGTGAACGCCATTGGCAACGGTCTCGACTTCGGGGAGTTCGGGCATGGTTTCGCGTCTTCCAGCTAGACTATCCGTTCCGCCAATCGGGGGTCGCATGCGAGCGCTTCTTCTGAGCCTGACGCTTCCGCTGCTGGGTCTGGCCAGCGTGGCCCCCGCCGGATCATCGAGCGCGGTTCACAGAAACGACGATTCGCGTCGGCGAGGGGCCGAAATGGATTTCGGTTGCCGACGTGAACCATGACCGGATTCCGGACCTCATAGTGGCAAACGCCGATGCGGGGACGGTAACGGTGCTGCTCGGGAATGGGAAAGGTCAGTTTCATGAGGCCATCGGCTCGCCCTTTGCCGCCGGACATCTTCCCAACGACATCGCGATCGCCGACATGAACGGAGACGGAAACCCCGACCTGGTGATCGCAGACCATCAATCGCCATTCATCACGATTCTTCTCGGCGACGGCAAAGGCGGCTTCCGTCCTGCGCCGGGATCCCCGGTGGATGTCCACTCCCATCCCACATCCGCATGGCGTTGTCGTCGCGGACTTCAACGGCGATGGACATCCGGATGTAGTCACGGACAGTTGGGGCACGAACCAGATCGAGCTGCTGCTGGGCGACGGCAAAGGCGGCCTGCAGACGCCCGGCAAGTATTTTGCGACGGGACGTCGCCCTTACGAGCGCCTGCGCTCCGCCGATTTCAACGGAGATGGAATTCCCGATATTGTGACCACCAATCTTGACGATGGCACGATCACGGTTTTGCTGGGCGATGGCAAGGGCGGCTTTCGTAACGCACCCGGATCGCCATTTCCCGCTGGAGCAAAACCCTGGCAGGTGGCTATCGACGATGTGGACGGCGACGGCAGGCCCGACCTGCTGATCATTCCTTATGAGCGCGATCTCGCCGAGCCGTCGCAGAATGCGGTGACGATTCTATTGGGCGATGCGGACGGCGGATTCAAGCCGATGCCAGGTTCGCCGCTTCCGTTGCATGGGTGTCATGGGCCGAACAGCGTGACCGCAGGCGATCTTTACGGCGATGGACGGCAGGATGTCGTTGTCTCGTGCGCACAGAGCAGAAACCTGTTGATCTTTGCGCGTGACGGCAAGGGGCACTTCGTCGCGTCGAGCTACCCGACTAAAGGAGGCTGGGGCGCGGTCACCATGGCTCATCTGCGCGACAGCCACCGCAGCGAACTCATTACGGCAAACGAAGAGGACGGGACCATCACAGTCCTCTCTCCAAACTGAATCGAATCGTCGAGATCCAGCGTGAAGGGCCCGTTCATGTGCGCACGGCTGCCGTATACCATCAGCCCTGGTTCCGGCATGAGCTACAGGTTACGGCGAGTTCATATTCGGTAGTGGCATGGCTCAACGTAGAAGCGGTCTTCTTCAGCGAAATTTCCGATTGCCATCGAACCTTTTTCTCCTTACACCCGAAGTACACGGTGGAGAAGCCAATTGCTCGATGATCGGGAACTCTGGAAGAAGATCTCCAACAGCGACGCCAAGGTATTCGATGCCTGGTATCGAGAAAATGCGCCTCGGGTGCGTGCTTTTCTCCGTCGCCTTCTCGAAAACGAGCAGGCAGCCGAGGACGTCATGCAGGAGACATTCACTCAAATCTGGCGCCGTCCGCAAGGTTTCGACGCCGAGCGCGCACGCTGCGCGCATGCGTCTTTGGCATCGCCCGCAAGCAAGCTGCGGATGCCGCAAACTAAAACCTGCTGACGAACTCGCGTTTGACCCAGCAGCGCCCTGCCATATCGAAGATGCCTCCATCGTCTCCGAAGCCTGCGATCGTCTCAGCCTCGAGCAGCGCACCCTCCTCTGGCTGCGTGAAGTGGAAGGCCACTCGTACGTGAACTCGCCGGCATTCTCGAGATCCCTATTGCACCGTAAGATCTCGCCTGTTCGCCGCACGCGAAGCCCTTCGCGCCATTTGGCACCGAACGCCTCACCCCGCAGGAGATCCCCATGGTCTGCGATAAGCCGCCGAATCGTCTCCGCGCTCTGCGACGGGAAACCATCCCGCGCAGCTGCCGAACACATCAGCACGGTCCCGCGTGCCATGAGCGATGCATGACTACTTGGCCGTCGGCGTCGAGTTGCGCTGCACCGCAGTCATCGAGCTGCGCGATAAGTCGCGCCTCGCATCTGGACCAAGCCGCAGAACGCATGCGGCTATGTCGGAAACCATGAGAATCCGTAGCCTCGCCTTTGCGGATTGATCGGTAGGCGTCTTTGCGCTGGCGTGCGTCCTTACCGTGTCAAGGTGCACGCCCACAACGAGGTACGTGGGCTGCTTACCGTGTCGACTGGAGCAGCCACGCTGAGGGCGCTCTCCACCGTGGATAAGAAACGGCCACGTGCGCGTCGATCAGAAAAGTAGCCGTCTCAACAGCACTCTCAGCTATCAAACAGCTCCTGCCCGCAGCGACAGCCGCGTCCAACTTGCATCCGCACGCGCACCTGGCCGATCGCAGCGTTCAGGCAGCTACTCCCTCGCCGATATCGCGCCAACCCAGCAGCAGTTCTGTTTGAACCAGGCGACACTCTGAAGTCAACGCTTCGGCCTTGCTTCTCTGACCATTAAGGCAACTCTCGACCATATGCCTCCTGGTGGTACACACACGATCGATCCCGCCGAAGCTGCGCATCATCTCGCCGCTGCGCTGCAAGCAAGACGTGATCGAGATATGGAAGCGCTCTGCCATGAACAAACTCGATAGCGCGATCTGATACATTTCCCGAAGCAAGCAGCTATTTCATATCGCTGCTCCACTCGAGCGCATCCGGCTGACGTCCGCCTGAACGCATCACGTTTGAAACAATCCGCCGCGTTCTACTCACCGCACTCCCATCACACGCGCGAATCACGTATGCTCCATCCATCACTCGATCCTCGCAAATACTGACCCACAGACCTAACTTCTACTCTCGTCGAAACCACGCCTCTTCCGCGCATCTGCCTAACTAAAGGATTCGCTATCCGTAATGCTCAGGTAGCTTCGTCCTCCGTACTTCTGCCGTATATCATCAGCTTTGGCGCCATGCGGGCGGATTTAAATGCGCTCGGTCGGTGCGATGCCGGCGGCACCTCCCTTCAGTTGGCCAGAATGCTACTGACCGATGCGTCAGGACTGGGCCGGGAGTCTGGCGACAGAAAGAATATCGGGAGAGACAGAGTTCAGGATGCGAGCAAAGACTGCGGTGGTTTTGGGCGCCCAGTGGGGCGATGAGGGCAAGGGCAAGATCGTGGATGTGCTCTCGGAGCGCTTCTCCGTGGTGGCGCGCTATGCCGGCGGCCACAATGCCGGCCATACCGTCATCATCCGCGGGAAAAAGTTCATCCTGCAGTTGGTGCCCTGCGGCGTGCTGCGGCCGGACTGCCGCGCCGTCATCGGCAACGGCGTCGTGCTGGACCCGGTCGCGTTCCTGAAAGAGGTCGAAAAGCTGGATGGGCTGGGCGTGGACACGCGGGGGCAGCTTTTCGTCTCCAACCGCGCGCAGGTCATTCTGCCCTATCACCGGATGATCGAGCTGGCGAGCGAGAGCGCGCCGGGACGCACGAAGATCGGCACCACCAGCCGCGGCATCGGGCCGGCGTACGAAGACAAGATGCACCGCAACGGTCTGCGCGTGGTGGACCTGCTGAACACCAAAATCCTGAAGACGCATATCGAGAACGCCTGCCGGGAGAAGAATGCGATCGCCCATGCGCTCTTCGGTACTGACCCGCTGGACCCGGCGCAGATTTATGACGAGTACGCTGCCGCGGCGGAGCAGGTGCGTCCCTACGTGACCGACACGGCTGCGCTGCTGAATAAGGCGATTCGCGAGGGCCAGAGCGTGATGTTCGAGGGCGCGCAGGGCACCCTGCTGGATATCGACCACGGGACGTATCCGTTCGTCACCTCGTCCTCGGCCACGGCGGGTGGCGCGGTGACCGGCACCGGCGTGGGGCCGACGCGCATCGGCACTGTGATCGGCGTGACCAAGGCGTATGTGACACGTGTGGGCGAGGGGCCGTTTCCGACCGAGATCCACGACGCGATGGGCGAGGAACTGCGCACACGCGGGCAGGAGTTTGGCGCGGTCACGGGGCGTCCCCGTCGCTGCGGCTGGCTGGATCTGCCGCTCTTGCGCTACTCGAACATGATCAACGGGACCGAATGGCTGGTGGTGACCAAGCTGGATGTGCTGGACTCGCTGGCCGAGATTCCGGTGTGTACCGGCTACCGCATCGACGGCAAGGAGACCGATTTGATTCCTGCCGACGTGAGCGGCCTGGAGCGCATCGAGCCGGTCTATACCAAGCTGAAGGGCTGGCAGGCGGCGACCGACGGGGTGCGCTCCTTCGAGGACCTGCCGAAGCTCGCGCAGGAGTATCTGCGCTTCCTGGAACGGGAATCGGGCGCGAAGATCGGCATGGTCTCGACCGGGCCGGACCGCGAGCAGACCATGGAGATGCCGGGCTTCCACGCGACGCTCGATGCGATGCAGGCGTAGGCCGGGCTGGGCAAAGACTGAGAGCGCTTACTTAAGGTTGTATTCGCATCGTTAAGAGCAGGATTGCTGCCGTTCAACAGTGGTAATGCGCCGTCTGGCGCATCCTTTTGACTGAGAGTTTCGGCCCGGAATACCATCCATACGCTTATGCATCTCCACCGCAGGGCCCGAGGGTTGACCGCACGAGACGGAGCCGTCGTGCTCCTGCTGGCGGCTTGTCTGCTTCTCTATGCCTTTCCAGCGCGGGCAGTGACCATGCCGCTGCTGCACAAAGAAGATCGCCTTCACCGCGAGATCGAGAACCTGGAAGCGCAGTGGCGAACGGCTATGGTGCAGAACGATGTTGCGGCCATCAACCGGCTGCTGGCAGACGACTACCTGGGGATCAATCCCAACGGCACGCTCGAAACCAAGGCGGATGCGCTGGCGCAGCACCGCTCGGGCACGATGAAAGTTTCGAGCATCGAACCGGACAACCTGAAAGTGCGAGTCTACGGCGACACCGCCGTGGTGACGTCGCGGGTCGATGTGCAGGGCATGGACGGAGACCGTGACATCAGCGGTCGCTATCACTACACCCGCGTCTACAGCCGGCGCGGCGGCGAGTGGAAGATCGTGAGCTTCGAGGCGAGCCGCGTTCCCTCGGGCAGCAAGCGCTGATAGCCACCCCGCGTCCCAATTTGGAACTGTGTCAGGAGCGTTTTCATGCACCACGGCAAGTGCAGAGCAGGCTCAAAAAGCTCGTTTAGTTCGTGATCTAACCATTTCTATATCAATTGTTTACCGGATGTGTTGCTCTGTCCTTGTGCACATGTTCCACGTGGAACATCCCGGGCCCTCGCGGCATCTATTCAGGCAAATCGAGCACGGTTTCCACCCGGTCAATGAGCCGCAGCAGCTCATCCGGATCGATGCGGAAGCCTCCTTCGACGGCCGTTCCCGTGATCGATCCGTAGCGCATGGTGCGGATGCAGTCGGTCAGGTCCTTGTAGTGGTTGATGTAGCGGTACGGCGGGATCATGGCGACGATGCCGCCACGATCGGCCATGGCGAGGAAGGCGTGCGTGAGCTGGCTGCCTTCGACCGAGAGCGCGATGCGCGCGCCGGCGCAGGCCTGGGCAACTTCGTGTGCGGTTAACGTTGCGGGGTCGACGATCTCGAAGCCGCGCTTGGCCAGCAGGCTCTCCAGTTCTGCTTCGTTCACCAGCACGCGGTGAGCACCGCTCCGCCCGCGGCGGAGCATGATCCGGCGGTTCTCGACCGGCGCGGTTTGTTGCCGGATGTGCCGGCGCAGCTCGCGATACTGCCGCAGCGCGATAGCTGTTCTGCGCCACGTTGTCGATCCACGTCAGACGGCGAAATCGCGCGCGAATCAGCGGCTGCGGGTGCAGGCCGAGCAGTTCGAGATATCCGGGCTGGTGCATGTAGGGCGTGCGGGCTGCCGTGATCACAGGGCTGCCGTGGCGCTCAGCTTCGAGCAATAGAGGTAGATCGTCCGAGAGCCAGTGGCCGAAGTAGAAGGAGCCGACGAACGTCGAGCCGCAGACGGCGTGATCGAGCCGCGCGGGTTCGCCGCCCGGCCATGGTGATGGATGCAGGGCGTTCCACGAGCGCCAGCCTTTTGACGAGAACCATCCATCCCAGAGCACGACATTCTCAAGCTCGTAGAGGATGGTTGCGCCGTGATGCCGCACGCCGCCGCCCATGCGGGCACGCTCCTCGTCCATGGTGGTAGTCGCCTCGCACGCGGTGACGCGCTCGAAATCGCGCGGATCCGAGATGCCGGGCAGCGTCTCCTGATCCTCGGCCGGGCACAGCACCTCGCGGCGGACGCAGATGTCTTCGATGGACGGACCGCGCCGCGCGAGAACAGAGAGTGCGCGATTGCGGATTCTGGAACGCAGGCTGGTCATGAAGGATTCTGCGGAGATGAGATGCGTCTACGCGATCAATCTGAAACAGCGAGCGCTGCGTCCGCGATCATGGCGGCCTCTACCGTCTCGCGCACCTGGTGCACGCGAACAATCGACGCGCCCATAAGGATCGCGATAGTGGTGGCGGCGAGCGTTGCATGCTCACGCGCGGAGACCGGTGCATTGGCCGCGCCGTAAAGCGGAGCGAGCGTGTGGCCGAGGAAGCTTTTGCGGGAGACGCCGGCAAGCAGCGGCTGGCCCAGCTCCGCGAGCTCGGGAAGGCCGCGCAGCAGCGAATAGTTCGCGTCCTGCATCTTGCCGAAGCCGAAGCCGGGATCAAGGACGATGCGCTCCGGCGCAATGCCTGCCTCGATCGCGGCCGCTCGCCGCTCGGCGAGCTCTCGTTTGACCAGCGGCACCACTTCCTCTGGCCTGAGACGCGGCAGCGACTTCCATTCCGCGGGACGCCCGCGGGCGTGCATCAGCACGAGTCCGCACTCAAGCTCCGCGCAGGTCGCGGCCATGGCCTCATCCCACAGCAGGCCGCTGACGTCGTTCACAATCTCCGCGCCGGCTTCGATCGCCATACGTGCCGTGAGGGCGTGATACGTGTCGATGGAGATGAGCGCGTCGGGCTTGGCGCGGCGGATGCCTTCGATGACCGGGAGCACGCGGTCGATCTCCTGCTGGATCGATATAGTTCCACTGACGCCGGGCCGGGTGGATTCGCCGCCGATATCGACGATCGCGGCGCCATCGGCGAACATGCCGAGCGCCGTGTCCACCGCTTCGTCAACGGAGCGCAGGCGGCCACCGTCAGAGAACGAATCGGGCGTCACGTTCAGGATGCCCATCACGCGAGTGACCGCACCCAGCGCAAGCGAGCGGGTGCGCGAGCTTCCATTCGAAATGCGCGCGGGTGTGCATCTCGGCTCAGGGTATCAAGGCAAATCGGACGGCGCTTGATACACTCCGCGTGCATGCACTCTCGCGTTCTTCCGGCCATCGCTCTCCTGCTGTTTGCGCCGCTGTCATTCGCGGCACACTCCAGGCATCCCCATCGCAAGGGACCGCCGCTGGCTATCCAGGTGAACCGGCTGCTGGCCAGCCCGGAGATCGCCAATGCGCACTGGGGCATCTCGGTGACGACGCTGGAGGGCAAGCAGGTCTTTGCGCTGAATGATGGGCAGCTCTTCGAGCCGGCTTCGAACGCAAAGATGTTTACCACCGCGACGGCCGCGGCGCTGTTGCCGCTGTCGCTCACCTACACGACGAATGTGGTGGCCGAAGGAGCAATCGACAGCGCGGGCACGCTGCATGGAGATATCGCGATCCTCGGCGTGGGCGATCCGAATATGTCCGGGCGCGCGCTGCCCTACACCGCGCCGACCGACCAGCCGAAAGTTGAATTCCCCAAGAACGAGTATCCCAATCCGCCGCTGGCTGCGCTGGAGGCCATGGCCGACCAGGTGGCAGCGAGCGGCGTGAAGCAGGTAGATGGCGATGTCGTCGGCGACGACACGTGGTTTCCAGCCGAGCGCTACGGCTCGAGCTGGAGCTGGGACGATCTGGTGTGGCTCTACGGCGCGCCCATCTCGGCGCTCACGGTGAACGACAATGCGGTCTTTCTGAATGCGGACCCCGGCGCGCAGCCGGGCGACAAGATCACGCCGCAGTGCGATCCGCCGGTGCCCTATTACACGCTCGAAAATTCGCTGACCACTGCTCCGCAGGGAACCCAGGCAGACTACGGGATCGATCGTGCGCCGGGCTCGCTCGATGTGCGGGTCTACGGCGCGATTGCCATCGGCAGCAGCGGCCTGCATGAAGGATTGGCGCTGGAAGATCCGGCGGACTTTGCGGCGCGGGCGTTTCTCGGCATGCTGCGGCAGCGCGGCATCGCAGTGACCGGCGCGGCAAAGGCGCGGCATCGCGACAGCGTGGATACGGAGAGCCTGCGCAAGGAGCAGGAGGAGCCGCTGCCGCTGACTCCGTCGACGCTCCAGACCGTGACCACCGCGCCGGCCGGCAAGCGCGTGCTCGCGTCGCATGTGTCGCCGCCGCTGATCGAGGACATGACGGTGACCCTGAAGGTGAGCCAGAACCTTCACGCGGAGATCACGCTGCGCACGCTCGGCAAGCTGGTGGCGCGCGATGGCTCGCTGGGGCAGGGCACACGCGTGGTACGGCAGTTTCTGATCTCGATCGGCGTGCGTCCCGCAGGATTTCTTTTTCTTCGATGGCTCGGGACTTTCGAATGCCGACCTGATCACGCCGCGCGCCGCGACCACGCTGCTGACCTATGCGGCGCGGCAGCCGTGGGGACAAAGCTGGCGCTCGGCGCTGCCCGTTGCCGGCGTGGACGGCACGCTGCAGCATCGCTTCGTTAAGTCGCCGGTGAAGGGCCGGCTGGATGCGAAGACCGGCACGCTGGGCGAGGTGCGAGCGCTCTCCGGCTATCTGACGACGGCTTCGGGGCGCACGCTCGCGATCTCGATCCTGGTCAACGATCATCAGCCCGAGTCGCACGCCGAGGGCAAGGCGATGGATCAACTGGTGGAGATGATCTGGAACGCGGAGTAGGTACTCGCCGTACGGGCGGCGGCGCCTTTGGCGCGAGCTGTGCAATTCGCTTCCGTTGGTCGCTCACTTCCGGGTTTTCGGCTCGATACAATCATTTCTTGCGTATCTGCTCTTCATTGCTCTTGTGTCTCACGGCCTGTCTGGTTGTCGGAGGATGCAAGTCGCTGCCGCCGGGAAAGCCGCTGTCCTCGCTTACGCCGGAGGAAGCGCGCGGCCGGGCCGTATTTGTTTCGGCGTGCGCGCGCTGCCACAATGCTTACGACACGCAGGCGCTGCATGGGCCCAGCCTGTATGGAGTCTTTCGCAAGCCGTATCTGCCGAGCGGCGCACCGGCGCGGGATGATCGCGTGATCGAGGTGACGCTGCACGGACGCGGCCTGATGCCTGCCGCAGGCGGTGATCTTACGGAACAGCAATTGCAGGATCTGCTGCGGTATCTGCACACACTATGAGCAAGCCATCGAATGCGAAACCGCAGCCGGCCGAATACCGCGGCTTGCTGCCGGCCATGGCGGGCATTGCGCTGTATATGTTCGTGCTGGCCGGTGTGGTGGGCTTTGGCGCGGCGACAGGACGCTTCCCGAAGCTCTTCCTCATTCTGTGCCTGCTCTTCCTCGCGGCGGCCGTGGGGCTGATCCGGCTCTATCGCTGGGGATGGGCGCTGACCAGCGCGGCCA
Source organism: uncultured Acidobacteriaceae bacterium (assembly GCA_963790555.1). Classification (GTDB taxonomy): domain Bacteria; phylum Acidobacteriota; class Terriglobia; order Terriglobales; family Acidobacteriaceae; genus KBS-83. The sequence goes on along the minus strand of CAWBPB010000022.1, from coordinate 119,336 downwards.
GCTTTCTGCTGATGAGCTATGGCATCTGGGCTTACATCCACACGCGCATGGCCGCCGCGCTGATGATGTCGTTTCTGAACCTGGTGTTCTTCCTCTACCTGGTACGGCCCGAGGTACGCGAGCGGCTTCGCTGACGCCACGGTTTCTTCTGTCGCTTCGTTACAATAGAGGCAGGTATTCTGCGTGGCCGATCTTCAGGCATTCCCGTCCATCTCGATTCCATCCGCGCCCCTTACAGACCTGGTGCAGATCGACACTGCGCCGCGCGTGCGCGCGCCCAAGCCTGCATGGCTGAAGGCGAAGGCGCCGGTGGGCGAGAACTACCACGGGCTCAAGAAGCTGGCGCGCTCGCTGAACCTGCATACGGTGTGCGAGAGCGCGCAGTGCCCGAACATCGGCGAATGCTGGGAGCACAAGACCGCTACCTTCATGATGCTGGGCAACCTGTGCACGCGGCGCTGCGGCTTCTGCGCCGTGCCCAAGGGACGTCCGGAGGCGATCGACTTTGATGAGCCGCGGCGTGTGGCGGAGGCGATTGCAACGCTCGGCCTGAAGCACGCCGTTGTGACCAGCGTGAACCGCGATGACGATGTGGTGGGCGGCGCGCGCGCCTTCGCGATGCTGATCGACGAGGTGCGGAAGCAGGCACCCGGGTGCCAGATCGAAGTGCTGGTGCCGGACTTCCAGGGACGCGAAGAGGCGATCCGGCTGGTGGTGGATGCGCGGCCCGAGGTGCTGAACCACAACACGGAGACGGTGCCGCGGCTCTATCGCGCGGTGCGCTCCGGCTCGCGCTACGAGCGCTCGCTGCAATTGCTCGAAACAGCGAAGCGGCTGGACCCGGCGATCATCACCAAGAGCGGCGTGATGGCTGGCCTGGGTGAAGAGATGGATGAGCTGCTGGCGGTCTTCCGCGATCTTGCGAATGTCGGCGTGGACATCCTGACCGTGGGCCAGTATCTGCGGCCATCGAAGGACCACCTGCCGATGGCGCGCTACTACACGCCGGATGAGTTTGCGGAGATGAAGACGGCTGCGATGCAGATGGGCTTCCGGCATGTGGAGTCCGGGCCGCTGGTGCGGTCTAGCTACCACGCGCATGAGCAGGCGGCGTCTACCGGGCTGACTGTGATCGCGTAAAACCAGATTTCATCGCCTGCGTTGATACATTTTGCAATCCTACAGATCAGCTACTACTATCGGACGCGTTCTTTGTTCGAGGGACCTGTCCATGCTCAATCGTTTGCCTCTGCTTCGCCGATTTCCAGCATCACTCTTGTTATGGCTGCTGCAGTCATGCCCACTCTGCACGCACAGGCTCCTCATGCGCTGACCAGTGCGGACCGCCAGCGTATCGACGAGATCATCCACAAGATGACGCTTGACGAGAAGCTGGACTACATCGGCGGCACGGGGATGGCGATTCGCGCCGTGCCGTCTGTCGGCGTGCGTGCGCTCCAGATGTCGGATGGGCCGGTGGGTGTTCGCCTGGACTCCGGGTTTCCTTCGACGACTTATGCGGGCGGCATCGCGTTGGCGGCAAGCTGGGATCGCGAACTCGCAAAACGCGTGGGCGCGGGCATTGGGCGGGATGCGCGGGCACGCGGGATCAACTTCATGCTCGGGCCGGGCGTGAACATCTATCGTTCGCCGCGCAATGGGCGCAACTTCGAATACTTCGGCGAAGATCCCTTCCTCACCTCGAACATCGCCGTCGGCTATATCACCGGCATGCAGGAGCAGGGCGTCAGCTCGACGATCAAGCACTACATGGGCAACAACTCCGAGTTTCTGCGCCACGATTCCGATTCGATTATTGACGCGCGCACCATGCACGAGATCTATCTGCCGGCGTTTGAGGCCGCGGTCAAGAAGGCGCATGTCGGAGCGGTCATGGACTCCTACAACTTCGTCAATGGCGTGCACTCAACGCAGAATCCTCACATCAACATCGACATCATGCGCAAGGAGTTCGGCTTTGAGGGCACGATCATGTCCGACTGGGACGCGACCTACGACGGCGTTGCGGCGGCGAACGGCGGGCTCGATATCGAGATGCCGAAGGGCGACCACATGAATCGCCAGACTCTGGAGCCGGCGATCAAGGCGGGCAAGGTTTCCGAGGCGACGATCGATGACAAGGTGCGCCACATCCTCTCGACCGCGATGATGTTCGGCTGGCTGGACCGCGATCAGACGGATACGTCCATCTCGTATGTGGACCGCAGCAATCGGGAGACGGCGCTGGACTCGGCGCGCGAGTCCGCCGTGCTGCTGAAGAACGAAGGCGATCTGTTGCCGCTGAACAAGTCGCAGATCAAGAGCATTCTGGTCGTGGGGCCGGATGCGTATCCGGGCGCACCGGTGGGCGGCGGCAGCGCGGGGGTTCGACCCTTCCACACTGTCAGCCCGCTGGAGGGGCTCACGGATGCTCTGGGCAGTACGGCGACGGTGTTCTACGACCGCGGCCTGCCTACGATCTCGGAGTTGGCGCACGCGACGAACTTCACCACTGAGTCGACGGGCGGCAAGCCGGGCCTGACGATGGAGGTCTATGCGAATGAAAAGCTCTCCGGTCAGCCGAAGCAGACATCGACGGTGGAACACCTCAACATCGCCGGCGCCAGCTGGGACTCCATAAGCGACAACCCAGATGCCCTGCAGGCACTGATTGATGCCGGGGACACGCATGTGTCGCGCCGCTTCACCGGATACTTCACCGCGCCCGCTGCGGGGAAGTACATCGTTGCGCTGGAGGGTGCGGGTGAGGGCACGGGCAGCCGCGTGTACCTGGACGGCAAGCAGATCATCGACAACTGGGAGATACTGCGCGCCTTTCAGCCGCACGTCACTCTAGAGTTGTCCGCCGGTCCGCACAAGATCGTTGCCGAGGACTGGCAGACGTTCGTGATTGGTGGCCGGCTGCGGCTGGGCATCGTTGACGAGAGGAAGATCGTGAACGAACGGGCGAAGGAGCTCGCCGCCAAGGCCGATGTGGTTGTGTTGGCGGCTGGATTTTCGGCCGCGAGTGAGAGCGAAGGCGGCGACCGCACCTTTGCTTTGCCTTATGGTCAGGATGAGTTGATCCAGGCGATGGCGCAGGCGAACAAAAAAGTAATCGTTACGGTTACATCAGGTGGGAATGTGGACTCGAATGCGTGGCTCGATCGCGTGCCTGCGTTGCTTGAAACCTGGTATGGAGGCCAGGACGGCGGCAGTGCGCTGGCCGAGATACTGCTCGGCGAAGTGAACCCTTCCGGCCATCTTCCGGCCACCTTCGAGCGGCGTGTCGAGGACAATCCAACGTTCGCGAACTACTACCCTGAGCCGGGGACGAAGCGCGTGATCTACAAGGAAGGCATCTTTGTGGGCTATCGCGGCTATGAACACAATCACGTCAAGCCGCTCTTCCCGTTTGGCTATGGGCTTTCCTATACGACGTTCAAGTTTGCCAGCCTGGCGGTGAGCCCCCAGTCCGCAGGTGCGAATCCGCAGGTGAATGTCACGTTCGATGTGACGAATACCGGCTCGCGCAACGGCGCGGAGGTGGCGCAGGTCTATGTCTCGGAAGATCACGCAAAGATCGAGCGTCCGGAGCGCGAGCTGAAGGGCTTTGAGCGCGTGCCGCTGGAGCCGGGCGAGACGAAACATGTCTCCATAGCACTCGATGCTCGAGCGTTTGCGTACTGGAGTCCCGAAGCGAAGAAGTGGACGGTCGATCCGGGCCGCTTCACGGTGCACGTCGGCGATTCGGTGGAAGACACGCCTCTGACCGGCAGCGTGGAGCTGACGGGCGACGTGGCCAACTCGAATTTCTAATCGCAGAAACAGCACGCCCCCGCTCGGTCGGAGCGGGGGCGTGGGTTTGCTGCATGGCCGTTACTGCAGCAGATCGACCAGGTTTGCGATGAAGTAGGTGATGGGGTCATACACGACAACGTAACCGTCGTAGTAGCCCATCTGGTAGCCCGGCGGCGGTGGCGGCAGATAGCCGTAAACGTCCGGAGGCACGGGCTGCAGGTAGCCGATGTCCGCATAGGGGTAGTAGCCGCCGACTACGAATCGCGGACGGCGAGCGCGATTGATGGCGCGGATACGGGCTGCGTAGTAGCGCGCGCAGCCGATCGCGATCCGAGGGGCGGAAGCTGTAGGAGGGCCGGTTTTGTGGCGGACGGCCCCACTGCGGCGGACGAGAGTGCGGCGGCCGACCCTGAACCGGGCGGTGCTGGGGTGGCCGGTTCGCCGGAGGCCTAGCGCCTGGTTGAGGTTTTGTGGGCCGCGTCTGCACCGGTGCGGGCCGCGCCGGCTGTGGCCGGGCAGGTTGCGGCTGCGGTCGAACAGAAGGCCCGCCGGGGTTAGGGCGATTGCCGGGGCGGTTGCCCGGTTGCGGCTTGGCGCCAGGGGCAGGACGTGTCTGCGGGTTCTGCGGCTGTTGTGGCGCTTGCGACCATGCAGGGAGCGTCGCAGTGAGGCTGCAGAAGAGCAACTCCGTGAAACAGCCGGGTGAGCCGAATGTCCATTGCGGCTGGACGATCCTCAATCAGTGCATGGAAACAGCGAGAACGGCAAGACTTATAGCGAGATTTCCGGCAAGTCACGCCCAGCGTAACTCCTCGGATTTCCTCAACATTGCCTGAAGATTGCGACGAGGCCAGCCAACGGGGACGAAGGGCAAAAGCGTGTCTGGCAATGCTTGGAAACCGGGTATCGCAGTCCGCGGCAGCGCCTTTCCGGAATCCGCTTTAGAATCTAGCTTTGCCACGAGGAGGGAAGAAACATCATGGCAGTTTCGACGATGGCCACGATTCCGGCGCTGAAAACGATTCACCAGCAACTGAAGGCGCGCATGGAGAAGGCCGTGAATGACTTCCGGCAGAACCTGGCTTCCACGCGCACAGGCCGGGCCAATATCCAGATGCTGGATCACGTGCGCGTTTCGTATTACGGCGCAGAGATGCCACTGAACCAGGTGGCGCAGCTTTCGATTCCCGATGCGCAGACGATTCTGATTTCGCCCTTCGATCCATCGGCGATTGCGGAGATTGAAAAGGGACTGCGGACGGCGGACTCGAGCTTTAACCCGCAGAACGACGGCAAAGTGGTCCGGCTGAAGATCCCTGCGATGACCGAGGAGCGGCGCAGGGATGTGGTGAAGCAGTTGAACAAGGTGCTGGAGGAGCACCGCACGGGCATCCGCAATGTGCGGCGCGACGGCAACGAAGCGATCAAGAAGGCGGCGAAGGAGAAGCAGATCTCCGAAGATGAGGAGAAGCGCGCTCTAGAGGAAATCCAGAAGCTGACCGATGAAGAGATCAAGCGGATGGAAGAGCTCTCGAAGAACAAAGAAAAGGAAGTGATGCAGGTCTGACGGTTTTGAAGCATGCCTGGGAATGTGAGTGGGGCCGGGGTATCCGATCATTCAGGAGGAGCAGCGTGATCTTCTTGTGGGCCCTCATCGTTTCGTTACTTGCTGCGATTGTCTTGCTGTTTATCGGACAGAGGACGGCAAATACACTTCTCTCGGCGATAGCCATCTCCCTCTGCGCGTTCGTCGCTGCGGTGCTTGCGGCGATGTATGGACTTCATCATAAGTACTGGTCGGCTGCGGTGTTCGCGGCATTAGCTGTACTCAGGCAACATCTGCCCGTCGCAAATGGATAGGCAGCCATTCCGAAGCATCCAGATGACAACACTCTATATACGACCGCTCCGGGAGGAAGACGCCCGGGCGGCGGCGGAATTATGTGAGCAGTTGGGGTACCCCACGGATCTCTCGGTCCTGCTTGGCCGGATACGGCAGATTGCTCCCGATCCCGGCCGTTCAGTGCTGGTGGCGTGCGTGGACGACGCGGTCGTCGGGTGGATCGATCTCAGCATCGAATACCATCTGCAATCGGAGCCCGTGGCTTTGATCGGCGGGTTGGTGGTTGCAGAGGCTGTGCGGGGCCAAGGGATCGGACGGCAGCTTTGCCAGGCTGCAGAGGCATGGGCTCGCGGGTGCGGGATAACACGAATCCGGGTCCGCTCCAACGCCATCCGGGAGCGGGCGCATGCGTTCTATCTGAGAGATGGATATGCGCGGGTGAAGACTTCAGCGGTCTTTGAGAAGACGCTTTCTGGTCCCTAATGCTCCCAGAGGAGAAACTCCGCCGAGTTACCCTTCGTCAGGTTGAACAGCTTGGAAAAAAATTTGGGGAGCATGTCGAATCCTTGTTCCCTCCTTCGACATACAGGTAGAAGGAGAAAACGCCATGAAATCGAATGGGAGCTTCGCCACAACGACATCCGCCGGGTTTCTGCTGGTGCTCATGCTCGCCGCGGGCGCCGCGCATTCGTTTCCATGCGTCGCGTGCGAGGTGAGCACCTCCTACCACTCGGCCGTCCGGGTCTATGATCGGGCGCGTGCGTGGGGCACGATCGCCCACTGGTGGATCGATCCCGAATCAGCCGCGGCGTCGTCGCAAGACGAGCCATCTCCCAAGCCCGAAGATGTGTGCCAGGCGCGTCCGGCGGACGCGCGGTAAAGGTAAGAAGCGATCCCCCCGGCAGTGAGCAGAATCAGGAGCCGACATGGCTGCAATGATCGCGGAGCGAATGGCTCCCAGGAAGAAGAGCCTCTTCGCCACCGAAACGCTTGAACAGGTGAAGGAGCGGCTAACGAGGTTACGGACGGAAAGCCAGCGGCTGTGGGGCAGCATGACTCCAGCGCAGATGCTGGCGCATTGCGCAGCGACGATGGAGATGGCTGGGGGGCTGACGTTGCCGCCGCGGCGATTCATCGGGCGGTTGGTTGGTCCGATCGCGAAGAAGGCGGTTGTCACGGAAGGAAGGCCGTTTCGCCGCAATTCGCCGTCGGACAAGAGCCTGATTATTCGTGAGGAACGAGACTTCGAGGCGGAGCGGCAAAGGCTGATCGCTTTGCTCGAGCGCTTCTCCGCAGGAGGACCCGAGGGATGTACGAAACATCCGCACAGTTTCTTCGGACCGCTGACGCCCGCGGAATGGGCCACCTTTATGTACCAACACCTGGATCATCACCTGCAGCAGTTTGGGGTTTGAGCCGATCAGCGGCGAGAGGCTAGTGCATGGATAGCGCAACCGAGGAACGCGAGCGCGAAAAATGGAATCAGCGTTACCTCGAAGAAACGCATGGGACACTGCCCCCGGACCAGCTGCTGATCAAAGCCTTCGATCTATATGTCGAGCCGCTGTTCCCGAACGGCGGCCATGCACTGGATATTGCGGGCGGCACAGGACGGCACGCCATCTTTTTGGCGGAGATGGGCTGGAACGTGACGCTGACAGATATCGCCGAAACCGGCATCCTCAACGCCCAGAAGAACGCACGCGGCCTGTCCGGCCGGATCGATTTCCGGGTCGAAGACCTGACACGCTTTGACGGAAGTCATGAGTCCTACGACCTCATCATGGTCTTTTTCTTTCTGCGCCGCGAGATGTTCGGTGAGTTGGTCAAGGCGCTAAGACCGGGCGGGCTGCTCATCTACAAGGGATATACCCATGGCCAGGCGAAGTTCGGCGGCGGCCCCACCAACCCGGAGTACTTGTTTGGGGAGAACGAGTTGCTCGAATCCTTTCGCGACCTGCATGTGCTGCATTACGCGGAACTGATTCGCGATTGCGGACTGGCGGAGTTGGTTGGTCGAAAGCTGTGAACCCCGTTCACTTCAGCCGTGAGCTCGGCCGTCACGCTGCCAGTAGAATCGGCCCATGATCGAAGGTGGTCATTTTGCGCTGTTTGCCACGGCTGCGCTGCTACTGGCCATAACTCCCGGCCCAGGCATGCTGTACGTCCTGGGGCGCACGATGCATGGCGGGCGGCGGGAAGGATTCCTTTCGTCGCTTGGGACCTTTGCCGGCGGATCGGTGCACGTGATTGCGGCGGCGCTGGGTTTGTCGGCGGTGCTTGCGACTTCGGCGACCGCATTTGAGGTGGTCCGGTATGCGGGCGCGGCGTACCTGATCTATCTCGGAATTGCGATGATTCGCAGCCGGAACCTGCCATCGAGAAGCTGAATACCACAACGTCAGAGACGGCGCCAACTCGTTCGTCGCGGCCCTTTCTACAAGGGATTACGACCGAGGTTCTGAATCCCAAGACGGCGCTCTTCTTCCTGTCCTTCATTCCGCAATTTGTATCGACGGCCCACGGACATGTAACGCTGCAGTTCCTGATTCTTGGCGCCGTTTCCGTGACGCTGAATACCTGCGCCGACCTGGGCGTGGTGATGGCGGCAGGTGCACTGGCCGCGAGGCTGAAGCACGACAGGCATTTTACGCGCAGGCAGCGCACGGCCTCCGGCGTGGGGATGATCGGCCTGGGGATCTACGTAGCTGCCCGGTGATGCCAGGCGCCAGTTTCGAGACAGGCGGTCGTGAAGCTAGTAGCCATCCATGAATTAACCATTGAGTAACCAGCGCGGCCACTTTCGAGTGCTTTCCCTTTGCGCTGAAGAAACCAAATAAAGGCCCCGGAATCTGGCGAGTAACGGGTTCCGGATGAGCAACTTGCGAAAGGTTGCCTGTCCCGTCCGGAGGGCCCTATGTCCATTTAAGTGCCGTTTTTCGCCGTTCGGCGCACCTGGGTTTATGGTTTGTCACCCGGGCAGTAGCCTGATGCTGAAAGAGTACCGCCTGACCCATCGCGGGATTCTTGTTCCGCAGTCTGTAATTGCATCTGGATTCAGTAGGATGAAACATCCCGTTCCAAAACGGGAGAGGCGCCGGATGGCAGCCTGCAGGCTCAAACACAGGAGATTTGGAATGTCGAAAGCTGTCAAATACGCAGAGCGGGCTGTAACCATCGCTGCCCAGGGCGCGTGGACTATCTTCGAAAAGCTGAACAGCATCAAGCCGAACGCTTCGTTCACCCCTAAATGGTCGGATAAGCCGCTTTTGAAGAGCTACCAGAAGGAGAAGCCTCCGCTGGGGTGGCCGCGCACCACGGACTCGCTGTGCCCGAGGTGCGTTCCGGAGATCCGCCAGCAGATTATCGACGGCAAGCTGCCGCACGAGATCCTGCTGAACGAGAAGGTCGGCGAGATCAAGGCGCAGATCATCGAGCGCGACGGCCAGATCCTGATGGTGAAGGACTGCCCCAAGCACGGGCACTTTGAAGACGTGATGTCGATCGACACCAACGTTCTTCAAGCACCTGGAAGAGGTCTTCCCGGGGCGCGATATCCGCGCACATAACGACGAGAAGCTGCACAACCATGGCACCTCGACGGTGACGCATGGCCGCGGATCAGTGCTGACCATCGATCTGACCAACCGCTGCAACATGATGTGCGATCCGTGCTTCATGGATGCGAACCAGGTGGGCTTCGTCCACGAGCTGACGTGGGACGACATCAAGACCATGCTGGACAACGCGATCTCGATCAAGCCGCGGCGCCAGATGTCCGTGCAGTTCTCGGGCGGCGAGCCGACGCTGTCGCCGTACTTCCTGGATGCGGTCGCGTACTCGCGCAAGGTGGGTTACAACTCGGTGCAGGCGGCGACCAACGGCATTGAGTTTGCGAAGTCGAAGGAATTCTGCCGCGCCGCTGCAGAAGCGGGTCTGCGCTATGCGTACCTGCAGTTCGACGGCATCGGCAACGCGGCGAACTCGCACCGCAAGGTGGGCAACGCGTTCGACGTGAAGCTGCAGGCAATCCACAACCTGCACGAGGCAGGCGTGGACATCGTGCCGGTGACCACGATCATTAACGGCATCAACAACGAGCAGGTTGGGCACATCATCCAGTTCGCGCTCGACAATCCGAAGCGGATCAACTTCCTGAGCTTCCAGCCGGTGAGCTTTACCGGCCGCGACGAGGAAGTCAGCGACGAGCGGCGCCAGGCGCAGCGCTACACGCTGAGCCATCTGGCGCACGACGTGAAGAACCAGACCGGCATGGGCATTCCGGAGCGCGACTGGTTCCCGATCAGCTTCATGAGCACCTTCTCCGACTGGGCCGACCTGGTGCATGGGCCGACCGCGGACTGGGGTCAGCTCTCCTGCGGATGCCACCCGAACTGCGGCATCGGCATGGCGCTGATGATCGATAAGGAAACCAAGGAAGCCGTTCCGGTGACCGCGTTCCTGAATGCCGATCGTCTGGCGAAGGACGTAGCGAAGGTGAACGACGCGGCGCGCGGCAAGTTCCTCTCCGTCGTCGGCGTGGCGCTGGCGCTGCTGCGCAACTACGATCCGACCAAGTCGCCGACGCACTTCCGCATCCTGGACCTGCTGCAGAAGTTCGATAAGTGCTTTGGCGCAACCGGCCGCAACTACGGCAAGGTGACGGGCGACCGCACCATGGCGGACATCGAGAAGCGCCGCGCGGACCGCTGGAACTTCCTGTTCATCGCAGGCATGTGGTTCCAGGACCTGTTCAACTACGACTTCCGCCGCACCGAGCAGTGCATCATCCCGTACGCGACGCAGGAGGGCGAGATCAGCTTCTGCGCGTACAACACGGGTGTGGGCTGGCGGAACATCATCGAGAAGATGCACATGACGGCGACGCTCACCAAGTGGTACGAGGAGCATGGCCGGCATGAGATCTTCGCGGGCGGCAAGAAGGTGGGACTCGACACACAGGACAAGTACGACCTGGTGCTGAACGAGGCGCACGTGAATGCCGCGGCGAACGACACCTTCGAGAAGTCCGGCATTGCGAAGAACAGCCGCGAGGAGAAGATCCGCGCGCGCGATGCCAAGATCAAGAGCGATGCCGAGAATGCGAAGATGGCGCGGCTCTACAAAGAGCATGTGCTGGGCGAGAAGCCGGTCGAAGGACTGGTTTCGCTCGATGCCATCAAGCCTGCTCCGCTCCCAAGGTGCGCGTCGAAACCGAAGAGCCGGTGATGGGCGACTAAGAGCGTCTATAACCTTATGAAGGCCGCCAGCGATGGCGGCCTTTGTTGTCTCTGCACATGAAATACTTGTGGGATGACGGACCAGGCCAGCACGAAACGACCGGCGGGCGTGTACATCATCGCGATCTATTTCACCGCGGTGTGGCTTTATTCGCTGGGCAGCTTCCTCTATGTGCTGTTGATCCGGTTCACGCCGGAGATGCGGCAACAGGCGATCACAGTGCTGAAGACGACGCCGGTGGCATTTGCGTCGATTGCGATCTCCGAAATGAACGGGTTGCTGATGCTGCTGGGGGTTTGGCTGCTGTTCGCGATGCGGCGGCTCGGCGTGGGGCTCATGTTGGCTTCGACGATCCTCCTGGGAGCGCTGATTGCCGTGTCCTGGCCAAGAATGCTGGGGCACTACACCTCCGGTTCCCTGCGTGTCTTGATGCTGGGCGGCAGCAGTCTGATCCTGCAAGTGGCTGCGACCATCTACGCCTTTCGCCTCGACCGGCGGGGACTGCTACGCTAACGCTATGCAAGTGAGACACGGTGCAGCTTGCGCGTTGGTGCTGTCCGCCGTCGCAACGCTAGGCACGACCGGATGTACGCTCTATTCCGAGCGGAAGACGCCGACGCTCGCGATAACGACGAGCGCGGAGCAGGTGGACCGCATCTTCTGGCAGGACGTGGCGCAGGCGAAGTGGACCGAGGCGAATACGCTGCTGGCGCCGAATGCGATATGGCGCGTGAATGGAAAGGTGGTGCCGCGCGCGCAGATCGTGCCGTGGCTGCAGTCGCTCGGCGTGCATGGCGTCGAGGTCACAAATGTGGCGCCGACCCCGGCGGTGAATGACATGAACCTGGTCTACACGGTGCAGATACAGGCGGACAAGGCGGTTGCCGCCCAGGTGAGCGCGAGCTGCGCGGGCAAGCCCCAGACGCTGAGCGCGCTGGCGGTGTGGCAGCAGCCGCAGCCTACGGGAAAGCCGGAGAAGGACAAGCAATACCGCGGCTACCTGTTGACGGTGCATGACCTGACGGCTACGGGCGATGCCGGCTGCCGTTAAGCCGGCCGCATCGCCGGCGAACGCGCGCGGAGAATTTTCAGAGAGCGATTCTCCGGCAATGCGGGCTGCATTGCTGGCGTGGTATGGCGCGCACCGGCGCGACCTGCCCTGGCGTGCGACCCGGGATCCGTATCGCATCTGGGTTTCGGAGATCATGCTGCAGCAGACGCGGGTAGCGGCGGTGCTGGAGCACTACCGGCGTTTTCTTGCGGCGTTTCCGACGGTGCAGGCGCTGGCTCGGGCGAGTGAGCCGGAGGTGCTGGCCTTGTGGAGCGGCCTGGGCTACTACCGGAGGGCGCGCATGCTGCACCGCGCGGCAAAGGTGGTGGTCGAGGAGTCAGCGGGCGCGATGCCGCGTACGGCAGAAGGCCTGCGCACCTTGCCGGGTGTAGGCGCGTACACCTCGGCGGCGGTAGCGAGCATCGCATTTGGCGAGCCGGTTGCCGTGGTGGACGGCAACGTGGAGCGCGTGCTGGCGCGGGTCGCGGGCTGGTCTGCGGATGAGAGTGGGTTTGCGGTTCGCGTTCGCGCGCTGGCCGGCGCGCTTGTGGATCCCGAGCGGCCGGGTGATTTCAACCAGGGCATGATGGAGCTTGGCGCGACGGTGTGCCTGCCGCGCGCGCCATTGTGCCTGGGATGCCCATGGCAGCCGTGGTGCCGCACGCGTGGTCCGCACGCAATGCCGGCTCGGCCGCGCCAGCAGCGGCAACACAGCGCGCGCGTGGTGTGGCTGCGCGGAGCCGGCGAGAAGCAGAAGGTCCGGCTGGTGCAGCGAGCGGCGGATGCCTCGCTGATGGCAGGCATGTGGGAGCTGCCGATGTATCAGCCTGCGCCTGAGGAGACTCCGGAGTTCACGGTACGGCATGCCATCACGGTTACGAATCATGTCGTGGATGTGTATGTGCGGCGAGCCGGAGCGCCGCGGCATGCGGGGGACATTTGGGTTCCCACAGGCGAGCTTCCGCAGCGTGCTCTCACCGGGCTCACTCGCAAGATACTGCGTCGCACCGGCCTGTTGATTTAGTTCTGCATTACTTCCCTGCGAAGAACTCAGACATCGAAGGCGCAGTAGCTGCCGCGCCCGGAGGATTCGGCAGGCCGAGGAGTTCCATGATGCTGCCCAGCATGCTCTGGTGCTGATAAAGCGTCGTGGATGTTTGAGTGTAGCCAACCTTCGCCAGCGGGCCCCAGAAGACGGGCGACACGTGGCCGCCGTGGTGCGTGTTGTCGGAGGCGGCGCCTTCGTCGAAGTCCACGATCAGGAGCCCGTCTCCCCCGGGCGCGAAAGCGGAGTTGTTGGAGAGGCGGAAGAACGACATTCGTCTGCAGCCAGGTGTCCGCCTGCTGCGGCGTTCCGTTATGCGCATCGTCGTTGATGTTTGGAACGATGTAGGAGAACTCCGGCAAGGCGCCATTGGCGAGATCGACGGCGAACTGTGAGAACGGCCAGATCACCTGGTTTGCGACTTGCGGGTTTTTCGCGATGTCGGAGAGCATGGCAAACGGATTATGCCGGATGAGATAGGGTCCCGTGTTCCCGCCGACATAACCGCGCGAAATGCCCTCGGCGTAAATCCTGAAGGAGATATTCGCGGCAAGCATACGTCGCGCCAGGTTGTCGACATTCCAGACCGTAGTGGAGTTGTCATTATTTGTCAGCAACTGTCCCGTGGTCAGCATGAAGTAGTTGCCGATGGAGGGATGGGTATTCGCATAATAGTTCGTCGGCAGGGCGCCATTGGCGATCAACTGATTGAGGTTCGGCCAGGCGCTGCTGCGAACGACGGTTTGCGTAGCCTTGATTTTCCTCCATCACCAGGACAACGTGCGCGCTCTGCGGTGTCGTCGATTGCACTGTCACGGTCGCCTCGCCGGAGACGGCACTGTCCTGGACACTGGTTGCTGTCACGGTCGCGGCGCCGGCTGAGCCGGGAGCGGTGAACAGGCCGGCCGTGCTGATCGTTCCCGCCGTGACAGACCACGTGACCGCCGAGCTGAAACTGCCGGTGCCCTTGACCGTGGCCGCACACTGCGAGGTCGCATTGACGCTGACGGCCGACGGATTGCATGCGACCTGGACCGAAGTGACGGTGGAGGATGATCCCTGCTGCACGGTGACGGAGGTGCTGCCGGACTTGCTCGGGTCCTGGGTGCTGGTCGCGGTCACCGTTGCGGGGCCTGCCGTAGCGGGAGCAGTGAAGACGCCGCTGGAACTCACCGTGCCGCTGCTTGCGGACCATGCGACTGCGGAACTGTAGCTGCCCGAGCCTTTGACGGTAACCGTGCATTGTGCGGTGGCATTCGCTGCAATGGCGGTGGGAACGCAGGCCGGCGTGACAGAGGCAATGCTTGATGAGGCACCGCTCGACGAGGCACTGTTGCTTCCTCCGCCGCAGGCCGTCAGCATCATGAAAACGAGGGATAGCGCCAAGGCATGACAGAGCCGCGGAGCGAAGCGCGTTTCTGTACGTGAGTGCCCCAAAGTGCCCATGAGGAATGCTACCTCCAGATGGAGTTACCGTAGGGCCGTTGGAACCAGGATGCCGGGGGCCGCAGTGATTCGGCAGGACAACGGGTTCCAAATTTGCATGTAGAACGATGATACGCTTCCTCTTTACTTCAGGAGTATCTCGAATCATGAGTGCAGGCGTTGTCCGCAGTACTTTAGTGACCATCGCAGCTGCCGGTCTGACTATGCAGGGCGCTGGCGCAGAGTTCATCGCAGGCATTGCCTCCCGTACCGCAGGTGGCGGGTGTGCCGGCGGCCGCACAGCAGGCGGCCACGCATATCGATCCGGAGCGGATCCGAGCCGCGGTGAAATATCTTGCAGACGACAAGCTGCAAGGGCGCGGGCCGGGCACGGAAGGCGACCGCATGGCGGCGAAGTATCTGGCGGATAAGTTTGCCGAATACGGTCTGACGCCGGCAGGCGATGACGGTTCGTGGTATCAGAAGGTGCCGCTGTACGCCGTGAAGACCGTTCCGGACAAAACGACTTTTCAGCTTGTCCCGAAGACCGGCGAGGCGCTGACCCTGAAATATGGCGCAGACTTTGTGACGAATAACCAGACTGGCGCGGCGGTTGCGGATATCGATGCGCCGATCGTGTTTGTGGGCTATGGCATTCATGCACCCGAGTACAACTGGGACGACTACAAGGGTCTGGATGTGAAGGGCAAAGTGGTGCTGGTGATCGTGAACGAGCCGCCATCGGAGGATGAGGCCTTCTTCAAGGGAAAGGCGCTGACCTACTACGGCCGCTGGACGTACAAGTTTGAAGAGGCGGCACGGCAGGGGGCGATCGGCGCGCTGGTTATTCATCGCGAAGACCTGGCGAGCTATCCCTGGCAGGTGGTGCGGAGCTCGTGGTCGGGCGAGAAGAGCTACCTGGTAGGCGATCCCAACGCGAAGCTCGAAGCGGCGGCATGGATCCAGCACGATGTCGCGCAGAAGCTGGCGCAGTCCGCCGGACAAGGCATTGACGCTCTGATCGAAGAGGCAGGCAAGCACTCTGTCTCGCGCGAGACGGCATGGCGGCTGAAGGCGCACATCGTGAGCGAGAAGCGCTCGTTCGAGTCAGAGAATGTGATCGGCATGGTGAGCGCGAAGGGCGCGGGGCCGGAGCAGTCCGTGTTGTACACGGCGCATTTTGATCATCTGGGGATGGATAAGAATCTTCCCGGGGACAAGATTTACAACGGCGCGGCAGACAATGCGACGGGCTGCGGCATTCTGCTGGAGTTGGCGCGCGCGTTTGCCGATGCCGCGAAGGCCGGCGCACCGCCTCCGCATCGCGTGTACTTTGCGGCGGTGACGGCAGAGGAGCAGGGACTGCTGGGGTCGGAGTATCTCGGTATGCATCCACCAGTGCCGCAGAAGGACCTGACGCTCGATCTGAACTACGACATGCTGTTGCCGGTTGGGCTGCCGACGTCGACGGAAGTCTCCGGCGCGGAGCGGACGACGTTCTATCCGACGGTGGAGAGCACGGCCAAGGACTTCAACCTGACCATCCAGCCCGACCAGTTTCCGGGTGCGGGGCACTACTACCGGTCCGACCACTTTTCCCTTGCGCGCTATGGCATTCCTGCATTTTCCATCGGGCAGGGGACGTTGTTTGCCGGACACGATGCGGCCTGGGGCGAGCAGCAGATGAAGCAGTTCACCGCGCAGCGCTACCATCAGCCCAGCGATGAATACAGGCCCGACATGGATTTCCGCGGCGATGCGCGGATGGCGCAGTTCGGCTTCGATCTGGGCTGGCTGGCATCCGCGGCAAAGAGCCGAGCAGGGCTGGCAGGCGGGAGATGAATTTGAAGCGGCGCGGAAGAAGAGCAGCGGCCAGTGAGAGGCGCAGCCTTGCGCGACTCTGCCGCGCGGCGCGCGTTTCTATATGTATGCGGATACCGGCACTCGTCCTGCTCGTGCTGTTGACTGCGCCGTCTTTGGTGAGAGGGCAGCAGCAGCTTCCTCTGCCGCGGCTGCAGCGCCGGCAGCAGGCTCTGGCAGAGGACGGTATCTTCCGGCCCGGGCGATCCAATCTTCCCAACGAAGCGAGCGGTTCGTACGCGTTGAGTCCCAATCCGGCGGAGGTCATCGAGATCATCCTGAACGGAGATGGCAACGATGTCCGCTTGCAGGGATACCTGACGCGCATGGGCGATGGCGTTTCGGACCGTGGCGCTCCGCTGACCTATTTCTTTGCGCGGACCACGGTGAGCCCGGCGCAGCTCACGTTCATCACCCGCCAGGTGCATGGGATCTGGTGGAGCTTTGCGGGAAGGATCGACCGCGGCAATGCGCAGATGAGCACGCAGAAGGGCTACTACTTTCTGAACGGCACGCTGACCGAGCACTTCGATAACGGGCAGTCAGCGCCGCAACGCGTCAGTTTGCCTTTGCTTCCGGAGGGACAATCTCCGCAGTAGCGTGGCTCTTGTTCGGCACAGGGATGGGCGCGGGTTTGTTCAGATACCACGGAATGTTGATCACCAGCACACGCTGGCTACCCTTCACCAGAAGCAGCAGTTTCAGCACCTGCGCGCGCTGGTTGTGCAGCAGGTTCTGCCACCAGCGGCTGACGACCAGCTCCGGCACCAGGACAGCGATCTGGCGATGCGGATTTTCCGCTTCGATCTTCAGGATGCGCTCAACCAGCGGGGTAACGATGTAGCGATACGGCGAGCGCAGGATGATGAGCTGTGGAATGGGGAGCTTCGCCGCCTGGAGCGGTTCCACGACCATGTGCTGCCAGATGGGTGTGAGCTCGTCGTCCTTGTCTTCGATGTCCTGATCGTCGCCGGTGTGGACGTGGATCGCGCGGATATCGTCGGAGAGCATGAGCGCGAAGCGCAGGCCCTTTTCCGAGATGCGGCTCCAGCGGTCCATGGGAATCAGGACAATGGGCGCCTTGATGTCGTCGAGACAGAGAGGCACCGGGTTTTCGACCTCGGCAGCCACGCGGTTGTAGTGCCGTTTGACGCGCAGCATGAGGAAGATGAGCAGCGGCACCATCACGGCGGTGATCCACGCGCCCTCTGCGAACTTGGCGACGAGAACGACGATGACAGTGACGCCTGTCGCAAATGCGCCTATGCCGTTGACGAACATGTGCCAGCCTGCGCCCTTGCCGCCCTTTCGTTTCCAGTGCACGACCATGCCGGCTTGCGAGAGCGTGAAGGCGAGAAAAGCGCCAATGGCATAGAGCGGGATGAGCCGGTCCGTGACGCCGCCGAAGACGATGAGCAGAATGGCGGTAAAGGTGACGAGGGCGTAGATGCCGTGGGAGTAGAGCAGGCGACGGCCACGGATGATGAAGACGCCGGGCAGAAATTTGTTATTGGCGATGGCGCGGGTGAGGCGGGGAAAGTCGGCAAAGGCTGTGTTGGCGGAGAGCGACAGCGCGACGAGAATGCCGGCGATGGTGACGTAATAGAAGACGCCGCGGCCCATGACGGCGGCGGTGAGCTCAGAGATCACGCTTTGATAGTGGGGCGAGTTGGGATCGACCGCGCCAACGCCGTAGATGCGGCACAGCAGGGCGATTCCCGCGAGCAGCACAATGAGGACCGAGATGATGATGGTGAGCGTCTTCTTGGCGTTTCCGCAACGGGGATCGCGGAAGGCGGTGACGCCATTGGAGACGGCTTCGACGCCGGTGAGGGCTGCGCAGCCGCTGGAGAAGACTTTGAGAATGAGCCAGAGCGAAACAGCCTCAGTGGCAGCGGGCAGCACTGGCGGAGCCACGACGGGGTGAGGATGGCCTCCGCTGATGATTGCTTTGAAAAGGCCCACGCAGATGACTGTCAGCAGCGTGCCGACGAAGAGATAGGTGGGAACGAGAAAGGCAACGCCGGTTTCACGCACGCCGCGCAGGTTCACGACGGTAAGCAGAAACAGGATGCCGAGACAGAGGGCGAGTGTGTGCCGATGCAACTGGCCGGGATCGACAGAGACCAGCGCGCCGACGCCGGCGGAGATGCCGACCGCAGCGGTGAGCACGTAGTCGATCATGAGGGCCGCGGCAGCAAGCAGGCTGGGCAACGTGCCCAGATTTTCGGAAGCTACGGTGTAGGAGCCGCCGCCGTTGGGGTAGGCATCAATCGTCTGCCGGTAGGAAAAGAAGACGATGACCAGCAGAATAATGATGGCGAGCGAGACGGGCACGATGTAGTGCACGCCGCCGATGCCCAGGGGAATAAGAAGCGCGAGGGCCGCTTCCGGACCGTATGCCGCGGAGGTAAGCGCGTCGAGGCCGAAGATGGGAACGCCCGGGGCGGCGCCGATGTGTTCTGCGCGTTGCTCGGAGTTCGCGAGCGGGCGGCCAAAGAGTAGGTCAAAAAGAGACATGCAGTAGACCGGCTCTCCCGTCAGCAGAGTGCGTGCTGCAACACTTTAGCAGACTGGCTGGCGCAACGAGATTCAGGGCAGGTCTGTCTGCTGCGATGCGAGCTCATTCCGCTGCAGGCAGCGCATGACGGCGACCACGCGCTGATAGATGAAGACGAGCTCGCTGTCCGGCAAGGGACCGCGGTTGTGGGAGCGGACGTTTTCGAAGATCACGTCCTCGCGGTTGGGCTCATAGACCGGCATGTCGGTAGCTTCCTTCAGCTTGCCGATGGCGCGGGCTGCCTCTGCGCGCTGGTTCAGCAGTTCGACGATCTGGAGGTCGAGTGCATCGATTTTCCTGCGCCAGTCGCTGATATCCATTCGTTGCCCTCACTGCTTGGAGTTTTCTTTGCTGCGGGGAGCTGCTGCGCTGAGGGTATTACGTTCCGCCTAGCGAACCGTAGGCACCGGCCGCAGTCCCTCAATGAATTGTGCCACTGCGCCCGGCGCATCGTTGGGCGGGGTCTTCTCGATCAGCCCCACGATGGCGCTGCCAACCACAGCGGCGTCCGCAAACTCGCCAAGCGTGGCGACGTGGCTTGCGTTCGATACGCCGAAGCCGAGGGCGATGGGCAATTTCGTATAGCGGCGCAGGCGTTCCACTAAATTCCGAGCGTCGGTAGCGAGCGTCTGCTGCGTGCCCGTGATGCCGACCCGCGAGATGGCATAAACGAAGCCCTGGCTGACAGCCGCGATGCGCTTGAGGCGATCGTCCGTGCTGGTAGGCGCGGCGAGAAAGATGGGCGCGAGACCCGCCGCGCGCATGGCATCGAGATAGCGGCCTTCCGCTTCTTCGATGGTGAGATCGGTGGCGAGGACGCCGTCAACACCCGCGGATTTTGCATCGGTCGTAAAACGGTCAAAGCCCACCGCTCCGCTCGACTCGCTCCACCATAGCGCAGGATCGGGTTGAGATAAGAAAAGATGACGAGGCCGGTCTCGGGGCGGGCGGCGCGCAGTTCCTTCGCGAGTGCGAGAACATCGGCCAGCGAAGTGCCGTTGGCGACGGCGCGATGGCTGGCGCGCTCAATGACGGGCCCGTCGGCGAGCGGATCGCTGAAGGGCACGCCAAGTTCGAGGACGTCGGCGCCGGCATCAATCGCCGCGAGCGCGATGGCGCGTGTGGTAGCGAGGTCGGGATCGCCGACCGTGAGATAGACGACCAGGCCGGGGCGGTGCGCAAAGCGAATGGGCATGACTAGTAGTTCCGCTCCTGTGGGTTTGCACCACTCAGATGAAGCTCACGCGCCAGGATGCCCATGTCCTTATCGCCGCGGCCGGAGACGTTGACGACGAAGATGTCTTCCGGCAGCGACGTTGGCGCGAGGCGAATGGCTTCCGCGACGGCGTGCGCGCTTTCGAGCGCGGGCACGATGCCTTCGGTGTGCGCCAGCATCACGGTGGCGTCGAGCGCCTGCTGGTCGGTAGCGGAGGTGTAGGTGGCGCGGCCGGAGTCGTGCATGGCCGCGTGCTCGGGGCCGACCGAGGCGTAGTCGAGTCCGGCGGAAACGGAATGCGTGAGCGAGACCTGGCCGTGCTCGTCCTGCAGCACATAGGAAAAGGTGCCCTGCAGTACGCCGGGTGAGCCGCCGCTGAAACGCGCTGCGTGCTCACCGAGCGTAGTGGAGCGGCCGCCGGCTTCCACGCCGACAAGTTTCACCTGCGGGTCGCGCACGAAATCGTAGAAGGCCCCCATGGCGTTCGACCCGCCGCCCACGCAGGCGATGATGGCGCTCGGCAGCCGTCCTTCCTTTTCGATGATCTGGCGACGAATCTCTTCGCCGGTGATGCGGTGGAAGTCGCGCACCATGGTGGGATAGGGATGCGCGCCGAGCACGCTGCCGAGCAGGTAGTGCGTGGTGCGCACGTTCGTGACCCAGTCGCGCATGGCTTCGTTGATGGCGTCCTTCAGCGTCTTCGAACCCGAGCTAACGCCGCGCACCTCCGCGCCAAGCAGACGCATGCGGTAGACGTTCAACTCCTGGCGGCGCATGTCCTCTTCGCCCATGTAGACGACGCACTCCATGCCGAGCAGCGCGCAAATGGTAGCGGTGGCGACGCCGTGCTGACCGGCGCCGGTTTCCGCGATGATGCGGTGCTTGCCCATGCGCTGCGCGAGCAGCCCCTGGCCCAGGCAATTGTTGATCTTGTGTGCGCCTGTATGGAGCAGGTCTTCGCGCTTGAGATAGATTTTTGCGCCGCCCAGGCGTTCGGTGAGTCGCGCAGCAAAATAGAGCGGCGTGGGGCGGCCGGCGTAGTCGCGCAGCAACGAGTCCAGCTCAGCGCGAAAGATGGGATCGGCCTTCGCCTGCTCGTACGCACTCTCCAGCTCTTCAAGCGCGGCCATCAATGTTTCAGGAACGTAGCGGCCGCCGTAATCGCCAAAACGCCCGGGACGGGTCTGGGTCAGGGTCTGCATGCGATCTGCCTCTCTCTTCTAGGGTATCGCGTTAGCGCTTGCGCGGGCGGGGCGGAATCCTGAGCCGAGCAAATGCCTCCCTTGCGTTGCGGATGAACGCTGCCACGCGTGCTGGATCTTTGCGGCCCGGTGCTGCCTCGACACCGGTGGCCACATCGACTCCCCACGGCGTGAGCGTACGAATAGCTTCCGCGACATTGTCTGGATTGAGGCCGCCGGCAGCGATCAGCCGGAGCTGCGGCGCGATGCGGCGGAACATATGTTGCGCGGCCTGCCAGTCGTAGCTGGTCCCGGTGCCGCCATGGCCGATGGGGCTGCGCGAATCGATCAGGAGCGCGTCGATTGCGCCGTCGCGAGCAGCATCGCGCGCGATTGCTTCCATCTGCGGCTCCAGGTCATCGCTGAAGGCGAGCACGGCAAGGATGCTGAGCGCAGGCTGGTCCGGGCCGGTGAAGTGCGCGCGAAGCCGGCGCGGCAGATCGGGATCGTTATTGGCATGGAGCTGCACCCCGGTAAGATCGGCTTCCTGCACCGCGTTGACGATTTCCTCGAAGCTCGCCTCCACGAACACGCCAATGCGCTCCACATTGCGCGGCAGATGCTTTGCAATGGCGTGCACCTGGTCGACGGTGACGCGGCGCGGGCTGGGCGCGAGAATGAATCCGACAGCGCTGGCGCCGCTGCTCGCGGCGTGCTGCGCGTCGGCAAGGCTGGTAGTTCCGCAGATCTTGATCCACATATATGTCAGGCGGAGACGACACCGCTAGCCGCTTTTGCTGCCTCAATCCAGCGCGCCAGAGCGTCGCCGGGATCGGGCTGGCGCATGAAGGTTTCGCCGATGAGGAAAGCGCGGTAGCCGGCGGCGTGCAGCCGAGGGTAGTCGGCGGGATTGCTCAGACCGCTTTCCGCAACGAGCAGTGCATCCGGCGGGAGCTCTGCCGCGAGTTCAAGTGAGGTCTCCAGGCGCACCTCGAAGGTGTGGAGGTTGCGATTGTTCACGCCGACCATGCTGCAACCGAGATGACGAATGCGCTTGGCTTCTTCCCGGGTGTGAACTTCGCAGAGCACATCGAGCGCATAGTCACGTGCAGCCTTCGAGAGCTGCTCGAGCCGGGCATCCGAAAGCGCGGCGACGATGAGCAGCACCGCGTCTGCCCCGTGCGCGCGCGCTTCGACGATCTGATACTCGTCGACGATGAAATCCTTTCGCAGACAAGGGATCGTCGTGGCATGGGAAGCGGCTTCGAGATTCGCGAGGCTGCCCTGAAAGAACGGCTCATCCGTAAGCACAGACAATGCAGCCGCACCGCCGTTCTCCATGGCAGGTGCGAGCGCGGCAGCGGCGAATTCCGCGCGGATCAGGCCTTTGGATGGCGACGCTTTCTTGAGCTCTGCAATGACAGCGGGTCCACTGTTGGAACGCGCACGAAGCGCTGCAGCAAAACCGCGTGGCATGTGCCGCAGAGCCCGCTGTTCCAGCACGGTGCGGGGCGTTTGCTGCATGCGCGCAGCAAGATCGGCACGCGTGCGCGCGAGGATCTTTTCCAGAACGTGATCGGGGGCCCGTTGTGGCATCGCGCCACTTTGCATTGACATGCTCTCAGGGGAGTCCTTTCCCTGAGTATATCGGCTGAGTGCGATGGCATAGCGGGAGGATCAGGAGACGCGCGGCTTGGCTCTCCATCCGCCGATCACAAGGCCCATGATCAGCATGCCGACGAGGGGATAGCCAGTGTTGATGGCGAGGATGGGAATGCCGCGGGCTTCAAAGGCATATTCCGTGGCCCATGTGGTGAAGACAAATCCCAGCCATAGAGCCGCAGCGATCTTAGCGCCGCGCGCGGCGGTTTGTGGACCGGTGGCCTGGATGATCCAGGAAATTGCGGTCGCGAGGATCACCGCCATGATCAAAGCGACTACATAGCCCAGCCATGGCGGAACACCGGAAGCTTTCAACTCGGCCATAGTGCGCCCAACGCCGGCGAGCCATGGATTCATAAATGTGGTGAACCATGCCGCGCCAAGAAAGAAATAGAGCAGCGTTGCGACGGCAATAGCCGCAGGATTGTGACGGATGGTAGGCATGTCATCCCTCGGACAAGTGAAGCGATTCGGGGAGAATGGCGGGAATTCTAACCTGTGACTGCTGCTATGGCCAGCGAAATCAGATGTGGGTCATGTGAGCAGGTGCCCTCCATGGCATTTCCCACGCAAGAAACGGAGCGTGCAGAATCCTGTAGATCAGTACAGTGGCAGTTATGAAGATGGACGTGGCGGAGAGACCAATTGTCGAGAGGCTGAACAGCATCCCGTGGCAGCGTGTCGAAGCCGACCTGGATGCGTTTGGCGGGGCAGTGCTGGAGCATCTGCTGACCCCGCAGGAATGCGATGCTGCCGCGGCGATGTACGCGGACGCCGCCCTATTTCGCAGCCGCGTGGTGATGGCGCGGCATGGCTTTGGAAGCGGGGAATACAAGTACTTCAGTTATCCGCTACCCGCGGTTGTGGAGTGCCTGAGGACGCAATTGTATCCACGGCTGGCACCTATCGCCAATCGGTGGAACGAAACACTGCGGATCGATGTACGGTACCCGGCAAGCCATGCGGAGTTCCTGAATCGCTGCCATGAGGCCGGCCAGCGTCGTCCAACGCCGCTGTTGCTCCAGTACGGCGAAGCCGACTACAACTGCCTGCACCAGGACCTGTATGGCGAACATGTATTTCCCATCCAGGTGGCGGTGCTGCTTTCGGAACCCGGGCAGGATTTCGCAGGCGGGGACTTCGTGCTGATGGAGCAGCGCCCACGCATGCAGTCGCGGGTCGAAGTGGTGCCGCTCCGGCAGGGCGATGCAGTAGCCTTCGCGGTGCATCACCGGCCGGTGCAGGGGACGCGCGGCGCCTATCGCGTCAATCTGAAGCATGGCGTGAGCCGCATCCGCCGCGGTCACCGGCACACGCTGGGCATCATCTTCCATGACGCGGAGTAGCGCCGCGACGCCTCAGTTATCGGCGGCGGGATTCAAGTGCGCCGTGCCCGTAAGCTCCTTGCGATTGGCGAGCGTGCCATCGGCGATGACGACGGCAACCCATGGTGTATCCGTCGAGAGTATGTGCGCGTGCCAGACCGCATCGGTAGTTCTCCCGGAGGTGAGGTCGATTGTCTGCTCCGCAGCTCCATCGAGCTTCAGATTGTCTGCGCGTATCGAGAAGCTGTGCGGGCCAATGCCACTGGCCGCGACATGCAGAACGACGTCGCCGGAAGCTTCTGTCTCTGCCTTGACGAAGTAGTTGACTGCTTTCTCGGGTCGAAGGTCGAGCTCATATGTCCCGCCTGAAATTGCGGTGAGGCTCGCATGCGTCGCTCCCTGGCGCACCGCGTAATTTCCCTGGGGCAAAAGCACGCGGAACGCGCCGTCACGTACGTTGACTGACGCTATTTTGATGAGCCCCGTGCGCGTGTCGCGAAATTCGATGGAGTCGCGGTTCCCTGGATCGCTCGTACCACGCACCACCGCAGGACCGTTCAGATCGCGCATCAGCCAGATCCATTCACCCGCCGGCTGGCTCCAGACCTCCTTGTAGGTCCAGCAATTCTGCGTAGGCCAGTAGGGCGCATCGGTGTTGCTTTTTGTCTCGATGCCCACGGGAAGCGCGCCGACCATCTGGCCGGAGCGGACGCTGTAGAGCGGCATCCAGTCGTAGCCCTCGCCATACATGATGCTGGAGGAAAACGGATTGCGTCCGATGAACCACTGCGCCTGTTTCTGCGCCAAATCGTCGGCGTTCAGATCGCCACGTTCCCGCGCCGCGACCGAGAGCGCCTTGGCCTCTGAAAGCAGGATGCTGGAGTTACCACGGAAATTGAACCAGATCGGATATCTGCGCAGGTAGTAATCACCGCCCAGGTGCATGCCCTGGTGCAACTGATCCAGATAAACATCACGGTCTGCCGCGCGCAGGGGCCGCCACTTTTCGGTCTGAGGAATCAGCCGAACTTCGCTTTCCCGATAGATTCCCGCCGGGAGAACGTCGTATGGAGCATCGAGCGTAGCGGCCGGCTGCTGGTAGTACTTCGAATGCAGCACGATCGCGGAATACCACTTGATCCAGTTCGGATTGTCAGGAAGCGCATCGCATAAGATGCGCGAGCGCCACAATGGGCTGTTCTTCCTGGCCGATGTGGAAGCGATGAAAAAGATTCTCGCGCGTCGGGCTGGTGTAGAAATAGCCGGTCATTGGGACTGTCCACGGCTGCAGCGTTGCGCTCCTGCGATTGCAGGATGAGATCGCCGAGCGCGACCGCCTCATCCGCATATTGCTTCTCGCCGGTGGCGCGGAAGAGATCGACCGAGGCAATCGCTCCGAACGAAATCCGCTCCAGCTCATCAGATTGACCGTAGATTTCCGGCAGTGGCGGCGCATTCTTCAGGCCTTCCACGGCGTATCTCCAGTCCTCTTTCGCAGTCGCCAAGCTGCGGTTAGCTAATTCCGGGTCGCTGCTCTTCAACACGCGTGCGGCAAGCGCCTCGTTTGCGGCTACTCGGAAGTTCCACTCCGGATCGTTCACTGCCTGCCCGAAGCGGTCATCGGCATCGCCCATGATGCCGTTGGTCCAGTAACTGATCAGTTGCCCCTTGCTGCGGTAGCCATCGCCGAATCTGGTTTTGAGCATCCACGCCAGCCCCCACTTTCCCTCTTCGATAAGACGGTCGCGAAGCTCGGGACTTTCCTGCTGTTGGTCGAGGCGCTCCGCGTAGGAGAGCAGCGCGTAGGTCATCCCGGTGATATTTCCCGTAGCCGTCAAGTCGCCTGCATCGTGATAGCCGCCATTAATAACGATGCGTTTGTCCCCGTGAATCGTGTAGTCATCCTGATGGCAGATGCCGTGAATGCCGGGAATCACGGTCCCGCAGCGCTCCGAGTACATGAAGTTGATGACCTTCCAGACACTGCTGTCCCAGGCGTTGTCGCTGATCGTGAAGGAACGTGTGAGCTCGTTGCCGGCGCGGATTTGATAGGTGCCCGGCTTTTGTAACTCGGAGAAGTCCATTACCTGATAAGCACCCAGGCTGGTTTTCTTCTCTTCTACTGCCTTGGTCAGAACCACCTTGCCTGATTGCTGGTCGATAACGGAGAAGGTGCGGGCTGCGAGACCGCTGGCTATTGCGGATTTCGACGAGCCAACGGTGTAACCGCTGTGGCTGAAGGCGATTTTCCCGGCAGCAACATCCCATCCTTCCACGTGGTCGGGCACGACCGTCTGCAGCTCCAGTTGATCGATGTAGAGCGTGGTGTGGTCACCGGGATCGGGAAACATCTTCGGCAGGCTGTAGGCGAAATCAATGGCGGTGATTTTGTCGCGATCGAGCGGCGCAATCTCCCAGACCAGATGGTTCCACGCATGATTCTTCAGCAGGAGCGACTCGTCGCGGCCTTCATTGTACTGGTCCGGCAGCAGATGCGCGCCCTCATTGTGCAGCATGAGCGAGGCGGCAATAGCCGGCGCGCCGGCGACATCGGCATAGACCCACAGCGAGATGCGGTTGTATTTTCGCCAGTCTTCGCCGGGGAACTTCCGCGTCGCCACCAGGTCTTCCCACTCTCCCTCGCCGGCCACGCGAGCGATGTTGGATGTGGAATGAATCCGGAGAGAATGCTGGCCTTCCTTCTTATATGCGTCGGAGAGCGCCATATCTCCGTCACCCTTGAATGACCAGTGCGCCAGGTCTTCCATGCCATCCAGAAGGCGGGAGTCGAGGACCTTCTTATTCAACCAGCGATACTCCGCTCCGTCCTCGAGCTTCGCCTCAAGGGGCTTTCTCGGTTGGTCCTGCTGCGCAAAGAGCGGCTGGGCTATGCAGAGAAGCAGTGCGCCCATGTATGTCAAGCACACACGGGCACTCTTACCGGGAAAGTTTCGGACCACGTTCACCCCTCAGGATTCGCTGGCACACATGGTAAGGCCAAGGTGAACTCAACGGAGGCGGCTGTGAGATTTCTGCGTTACAGCGTTCGCTTGAAGAGCGGCGTCGCAATCAGGAGAGTCCCGGCTCCAAAGGCGAACAAGAAGAGCAGGTCCATGCGGATCGCCACGAAACCGCCATCTTTGAGAAGGATGGCTTTCAGCCCGTGGACAACGTAGGTGAATGGATCGACGACGGCGATCGCGCGCAGCCACTTGGGAAAGCCGGAGACCGGCGAGATGGCGCCGCTGGGGAAGAAGAGCAGCGTGTTCAGCACTCCGAATATCGCGCGCGGCACCAGCGGATCTTCGACGCGTACCATCATCAGAAACATCATGCCGTTGAATGCGATCGACGCGGCGACGATGAGCAGGAGTAGCAGCAGGTCCGTTAGCGGATGAAAGATGACGCCGATGCCCGCAAGCAGCGAACCGATTACCGTGAGACTGATTCCGGAGAGCACCGCCTTGATGGCGCCAGAAAGATTCAGCCCGAGAACCAGCTCCAGCCGGGTGATCGGAGTGACCAGATAACCTTCGTGCACACCGCGCGCCTTGTCGTCGATGTAGAGCATGCCGCCACCGATCATGACCGCGACATACATCGCGAGCGCAATGGAGCCGGCGAGCAGATACTTCATGTACTCGACGTAGGGATAGAGCTCCACGACTTTCAGCGCGATCTGCTGGACAACCAGCGGCTGGACGATGGGAGCATTCAGCGCATCGACCAGCGACTGCATTTCCGCCTGCAGGCTGTTGCTCATGGTCTGGTCCGTGTTATCGACTACCAGGCCAATGGCTGGAGAGTCCTGCGCAAGAACGCGGCGTGAATACTGCC
This sequence comes from uncultured Acidobacteriaceae bacterium, assembly GCA_963790555.1. Classification (GTDB taxonomy): domain Bacteria; phylum Acidobacteriota; class Terriglobia; order Terriglobales; family Acidobacteriaceae; genus KBS-83. The sequence continues at coordinate 91,289 of CAWBPB010000022.1, read as the reverse complement.
TGGGGATCACCACCGCGGCGTCCAGTTTACCGGTGCGCACATCTTCCCGCGCCTTCTGCTCGTCGTCATACGGCACGGTCGTGAATGTGCGGATGTTCACCGCGATGGAATTGAATGCCTCATGAATCTTCAGTGCCTGTGAGCCGCCGTCGTGGTCCACCACGCCGATCCTGGCATCGCGAATCTTGCCGCCGAACGCGTTGCCGAGGATGACGAGCTGCACCAGCGGCAGCATCATCGAGACCATCATCAGTGCGGGCGAGCGGAAGAATTTCCGCATCTCCCGTTCCACAATTGCCAGCATGCGCGTCATGGCTGCATCCCCGGGCGCGGGGGCATCGCAAAGCGCGCCTTCACCTGCTCGTCGCGAAGCTGACGTCCGGTGTAATGCACGAAGACATCATCAAGCGTGGTGTTTTGCACGTTCAGCGACTTGATGGTGTCGCCCCGGCTGGCCGTCATCTCAACCAACTGTGTTGTGGTGAGCGAGCCATTCGAAGTCAGCAGCCGGTACATGCCGGCGCTCTGCGGATCCACCGAGCTCACGCCCGCCAACTGCTTCAGCTCGTCCGGCCATTTTGCAGATTCCCGTGCGAACTGCACCTCCACCACATTTGTCCCGGGAACGCTCGCCTTCAACGCCATCGGAGTATCGAGCGCAACCAGCTTTCCGTGATCGACGATGGCGATGCGATCGCACAGGCGATCGGCCTCGTCCATGTAGTGCGTCGTAATCAGCATGGTGAGGTGGCGTGTGGCTTTGAGCTCGTTCAGCATCTCCCAGACAGCGACGCGTGATACCGGATCGAGCCCGGTGGTCGGCTCATCGAGAAAGAAGATCTTCGGATTGTGGATCAGGCCGCGCGCGATCTCAAGCCGTCGTCGCATGCCTCCGGAGAGTGTCTTCGTCTGTGCATTGCGCCACTTCAGTAGATCGACCGCCTTCAGCAGGTCTTCAATATTGCGCTCGCGCTCCGCCTTCGGAACTTCGTAGAGCTTGGCGTAGATGGAGAGATTTTCTTCGACCGTAAGATCGATGTCGCTGGTGAGCGCCTGCGGGATGACACCGATAGTGCGGCGGACGGCATCGGGCTCGCGTGCTACATCATGCCCGGCGATGAGGGCGCGACCGGAAGTCGATGGGGTCAGCGTCGTCATCATGCGGATCAGTGTGCTTTTTCCAGCGCCGTTAGGCCCCAGCAGGCCAAAGATTTCTCCGTCGGCCACTTCGAAGGTGATCCCGGCGACGGCTTCAAAATCGCCGTAGCGTTTGACGATGTTCTCGACCGAGATGGCGGGACGCAGGTTGGTCGCATTCATCGCGTCACCAGCTTCTCTTTCGGGATGTAGACCTCGGCCAGCATTCCGGGTACATACTTCATGCCGGGATTGTCGATGAGCAGCTTCAGACGAACGGTTTCGATATCGCGTTTGCGGCGGCTCACGTCGCGCTGCGTGGCGAAGTCCGCTTCGGCCGATTTTTCGATCACCTTGCCCTCAAGCGTTGCACCGCTTGGCATCACCACGCGCAGCATGTCGCCCAACTGGACGGCGTCGGCCTGGGTTTCCGGCAACGGGGCGTAGATCCAGGTTTGTGTCAGATCCGTGATGGTTACGATCGGGGTTCCGGCGGCAACCACTTCGCCCTGCCGCGCGGCCCTCACATTCACCTTGCCGGAGATCGGCGCGGCGACCTGCGCGTACTCCAACTGAACCTGTGCTTGATTTAGGAGAGCCTGCGCGTTCTGCATCTGGCTGCGGGTTGCATGAACAGTTTTAGCCTGTGCCTGCGCCTGCGCCGTGTTTGCCTGCGCCACTTTCAGCGCCGCGGCGGCAGCGGACACATTTTGCTTCGCCGTATCGACGGCAGCCTTGGCTGCCGCGAGCGCGGTGACCTGTTCATCTCGCGACTGCTCACTCATGACGCCCTGTGCAGCCAGCGCGACGGTGCGGGAGGTATCGGCGTTCTGGTGATCCAGTTGCGCTTGCGCCTGCACCAGCGTGGCACGCGCTGCCTGCAGTTGCGCTTCGGCATTGACGACCTGGCTCGCCGTGCTGCCGCCCAGTTGCCGCTCGGTATCCCGCGCCTGCTGTACCAGGTAGTGCTGGCTCGCCGCCGTTGCCTCGGCAGCATTGCGGGCCGCTGCCAGATCGTCGCTCTGGATGGTGGCGATCAACTGACCTGCCGTGACGGTATCGCCCTCGTCGACCATCAGTTTTTCGATCCGGCCGGGAATCCGCGAGCTGACGATCACCTCGTTGGCATCGACCGTGCCGATGAGTTGCAGGTCCTCCGAGCGCTTAGTCGAAAAGAAATACCAGCCGAGCGAGATGAGGAACAGCACTCCGAGAATGACAAAAATCCGGTTACGGGGATTCATAGACTTTTTCTCCGAGCATGCAGACTTGCGATGCGGACCGATTCGCTTTTAACCAGAGGCATGGGCATCGCTGCCAGAACGCGGTTCGCCAGCCTTCTGCCGTGAGCGCGATCCGTAAATAGGGCCATGCCCAGGAAGCCCACGGCAGACTCACGGCGCAGCTTCAGCGCGTGCGTAGCGAATGGGTCAAAGGGAAGCGCCAGTTGCATCAGCGGCGCGCTCATGAAGTAAAACGCATTCGCGCCGAAGATGGAGTACATCACCTGAAGCGGGTCCACCTTGCACAACTCGCCGCTTTGAATGCCCTCCGTCACCGCCTGCTCCAGCTTTCCGACGAGCGGCTTGAATGCGGTCTGGAAAAAATGAGGCAGCGATCCCGCTTCGCCCTGGCGAAAGCGGACCATCTCCTGCTGCATCAGGCTTTGAAATTCACGTTGCGTCAAGATGCGGTCAAAGTGATTCAATGCCGAACGCAGCAGCCGCTCGCCAGCGCTGTAGGCGGGATCAAGCGCGGCAAGCGCATTCTTCACTACCTCCGCGGAGACCTCTTCCACAGCGGCGGCGTACAGGCCCTGCTTACCTTTGAAGTAGTAGTAGAGCAGCGCCTTGTTGACCCGGGCAGATCGTGCAATGGCGTCTGTGCGAGCGCCGGAAAGCCCGTGCGTGCTGAATTCGCGCACCGCGGCGCGAAGGATCTTCTTCCGCGTGCTTTCCGCGCGGTTCTGCTGTTTACGGCTTGAGACTGCAGTGGACATTTGATTAACCGGATAGTTAAAAGTATAGCGGAAACAGAACCGGCCCGACCAGGCCGAGATACCAGTCGATATTCTCGCGACGCCAATCCGGCAGCGCTGGCCGGCCTGTTTGTACCCCTGGGGCAAATTCCCGGGCATATCTCCGTTCCTGATGCCGCGAGGGCCAGATATCCCGCTGCTATGTCGGCCGCTATCTGCCGGCCGGGAACGGCTGCTGTCCCGCGGCCAGGCCGCCCAAAAAATGGGCAAATCGGCCGTCTATATGGATCAGTGATGGTGGCGTATAGCCCGGCGGAGGCTGCGGGACCGGGCAGTACAACTTATGGGTCATAGGGTCATCCCCAGTAAGTTACTAACTAGGGAGGCCTGAAATTGGCCGCAGCGAGTAAGAAAACCAGCGTCCGGCAGAGCTTGTTTCCAGATGCGTGAACAATCTGCACGCATGCGCGAAAGACGCATAAACACTGCATTTTTCTTCAAAAGAATTGAATGCAACGACTGTTCTTTCCCGAATATCTGTGTATGATCCCCTCAGTTACCCCACGTGTTCTGCCACGAATGTTGAGCTCGGGGACATAAGTTGGAAGTTGAGCTGGAGTTCAGATTCGGTGGGAATCCCCGCAGAAATGCTCCGCATCGGCTCCTGCTTGCGTCGGGCCGCGGTTTGCCTGGCTTGAGGCCATGGAGTCTCTGAAGTACGTTCTGCCGATGCTGTTGAGCTTTCGCCGGCGTGTATGCCTCCGATAGCCCAGAAACCAGCAACCTCTGATGACTGAGTCGGCTTTCCGCCTGCAAGCATGGCGGAACCAGCCATGTGCAACTGCTGTATGTATCCGGTCTCACCGCTCCCGCCGGGGCGGATTTGGTAGAGACCCTGAGGTATTTGCAAAAATGTTTTTCTTCTGGGAATCATCGGCCCTCGCAGAAGGTGCAGTCGCCAGCCTGAACAATGGCGTGACCGTTGTCCGGATCGCGGTCACGGCGGCAAGCCGTTCCGCAGCGCGTTGCGCCGCCACAAAGCCGGTGTGCCGCACGGAACGAAGTTTCCGGCGGCAGACGCTGTCGCCTCCATGACCTCCTCTGAATTGTGAGAATCCATCCCCTCGACGGATACAGATAACTGCGCGAGGGAAGAATCCCGCAAATCAGGATTAACGCAAATTGTGAAATATCCAGCGCGCCAAAAGGATCGTTTGGCCGGACCGCGGAAGTGTGTCAGGACTGCCCTGATGCGCAAACCGGGAAACGCCTTGTTCGACTGGCTCACTTAGACGTTTTGCACAACAACAAGTTGAGATCTCTAACCCCCCTCAGGAGAAATGATTGTGTCAAAGGGATATTGCTCAGTTTTGGGCCCGACACCGCAGCGGCTGGCTCTCGCCGTTCTTGCACTATTTTCCGGATTGATGTTTTCCAAACCCGCGCTTGCAGCCAATGTCACCGTTGCCAGCCCGGTGAACGGGACGAACGTTACGTCACCGATATGGATACGTGCTCACAACGTCGGCTGCGACGGCCTGACGCCCACCGCGTTCGGATACTCGGTCGATAACAGCAGCACGCTGGTGCGCGGCGTGACCAAGTACGATATCGACGCGACAAAGGTCGGCATTGGCGCCGGGACCCACACCATCCATTTCAAATCATGGACCAGCAATGGCTCATGCCCGGTAGTCAACACCACGTTTAAGGTAGGAGGCAGCGGTAGCGCAAGCTCCGGCGGCACAAGCTCCGGCAGTTCCGATGCTTCCAGCGGCTCCGCTGCAACCAGCTCCATTCCCGCCAGCGCCGTCGGCACCGCCGACCTGGACGGCAAGCAATGGGTCTTCGAGAAGGACGCCGGCACACCGGGAAGCGGGCGCGGTTCGACGGTGTATCCGGCGAGCACGCCTTCGTATGACGATGCCCGTAAGTTCTACATGACCTACGCCAAGCGTGGCGGCGTGCGGTGGCATCTCTCGTTTGCCAAGGATGCCAGCGTGACGCACTTCGTCTACGACACCTATGTTTACCTCACCGATCCGTCGCAGGTCGCAAATATCGAGTTGGACATGAATCAGGTGATGTCGAACGGCAAGACGGTCATCTTTGGCACGCAGTGCTCCACCTACTCGAAGACCTGGGAGTATACGGTCAGTTCGGGCGGTTCTCACTGGAAGTCGTCCAACGTCGGCTGCAACCCAAGGACCTGGGCCGCCAACACGTGGCACCACGTCCAGATTGCTTCGCATCGCGACGGCAGCGGGAATGTGACCTACGACTGGGTAAACGTGGATGGCGCCCATCACGTGTTCAGCAATGCGAAGGGCAATTCGGCGCGCTCGCTGGGCTGGGAGAGAGGCACTCTGCTCATCAACTTCCAGCTCGATGGCTACAACACCGGCAGCGGATCGATCACTGCCTACATCCACAAAATGACGGTTTTCCGCTGGTAGGAAATCCGTAATCGCTGGAAAGCCGCTCCTTGGAAAGCCAATCGAGGAGCGGCTTTTCTGTTTGCTGTCGCGAGAGACAGGAAAACAGCGTGCGCTGGCTAACTATCTATGACTGTGAGGCTGCTGATCAGAAATGTCTGGTGCCGAAGAAGGGACTCGAACCCCCACACCCTTGCGAGTACATGGACCTGAACCATGCGCGTCTGCCAATTCCGCCACTTCGGCACAGTAAGATCCAGCGGGGTGCTGGATGGGCAGCAGTGGTTAGTCTCGCAAAGGCTGCGGGCGAATGTCAATCCTTGCTGTGCGGGCTGCAGCCCTGGTGAAGCGCAATCGTGTCCAATCGTGCCTATGCCTGTAGACTGCACGCACGTGCCGTGTGAGCGTGAAGAGAGGGCTTGGAATGACGGAGATAACCGGGGCCACGCCGACCCCCATGCTAGAGAGTGATGCGAAGGAGATCCGGAGCATCACTCACGATATGAACAACGCACTGGAGATCATCGTGCAGGCGAGCTATCTGGTGAACTCCACCGCCCTGAGCGACCAGGCGAAGGAATGGATGACGCTGCTCGACCAGGGACTGAAGCAGGCGACGGATCTCAACCGGCGGATGCGTGACTTTGTCCGTATGCGCACTTGAGAGCCCACGCAGCGCCTGCATGGGCTCTCAAAGTGCAATCGCAATATTAAGAGACCAGCTTCGCGTCCAGAGTGATCTCCGTGTTGCCGGCAAAGAGCCGCGAGATGGGGCAACCGGCCTTCGCTTCCTGCGCCGCTTTATCGAACGCAGCCTGGTCGGCGCCCGGCACCTTCGCGGTGGTGGTCAGCTTGATCTTCGTGATGGTGGGCTTGTCGTCCTTCTTCTCGAAGGTGACCGCCGCCGTGGTTTCCAGCGACTCCGGCTTCAGGTTCGCGCTGGTCAGCTGCGCGCTCAGCGCCATGGTGAAGCAGCCGGCGTGGGCGGCGGCGATCAGCTCTTCAGGATTGGTGCCGATCCCACTCTCAAAACGGGTGCTGAAGGAATACTGCGCATCTTTCAGCACGCCGCTGTCGGTCGAGATGCGGCCCTTGCCGTCCTTCAGTCCACCCTGCCACGCCGCTGTTGCTTTCCGGTCCATACTTGCTCCTCGTGTGAAGTTATCTGACGTTTCATTCTATGAGATGCATGCGGATTCCAGATGAATCAGCGCCGTTGTTGGAGTACGCTGGCCATCATGCAGCCCGTGATCCATCCCGCACCGGAGCCCGTCGATCGCAAGGCGGAACGCGCCGCTGGAGCACACCTGCACGTGGTGCCCCAACTGCTCCGCGAAGCTCGAAAGCAGCCGCTGTAAGCTGGTCTGCCGGCAGTGCGGCTATTACATGAGCTGCGCCGACTACTACTGAGCGCGGCCCGAGCACGCGGACAAAGTGCACCACAACGCGGCAGCGTGGCTTCCAACTTCCGTCCGGCCGCGCACAGTATCGATATCTCGCTTACAATTGCCGTGCTTTCTGTTCGACGTTCCCATACGTCGCGAATCGTCACACTGCACCACTTCGCATAAAGGAGATCCCCTTGCGTACCGTCCATTGCCTTGCCTGCAGCGCTGCGCTTGTCCTCGCAGCGTGCGCGCCTGCACCGCTTCGCGCACAGCTCTTCGAGATGAACCACGGACATCATCCGGGCGTGAACCTGAGCGACCAGGAAGAGTCCACGATCGAGCGGCTGGAGAGCCTGGACGTTCTTCCCAGCGGCCAGTGGCGCTATCACCAGGGCGACGTGCCGCATGGCGAGCAGCCATCGCTGGACGACAGCAGTTGGCAGCAGGTAGACGCGCACGGCGATCGTCATCATCACCTGACGGCGCCGAAAGAGGCGGTCTGGTTCCGGCGTGAGATCGAAGTTCCGCAGACATTGAACGGATATGACCTGACCGGCGCGCGCGTGTGGTTCCGTTTCCGCGCCAATGCCAATGGCCCGGTGCCGGAGATCATCTACTTCAATGGCCGGCGCGTCGCATTGGGCGATGACCTGGAGCCCATCGTCCTCTTCGACGATGCCAAGCCCGGTGACAAAGTGCTGGTCGCGGTCAAGCTGCTGCCGACGGTGGACGAAAAGCGCGTCGCCGGCGTTGACGTGAGTCTGGAATTTGCGACCAGCCGCCCCAACCCTTCCGATCTGCGCACGGAGTTTCTTACCGCGGCGCTGCTGATTCCCACGCTCTCCAAGGATGTCTCCGCGGATCAGGCAACGCTGGCCAAGGCGATCGGCGATGTCGACGTCCAGGCGCTGAACAAGAAGGACCAGCAGAAATTCGACGCGTCGCTCAAACAGGCGCAACAATCGCTGGAGCCGTTGAAGCCCACGCTGCAACAGGCTGACATGCACCTGACGGGCAACTCGCACATCGATGCGGCGTGGCTATGGCCCTGGACCGAGACCGTCGACGTGGTGAAGCGCACCTTCGGCACCGCGGCGCAGTTGATGAACGAATATCCCACCTACACCTACACGCAATCCGCTGCGCAGTACAACCAGTGGATCGCGGACAAGTACCCGGAAATGAATGACGAGATCAAGAAGCGCATTCAGGAAGGCCGGTGGGAGCTGGTCGGCGGTATGTGGGTAGAGCCGGACCTGAATATGCCCTCCGGCGAATCGCTGGTGCGCCAGATACTCGTCGGCCAGGAGACATTCCAGAAGCTCTATGGAACGACGACGCGCATCGGCTGGAACCCGGATTCGTTCGGCTACAACTGGCAACTGCCGCAAATCTATAAGCGCTCCGGCATCGACTATTTCGTAACGCAGAAGATGACATGGAACGACACCAACCAGTTGCCGCTGAAGCTGTTCTGGTGGGAGTCGCCGGACGGCAGCAAGGTACTGACATATTTCCCGCACGATTACGGCAACTCCGATCTCAATCCCGTCCGCCTGGCGCAAAACACCGTAGAGGCGCGTAATCGCGCGCCCGGCATGAACGAAGTCATGGATCTCTTCGGCGTCGGCGATCATGGCGGCGGCCCCACGCGCGCCATGCTGGACCAGGGACTGCACTGGATGGAGCCGGACAAGGTAGTGCCGCGCTCGGAGTTCGGCACGGCGCAGCCGTATTTCTCAGCGGTGGAGAAGGAAGTCGCTCCCAACTCGCCCACCTGGAACTACGAGACGCTGGCCAAGGGCGACACAAAGCTACCCACGCCCGGCGCAGGGCAGATCAGCATTCCGACCTGGAACGATGAGCTTTACCTCGAATTTCACCGCGGCGTCTTCACCACGCAGGCCAACCACAAACGCAACATGCGCGAAAGCGAAGAGTGGGTGCTGAATGCAGAGAAGTATGCGTCGCTCGCCTGGCTGGATGGGCGCGACTATCCGCAGACAGAGCTGACCGATGCGTGGAAGCACGTGCTGTTCAATCAATTCCACGACCTGGCAGCGGGCTCGGGCATCGGCGTCATCTATCGCGACGCGCAGAAGGACTACAACCAGGTGCACTGGGCGGCGAATGAGATCACGGCAAAGTCGCTCGATACCGTACAGACGCACGTAAACACGCGCGTGCCTGCCGGGCAGCGTTCCGGTGATGGTGGTCAATCCGCTGGGCTGGGACCGTTCCGGCATCGCAGAAGCGAAGGTCGAAATGCCTTCCGCTGCGCCGGAGGGGATTTCCATCCTCGACGCGAAGGGACGCGTGCTGCCCTCGCAGATCGTCGAAAGCGACCGCAAGACGAATACGTATCACCTGCTGTTCCGTGCGGAAGATGTGCCCTCGCTCGGCTATGAGGTGCTGCATGCAGTCCCCGGCAAGCGCGCGGCTGTCTCGGATGTGAAGGCCAACGGCCTCACCATCGAGAACGCAACGCTGCGCGTCACCGTCGATCCGCAGACGGGATGCATCCGCTCGCTGTATGACAAGAAGGCCGGCTTTGAGACGCTGGCCTGCCGGCGGCTGCGGAAACGAGCTGCAGGCCTTCAAGGACACGCCGAAGGAGTACGACGCCTGGAACATCGATCCCGGCACGCTGGATGTTCCGCCGACTCTGCTGGACAAGGCGGACTCCGTGACCCTGACCGAACACGGTCCGCTGCGCGCGACGATCCGCGTCACGCGCACCTGGCAGAGCTCGAAATTCGTCCAGGACATCACGCTCTATACCGGCTCGGATCACGTCGTCGTCACCAACGACTTCGACTGGCACGAGCGCCACATCCTGCTGAAGGCGGCGTTCCCGCTGGCCGCCTCCGGGCCCTTCGCAACGTATGAGATTCCCTACGGCACCATCGAGCGCCCGACCACGCGCAACAACAGCGTCGAGAAAGCGAAGTTCGAAGTGCCGGCATTGCGCTGGGCTGACCTGGGCGACGGCCAGCACGGCATGAGCCTCATCAACGAATCGAAGTATGGCTATGACGCAGTGGGCAATCTGCTGCGGCTCAGCCTGCTGCGCGGACCGACGTGGCCGGATCCCGATGCCGACCAGGGCCCTCATCACTTCAGCTATGCCCTTTACCCGCACGCCGGCGACTGGAAGCAGGCATTGAGTGTCCGTCACGGTTACGACTTCGACTACAAGCTCAAAGCCATGCAGGTCGAACAGCATACCGGCGATCTGCCGGAGCGGCACTCCTTTGCCGCGGTCTCGAACCCCGACGTTGTGCTCACCGCGATGAAGCGCAGCGAGGACGGCAAGGGCCTGGTGATGCGCTTCTATGAATGGGCAGGCAAGAGCGGCAACGTCACGCTGACCGTGCCTCCCGGCGCGACATCGGCCAGCGTCGTCAACCTGATGGAGAAGCCGGAAGGCTCGGCGCTCAGCGTCACGGATAGCAAAGTGACAGTGCCGGTCACGCCGTACCAGATCCAGACGGTGCAGGTGGATTACTCACCGGCGGCTGAGAAATAGTTCAGCCGGCATTAACCAGAAGGGCGCAGCGGAATGCTGTGCCCTTTTCTGCATCCAGCTACTGAGTCTTGGCCGCACGTTAGACTATGAAGTTCTGCAACATGAAGGAGAGCGATGAAGGCACTGGCGAAGAGCCGCCGCGAGCGCGGCCTGTGGCTGGAGGATGTTCCCGAGCCGGAGTACGGCATCAACGACGTGCTGATCCGCGTGCGCTACACCGGCATCTGCGGCACCGACGTTCATATCTACGACTGGGACGAGTGGGCGCAGAAGACCATCCCGGTGCCCATGGTGATCGGCCACGAGTTTGTCGGAGAGATCGTCGCCGTCGGCTCGAACGTCAACGACTTCCATCCCGGCGACATCGTCAGCGGCGAAGGCCACGTCACCTGCGGCCGCTGTCGCAACTGCCTCGCCGGCCGCCGCCATCTCTGCGCCTTCACATCCGGCGTCGGCGTCAACCGCCCCGGCGCCTTCGCCGAATACGTCGTGCTGCCCATGAGCAACATCTGGCGGCACGAGCCGCAGGTCAATCAGGAAGTCGCAGCCATCTTCGATCCCTTCGGCAACGCCGTGCACACGGCGCTCTCGTTTCCCGTGCTTGGCGAAGATGTGCTGATCACCGGCGCGGGCCCCATCGGCATCATGTGCATCCCGGTGGTGAAGCGCGCAGGCGCGCGGCACGTCGTCATCACGGACCTGAATCCCTACCGGCTGGAGCTTGCCCGCAAGATGGGCGCGACGCTCGCCGTGAACACCGCGGAGACGCCGCTGCGCGAGGTGCAGAAGCAACTCGGCATGCAGGAAGGCTTCGACGTGGGCCTCGAAATGTCCGGCAACGGCAACGCCTTCCGCGACATGATCGTCAACATGTCGCATGGCGGCAAGATTGCCGTGCTCGGCATCCCGGCTAAAGAAGTTGCGCTCGACTGGTCCAAGGTGATCTTCAACATGATCACCATCAAGGGCATCTATGGGCGCGAGATGTACGAAACCTGGTACAAGATGTCGGTGATGATCCACTCCGGCCTGGACATCTCGCCCGTCATCACCCATCGTTACAGTTACGCCGATTTCGAGCAGGGCTTCACGGCGATGCGCTCCGGCCAAACCGGTAAAGTTGTGCTGGACTGGACGGGTCTGATCGCGAGTCGCTGATTCCTGAAGCGATGGAACCAGCGTAGTTGTGCACGCGTACTGGGATGCAGCGGAGAAACCATCTATGCCAGACGACCTTCCGGTAAGTCCTTCCGGCGAGATTTCCATGCCGGAACAGCAGATGAATCAGCGCGGACCGCACTGGGTCTTTTTCGGCAAGGATGGGCTGCGCGCTGGCTGGGGCGCGCTGCTGTTCGTTGCCATCGTTGTGTGTCTTGGCAGGATCCTGACCGTTGTGATGAGGGCTATTCTTCACGGCCATCACGACCCAAACGCTCCGACCTCACCCGGTCAAGCTCTGATCAGCGAGGGCATAGTGATGCTGATAGTGCTGGCCGCCACGTGGATCATGGCCCGCATCGAAGGCCGCAAACTTGCCGTTTACGGCTATGCAGGCCGATTCAAACTCGTCCGCTTCCTCTCCGGATGCGTCTGGGGCTTCGTCGCTCTTTCCGTCCTGGTCGCGGTGCTCTGGCAAACTCATCTGCTCGCTTTCGACTCCGGCCACCTGCATGGATTCACCGCATGGAAGTTCGGCCTGGTTTGGCTCTTGATGTTCATCTGCACGGGCATCTTCGAAGAATCCTTGATACGCGGCTATCTGCAGTACACGCTCACCCGCGGCATCGGCTTCTGGTGGGGCGCGCTGCTGATGTCGGTCCTCTTCGGCGCAATCCACGGTCCGAATAAAGGAGAATCGCCGGTCGGCCTCTTCTCTGCGGGCGCGGCCGGCCTCTTCTTCTGCCTCAGCCTCTGGTACACCGGCTCGTTGTGGTGGGCTATCGGCTTCCACGCCACATGGGACTGGGCCCAGACCTTCTTCTACGGGACCCCCGATAGCGGAATGGTGGTGCGCGGACATTTCTTCAATGAACACCCCGTCGGTCCGCTGCTCTGGAGCGGGGGCCCCACCGGCCCGGAGGGCAGCCTCTACATCGTGCCGCTGCTCCTCATCATGGCGCTTGTCATGTGGCTATGGTGGCGTCGCAAGCGCGTGGCCGGGCCTTACGATACAAACGCCTGAGGAATGTTCTACAGGACGCTTTTCTCCGGCACGGCAGACCGCCACGTCTCCAGCGTGACAAAACGAAGGCCATTCGCCGCCGTTGCGGCCAGCAGGTTCGCGGTGGCAGTCACGGTGCGCCGGCGGTCGGTGCCCATCTCCAGGTGACCGCCGTCGTGCAGCAGGATGTTGCTGCCCCGCCCGCGTCGCTGATTCAACGCGATGCCCCGCTTCAGACGCGCATCGATCTCTCCCGCGGACTTCGCCTTCCAGTCGCGGGCATTCACGTTCCATAGCACAGAGGTCAGTCGCAGTTCGGCTGCTGCGCGAAAGACCGCCGGGTTGCGCGCGCCGAAGGGCGGCCGGAAGAAACGCACGCGGCTGCCGATAATATCCTCGATCATCGCGGTGGCCTCGGCCATCTCCGCGTAGATGCGGCCCGGCCTCATGTACATCAGCGAGGGATGCGTCATGGTGTGGCAGCCGATCAGGTGGCCGCTGCGATGCAAAGAGCGCACGATGTTGGGCTTCTGCCGCACATAGCGGCCGATCACGAAGAAGGTTGCACGCACCTGGTGGCGCGCCAGGACATCCATCAACTGGCTGGTGTAAGGATCGTTCGGTCCGTCGTCGTAGGTAAGCGCGATCTCCGCCGGATTATCGCCGGCGACCAGCGACCGGCCAAAGATCCGCGAGGCCGGCCACAGGGCCGCGTAGTGATAGCCGCCCGCGGCCAGGGCTGCGGCGCCTATGCCGGTCAGCCAGCGTGCTGCGGGCAGCATCATGGCGGAAGAGCCAAGCGGAGCGTGCACGTTCACAAGGCGAAGTGTAGCAATGCGCGGCCGCAGCCGCATCCCTGTCCGGGCCCCCGCGCAGGCGTATACTATCTGCGATTACAGGCAGCATCCTGAATGGGAATTCCGGACGGGAGTTGCACTGGAGGCTACCAATGAGCTTGACGCCTGTCGTGACCGGTCCCGCCGCGTCCGCAAAAATCACCCCGCACACTCTTCTCGAACGCAAGCAGGCGCATCAGCCCATCACGTCGCTGACCGCTTATGACTACCCCACCGCGCGGCTTGCGGATGAGGCCGGCATCGATCTGCTGCTGGTCGGCGACTCGCTCGCCATGGTGGTGATGGGTCTCGAAAGCACGCTGCCCGTCACCGTGGACGAGATGCTGCACCACACGCGCGCTGTGCGCCGCGGAGTCCGCCGCGCCATGCTGGTGGTGGATATGCCGTATGGCTCGTACCACGTATCGATGGATGAGGGAGTGGCCAACGCCACCCGCTTTGTGAAGGAAGGCGGCGCGGAGGCGGTAAAGGTCGAAGGCGCGCGACCGGAGCTGGTGGAGCGCCTGGTCGCGGCAGAGATTCCCGTCGTCGGCCACATCGGGCTGACGCCGCAGTCGGTGCATCGCATGGGCGGCTACAAGGTGCAGGGCAAGACCGCCGCGGAATGCACCCGCCTGCGCAAAGCGGCGCGCGAGCTGGAAATCGCCGGCGCCTGCGCCATTGTGCTGGAAGGCATGCCGCGCGAGTTGGCTGCCGAGATCACAGCCGAGCTGGATATCCCGACCATCGGCATCGGCGCGGGTGTCGATTGCGACGGCCAGATCCTCGTCTTTCACGATCTCGTAAACCTCACCTTTGCACCGCCTGCGCGTTTCGTCCGCCGCTACGCCGATGCAGCGGAGCTCTTCCGCAATGCCATCACCGCGTATCGCGACGATGTCGTCGGGCGGCGTTATCCGGCGGAGAACGAGAGCTACCATCTGCCCAAGAGCGCCAAAGGCGCGACGGAAGCCGGCCTGTCCAGGACCGCGAAAGGTGTCGCCGAGCCTGTGGGAGCGGCATTCAAAACGCCGCACCTTCGCCGTAACGCCTAGCCGATGCAGGTACTTTCAACCGCTCATGAGATGCGCGCTGCCTGCCGCGCTTCGCGCGTTGCCAATCGCTCTCTTGGCCTGGTCCCCACCATGGGCGCGCTGCACGCCGGCCACATCTCGCTGGTGCGCGCAGCGCGTGCGCAGTGCGATGTGGTGGCGGCGTCCATCTTCGTCAACCCCACGCAGTTCGGCCCTGGCGAGGACTTCGCGAAGTATCCGCGCACCTTTGAGCAGGACTGTGCGCTGCTGGAAGCCGAAGGCGTCGTGCTCGTCTTCGCTCCGCGGCCCGAGGAGATGTATCCGCCGGGCGCCACTACCTTCGTGAACGTGGAAGGCATCGGCGATCGTCTCGATGGCGCATCGCGGCCTGGGCATTTCCGCGGCGTCGCCACGATCGTGGCAAAGCTCTTCCACATCGTCGCGCCGGACAAGGCATTCTTCGGCCAAAAAGATGCCGCGCAGGTCGCGGTGCTGCGCCGCATGGTGCGCGACCTCAACTTCGATCTGGAGCTGGTCGCCTGCCCCATCGTGCGCGACCCGGACGGCCTTGCGCTCTCCTCGCGCAATCGCTACTTATCTGCGCGGGAGCGCGCTCAGGCGCTGGTGCTTTCGCGCGCCCTGCACGCGATCTCCGCGACCTACCATGCGGGCCAGAAGCATGTCGCCCCGCTGCTCGACGCCGGCCGCAGCGTCATGGCGATAGAGCCGGAAGTGCGCATCGATTATCTGGAGATCGTCGATCCAGACACGCTGCTGCCCTTGACCGAAGCTGCATCCGGCGCACTGGTGGCAATTGCGGCGCACGTTGGCAGCACGAGGCTGATCGATAACACGATACTGTAACAGCGGCGAATTATGCTTTATTTGCGCGCGCCGGTCCGGAGACGCAAGGATTTCCGGCAAGCAGGAAGCGCAGCGGCCGATCCGCCGCCTTGCTGATGCCGATGCGCGGCGTGGTCACGATCGCCTGCGCGTCATAGCCATCATCACGAAGCTGCAAATCAGACCTCTCGTCCAGCAGGTCCATGCCATTGTGCGTCGCGCGCGTAATGCCAAAGGCCTGGCACAGCCGTCCCGGTCCTGCGGTCAGCAGCCGTGCCGCGGCATGCGCTCCCAGCCCCCGGTGCATCGCCATCTGCTCCAGCCCGGCCAGTGGCTCCAGCGCGCGCACGAGCAGAGAACCTGCCTGCCCATCCCGCTCGCAGGAAATATTCAGGCAACTGTACATGCCGTAAATGAAGTACACGTACGCGTGACCAGCAGGCCCAAAGAGCACTGCGTTGCGCGCGGTTCGTCCCGCTGCCGCGTGTGCCGCGGGATCGCCATCGCCGAAGTATGCCTCAACCTCCACGATGCGCCCTACAAGCCATGCGCCGGCCTCTCTCCGGACCAGCAGCTTGCCCAGCACAGCGCGCGCAACTGTGTCGGGCGGCCGCTCAAAGAATGCGCGCGACATCCGCGCACCGGGCGCATGTCGTTGCGAGTTATGCCGAGAGATCTGAGTGGACACGTAAGTAAGGCTGCCTCACTTCATCTTAGCGATTCGAATTGCAGCCATCGGCGACCATCCCAATGCCGCCCGATGTGATCCAATTGTGAGAGGAGTTCTCGTGGTCAAGCAGTTCGGTTGCATGGTTGTTGTTGTCTTCGCTGCTCTCGCACTCGCTGCCCCGGCAGGGGCGCAGGCTCTGCAATCCCGGCCGGCGGAAGCCGCCAACGCAGTGCAGAATCCCGCGCTCTCGCTGCCCGCCGGGACCAAATTGATGGTCCGTCTCGATCAGCCGCTTGATTCATCGAGCGCCATCCTGGGTCAGAGCTGGACCGGCGCGCTGGTCAACGACATCCCCATCGGCAATCGCGTCGCGTTGAAGAGCGGCACGCCCGTGGATGGCTTGGTGGTCGCCGTCAAGCGGAGCGGCCACTTCCGCACCTCCGGCGCGCTCTCGCTTCGTCTGATCCGTGTCAACGATGCCGCCGTTGCGACGGACGTGCTCACCCGCGACAAGGATGGCCACTGGAAGAGCGGCGTCAAGATCGGCGGCGGCACTGTGGCTGGCGCGGCCATCGGCGGCCTGACCGGAGGCGTCACCGGCGCCGTTGTGGGCGGTGCGGTGGGCGCCACCACCGGCACTGTTGCCGCGGCCACCACCCACAACAACAAGGAAGCAGCCATTCCGACCGAGGCCGTCCTTACCTTTACCGTCCAGTAGCGTCAGCTCCCTTTCTTAACGGCGGCCAGCACCTCTTCGGCGTGCCCTTCGGGCTTTACTTTCGCCCAGATATGGGCAAGCTTCCGGTCCGGCCCGATCAGGAAGGTCGTGCGCTCGATGCCCCGGACCTTCTTGCCATACATATTTTTGTCCTTCATCACGCCAAACTGATTGCAAACTCGTTCGTCTACATCAGCAAGGAGCGTGTAGGGCAGGTCGTACTTCTCTTTGAACTTCTTCTGCGCCTTCGGCGTGTCGCGCGATATACCGAGCACCACCACGCCGGCCTTCTGCAGCTTCTTGAAGGTGTCGCGGAAGCCGCAGGCCTCAATGGTGCAGCCCGGCGTGTCGGCGCGAGGATAAAAGAAGAGCACGACCGGTTTGCCGCTATAGTCGCTCAGGTGCACTGTTTCGTCGTTTTCGTCCTGCAAGGTGAAATCCTCGATCCTATCGCCGACCTGCATGTATGCTTCCTCCACTTCAATCTGGCTGTTCAAAGTCGCTACCATGGTAGTAGAGGACGATGGCTCGGGAGTATGCCATGAAGCGTAGCTGGCTTTTGCGAACAGGGTCGGCGGCAATTGCCATCGGCGGCCTGCTGGGCGGCGCTGGCGTCATGCAGGCGCAGTATCCCGGCCATGTCAACGCTGAGAACCCGGCCGCGGCAACCGCGAAGCTTCGCTCCGTCGCGGTGCTGGAATGGACCGGCGACCGTAACCATCCCAACGCCACGCGGCTTGTGCCCGTCTCTCTCTACGATGGGGAACACCTGCAGGATGGCGCGCTCTATCTGGCGCGGCCGGTGCCGTTGGCGCTCGACAGCGGAACCGAGTACGAGGTCGAGGGATCAGGGCTGCCGCAGGGCTGGTTTGATATTGATGGCGCGCGCGAGATCGGCAATGACTGGTTCGGCTTCGGCAAATGGAAGCCCTATGTGCCTCCGCCGCCGAAGAAGCTGCATCCCTCGCGCAACCCGCCTATCGTCGTGCACGACAAGTCCGACGATGCGGACAAGCCGCATTTCGTGCGCCGCGATCAGAACACCGGCACGACAAACCCGAGCGGAACGGCAAACAGCGGCTCGCACATCGGCCCAGAAAACTCCAGACAACACCCAGGCGTCTTCGGCGCCGGTCGATCCCGATCGCCCCAAGCTGCGTCGCAGGCCGGAAGAAGACAAGCCGCAGCAGCAGGCGGCAGCCGCGCCGGAATCGCCCACCGCGGCGCCTGATGCAGATCGCCCGCGGCTCGCGCATGGCAAGCCCGCGGATCTGAAAGACGAGCCGAAGCAGCTTGAGATCACTCCGGTAGCCATTGGCCAGACCGTTGCGGTCTCCGATGCGAATAGCGTGGCAAAGGATTCGTTCGCGTACGAATGGGGCAGCCCCGCCGACGCTGCGAGCGCGCAGAAAGAACTGGAAGCACGGGCGGCGCAACTGCTGACGGGCACAAAGCCGGCGGATGCTTCCGCGAGCGCTGCGAAAAAGCAAACCGCCGCAACACATCACACCACAACGCGCAGAACCGCGAAGCGAAAAGTGACGCCGCTGGAAGCAGCATCGCCGTTCACGGATGTGCACTTCAGCGCCTTTGCGCTCACCTATGGGAGCGGCCCAACGCTGGTGCTGACGGCGCGCGAAGCCTCCGGCACTCGCTCGATTGCGGTGATTGGCTTGCAGGATATCTACGGCAAGATCCAGGTGCTGTGGCATTCCATCACGGACGACGAGCATCTGGATGTGACGCCGCGCATGAAGCTCATCGACGCGGTCGATCCGCGCGGCGATGGCCGCGCCAACTTGCTATTCGAGGAGCGCAACACTACCGACCGCCGCTTTGTGCTCTACGTGGTCGGAGCAGACAACGCGGAGCAGGTCTTTGCCACCGATCCGCTGCCGTTGCATCCGGTCGCACAACCAAGCGGCGACTGATTCTCAGGGGTGCGGCAACTGCGTCCTGTCCCAGCTTCCGCCGAGCGCCTTCACCAACTGGACGCTCGCCGCAAACTGGCGCGTCGTAATGTCCGCCGCTGTCCGCTGATTGGTGAGCGCAATGGTTTGCGCGGTAATCACCTGTAGATAGGTTGTAAGGCCGCCCTTGTATTGATTCGTAGAAATCAGCAGCGAGCGCTCCGCATCGGCGACGGTCTGCTGCTGCGCCGCCGCTTCGCGATTCAGGATGCTCAATGCGGCAAGCTGATCTTCGACATCCTGAAATGACTGCAGCACCGTCTGGCGATAATTGGCCACTTCCGCGTCGTATGCGGCGCGCGCTTCGGCGGTGATCGCGTGACGCCTGCCCGCATCGAAGAGCACCTCGGTGGCCGACCCGCCCAGCGACCACAGCGCGCTTGGCCCCTGGAACAGAATGCCCGGACGCGAGGACTCAAATCCGCCGGTGCCGGTGATGTTCAGCTGCGGATAGTAAGCAGCAATCGCAATGCCGATCTGCTCATTCGCGGCAGCGGCACGACGCTCGGCGGCGGCCACATCGGGACGCCGCTCCAGCATCTCCGACGGCACGCCCACCGGCACCGCCGGCAGCGAGAGCGTCAGCGGCGCGGGAGCGAGCGAGAAGGTAGACGCCGGCTGGCCGGTCAGCGTGGCGATAGCGTGCTCAAACTGCGCGCGCGCCACTTCTATGTCGATGTCCTGCGCCTTGGTCTGGTCCAACTGCGTCTGCGCCTGCGCAACATCCGCATCGGTCGCGAGCCCGCCATGAAAGCGCGAGATGGTCAGTTGCAGATAGCGCTGGTATTGCTGGATGGTGTCATCCAGCAACTGCTTCTGCGTGTCCAGCCCGCGAAGCTCGAAGTAGTCCATCGCAAGCTCGGAGCGAAGGCTCAGTTCTACATTTGCCAGGTCCGCTGCGGAGGCCTGCGCGTTGGCGCGCGCCTGCTGCACGGTGCGGCGGATGTTGCCCCACAGGTCGGGCTCCCATGACGCCTGCCCGGTAGCGGTGAGGTCGTTGTAAGGATTGGCAGTCGTGGGGACGCCGACAGGACGGTTCTGCGAGACCCGCGTGCGGGAATAGCCGGGCGCGAGCGAAACCGCGGGGAAGTAAAAGGAACGGAATTGCTGCACCGCGGCCAGCGCCTGCGTGTACTCGGCCAGCGATATCTTGAGCGTCTGGTTGGAAACCGTGACGCGCTCCTCCAGCGTGTTGAGCTGCGCGTCGCCATACGACTCCCACCACTTGCCGCGAATCCTGTCGTCACCCGGCTCGGCATGCTTCCAGCCCACACCGGGCGCGCTCGGCGGAGGCGTTACAGCGGCCTGTTCCTTGAATGAAGGAGCCATGGCAGCGCTCGGCGTCTTGTAGTTCGGGCCCACCTTGCACCCGGTCGCCAAAGACGCAAGCGCCAGCGCTCCCCCGAGCGCAACAGGCCCAAGCCTCCTCCAGCATTCCAGCCGCTGCACGCTCACTGTCCCTGCTCCTGCTGCTTGTTGCCGGAGCTCTGCAGCACATGCACCTTCTCGCCGTCGATCACCGAGTCAGGCGGATTGGAGATGATGGGCGTGTTCGCATCCAGCCCGCTGACCACCTGCACCGTGTCTCCGTCGTCGTGTCCGATGGTGATCGGCACCAGCTTGACGATGTCGTCGTTGCCGCTGTGCTCCACCGCGGCCACGCGCAGTCCTTCGCTGCGGAAGAGCAGCGTCGATACCGGAATGACGACCGACGAGACGGGACGGCCAACCTTCAGATGCACCTCGGTATAGGCGCCGGGCGTCAGATCCCCCTTGCGGTTGTCGACATCGACTTCCACCAGCAGCGTGCGTGAATTCACATCGATGGATTTGGCAGTACGGACCAGCGTGCCTTCAAACGAGCGCTGCGGGTACTCGGAAAATGTAAGCTGCGCCTTGGTGCCCGGCAGCGCATCGCGAGAGTAAATCTGCGGCACGTTGATGTAGACACGCAGCACGTCCGTGGAAGACATGTGGAAGAGCTCTTTGGCTGCGCCCTGGTCGATCAACTGGCCGATATCGATGCTGCGCGAGGTGACGACGCCATTGAAGGGCGCGTAGATCTTCTCGAACGAGGTCAACTGCTCCAGCCGCTGCACGTTTGCGATCTGCGACTTCACCAGCGTATTGGAGGACTGCGCCTGGGTGGTGAAGTTCTCCGTATCCTGCTGCGACACCGCGTCCTGTCCCAGCAGGCCCTGATAGCGCTTCGCCGTGCTCTTGGCATAGCCGGCGTTGGCCTCCGCCGTAGCCAGGTCTGCTCGTGCCTGCAGCAGTTGCTGATCGACTTCCGGCGAGCTGATGACCGCCAGCAATTGCCCTTTGCGAACATGCGCGCCGATATCGAAGTACCAATGGCTGAGATAACCGTTGGTGCGCGCATAGATGGGCGCGTCTTCGTAGGCATAGACATTGCCCGGCAGGACGATTTCCGAGTTGGGCGAGCCGCTCTTTGGCTTGGAGAGCAGCACATCCGGCGCTGCGAGCGCATTGGTTTCGGCAGCCAGCGCAGTGCGCGCGTGTTGCCGATGCACAATGCCTGCGACAGCAATGATGGCGGCCACAATCAGCAGCAGCACGAGCACAATAACGGCGGTTCGTCCCGAGACACCAGACTGCGGCGCGGGCGCACCGTCGTGCTCGTTATGCGGGCGCGCGGTTTGCGGATTGTGCGCACGCGGGGTTTCCGGATTGTTGTCAGGCTCGCTCATGGTCGTCAAAATGCTCCCTGGTTGTCGCTTGCGGAAGTGTGGCCATTCCGGCCCGTGCGGGCACGGCGGCGGCGCTCTAATGCGCCATGCACAACACTGAAGAATGTGGGTACGAAGAAGAGAGTGGCGACGGTGGCAAAGATCAGTCCGCCGATGACGGCGCGGCCCAGCGGCGCATTCTGCTCGCCGCCGTCGCCCAGTCCCAGGGACATCGGCACCATGCCGATGATCATTGCCAGCGCGGTCATCAACACCGGGCGAAAGCGCGTAAAGCCGGCGGCCAGGGCAGCGGCAACAGCATCGCCGTCATTGATCTCCAGTTGCTCCTTGGCAAAGGAGACGACCAGGATGGAGTTGGCGGTGGCGACGCCCATGCACATGATGGAGCCGGTCAGCGCGGGCACCGAGATATGCGTGCCGGTGAGGAACAGGATCCACACAATGCCGGCGAGGGCGGCGGGCAGCGCGGAGACGATGATGAACGGATCGAGCCACGACTGGAAGTTGACGACGATCAGCAGATAGACAAGCAGGATGGAAAAGAACAGGCCGCTCACCAGACCGATGAATGAGGACCGCATGGTCTGCACCTGGCCCCGGATCACGAGCCGCGAGCCGGAGGGCAGCTCTTTCTGGCGTTTGGCGATGATGGCCCGGATCTTGTCGGCGACACTGCGCAAGTCTGTCTTGTCGATGTTGCCGTAGATGTCCACCGCCGGCTGGATATCGTAATGCGTCACGGTGGCAAGCTCTTCGCCGCGTGTGATCGAAGCCAGGTTGCCGAGAATCTGAATCGGCTGGCCACCCATCTGCGCCGCAGGCGTGAACATGTTGAAGTTCGCATTAGGATTCGGAGCGGCGCTGGCGGTGATCGGCACGCTTTCCAGATCGCCCAGCGTGTCCAGCGTATATTGCGGCGACTGCGTGGCCACGTTGTAGCTCACGCCATTCTTGGGATTCAGCCAGAAGGTGGGCGAGGTCTGGAAGGAGCCGCTGAGCGCCACCAGCAGCGATCCGGCGACATCCCGCTGTGTCAGTCCGATGTCCTGCGCGCGCGAGCGGTCTACGTCCACGAAGAGTCGCGGCTCGTTGAACGGCTGCTGGATGTGCAGGTCGGCCGTTCCCGGCACGTATTTGATCTCCTGCATCAGCTTCTCGGCGAAGTCATGGTTCGCCACTTCATTGTGGCCAATGATCTGGATATCGATAGGCGCCGGCAGTCCGAAGTTCAGGATCTGCGTCGTCATGTCCACCGGCAGCGAATAAAACGTAACTCCGGGAAACTCCTGAGCCAGCTTCCCGCGCAGGTCCTCCACGTAGTCGTTGGTAGGTCGGTGATCCTTGCTCAGCGATACCGTGATGTCCGCATCTGCCGAGCCCACCACGCCGGTGTTGGTATAGGAGAGATTCAGGCCGGAGTAGGGGATCCCGATGTTGTCGATGATGGTGACCAGTTCGCGCGCCGGAATCTCGCGCCGTATGGCGTTATCGATCTCGTCGCACAGCCGCGCCGTCTCTTCAATGCGGGTGCCGGTGCGTGCGCGCACATGCAGCTTGAACTGGCCGGCGTCGACGGAAGGAAAGAAGTCCTGCCCCAGCCAGGGATAGAGCAGCGCAAACGATCCCACGCAGGCAACCACGAAGAGAATCAGGAACACCGTGCTGTGCGCCACGGCCAATCCGAGCAGGCCATGATAGAAACGGCGGAACTGCTCGAAGCGGCGCTCGAATGCAAGCTGAAAGCGGATGAACGGATTGCGGCTCCGCTCCTTCTGCTTCTGCGCCTCCGGATCGTGCTCCATCAGCAGGAACTTCGCCATGGTGGGCACCACGGTGCGCGACAGAAAGTAGGACGCAAGCATCGCGAAGACCACCGCCTCCGCCAGCGGGACGAAGAGGTACTTTGCGACGCCGCCCAGAAAGAACATCGGCACGAAGACGATGCAGATGGAAAGCGTGGAGACAAATGCCGGAACCGCGATCTGCGCAGCGCCATCGAGAATGGCCTGTTCGAGCTCCTTGCCCTCTTCCAGATTGCGGTTGATGTTTTCGATCTCCACCGTCGCATCGTCCACCAGGATGCCGACGGCCAGCGCCAGCCCGCCCAGGGTCATGATGTTGATGGTCTCGCCCAGCGCTCCCAGCAGGATCAGCGAGACGAGAATCGACAGCGGGATCGAGACCGCGATGATCAGCGTCGAGCGCCAGCTGCCCAGGAAGACCAGGATCATGAAGCCGGTCAGGCAGGCGGCGATCAGTGCCTCATGCACCACGCCGGAAATGGCGCCACGCACAAAGATCGACTGGTCGGAAAGCGGCGTGATCTTCAGGCGCGGATTGTCGATAGAGGCTAAGACGGAGGGCAACTTGTTGAAGATGCCCTTGATGATGTCCAGCGTGGAGGCGTTGCCGTTCTTCTGAATGGTCATGCAGCGCGGCGCGCTGGCCGTCGACGCGCACGATGTTGGTCTGCGGCGGGAATCCATCGCGCACGTGCGCGACGTCGTGAATGTAGACCATCGCGCCATTCACCTGCTTGATGGGCAGATCGTTTAATCCTTCGATGGTTGTGGGAGCGCTGTTGGTCTCCACCTGGTATTCATAGGTGCCCACCTTCATCGTGCCGGAGGGCAGAATCAGGTTCTGGTTCGCGATGGTGTTCGTCACATCGCTGGGCGACAGTCCTTTGGCCTGCAGCTCGTGCAGGTTCAGGTCCACCATGACCTGGCGCTGCTTGCCGCCGTAGGGGTAGGGAATTGCCGCGCCGCGGATGGTGACGAGCTGGGTGCGGATGAAGTTAAGGCTGTAATCGTTTAACTGCTGCTCGCTCAGCCCCTTGCCGGAGACGCCAAGTTGCAGGATGGGGACGCTCGAGGCGTTGTAATCGATGATGAAGGGCGGCGTGGTGCCCGGCGGTAGCTGCTTCAATTGCGCCTGCGAGATCGCGGTCACCTGCGCGATGGCCGCCGACAGGTTGACCTGCGGCTGGAAATAAATTTTCACCACCGAGACGCCGTAGAGCGAGTTCGACTCGATGTGGTCGATGTTGTCGACCGTTGTCGTAAGGGCGCGCTCCGTGATGGTGATGATGCGATCGGCCATCTGCTCTGCGGAGAAGCCCTGGTACTGCCAGACGATGCTCACCACCGGGATGTCGATATTGGGAAAGATATCGACCGGCGTATTGAGAATCGAAAGCGGGCCGATGATCAGGAGCAGCAGCGCAAGAACGGCAAAGGTATAGGGCCGTCGTAGCGCGAGTCGAACAATCCACATAGGCTTTGAGTACTTCCTCTGGCACAGGCGGCTTCGAAACCAGGCCGTTTGGGCCGCAGGGCACGGCTAGCACGATCGCCCGGCGGATAACGTTATTCAACGGACACACTGTATGAGCCTCATCAGTGTACAAAGCAACCTGCAGAATCAGGCTGGCAAATGGACACAGCCATCAGCTATATCTTTGCCAACTCTCGTCTTTTTGTATGGTGCCAGTGCCGCTGCAATCAGCCCGGCGTGCGACGGGTGCCCGCCCGGGATAGGCGGGCCATCGCTTAAAGGTCCAATGGAGAATCGACCAGGGCCACTTGCATTCTGCTCGATTGACTTAGGATGTCACATCCGGCCCATTCGATTCATGAAGCAAGAGCCGAACGGGGCCGGGGACGGAGCCAGTCCGAATCGGGAGATACCGGAGGGCCGTCCCACTGTTTAAGCGCCCGGTATAGTCAGGCATCCCGATGATGTGAAAAGATTTGAAACGAGAAGAAACCATTCTCGGGTTCGGGCCGTCCCTAGACACATACCTGGATCAGGATTTGCCGCACGGTTACAAGAAAGACCTGGGGCGAAGCTCACCTATAGACAGAAACTGGAAAGAAGAAAACCTCCATGTCACCTGCCGCGCCTACCGAACAGGTTCCTACTTCAACCTACGCCTACCGCGTTCCGGGCGGCGAGACGCCGGGCGAGGAAAACCCGCAGGGGCCCCGCAAGCGTGGCTGGCTCCGCTGGGTCATTCTGCTGGTGCTGCTCGCGTTGGCTGGCCTCATCACCTGGCGGACCATTACCGCGAAACGCGAAGAACAGGCGACGGCCGCCCGCAGGCAGCGAGCCATGGCCAACCAGGCTGTCCCCGTACAGGTAGCGACAGTGCGGCAGGAAACGGTGCCCATCTATCTGACCGGCCTGGGCACGATCATGCCCTATTACAGCGTCAAGATCATTCCGCGCGTCACCGGCGAGCTGACCAACGTCTACTTCCGGGAGGGTCAGGACGTCCGCAAGGGCGCCGAGCTGATGACCATCGACCCCCGGCCTTACCAGGCAACGCTCGATCAGGCGAAGGGCCAGTTGGCCCGCGACGAGGCGCAGTTAAAGAACAACCAGGCAGAGTTCAACCGCTACAAGGCGCTCTACGATCAGGGCGTCGTCTCCAAGGAGCAACTGGACACTTACGAGTCCAACCTGGGGCAGTTCGTGGGGGCGATCAAGGGCGATCAGGCGTCGATTGAGTCAGCCCAGCTCAACGTGACTTACTGCCACATCAAGTCGCCGATCGACGGCAAGGTGGGCCTGCGCCAGGTGGATCCGGGCAACCTGATCACCGCGAACACCACACAGACGCTGGTCGTGAATCAGTTCCGGCCCATTGCGGTCTACTTCACGCTGCCGGAAGATCAGCTGCAGCGCGTGCTGACCAAACTACGCCAAGACCACAAGCTCGACGCGATTGCCTTCGATCGCTCCGACACGACGCAACTGGAAACCGGCCAGCTCACCGCGGCCGACAACCAGATCGATGTCACGACCGGTACGGATAAGCTGAAAGCCGTTTTTGCCAACACGGACGAGAAGCTCTTCCCCAACCAGTTCGTGAATGTCCATCTCATCCTCGAGCAGCGCGCAAACTCCATCGTGGTGCCGTCGGCGGCGGTGCAGCATAGCCCGGACGGCGACTACGTATGGCTCGTCAAGCCGGAGTCGAATCCGAGTGGTGATGCAGGCCAGCCCGCAGCAGCGGGCGCAAGCGCGAAGAGTGGTAACAACGCTGCCACGACGCATGGCGGCACGCCCGGAAAGGTCACCCCAGGTAGCGGAACCGTAGCCATGCAGCCGATTGTCATCGATACCACGCAGGGCTCCATGGTGGTGGTCAAGAGCGGCCTCGAGGGGAACCAGCAGGTTGTCGTCGACGGCGCGGACAAACTGCAGAATGGCTCGAAGGTCTCCACCACGCCTTCACATCGCGGGCAGAAGCAACAGCAGCAGCAATTGGGTTCGTCGTGAGTCCGTCTCGCATCTTTATCCTGCGGCCCGTGGCCACCTCACTCCTGATGGTGGCCATTCTGCTCGCGGGCTTTGTCGCCTATAAACAGTTGCCCGTCTCCGCGCTGCCTGAGGTGGACTATCCCATCATTCAGGTGGTCACGTTCTACCCCGGCGCCAGCCCGGATGTGATGGCCTCCGCTGTCACCGCTCCACTGGAGCGGCAGTTCGGCGAGATGCCGGGCCTGAACCAGATGACCTCCACCAGCTCGCAGGGCGGATCGGTCATCGTTCTCCAATTCAACCTGACCGAAGACATCGACGTCGCCGAGCAGGAAGTCCAGGCCGGCATCAACGCCGCGCAAAGCTTCCTGCCCACCGGCCTGCCCAACCCGCCGATCTACAGCAAGGTGAATCCGGCCGATCAGCCGGTTATGACGCTCGCGCTGACCTCCGACACCATGCCGCTGCAAAAGGTTGAGGACCTGGCCGATACCAACATGGCGCAGAAGATCTCTCAGGTCTCCGGCGTCGGCCTGGTATCAATCGCCGGCGGCCAGAAGCCGGCAGTGCGCATCCAGGCGAACCCGGCGCAGCTTGCCTCCTACGGCATCAGCCTGGAAGATATGCGCACGGCGGTCGCCGACGCCAACGTGAACACCGCCAAGGGCAACCTGAACGGCACACGCCAGTCCTACACCATCGGCGCCAACGATCAACTGCTGACCTCCGGCGACTACAAGCCGATCGTCATTGCCTATCGCAACGGCGCGCCGGTCCGCATGTCCGACGTGGCGGACATCATCGACGGCTCCGAGAACACCATGCAGGCCGCATGGATGAACCGCACCCCGGCCGTCATCGTGAACATCCAGCGGCAGCCCGGGGCGAACATCATCGCGGTGGTGGACCGCATCAAGGCCATCCTGCCGCAGTTGAAGGTCACGCATGCCGGCGTCGATCAAGATTCAGATCCTCACCGACCGCACCGAGACCATCCGCGCCTCCGTCAACGATGTCCAGTTCGAGCTGATGCTCACCATCGGGCTGGTCGTGATGGTGATCTTCCTCTTCCTGCGCAGCCTTGCCGCCACCGTCATTCCCAGCATCGCGGTCCCGCTCTCGCTGGTGGGCACCTTCGGCATCATGTACCTGCTGGGGTACAGCCTGAACAACCTCACGCTGATGGCGCTGACCATCTCGACCGGCTTCGTCGTGGACGACGCCATCGTGATGATCGAGAACATCTCGCGTTACATCGAAATGGGCGAAGACCCGCTTGCCGCCGCGCTCAAAGGCTCGGAGCAGATCGGCTTCACCATCGTTTCACTCACCGTCTCGCTGATCGCGGTGCTCATTCCGCTGCTGTTCATGGGCGATGTGGTCGGGCGCCTCTTCCGCGAGTTCGCCATCACGCTTGCCGTCACCATCCTGGTCTCAGCCGTGGTGTCGCTGACGCTGACGCCGATGATGTGCGCCAGGCTGCTGAAGCACAAGCCCGCATCCGCGCAGAACCGCTTCTATCGCAAATCCGAAGACTTCTTCAACTACGTCATCGGTCTTTACGGCAGGACGCTGCAGTTCGTTCTGCGCTATCGCTTCACCACGCTGATGGTCACCATCGGCACCCTGGTTCTGACGCTGGTCCTCTATGTCGTCGTGCCCAAGGGATTCTTCCCGGTAGAAGATACCGGGATCATCCTCGGCATCACCGAGGCGCCGCAGGCTGTCTCCTTTGAAAGCATGTCGCAACGCCAGCAGAGACTGGCCGACGTCATCCTGCAGGACCCCGACGTACAAAGCCTCTCGTCCTTCATCGGCGTCGACGGCACCAACACCACCATCAACAGCGGCCGCATCCAGATCAACCTCAAGCCGCTCGCGCAGCGTCACGACCGCGTCCTGAATATCATTCAGCGGCTCCAGACAAAGCTGAAGCAGGTTCAGGGAATCACGCTCTACATGCAACCGCTGCAGGACCTGACCGTCTCCGACGTGGTGAGCCGCACGCAGTATCAGTATTCGCTGGAGAGCGCTGATGCCAATGAGCTGACGACCTGGACGAACAAGCTGGTCACCGAGCTGCGCAAGCATCCCGAGCTCACCGACGTCGCCAGCGATATGCAGGACAAGGGCCTGGAGACGGATCTCGTCGTCGATCGCGATACCGCATCGCGAATGGGCGTGCAGATGTCGACCATCGACAACGTGCTTTACGACGCCTTCGGCCAGCGCCAGGTCTCCACCATGTACACGCAGTTGAACCAGTACCACGTCATCCTGGAGGTACAGCCGAATTTCCAGCTTGACCCAAGCTCGCTCAGCAGCCTGTATGTTGCCTCGTCTACCGGCACCGAGGTTCCGCTGAGCACCTTCGTCCACGTTGAGCGCACGAATACGCCGCTCGCCGTCGACCACCTCGGCCAATTCCCGGCCAGCACCATCTCCTTCAATCTCGGCCCCGGCGCCTCACTGGGCGACGCCGTCAAGATCATCAACCAGGTGGAAGCCAATCTCGGCATGCCCAACACGGTGAACGCCAGCTTCCAGGGCACCGCCAAGGCATTTGAAGCCTCGCTGACCAACGAGCCCATCCTCATCCTTGCCGCGCTCATCACCGTCTACATCGTGCTGGGCGTGCTCTATGAGAGCTACATTCATCCCGTCACCATCCTCTCCACGTTGCCGTCGGCCGGCGTGGGCGCCATCCTCGCGCTCCTGCTCTTCGGTATGGACCTCAACGTCATCGGCATCATCGGCATCATTCTGCTGATTGGTATCGTGAAGAAGAACGCCATCATGATGATCGACTTCGCGCTCGAAGCCGAGCGGCAGCACGGCAAGAGCTCCTATGACGCCATCTACGAAGCATGCCTCTTGCGCTTCCGCCCCATCATGATGACCACCATGGCCGCCCTGCTCGGCGGCCTGCCGCTTGCTCTCGGCACCGGCATGGGCTCGGAGCTGCGCAAGCCGCTCGGCATCACCATCGTCGGCGGTCTCATCGTTTCTCAGGCGCTCACCCTGTACACCACTCCGGTCGTGTATCTCTACTTCGATCGCTTCGCGCAGCGGCTCAGCAGGCGGCGCGCACGCATCGCGGGCACCCGCACCGAGCACACGGTCTCGGCGGACTAGGAGCGCTCGATGCATATCTCCGCTCCCTTTATCCGCCGTCCGGTGGGCACTTCGCTGCTCAGCCTGGCGCTGCTGCTTGGCGGCGCGGTGGGCTATGCTCTGCTACCGGTCTCGTCGCTGCCCGAGGTCGAGTTTCCCACGATTAACGTCAACGCCAGACTTCCCGGCGCGAGTCCGGAGACGTCGGCCTCCGCCCTGGCCACTCCGCTGGAGCGGCAGTTCGGCCGCATCGCCGGCGTGACGGAGATGACTTCTTCCAGCACCCTGGGTGGCTCCAACATCACGCTGCAGTTCGACCTGAACCGGGACATCAATGGCGCCGCGCGCGACGTGCAGGCGGCCATCAATGCCGCGCGTGCGCAGCTTCCGGCCAACATGCCGCAGAATCCGGAATTCTGGAAATCGAATCCGGCGGACGCGCCGATCATGATTCTGGCGCTCACCTCGGACAAGCTGGACCGGCCGGAGATCTACGATGCTGCCGATTCGGTTCTGCAGCAGAAGATTTCCCAGGTGCCAGGGGTAGGCGAGAGCTTTGTCGGCGGCGGCGCGGGTCCGGCGGTGCGCGTCGAAGCGAACCCCATGCAGCTCAGCTCCTTCGGCATCGGTCTCGAATCGCTGCGCACCACCCTCGGCGCAGTCAACCAGAACATGGCCAAAGGGTACTTCCGGGATAGTCACACCATCAGCAACATCAAAACCAACGATCAGCTCTTCGAGG
The DNA here is from genome assembly GCA_963790555.1 of uncultured Acidobacteriaceae bacterium. Classification (GTDB taxonomy): domain Bacteria; phylum Acidobacteriota; class Terriglobia; order Terriglobales; family Acidobacteriaceae; genus KBS-83. Next base: position 60,755 of record CAWBPB010000022.1, on the reverse strand, counting down.
CGCGAAACTATGCGCCGATGGTGGTGGGCTATAACCACGACCACCGGTGCTGCCGTGCGGCTGGACAATGTCGCCAGCGTCATCGACTCGACGTCGAACCTCTACACATCGGGCCTCGCCAATGGCAAGCCCGCGGTCCTGATCATCATCTTCAAGATCGCCGGCGCGAATGTCATCGATACGGTGGATCGCATCAAGGCCGAGCTGCCCTCCCTTGAGGCCTCGATCTCGCCGCTCATTCACACCAGCATCGTGATGGATCGCACCGTGACTATTCGCGCCGCTATCCACGACGTGGAGCTCACGCTCCTCGTCTCCATCGTGCTGGTCATCGTCGTCGTCTTCATATTCCTGCGCGATGCCTGGTCCACGATCATTCCCAGTGTCGCAGTGCCGCTATCTCTGATAGCCACTTTCGGCGTGATGTACCTGCTGGGCTACACGATGGACAACCTGTCGCTGATGGCCCTCACCATCTCCACCGGTTTCGTGGTGGACGACGCCATCGTGGTGCTCGAAAACATTACCCGCTATATGGAACAGGGGATGACGCCCTTCGATGCGGCGATGAAGGGTTCGCGCGAGATCGGTTTCACCGTCCTCTCCATGAGTACCTCGCTCATCGCTGTCTTCATCCCCATCCTGCTGATGGGCGGCATCGTCGGCCGGCTCTTCCGCGAGTTTGCCGTCACCCTGTCCATAGCCATCGCGATATCTCTCGTCGTTTCGCTCACCACCACGCCCATGATGTGCGCGAAGTTTCTCCGCCAGCACAATCCGAGTGAGCGCAGCCGCGCCTATCTCTTCGGAGAGCGTGTCTTCAATGGACTACTGGCCGGCTATGACCGCGGACTGCGCTGGGTGCTGCGCCACCAGAACCTGGTGCTACTCATCACCGTCGGGACGCTGGTACTGAATATCTATCTCTACATCATTGTTCCCAAGGGCTTTTTCCCGCAGGAAGACACGGGCCGTCTGGGCGGATGCAGCGCGCGCCTCGCAGGACATCTCCTTCGATGCCATGAAAGTGAAGCAAAAGCAACTCGCAGCCATCGTCCAGAAAGATCCGGGCGTTGACTACGTGCTGGCGTTTGCGGGCAGCGGCGGCGGCGGAGCCACCACGAACGTCGGCCGTATGTTTATCACGCTCAAGCCGCAAAGCGAGCGCAAGGCCAACGCGGACCAGATCATCAACCGCCTGCGCGGCAAGCTTTCGAAGATTCCCGGCATCCAGTTGTTTCTGCAGTCATCGCAGGATATTCGTGTCGGCGGCCGAGGCAGCGATGCCGAGTACCAGTACACGCTGCAGGACTCCAATCTCGATGAGTTGAATGAATGGGCGCCAAAGCTACTCGACCGCATGAAGACCATGCCTGAGTTGCGCGATGCTTCTACGGACCAGCAAGAGAATGGACTCGAAGCCCGGCTCGTCGTGGATCGCGATACGGCGTCACGCCTCGGCCTCACCATGCAGGACGTCGATAACGTGCTCTACGACGCCTTCGGCCAGCGCCAGGTTTCCACCATGTATACCGGCCTTAACCAGTACTACGTCGTCATGGAGGTAGACCCAAAATACCAGCGTGATCCGGACTCGCTGAAGAACATCTACATCAAGTCATCCAACGGCACCGCGGTTCCGCTTTCGGCGATCTCTCACTTCGAAAACCGTCGCACCGCGCTCGCGGTGAACCACTCCGGCCAGTATCCGTCGATCACCCTGACCTTCAATCTGGCGCCCAACGTTGCGCTTAGCCAGGCCGTCACTGCGCTCGATCGCGTGAAGCAGGAGATGGGTATGCCCAGCAGTGTGCAAGGCGCCTTCTCCGGTACGGCGCAGGCGTTCCAGTCCTCGCTCGCCTCAGAGCCCATGCTTATCGCGCTGGCTCTGGGCACGGTCTACATCGTGCTCGGCATTCTGTACGAAAGCTATGTGCATCCCATCACGATTCTCTCCACGCTGCCCTCCGCGGGCGTGGGCGCCATCCTCGCGCTGCTGCTCACGCACACCGACCTCAGCGTCATCGCCCTCATTGGCATCATCCTGCTGATTGGGCTGGTGAAGAAAAACGCCATCCTGATGATCGACTTCGCGCTTGCCGCCGAGCGCGAGGAAGGCAAGTCCCCCGAAGCTGCCATCTACGAAGCCTGCCTGCTGCGCTTCCGCCCCATCATGATGACCACCTGCGCCGCGCTGCTCGGCGGCCTGCCGCTCGCGCTCGGCACCGGCACCGGATCAGAGTTTCGCCGGCCGCTCGGCATCACCATCGTCGGCGGCCTGCTCGTCTCGCAGATGCTGACCCTCTTCACCACGCCGGTGGTCTATCTGATGTTCGACCGCATCCGCCTGTTCTTCACCCCGGGCCACAAGGAGCGCTGGGTCAGCGTCGAGCAGCACGGCGACTGATTGAGCCAACCCCGGAAGCAACGAACCGAAATTTCTGTAGCGCTGCCGCGCGTACCCGCGACCAATCCAGCCCCGGCGTCATGTCGACCGACGGGCAAGTTATTTCCCCCAACGCGCTCAGGTACCACTAGGCAATCGCATGTGAAATTGACTGCGCCAAATCGAGGAGAGATTTCCTCGTTCGCCCCTCCTCGCGAAAGCTAGTACAGTCATCCAACGGTGCTGAAGAAAAAGGAGAAACCGTGATTCGTACATCCGCCTGCACCATCTTCGCCATCGCCGCGGCGCTACTGGCCACGACGGCTCTCCCGGCGCAAAATCTACTGACGCACCACGTGCGAAATGCGGTCCGCAATAACCAGGTGCAGGCCCTCGGACGCCTTACCGCAAATCAGGCCATGAGCCTGGATATCGTTCTGCCGTTGCGCAATCAGGACGGCCTGGACCGATTGCTACAGGAGATCTACGATCCCGCGAGCCCTTCCTATCGCCACTACCTCACCGTGCCGGAGTTCACCGCGCAGTTTGGCCCCAGCCAGGCGGACTACGACGCCGTCGTGCAATACGCCAAATCGAATGGCCTCACCGTCACCGGCGGCAGCCGCGACGGAATGGATGTGCAGGTCAAAGGCCCGGTCTCCGCCGTTCAGAACGCCTTCCATGTCAACATCCACACCTATCAGCATCCCAACGAAAATCGCACCTTCTATGCTCCGGATCGCGAGCCGACCGTCAACCTGCCCTTCAATCTCTGGCACATCTCCGGTCTGGACAACTACTCCATCCCGCATCCGCTGTTCGTGAAGAAGAGCGACTACGCCAAAACCCACGGCATCCCCCTCGACCAGGTCGTCTCGCATGCAACGACTGGATCCGGCCCGTCGGCCTCGTTCCTGGGCAGCGACATGCGCGCCGCATACTACGGTGGAACATCGCTTACCGGCGCCGGCCAGAACCTCGGATTGCTCGAATTCTCGGGCACTGACCTCGCCGATCTGAACACCTATTACAAGAATGTCCATCAGACCAACAAGGTGCCGATCAAATTGCTCTCAGTGGACGGCACCCGCACCTCCTGCGTCGACACCAAGGCCGGCGGCTATTGCGATGACACCGAGCAGACACTCGATATGACCCAGGCGCTCGGCATGGCCCCCGGACTCTCCAGCCTGGTGATGTACGTCGGTTCCACCGACACCGCCATCATCAGCGCCATGACGACGCATAGCCCGCTGCCCACCGCCATCGGCTGCTCCTGGGGCTGGACGCCGGTCGACCCATCCACGCTCAATCCCTACTTCAAGAAGATGGCAGCGCAGGGCCAGACCTTCTTCGCGGCCTCCGGCGACCACGCCACCTGGTCAAAAAGCAATGAGGCGTGGCCGGCGGACAATGCCTATGTCGTCTCCGTCGGCGGAACCGATCTCACCACCACCCGCGCTGCCGGTCCCTGGAAGACCGAGACTGCATGGTCGGACAGCGGCGGCGGCATCTCGCCGGACAAGATCGCGATTCCCTCCTGGCAGAAGATCTCCGGCGTGATCAATTCCAGCAACAAGGGATCGACCACCTATCGCAATGGCCCCGATGTGGCGGCGAATGCCAACTTCACCTTCTACACCTGCGCGGACCAGACCGCGTGCCTGGCCAACACATACGGTGGAACCAGCTTCGCCGCGCCCATGTGGGCCGGCTTCATCGCGCTCGTCAATCAGCAGGCGGCCGCGAAAGGCAAATCCAGGGCAGGCTTTCTCGATCCCACCATCTACGCGCAAAACGTAACTTCCAAATACGCGACGGACTTCCACGACATCACCAGCGGCAAATCCGGCAGCTATTCAGCGGTGACCAAGTACGACCTCGTAACCGGCTGGGGCAGCCCCAAGGCCGCGCTGATCACCACGCTGGCGCCATAGTTCGGTCGGCAATCGAACAAAACAAAGAGGGCCCGGACATATCTGTCCGGGCCTCTTCTTGCAGATGTGAATCAATGTCAGTCTTGTTCTCGGGTAGAAGCAATCGCAGAATCTGCCATTCTCAGCAAGGTCGCTATTTTCTCGGACTTCATCGCGATCGAGTAGTAATAGCCGTCTTCGCGCCAGTAGATCGTTGCATCGCCACAATGGGCTCCGCAGGTGAAGTCCACGAAATAGCCCTTCACGCCGAATCTAAGCTTGATCGATTGGAACGGCGCTTCCTGTAGCCTCTCCGAGATGGCACCAGTTCCCGCCAGTGCAGTTCTTTGCCCATGCGAGTTGGACCTTGTACTCGCTTGAACTAACTGAATCCACTAGGGCGTATATGGGGCTCTCTGCATCCGCGTACGGCGGAATGAAAGCCGGCAGACGAACGGGAACTCTTGTTTCGCGAGGCAGGTTGAGTCGAATCAACTCGTATCCTTGAACTTGTGGCGACTTGGAGTCTGATCCGGCAGCGGCGGTTCTACTTTTCACTGTCGCGGGCGCTTGTCCTACACTGAAAATCCCGGAAAAAAAAGTACGACGAAAGCTCGAACCGCTCTCACCTCACATTTCATGATCTGGATCATAATTGAGCGTGAAAAATGGACGGATTGGCGACCGCACCTTCACACTCGTTCATCCGCGCGAAGGTCTGGCCGCTCCGAGCCTCTTTCCAACGACTAGGCGACCACTACTCTGCGCGCAGCGCCTCTACGGCGTTCACCCTCGCGGCGCGGGCCGCGGGGACAGCGGACGCGATCACAGCGGCGGCAAGAATGACGAAGGCCGACAGAAGGAACGCGGGCATTCCGGGTGGATGGGCCTCAGCAACGTAGCGCCCGATGGCACGTGCAAACACGAGGCCGAAAATCGCGCCCGCGGTCACGCCGATGCTTGCAATGGTCAGGCCTTGACGCAGCACGTCGGTAAGAATGTCCCGGGGCTGCGCGCCGAGAGCCATGCGAATGCCAAACTCGCGTGTACGGCTGCTTACGGAGAATGCGAGCACGCCCGCCACACCGATTACGGAGATCAGGAGAGCCACCGCGGCGAACCCGCCGAAGACCACCGCGTTCAGCTCGTCCGGCGTCATCACCTCGGCGCGAATGTCCTGCAACGTGCTGATATGCTCGACCGGCTGCTCCGCGTAAATGCTGCGAATGGTGCGCGTGATGGCCGGAGCGAGCGCGTAGGGATCGCCATTATCGACGCGTACCAGAAGGCGCCCCTGCCAGCCTTCCTGGTCGGCTGGCTGATAGATCATCATGCCGGGCGAGGGAATGATGTTTTCGTCGTCGAGATCGGGGACGACGCCGACGATGCGCCGCGGCTCCATGCTGATGCCGATGAATTTCATGACGCCGTCGGTCCAACGCAGCTCACGGTTGAGCGCCGACTGTCCGGGGAATAGCGTCTGCGCCAGGCTCTGGCTGATGATGACGACGCGCTCCGAGCCCTCCTTGTCCGAGTCGCGGAAGTCGCGGCCCTGGAGAATCGGTACGCCCAATGTCTCAAAGTATCCCGGCGAAATTGAGCGGAACTTCGCGCGCCAGTCGTCAATACCGTTTTTACGCACTGCCGCGCCCGGCGACGCAAAGGTAAAGGCGATGTTCAAGGCCTGGTCGTCGCGCCAGGGAACGCTGAAGCCGGTCGAGGCGTGCGAAACTCCCGGCAACGTGCTCACGCGGCGCTGTACCTCGCGATAGAAGTCCTGGATCTGCTGCGGCGTTCGTCCATAGGTCATGGCGGGCAGGTTCACACCGAGAACGTGCGAGGTGTCGAACGGCGGGCGCGTGTTCTCAAGCGTGTAGAGCGTGCGCATCAGCATTGCCGCTCCAGTGAGGAGCACGAAGGAAGCTGCGATCTGCATCACGGCGAACACGCGCAGCCGTTTGTTGCTGTTGCTGGTGCTGCTGCGAGTTCCACCGGTGATGAGGCTTGCGCTGATCTGCGCGCGCTCGGAGGGCAGCCGGGGAACAAATGCCAGGAAGACCGCTGCGACGAGCGCCAGAGCGATGCCGAACCACACCAGAGTGAAGTCGAGCGTGAGCCCGTCGGCGCGCACGGAGAAGCGTGCCGCGTAGCGCCCCAGCACAGCCACCATGGGCCAGGCAAGGAGCAGCGCCGCGACTACCCCACTGCCGCACAAAATCAGGCTTTCCGCGAGCAGCGAACGCCGCAACGCCCCGGTGCTGGCTCCTAACGCCGAGCGGACGGCGAGTTCCGATTCGCGGCGCACGGTGCGGGCCAGAACCAGATTGGCGACGTTCGAGCACGCGATCACAAACAGCAGCCCTGCTGCCGCGAACAGCACCCAGAGGATGGTGTTGGCGCGCGCGTTGATCTGCTCGTGCATGCGCTTTATACCGATTTGATAGTGATCTGCGGGCTTGTAGACCTCAGGATGCGCGGATGTCATTGCCGCGTAATGCGTGCTCAGCTCGGATCGCGCGGCGTCAATATTCGCGCCCGGCGCAAGCCGCCCGAAGACCTCGGTCATGCGATGCTCGCGGCCCGTGACCATGGTGGCGGAGAGGTGATGCGGGCTGGTCACGACATTTGCAATGATCTCGGTCGCGACGGGATAGGGTATCGAGGGTTCGAGCACGCCCACGATAGTGGCGGATCGCGCTCCCATGATGCTCTCCAGCCGCACAGTTTTGCCAATCACGCTGGGATCGGAGTGCAGCGATTCTTTCCAGAACTTATAGGTGAGCACGATGGCGCCGGCTGCGTTTGGGCCGTCATCGGAGGTGGTGAGCAGGCGGCCGAGGATGGGGCGCAGGCCCATGACTTGGAAGTAGTGGCCGTCGACGACGCCGGCGGGAATCTCGCGCGGCGTTCCCAATCCGACAACTGTGAAATCCATTTCCGAAAAGGTGCCGAGCTGCGTGATCGTCTTCAGGCCTTTGCCGAGATCGTCGATTTCGGGGATGGAGAAGGTCGTGTTGTCAACACCAAGGCCAGGCGCACTCTGCCTGAGATAGAGCAGGCGGTCTTCGTCGCGATTGGCGAGCGGACGGAGCAGCACGGCACGCACGACGCTGAAGATGGCGGCATTGGCGCCAATGCCCAGCGCGAGGGTGAAGGCCACGGTTGCCCACAGAGTGCGAACGCGCCAAAGGGAACGCACAGCTACTTTCAGATCACGAAGGAATGACATAACGTCCCTTGAACCTTTCCAGGCTTCAATTCACCAGTGCCTGTTATCTGGTAGTCGTTCGGGAGACCGAAAAATCGACAGCACTCTATTTTTATTTCAACTGGCGCATCCGCTCCCGCAGAAATTGTCGCTCTGGTTCCTGTTGGGTCAGCGTGACGGGTCAGCGTGACGAATCGTTTGACATTTTACGTTGATATCAACATAATGGACTTGATGTCAAGCGACGAGCCAGTTCCTTTTGAAGTCACCCTGCGCGTGCGCGACTGCTGTCTATGCCTGCACGTGCAGCGGGCGGCGCGCGCACTGGCTCGACGCTTCGATGAGGCGCTGCGGTCACTGGGCCTGACCAATGGTCAGTTCTCGCTGATGATGTCGCTGAATCGCCCGGAGCCGCCGACCATGACTTCCGTGGCGGCGCTGCTGGCGATGGACCGCACCACGCTCACCGCTGCGCTCAAGCCGCTCGAACGCCGCGGACTGATCGCAGTCACTCCGGACCGCGCTGATCGTCGCAGCCGGCGATTGACGCTGACACCGCAGGGAAAGACTCTGCTGGCCTCCGCTGTGCCGGTCTGGGAAAAGACGCATCGGGATCTGGAGTCGCAGTTCAAAGATGGCGATGTGGATCGGCTTCGCAGCAGTTTGCTCGCGCTTTCCTAAGTGGGTTCCCGGGCTCAATACAGATTGCGCATAGGGGAAACAAAATGAGAGCCATCGCGATCTTCGCTTTAGCCACCCTGGTGCTGCTAGTTGCATCCAACCGTATTCGCCAGCCGCGAGCACATGCCGAGACTTCGTCCTATTCCGCAATGGCTCCTCTCAATCAGTACTTAATACCAAACGACAACACTGAAATCGCACTGGCTCGCAGCGCTGCGCCATCCTCTATCTCAAACGGGGCGGAAGTGATGGTGCTGGGACGGAATGGTTATACGACTGCGGTGAACGGCGGGAATGGGTTTCTGTGCATCGTGGAACGCTCATGGGGGACCGCCACCGATGATCCGGAATTCTGGAATCCCAAAGTTCGCTCTCCCATCTGCTTCAATCCACCCGCCGCAAGGACATTTGCTCCAATCTTTCTGATGAAAACGAACCTCGTCCTGGCGGGAAAATCAAAGCCCGAAATCGCCCAGGCGATCGCATCGGCGCTGGGTCATAAGGAACTACCCGCGCTGGAACCTGGTGCGATGTGCTACATGATGTCGAAGCAGCAGTATTTAAACGACCGGGACAAGAGCTGGGAGCCACATCTGATGTTCTTCGTCGCGGGCGACGCAGTAAAGAGCTGGGGAGCCGATCTGCGGGGCTCGCCAGTTATCGCGGCGGAGGACCCTGAAGAACATGCAACGATTTTCATGATCGGGGTTGGCAAATGGTCCGATGAATCGATGGCTCAGCTGATTGTCTACTGAACAGCAAGTCGATCGCTGTTGGTGGGCTGGGTCAAATGATTCGGAGAAGACAAAGAGGGCGGCGCATTTTGCGCCGCCCTTTTGTTTGTCAGCAGAAATACCTATCGCGCGAAGGACTGCTCCAGCACATTCGCGGAATAGCTCGCCTTGCGCTCTGGATAATACGCATTGGAGACATATTGTTCGAGCATGCGCTGCGTATTGAAGAACGACCCGTTCATCGCGATGGTCGTCTGCATCAGCTTCCGCCATCCCTGCTTGTCCTGGTAGTAGACGGGCAGGATCTTCGATTCGAGCTTGCTGTAGAGGTTCGCCGCTTCATCCTCGGCGCGGTCGTGGTCGTCAATCGCCCAACCGGTCACGCCCTCGATGCAGCCTTCGATCCACCAGCCATCCAGCACGCTCAGGCTGGGCACGCCGTTCAGCGCCGCCTTCATGCCGCTGGTGCCCGATGCTTCATACGGACGCAGCGGATTGTTCAGCCACAGATCAACGCCGCCGGTGAGCAGCGCGGCCAGGCGCCATTCGTAGTCGGCGAGATAGAGGATGTGCAGCGCGCCGGATGCCAGCTTGTGCGCCTCCTCAAAGACGTGCCGGATGATCTCCTTGCCCGGCTCATCGGCAGGGTGCGCTTTGCCGCTGTACAGAATCTGCATGCCGCCGGCGTTCTGTGCGATGCGCGCCAGCCGCTCCGGATCGGTAAAGAGCAGATCGCCGCGCTTGTAGGTCGCAACCCGTCGCGCAAAGCCGATGGTGAAGATGTTCTCCTGCAGCTTCATGCCGCTGCGTTTTTCGACCTCAGCCAGCAGCAGCCGCTTGCCGTCGGCATGCGCGTTTTCGATCTCTTCCTGCGGAATATCGATCGCATAGCGCAGGTGCGTGTTGTCCTCGCGCCAGCGCGGCAGGTGCTTGTCGAAGGTGGCCTGCATCGCCGGAGCGGTCCAGGTGCCGGCATGCACGCCATTTGTAATCGCGGCGATATCGTAATCGGGAAACATCGCGCGGCTCACCTTGCCGTGCTGCATCGCCACGCCGTTCACAAAGCGCGAGAGCTTGAGCGCGATGTAGGTCATATTCACCATTCCGTCATGCACGCCGCCAATGCGCTCAATCGTCTTCGTCGGCTCGCCGCCAAGAATGCGCTCTGTCTGCTCTATGGAGAAGCGGTCGTGTCCCGCCGGCACCGGCGTATGCGTGGTGAAGACGCAGTGCTGGCGTACCGCATCGAAATCGCGTTCCTGCGCGCTCGAAAGCGCGCCACCGCTCAAGGTCTTTTCCAGCAGCGCCAGCGTCAGCAGCGCCGCGTGGCCTTCGTTCATGTGGTAGACGCTGATCTCGTAGCCCAGCGCATCAAGCATCCGCAGCCCGCCAATGCCGAGCACGATCTCCTGCGCCAGGCGATAGTTGGTGTCGCCGCCGTAGAGCTGATCGGTCAGCGCGCGGTCCCGCGGGTCATTGCCCTCCAGGTCGGTGTCCAGCAAATAGATCGGAATGGTGCGGCCGGTCACGCCTTCCATGTCATAGCGCCACGCGCGCACGTGCACCGGGCGTCCTTCAATCGTGACCACGACCCGCGGCTCTTCCTGAGGCAGCCGCGCCTCAGGGCTCCACGGTTGCGCCTCCTCGGTCTGATTGCCGTCCGCGTCCAGAATCTGCCGGAAGTATCCCTTGCGATGCGCCAGCGTCACCGCCGCCAGCGGCAATCCCATATCGGCCGCGGAGCGCAGCGTGTCGCCGGCCAGCACGCCCAGGCCGCCGCTGTACGTCGGCATGCTCGGTTCGATGGCAATCTCCATGGAGAAATAGCCGACCATGCCTTCGCTGGCGGCCAGATGCACTGCATTCAGGTTTCCAGGTTTCAAAGTTCCATCCATCGAGCGAAAAACTCCCTCCAGGCCTCATGTCGCAGCGGCGCGTAAAACGCCGCCAGGTGCAAGAAACGGTAGTTCCGTGTGAGATGCGCACTGCCTTGCGCAAGTCGCAGTTCCCGGCGAGTTTTGGGCCCTGTCACCACCCACCCGGAAATATCTGTGAAGTGGGCGTATTTTAACAACCGCGGCTCCGGGAAGGAAATCGTTTACGCATGCGACTTCCGTAGCAAACCATGTTGTCAAACGGGTTACGAATGTAGCCAGGCTGTTGCAGCCGCGGCTCGCATCCCCATGAATGACCCATGAATTAAGACACTTAGGCCGCATCGCGCGCCGCTGTGGAAATGTGCATTGGCCGGTACAGCGTACCTTTCTGGATTCCACAGCGCTATCGTGGCCGCCTGGCCAGCGTCTCCAGCGCATCGCACGCCCGCGCCAGCCCATTTTCGCCGCGCAGCCGCTCGCCCACCTCCGCCGCCCGCTCCGCAAATCGCGGATGCCCCAGCATCCGCCGTATGCGCCGCCCCGCACGCTCCGCCGTGTAGTCCTGCCGCCGGATCACGCCCGCGATGCCCAGCCGCCGCATGCGCCGCGCATTGTCCGGCTGATCATGGCTATAGGGCATCACCAGCATCGGCCTGCCCGCCTGCATCGCCTGCGCCGTCGTGCCCACGCCGCCCTGGTGCACGATCAGCGACGCTCGCGGAAAGAGCTTCGAGTAGGGTGCGTACCGCGCCACGCACAGGCGCGGTGACAGGGTGTCGGGCACATTGCGGGGTACATTTCTCGGATCGGTCCCCACCAGCAGCACCGCGCGCACACCCGCCTCCAGCGCGGCTCTCGCGCTCTCCTCGTAGAACGACCCCGCGTCCAGCACCGCCGCCGAGCCCAGCGTAAACACCACCGGCGGCTCGCCGTCCGCCAAAAATCGCTCGATCTCCTCCGGCAATTCCTGCCGCCCGGCGTCTCCGTCATAGAAGACGAAGCCGGTAATCTCCGTGTTAGCAGGCCAGTCCGGCTGCGGCTCGCCCAGCAGCGGCGAAAACATCGCCAGCACCAGGCCGGGCGCGTGCTTGGCATCGAAGATGACATTCTCGCCTCGATCCAGGCCCAGCTCGGCGCGCAACCGGTACACCGGCTCCGCCCAGTCGCGGGTCACCCAGCGGGCAAAGCGCGTCATGGCGTGTCCGGTGGCGGGCACCGCACTCTGCAGGCGCGCCAGCCCCGGGTACGGCGGCAGCACCGGAGGATCGTAGGACGAGAAAAACGAGAGCGGCGCCAGCACATAGCTCGCCCAGCGCACGCCCGTGACCTCGGCCACCAGCGGCGCCTGGTAGGTCAGTTCGCCGGCCAGCATCAGGTCCGCGCCGCCGCCTGCTTCGACAGCAGCCAGCAACTCGTCATAACTCTGCCGGATCGCCGGAAACAGCACCTCGCGCAGCGTGCGCTCGGTCCCCCTGCGGATGTCCATCAAATCGGCGACCTGCTGCGGGTCCTCGGGATTGAGCGTGGGGCCGACCCTGAAGAATTCCAGACCCAGCGGCTCGATCTTGGGGCGAAAGATCTCCGGCACCGCCAGCACCGGCACATGCCCACGCCGACGCATCTCCAGCGCAACGGCGATCAGCGGATGCACATCGCCAAGCGTGCCAAAGGTAGTGAGAACAATCCGCATACCGAGAGCAGCTTAACGGATGCAGTGTGACATCGTGTTCGCTGCGGGCCTGCGCCGCGTCACCAGCCAACTGGTCGCACGGTGCGGGTGGCGTATCGAGCATCGGTACCTGACCCTGACCGCAGGAAGGAGACTGGATGGCGAAGCGATCGGAGAAGCTAACCTGATGAAGATGAATGCCAGCCAACCCAATGGTCCGCTCCTCACAACGGCTGAGGCGGCAGATTACGGTCGCGGCTTGAACTGAGAGCAAAGCGCAAGCGTCTTTCACTTCCTCACCTCCTGAGTCGTCGCGCAGTTTTGCGAGCTTGCGAAGGCGGCTGCTACAGTGCATCCTTGTTCGTCTGCTCAGGGACTGGAGGAACAGGGATGGCAAGCAGGATCTTTTTCACGGTAGCGCTGTTCTGCGCGTTGTCGTTCCAGGCTGAAGCCCAGTCGGCTACGGATATGGCAGCCCTGAAGGGCCTCGCGCCGGTGACCGTGTTGTCGACGACAAGAGCGGGTGAAGCGGCACTGGCTGCGAACTATACCGTGACCGGCGGCATTCAGACCGGTGTCATCCGGCAGCCCACGCTGCTTCCTTTCGCGGAACAACAGCAGCAGGCGCTTCGCGATGCTTTCATCACAGATGCCAATCTCGCTGAGCTTGCGGACGGTCTGGGGACAACGCTCGGCGCGGCCTATGTGGCGCATGCTCACTACATCGATCGAACTCGTGTCACAAAACTGTCCCCGGCGGTTGCCCAGGTCGTCGCATATGCCAACGCGACCAGTGGGTGGAATTCAAACTCCGGCAAATACTTTTTTGCGAACCAGACGACGGATGGAAAGAAGCCCGTATCGGCAGAGGCGAAGGCGATTTTCGAGAAGAACGGCGGATCTCCCGACATATTTGGCACAAGCTACGGACGTCCGGCAGGCACCGCTGGCGCCGATGCGTACGGCAATTCCCGCCCCTTCCAGACGGAGCCGGAAACCACACGGATCGTTGGTCTGGATTATTTCCATAGCCCCGCAGACAACATCGTCTACAACCGCGGGCCGATCATGAATCTGATCAATAGCCCGTCGTATCCCAGCGGGCACACGACCTATGGCTATATGGGGTCCTTGATGCTGGCGATTCTGGTGCCGGAGAGGTATCAGCAGATGATGGCGCGCGCCGCCGAATACGGAAACGACCGCATCCTCATGGGAGCCCACTATGCGATGGATGTCATGGGCGGCCGAACGCTGGCTCTCTACGATATGGCGCATCTTCTGGCGAACGATCCGGCCTATATGGGGCAGACGCTCAAAGGCGCTCCGGTTATAAAAGATTTCCAGGCAGCCGTAAAGAAAGCTCGTGCCGACGTGACTCCAGCGTTGCAGGCGGCGTGTGGCGAAACCATCGCAGCATGCGCGAAACAGGACACTGGCCGTCTCAGCAATCCCGCGGCAAACGAAGCCTTCTACGCTGCAACGCAGACGTATAACCTGCCGGTCGTCTATCCCAAGAACGCGGACGAGCTCGAGGATGTCGGCAAACTTGCTCCAGAGGCCGGATACCTGCTGACGGCCGCCTTTCCTGCGCTGACTCTGGAACAGGCCGACAAAATTCTCACTGAGACGGAAGGACCCGGCGGCGGGTTTCTGGATGATGGGTCATCGTTCGGAGTCTATTCGCGCCTCAATCTGTATGCTGCAGCGGGCCGCGCCGCTCACCTTGCCGCTGGAAAGTGACGCTGCGACGCTGTGGTCGCAGATCGCAGCATGTCCGCTGATTCCCAAACTGAAATTGAGTTCTGCCGAACTTACAAATATCCGCCAAGATCTGCCATTTAATTTCGTTCAAATTGATAGCCTTGAATAAGGGCTGGATTCCCATCCCCAGACGCGCACTTGCCGGAGCCAAAGCGTCGCGTCTGTAAGTCCTTTGGCTGGACAACTTTAGCCGCAAGCCATCTGTAATGAGATAGTTGCAGGCCGAGAGCCGGGAATGCACCGGAAACGGGGCAAGATCCTGAAGATCCTGCCCGGAAGTCTAATGAATAGAAGAATTTACCCGTAACTCTCGTGGAATGACGAATTTGGATGGCGGAGCGCTACATAAACCTCCTCGAAACAGCAGCTTACGAGCAGGCTCCCCGCGCCGGAGGGGGAGGGGGGTGGGTCCCGTCCCTATACTGAAAGCAATGCGGAAACTCGATCGCTCCCGCCAGTTGCAGCAGCAAGCCGAACATCTCCTGCCCGGCGGCGTGGACTCGCCGGTTCGCGCCTTTCGTGCCGTCGGCGGCGATCCGCCGTTTGTGATGCGCGCCGAGGGGCCGTACCTGTGGGACGCCGACGGCAACCGCTACATCGACTATTTCGGCTCCTGGGGGCCGATGATCCTGGGACACGCCTTCCCGCCCGTCGTGGAAGCGATCCAGCACGCGGCCGCGCGCTCCGCCAGCTTCGGCGCATCGACCGAAGCCGAAGCCGAACTGGCCGGCCTGATCACCCAGGCCATGCCCTCGATCGAAAAGCTGCGCTTCGTCTCTTCAGGGACCGAGGCGACGATGTCGGCCATCCGGCTGGCGCGCGCCTTCACGAATCGCAAATACATCGTGAAGTTCGAAGGCTGCTATCACGGCCACGCCGACGGCCTGCTGGTGAAGGCCGGCTCGGGCGTCGCGACCTTCGGAATTCCCGGCTCGGCGGGCGTGCCGGAAGAAATCGCGCACTTCACGCTCGCGCTGCCCTACAACGACATCGCCGCAGTGGAGGCAGCATTCGCCGCGCGGCCAAACCAGATCGCGGCCATCATCCTGGAGCCGGTGGCCGGCAACATGGGCTGTGTCGCGCCGCAGCCGGGCTATCTGGAAGCGCTACGCGAGCTGACCGAGCGCGAAGGCGCGCTGCTGATCTTCGACGAGGTGATGACGGGCTTCCGCGTGGCGCATGGCGGCGCGCAAGAGTTGTACGGCATTCAGCCGGACATGACCTGCCTGGGCAAGATCATCGGCGGCGGCCTGCCCTGCGCCGCATTCGGCGGCCGCGCCGACATTATGGACCTGCTCGCGCCGCTCGGCCCCGTCTACCAGGCGGGAACGCTCAGCGGCAATCCGCTGGCCATGGCGGCGGGCATCGCGACGCTCGAACATCTCGCAAACCATCGCGAAGCGGTGTACGGCGATCTCGAATCGGCCAGCCGCATGCTTTCCGAAGGCGTCGCCACCATATTGGCGAACGCAGGCCTTCCGGTGACGACCAATCGTGTAGGCGCGATGTGGACGTGGTTCTTTACCAAGCAGGCCGTCGTCGACTTCACGACAGCGGCAACTTCCGACACCGCTGCATTCGGCGCGTTTCATCGCGCCATGATGGATGCCGGCGTCTGGCTGCCGCCCTCGCAGTTCGAGGCGATCTTCCTCGGTACAGCTCACACGCGCGAGGTCATCGAGGCAACGCTCGATGCCGCGCGCCAGGCGGTCGCTTCGCTGCATGAGGCGCAGCCCGCCCGCTGACCGGTCAGCATCAGAAGGCGGGCTTTTCCCATTCGGAGAAGACGAATTCCTTCAGCTCCTTGCGCTGGCGCGGCGCGACCTCCGATTTGCGTGGTCCTTCGGGCAGACTGAATCCGGATCGCCGAGATAGCCGACCGCCGTGACGGCCACGGTCTCGAAATCGTCGGGAATGTGGAAGGCCTTCTGCGCCTTCTCATGATCGAAGCCGGCCATGGAGTGCGCATGCAGCCCCAGCGCAGTGATCTGCACCATGAAGTTCGCCATCGCCGCGCCGGTGTCGTGCCAGTAGTGGCGATTGATCTGCCCATTATGCGCGAAGTGCTTCCGCGCGACGGACAGGATGAGCACCGGAGCGCCCTTGGCCCAGTCCTGATTGAACGGCACCAACGAGTCGAGGATCTTCTGATACGTAGCGTCGCCGCGGTGCCCGACGAGAAAACGCCATGGCTGCTCGTTGTAAGAAGACGCCGCCCAGCGCGCCGCCTCGAAGCCCTTCTTCAGGTCCTCGGTGGGCACATCGCGATCCGCATAAGCTCGCGGGCTCCAGCGATGAAGGATAGGTTCCAGCATGCCGGCGACTCCCGGGGCATGCTTCAGGCTCTCGACAGATTCCGGCGTTGGCGACATTCGATTCCTTCTCCTCAAATCTCAAGATCGGTCTGTTGTTGGATTCATAGAACAGGGCGGAGGCTTCCGCCATCATTTTGGATGCAGACCGAGAGCCTCCGCAACCGCAGGGATGGGCGTGGTCTTCCCGTCCTCTTTCGTGACCACACCGAAGGTGCTCCGATAGTCCCACACCGCCCAGCCGATGCCTTGCTCCTCCAGCGCGGTACGCGTGTCGTGCAGCCATGCCGCCCGCATCGACGCGTCGGAATATGGCTGGTACGCGCCGAACTCGCCGCAGTAGATGGGTACGTGGTGCAGCGCGGCCCATTTGCCGGCAAAGCTCAGCTCCGAACGGATGCGCGCGGCATCCCAGCGGTCGAAGCCGTAGGTGTTGATCCAGTGCTGGTCAATCAAACTCTGCTCCTGCGAGATGTTCGGCGCGACCGCATCCGGCGAGGAGGGATACGGCACGTGGCGAAGCGGCCGCACCGCTGCCATCGTCCATGTCGCGCCCTGATGCGTAAACGGGAAGGGCTCGTAGTCGTGAAAGGTATAGATCACGTTTGGATCGGACACAGGCTCGAGCGCGAGCAGATCGGTGAGGCCGGAGTAGCGGACGGCCGTCGCGATGATGGTGTGCCGGGGCGCGGCCTGCCGGATCGCCGCAATGGCTCGTGTCTGCACGGCGCTTCCATTGCTGCGCATCCTCAAATTCCGGCTCGTTCAGCACCTCGAAGAAGACCCGGTCGGGGTCTGTTTGCGCGTAATGGCCGGCGAGCGCCGTCCACATCGCGCAGAAGCGGGAGACAGCCGCATCGTCTGTGCGCAACTCGCCGCTTGAACTCATCGGAGGGGTGCACGTCGACGATGACGCGCAGCCCGTCCTTGAGCATGATGTTCACGGCCCGGTCGAGCTCGGCGACAAACGGAGCATTGAGGCCGTTCGGCGGAGCGCCGCGCACGAGCTCGTCGCCGTCGACGCTGACCCGCACATGATCGAAGCCCATGGAGTGCATCAGCGCGATGTCATCGGCAGTGATGTAGCTGCGGAGCCGCGCGGGCGAGTAGTCCTCTGCCTGTGCGAACCACAGGCTGGCGTTGACACCGCGTTGCAGCAGGTGCGCGCGCCGGGTGGCCACATCCGGCGGCTGCGGCTGTGCAGGCGCGAAGCACGGCGAGAGAAGCAGCACGGCAAGGGCAAAGTGGAAGATTCGCATGGCGCATCCTTTGTACATCAGCACCCGGGCGCAGCACGCACACTGGAGATGCAACTGACACCTCGCTATCATTAGCCTGTATGCCGCAACCTGTTCCCCGCAACACGCGCCAGAAACAAGCCATCCGCGAGGCCTTCATCGAGGCAGACCGTCCTCTTTCCCCAGAGGAGGCACTGAGCGTCGCGCAGCGCCATTACGAGACGCTGGGCATCGCCACCGTCTATCGCAATATCAAGTCGCTCCTGGCAGAGGGCTGGCTCGATCCGGTTTCGCTGCCCGGCCAGGCAACGCGCTATGAGGTTGCGGGCAAAGCGCACCACCATCACTTCCACTGCCGCAAATGCGGCCGGATGTTTGAACTCGGCGACTGCGCCGGGACGGTGCTGCCGAAGCCGCCGCGCGGATTTCGCGTCGCCGGCCACGAGCTGCTGCTCTACGGCAGTTGCGCGCGCTGCGCCGAAGCGCCCGCACCGGGGCGCCGGCGGCGGGTCTCCAGATAACGATTCTTTGTTATCATTAACGATGTTCGCGGCCGGAGCAGTTCATCCGGCCCGGCGCGAAGGCTCGTTCTCTCATGCACCTCGCAACCTTGATCCACGCATTGCTGGCAGTCTTCGCCCTGGAGGCGGTGGCGATGCTGGCTGCGTGGCTGTTGCGGCGGCGCGAGTATGCGCTCAGCGCACTCCTGCCTTATCTGGTCAGCGTTGCCACCGGACTGCTGCTGGCTACGGCTCTGCTGCATCTGTTGCCGGAGGCAATCGCCAGCCTCGGCAATACGCCACGCGTCTGGTATCTGCTGACCGGCGGCATACTGGGGCTCTTCTGTATCGAGCAGATTGTTGCGGCCATTGTTCACACCGAAGATACCGATGCGCGCGGTCGTGCACGTACATGCGCACGGCCACGCGCACCATACACTTCGTCCGGCAAGCCTGATCGTCGCCAGCAGCCTGCATAGCTTTCTCGATGGAGTCTCTGTAGCTGCTGCGTTCGCGGCCGGCCCGCGCGTTGGCTGGATCACCGCGCTGGCCATCAGCCTGCACGAGGTTCCGCATCGCGTCGGCGACTTTGCTGTGCTGCTGCACGCGGGCTACACGGCCGCGAGCGCTTTTCGTATGGCGGTGCTGCCCTCGCTCGGCGCATTACTCGGCGTGGCGCTGGTAGCCGCCGTCGGGGCAAGCGGCGGCACGGCTGTCTACTGGCTGCTGCCCATCAGTGCGGCAAGTTTTCTTTACATCGCTTGCGTGAATCTGCTTCCCGAATTGCGTCACCAGCACAGCCGCGCAGCAGTGGCACTGCAGATGCTATGTCTCCTGGGCGGAGCCGCGCTGGTGGCGCTGGTTGCCGGATTGCCTGGCGCATAGCTGCCCATCTCAATTCACGTTAGAAAACAAAGTTCAGCTGCCCGGTATACGTGCGCGGCGACACGAAATGCGTGCCGCTGAATGTCGAGAGAAAGTTATAGAGCGCGTATTTGTTCGTCAGGTTCACCACTGACACGCTGGCGTTCACCCTGTAGTGCTCTGTGTGGAAGAGATTGTCGTAGCCGCCCAGTGCGTCGAAGGTGTTGCGCGGCTGCACGCGCGGTGGGTTCTTGTCGTCATTCTCAGTGCCCGGCGCCGGAATCGTCACCAGCGGCGAGCTAAGCTGATTGCCGGGGCAGCTCGTGAGCGGATTGGCGAGAGTGGCGCGCTGGCTGCCGCAGGTCAGATCGATCTGCGCCTGCTGGTCCGGCGTGAGCCCGGTGAGGTTGACCTGGAAATCCGGCGAGTTTGGATCGGCGGTCGGCGAAAAGGGAACCGCGCCGGCGACAAGACCGCTCTCATAGGTCCAGTTGAAGCCGAGCAGCGGGCCACGGCCAGTGGTCTTTTGATACTGCAAGTGCGTTGTCTGCTGAAATGCCTGATCGTGATCGATGCGGAAGGGCGCGCCGGAGAGTGGCGTGTTGGGATTATTGAAGAGAAGGCCGCCAACCTCGGGCCCGAAGAAGCGCGAACGCGAGTGCCCAAGGACCGAATACGCAGAGATGCCGTGGATCGGCGTGAGGTTCGCACGAATCGCATAGCCATCGATCTTCGACTTATTCCACTGGATCGGGAACGACAGCGGGGTATTGAAGAGCACGTCGAAATCGTAATCGCGATCGGTGAACTTCCAGAAATAGTCACCCTGTACGGCAATCTTTGATCCGATGGCCTGCTCAAAGCCGGTGGAGAACTGATTGCGTTTGCCGGGCTTGAGCGCAGTATCAGCAAATGCGCCAAAGACATTCTGCGCCAAGCCGCCCGCACCTGTGGAGCTGGAAAGGATCAGGTTCTCGTTGTAGGGCGTCATAAAGAACTTCCCATACGAGCCGCGAAGAACCGTGTTCGTCTTGCGAATGCGATACGAAGCGCCCGCGCGCGGCTCGACCATCGAGCGGCTGGAGATGCCGTTGTAGTTGTCGGCGCGCACGCCGCCGCTCAAGCAGCCACCCGCCGAAGTGCAGCTCGTCTTCGACATAGACTGCTTCCTGCTTGATGTCCGTGGTGCCGTTGAAGTGGAAGAGCGTGCCGCCGCGGCTCAGGTCGTACGGCAACAGGCTGGGAAGGAAAGCTGGATTCGGCGTCTCGCCGGCGCCGGTGCAGTGCAGGTCTGAGGGGTCAGTCACCGGCGCGCCGCTCGCGTTGAGGCAGGGCGAATTGTAAGCGGGATCGGTGATGCCGAGACGGAAGTCTTCGGCAAGCGGCGTCTGATAGATATTCACGCCGGCCTTCAGGTTCTGGATGCCCTTGGAGTAGGTGAAGTCTTCCTTGATGCCGAAATTCGTAAGACGCCGCGCCTGCTGCAATGTGGCCGGCTGATCGGCAAAGAGATTTGCCGAGGGGTAATAGTGCACCTGGTCCTGGCGCACATAGATGTTCGAGCTGAGCAGCGCCGACGGATTGAAGATGTGCGTCCAGAATGCTGAAGTGTTAAAGCTCTTGATCTCGTTGCGCTGGTCCTGTCCCAGGGCCTGCTGATCGTACTGGTTCGGCGTCTGTGCCCAGGAGCGCGAGGCGCTGAGATCAAGATGAACGGTGTTGTTCTGGTTCGGGTTCCAGTCGAGGCGCTCGAAGATATTCTCAACATTTCCGCGGTCGTTCATCGGACGAAACTCCGGCGTGTCCAGGAAACGCCCGCTGTTCACGACATCGATGCTGGTGAACGATCCATACCGCGATGAGCCAAGGCCCAGACTGCCGCCACCCGAGCCGGTGCCGAATGAGCCGTAACCGCCGTAGATATTTCCATGCAGCTTCTGGCTCAAGCCGGACTTCGTCGTCGTCTGCACGACCAGGCTTGCCTTGTCGCCGTATTCCGCGGGCGGAACACCGCTGATCACATTCATGCTGTCGATGGAGCTGAGTGCGATCTGATTGGAGAACTGCCGGCTCTGCTGATCGGTGATGGGCTGACCGTCCACGCTGAACTGCACATCCTGGTGCTCGCCCTGCGCGTGGATGATGCCATCGGAGTCCTGCGCAATGCCCGGTGTGGCCAGCGTCAGCAGCGAGCTTACGGCAGCGTTCGTGTTTTGGTAGGGAATCTGCGAGATGGCGCTTGCGTCCAGGTCGGTGTGCGCCGTCGGTGTGTTCGTAACGATATCTTCCGCTCCAGCGGTCACATTCACCGTGGTGGCGACGCCGGAAAGCGCTAGCTGCGGCTTCAGCACCACCGGCACGGCGCTGCGCAAATCCACGTCGGTGGTGGTAGAGGCGAAACCGGAAGCGGTGATCGCGACGTGATAGCTGCCGAGGGGCACGTTCTCAAAGCTGAAGCTGCCGGTAGCATCGGATTTCGTCGCGTGATTGAAGCCGCTGACCGGATTCTGAATGCTCACAATCGCGCCGGGAATGGCATTGCCCTGCGGATCGGTCACCTCGCCGGTTACCGAACCTGCCAGCGTTTGAGCGTTGATAGTCGCCACCATCACAACGATGGGTGCAGAGACAGCAAGAATGCGGCTGAGCCGCCTGAAATCGAAAAACACAAGAGCCTCCAGATCGATGAAGATCGGATATCTGCAGAAACAGGAAAGGAATGGAGTGCAGACGAGAGCTAGAGGCTGGCGGGAGGGGGACGTGTCGTAGGAAGTGCGACAAGGCTGGGCGAGCCGCGACTGGGCGCGCAGATCAAGAGCACCATCAGCATCTGCATGGTGACGACCAGGCTGATGACTGCGGCGACGGATGGTGTGGTGTGACCGAGGGTGCAGATCTGGCAATGCTCGGCATGCCCACTCACGCCATGATGGTGCATCAGTAGCGCGGAAAAGAAGACCAGGATCGATACGCACAGGACGACCGCAAGGATGCGGGTTGCGAACGATTTGCGGTCTTGAGGGCGCATATGTTCAGGCCGGGCAAATCTGCTACTGATACTGAAGTATCAGTTATTAAAGTATGAATGCGTTTCCCATGCGAAGTCAATGCGCGGAACGGGCTAAACGGTCCGGCGTCCGGCATGGGAAACCGCTCCCTTATTGGACGTTGAAAGTCGCCTTTCCAGCAGCCAGCGGATGCGATTTTCCGTGCCACTCAAAGGTGCCAGAGAGGCCGGGCGGCAGGGTGATTTCAGCATGGAGACCGCCAGCCCTTACCTCATACGTCGCCTCGATCATGCCCAATGGGTGTGGATAGTGGATCGGTCAGCTTTTTAAGGTCACCAAGCTCAGGCGCGATGCGCACGGTGCGAAAACCCGGACTTCCGGGATGTATTCCCCCGACGATGGTGAGCAGGTCATAAGTCGGATGCGCGCTCCACGCGTGCGAGTCCGAGCGCGTATCCCCGGGCATCTCCGGCCAGGTGCTGAAACCCATCGGCAGCAGCTCACGCCAAGGGCCCAGTGACGACAGGTAAAGATCGCCCAACCCCGGCGTGCTCCAGCGCGCGCGCGAGATAGAAGCGGAAGTAATAGCTGGCCGGCATCAGGTGCTCGTGGTCATTCACGATGCGGCGCAGAATTCCTGCTGCTCGCCTTTAGGAATTACGTCATAGAGAACGCCGAGAATATTCGCGTGTTCGCTGAAGACGGTGCGATCCGGCGTATCGGCCAGCAGCTTGCGTTCCGGAGACCAGCAATGCTGATAGATCCCCTCGCGCATGTGCGCAAGCCGGGTGTCATACGAGACGGCGAGCGACTGCTCGCCGAGAGCGCGTTCCAACTCGGATGCATTGCTCAGAGCGCCCATCAATTCCAGGGACAGCACGCACGATTCCCCATGCGCATCGAAGGTCGGAATCTCTTGGCCTTCCGGAACCCAGTCCACGAAATTCCAGTAAGGCGGCTCGCCCAGCAATCCATCGGGTTCGCAGATAGCGAAAGAACCACGCCAGCACATCGCGCGTGCCCTGCAGATTGTCGCGGACGATCTGTGCATCCGGACGATACCAATAGAGATCGTCCAGCATGCCGATCCAGTAAAGAGAAAACGGCGGGATGATCTGCTCCAGATTGCTGGGATAGCGGCTTTGCGTCAGCCCTTCGGCGATTTTCGAATTGGCAAACGCGGCGATCGCCTGGCGGCCCAGCCGGTCGTCGCCGGTCACTGCGTACGAGATCAGCGCCTGGATGCGCGTGTCGCCGATGTACTGTAACTGCTCGTAGTACGGCGTATCCATGTAGGTTTCGTGCGCGTCCAGACGTGCGGTTCGCCAGCCGATATCCCAGATGTGCTGAAGGTCGGCGTCGCCGGAATCGAAGAGCGCCCGCTGTTCAAATGGATATGTGCTCTCGTGCGCGTCCAGACGATCCAGCGTCAGTGGTTCATCGCCGGTTTGGATATCGATCTGCACATAGCGCCAGGTGCGCCACCATAAGGGCTCGAATGTGTGCCCCGCGCCGCCGTCCGGCAGCACCACGTCATGAAAACCAATGGCATGACGGCCTGCGATGTCGTTGCGGTTGCCTTTCTTAAGTTGCGCATCGTACAGCGCTTCTGCATACGTGAGCACGATGCGGGAGCCACGGCCGCCGCTGAAGGCCAATTCCGGGTAAGCCGTCGTCAGCGTCTTGCGATCGAGCAGCACTTGCGTCGTTGTATGTGGCGGAATCGTCAGCGCGCGTTGCGGAAACCCCGAGCCCGCGGCGTCCGCCAGACCTGCCCGCACAATGGCGCCCGGGCTTTCCTCCTTGTAGGTCATCTGTGGCAACGGATCGGGCATCAGGCGCCAGGGAATGTTTGCCACGTCGCGCTCCGATGCCGCCTGGCCTGCATGCGGGCTGTCGTCTTCGCGCATCGCGGTGCGTGCCGGCAGCCAATGCAAGGAGGCGTCGCCGGCCTGCTGCCAGCTCCAGCCGTACTTCGCCGCGTCGAGCGTCACGCCGGGGCTGGCCGCCATGTAGTCACTGCGGCCATCGTTCGCGCGCGGGATGACCGTGAGCCCAGGCTCATCCGCGACCTGCCAGCTTCCATTGGTATCTGCTGCCGATTCTGCTTCCGTGTCTCCCTGCACGAGAAACGCGGTGCGATCGGACATCAGCGCGACCGCCGAATAGATGCCGAAATTCCAGACGGTGGCGGTCAGCAGGTTCGTTCCGGCGTGCAGCGCGGGTGCGATGTCGAACGTTTCATACCGCCAGTGCGGCAGATCGCTGGCGGCGGGTCCAGCGCCGATGCGTTTGCCGTTTACGTAGAAGAGGAACCGGCGGTCTGCGCTGACGTGGACGATGTAATGCTCGGGCACGGCGCTCAGCTCGATCGGCTTGCGGAAGTGCAGCACGATGGGCTTCGCGCAGCGGCGCTGTCGGATGCGAGATCCAAATCGCTGACCAGTGCTCCCGCGGTTCCTCGGAGTGCATGACTCTCGCCGTTGCAATCAGAAGCAGCATGCAAAGCAGCGGCGCAAAACGGCAAAACGGCTTTCGAATAAGCAAACCAGGAACCCCCAATGCGCGGAAAGGGCAATCTTACCGCCCCGGCCCGGCGCTCACAGACTCGCAGTGCCACGGTCGATCCATGTATATATGGATCGGCAAGTCGGCGTGCATGAGAGCCTCATGTACGGCCCGACAAAATCCGAGCTGCTCCGGAGGCAGGATGAACATACTGGGCGTCGACATCGGCGGCACGAACGTGAAGTTCCGTACAGAGCGGAAGCAGGTCGTCAAGGTTCCATCGGGGCCGAAGATGACTCCCGATGTCATGATGGCGGCAATCCAGCAGCACACCGCCGGCTGGAAGTACGATCATGTCTCCATCGGCTTTCCGGGCCCCGTCATTCATGAAAGACCGCTGCTGGAGCCGCACAATCTCGGCAAGGGATGGGTGCGCTTCGACTTCAAGAAGGCATTCGGGAACAGGCCGCTGAAGCTGCTCAACGACGCTGCCATGCAGGCCATGGGCAGCTACAGAGGTGGCCGCATGTTCTATCTGGGGCTTGGCACCGGGCTTGGTTCCGCCATGGTGGTGGACGGGTCGGTGCAGGCGATGGAACTGGCGCATCTGCCGTGGCGAAAGGGCAAGAGCTACGAAGACTATCTCGGCAAAGCAGGCCTCAAGCGCAATGGCCGCAAGGCATGGCGGAAAGATGTGTTGACGGTGATCGGGCTGATGTCCCATGCGCTGGAGGCGGACTACGTCGTCCTCGGCGGCGGCAACGCGAAGCTCATGAAGAAGCTGCCGGACAATGTCCTCCTCGGATCGAATGACAACGCCTTCAAAGGCGCCTTCATGCTGTGGAAGGATGAGCATTAGCGGAGGTAAAGATTCCGATGACCCACCACGAGCCCGAACCCTCCCCCATCACCCTGGAATCGTATCGCGGCTATGCCGGCCTGCCGCCGCTTGTCGGCTTGCACTCGATGCGCGAAGCCGTCACCAAAGGGATCACCGTCGCCGAGTGCGTAGCCAGGCTGCTGCGTATTCACTGGTCGCTCAAGCGGCTCCATTCCTGTTTTGTGGAGCGAATCGCCGCAACGCCGGTCTATGAGCTCAAGATGGCGTTCAGCCTGCACGCGCTCTATTGCGCGGAGCATGTGGAGGAATTCGCAAAGCGCGTCCGCGAGATGCGCCAGCCTCCCTACGGCCTGGAGGTATCGCCGGACGCGAACCTCGATCTGTTCTTCGACGAGATATCCGCTGCTCCGGACGTGGCTGCGCTCGTGCTCGGCCTGTACGCCTACGCTGTGCCCGCGCTGACCCGCAGCCTGGAGCGTCTGATCGCGGACACGAACAAGCTCTTCGATCATCCCACTTACCGGATCTGCCGGCTGACCCTGGTCGAAATGCAGGATGTGTTGCAGTACGGCGAGGAAGCAGTGAGATGCCTGGTTTCTGAGGAGGCGAAAGGCTCTCTGACGGAATGGACGGCATTGCTTGACGGTCTGTTGAAGGCCGCGGGAGACCTGGATGGTACCCAGCCCAGCGTGGTTGCCGAGCTGAAGCCGATGTTCTCCGCAACGCCTCGAAAGTACGATGGAACGCCGCGCCGGGATGAACGATTCAAAGACCCCTACAACATGGGGGTCAATGCAGAAGCATTGCTCTTTAACCCGGATGTGCCGCCGCTTCCCAAATCGATCATGCTCTACTTCAAGCGCATGCGGGAGATTGACGTACCGGAAGTGATGTCCAGCATTCTGGCGGAAACCGGAGATAAGCCGTGGGAATACTACCGTGCGATGACCCGCCAGTTATGGGATGAAGCGCGCCACGCCATGATGGGGGAGACCGGTTTCGTCTCCATGGGCATCGACTGGACGAAGATCCCGTTCAACTTCACCTGGTCCCTCGGGTTGAACACGCAACTCTCCGCGCTTGAGCGTCACGCCGTGCTCTATACCATCGAGCAGGGCCTGATGCCGAAGAAGACCGGCAAGCAGTATGAATGGGAAGTAGCGGTCGCCACCAGCAACCGGCTCACGACGCTGATTCAGGACTACGACTGGGCCGACGAAGTTCTGCACGCGCAGATTGGCAGAGAATGGCTCGTCAAGGAGCTTGGCGGACAGAAGGCCGCACTGGAATTCGGAGACCGCTCATGGTCTCGCATTCTGGTCGATTGGGCCAGGTGGCGCGACCAGGGGCTCACCCAGCATCGCAACTGGTGGCCTGAGATTTATCGCGAGTGCTGCAGCTACTGGGCCGTGGAGCCCGATCCCGGACTGCTTGCCTACAACACCACGTATGAAAACACGCGCGCGGATTTGAAGCAGGTCTCCGGCTGATCGGTTCCGGCTTACGCCGCGAACTCAGCCTTCCGCAGCTTTGGCGCAAGCAGAATTACGAGTGCCAGCGCGAGAAGATACACGCTGGAGGCAAGCACGAAGAGGCTGCTGTAGCTGTGCGTGCGCTGCAAGACGTGTCCGGTATAAAAGGCGATCAGGAAGCCGCCCACTGAACCGGCCATGCTCCCGATGCCGGTGACCGAGCCCACCGCGGTGCGGGGAAACATATCCGAAACCGTAGTGAAGAGATTGGCCGACCATCCCTGATGCGCTCCGGCGGCGACACCCAGCAAAGCGATGGCAGCCCACTCGGAATTCAAATGCCCGATGGTGAAAACGGGCACTACGAGACACGCGCAGAAGCACATGGCAGCCAGTCGAGCGCCGGCAGCGGAGAACCCAAGCTTGCGAAAGGGCGCAGGGAGCCAGCCGCCGGCGATGCTGCCGACCGCCGACATGTTGTAGATCAGGATGAGCGGCAGGCCGAGATGGGAAAGATCAAGATGAAACCGCGCGCTGAAATAGGACGGCAGCCAGAAGAGATAGAACCACCAGATAGGGTCGGTGAGAAATTTCGCAACGGAGAAGGCCCAGGTCTGCCGGTAGCCGAGCAGCCGGATCCAGGGGGTCGATGGCCCCATCTGTGTCGCGGCTTCTTTGTAGATATGGCGCAGCTCCGCGCCAGTAAGCGTGGGATGATCGGTGGGCTTGCGGTAATTCTTCCACCACCAGAGGATCCAGAGCGCGCTGAAGATACCGGTGGTGAGAAAGGCGGCGCGCCATCCGAAGCGGATCGTCACCCAGGGAACGATGAGGGGAGCGAGAATCGCGCCGACATTTGCACCGGAGTTGAAGATGCCGGTGGCCAGCGAGCGCTCATTTTGCGGAAACCATTCGGCGATTGTCTTGATGGCAGCGGGAAAGTTGCCGGATTCTCCGATACCGAGACAGAAGCGCGCGACGCCGAACTCCAGAGCGGTGTTGGCCAGCGCATGCCCCATTGCAGAAAGGCTCCAGACACCCATGATGAGGATGTAGCCGAGGCGCGTGCCGATCCTGTCCACCAGGCGGCCGGCGACGAGCAGGCCAATCGCATATGCGGCCTGGAAGGCATCCACGATGTAGCCGTAATTGATTTCGGTAAGACCGATGGTGTGCTGAAGCGTCGGCTTGAGCAGCGCGATCACCTGACGGTCCATGTAGTTGATGGAGGTCGCGAAGAAGAGCATGGCGCAGATGGTCCAGCGCACATTGCCCAGGCGTGTGCCGCCGGTGCTGCTTTTCTCCTGCTCCGGATCGATCTGGCTCGAATTCATGCCTGTCCTGCTTGAGGGATTCACTCTTCAGAAGAGTCTGTGCAAGACTTCCGATGGATCACAATCGAGAAGTGTCATCCATACTAATGCGTCTTGTGAAACCAGAAGGACCGCGCATCCCGTATAGCGGAACAGAGCTGCACGAATGTGCAGACAGGGTACGCTACTCTGGGTACATAAAAATCGTGGAGCTGCAACGCTTCGTCACTCCGACTGTACTGCAACCAGCGCAATGATCACTCCATTCCATTCCCGCGTCCTGCAAACCAGAAAGGCGCTTCGATCTTTCGCAGGGCCAGCCGTGTCTGTTGTTCTCTGTCTGGCTTTTGCATCGACGGCATGGCCGCGAACAATCCAGCGGCGAAACCGTGATGCTGGATGCATGGTTCAACAGTCAGCAGAGGAAAAATGCGGCTGGGCAGGAAGAATATTTCCATTACAAATGGAATGATTTCAGCGACAGCGGCTACTCACTTTTTGGACAAATCTTCGCGAGCCACGGGGCGACCCTGCAAACGCTGTATCAGCCTCCGACAATGGAGCGACTGAAAAACGCCCAGATCTATATCATCGTCTCGCCCGATAATCCGGCGAAGAATCCCAAACCTCATTACGTGCAGCCTGCAGGATGCTGATCAGGTGGCTGCGTGGGTGAAGCAGGGCGGCGTTCTTGTTCTGATGGAGAACGATCCGGCGAATGCGGACATCGCACATCTCAACCTCATAGCGGATCGTTTCGGCATCCACTTCGAGGACGTGCTGAAGCACCATGTTATTGGTGACCATGTTGAACCCGGCTATATTCCGGTGAGCGGTGGCGGCCCGATTTTTCAACATCCACATACGCTCTACATGAAGGACACCTGCGCCATCTCGCTGAAGGCTCCCGCCCGCGCTCTGCTGGAAGACAAGGAAGGAATCGTCATGGCAACGGCGAGATATGGCAGCGGCACCGTCGTTGCAGTGGTCGATCCCTGGCTTTACAACGAATACACCGATCCTGGCAAACATATGCCGCGGCAGGATAACTATGCGGCAGGAAAAGAATTTGTAAGCTGGCTCCTGAAACAGGTGCCCCGCGGCAGCCGTGCGGTATCGCAACCGCGGGCGATTCCGAGCCACGGCAACGAACAGGCGCACTGAGGAGACGATGAAGACCTACTTGATGGCTGACCCGGTACGGTATCCAACCATGACCACTGAGCAGATTCGAGAGACGTTTCTGATAGACGCTCTCGACCAGCCCGGAAGTCTTGTTCAGGCATATGTCGATCTGGATCGCGCCGTCGTGGGTTTGGTTACGCCGCTCAACACTCCCATCGGGCTAGGTGCGGATGAGGCGCTACGGGCGAACTACTTCTTGGAGCGCCGCGAGCTGGGCGCGTTGAATATTGGCGGCAAGGGTGTAATCCATGCAGATGGCGAAAGCTTCGCCCTAGACAACCTGGACTGCCTGTACATAGGGCGAGGCACAAAAGAGGTCTCGTTCGAATCGGTCGACGCTAAGTCACCGGCAATTTTCTATCTACTCAGCTATCCTGCACATTCAAGTTATCCCGCCACGCTGGTTCGCAAAGACCAGGCCAGCCCAACTGAGTTAGGCAGCGCGGAAAGCTGCAATCGCAGGACAGTATGCAAATACATCTATCTGGATGGAGTACGGAGCTGCCAGTTAGTGATGGGAGTCACGCATCTTCATCCGGGAAGCGCATGGAACACCATGCCCGCTCACACGCACATGCGGCGTTCTGAAATCTATATGTATTTCAATCTTGCCGAGGATGCCCGCGTGTTTCACCTGATGGGGCCGCCAGAAGAGACACGGCACATCGTCATGAAGAACCGCGAAGCGGTCGTCTCCCCTGGCTGGTCGATCCATGCGGGCGTGGGTACCCAGGCATATAGCTTCTGCTGGGGCATGGGCGGCGAGAACCAGGACTACGCAGACATGGATCCGGCGCCGCTCGACAGCCTTCGTTGAGGCGGACCAACCGAAGTTCAGGAGGAGCGATGAGACTGATTGTCATGGCTGCAGCGGCTGCGCTCACCATGCCCTGTTACGCCCAGACGAAAGCCGATGTTTTTTCCGGACAGGCCGTCCAATCGCAACTGACGGCGTTGATACAGGCCGCGAAGGCCTCGGGCGGTAGTGGCGCGACACTCGGTGATTACCAGTCACACGCCATCAAGCTTTCCGTTCGAACGGCAAGCGGCGGTGCGGAAGTCCATGCGCATTACGATGACATCTTTTTCGTTACCGCGGGAAAGGCGAAGCTGGTCACCGGCGGCAACGTGATCCATGGGAAAACCGACAGCGAGGGCGAGACAAAGGGAAGCAGCATACAGAATGGCAAGTCGGAGATCATTGCCAAAGGAGACGTCGTTCACATCCCGGCAGGTATGCCGCATCAGTTGATCCTGGCTCCCGGCAGCGCATATAGCTCAATCGTGATTAAGATCAAGGAGATCGCTCAGCAGCATTGAATATTCGCATCGCGATTGCTTCCGCGATCAGCGCGCCATCCACCCGCCATCGACGACAAGCACCTCGCCATTAACGTAGCTGCTTGCCGGCGAAGCCAGGAACACTGCGGCTCCGGCGATATCACCCGGCTCGCCCCAGCGCGCGGCCGGAATCCGCTCCAGTATCTGCCGATTGCGCACCTCGTCGGCCTGCAGCGCGGAGGTATTTTCTGTACGAAAATACCCGGGAGCGATCGCGTTTACCTGCACATTTCGTTCCGCCCATTCATTTGCCAGCGCTTTGGTGAGTTGCGCTACGCCGCCTTTCGATGCCGCATACGACGGCACTCGAATGCCTCCCTGGAAGGACAACAGAGACGCTATGTTGATGATCTTCCCCTGGCGCCGCTCAAGCATTGTGCCACCGGCGAGCTGGCACAAACGGAAGACGCTGTTCAGGTTCACCTGCATCACGTCCATCCATGCCTTCGCGTCGTGACTCTCCGCCGGTTCGCGATAAATCGTGCCCGCATTGTTCACCAGAATCTCCGGCGCCCCCATCGCGGCAACGACCCCTTCATAGAGAGAATCGGATCCGTCCGGCGCGCCAAGATCGGCGGCGAAACTCTGCGACTCCCGTCCTAACGCGCGGATTGTCCGGCTCGTCTCATCCGCAGGCCGCCGATTGCCGTGGCATGCCACGGATGCCCCTGCTTCTGCGAGTGCAATTGCAATCGCACGTCCAAGGCCGCTGGCCGACCCTGTGACCAGTGCAACCTTCCCGTCTAGTCGGAATTGATCGAGGATTCCCATCGCTTAAACATAGCCGAGATATCCTGCCTGCCAGAAACGCGTTTCAGCGGCTGCGTCGGAATGCTGCCTGCGCCAGTCGAGGAAACTGGCGGAAGCGCGTGTGAGTCGAACACACCGTTGCCCCTGCGGACGACCGCCGGTTTTGAAGACCGGGAGAATCACCGGATCCTAAGCGCTTCCCTGAATGTTGCCACTGCGCGACCTGCAGCTTGCAGTTTCGCATCTATCAGATGCATGTCGGCCGATTTACGCGGTATGGAGATGCCTGTGCGTCTGACGCAGCAGGTCAAAGCGGGCGGTTGCGCCAGCAAACTGCCTCCGGGGACTCTCAGCGCAGTACTTTCGCGATTGCCCAAGCAGCAGCATGAAAATCTGCTGGTCGGCTTTGAGACTCAGGACGACGCCGGCGTGTATCGTATCCACCCCAATGAGGCATTGGTGCAGACGGTGGATTTCTTCACTCCCATGGTCGACGATCCGTTCACTTACGGGCGCATTGCGGCCACCAACGCACTCAGCGATATCTACGCCATGGGTGGCTCCGCCATCACCGCTCTGGCGCTCGTCTGCTTTCCGCAGGACGGCGATCTCCGCATTCTTGAGCAGATCATGCATGGCGGCCTGAGTGTGATGGAGGAGGCAGGCTGTGTCGTACTGGGCGGCCACAGCGTGCGCGATGCGGAGATGAAATTCGGATACGCGGTGACCGGCATGATCGATCCGGCACGCATCCTGACCAACCGTGGAGCATTGCCGGGAGACGAACTCATTCTCGCCAAAGCCATCGGCACCGGCGTCATCACAACGGCGCTCAAGCAGCAAAAGGCCCCTGAAGCATGGGTGAATGCTGCGGTAGCATCCATGACGCTCTCGAATCGCGCAGGCGCGGAGATCGTTACGCGGCGGAGTTTCGATGTGCATGCATTGACCGACGTAACCGGCTTCGGCCTGATGGGGCACGCCAGGGAGATGGCGCTGGGCAGTGGTGTCCGTTTGAAGATTGACTCCAGTTCGGTACCACTGATCGATGGGGCGCTGCAGGCTGTGGAGCTTGGCTGCATTCCGGCTGGGCTTACGGCGAATCGCGAATTCGTAGAATGCTTCGTCGAGGATCTCCCGGGTGCGTCAGTGCCGGATTCCCTCCGAACCCTGCTGTACGATCCGCAGACCTCCGGCGGTCTGTTGATCTCAGCGCGTGCAGGCGATGCTGACGAGCTGGTGAGCGAGTTGCGGATGGGCGGCTATCCAGCCGCAATCATTGGATCGGTGCTGGAAGGGCAGCCTAAGATTCTGCTGAGCTGAGGATGACGGTGAAAGCGGCGATGGAGAACGAGCCCGACAACCTGTACCGGAGGCTTCCACAGCTGGGGGCATTTCTCGACAGTTCTGCGGCTCGCGAGCTGCTGGCGACATTTCCGCGAGATCTGGTTGCAGACGCTGCGCGAAGGGTTTTGCTCCGGCTGCGAAAAGAAATAGAAGAGAATGCTTTGAGCGTCCCGTGTCTCGAAAAAAAGCTGGAGGGGCTGGAAGATGCGGTTGCCGCGGAGTTGCACGATGCGCTGCAGCCGTCGTTGCGGCCGGTCATCAATGCAACCGGAGTGATCCTGCAGACGAACCTCGGCCGCGCTCCTCTGAGCCAGGCCGCTCTCCGGCGCATCGACGAGGTAGCCGCCGGTTATTGCAATCTGGAGCTGGATCTCGATACCGGAGAAAGAAGCAGAAGAGATGTCCACATCGAGAAACTGATTCCGCGGGTGCTGACGATTCTTGCCGGCAAACATGGAGATGATGTTCCGGAATCGAGAGCGGCGCTCGTCGTCAACAACTGTGCTGCTGCGACCTTTCTTGCGTTGAACTCATTGGCCGAAGGAGGCGAGGTGATCGTCTCGCGCGGCGAGCTGGTGGAGATTGGCGGCGGTTTCCGTATTCCGGAGATCCTGCGCAAATCCGGAGCGATCCTGCGCGAAGTGGGCACCACGAACCGGACCCGCCTTGCCGATTATGCCTCCGCCATCACACCGCAGACGCGGCTTATCCTGCGCGTGCATCGTTCCAACTTCCGGCTGGAGGGCTTTACGGAGCAGCCTTCGATACAAGGGCTGATCGAGCTTGGCGCACAGCATTCGATTCCAGTATTTGAAGATCAGGGAACCGGATGTGTGGCGCGGCTGGACGCTTATGGCATTCGCAGACGAGTCATGTTGGCTGGACAGCGCAACGGCAGGACTGTCGCTCGTTGCCTCGAGCGGCGACAAGCTCCTCGGCGGCCCTCAGTGCGGCATTCTCGTCGGCAGCGCGCCCACTGATAGAGCGCATTCGCGAGAATCCGCTCTATCGCACATATCGTGTCGATAAGTTGACCTATGCCGCGCTGGAAGCAACGCTGCTCGCATATCTGAATGGAAAGCAGGAGAGTATTCCGGCGATCGCAATGCTCGCCATCAGCGCCGAAACCATTCAGCAGCGATGCGAAGCGCTGGCGGCGGCCGTCCGTTCGCCACTCCTTGACAACTGAGGTTGTGTCAACGCGCAGTGTGGTGGGTGGGGGCACCACTCCAGGAGCCTCGCTGCCCAGCTTTGCCGTCGCACTGCAGCATATCGAGCTGAATGAACATGCGCTCGCATCGCGGTTGCGCCGGCTGGATCCGCCGGTCGTCTCCCGGGTCGCAAATCAGCGCGTGATGCTCGATCTTCGGACGGTGCCTGCGGAAAAAGATGCAACGCTCGTCGCATTGCTGCAGAAAGAATTCGGCAATGCCGGCCGCGATCCGGCAGCGGCGGTTCAGGAATCGCGATGAAGCAGCTCCAACATCAAGCTGCCTTTCAGGACCGCGTTCCTACGAAATCCGTGGTGGTAGGGACTGCGGGCCACATAGACCACGGCAAGACCGCGCTCGTGTACGCGCTCACCGGCACCGATACCGATCGCCTGCCGGAAGAAAAGCGGCGAGGCATCACCATCGATCTCGGCTTTGCCGCCTTGGAATTGCCAGATGGCCGAGGCGGACTGCTCGATCTGAGTCTGGTCGATGTGCCGGGCCACCAGGCCTTCGTGCGCAATATGCTGGCCGGCGCTGGCGGCATCGACTGCGTGATGCTGGTGGTTGCGGCAGATGAGGGAGTCAAGGCCCAGACCGAAGAGCATCTCGCCATATGCAGCCTGCTCGGTATCCGCCACGGTCTCACTGTGTTGACGAAGAAAGATGCGGTGGATGCAGATCGGCTGCAGCAGACTTGCGAGAGCGTGCGCCAATTTCTTGAGCACACCTTCCTCCAGCACGCGCCGATCCTCGCAGTATCGGCGATCACCGGCGAAGGCATTGCAGACCTCAAGAGCGCGCTCGCTACGGTGGTATCGCGGATTTCCGAGCGGAGCCATGATTTCATTCCGCGGCTGCCGCTCGACCGCGCTTTCTCGATGCGTGGCTTCGGAACTGTAGTCACGGGAACGCTCCAGCAGGGCTCGCTACGTACGGGTGATCTGCTTGAGCAGCATCCATCGGGCCGCATGGTGCGGGTCCGCGGTATTCAGGTGCATGGCGAGCAGCGTGAGGCAGCACAGGCTCCATGCCGCGTGGCGCTGAATCTGGCCGGTGTGGAAGTGGCCGAGATCCATCGCGGTGACACGCTTGTGCCGTCTGACACGCTGAGTGCGGCGAGCACGCTCGATGTCGAGATATCCATGCTTCCTGATGCGCCGCGTATCAGGCATCGCTCAAAGCTTCGAGTGCACGCCTTCACCTCGGATGTCCTTGCGACGGTATTGCTTTACGATCCCAACGGCGCAGATGCATCCAATGCTGTCCTCGCCCGTCTGCAACTCGCGAAGCCGCTGCTGGTGATTCCGGGCGACAGGCTCGTGCTGCGGCAGTGCTCTCCGGCAACCACGATTGCCGGCGCCCATGTTCTCGACGCGCATGTGCTGCCGGGCATGAAGAAATCGGCCGCCTTTTCGTGGCTGAAAGCGATCCAGAACGCAGGCCCGGCGGAGTGCCTGCGCCTTCGCGTGTTGCGCCGCGGCACGCAGGGGATCGCTCTGCGGGATCTCATCGCGGAAACCGGCATGACCGCCGAGGCATTGCATCTCCATCTCGCTCCGTTGCTCGCAAGCGGCCAGCTTATCGGCGGCGGTCACGATGCATCCCGAGCCGACCACTTCGTCACAGCCGAGGCGCTGAATCAGGTTATGGGCAGCTTGCTCAGTGAGCTTGAGTCCGCCGGTTCCGGATCGATGACCAAGGCGCAATTGCTGTCGAAAGCCCGGCTCAATGAGCACATATATGAGGTGGCGATCCGAAAGCTCGCCGAGGCGAACAAGATTGAGATCCGGGCCGAGATAGTGGCGCTTGCAGGTCGCGGAGACGCGATTCCGGCGGAGCGTCTGCGTCTGCTGAGCGCGGTGGAGGACGTCTATGCTGCTGCCGGTCTTGCCGCGCCGTTACTGAGCGAGGTGTCGCTTCGCAGTGGAGTGCAACCCGGGGAGATGCGCGAATTGATCACGCTTCTGCTTCGTTCCCGGCGCCTGGTGCGCATGGGTGCGGACGACGCCTTTCTGCATCCGGTGCCTCTTGCAAAGCTGTACGCCGATATGCGGAAGCACAAGGGGCAGACCTTCGACGTAGCCCGCTTCAAGAGCTTTACTGGATTGAGCCGGAAGCACGCGATCCCGTTGCTCGAACATCTGGATCAGGTGCACGTCACGCGCAACAGCGGAGGCATACGCGTCGTCCTTTGATGCGCGTATATCAAACGCTTTCCGCGGACGGACAACCTCCGCGTTTGTACAGCATCGCAAATAGCAGACGCTCATGGCGCATCTGAGGCGAAAATTATGCTCACAGAACTGCTTTCCCGGTGGCCGGTGATCCGGCAAATCAAATCGCGATCCAACGGCAACGGCGCAGAGTCCTGGAGTGACCGCACGCGAAACCTGCAGCCGAAGACTGCCGGATGCGAGGAAACCCGCTCGATTTGTCCGTACTGCGCGGTGGGTTGCGGCCAATTGATCTTTCACAAGCAAGGCAAACTGGTCTCGGTCGAAGGCGACCCGCAGTCGCCCATTTCGCGCGGCCATCTGTGCCCCAAGGGCGCCAATACATATCAACTGCACACGCATCCTGATCGGCTGACCAGGGTGAAGTACCGCCGTCCATTCTCGAAGGATTGGGAGGAACTGGATCTCGATCGCGCGATGCAGATGATCGCAGACCGCGTCTGGGAGTCGCGCGAAAAAACCTTCCAGGAGAAGAAAGACGGGCACAGCCTGATGCAGACCAAGGCGATCGCGCATCTGGGTGGCGCGACTCTGGACAACGAAGAGAATTATCTGATCAAGAAGCTTTTTACAGGAGGATTGGGCATGGTTTGCATCAGCAACCAGGCCCGAATTTGACACAGCTCTACGGTGCCCGGTCTGGGCACCTCGGTAGGAAGAGGCGGAGCAACCACGGCGCAGCAGTCGCTTGCCGATGCTGATGCCATCCTGATCATCGGCTCGTCGATGGCCGAGCAGCATCCAGTCGGCTTCCAGTGGGTGATGCAGGCTCGCGAACGCGGCTGCAAAGTCATTCATGTGGATCCGCGGTTTACCCGGACATCTGCCAGCGCCGATATCTGGGCGCCGTTGCGTGCAGGATCGGACATCCTCTTCCTGGGAGCGCTCATTCATTACGTTCTTGAGAACGAACGCTACTTCAAAGAGTACGTACTGCACTACACCAACGCGTCGACCATCCTTCGCGAAGACTACCGCGACAGTGAGGATGGGGCCGGATTGTTTTCCGGCTGGGACGCCGAAAAGAAGATGTACAGTCCGGAGACCTGGCTCTACGAGGGATCGGAACCGAAGAGCGGCAAGCCCGGCGGCCATCATCCTGCCGGCGGCGGCCACGCCAAGGACCGCGGCGGCGAAGCAGGCAACACACATCAATATGTAACCGACGAGACCCTCCAACATCCGCGCTGCATCTTCCAGGTGCTGCGCAGGCACTTTGCGCGCTACACGCCGGAGATGGTGGAGCAATATTGCGGTATTCCGCAGAAGGTCTTCCTGGAAATAGCCGAGGCATTTATCGGCGCGTCCGGTCCGGAGAAAACCGGTTGCATCTGCTACGCCGTTGGATGGACACAGCACTCCACCGGCGTGCAGATGATTCGCGCCGCCGCCATCCTGCAACTGCTTCTGGGAAATATTGGCCGGCCGGGGGGCGGAATCCTGGCGCTGCGCGGTCACGCTTCCATTCAGGGCTCCACCGACATCCCGACGCTCTACGACATCCTGCCCGGCTATCTGCCGATGCCGTTCTTTGAGGACGACGCCATGTCGCTTGGAAAAATTCATTCAGAAGCACACTACCGAAGCGGGTCTCTGGTCAAACTTCGACCAATATTTCATTAGCCTGCTGCGCTCCTGGTACGGCGAAGCTGCGAAAGAAGAAAATGAGTGGGGATTTCACTTGCTGCCGCGCGTCACTGGAGATCATTCCGAGCTCGGATATTGGCTCGACATGGCCGACGGAAAGCTCGAAGGGCTGTTTGTGATGGGGCAGAATCCCGCAGTCGGCGCCCCGAACGGCCGGTTACAGCGCTCTGCGATGAAGAACCTGAAATGGCTTGTCGTGCGCGATCTGGTCGAGGTCGAGACCGCCACCTTCTGGAAAGATTCGCCGGAGGTGGAGCGCGGCGAACTGAATCCGGAAGATATCGAGACAGAAGTCTTTTTGCTGCCCGCGGCAGGCCAGGCGGAAAAAAGCGGCAGCTTCACCAACACGCAGCGGCTTTTGCAGTGGCACAACAAGGCCGTGGATCCGCCGGGAGATGCGCGCAGCGAAACCTGGTTTATCTATCATCTGGGGCGCCTGCTGAAGGAAAAAGCGGCGAAGGATCCGGTTGAGAAAAATGCCGCGATGAACGCGCTCACCTGGCAGCTTCCGACGGAAGGCGAAATCGGGGAGCCGGATCCCGAAGCCGTACTTGCAGAGATCAACGGCTGTAAGTGGGGCGACAAGTCGCCGCTGAAAAGCTTCGACGAATTGAAGGCCGATGGTTCGACCGCGTGTGGATGCTGGATATACACCGGCGTCATGCCCGAGCGCGACAAGAACGTGGCCAACCTGCGCGAAGCCAAAGACGCTCTCGGGCACGGATGGGGATTCGCCTGGCCTAAGGACATCCGCATCCTCTATAACCGAGCCTCCGCCAAACCCGATGGAACGCCGTGGAGCGAGCGAAAAAAGCTCGTCTGGTGGGACGCCAAGAAACGCGAGTGGACAGGCGACGACAACGGCGATTGCAAAAAGACAATGCCGCCCGATCACAAAGCTGAGCCGGAGAAGCGCGGGCTCGAAGCGCTCGATGGCGACAAACCCTTCGGTCTGCATCCGGACGGTCGCGGTTGGCTTTATGTGAGCAGCGGACTCAAAGACGGTCCGTTGCCGGCCCACTACGAGCCGTTGGAATCACTGTTGCGCAACCCGATCTATCCCGAGCACCAAGACAATCCACCAGCGGACAAGAAGGAACGGCCCGACAATCCGTATGCGAAGTCGCCTGCTGATCCGCGCTTTCCCTTCATCCTGACGACGTATCGCCTCACCGAGCATCACACCGCCGGCGGCATGTCCCGCGGGCTCAGTCACCTTGCGGAGCTGCAGCCGGAGCTCTTCGCGGAGATCTCGCCGGAGCTCGCCGCGGAGACCGGCATCCAACATAACGGCTGGCTCACGGTGGTGACGCCGCGCGGCCTGATTTCAGCAAAGGCGCTGGTGACCGCGCGTATGCGCCCGCTCCAGATCGATGGCAGGATGATTCATCAGGTCGGGCTCCCATATCACTGGGGATGGAAGGGCACCGCGATCGGCGATGTAGTGAACGATCTGCTGGCTATTTCACAAGAGCCAAATGTCCGCATCATGGAATCGAAGGCGCTGGTCTGCAACATCGTGGCGGGGCGGCGCAAGCAGGGCGAGGCCGCACTGCAGCAATTGGCAGAGCTTCTGAAGGAGCACGCTGTGAGTACCCACCTGCGACATACCGGCATTCAGCCCGGCGAGACAACTGCCTTTCTCACCGACTCGACGCTATGTATCGGCTGCAAAGCATGCGAAGTTGCCTGTAAGGAATGGAATGGCATCGAAGCGGACAGCCTCGAATTCACGGGGTTTTCCTATGACAACACCACCGCGCTTGGACACTCGACCTGGCGGCATGTGAAGTTCATCGAGGGCACACCCGAGCCGGGCATCGGCGGCAACGCTGCAAGCCAGGTGTCCTGGGAATTTTCGTCGGACGTATGCAAGCACTGCGAGGTGGCCGGCTGCCTGGAGGCATGTCCCACCGGCGCGCTGGTCCGCACGGAGTTCGGCGGCGTCTACCTGCAGCCGGACATCTGTAACGGCTGCGCCTACTGCGTGATCTCGTGCCCCTTCGGTGTCGTGCAGGCGAATAAAGAAGATGGCCGCGCATTCAAATGCACCTTCTGCACCGATCGCCAGAAGGCGGGCCTGGAACCAGCCTGCGCCAAGGCGTGCCCCACCGAGTCCATCAAATTTGGAAGATTGAGCGATCTGCAGGAGGAGGCCAAAGAACGGCTCTCGCGTTCTGCATGGCCGCGGCATGGAAGACGCGCAGATCTATAACCCCGCAGATACCAGCGTGAAGGGAATTCACTCGATCTTCCTGATACGCGGTAAGCCGCAGACTTACAATCTGCCGCCCCAGCCGGAGGTGCCGACGATTTATCTCAAAGATGGGTGGAAATCCTCTGCGTGGGAATCGGCAGCCATGCTGGCAGGCGTCGTCGCATCATTTCTTCTGTGCCGTTCCGCGAAAAGAGCATGGCGATGAACGATATCGAACAGAATGCGCTCCGCGAGTCGCGCCTCGAAGCCATTCGCGCAGAGGCGAAGGAGAAAGGGCAAGTCGCTGCGCCAGGCATTCGCCCGGCCGGCTCTCCGCTTCCCGTCGCATCGCCGGAGACCGGCTATTACAAACAGCCGCTGCTCAAGGAGCCGCAGTGGACTCCTTTGATTCCGGTGTATTTTTTCGTTGGCGGCGCGACAGGCGCGCTGGGTGTCATCGGTTCGCTGGCGGATTTGCTCAGCGGCGATCGAGAGCTCGCGCAGAAGGCGCGATGGATGGCGGCCGGTGGAGTTGTGCTCTCATCCGCTTTGCTGATTGCGGACCTCGGACGGCCATCCCGCTTCCTGAACATGCTTCGCGTGTTCAAGCCGCAGAGCACCATGTCGATGGGCTCCTGGGCGCTCTCCGCGTTTTCACTATTCGCGGGCATTTCGAGCCTTTGCCGATCTGCTTGCGCTGCGGTTTGGAAATCGCCTGCCAATTCGCGGTATCCGTGGAATCGGTCGCATCGGCTCGGTGCTCTTCGGAATGCCTTTTCACAATTACACCGGCGTGTTGATCGGCGCGTCGGTCATTCCTGTGTGGAACAAACGGATTCGCTCGCTGCCGCGCGAGTTTGGCATGTCAGGGCTCCAGTCTGCCGTTGGCTTGCTGGAGCTTGCCGGAGAGGCAGGAAATCCGCGCATTGAATTGTCTGGGGCTTCTCAGTGCAGGTGTTGAATCCTGGGAAGGAATCGATCTGCTTCGCACGTCAGATCGGGCGCTGGTTCCTGCAAAGAAAGGCGTCAGCGGGGCGCTGGTGCAGGCCGCCGGTGTTCTGTCGGGGCCGCTCCCCATTGCTCTTCGCATAGCCTCTCTGTTCCTAAGAAAGAAGAAACGCCTGCGCCGCCTGGCAGCATGGTCCGGCATCCTCGGTTCGCTGTGCTTGCGCCATGGCTGGCTTTACGCCGGACATGTTTCCTCACGGGACTGGAAAACACCGTTGCAGATTGCCGGCCAATCGTCGGACCGGTCGTCCTGAGCGCGCAGGCATGGCTCGGTGCATTTTGATCAGAGCAACACTGCCACAGCGCTAGCGAGGACTCGACTGAGAGGAATACCTTGACAGCCGCAAAACGGTTGTAGTTTGATGGTGCCGTTTATTTAAAGGTTTAAACGTCCCTCGTCCGACCCGGAGGCTCCCCCATGAACCTTTGCCCCAGCTTACGTATGGTCTGCGCATTCTTCTCCTGGACCCTTCTGCTGCTGTCGTTCCAATGTCGAGCGCAGACGGTGACTCCTCCCCAAAGCAAGTATTTCTCGACCTTCGCCGAGGAGAGGTATTCGACCTATCAGTTGCCCGGGGACGGCGATCTTTGGCCCTCGTGCTGGGCAGCGGACGACAACGTGTATGCGGCGAACGGGGATGGCACTGCGTTTACCGGAAATGCGTCACGATATGACATGGCGGTGAGCCGAATCAGCGGAATGCCTCCCAGTCTCACCGGCACAACCGTCGCGACGAACGTAGGGACGAACTGGAGTGGACCGAACTACAACCGCAAGCCCACGGGAATGCTGTGCAGAGATGGCGCGATCTACCTGGCCTTTCAGAACCTGAATTTTCAAACCTTCGATGATGCGGCGGCGGCATCGATTGCCAAGTCAACGGACGATGGTGCGACCTGGACGTGGGATACGTCTGCTCCGATGTTCGGAACGCCTTCCAATGCCGCGAGCCGGAAGGCGTATAAGTTCACTACGATTTTCTTCCTCGACTATGGCCGCGATGCGGAGAACGCGATCGACGGATATGTCTATGCCTATGGCCTGGACAACAACTGGCGTTCGCAGGAAGCCATGTATCTTGCGCGTGTGCCCGCCAATAAAGTACAGAAACGGGCGGCGTGGGAGTTTTACACCGGAACGGATGGAAGCGGCGCTCCCACCTGGTCGAGCGACATTACGCAGAAACTCGCTGTGCTCACCGACAACAGGCTGTTATATCCGGTGATGTTCGGCACCTCATGCCCCGCGAATCAGCAGGTGATCGCGCAAGGTGGCGTCACTTACGATGCGCCGCTCAACCGCTATATTTTTTCCTCGTGGTCCTGCAGCACGCACGAGCTGTATGACGCACCCCGTCCATGGGGGCCGTGGAAGCATATGGCGTCCATCGATTTCGGTCCGCTCCGTCTGACGCAGAATCGCGGACAATACGGCACCAGCATTCCTTCGAAGTACATCAGCGCGGACGGCAAAACGCTCTACCTGCAGAGCAACGTCTGCTGCGGCGGCGATTCGTACACATTTTCTCTGCGCAAGCTCTACCTGGAACCGGCCCAGCCTTCGGCGCCGATCAATGGGCCGTCGAATGACAATCTGGCACTGGCGCCGGGAACGCGCGCCATCAGCAAAAGCACGCATTTCGGTACTATCTGCGGGCCAAACTGTTCCGATCAACTGAGCAGTGGCGCGGCCAACGTGAGTGAAGACGACTGGGACGAAGAAGTAAAGACCTCCGACTGGTGGGGATACATATGGCCGCGTGCCTATAGCATCAACCAGGTCGTCTATCAGACGGGAAACATGTTCCCGGATGGCGGCTGGTATGCGGCCAAACTGCGGGTGCAGGTGCGGCAGAATTTCCAGTGGACGGATGTGGATGGCGTCACCGTAACACCCACGTATCCATACAGCAATCAAGCCGGCGCCTACACCACCTACACCTTCAGTCTTCCGAACACCTGGGGCGACGGAGTACGCATTATCGGCCGGCCCGGCGGCACTTCGTATTTCACCTCGATCGGCCAACTCGGGGTCTACTTCCGCGCGGCCGCAACCTCCAGGTGACACCCGATCATTCCTTCATGCTACTTTGCAGCATCGTCCTGGCCAATTAGGTCACTGATCTTAGCCGTCAGAAGGCTACAAGAGGCGTGAGCGCAAGCCATGGCTGCCTAAGACGGTCCCTGCAAAAGCACGCTCTATCCAGCAAGCCGGACATCGTAGCGGACAAAATCGATGGTCGGGCAGCAAAACACTTGACCGTGGAAGCCGATCCACTATTCAGGACGAGCGCTCGGGAAAGTTGATGCGCTCCTTTTCGATGACCAGAGGCCGATTCTGCACGAAGGTATGAATCGAGCCGACATATTCACCAATGATGCCGAGGCACAGCAGTTGCACGGAGCCGAGGAAGAATAGGCCCAGCACAAGCGGCGCAACGCCGAGCGAGAAGCTGTTCCAGAAGACGATCTTGTAAAGCAGATAGAAGAAGCCGAGGACCAGGCTAAGGATCGCGGAGATGAAGCCCACGGCGGTGACCAGACGCAGCGGCACCTTGGAGAGGTTGGTGATGCCGAGCATCGCCAGGTCGTAGAGGGTATAGAAGTTGTTCTTGGTGATACCGCGCTGGCGGCGGTTTTGGTTGTACACAACTTCGGCATGCGGCAGTCCCAGCTCCGCGATCATGCCGCGGAAGTACGGGTAGGGATCCTGAAATTTCTGCTTGAGGAGATCCACCACGCGCCGGTCGTACAGACCGAAACCAGTGAAATGCGAGAGTACCTGTACGTCCGTCAGCCGTCCGACAAGGTTGTAGTAGGCGGTGCGGATGCGATACATCAGGCCCGACTCTTCGCTGGTGGTCTTGATGGCGGCCACGACGGGAAAGCCTTCCTCCCAGCGGGCCAGCATTTCGGCGAAGAGTTCGGGGGGCTCCTGCAGATCGGCGGCGATAGCACCAACAGCGTCGCCATCCGCTTCGAGAAATGCGTGCATGGGCGAGCGAAGGTGGCCGAAGTTGCGCGCGTTCACGATGACCTGCACTTCGGGAAATTCCGCTGCCATGGCGCGCAGCACGGCGACGGTACCGTCGTGCGAGGCGTTGTCGATGAAGATGTGACGGTACTCGTACTGTGGCAAGGCATCCATGACGGCGCGGGTGCGGCGATGGAGCTCGCGAACGTTGAGTTCCTCATTGAAGCAGGGCGTGATGATGGTAACGCGTTTGCGGTCGGTCATTACCAGCTAGCTCTGGAGGACGAACCCTTTCCGCCGCGCGTCTCGCACCTCAACAGAGGCTGATCTGTATATCGATTGCGGGATTTAGCTAGCCAATCCATGCGATGGTATTCTCTGACGGATGTGAATACAACTGGTCTGGAACTGAAGGGACACCACATGGTCAAAGCTTCTAACTGCGTTGTATGCGAAGGAGCGATTCGCAGGGTAAAGCGAGCATTGGTGTCGCCTTTCCTGGCCGCCCGGATTTGGAATCGGCGGCCGTTTTGCGTCGATCTCGTCGAATGCAATGCCTGCGGTTTCATGTTCTACAATCCGCGTCTTGACGATGCAGAAGCAAGCCGTCTCT
The DNA here is from genome assembly GCA_963790555.1 of uncultured Acidobacteriaceae bacterium. Classification (GTDB taxonomy): domain Bacteria; phylum Acidobacteriota; class Terriglobia; order Terriglobales; family Acidobacteriaceae; genus KBS-83. The sequence goes on along the minus strand of CAWBPB010000022.1, from coordinate 15,954 downwards.
ATGCTGGATACCGATCCGAAGAATATCAGCGAATGCGGCACGCCTCCGAGCCCTGGTATACCGTAAACTTCAATGCGCAATTGGGCGGACAGGCTGCTTATGACCGTCGTCGCCCGTCCTTGCTGCGATTCTTCGCCAGCACATTGGTGAACGGAAGATAGAGCGCGTCCTCGATTACGGAGGCGACCGTGGCGATCTGGTATGCGGGCTGGTCGACGGTGCAGCGGCGTTCGTCTACGACATTTCCGGCATTCCAGCTGTGGATGGGGTGACCGCGACCAACGATCCAGCGGAGTGCAAAGCGGACCTCGTTATCAACAGCAATGTGCTGGAGCATGTCGGTTTTCCGCGACTCGTGCTGGCGGATATCCTGAAGGCGAGTCCCCAGGGTGGCATGGTGTATCTGGAGGTTCCCTGCGAGTCGCCATTCGGGGCTGCCAGAATATTCAGAAGAATCGCGCAGCTCGGGATCGTCGCTTTGACACGGCCCGCGCTGGCTCGTCATGTCATTCGCCCGGCCAGCCTTTACCTGATGCACGAGCATATCAACTACTTCTCGGAGCGATCGCTCGCGACGTTGATGCGGTCCGGCGGGTGTGAAGTAATAGGGACAGGCAGCTATCCGATGAATGCCGGCGCTGGAAACTCAACAATGATCTGGTGCCTGGGCAGCGTAGCAGATTCGAAGCGCTTGGTCAACGACCGCGTTAAATACGATGGGTAACCCTCTCGGCGGGAATCGCATAGCAGACCAGGTCCCAGGACTCGGACCCATGAGGCCGGAGGAAGAATTCATATCGTTCCGGCAGCAAAGACGACAGAAGCAGAGGAATGCTCCATAAGTGACTCTGCTGGTGGTAAGCACTTACGGCGAGAATCGGCCGCGTCCGGGAAAGGAGTTGAGACGCGCCCATCAAAGCTTCAGGCTCGAAGCCCTCTACATCGAATTTGATGAATGTAGGATCGAAAGATGCGAGCGCAGAATCAAGTTCAGCGACACGAACGACACTGGATCCGGAGCCCACGACCGACAGCATGGTTCCCGTAGACTCGAAGCTGACCGTTCCAGGCTTTCGGCCGACCGCCTCCTGACTTAGCTGGATTTTTTCGCCGCATTCGCTTCCGAACTGCAAAATACGCTCTTGCAGATGTGGAAAGGTCACCGCATCAGGCTCGAAGGCCAGAATGCGCTGAAAGCGTTCTCCTGTCTCTTCTATGAAGTCCGCGATCGTGTCCCCGTCGAACGCGCCGCAATCGATAAAGACTTCGTCTTCACCGAGCGAAAACAGGTCGGGAGGAAAATAATGCTTTCCGCTGCTCGTCCGGGAGATGAGATCGAGATTGATTGAAGCACGAAACCCAACCTGCGCTACAAATTCCTCCCGCGAATAATCATCACTCCACAGCTGCATCGCGGCCCGGATACGATTCCTATGAAGCAACACTTTTTGCGGCAGGTCCAGGCAATAGTGAGGTAAGAAGGCTTCATGATGCTTCCAGAACAATGAGCCAAACGGCACCACCGCTTCGCATCCAAGCGACTCAAGCTGGCGAACCCTGTCTGCCATGCGGTCGTGGGCTTCTCCGTTCCAGATGCAAACTACAAACACGGCCCGCCGACCGTAGAGGGTGGCCGCCTCTTTCGGTGAAATGACCTCCACGCCATCGATCTTTTTGCCCCAAAGGGATGGATTGTTATCCGCGAATGCAATCGGCTGAATCTGGAGGTTGTGCAATTTGCTGTTGACCATGCGGCCAAATCGGCCAGCGCCAAACAGAACTATGTTGTCGCCGAGCCCACCGGCTGCCACGTCATAGGAGGTCTCGGCGCGAATCTGTGCGTGCCTGAATTCTTCATCAAGCAAACGGTCCAGTCTTTGCTCTAACGGGTCTGTCTTCATTTCTCGAAAATCTCCGATGCAGACCAAGTCTGGCTACTCCTCTAGCGGAGGAATGATCATATTCGCAAGGAACTCCTCTCGCGGCAGCCGCGGAGCCATATCCTCCATCGGCAGGCTCACGATGGTTCCATCGGCACGCGTCGAAGCGGTCGCGCGCGGGGATGTGGGCTGGTCCGACGAGACATGGACCGCACACACCACCGGCCCGTCATAGGCCAGCACCGCGGAGACTCCGTCGCGAAGGCTCGTATGGTCCTTGATCTCCATCGCTTTGATGCCATACGCCTCCGCGACCTTCATCACATCCGGCAGCGTCAGGTGGCTTGAAGGATCACTGCCGACGAGATGTCCTTTGAAGTGATTGCGCTGCGCTCCCATGATGGAAGCATATGTCCCATTGCAGAGGATGAAGTATTTAATCGGCAGCTTCAGCCGCTTCACCGTCTCCAGGTCCTGAATATTCAACTGGAAGCCACCGTCGCCGTTCACGCAGATCGTCCGGCGTTTGCCGCTCGCCAGACAGGTGCCGATGGTCCCTGGCAGTCCGGTTCCCATTGCACCCAGGCTGGGTGAGTTCACCACCCGTTGCCCATCCTTCATTTGGAAGCACTGCAGGAAGATATCGCTGCACGCGCCCGAACTTCCCGGAGCAAGAACGTCCTCCGGGGTACATTGTTCCGACAACACATCGACGAGGAGATAGGGATTGACGACGCCGCTTTGCTCCTTCCAGTACTCCGGCAATACGACGGGATACTTCGCTAACCAGTCCTTCGCCTTCTTCAGCCACGCCGGACCTCTGCGGCAGCACAGTGTCCTTCAACTGAGCCAGCAGCTCGCGCAGAAAGTCCTTGGCATCCGCATGGACCGGCACATCAATGGCCATGTCGAACTTCGCAATCTCCTGCGCATCGACATCCACCAGCACTTTCCTGGCGGCGCGGGCAAAATTCTTATGACTGAAGGCAATCTGCGGCATGTCCAGCCGCGCTCCCAGCACCATGATCCAATCTGCATTCTGTTGCGTGAAGTTAGCGCCACGAGAAGCGATGGATCCCGGACGGCCTGCGTAGAAGGGATGGTCCTCCGGCAGCATGTCCATCGACTTCCATGTCAGCAGTGTTGGAATCTTCAGGAGGTTGACGACTTCCTCTACCAGCCCTTCCAAATGGGCCTGCCGCGTCCCATTGCCGATAAACAGCACCGGGCGCTCGGCCTTCTTGAGCAGTTCGAGAGCGGCGGCAACCTTGTGCTTGATATCCGTGCTCCGATCGGCAACGGGCTCGGGAGTAAATCCACGCAGCGTCGTTTCATCCACCATCGCTGCCTGAACGTCCAGCGGGAAATCCAGCCATACAGGCCCGCGCCGTCCCGTCGTAGCCAGGTAGACGGCTTTTTCCAATTCGTAGCGAACATCGTTAGGATCAATCAGAGTTTTTGCGTATTTGGTCAGCGGAGAGACAACGGCGATGATGTCGACTTCCTGGGGTCCCATCGAACGCACGCCCCGCCCGGTCAGAAGGTCGGCGCGTTTTACCTGTCCGGAGAGAAAAAGACAGGCCGAGGAATCCAGCCACGCTGCCGCGAGACCAGTTACCGCATTCGTGCCCCCAGGCCCCGTTGTCACCAATGCAGCGCTCAGGTCGCTTGTGTACTCCGCGTAGGCCTGCGTCGCGAAGGAGACCGCCTGCTCATGCAGGCAGCAGACATACTCAATGCCCTCCTGGCGTCCAAAGGAATCCACCAGGTGCATGCAGCCGCCGCCGGTCAACATAAACACATGCTTGAGCTTGCGATGGGCCAGAAACTGCGTGACGTAATCCGATAGTTTAATCAAGGTCCGCTGCCATATTCGTAAGTAGCTGCAGAATCTCAGTGGTGGTCAACTGGGAATCGTTCCAGGGTTGCGGCCATGCAAGAGTCTTCACACCAATCTCGGCCGCTTGCCTTAAGTTTTCTTGTGTATCGTCTACCAGTACGTCGCCCTTGCCAAGCCAGCGAAGATAGTCTCCCTTGCCGCGGTCGTACATTGGAACGCCTTCCGGCGTACGTGTTGGAACGACGCCGAAACATCGAATCCATGCGCCGAAGTACCGCATGACCCACGCCGCGATGTCAGGAACGGTCTCCAATGGACGCGAAGTGAGGGCAACGTGGCGAAATTTGCTTCCATGCGCCGCAAACCACTCTAGTACCTCTGCATTTGGCGTGAGGTGGATGCCCGCATCCGTTTTGCGAAAGGCATCCATCGAAGTGAGATACTCCTCGCGCGTCGCGCCGAGCGAAACATGTGGAGGATTTTCGCTCAACTCGCTATATCCCACCGTGCCAGCAGGGTGCTCCTGCTTCCACCCCCGCGAAAACCACTGATACATCAAATCATTCAACACGTCGTCCACATCCCAGACGATCGTCCGCATTACTCGATCCAGTACGTGACATAGGTTTTGCGGTTCGGATTCGCCATAATTGACTCATCCGTATACCAGGAATCCCCTTGGGCATAAGCCGAAGATACTTCTTCAATCACAGCGCCGTTGGTTGTCCAGAAAGAGTGCTTGATGCCATGCGGAATGGTCACGATGTCGTTCGACTTATGTGCCGTCTTCGCACCATCGAGATCAACCGTCACGTCTCCGTGCAGGATGTGGTAGGTCTCATCCTTTTGATTGTGCCACTGCTCGGGGTGTTTTTGCCCGGGCAATACAACCATTAGACGCTTGCAGTAGTCGCGGTTCACAACTGTGATCGCTGTCAGCCCACTCTCGCGGAACTTGTCAATGCCATAGTGGTGCGAAATCTCAAGCTCACACTGTCCCGGCACTTGCACTTTGCTCTTCTTAATCAGTGCCTTTACGTCTCGCACGATGTCAAGAATCTTCTGCCGCCGCTCGCTCCTCTTCACATTCGCTTCCATCACCGGGCCATTTGTCTCTATCGGATCGATGGCCACATATTCGGTGTACTTGGAAAGATTCTGCGCCACCAGCTGACCCGGCACATTGGGCATGGCATAGAAGAGGTTCTCCGGCTTAACCAGTTCGCCCGCGGCAACTGGTTTCTTCACAAATACACCGCGCGCCAGGTCGCGCAAGGCCTGCGCCTCGCCTGCAGGAGCCGGATACCGCTTGTCCATCTCGCCTGTCATCGTCAGCGCATCCGCCGCGGACTGCAGCCATTTCCGCACTTGATCAGGAGTCGCACTGTACGCATTGATCGCATATTTCTCGGTAGGAACTGCCGTGTGCTTCTCAAACAACGTCGCTCCAAGCGCAATTGCGATCTTCACTGCTTCAAAGTTGTCTGGCCGTTCGTGCGTCGAGTAGCCGACCTCAACTTCGGGATAGCGCTTCTTGAGCAGAGCGATTTGGCTTAGATGCAAGTGATTATCGGGTGATGGATACTCCCCTACGCAATGCATAATCGCCAGGGATTTATTGCGGTGCTTGAAAAAGCTCACCACGCGGTCAATTTCCTCAAAAGGCTCGCCTGCTGTCGAAGCGACGAGGGGCAAATCGTATTTTGCAATGCGCTCCAGAAGCGGCCAGTCCGACATGTAGCAGCTGGGCACCTTCATGAAGTCGTACCCGTGATCGACGATCATATCGACGGACAGCTCATCCCACGGCGTGCACATCGAAAGAAAACCGGCATCGACGATCGCGTCTTTGATCTGTTTGTATTGGTCCCAACTCAGGCGCGTTTCTGAGAAGCGCTTCACATACTTCAGGTCGTACCTACCCTGGTAGTCCGGATGAATGCAGCTGTCGATATCGCGATACTGCAGCTTCACGCAGAAGCCGAACGGAAAACCCTCCGAAGCCTTCTTGAGCTCTCGAACAATGCGGATCCCGTGCTCCACGTCACCCATGTGGTTGTTCGCCATCTCATAGATGAACAATGGCCTCTTTTTCAAATGATGCATTCAGTGCTCCTCGATCTCAGTCTCCAGATCCCACCAATTCTACCAAGGCGGAAATCGAACCAAAGTCCAGTTCTGATTGGGCGGTGGCGGCCCCGGGACACAGCTGCGTGTGCCTACCAAACTGGAGATTGATCATCTTGAATCACTGTTGCGTGGAGTTTACGCGAAGAGAAACCTTCCGCAGGGCCACCCGCTGACCGTTGACGATGTGTACTTGGCGATCCCACTACAGAAGGGACAACTCTCAAGCCGCGAATTGACGATTGGCGAAACTCTGCTGAAGGCCGTTAAGAAGGATCAGGCAATCCACATCGACGATATCGACAGCCAGTATGTACAGACTCCTTCGCTGCGAAAGAAAATCCATAATCGCCCAGCGGATGTCAACTAGGGATGCGTAAGCCGTCAGAGAGGTGTCCCTCCTCTCTGATAGCGAAACAGCAGGTTCCGGTGAACCTGAGACGCGCCGAGGCTTGCGCGACTCTGGATGTGACAGACGGGCCATCAGTTCCCTGACTGTCCATAGGTCTTGCTGGCGCCATGCTTGCGGAAATAGTGGCGATCCAGCAGGTGCTGGGCCACGCCATTGCATGCCGAGTTAAGGGTGGATGTGTAATAGGCCATCCGCGCGACCGCCTCGAGGACAACAGCGTTGTGTGCTGCTTGTTCGGGGGTGCTCCCCCAGCAGAAAGGAGCATGGCCGGCCACCAGCACCGCTGGCATGGCGAGCGGGTCGATTTTCCCAAAGCGGCGCAGGATGGCGTGGCCGGTGTTTAAAACGTAGTCGCCGCCCACTTCCTCGGCGGTCAGTTCCTCAGTCACCGGCACCGGGCCGTAGAAGTAGTCGGCATGGGTGGTGCCGTAGGCCGGAATTTCTCGGCCAGCCTGCGCCCAGGCCGTGGCGAACTCCGAGTGAGTGTGGACAACTCCGCCGATCGCGGGAAAGGCGCGATACAGCAGTAAATGGGTTGCCAGATCGGAAGAGGGGCGCAGCGTACCCTCGATGATCGTTCCGTCCAGGTCGGTTAGCACCAGATCGGCGGATTTCAAGTCCTCGTACGGCACACCGCTTGGCTTGATGGCTACGAGGCCGCTCTGGCGGTCGATCCCACTGGCGTTGCCGAAGGTATAGAGGATGAGACCACGACGGACGAGTTCGAGATTGGCCTCCAGCACGGCGGATCGGAGAGCTTCCAGGCGCATAACAAATCCTTACAACAAATGGGGCCGATGTGCCAGAAGTGCCTGCCCGTCGAGAACATTCTCGAAGAGAAGCTCTGGACATATAACTGGACTAACTGGACATAAATTGTTATGTGGTGGAACACATAAGATTTCTTCCGTGGCATCTTGCGATACGACATACACCAATGGTTCCTGCATCGATGCAGGAATAAGGTTGGAACGTAATCGTTTGCTCGATGAGCTCGTAAGTTGTTAAGAATGGTGGTGGCCAGGGACGGGATCGAACCGCCGACGCCGGCCTTTTCAGGGCCGCCTAGCAAGCTAACTAAGTGGTCTGGAATCAGCGGATATCATTGGGACGATTAGCGTTGTAGCCTCCTCGATTTAGGATGGTTTGGGACCATTCGGGATGGTTTCGACCGTACGATGGTCGTGTATTGGTCGTGACGGACAAACCACCACGTCCGATTAACGTCCGCGAAAACCTCCTCGTGACGCACGCCTAATACTGTCACAAAATCTGATCGGCACCAACGAAACCACGCAGTGGTGTCGACAACGCAGCGGTAAGGATCGAGCCCAAGATCTTATCGCTGCCGAACCTGCTGCGGCATCTTCGAGTCAGAAGAGGAGGGTCTGGTGTCCCTTTAGAAGATAGCTGAGTCAGGCCCAGGCTCCGAACCTAGATTGCGACCCGCACCTCACCGCTGTTGCATTCCTCGCAGGTTCCGAGATGAGTCTCTAGTGTGACGCGCAGGTGGCTCTCCTCAAATAGTCCAATCGTTCCACCCCTGTCTTGGCAGACGGATGGAGCAAGAGCTTCCTGACCTGCGCGGGATAAGCGGCGCTGTAGGCGAGAAACGTACCACTTGATCGCATTCGTTGAGAAGCGGGCATCTCACCGAGAGCAGCCACCCTGCATTCGACATGAGCTACCCGGGCGCATCGCTATCGCTCCCGGGTCAGCGCGAGCGATAGGAGATTAAACTCTGCTGGTGCATTATTCCGGTCGGCATGCGAAAGCATAGTCTGAACCGCGTGGGACGATGTATGCCTTAGCCCCCTATTTATGATTATGACGTGCGCTTTCTCGCGATCCCACCCTTAGTCCGCGCCAATTCTGACGCGTGAGAGTTCGGCGAATACCCCAACGTAGAAGCCGCGCACAGAACCTTGCTCTTCGTATCAGACGAAACCTTGCTGATGCCGTTCATGACACGAGACACGGTTGCCGTCGATACTCCGGCGAGCTTGGCAACGTCTTTCACGGTATATGGTCGGCAGGCGCCTGTAGACACCACGCAATCAACAGTCGGCATTCCATCCCCCGAAACGGAACGAGCCGGCAACCAGGCTATGTAAATAGTCATTCCCAACCAGCCATTGACTTACAGATCATCTAGGCCTTAGTGTCTTTGGCCCTTTACGCGCTGAGTTGCACTTACATTCTTACTGGTAAACAAACCGGAGGCGCCAACGCCGAATTCAGGCTTGCCGACTTTCTGAAGTAAAGAAACAGATTTCGTCGCGGGTTTGCGGCGGGTTCTGTCTCCAATATCTTCGGGATATTCCGCCGCCAAGGAGCGAATTTTGTAACTGAATTCGATGAAGAGCTCTTCCCAGCGCTTCGCTTGCTGTGGCGTGTAGGAATAGAATCCTTTCGCGTTCGCGACGCCGCGCGCGCCGGAGCGGACAACCCGGCGCATCAGCCGCGGAACCGGGATTGATCGGCTCAAATCCGGGAACAAATCTTTCATGACCGTGCCATAGACGGGAATTCCGGTGAGATCCATGAACCGGAAAGGTCCGGCAAAGGTGATCCAATATCCCAGATCGTTGCGCAAAGAGCGGTCCACGTCCTCTACTGATGCATAGCCCGCCTCGACAAGATAAAACGCCTCGCGCAGCATCGCGTAAAAGATCCGGTTGGTGATGAACCCGCGAATGTCCTTGCGCAGAAGAGAAGGTTCCTTGCCCCAGGCACGCGCCATCCGCATCGCGCGCTTTGCGGAGGCCATGGACGTGCGTTTACCGCAGATGATCTCCATGAACCTAGTGATATGCGCCGGCTCTGCCCAGTGAAGGCCCACAATGCGTTCGGGGTGCACGGCGTTCTTTTGAAGATCCGTTAAAGGAATTGCCGACGTATTGCTCCCGATCAGGGCCTTCGGGGAAACCACTCGTTCAATGTCGCCGATGATTCTTCGTTTGATTGCCGGATCTTCGATGGTTGATTCTACGACCACATGCGCCTGCTTAAGTCCAGCCATCGTGTCAGATATTGTGAATCGAGAGAGCAGTTCTGACGGACTTGCCTCGATCACTCCTTCCTCGTGGGCCTCTTTCAATATGTTGAACAGGCGGGTGCGAGCAGTACGACGCTTGGCCGGGTCGGATTCGACACAATAGAGAAGATGGCCAGCGCCAAGCAGGCATGCGCTAATACTGGTTCCCATCAGGCCCATTCCTACGACGCCCGCCATACCATTGGCGGGTTTCGGCGAAGTGCGGTGTTGCATCGGTTCCCTGGAGCTCATGGTCAGATCTCGAAAAGCATTTCTTGAAGTGCCCGCGATCGCCGCCGGCACCCTTGGAGCTAATGCGTTCCAACGCGTAGCGCGCGAACACCGCTTCCTGCCGCAACGCTTGTCGTTCTGCCAGTGTTAAGGGTTATGTTCTCGAAACGCAAGCGCAATTTGATATCATGCCACCGTTGTGTTCAAGGTATTGGAATCGGTCTTTTGGAGGATTGATGCTCAAAGCGTATCCGGTTCCTTCGGTGACGAGGGCGTTCAAGATAATGGAACTGCTATCAGAGTCCAAGCGCGGACTCGCGCCTTCCGACATCAGCAGAAAACTCGCATTGCCCAAGAGCTCCGTGCATCTGCTGGTGAAGACGTTGGAATCGATGGGATATCTAAAGCTTAACCAGTTCAATGGAAGATACCATTTCGGTCTCAAGCTCGTGAGCCTGAGCCACACCGCTCTCGAAAACCTCGATCTCTGCGAACAGGCCAGGCCATATCTGCTCGACCTGATGCGCGCCACCGGGCTCACAGTGCACATGGCGATTCTCGAACGCGCGGAGGCGGTAATCATCGAAAAAGTCGAGGCGCCAGGCATGCTGCGCCTGGCGACTTGGGTGGGACGACGACTGGATGCAAACAGTTCCGGCGTAGGCAAGGCGCTGCTGGCGTTCGTCCCGGACGTAAGCCTGGATAGCGGTTTGTCTGGCCGAGCGCTCGTGAGACATAACCGAAACACGATCACCTCGCCGACCAAATTGGCGGCGGAGCTGAAAAAGATACGCCAAATGGGCTATTCCTTCGAAGACGAAGAGGGCGAGATAGGATTCCGTTGCATCGGCGCCCCGGTCTACGATGCGAGCGGAACGGTGATTTCGGCGATCAGCGTGGCAGGCACAAACGCGCAGATTCCCAAAGAACGAGTACCGAAGCTCGCGTCCGCGGTCAAAGCGACGGCGTCCGAAATCTCCGCCCGGCTGGGATACGATTTCAATTCCGGCAGGGCCTCCTAACTTAATAAGTCGCGCGGCCACCGCTCAAATCAAAGGCGGCACCGGTCGTATAGGAGTTTTCCTCTGAAACCATCCAGGCGACCATAGAGGCGATTTCTTCCACTCTCACAAAGCGGCCTCTCGGAATCTTGGCCAGCATGTAGTCGATATGCTCCTGTGTCATCTGCTCGAACAGGCGAGTACGGGCTGCCGCTGGGGTTATGCAGTTAACTGAGATGTTGTACCGAGCAAGCTCTTTGCCCAAGGATTTCGTGAGCGCGATCACCCCAGCCTTCGAGGCGCTGTAAGCCGCAGCGTTAGGGTTACCTTCCTTTCCGGCAATAGAGGCGATGTTGACGATGCGGCCATAATTCTGCCGGATCATCGAAGGGATGAGCGCTCTGCAACAATAGAAAACACCGTTGAGATTAACATCGATCACGCGCTGCCATTGGTCGGAAGGATACTCCCAGCCTCTCAAATTTGGTCCCGTGATGCCGGCGCTTGCCACGAGGATATCGAGACGGCCAAGCGCATTTTCCGTAACTTCTGCTGCGCGCTGAACGGCATCCATGTCCGCCACGTTAACGGCGGAGAAATGCACCCGGCCGAAAGCGCTTAGCTCGTTAGAGACAACGCTTCCCAGATTTTCGTCCACGTCCCAGAGAGAAACCGACGCGCCCGATGCAAGCAGCCTCTCGGCGATAGCGCGTCCAATTCCCTGAACGCCGCCGGTGATGACGGCAACGCGATCGGCAAGGTCGAAGTTGTTCATTGCGGCATCCTCATAGCAGTTAAACAGCATGTCCCCGGGCCGGTACGCGCCATTGATCGACCACTTCGTCGCCGGAGACGACGAAGACACAATCGTGAAGATTGATACAGGGGCAGATGTGGTTGGGGACGATCCGTACCATGTCCCCGACCTTTACCGGCAGGGCTCTGTTGAATGCCAAGTGGCCATGCTCCTCCGAAAGGTTCTCCAAAACCAACTCGGGTTGGTTCATGACATAGCCGAAGTCCTTCATTCCCCCGGAAAGCAAGCCATCGGCGGACAAGGTCTTGCTGCCCGCGTCGACCATGGCTTTGCCCGGAACGCTTGTGCTCACGACGGTTGCGAGCACGGTCGCGGCGCAATCGGCGTAGAGAGCCGCCTGGGCATCGACAGTATTACGGTCGTTGAAGGCATACGTTCCCGGCCGAATCTCAGTGACGCCATGGAAGCGATGGCTTTCAAAAGCTGCCGGAGTATTGCCGCCGCTGACTAGAGTGTGGGGAAGGCCTGCCGCATCGAGCATGGCGTAGAGACGGTCGAGTTCGGCGTTTTCGCAAGCGATATCCAGTTCCCGGCTTTCGCGATCGCCCATAATATGTCCCGGATAGATCGAGATGCCTTCCCAGCGTAGATTGGGAAGAGCCATGATCCTTTCAGCGATTCCGATTGACGCTAAATCGATGGGCAGACCACACCTGTGAAAGCCAGTATCGAACTCCAGCCGGATTCCAATCTCAACATCCGCCTCCTGGGCCGTTTGTGAGATGCCCGTGGCAACTTCGAGAGAATCCATCGCGACAGAAATGGAGGCTCGCTGGGCAAGCTCGGCCAGGCGTCTCCACTTGTTCCCGCCCCAAACGCGGATAGACGATCAATATGTCTCTTCAAGCCGGCATCGGCCATCACTTCCGCTTCGCCCAGCTTGGCCACCGTGATACCCGCAGCACCGTGCCGCATCTGAAGATGAGCAATCTGTGGAATCTTATGCGTTTTCGTGTGCGGGCGTAGCGCCAGTTTGTGGTTGCGACAATAATCGGCCATTCGGGAAACGATTGCTTTCCAAAATGCCGATGTCGATCAGAACGGCTGGGGTTTCGATGTCGAAAATCTTCACTGACTCTTCCTAAAGCCAACTTTCACGGAGCTCAATCTAGAGCACCGTTCCCGCATGGACCACGCTGGTGCCATTCCTGATCACATGGCGAATTCCAATGGGCGGCACGGCTGGCGTTTCATAGGTGGCTTCTGTTCGAATGGTTTCAGGCTCGAATACCGCGATATCGGCGGCCAGACCTTCCGCGAGCAATCCACGATCGTTCCAATGAAATCTGGCCGCCGGTTGGGCCGAAACCTTATGAATCGCCGCTTCGATCGTCAGCCATTTACGCTCGCGAACGTACTCGCCCAGCAACAGTGGAAACGTACCGTATAAACGGGGATGGGAGCGACCGCTGGTGTAAACTCCGTCGGTAACGATCGACGACAGAGGGTGAGTAAGCAGCTCTCGGAGATTCTCTATCGACTGGCAATGCTCGACAATGTTCGCATTGCCATCCTGCTCCTCTAAAATTGCCAGCACCGCGGAGCCTGGGTCCATCCCTCTTTCCTCTGCGATCTCCTTGATAGACCTGCCGACGAGAGATGCGGGATCTTTTGCCGCTGCGGTGATCACCACCCGATCCCACGTGGCTTCAGGCTTTATTCGCGCGCGGATCGTTTCGCGCTGGGCCGGATTGCGAAGCCGCTGAAGGAACTGGGCGATTCCACCCTCGAGCGCGCTTTGAGGCAGGACCTGAGTGAGCACCGTGGAGCCGGCGAGCCATGGGTAGACGTCGAATGCCACGTCGACACCTCGATGTGACGCCTGTTCGATGGCCGCCAGTGCGGGCCTCTGCAGTGGCCAATAGTCCTTCCCAGCGGCTTGCAGGTGAGAAATCTGCAAGCGGCATCCAGACGCCTCCGCGATCGCGATCTGCTCGTCCACTGCACGCACCAGACCTTCGGAATAGCTCCTCATATGAGTCGCGTATATGAGCCCTCTTTGCGCAACTACGCGGCAGAGCGCGATCAGCTCTTCCTTCGTTGCACCGGAGCCGGGTGCATACATTAGTCCGGAGGACAAACCGACAGCTCCTTGTGCTAATGCATCGTCGAGTAGGCCCAGCATGCGATCAAGTTCCTTGGGGGCCAGCGGCCGTCCAGTCGTTCCTGCGACCTTGATCCGCAGGGAACCGTGGCCTACGAGCGAGGCGACCGTCGCAAACTCGGACTCACTTGCGCTGGAGAGATAGCTGGCGGCGGAATCCCAGCCCCAGCTATTCCCGCCATAAAGAATTCCGTTCGCGAAGTCGCGCAACATTTGTGGATCTGTGGGGAGTGGGTATGGGGAAAAGCCGCAATTCCCGACGACCTCCGATGTGACTCCCTGAAGCAGCTTCTCTGTCCTGTTTTCGAGAACCTGGAGGTCCGAATGGCTGTGCGCGTCGATGAATCCCGGTGCGACAATGCAGCCGGTGCAATCGACGATGCGGGCACCATTCACAGAGGTGCGTCGGGAGTGTCCCGGCCCATCTATGGAAACGATCCGACCGCCCGCAATGTTGACTTCCCCAAGGTAAGGAAGACCGCCCGTGCCGTCGACGATCTTTCCTCCAACCAGAATGGTTCGTTCGCCCGATTTCGTGCTGTGAATATCATTCATGGCTCGCCCGCGAAAGGGAAAGGGGATCGCCGATCCGCTCCTTAAGTACCAGCTCGATCACCTTGCGATTGAGGAACTCGATGTGTGCCCGATCAGTTTCGTCCAGAGTGAGCGTGACGTCGCGAACGTATGCATGAGGCAAGATTCCGCGTGCCACGAGCAGCGCCTTTTCGGCATGGTGGAAGAACTCGAGACTTTGCAAACTAAACGTGATTTGCGGCAGGACTCCCTGGAACAATGAGTAGGCCCCATCCTTATCTCCCAACCGAGCCCTTTTCCATATGACCTGGAGAACGTCCGAGATCCCAAGACCTGGCATCACTCCGACGATGCCAGCGTCGATCAATTCGAGCATATAGGCGCCGCCCCAGCCGTCCAGCACGCCCACCCCTCCATTTGTCTCTTCCACGATGGATCGAACCCGCCCCGACATCAGCGGCTCTTCAAGTTTTAGATACCGAAAATGGTTGTGTTGTACATGAAGCGATTTCACGAAGTCTACCGTTACCGTCGCACCACCCGGATGGAAGTCCTGAATGATGAGCGGAATCGAAATTGCCCTGAGAATGCGATCGAAGTGACGGAACAAGTCGCGGTCCGGCAGATCGAAGAGTCTGGGAACGGTAGTGCATATGGCCGCTGCTCCGGCGCGTTCGAAGCAGCGAGCCGTTTCGGCTACATAGGAGGTCGATGGGTGATTAATTTGCGCCACTACGGGCAGACGTCCCTTAAGGATTGCAGTTGCACGGCTCACGAGTTCGAGGCGTTCCCCGTCCAGGAGCTTGTAGAATTCGCTGGCATAGGCCGGGAGGCAAACCGCATACACCCCCGCGCGGACCGCGAACTCGAGCAGACTGTTGAGCGAAGGCCACTCGATGGCGCCGTCCCTCGTGAACGGCGTAGGAATGATTGGCACAACTCCATCAATCGTGAACATGATATTCGGCCAGCTCACCCCTGAAGCAGCGCTTCTCCTCGTAGACCGTCACAAGAAGACAGCTAATGAAAATGAGCAGTCCACCCGCGAGAAGACTCCAGGTCAGCTTCTCGCCCAGCACTAGAGACGAGAACAAGACACCGAAGACGGGCAAAAGATAAACCGACAGGGTAGCTCGCATGACCTCCACGGCCTGAATTACCCAGAAATAAAGGAGCATAGAGACGCCGAGGCTAAAGACGGCGATTAGAAGCAAGCTCCACCAGACTGCGGGCTCTAGATGAGCAAGCCGCCGCCAGCCTGTGGCTCCGTTCAGCGCGAAGATCAGGAGGAGCTCGAGGTCGGTTACGACAAAGCTCCACACAAATACCTGCGCCGGCGACAGACGCACCAGGGCGCGGCGACTATAGGAGTTATTGAAGGCACTTCCGGCGCAGCTGGCGAAGACCAGCAAATTCCCGGTCAGATATTCGAGATTGAACAAGCGGGCGTGCCGGATATCTTGCAACGAAACCAGACAAACACCTAGGATCGCGGCGCCAAAAGATATCCACCGCAAGCGGGTCATATGTTCGCCGAGAAAGAAGGACGCGCAAATCGCTGTCAGAATGGGGATCGTTAGCGCGAGGACGCTAGCGTTCGACGCCAGCGTCCTTTGGACGCCAAGAACAAGGCAGAGTTGTGCCGGCAATACACCGAGCGTGCCGAGAAGGAAAATGTCGCAAAGGATCTTACGGCTTCCGGGGCGGAACAGGTCAAGGCTGAGCTTCGCGAAGGGGATAATCAGTAAGGTAGCAATCGCCGCGGGCAAAAGAGTGACCAGTATTGGTCCAAGCTCGCGAACCGCGAGCCTCGCCCCCGAGAACTGAAACGCCCACATGGCGTTGACGACAATCAAGACGCCAAAGGCGAGCCCCGGGCGGCCAGTCAAACGGTTCCCGGTTGGGCCTGACACGGCCTTGCTGCCTGATGGAGGGGTCGCTGTAACGTCCATTCTGGCGATGATGCTACGG
>CAWBPB010000021.1:0-17234 GCA_963790555.1 uncultured Acidobacteriaceae bacterium | reverse complement strand
TTGCGTGCGCCTCTTTATCGCTTAATGGCTCGACCAGGTCTTGTCGCTGGAGTCGCATTCCTTCTCGATCACACAGTCAACGCAGCGGGGTTTGCGGGCGATGCAGATCGCGCGGCCGTGCAGGATGAGCTCGTGGCTGAAGTCGATCCAGTGATCTTTCGGAATGATCTTTACTAGATCCTGCTCGACTTTTTTCGGCTCGGTGTTGAGCGTAAGTTCAAGCCGGCGCGAGAGGCGGAGCACGTGGGTGTCGACGACGATGCCTTCTGCGACGCCATAGGCCACCCCCAGGACTACGTTGCCCGTCTTGCGGGCTACGCCGGGGAGCGTGAGCAGCTCGTTCATAGTCTGCGGCACTTTGCCGCCGAAGCGCTCGACTACTCCTTTCGCGGCGCCGGAGATCGATTTCGCCTTGTTGTGGTAGAAGCCGGTGGTGCGGATGAGCTCTTCGATCTCCGGGAGCGAAGCCTTCGCCATAGCGGCCGGGGTAGGGAAGCGGCGGAAGAGCTCCGGCGTGACCATGTTGACGCGTACGTCCGTGCACTGCGCCGAGAGGATGGTCGCAACCAGCAGCTCCCATGCGTTGCGATGCACCAGCGCGCAGGTTGCGTTGGGGTAAGCCTTCTGGAGACCGGCGATGATCTTCCCGATGCGCTCGGGCGAGGTCTTGAGGCGCGGCTTGCTCTTCTTCGCAGGTCGCGCCTTCGCTGCAGCCTTGCTTGCTGTCGGCATCTTCGTCCTAGCCGAGGCGGTCGAGCATGGCTTCGGGCGTCATGCGGATGCAGGTGTAGATCGGCGTGTCCTTCAGCGTGTAGGCGCTGATCTCGGCTTCGCGGAGCTGCTGCACCAGATCGAGGAAGTCTTCGGGGAAGTTCGATTCGAAGGCGACGACGAACTCCTGGTCATCGATGCCGAAGGAGTAGGTGGTGTTGAGCTTGACGCGCGGATACATGTGTCCGACGCGGATGTGCTCGTTCATCAGGCGCTGGCGCTCCGCTGCAGGCAGCAGATACCAGGCGCGGGTTTTCCAAAACGGATAGATGAAGATGTACTTCTGACCGCCGGGGCGGATGGAGCCGCGCGAGTCGTGCTGGCCCTCGTGCTCGTGGCCGATCAGGTACGGCGAGCGCTTGGTCATCGCGATGTAGTTGTTCGCGGTTTCGAGATAGCCGCCCAGGGGGGTGGCCATGAGCTCGGCCATCATCTCGCTGAGGTCGTCGACCGAGTAGCAGATACGCCACAGTGCCATGTCGCAGTCCGGGCGCAGGCCGACGGTGGAGTAGGTGAGCGAAAGCAGGCGGCCGGGCTGGTTCCAGCGCGCGAGCACCTCGGCGAAGCGGCGTTTGTGCTCGGTGCGCTCGACGTGGGGCAGGCGGCGCCACTCCGGCATGACCTTGAAGAAGGTAAAGCCGACCATCTGGCGCTTGATGGGCTTGTCGTCTTTGGTTGCTCCCTCAGGCTTGGTTGCCGGCTGCCCTTCGGGTTTGGTGGCGGCTGCAGCGGGGGCGGCGAGGGTCTCTGTCTCTGCCATGTGTCTCCTGTTCCTTTGTCTCGATGGTAGCAAGGATCAGAGACGTAACGTTACCGCCCACCCCACCCCCCTCCCGTCACCGGATGCTGACTTGGAACCCATTTGCTTTGTTCGGTTTAGAGTCTCTTCCGCGGCCCAAATTCGTCTAAATAAAGGGCTTAGCGGTAAATTCGTCCAGTCATTGGACTTACGCGGACAGGAGGCCAGCCAGTCAGGAGTCGGCAAGTCAGCCATTTACTTCTCTATTTCCAGAGTAGCGAATTCGACAGAATGTTCGGTCACGTTTTGCGAAAAGAATGCGTGGCAGTAATCGGTTCGATTTCGTTGCGGGAAGTGATGATGGTGAGGTTCTTTTGCCATCAGTCATCCATCCCCTTTGCTCCGCTCAGCACGGCACGCGAATCGGCAATTCTTGCGGGGCAAGGGCAATCTCGTTTGCACCAATGTGTGGGCTATACATGACATTTCATGTCATATAAGAGATTCACTTCACTTCGAGCGGGAAGATCGTGGCACGCTTTCGCACGCCGATCGGTGGTGCCAATGTGGAGTCAATCCGGATGGAGGCGACTACACTCTTCTACCGGAGATGGAGGCACGATATGCCGACGGCGAAGGACGGGAAGATCTGTTACATCGAGGTGCCGACGAGAGATGTACAGGCTTCGGCGGATTTTTATCAGCGGGCGTTTGGGTGGACCATCCGCACGCGCGGCGATGGCGCAATCGCCTTTGACGACACGACGGGCGAAGTAAGCGGCGCGTTCGTGCTGGGACGGCCGCCGGCTGCGACGCCGGGGCTGATGGTCTACATCATGGTGGACAGCGTGGCGGACGCGATGAAGAAGGTCGAAGCGAATGGCGGTGAGATTGTGCAGCCGATCGGCGGCGATCCGGGGGAGATTACGGCGCGCTTTCGCGATCCGGGTGGGAATGTGATTGGGCTGTATCAAGAGCCGGCGTGAAGGTTCAAAAACAGCATTTGGAGCTGAAAAATATTCAAGATTGCTGGCAGTAGTCGGGATGAAGATTTGGACATTCAAATAAAAAAACCGATATCGTGCATCACGAAGATGATTCGGTTAATCCTGGGGATCAACTTCAGCCTTTTCGTGGCTTGCATCGTTCCCTTCACCAACAATTGGATAGGTCGGGGTCTGCGGGCTCTGAGATCTATGAATATGGAAGATCTCGTCGGAAAATCGTTACGAGCTTGGTTGGTGGCATCCACTTTGTTAGCTACTATTTTGTTCGGCATTGCGTTTTGGCGAAGGCGAAGAGCACTGATTGCAGGATTCGCTGCAGAGCAATTGGGGCTCGAGACTATTTTGATTACAAGCTGGTGGCTGGTGGTTCTTGGCACATGTGCTTATGCGTACATGCTCGGCATGGGTGGCTGACAAAGTTGTTGGAGGGTCTTCGTCTGGAACCGCCAGAGCGATACTGGGTAAGAATCCAGTTGTTAGCTTCTTCGAAGGTCGGCACACGTGAATGGAACGCCTTCCAATATATCGGCGGTTTGCATCGCACTCGTAGCCTTAGGCATTGGACTGTTGCTTCATTTTGTGAATAAGCGGTTCGTTTGGAACGACCGGATTCTCGGAGGACGACTACGGCCACGAGGCTCGAACCAGTTTCCGATAGTGGCCACACGACCTTCAGAGTCAGAGAGAAACCAGCCAGCAATTTGGCTGTGGAGTTTGATCGGATTGCTTTTAGCCATTTTGACTCTCATCTGGTGGTTGGATTGGTGGCGATGATTCCTGCGAGGAAATGATGAGTAGTCTGCAACGTTGCAAATGGGCGGAGAGCGATCCGCTGCTGCGTGAGTATCACGACAAGGAGTGGGGCGTGCCGGTGCGCGATTCGCGCGCGATGTGGGAGATGCTGATGCTCGAAGGCTTTCAGGCGGGGCTTTCGTGGCTGACCATCCTGCGCAAGCGCGAGGCGTTCCGCAAGGCGTTTCGCGATTTCGATCCGGCGAAGGTGGCTCGCTTCAAAGAGAAAGACATTGAGCGGCTGCTCAAGGATGAGGGAATCATCCGGTCGCGCGCGAAGATCGAGGCGACGATTGCCGGTGCGCGCATCTTTCTCGAGATGGAGAAGGATGGCGGCTTTGCGAAGGCGATGTGGGCGCATGTGGATGGCAAGCCGGTCGAGGGGACGGGCCATGTGCTGGCGAAGACGCCGTTGTCAGAAACCATCTCGGCTGATTTGAAGAAGCGCGGCTTCAAGTTTGTAGGGCCGGTGATTGTGTATGCGTGGATGCAGGCGGTGGGGATGGTGAACGATCATGCGCTTGATTGCTTCTTCAGGAACTCGCAGCACGGGCGGACGCGCCTGCGGCGGAACTTGCCGTTCGGGCAATAGCGCCTGCGGCGTGAGTAGCGCGGTTCGCTTCCTTTGGTCGCTCATGTTTGGGGGATGGGGCGAACTGAATCTAACCTGGATCTTTTCAAGACGTGGGGCACTCATTTCTTTCGTTATGCCCAGGAGGTATCCATGATCGATGGAGCGCACGTTGTTCTCTACAGCGAGAACGCTGAGGCGGATCGGGACTTTTTTCGGGATGTGCTGCGATTTGACTCAGTGGATGCAGGACATGGCTGGTTGATTTTTGCGCTGCCGCCTAGCGAGGTGGCAGTCCATCCTGCTGGGCAGAACGGGAAGGCCGAGCTCTACATGATGTGTGATGATCTCGCAACCACGATGGCGGAGTTGCACGCCAAGGGTGTGCGTTGTGGAGCCGTGCACGATGAGCGCTGGGGGCAGATCACGACACTGTCTCTGCCGGGCGGCGGCACGATTGGACTGTATCAGCCGAAACACCCAAAGCCGCCACATCACAATTGAGCGACGATCGCTGTCTTCTCCGAACCGCGGTCCGGTCAGCTTAGCGGCTCAACTCTACCGAAACGATTTCGCCTGCTGCCGCTTTGTCGGCAGTTTCCGCATACGAAATACGCGCCTTCTTCCCATCGAGCTGGGTGCAGGGATGCATTTCGCCCTCCGGTGTGTAGTTGGCAGCGGTGAAGGGGACGTTGAAGTAGTTGTTGCTGTAGAGAGAGATTGTTTTTTCGCCCTGAAGCTGAAGCTCCAAGACTGACGGGGCGCCGCATCGCACGCCATGAATGATGCCGCGGGCCTCATGTCGACGCGCATTGGCAGAGGCAGAGGGATGTGGAGGCAGCTGGACATTGGGAATGATGTCAAAGTTGCGGTGCAGCTTCTTCTGAAGAGAAGCAGTCCCCGCATGCGGCGTGGAGGGCGTCGACTGCTCCGTTGTCACGCCGTCGGGTGGCAGATTGACAGATGGCGGCGCCAGGCGTGCCTGTTTCATTTGCTGTGCCTCGCGCACGGCCTCGTCGATCATCGCAGTTTGCGAGGAGTTCTGGGCGACCTTGCGGGCGTTTTCGAGCACGCGGAGCGCGTCGTCCTCACGCTGGAGCTCAACGAGCAGGTAAGCGGTGTTGATCCGATAGAAGATATTCGACGGATCGAGCTCCATGGCCTGCAGTTCGAGCATGTGGGCTTCTTCCAGATGATCATGCTGCCGGCGGTAGAGCGAGGCGAGCCGGTCATAGGGGGGCGCGAAGGCAGGATTGAGTTTTATGGCGGCCTTGAGGCTGGCTTCAACGGCCGGCGCATCTTTGAGGCCGCCGTCGTTCATCGCCATGGAGGCGTAGTAGTAGTGCGCGAGATAGCTTTTCGAATCGAGCTTAACGGCCTGGGTAAGCCACTTGCGCGCGCCTTCCATGTCGTGCTCATTCAGAGCCATGTAGCCGAGCGTTTCGCAGGCGACGGCGTTGTTCGGGTCCTCCTTGAGGACGGCATCGAGCAACGTGCGCGCTTCGGCGGCGCGTCCGTTGTAGGCGAGGAACTCGGCGCGGCGGGCATCGGCATCTGTAGCTGAGACGGTGGCGATCTGGAAGGAGGCAACGTCGGGCGTTTTCGGGCTGGGCATGCGGAAGTAGTGGAAGCGGTCCTCGCGGATGTATGCCTCCAGCTCGCGCTGCAGCTTGCCGAGATCGCCGAAAGCGGCGGTTGCGGCGGAGACCGGGTCCTGCCCATTGGCGAGCAGGCGGGCGTAGGCGGAGATACGGTCCTGATGCTGCTGTTGATCGGTCATTTCGATGAAATGAACCAGCGCCCAGGACTCGGCATAAAAGACGGAGCCCTTGTTTTCCTCGTGGTAGTAGGGCGAAGCGTGGTCCACCTTAAAGAGCACGGGAAGCGGGATGAGGCGGTTCTGACGCAGGTAGAGCACGTCATCGGCGCTGGCCTGGCCGAGGTTCACGTCTTTGTCGTGAATGTCGGTGTTCTGAAAGAACTCGGCGATGCCCTCGTTGAGCCACAGTGGCATCCAGTCGTGCGCGTCGCTGAAGGCGAAGTGCGTGTACTCGTGATAGACGGTGGCGAAGGGATGCTCCTCTTGAGTGTCGAGGCGGAGCAGGATGTAGTTCTTCTCCGGACCTTGCTGGAAATAGCCGGCAAGGTTCAGCTTGCCCTTGGCGAGGTACTCAGGCGGCTCGAGGGCCCTAAATTCCTTCTGATCTTTGAGCGCGAGGACGAAGATGGGTGCCGGTGCGTCGACCTTGGCGTTGGGAAACAGGGTGTGCAGGACGGCGCGCATGCGCTCAAACTGGTCGGCGAGATGCGTGGCCTGCTTCGCGCTCGAGTCGGTCATGACGATGAAGTGCGGGCTGCGCACTTCGACCCAGTTGGTGTCGCGGGCCTGGGCTTGGGGCGTTGAGAGCAGCAGGGCAGACAAGAGCAGGAACAACAGGGAAAAGGGCCTCATGGCGCACTGAATGTAGCAAATGTGCGCAAGGGCAGCTACAGATTTCTAAAGGCGGCCAGGTACGAATGCGGTAGAGAGAATATCTATCCGGCTACTTCTTCCCGCCCAGGTCCAGACCAAATTTCGGCGAGCTGTTCGTTCCGGTGATCTTTACCGGGATTTCTGCGCCGGCGCCGTGCTTGTGGAAGAAGGGATCGACGGGCTTGAGCAGCAGCGACTTCCACCAGGTGGAAACCATCTGCGAGAGCATGGCGCTGGTGCGCACCTTGCCGGTGAAATCAAACTTTTTGCCATCGAGCGTGTACTGCCCGGCGAGATTGATGGTGGCGCCGGGCAGCATGTAATTCAAATTGCTGAAGGTGAGTTGGCCTGAACGGAGCACAAAGGCGCCACGCATCTGGGAGTGGACATCGGGCGCGCCGGGATGCGCCTCACCCGGTTTGCCCTGCGCGCGCAGGCTCAACATGTCGACCTTGTCTTCGACATCGGGATTGGTGAAGTGGATGCCGCTGAGCACGAACTGCCCTCTAACGCCGAGCTTCTGGGTGACGCTCTGTTTGCCGGGCGGGATGTTGAGCTTCGCTTTCATCTGGAGCGTGCCGCTCATCACCGGCGGCTGCGTTTTCACGGCGAGGTTGAGGAAGTCGCGGATCTGGCCGGTGGGGATATCGATGTCGAGATCGATCTGGTGGCCTACGCCTTTGATGTTGACAACGGCGCCTGAGCAGGTGAAGTGCGAACTGCCGAGTGTAGCGCGCACCGGCTGGAGGTAGGTATCGCCGCTGGTGCCGTCGACGATGGCGTGGAACTGCGTTTCAAGAGGCACGGGATGGTTTGCCGTATCCAGCGTGAAGGCGGGCACATCGGCGTTGCCGTTGACATCGATGCGGTTGAGCTGGCCCTGGAAGTTTCCTTTGGAAGAGAGAATGCCGCCGATGCCGTGGATGGTGCCGAGGTCGGCGTGGTCGAAGGTGTATTTGCCGGTGACGGCGGAGTCGCCGGGACTTTCGATGTTCCACGGGCCGAAGGTGCCGACGGCGTGGATGTTGCCGCGCGGGACCGCGTTGGTGAGGGTGGCGTCGTAAGGCCACGCGGCGTCGCCGCCCACGTCGCGCATCACGATGTGCTGGAGGACGAAGTCTTTGGGGTCCTTGCCCGGCTTGGCGGTGCCGATGATGAGTTGGGAGTCGTCGCAGACAATTTCGCCGACAGTGATCTTGATCTTGCCGTGGTGCTTCTTCGGGTTTTCGGCGGCCTGTTGGCGGTACTCCTTGGGCGGAATCTGGATGACGAGTCCGCTGACATGCACGCTGTCGACTTGCATGGGCTTGATGAAGAGGCCCATGACGCCGGCGCGGAAGTCAAAGTGTTTGACGGCAATCAGCGGGTGGGTTGCGCCTGCGGCGATGACGTCATCCGGCGGATAGATGCGCAGTCCGCCGCCGGAGACCTGCAGTCCGTGAAGCAGTGAGACGTCGAGCGTATCGAGCTCGACTTTGCTCTGGAAGCGCGTGCTGAGCGTCTCAATGACGCGGCCCTTGAGGATGGGCGTGGCGCGATGCAGAACGATTTCGGCAACAATGGCGAGCATGATGATGGCGAGCAGAAGCGAGATGCCCAGCCACTTCCAGAGTTTTCGATGGCGGCTGATGATGGTTGAAGGCAAAGTCCTGTCTTTCTGTTGTGCGCTGCACTCTGTCTGATGCGCGTTGGGGCGATACGATACTCGTGATCATAAAGTCAGCCGCTCCGGCGATGCACGCTTCTCCATTTCGACGGATGCCGCGGTGCGGACGGTATACTCAGCCGAACATGACTGAGAAAAACGTGGCTGAGAAAAAAACATGGCTGAGCAAAGATGAGCGAGAAAATCCTTGCCGCAGTAGCGCATTTCATCATTGCCGTCATTTCGGCCTCCGGGTATCTGGGGGTGGCGCTGCTGATGGGCATTGAATCGGCGTGTATCCCGCTGCCATCGGAGGTGATCATGCCCTTCGCCGGCTACCTGGTGCACGCCGGGAAGCTGAGCCTGATCGGCGTGGCGACGGCAGGCGCGATCGGCTGCAATCTGGGCTCGCTGATCGCGTACTGGATCGGCGCCTATGGCGGCCGCCCGCTGGTGGAGAAGTTCGGCAGATATGTGTTGCTGAGCCAGCACGACCTGGAGCGGGTGACGCGCTACTTCGAGCGCTGGGGCGGCATCACGGTGTTCTTCGGACGCCTGCTGCCGGTGGTGCGGACGTTTATCGCGCTGCCCGCCGGCATTGCCAAGATGCCGCAGGGACGCTTCCATCTCTATACGTTTCTCGGCTCGTGGCCGTGGTGCTACGCGCTGGCCTATGCCGGGATGCGGCTGGGCGACCACTGGGACAACGATCCGCGCTTCAAGGAGATCTTCCATCGCTTCCACATGGTGGTGGTGCTGGCGCTGGTCGTGGGGTTCGCATGGTTTGTCTGGAGCCACTGGCGCAGCCGGGTGCGTGCGTCTGAGGCGGTCTGATGTGAATGTCCGGGCGCAGCGATTCCTCAGACGGAGACCGGTGCGCGTTCACTCGATTGCCGGGTTGGGGTCAGAGCGATCAGGATCAGGCAGATGACTCCAATGACGCCAAGGGGCGGCAGTTCTGTCCGTTCGTTCCCAAGCTGGATGGACTGCACTGCCATAACAGCAGCGTGGGCCAGGCTCGACCAACCGGTGAAGGCGATCAAGCTGCGATTTGCCGCCGGGTTGCGGATGGCCAGCAGAAGGAAAACCCCGAGCGTGGCATAGATAGCCAACATCATCTGATCCGGGTAGTCCGACTGCTTGGGATGCATCATCGATGTGATCAGTGGATAGATACCGGCCACGAAGAATAACCCCACCAATGCCAACAGAATTTTCAACGATCGTTCTCGATTCACGAAAATACCCTCCTTAAGCTGTGCTCCGTTCTCCTCACGGAAACGCGATCCGCTAGTCAGACAGGGCCATGGCGCCGGCGCAGCCGCACCGCTGCTGCGAGACAGAGCGCGGTAAATGCCAGCCCGATCCAAAGACCCGGACTGCCGAGGTATCGTCCGATCGTGAGATGTATGCCAGGATGGATCGGCATCTGACCGGCCCCGGTGATTGCCTCCGCGCCTCCCACCAACCGGTCTACAAGGAAGGTGGCGAAACGCGAGGTGTTGAAGGCGATCTTTTCGATGACACCGATCGCGAGCAGCGGGAGTGCTGCCCATAGAAACGCCGCACGGCGAGCCCACGCCGAAACCAGCAGGAACCAGCCATAGAACGGCGCGTGCCAAAGCACGTGCACGGTGAGCAGATGGTAGAAGAGCATCAGCGACATGGGGACGATTGATACCTGTGCCCAGAGCGTGCCGAAGCTGAGACCGTTCGCGAGCAATACCACGCTGCTCAGGAGCAGCATGATGCACTGCGTGACAACGGTGAGCACGAAGGTGAGCAGCGGGAGAACCACGAACGGGATGCTCGCTTTGGCAAGCACGGTAGTGGTGTCGGAGACAGGCAGCGACTTCCAGAACAGGATGCTGCGATCGCGGCGTTCGCCCTGCAACGCGTCGAGACAGTAGAAGAGGCCGACGACCATTGCGGTCAGCATGAGCAGCCCCGCGATGGAGTCGTAGGGTGTGAGTAGCGTCTGATGCTGACGTGTAGGATCGAGCGTCGAGAGGGTTCGCATTGTCCGCGGCAGATGAATCGAGCTGATGAGAAAACCGATCAGAAAGATCGCCGCAGCGGCGAACGGCGCGACATAGATGAAGCGGTTCTCCCATAGTTCGCGGCGCACCGACCAGTAGAAGGGCCGGGTTGCCGGGAAGATGGCGGGCGCGACCGTCTGCGTTTCGAAAGACCCCGATGCAGTACTGGCTGGAGTGTTCATCTGGCGGCTCCTTCCATTTGACCGACGTGTGCCTGCTCGACCTGGCTGCCCACGACGGCGACAAACAGGTCGGCGATGCTGGGCGTGCGTACGTCGCCGAGTGCGTTGAGTTGCTGACGATCGACACGATCGAAAAGCAGAACGCCGCGGCCTAAGACCTGGCGCTCGTGGAGGGGGTGAAGCGCGCGCGCCGCGGCGACCTGCTCCGGGTGCACGATCACTTCCAGATAGCGGGATTCGAATTCTTCCATGCTGGCCTGGAGCAGGATGCGACCTCGATCGAGGAAGATCACATCGGTGAGAACGTTCTGGATTTCTTCCACCTGATGCGTCGTGATGACGATACTGCGACTGCGATCGAAGTAGTCGTTGAGCAGGGCATCGTAGAACTGCTTGCGATAGAGGCCGTCCAGGCCGAGAGTCGGCTCGTCCAGCACTAGTAATTTCGCATCAATGGCCATCACCAGCGCGAGGTGGAGCTGGGTCACCATTCCCTTGGATAATTGCCGTACTCGGCTGGCGGGGTTGACGGTGGTCTTCGCTAGAAAGCCTTCTGCCGTGGCGCGATCGAATCGCGGATGGACGCCGGCCACATAGTCGAGCACCTGCGAGACGCGCATCCATCGCGGCAGGACAGCGACATCCGCGATGAACGCGACATCGCGCATCAGCTGATCGCGCTCGGTCCATGGATCGCGTCCCAGCACTCGCAGCATTCCCTCATAGGGAGTCAGGCCGAGGATCGCATTCAACGCGGTGGTCTTGCCGGCGCCGTTGGGACCGATGAGCCCGAGGATGCGGCCCTCCTCGACGCGCAGATCGATGCCGTCGAGCGCAACCGTGGTGCCGAAAGACTTGCGCAGGCCGTGCGCTTCTATCGCAGCCATGGCGTCAGCGTCCCTCCTTTGCGAGTTTCGAGGGGGAGCGGCGGTTTGCGGTCTCCAGCAGTTCTTTCGGCGACAGGCCGAGCCGCTGCATGGTGGCGCAGATCCTGGGCCAATCTTCGGTAAGAAACTTCTGGCGCTCGTCGCGCAGCAGCAGCTTGTGCGCATCGATCCTGACGAACATGCCGAGGCCTCGTCTCTTCTCGACCAGTTGCTCGTCGACCAATTGCTGGTAGCTCTTCAGGACGGTGAGTGGATTGACGCGATATTCCGCGGCGACATTCCGCACAGAGGGCAGTGGATCGCCCTCCCTGAGCACGCCGTCGAGGATCATGGCAACGACGCGATCGCGAAGCTGGCGGTAAATCGGCTGACTGTCGTTCCACTCAAGATCCATCCTGTTCCTTACGGAGTTATGCTCCGTTACTTTGTCCGTTGCAGGTCCATGTGGGCACGGACTGGCTTGTCGCCTGGCATGATGTACGTCCAGTCCTCGGTGTGATGGTTGGCGTCGATGATGGTGAACACGGCATGGTCCATATGTCCGTACTGATTGCCACCCGAGAGGTCGAGAAAATCGAATTCCACTTTCTTCCCGTCCGCAGAGGTTTTGGCAACCATGCGCGGCCTGTTCCCCGCATCGCAGTAGTGGGTCAGCAGCAGGCGATCGTTGTCCAGATAGAGCATGGTGACCGGATGGTCGTACTTTGTCGGGTCGTCCGCCGTTCCTGCTGCCTTCATCTCATGCACCAGCGCGTTTCCTCTCGATGTCACGCGCATCGAGACATCGGTGAGCGTATTGTCCCCCATGTCGGCGACTTTCGGGGTGGTGGTCACTGGACCCTCCCAGGAACCTGCGAGGGCTTTCAGTGTGTCGAAGGATTTTTCGGCGTTCGACTGGGCAAAGGCCGCGGTCGCGAACGAGATCAGAACGATGGACAGTGTAAGACGAAGGGATTTCATGCTCGTATCTCCTGAAGCGCTTTGCAATCGGCGTCCCGGTTCGCCGTGCTCTCGTGCTTAGTGTTGTACTTGACTACAACACTATATGTGATGTCAAGCTGATTTTTTGAGAATTCGATTGCTGGCGGCAGATCCCTCGGCTTTCGCTGGGCGGTTCTGCGCCACGGCTCCGATTCGATGACGAGAGCTCGAAGAAAAATTATTACGATGACGAGGGCTTGAAGAAAAATCGCTAGAGTGTCCAAACGGCTGCTTTGTGGACGTCATGGGAATGAGCGGGCAGAATGTCCGCATCACCGATGAGGAGAGAGATATGCAATATCTATTAATGCTGTACGCGGACGAGAGCGGCTGGACGAAGATGACGAAGGCCGAGCAGGAGCAGGGTATGGCGGCGTACATGGCCTATACCGAGGCGCTGAAGAAGGCGGGCGCGCTTGTCGGTTCGAACCGGTTGCAGCCGATTGGCACCGCAACCACCGTCAAGGTGGCCAACGGCAAGCAGCAGGTGCTGGACGGGCCGTACGCCGATTCGAAAGAACAGTTGGGCGGCTACTACCTGATCGAGGCGCCCGATCTGGATGCGGCGATCGCGTGGGCGGCGCGCTGTCCGGGCGCGGGCCACGGCACGATCGAGGTGCGGCCCGTCTGGACGATGTAGAGGCAAGCGTCCAAGCGCGGCTTTCGTGTCTGCCCGAACGCTCAGCAGATACGCAAAGTCGCGCTCGAGCGAGTCAAGTCCCAGGTTGCTTGGCGATCATTGGAGGCTTCCATGGCTGAGGTGCAGACTTTGATGACGGGAATCGCGTTTGGTGAGTCTCCGCGCTGGCACGAGGGCCGCCTCTGGTTCTCTGACTGGCTCGCGCAGGAGATCATCGCCCTCGACGTGGAGGGAAAGAGCGAGGTCATTCTGCGCGTTCCGTTCCCGTCCGTTCCCATGTGTTTCGATTTTCTCCCGGATGGGCGCCTGCTCGTCGTGTCCACGCAAGAGAACCTGCTCTTGCGGAGAGAACTCAACGGATCCCTGGTGAAGTATGGCGATCTGGCAGGCCTTTCGAGTGGTGGCTGGAACGAAGTTGTCGTGGATGGCCGCAGCAATGTTTACGTCAACGGCGGACCTGGCATCATCGCTCTGGTCACCGCAGACGGCTCCGCGCGACAGGTGGCCGATGGCATTGCATTTCCCAATGGCATGGCAATGACACCGGACAATACGACGTTGATCATTGCCGAGTCCCATGGGAAGAAGCTGACCGCCTTTGACATCGGCGCGGACGGAAGTCTGTCGAATCGGCGTGTATGGGCCGATCTTCATGACGGAGTTCCGGATGGCATCTGTATCGACGCCGAGAATGCCGTCTGGTACGGAGACGTTCCCAACAAACGTTGTGTTCGGGTTCGCGAAGGTGGTGAGGTGCTCGAAACCATCAACTTGGATCGCGGGTGCTTCGCCTGCGCGCTGGGCGGCGCAGACAAGCGCACATTGTTCATGGTGACGGCTGAGTGGCAGGGATTTGCAGGCATGGCGAGGATGGGCGAGACGCGAACTGGACAGGTGCTGACAACGACGGCACCTGCTTCGGGTGTCTGGCACGAAGGAGCTCGCATATTGGCGTGACGGCATGACCCCGCGGGAAATCGACGAGCAGGCACGAGACCGGCAGGCGCAAGAGACCGCGGAAGCGGTGGCGCGCCGCAGTTACGGCAAGCTTGTCGCCTTTCTTGCTGCGCGTACGCATGATGTGGCGGCAGCGGAGGACGCGCTGTCGGAAGCATTTCTTGCCGCGATGGCGGACTGGCCGCGCAACGGCTGCCCGGAGAATCCGGAAGCGTGGCTGTTGACCGTGGCGCGGCGGAGGGTGATCGATGCGGCACGCCGGCAGACGACGAGCGAAGCGGCGGCGAGCGATCTGAAGATCCTTGCCGAGGGCCTCGAAGCCGCGGCGGCAGAGACGGCGGAGATTCCGGACCGGCGGCTAGCGCTGCTGTTTGCCTGCGCACATCCGGCGATTGAAGCCGGCGTGCGCGCGCCACTGATGCTGCAAGTGGTGCTGGGGCTGGATGCCAAGACGATTGCTTCGGCGTTTTTGTCGTCACCGGCAGCTATGAGCAAGCGGCTGGTGCGGGCGAAAGAGAAGATACGGCAAACGGGAATTCCGTTTCGCGTTCCGGAGCGCGAAGACCTTCCGGCGCGGCTCGACACAGTGCTCGAAGCGATCTACGCGGCGTTCACCGAAGGATGGGCTGATTCCGGGGGCATCGATGTAGTACGGCGCGACCTGACGACGGAGGCAATGTTTATGGCGAGGCTGGTGACGGAGTTGCTGCCCGAGGAACCGGAGGCGCTGGGACTGCTGGCGTTAATCCTGTATGCGGAATCGCGGCGTGCGGCGCGGCGCTCCCGGGAGGGCGAGTTCGTGCCGCTGGCCGCGCAGGATGTCTCGCTGTGGGACCGGGCGATGATGGCGGAAGCAGAAGAGCTGCTGCGGCGCGCGCATTCCATCGGAGCCATTAGCCGCTACCAACTGGAGGCGGCGTTGCAGTCGGCGCATGCGGACCGCTGCTCTACCGGCAAGGCGAACTGGGCGGAGATTGTGCATCTGTATGACGCGCTGTTTGCCTTTTCCGGCTCGCCGGTGATTGCCATCAATCGTGCGCTGGCGGTGGCGGAGAGGGATGGCGCTCACGCCGGTCTCGCGGCGTTGCCGGAGCCGGCGGCGGATGCGCGGCTGGCGGAGTATCAGCCTTACTGGGCGACACGCGCCGAACTGCTGGCGCGTACGGGAGCGCGGAAGGAATCGCGGCAGGCGTATGAGATTGCGATTGGCCTGGAGCGCGATGCGGCGGTGCGGCGGTTTTTGCAGCAACGGCAGGCAAAGTTGCAAGTGAGTTAGATAGATGCCGGGTTATGCTTGACACTGTTGTGGTGTTTACGGTAACGTACCCGGCAAGTTGCCGCCCGATTCGACGGCTATCCCGAAATTTGCTGAACATTAACCGGATCGGGGTCCTCCGATGAAATCTCTTCTGGTGCTTTTGCTCTCCATTGCCTCATGTGCAGAGGTTGCACAGCCCGCCAGCTCCGGCAGTACGGCGCCTACCGGATCCTCAGCGAATGACAGCGGCGCGTGCGCCTTAAATCAGCCCTCGCCCGCATTGCCGCTCCACACCGACGGGCGTTACATCGTCGATCGCCGGAATCGCCGTTTCAAGCCGAGCGGCGTGGCGTGGGCCGGATCGGAATCGACTGACTTTGTCGTGGCGGGCTTGCAACTCGAGCCGCTCCCTTCAATTGTTCACCGCATTCGCTGCATGGGCTTTAATGCGGTCCGTCTTCCATGGTCAAACGAGATGTACGAGAGCAATCCTGTCGTGCCGGATTATGCGGTCGCCGCAAACCCCTCGCTTAAAGGGAAACGTGCTTTGGCAGTTTTCGATCAGGTCGTGCGGGCGCTGGCCGCCGAGGGGCTTCTCGTTATATTGGACAACCACAACAGCAATGCCGAATGGTGCTGCAGCGATGACGGCAACACCCTTTGGTATAACTCCCAATACCCGGAGTCGAGCTGGATCGCAGATTGGAAAGGAATGGTTGCGCGATTCCAGGATGTTCCGCAGGTTGTGGCTGCCGACCTGCGCAATGAGCCCCGGATCACCGCTACCTGGGGCAGCGATCCCGCAACGGATTGGCACGCGGCGGCGGAACGCGGCGGCGATGCCGTACTCAGCGTCAACCGCAATCTGCTTATGATCGTGGAAGGGGTGAACTATGCAACGGATCTCACCGGGGTCGCGAATCTACCTATACAACTCAACGTTGCCAACCGGGTAGTGTATTCGGCCCACGATTACCCGTTCTTCTACCCTAATCTGGCCAGTGCGAGCCAACTCGCCGCGGATCTTGACAAAAACTGGGGCTATATCGTCACTCCAGGACGGACATATACGGCGCCCCTCTGGCTGGGCGAGTTTGGGAATTGCCACACGGCGTCCACCTGCATCACCGATACGTCGTCCACAGATAACTCCGGCGGTTTGTGGTTTGCCGCAATCCGCCAATATCTCTCACAGAATGATATCGGCTGGTCTTATTGGGAGCTTGCGGGAACGGAGTACACCGGAAATACCCGGATCTTCGGGTCGGAAGAAACGTATGGTGTTTTGAATCCTTACTGGAACGCTCCGGCTATCCCGAACGAACTTAACCCACCACCTCAGCTCAATACGCTGGGCGCTTTACAGACCATTGCTCAACCGAACCAGGGACCCGGTGTAGCTGCCAGTTATCCCCCATTGATCGCCTTCACCTCGCCCCTACCCGGATCGACAATCGCCTCCGGAACGTCGCTCGCGCTCAATGTCGACGTCAACCTTCGCACAGGAAGCGCGGACAGTATCAAAGAAGTGGATTTCTATGCGAACGGACAGCGGATTGGCAGCTCTACTTCCGCTCCCTACACCGTGACCTGGCTCAACATGCTTCCCGGCACATATTACCTTCAGGCAACAGCACTCACCGTTGCCGGATGCGCCACATCGCAGGCAATTCCTGTAGAAGCATTCAACTATGTAGCCCGTAATGCAAACTATACTGACGGTATTGCAATCAACTTTGTGAGTTATGCGGTGACTCCCATGGCCCCTTCCGAGGTCGCCGGAGTCGTGCCGCAAGCCAACTGGAATCAGGCTGGCATCGCCAACAGCGGCGAGTTTTTCAACCTGCTGAACGCCAAGGGCAAGAACACTTCCGCTCTGGTCCAGTGGGCCGCGACCAATACCTACTTCACCCCGGTGCCCGATCAGCCAGGCAACGATCGAATGATGAAAGGGTATCTGGACAATAGCAATACCGTACCCAGCACGATATCCGTGTCTGCATTGCCTCCGTACTTTCAGCATTACGATGTCATTGTCTATTTTGACGGAGGGAATGCCGCGCTTACGGGCGGAGCCACTACCGTCTCAAACTACAGAATCACATCTGTGAGTAACGGTATCGTTCACGGCTGCGGAGCGGAGATGGCGGAAGGCAGCACGGTTACCGGTATGGATGCGAATGGGGTCGATTTCAGCGGGACCTTTATTCAGGCAGCGGGTGGGTCGAACGGTAACTTCGTGAAGTTTCTGGACTGCTCCGGAAGTAGTTTCCAGCTTGCGCCCATTCACGG
>CAWBPB010000020.1:0-47861 GCA_963790555.1 uncultured Acidobacteriaceae bacterium | reverse complement strand
AACTTCGGCTTCTCCAACGCCCAGCGCACTTCGACGGCATCGAGGGCCACTACGACTCGCACTCGTGGAACATCACGGTTTCGCCGCCCGCTCCACAGGGCGTCTTCAACATGAACGGCAATCCGGAACTCAACGTCGACGCCCAGTATCTCGCCTTTACGCAGTCCGCCTTTAAGGGACATGTGTTGTGGCGCGCCTTCGGCATGGGCTATCACGACGGACGAACCGGCCTTGTGAAGACCGACAACCGCGCGCTCGCCATCCGCAGCGCCGATCACAAGAACATCCGCATCGGCACCTACGGCGGCGATGTCGCCGCATCGGTTCCGGCCGGTCCGGGCAATTTCGATTTCCTCTTCTGGGTAGCTGGCCAGAACGGAAGCTGGGGAGCGCTCGATCACAGTGCCAATGCCGAAGCGGTCGAGGGCGGCTACCAACTCACCAAGGCTGCCACGGCCCCGTGGCTTCGCGCCGGATGGTTTCGTTCGAGCGGAGACAACGACGCGACGGACACCAAGCACAACACCTTCTTCCAGGTGCTGCCCACGCCGCGCGTTTATGCCCGGGATCCCTTCTACAACCTGATGAACAATACCGATGAATTCATCCAGGTGATGGACAAGCCTGCGAAGAAGCTCACCGTGCGCAGCGACCTGCACTGGCTGCAGCTCACCTCGGGAAAGGACCTGTGGTACCAGGGCGGCGGCGCATTCGACAACAAGGTCTTTGGTTATACCGGCCGGCCTTCCAACGGCGCCAGCTCCTTCGCATCGCTCTCCGACATCAGCGCCGACTACCAGATGACCAAATCCATCGGGCTAAACTTCTACTACGCGCACGTGTGGGGCAGGACAGTGATCAGCCGCATCTATCCCACCGGCACGGACAGCAACTACGGCTACGCCGAATTTGTGTATCACTGGGGCATCGACCAGAAATCCGCAAAGTAGTCCGGCATAATGAGACATGGCTGCTGCAGGCTTCGAGGGGATGCGCGTGCTGGCGCTGGAAAGCCGCCGCGCAGTGGAGATCGCGAAACTCATCCGCGCGAGCGGCGGCGAGGCTGCGGTTGCCCCCGCCATGCGCGAGGTCCCTCTTGAATCCAACCAGGAAGCGCTGCAGTTCGCGGCCCGGCTTTTTCAGGGTGATTTCGATCTCGTCATCTTTCTCACCGGTGTAGGTATTCGCCGCCTCACCGAAATTGTCGAATCGCAATACGACCGCGCGCGCTTCGTCCAAGCCCTGCGGCAGGTCAAGATCGCGAGCCGCGGGCCTAAGCCGAACGCCGCATTGCGCGAGCTGGATGTGCCCATCACGGTGATCGCGCCCGAGCCCTGCACTTGGCATGAACTTGTCGCGGCAATGGACAGCGCCTTCGGCGCAAGGCTTCGCGGCATGCGCGCCGCCGTGCAGGAGTACGGAAGCAGCAATCCGGAGCTGCTCAGCGCACTCGTCGAACGCGGCGTCGATTGCACGCCGGTGCCGGTCTACCACTGGGCACTGCCCGAAGATCTGGAGCCGCTGCGCAATGCTGTGCGCTCGATCATCGCTGGCGAGATCGAGGTCATCGTCTTCCTGACCGCGATCCAGGTCACGCATCTCGTCCAGATTGCCGGCCAGATGGGCGCGAAGGACGATCTGCTGAGGGCAATGCGCAAGACCGTCGTACTCTCCATCGGCCCCAGCACCACCGAGGCGCTGGCGAGCATAGGCATTCAGCCGGACCTGGAGCCCTCCCATCCGAAGATGGGGATACTCATCCACGAAGCGGCCCAGCGCGCGGCAAACCTTCTCCAGTCCAAACGCACCCTCTAAGCAGATTCAGCTTCCGTCTCCTCCGTTGCGAGGAATAGAGTTCTCCCCGGGCCCGATCCCTGGTTTCAACCTAAGGGGAAGCGATGCCGAAGAAACTTGTCCTGTGCGCCGATGGAACGTGGAATACGCCGCATGGGTATGAGGTTGCGGCCAACGAGACGAATGTCCGCAAGCTCTTCTGCGCGCTCGCAACGGACGACAGTCAGCAGCCCTTCTACGAAAGCGGCGTCGGCACCAACGGCATGCCCATCGACCACCTTGCTGGCGGCGCCATGGGTGAAGGCCTCTTTCAGAAGATTCAGGAGTGCTATCGCTTGCTCACCGACGCCTGGTCGCCCGGCTCTTCCGTGTATCTCTTCGGATTCAGCCGCGGTGCCTACACCGTCCGCAGCCTGGGCGGCATGATCGCGCGCTTTGGCCTGCCCACGAAAAACCTCGATGACCAGGCGGCAGCACGGGTCTTCGCCGCCTATCGCGAGAGCGATCCGGAAAGACAAGCCGCGATGAAGTACCAGCTCGAGCTGCAGTACGACATCCAGGGAGCCGCGGTGCGCATGATCGGCGTTTGGGACACCGTCGGATCCTTGGGCATCCCCGGCCTGCTCTTCGAGTTGTTCGACGAGAAGAAGTACGGCCTCCTCGACACCTCGCTTCATCCCTGCGTCGAGAAGGCGTATCACGCCGTCTCGATTGACGAGCGCCGCCTGCAGTTCGAGCCGACGCTGTGGACCAACCCCGACGGCTCAGACCGCGTGAACGATGCGCATATGCAGCAGGTCTGGTTTTCCGGCGTGCATTGCGACGTCGGCGGCGGCTATTCGCCAGGCGATCTGTCCGATATCCCGCTCGCCTGGATGATGCGGAAGGCGATGCAATGCGGCCTCACTTTCAAGCAGGATGCGCTCAGCCGCTATTTGCCTGTGGATCCACGCAAAACAACAGCCGCGGCCCACGATGAGTGGAAAATCCTGCCATGGGGCATTGCCGAGCACCGCACCGTGCCGCCGCGGTCCTTCATGGCGAACAGCGTTCAGGTGCGGCTCGATCAGCTTCACGAATATCAGCCTTCCAACTTGAACCTCTCAGACCGCCAGTTGCAGGGATACGGAGTCACCGACGTCCTGAGCTGAGCCCTACTACGCTGGTAGATCGGGCCAGTGCCGGCGGATACGCTCGATGACATCCGCGGGATCAACTGGATGCTCTGTATCGACATCGATCACTGGACAAAGACCGAACGGCCGGTCAAACTCCTCCAGCAATCCGGCAGACATCGTTTTCATGCTGTGAGCCGGGTGATGGGCTGCCCGGGTGGCGCGCTCCCGAAAACGCCGCGCCGCTTCCTCCGGCGTGCAATGACAGTAGACTTCGAGCTTCCGTCCGCGCAGTGCGCTCAAGCGTTCGCGCTCATACTCACTCTTCGGGCGGAAGTTTGCCTCCAAAATGACCTTCGGGCAGCATGGCGCAAGCGACCACAACATCTCCATCGCCGCCCGGCTGAGCAAACGCGACAGTTCGGCCGGGGAATCCACCTGCGCACCCAGGTGAGTCCCCAGAGAGTCGAACAGCGACTCCTTGATCGTGTCTTTGGAGATGAGGGGATAGCCAAAGACCTCCGCCAGTGCGCGCGCCAGCGTGCTCTTGCCGCTCGCAGGCGCGCCGCTGATGAGTAGGACCGACCGCTGCGGTTCTTGCCGAACTAGATTCACCGGCTGTACTTCAGCGTCAGCTCCGCGCCCTTGCCAGTATCCGGAATCGTCGCCAGCATGGCCCTTCGCTGCGCATTCCAGGTAGCCAGCGTTCCGTCAGCAGCCTCCGCCTTCACCGACGGCCCACCATAGACCTCAATGTGCAGCGCCTGCCACCACGGAGCAAAGCTGCCCTCGCGCGGTGCAATCTTCACCGTCACCGTATCGCCGCTCACGCTGCAGGAAAACTGCTCGCGCAGATACTCGCCTTTTTTGTAATTCAGCGTGACGCCGTCATCCAGATAAATAGAGCCGGCACACGGCTGCGCGGCCGCTTCGTTAGGGTCGCTATGGGGAAGAGCGCCCGCGGCGGTGTTTGGTAAATAGACACGCAGCGTAAGCGGCCCCTGCGGTGTCTCCTTCGTGCTCTGCGTCAGCGGCTGGATGGGCAGGATCGCCCCCTCGCGCACATAGACCGGCAGCACATCCAGGCTCGGCGTGATGAGCAGCGGCGCCATCAGTCGAGCCATCTCTTCTTTCGCGCCCGGCTGCTCCAGGTCGCGGCTGCTCAGCTTCGGCAGCGGCGGCAGCTTCGCGCCAGTCCAGTAGTCGTACCAGGTCACCGGCGGCAACTGCACAAAGTAGTTGTCCAGCTCGTCCGGATACGGCGCAGGCGCCACCAGAATGTCGGGTCCAAACAGAAATTCATTCGGCGTATCGGCATCGATCGGATGCTTGTCGTCCGTCGCATCGGGAAATTCCACGAAAAGCGGCCGCAGAATCGGCACACCTGTCCGGCTCATCTCCTCTGTCGTCGTATAGAGATACGGCATCAGCCGGTAGCGCTCTTCGATATAGCGCCGCGCGATATTCTCCCGCTCCGGTCCATGCACCCACGGCTCCTGGTAAGCCGTGCCCTTCGCGGTGTGATCGCGATCGATCGGCTGAAACGCCGCGACCTCCAGCCACTTCGTCAGCAGATCCGGCTGTGGCGTGCCGGCAAAGCCGCCGACATCCGCTCCCGCCATCGCGAAGCCGCTCAGGCCAAGGTTCTCGAGCATCGGCGTGGTCAGCCGCAGATGGTTCCAGGTGCTCGAGTTGTCGCCCGTCCACGTCGCCGCATACCGTTGCCCGCCCGCGTAGCTCGCGCGCGTCATCACGAATGGCCGTATGTTCGGTTCCAGCGTCACCAGCCCATCATGCGTTGCACGCGTGTTCTCCATGCCGTAGACGTTATGGATTTCGAGATGATTCGCCGTGCGCTTCCGGAAGCCCGGCTCGTCGATGCGATGCTGCACATCGTCGGGCATCGTCTTTGATGGCACATCGAAAATCGCGGGCTCGTTCATATCATTCCAGATGCCCGCGACACCGTCCTGCATGAACGTAGAAAAGAGCGTGCCCCACCACTCGCGAGTGCTCGCCTGGGTAAAGTCGGGAAACACCGACGGCCCCGGCCACACCATGCCCGTATACGTGGAGCCATCCGGCATCTTCACGAAATGATCGCCCGCCACGCCTGTGTCGTATGGCTTATATCCCGCATTCGGAAGCTTGGCCACGTGCAGGTCCACAATCGTGACCGTGCTGAAATTCTCCTTCGCCAGGTCCTTCACCATCTGTTCGAAGTGCGGAAAGCGCTCGCGGTTTACGGTGAACGGCCGGTTGTCCTGCTGGTAGTCGATGTCCAGCCAGATCACGTCCGCCGGGATGTGGTCCGCGCGCAGGTGCTTCGCAATGTTGCGCACCTCCGACTCCGGATAGTAGCTGTAGCGCGACTGCTGATAGCCCAGCGACCACTTCGGCGGCAGCGGCGTGTGCCCCACCAGCCACGCCCACTCGCCCAAGACCTGCTTCGGATCTGGGCCGTAAAGGATGTAGTAGTCGAGCGGCCCGTTCGGCGCCGTAAAGCTCCAGGCGTCGCGCTGGTGCTTGTTGAACTCCCAGCTCGTGCGCCAGGTGTTGTCCAGGAAGAGCCCCGCCGCGCGGCCCTCATTCATCGTCAGCACAAACGGGATCGATTTATAGATCGGATCGGTCGACTCCTGAAATCCAAACGCATCCGTGTTCCACATGGTGAACGCCATGTTCCGCCGATCCAGCGGCCCGGGCTTATCGCCCAGCGCGAAATAATGTTCGTCCGGCGGCGACACCTTGGTCACGCGGAAACCCCGCCCGTAATACTCGATAGGCCGGCCTGCCTCATCCTGATCGATGACGTGGCCATCGATATCCGTCACCTTCAGCGCCATCGTCGCGCGGTCGACGTTCACGATCAGCTTCGCCGTCTTAAACCCGACAGCATCGCCGTTATTCGCCGCCGTAACGGTCACCTTTGCCGTGCGTGCCTCCGGCAGCACCGCCCAGGAAGCATCCTCCGGCAGCGTGCCCTTCCGGTCCCACCCGCACCCGGATCACATCGTCGCGCAACGCGGTGATCTGCATCACCGCCGGCCCGCTCCGTAACTCGACGCCGTTCTCCAGCGCCTTCGCCGCCGTCACGCGTTCCAGTCTCAGCGCAGTGCGCGTCGCCTCTGCCGGTGCGGCCCAGGCCGGCGTGATGACCAATGCAGAACTAACGATGGCGAGAAGGAACCGCGAAACAGCGAAGAGCAAGGCGTTCAAGGGACAATCCTTTGCATGGACAAGGTTCGAGCGAAGCAGGTAAGGCGCTCGCTTTCGGATTATCCTCTGACGCCCTGATCCTGACCAGCAGAAGGTCCGGTATAAGGCTCGTGCAACTCTCCCTGGATATGCTGCGCGGCGTCCTTGCCCTCCAGAACATCTGCGCAGTGCTCCACCCATAGCGACGGGATTGCATACAAGAGCGCAACCAGAAAAATCAGGCCCAGCGAGATCGTCGTCTTGTAGTAAGCCGCCCCAATCGCCGCCGCATAGATCGCAATGGCGATCAGGTTCTTGCGCTGCGCCGCGCGCCGTACCAGCACCATCTGCGGGTCGCCTATGCTCTGCCGCGCCACCACGCGGTCCAGCACTGAAAACGCCGCGCCTGCCACCAGCATCGTCGCCGCATACACCGCCGTAGGAAACGGCTTGAGGCGCGTGTTCTCCATCCATTCGGTGAAAAAGGGGATGAATGACATGAAGAACAAGAGTGCGATGTTGGCCCACAACACCGGCAGGTCCACACGCTTCACGCGATGAAACAGGTGGTGATGATTGATCCAGTACACAGCGATGTAGAAGTAGCTGATGATGTAGCTGATGAAGATGGGCCAGTCATGCAGCAGCGTTCGCGGGTCGGCGCTCTCTGGCGCCTTTAACTCCAGCACCATGATGGTCAAGATGATGGCGATGACGCCGTCGGAGAAGGCCTCCAGCCGCCCCGGCGACAGCGGCTCGTCTCCAACCATGCGGTTCCTGGCTCGATGGTGGCTCATGCCGTTCAGTAAAGCATCTTTTTCGCCGCCTTGAGGAGTGGTGCCCTTTGGCGTCGGGAAAAGCCTCCACCTTGCAAATGTTCGTCATCGGGACCACCCAGTCCGCGTTTTGTCACTGAACAGCGCATGTCGTCCAAATGTTCTGCGTACAGCTCTCCAGGCGAGGGCTAGAATTGGCCCGGACCCTCTCCTCCCAGGGAGGCTCATATGCGTACCGTGGCCCTTGTCCTGCTGGCTGGCTGCCTTTGCCTCCAGGGTGGCGTTGTATCACCCGGCCTCCAGCATGGGCGCAAGCAGATGCCCTCGCCTCCAATACAGGTCCTCAATTCACCACCTGTGACCGTGGTAGGCAATTCTCCCTACGCCGAAATTCAAGATCCGGTGCAGCGCGAGCAACGAGCCAGGTACAACGCGGAACAGCATTCCCAGGCTACGGCTGATGCGAGGCGTCTCGCGCAGCTCGCCCGCGAACTTCAGGATGAGCTTGAGCACGCTGACGGACTTACCCTGCCTGCCGACACCTTTAGAAAAGCGGACGAGATTATCAAGTTAGCCAAAAGCGTAAAGGGGAAAATGCAGCCCCATTAGCCGCTACCGCGCCGGACGCAGCAGGCGTGAAAGCGTCAAGCGCCGCCGGCCAGCGCGGGAACATCCCTGTGCGACTGAACCGGACGGTTTGCATACACGAACCACCCCACCCACGCGGGCGCCGTCCAAAGATAGAAGCCGGACTTGACGGGCACGAAGAAAAGCACTTCCACCAACCCTATAGCCGCGCAAGCTCCATAGAGCCACTCGCCCAATAGCTGATAAAGTCGCGATTCGCGATATTCGGCCTGTTGAGTGATGAAGACGATAATGACCACGCCGATAGCGAGGATGATGACCGCCGCCAGAATGCGCAGCGGACTTCGCTTCACGGTTGAAGCTGCGTATCTGGTGGAAGGCGTTTCCACGCAGGTATGCGGCGCCTGGCGGCCGGGCGCACCCTTCTTCTAGCCGAATCCACTCCAGGAAATCTACGGAAAACGACGTTCACAGGAACCCGGGCCGGGAGTATGGCACCAAAAGGGTGGACAATACCGCCTTTCGGTGATGGTCGACTCCACGTCACCTTACTAAGGTAAGGGTTGTCAGGACCGAAGCGCCCCATCTCGGGACAACTCACTACCGGAGACACAGCATGGCCACTACCGAACGCAGCCTTATCGGAAAGAACATCACCATCACCGGCGACATCTCCGCCACGGAGGACCTGGTCGTCGAGGGTCGCGTCACCGGCAAGATCGAGTTGCATGAGAGCCGCCTGACCGTGGGCGAGGAAGGCTATGCCCAGTCCCACATCACCGCGCGCGAGGTCGTCATCTGCGGCCGCGTCGATGGCCAGATCCACGCCTCCGAGCGCGTCGAGCTGCGCCACACCGCGCAGGTCGCCGGCGACATCATTTCGCCGCGCCTTGTCATCCACCAGGATGCTGTCATCAAGGGCACGGTCGATCTCTCGCCCTCCATTGCCATGAAGCAGCAGAAGCAGGCGAAGAAGGATGCCGAGCTGCAGGCGCAGATGGACATCGCTCCGCCGCGCATCGAGCCCGGAATTGCCGCCGCATCGCAGGTCGCAGTCGCCGCGCCAGCATACGCCAGCTAAGCAGACGGCTCTGCCGTCGTGACCTCTCCGGAGCGCAGCGTTAGCCCGCGCTCGTAGTGAAAACAAGATTGCAGTCACTGGCAGATAGGCCCCATTGTACGGGGCCTTCTTTTTCGCAGACGCTCATTGCGACGTCGGTCTCCGGCCAAAGACTCCACAATCCTGCTATATCACTCTTCTTCGCAGCATTCTCTCAGCTCTAAGTCAGAATAACGAGCGGCGGTGCGTTCTATCAGTCACATTGCTTCGATATAAATCTGCTCACAATTCGAGCGTCATTGCCTCGCCCTATCTGAGCACAGCTGAAAGCCGTCGACGAGACGCGATAGTGACACTCTGGTTGTTATGGAAACGTAACCGTCTCTATATCTTCTTTACTACTTCTTTACGAAGCCAAGCTGTCGCCCGGTCGTGGTCTCACGGCGTCACTCGAATTGTTGGCGCTCCAGCTTAGCTGGTTACTAATGACTCTAAGAAGTGGCCGAGAGTTACGTTCATTACGCCAAATTGCCACCGTTACAGTGCGCGCTATGGGTGACCTTGTGAGCTCGAAATCGTCAAGCACTGCGCAAACTACTTCGCAGAGAAATAAGCTGCTTGAAGGACGAGGGATCCCGCGACAAGGATGCGCGATATTGGGGGCCGATTGCTTCGACCAAGCGATGGGTCCCATGTTATTTCGGAAGGCCTCTTGTTTCGGAGAGAAATGGCCAGAATGGCAGAATCGCTCAAGATGGTGCCTCTTCGTTCTCTTCTACGGGGTCCTTTCAAACGTTCCCTTTTGGATCGCGGCCAGATTCCTGCGGATCGAGCGAAATGGCTGGTTTTGCCTGGACTATCTTTGCATGGGGGTGTTGGCGCTCTTCGTGCCGAGAGTCGTTGCCGGGACCCTCATGTTTGGCACCATTGCTGCCGACACGCTATGCGCGATCTGCGAATCGTATTTTCTTTCTGTGTCTGATTGTCTGAGGAGCATTTCTTCTCTCCGCGAATTGCCGGAGGTGCGCCTCAAATATGTAATCGCGGCTGTTTTGCTGGCGATCTTCATTTCTGCGTCGCGGCCCTACTGCCGACGCCAGTGATCAGGAAAGGGCATCGTGTCTATGCGCCGTGCATGATCGGTCTTGGTGCGGTCCTTCTGTTTGCCGACTGTGCAAGGGTCTATCACGAAACCGGCGCGCTGCCGACCGCACTCGGCTTCCGGCTCTCACCAGACGCAAGAAACGCCAGCTACTTTAAGTTCAATGAAAGCCGAATCTGTCGGCTATCACTGAAGCGACTGATTCAGGATGAGATTAGCCGCCGAAAGAGAACCGCCAGTTGTACTCTGCCGCAAGCATTGGAGCTCGCCTGCCCAGCGCAGTGGCGAGAGCGGGGTTTTCCACGACGATGCCACCCAAAATGCTAGCCCTGGCAACCCGGAACGAAATGCCGAATCCTCGTCGTCATTCTGGTGGAATCGTGGGATTGGTTTCAAATCCTGATTTTCGGGATTTGATAGTGCGACCTTACGAAGACCCGCAGTTGCAGGATCATTATCGTGTGCTTCAAGGCACAGTTCCATTTTACGGATCTACCGTTTCCGGCGAAGCGAGAGAATTGTGCGACAGCTATATGGGATTTCACCTGCTCGATGCATCACCCGAGGAAATCAGAGGATGTCTTCCTTACCATCTCGCGCACTCGGGTATCACACCGTCCGAATCCACGGACATGCCGGCCGCATGTTTCGGCGCTCAACCTCGTACGGCACGATAGGGTTTCAGGAAACGTCGTTCGAAGATCGATTCCAGCAGATAGGTCTTCCGGAATGTGCTGGTGGATTTAGTGGAATATGCGACGCGACATTGCACAGTGGATTGGAAATCGTCTGCATCAGCGTAATACGCAACCGAGCTTTCTCTCATCGGGTCACGCTGAACTCACATCTGCCGGTTCCTATTCCATCTAATGTAAAGCGCGCGGCACCCTGCCGATCATCCCATCGGGACAGCAATATCCAGCGCTTTGTTCTTGGTTCCAACTTATCTCGAACGTTCATCGCTCTGTTACGCAGATCGCACAGTCCAACCCATCTCGCCCCACAGTTTTCGTCATTGTCGGCGACCACGCGCCACCGTTCGCCGACCCATTTCTGCGCAGTCAATTCTCAGATTCCGTAGTTCCTTATGTCATCCTTAAGCCTCGGCTGAAAACCTCGTCTTTTCGAGAAAGCACTGAAGCTAGGAGAGCTCAGAATGCCTGGATGCTCCGCGCTAATCATCAAATTCGCCCGGGGGGCTGACGCCGTTGGCTAAGACTACGATGCTTTTTCCAGGCGACATAAAACGGGAAACGAGAAGATGATGTCCGAATGGCTGGTGCAAAAGGTGATCACGCTCGAAGCAAGTCACGCATCGCTTGCCTCGCAGCCGCAGATGAAGTGTCATCGCTCATCGACGGGCGTTATTGCTGTCCTCACTAGAACAACAAACCTTTGCGTGCTATAAAAGGCTCCGCAGTTTCGCCGAGCCTTCGAATCGTAAAATAAAGTGGCTCGAAGCAAACCGCTTCGCACACTAACCCTGGCAGACAATCGTACCGTTCATCCCGTTGGGATAGAAGCCCCCTGCGCATCTGCCGCCCCCGTAGACGATGTTCAGAACCTGCGAAGTAGTCCGCGGAATACTCAGCCCGTTCGAGTCGATATCGAAGGGATGCTGCGAACTCGGTGGAACGTCCTTGGAATCGACCGCTGGACTGGCGATGCCCATGGAGTAGCAGGCCCTCCGCACCGCTCCGGAATGCTGTGCCTCCGTGGCCAGAATGGCGCCCGCGGCCGACAGGTACGCGCTGCTGCTGATCAGCGGCGCAGCGCCCAGATAAGCGCTGACGCCAACATCTTCAAACTGCCGCGCCAGCTTCAGCCAGCTGGCTCAGCTGCA
Organism: uncultured Acidobacteriaceae bacterium; assembly: GCA_963790555.1. GTDB lineage: Bacteria > Acidobacteriota > Terriglobia > Terriglobales > Acidobacteriaceae > KBS-83. The sequence goes on along the minus strand of CAWBPB010000020.1, from coordinate 36,385 downwards.
AAGCCATAGCCCAATGCATTCAGGTTGATCGCCGGCTTCTTGACCGCTCTGGAACCCAGCGCCTTCCGCAGGTAGAGGACATGTTCCTGATCTCATCCTCTCTCAGCGCCGTCGCCATGGTCCCCCAGTCGCCAAAGCCCTTCACCAGTTGGCCACCGGTGGTCGGCCCGCTCACCTCACTCGCACTGAGGATGCCACGCTTCTCCAGAGTGGCACCGTAGGTGGACACCGAGTAAAACTCCGCCTCCAGATATTCGAGGTTCAGGGCAAAGTTCAAAATATCTAGATCGCTGACGGCAGTAGCGGCCTCTGCCTTGGTTGAAAATCCGCTGCCGATCATGGCTGCTCCAGCCAGACCAAGTCCGGTCATGCCGGCGCCTTTCAGGAAGTTGCGGCGGTTCGCTGTGGTAGCGGATGCTTCTTTCTCTTTCATTGCGGTCTCCAGTCAACGGTGGTGGTTCGTTCGTATCAAGCGGCGCGCAGTGCCGAAGGACTGCACGGGCACAGAGGAGCGTACGTTCGTGGTACGACTCTTGTGTCCGTTTCGGATTGCGGAGCCACACCCGATTTCCAGAGATACTTACGAAGTAACAAAAGGCATTTAGAAGAAATGCATCCGACTCGACCAGTTGGTGCGTATATCGGTCCGCATCCGTCGAGGAGGGCCATATCTCGTCCGGGCTCCTGAATCGCTCACAAACACTCATCACCCGGGCAACAAAAAAGGCTCCGCAGTTTCGCGGAGCCTTTTCTGAATCCGAGAAGCGATTTAGCTGAACAGCAGAACGCCCTCGCTCGCCGCTGCCTCTTCGCCGTCCTGCACCACCGGACGATAGAAGAGCTGGTTGTTCTCGAGATAGACCTCAAGGAACGCAGGCCGCACCGCGATCCCGCCGGCGATCAGCGCCTCCGACAGCGGGTCTTCCACGTAGCGCTGCAGTGCGCGGCGCAGCGGACGCGCCCCGTAGGTGCGATCGATCAGCGTCTTGTCGAGGATCCACTTCTTGGCCTCTTCGTTCACGCTGATGGTGATCGCCTTCTGCGCCAGGTTCGCGTTGAGCTGCTGCACCAGCAGTTCGAGGATCTGGATCAGGTCCGCGTCCGTGAGCGCATGGAAGATGATGATTTCATCCAGGCGGTTCAGGAACTCCGGATTGAAGGTCCGCTTCACCTCGTTCTTCACCAGGTCTTCGACCTTCTCCACGCGCAGATCTTCGCGGTCGGAAGAGAAGCCGAGGCCCTGCTGCTTCTGCAGGTGCCGCGCGCCGATGTTCGACGTCATCACCAGGATCACGTTCTTGAAATCGACCGTGTTTCCCAGACCATCGGTGAGCTGCCCGTCTTCAAAGACCTGCAGCAGGATGTTGAACACATCCGGGTGCGCCTTCTCGATCTCATCCAGCAGCACCACAGAGTACGGCGAGCGCTTCACCCGTTCGGTAAGCTGGCCGCCCTCCTCGTAGCCCACATAGCCTGGAGGCGATCCGATCAGCTTCGAGACGGAATGCTTCTCCATGAACTCCGACATATCGAAGCGGATCAGCGCCTTCTCCGAGCCGAAGAGGAACTGCGCCAGCGTGCGCGCCATTTCCGTCTTGCCCACGCCGGTCGGTCCCAGGAACAGGAACGACCCGATCGGCCGGTTCGGTGACTTCAAACCCGCCCGTGAGCGGCGAATCGCACGCGCCAGCGCGCTGATCGACTTGTCCTGCGAGATCACGCGCTTGTGCAGCTCTTCTTCGACGCGCAGCAGCTTCTGCGTCTCTTCTTCCTTGATCGAGGTGACAGGCACGCCGGTCCAGCGGCTCACCACATCCTCGATGTCCTCGCGGCCCACAATGCCGGCCGTCGAATCATCCAGGTGGTACTTGTCGCGCAGGCCGCGCAGGTTCTCGCGCTCCTTGCGTTCCTCGTCGGAGTAGAACCGCGCCTTCTCGAACTCATGGTTCGCGATCGCGTTCTCCATGCGGTGCACGATGAACTTGATCCGCTTCTGGACCTCGGTGATCTCCTCCGGCAGCGAGGTCTGGCGCAGCTTCACGCGCGCACCCGCCTCGTCGATGAGGTCGATCGCCTTGTCCGGCAGGAACCGGTCCGGGATGTAGCGGTTCGAATGCGACACCGCAAACTCGATCGCGTCATCCGTGTAGCTCACCGCGTGAAACTTCTCGTAACGGTCCTTGATACCCATGATGATCTTGATCGCGTCCGCCTCGTTCGGCGGCGGCACCTTCACTGCCTGGAAGCGCCGCTCCAGCGAGCGGTCCTTCTCGATCGACTTGCGATACTCGCCCGGCGTGGTTGCGCCGATGCACTGGATCTCGCCGCGCGAGAGCGCCGGCTTCAGGATGTTCGCCGCATCCAGCGATCCTTCCGCCGACCCTGCACCCACCAGCGTGTGCAGCTCGTCGATGAAGATGATGGAGTTCTGGTTCTCCATCAGCTCCTTCATGATGGTCTTCAGCCGCTCCTCGAACTGCCCGCGGTACTTGGTGCCCGCAACGATCAGCGACAGGTCCAGCGCCAGCACCCGCTTGTCCGCAAGGAAGCTCGGCACATCGCCATCGGCAATGCGCTGCGCCAGTCCTTCGACAATCGCGGTCTTGCCCACGCCCGGCTCGCCAATCAGCACCGGGTTGTTCTTCGTCCGGCGGCACAGGATCTGCACCACGCGCTCCACTTCAGAGTCGCGCCCCACCAGCGGATCCAGTTGCGAATCCGTCGCTGCCTGCGTCAGGTCGCGCGAGAACTCCGCCAGCAGGCTGGACTCGCGGTTCTGCCGCTGCGCCGGAGCCTTCTCCTGCGTCGCCCGCGCCAGCTCTTCGCGGATCGCCACCAGCCTGAGGCCGCGCTCGTGCAGGATCTCCGCAGCAAAGCACTTCTCTTCACGCAACAGTCCCAGCAGCAGATGTTCCGTGCCAATGTGCTTGTGGCTCAGCCGCTCCGCCTCTTCGGCGGCATAGGCCAGCACGCGCTTGCACTCGTTCGACAGGGGGAGATCGACCGAAGTGGAAACCTTCTCACGGATAGTGGTATGCCCCTCGATCTGCTTGCGGATCGATTCGACGGAGGCATGGGAACGGAGAAATTTATTGGTGAGCGCCTTATCTTCGCGCAGCAGCCCAAGCAGCAAGTGCTCGGTCTCGATGTAAGGCGAGCCGAACTGGCTGGCCTCATACCGGGCGAAGAAGATGACGCGCCGCGCCTTTTCTGTATAGCGTTCGAACATATTCCCCCTCCGAGGACGGTGAGTGCGGTTGGTTTACCTGCACTCCTGCCTCTCCTGACTGACTCGTGTACAGAAATGTGAGTCGTCGTTACTAAAGATGCACGACCCACGCCACCGGACTCACGCCCACTTTGGTACGTCAACAGCTCCCATATCCGGGAATTTTCGTTTCAGGAAGACCGCCCTCCACCTGCTGGTACGGCTTCCCCGTCTTGGCAAGATCTTCTGCGATCCGGCCGGCCTCCAGGCGCATCACGCGGTCGCACCGGCCGGCAAGTTCCTGATTATGCGTTACCAGGATCGAGGTCAGCCCGTGGCTCGCATGCACTCGTTGGATGAGCTGAAAGACCCGGTCCGCAGTATTGGCATCCAGATCGCCGGTGGGCTCGTCGGCCAGCAGCATCCTCGGATTGGTCACCAGCGCCCGCGCCAGCGAGACCCGCTGCTGCTCGCCGCCCGAAAGCTCTCCTGCCTGGTGCTCCGCCCGGTCTGCCAGCCCAACCTCATCCAGCCACGCAAGTGCTTTGCTTTCAGCCTGTTTTGCGGGATTCACCCCTGGCCAGCAGGGGCAGGGCGACGTTTTCGGCGGCTGTAAACTCCGGCAGCAGGTAGTGAAACTGCCAGACATAGCCAACTTCGCGATTGCGGAAGTCTGCGGCCTGCCTGGAGTTGAGCTTGTTCAAGTGGATTGAGGCGAAGTATAGGGCACCGCTCGTCGGGGCATCAAGTGCACCGAGAATGTGCAAAAGTGTGCTTTTTCCCGCTCCGGAGGCTCCAACGATGGCGACCAGCTCGCCCTTGCGGACGCTGAAGTTCAGCCCCTCAAAAAGCCGAAGTCGTCCGCGGCCGGTCACGTACTCCTTGCGCAGCTCCCGCACCTCCAGCAGGGCATCTTCCATGCCCGCTTCCTGGTGCACTGCTACATCCGAAGCCACTGACCCGCCCATACCCATGTCTACCATTTAGACGGGGAGTGTGAAAGTACAAAACAGTGCCACCCGCTGCCACTTCCGTACCACCATCGCGAATGGCCTCATGTCTCGAAGAGATGTGGGCGAAATCTGCGAGCCACATAACGTCAAATGTGAGCGACCAAAGGGAACGAAGCCTGCAGCCTGCGCCGCAGGCGCCATTGCCCGGACGGCCAGTCCGATACGTGACCATCGCGCTCACCTGGGGCACTTTCGTGCACCCTCCTGACCGCTTTTGTCACGACCACAGATACCAGCCGGCGGTATGCTGCTTCACGTCCCCCTATGGCACGGATTTCCCATCTCGTCCGGAGTGCATCCATCTCCGCAGCCGTCTGCCTGCTATCGGTAGCCTGCGTCGGCGAGACCAGCTTCAGCACCAACCCCACACGCTTTCTGGTCTGCGACAAGGGCATCGGTAGCTTCACAGGAAAGCTGCCGGATTTCTCTTCGCGATCCGGCGTAACCGTCACCGTCCGCGCCACCAAACGGGCAGGGCTTCGCCGTTCGCGGCTGCCAGGCCAGCCTCCGCTGGGGTCGCGGCGAAACGCTCATCGCCTCTGAGGCCTCGCAGGCGGACATTGACGTGATGGGCGCCGACCTCGGCTTTGGCGTCCCCGTGGTCGCATTTCAGATCAAAGCGACCGACAGCCGACCCCACCATCAAGTACGAGATCTACTCCCTGACCAAACCGGCCAAGCTGCTGCGGACGATCACCGGCCAGGACTACTTCAGCGCCGCCGATACGCGGCTCGAACGGAACCGTGGAGATCTGGACCACGGATGCCGCCGCAGTGAATGGCTTTGACAGTCTGCCGCGCAGCGCCTTTGACGCGGCCCCCGACCGTTGTCCTGCGTTTCGAAGACAAGAAGCTCGTGGACGTCAGCTCGGAATTTCGCGACCATTACGACGGGCAGATCAACACGCTGCGCTCCGAGCTCGGCTCGCGAGAGCTAAGCGACTTCAAGGCAAGCGATGGCAGATTATCCGCCGAACACCTGTCGTCAGACGGTCAGGCATCCGGACTCCTCGCCACCAAGATCAGGGTGCTCGAAATCGTCTGGGCCTATCTCTACAGCGGCCGCGAGCAGCAGGCATGGGACGCGCTGGACGAGATGTGGCCCGCATCCGACGCAGACCGAGTCCGCACCGCGATCACGAAAGCCCGGGCGCGTGGCCTGCGCACTCAGGTGGATGGCGTCCCGGATCTTACGGCGCCGCAAAGCCCGTCCAACCGCTCCGCCATCTACGAGCACACGCGTGTCCTTCGGATATGGACATCCCGGGTACTCAGCGAGGCAGCTTGGCAGACAGTGGTCCCGCAGCAGATTCTCGTGCGTCTTCCCTCGCCGAACGATCCGCAGCGCTGGGATGAGGAAAGACAACTGGAGCTGGTGATTGACGAAGCCGGCAAGGTCCGCTCCGCCAGGATGGAAGGCGGCATCGTCAAGGACATCTCCGCCGGCATGAGAAGCGGAGCCAAACCGAGAATGGCTCGACGACGCCGCCGGATGGAAATACATCCCCGCCTTCAAGGACGGCCACCCCAAGGCCTTCCGCTCCAAGGCTGCACGTCTTCCGCGACCGCTGAGCAAACCATATCTCTGCCAGTGTCATCCCGAGCAAAGCGAAGGACCTGCAGTTTGCTCGCACCAGCACCGCAGAACTAGCAGAACTATCTGTGAGCGACCGTAGGAAGCGAATCCGCCGGCTCGCGCCGTAGGCGCATTTGCCTGGACGGCCAGTCCGTATTCACCGCTACCACCCATGCTGCCGCAGCGATCACCCAGGTAATGAAAAATGCAGTCCACGGCAGCCGGACCTTAGGCGCGGCCACCACCCGTGGTAGCCAAACCAGCAGTCCGAACAGGCTGATCATTCCGGCTTCGATCAGCCCCGCAATCCGCGGCAAAATCCCAAACAGCACGCCAAGCCCGCATGCCATCTGCCCGGCGCCCGTCAGGTACGCCCAGAAAGCCGGGGAGGGAAGCCACGCTGGAACCAGTGTCATCGTCTCCTTCACGTACATAATGTGCGACAGCCCAATCGGTATGAGAAACACCGCAAAGAAGTAGCGCGCCGCGCGCACGCCATCCTCTCCGGTTACAAACCTCCAATCCACACCGCCCAGGAGCGCAAACAGGGTCCATGCCCCGGCCAGCAGCACCGCCAGCTCGCCGAAACCCAGCCACACGCCTTCGATTTGCGGCGCAACAAACAAGGCAGGCACTTTCAGCAGGGCCCACACAATGCAGTACACAAAGAGCAAACGGACCGCCCATCGCATCGTGGCTGTCAATAGCAGTCCAAAGCCGCCCGCGAGCATCACCACCGCAGCCAGATAGGCTAGCGCCATCCGGCCCGGAACCCATGCCGCCACGGGCTGCCACACCAGCGCGAAATCGCCATAGATCAGGCCGAGGACACCCAGCCCCATCATCCCCACAGCGAAAAGCGTCAATGCAGGTTGTTGCTCCCTGGTGATCTGCATCATGTCTCCAACGGCGATCCAGCTTAGCCGCCAATTGCGGTGAAACACCTTACCGCCGAAGAACAGAATTTCGCACCTGAAGAAGCGCATCTCAGCACTATTACGGATGCGACGGACAGGAGGAAAACCCAATATGGTGTCGTCAACCCTGAGCGAAGGGTGGGTATCACCAAAACATTGACCGTGAAATGACGCGAATTTGCCCGCAAAACCTATTGTGAGCAACCAAAGAGAGCGAACCCCGCAATTCGCGCCGATGGCGCATTCGCCCGTGCGGCCAGCACATCATTCGTAGCGCAACGCTTCAGCCGGCAGCACCCGCGCCGCCGAGCGTGATGGATAGAGCGTCGCCACCAGCGAGACCCCCAGCGCCACTGCCGCCACGATCAGCGCGTCCACGATCCGCGGCGCAAACGGCAGGTAGTCGATCGAGTACACATCCCCCGGCAGGTGGATGAACCGATAGTGGCCGCCGGCCCACGAAGCCGCATATCCGACGACCAGCCCGATCGCAGTCCCGATCGCGCTGATCAGCAGACCTTGCATCAGAAAAATCCGCCGCACCTGTTCCGCGCGCACGCCAAAGCTCATCAGCACCGCGATGTCGCGCGTCTTCTCCATCACCATCATGGTCAGCGCGATCAGGATGTTCAGTGCCGCTACGCACACGATCAGTCCGATCACGATGAAGGTGACGATCTGCTCCAGCCGCAGCGCGCGGAAGAGCTCGCGGTTCTGCTCCATCCAGTTGTTGGTCAAAAAGCCCGCGCCCGCCGCCTGCTCAATCTCGCGCCCAATCGCATCCGCGTGATAGAGATCGTCCACCTTGAAGGCGACGACGGAGATCAGATCCGGCTCGCCCAGCAGATGCTGCGCGTCGGCGAGCCGCACGAAGCCCATGCTCGAGTCGTACTGGTAGAAGCCGGAGTGGAAGATGCCCGCGACATAGAAGCGCTGGAACTTGGGCACGATGCCAAGCGGCGTCAGCTCGCCCTGCGGGCTGGTGATCAGCACCGTGTCGCCCACCTTCGCGTCGAGCGTGGTCGCCAGGTCCTGGCCGATGACGATAGGTGGCAGCGGAGCGGTGTCGCCCTGGATGACCGGAGCCGCCGGCTCCAGCGCCTGCGCTGAGCCAACCTTCACCATGTCGAGCAGGTCGGTGACACGCCGCTCATCTCCCGGCAGGATGCCCTTCAGCAGCAGACCCCCGGAGCGCGCGCCGCGCGAGACCAATACCTGGCCGTAAAGCCCCGGCGCATCGGCGACGACGTGGGGCAGCTTCGCCAGCCGCGCCACCAGCGGGCGCCAGTCGCGGATACCGTCCCCGGCCGTACGCATCAGCTCGACATGCGATGTGGATCCAAGCAGGCGGTCCTGCAGGTCGCGCCGCATGCCGGTGGTGATCGCCAGCGCGATGATGAGCGCCGCGACGCCCGCGGCCACGCCGGCGATCGAGATCGCGGTGATCACCCCCACGACGGCCTGGCGCCGCTTGGCCCGGAGATACCGCGCGGCGATGAAAAGTTCAAAGCGCATGGATTGCCGCCTGTATCAGCATCGGTGACATGATCGTCGAGAGCGCGGTCCTGAAATCGGTCACCCCGACCAGAGCAAAATCTATCCTCTGTCATCCGACCGGAGCGAAGCGAAGTGGAGAGATCTGCTGTTCCACGCTCTACATCACGCATCACCGCACAACCGTTTTCGCCGTAACCGAGTTGTCATAGCGGTCAAAGACACGCAGCGCCACGACATGCTCGTTGGGATTCGCCGGAGGCAGCTTCGCCACGCGCAACTGTTCCGACGGCAGCGGCAGCGGAGCAGAGAAGTCATAGCGTTCCGTCTGCGCGTCGGAGATCTTGCCCACCGGCTCGATGTACTGCCACGGACCCGCGTCGATGGAATACTCTGCCCGCGCTATCACAGTGGATGGAGCCTTCGCGTCGGCCATCACGTGCAGCTTGCCGCCCTCGAGATGTGCAACCAGGTTGGTGACAATTGGCGTCGCCGTGTCGAGTACGAAGCGCTCGCTGGTGCGCTCGCCGATGAGCGCCTCGCCCGGATTGTGTGACGGCGCATCGCTGGCCACCACCTTGATCTGATACGGGCCATCCGGCACCTGCGCGGCGTCAAAGGTGTAGTACCGGTCGGTGACATCATCCTTCAGCAATTGCCAGTTCTGCTCGCCGGAGGTGCGATAGTACAGCGCGAAGACCAGGTCGTCGCCGTTGTCATCGTGCGCGGCCCAGCGCACCGTCACCGCGCTCTTGTCCTTCACGCCCTGCAGCGGCTGTGTCGTCTGATCCTGCTGGATGTTCACGACATTGGCCGTATGCGGAAGGCAGGTTGATGCTCACAGTCGGCACCGGCGGCTGGAAGGTGGCCTGCTGATTCACGCGCGCGCCCGGCGCCACTACGATCTCGTCGACCACAGGCGCAACATTCACCGGCAGATAGTTGAGCGAGACGGCATGGACGCTGGTGGCCGGCTTCAGCGTGACCTTCCACTGCGCAAAGCGCGCCTGCGGCGCTGCAATCGACGTCTCCGCGGTCACCGGCTTCCAAGGGCTCCAGCCGCGCTCCGCATTGCTGACGTTCCCCGCCCGCACGGATAGCTGGTAGCCCGACCCAGTGGCATCCACATCGGCGCGTCCCCACCGCGCCACCGCGCCCGCATCCTGCACGTCGCTCTCGATGCTGCCCTCGGCCGGTCAGCGCCCCCAGATGAAACAGCTTGCCACCGTTGCTGGTGCCGACATAGAAGCCATCCGCCGCACTCGCGAACCCGGTCGCCTGCGAGGCTTCGAGATGCGCGATGTCGGCAAACTCGCCGTTCTCCTGGACGCGATAGATACGGCCGCGATTGCCGGTCGCGGCCAGCAGGCCATCGGGCGTCCAGCGCAGCCCGTACACCACGTCGTCGTGCGGGGCCCACAGCTTGCGCGCCGCGCCAGAGTGGTCCAACTCGTAGACCTCCGAACCGTCGGGTACCAGCGCGTTGTTGTTCGAGGCCTGCACGGAGCCGGGTGTGACGATCGTGATTGTCGCCGTTACGGTAGCAATTCCCTGGACCGGAAGCGGCGGCAGGCCGCTCTTGCCCTTCTCGCCCACGCTGGCCACATAAATCTGCCCGGAGGGCGATTCCGCCAGCGCCGTTATCTCGCGCTTGGGCGCGTTGAACAGGATGAAGCCCTTGCCCTCCTTGTCGATGCGGTAGACGAGACCATCTCCGTCCGAGCCGGCCAGCAGGCTTCCATCCTTCTCAAAGAGCAGCGCGCGAATGTGCTGCTCATCGCTCTCGAAGAACCGTTCGGCATGTGCCGCGCCTGCAGGCGTCCGAACGCGGTACACGGCAGCCGGGCCGCCGGTCGCGATGTAAAGCGCACCATCCGGTCCAAAGGCAAGGTCCCAGATATACTTCGGCGCCGCGTCCGGCTTCACGCCTTCCAGCTTCGCCGGATCGAAGACAACAGTCGCTTTCTCTTCGTCGAGGTCGGTTGCGCCTGCCGGGATGCGGTAGACCTTCCCGTTTGGCAGCGTCGCCGCGTAGACCGAGCCGTCGGGACCAAGCGCGATGGCCTGAACGCTCATGTCCTTGGTCTTGAAGATCGTTGTGCTCTTGCCGTCGCGTGCGATGCGCAGCACGGTGGCCGGCGAGCCGGTCGCCACATACGCATTGCCCACGCTATCGCTGGTAAGTGCCCAGATGTAGGTGGAAGGTGTCGTGGCAGTGAGCGTGCTCGCCGGCGCGGCGGAAAGCGAGCCGTCGCTCGAGATCGCCACTCCCTGGGGACGGCCTTTCTCCCACTCCTCCATATGCGACTCGGTCCAGACTTTGGTGCCCTGCGCGAGGCTGGCCACGGAGGCGGCGCAGAGCAAAAAGGAGAGGCTCACAATGCGAAAGGACATGTGGCTCAAGTCTAAAGCAGGCACGAAGGAATGTATTCAGGTCCTCAGTTAGCCAGCACGGCCCGGTAGCGCACGCCTCCCTTGCGGACCTTCGCCACTGCCTCGTTGACCCGTGTCATCGGGAAGCGCTCGGTCTTCGTCGTTACGCCATGCCGAGCGGCCACGTCGAGCATCTCCGCCAGCGCCAGCGGGCTGCCGGTATTGCTTCCGCTCAGCGCCCTTGCCGAAACGATGAGCAGAGAGCCCGGAACCTGCAGCGGGCGCGCCGGCGCGCCGACCAGGCACAGAACCCCTTCCGGCCGAAGCGCGCTCAGGAAGGCGCTCCAGTCCTGGTCTGCATTCACCGTCGAGATGATCAGATCGAGTGAGCCGGCCAGCGCCTTCATGACTTTGCTCTCGCGCGTGTTGCAAAAGTGATGTGCGCCCATAGCCCGGGCCTCTTCTTCCTTCCCGGCGACGTGGAGAACGCTGTGACCTCCGCGCCGAAGATGCGCGCAAACTGCAACGCCAGATGACCGAGGCCGCCAATGCCCACGACACCCACGCGGGAAGCAGGTGAGATGCCATAAGTGCGCAGCGGCGTATAAACCGTAATGCCGGCGCAGAGCAGCGGAGCGGCGTTTTCGCTGTCCAGCGCCTCCGGTATTGGAATGACAAAACGCGCCGGCACTCGCACTGCATCGGCAAAGCCGCCGTTGCGCTGGACACAGGTGGGCTGCGCCTGCGGGCAGAGGTTCTCCTTGCCCCGCCGGCACCACGCGCACTGGCCGCAACTGCCCGCCTGCCAGCCGACCCCAACGCGCTGGCCCGGCTCCAGATTCTCAACGGCCGCGCCCACCGCCTCCACGGTGCCGACAATTTCATGGCCCGGAACGAAGGGAAATTTGCTCACCTGCCAGTCATTGTCGATCAGGTGCAGATCGCTGCGGCAAATGCCACAATGGCTGATACTTATATCCACCTCGCCTGCGCCCAGCGCCCCAACTTCATACCGGTAGGCAAGCAGCTCGGCCCCGGCAGCATGTGTCGCATAGCCTCGGATCTCTGGCATCGTTCCTCTCGTTCACTCTGGCGGTCTTGGTTCGCAGAACCCGCCGCCTTTCGTTTTACATATAGCGTCAAGACGATCTACTCCACCTGGACGGTGACTACCTGATTGCCGGTCACCACTGCGTCCATGGGGACTGATGTTACCGCAACCGCCGACTCGCCATTCAGCGTGAGGCTTCGATTCGCGCGCAGCGGATCGAGGACGTTTGCCATCGAAATGGGAACCCCCGCGAGCGTGCGGCCATCCAGGCGCGCCTGCGGCTCCGGAGCCAGCATGGTCACGTAAACCCGATCGTTGGCGTGTGTGGCATTCAGCGCAGCGACAGTTTCGTTCATGTCGAGATGATTCGACGCGGCCTCCTGCATGTGGTCCACGGTGGCGGCGTCGCTCACCACCAGGCGGACGGGGCCGTCCGGCAGCGTGCTGGGCAACTTCACCGGGATATCGACGGTGCGTGCCGCGCCGTGATACGGCCGCAACGTTGCCCGCAGCGAAACGGTATCACCCGCGTGCACGGCGCCGCCCTCGCGCTCCGCACTTTCAATTTCGACCGCCTGCCTGCCGGGCAGCATGTCAATGTCCAGCGAAACACTGCGCAGCGCGCCATGCCGGGCAGGGTTCCCGTAAAGCTGCACCAGCGGCTCGCCGGCAACGAGTGTCGCGTTAAGCGCTGCCGGTATGCCGGTAGTAGGGCCGGCGAAGCGCGTGAGCGAAACCTCCGGCACGCCGTCGAACCGGACCTGTTCATGCACGCGATAGGTGGTCTCGGCAGCGTAGGCTGTTGCTCTCCATCATCGATTGATAGATCGAGGTGAGCATCAGCAGCGGCGTCAGGTCGGGATTGTCAACCACCTCGAAGTGCACAGCCCGCGTGTCCTTGCCTGTATGAAACGTAACCGTTACGGGCACCATATCAGCCTTCTTGCCAAAGACGCCGCGGATCGCCGTCTGCCGGTCGTCGGTGAAGGCGCCGGCCTCTTCTGTTGTGTTGACGATCTTGAAGGCATTCAGCGGCGAGGGCAGCGTCGCCACTACCTCGGCCTTGGTCATGGGCACGGAGACCGGCCCGCTCTGCGTGATGGGGTGGCCGCAGGCGAGAAGCTGGTTCTTATCCACGTACGTGGCGGTGCAGGTAGCGGCAATCTCCATATCGCCGCGCACCAGCAGCGCGCTGACCGAGGAGCCTGGCTCGATCGGCTCCGGCTGCTTCTGGGTGCTCGAACCGCCGCCCAGCCCGACCACCGGAGTCATTCCCTGAGCGGCGAAGCGGTCCTTGAAAGCGTCCACCGCCTGCTGGGTGAAACCGCTGAAGAGTAGCGGGGTTTCGATGGGATGAATTTCTGCGTTCTTGTCTGCCGGCGGCAGAGTGCCCTGGGGCATGTCCTTGACCTCCAGCATCTGCTGGATAGGCGTGATGCCGGCGATGGGCTCCTTGCTGAACTGGCCGATGCGGAAGGCGAGCGCGCCCGCGAGCTTGCCGTCGATGTACACGGGACTGCCGCTCATGCCCGCCACGACGCCCGTGTAGACGGCATCCTTGCCGCCCAGCCGGCATAGGATCATGTCCTGGCGCGGCCCGAGCGCGTTGTGCAGGACCCCCAGAATTTCCACCTCCACAGCAGAGGGCATCACACCCTCAAAGACGGTGTAGGCGACGCCGTGCTGGCCGCGATGCACCTGGTCCAGGGGAAAGATGCCGGCCTTGACGGAATCCGGTGGGACTGCAGCAGGCGGAGGTGTGCGGACTTCCGTTGGAACGGGCTCCGGGGGCTTCGCCTGCGGCGCGGTTTGCGCCCAGAGCACGGCCGGCGCAAAAATGGTGAGCAGCAGGGCTATTCTCCTGTGGCTGCGATACCCGCCAGCGCAGAAAAATGGCCCCCGAAGGGCGGCGAAGACGTCGAAACAGTGGGCAGGCACGTCTTTACAGTAGACGGTTGCCTGCGGGCCGCCAACTTTCGCCGTCGGCGATCGTCCTTTATGGTGAGTCCAGAGGTTGGTCCATTGCACGTGCATCGATTTGCTCGTTTCCTTCTTGCCGCCTCCACTGCGATCGGTCTGGCGGCAGCGCCCGCTGCGGCGTTTGCTCAGAGCGGGTCCACCAGCCAGCAGCAGACAGATCAGCAGCAGACGCAACACAACGGGCAATACCAGATGCCCGGGCAGGCTCCGCCGGCCGAGACCCAGCAGCAAACCCCGGCGCCGAATCAGGACCAGTCCGCGCCTGAATCCGGTGGTCCGGGCGGTGACAGCGGCGCCATCGCGCTGCCCAAAAAGACTCCTGTTGACAATGTGCCGCCTCCGCCGCCACCGCCGGTGGTGAAAAATCCGAAAGGGCTGGAGAACTATTCGCTGCGCGTCAATGTTCCGGTTGTCACGGTAGATGTCGGCGTGCTTCTCGAGAAAACCCACCAGTTCGTGCCCAATCTCAGCAAAGAGAACTTCCGCATCCTGGAGGACGGCAAGCCGCAGGAGATCGTTGCTTTCGGCCGCATCCAGGCGCCGATCACGGCTGTGCTGCTATGCGAGTTCGCCTCGAACAACTACTGGTTCATCTATGACATGCGCAACACCGCATATGCCTTCGCGCAGCAGTTGCACCCGGATGACTACATCGCGGTCGCGACCTTCGATATGCACACGCATATCCTGACCGACTTCACGCAGGACAAGCGGCTGGTTTACGAGTCCTTGAATTCGCTGATGATACCCGGCTTCAGTGAAACCAATACTTTCGACGCACTCTACGAAACGCTGGACCGGCTGAGCCGTGTCGATGGCCGCAAGTACATCATCTTCATCGGCTCGGGCCTCGACACCTTTTCGAAGATCAACCTCGACAAGATCATGCAGAAGATCAAGTCCACTCCGAACGTCACCATCTACGCCATAAGCACCGGCGCCGTGGCGCGCCTTACCGGGAATGCACGCGGCGGCATGTTCGGGCCGCACGAGATCGACTATCTGCAGGCCGACAACCAGTTGCGCACCTTTGCCGGCATGACCGGCGGCAAGGCCTATTTCCCCCGCTTCGAAGGCGAGCTGCCGGAGATCTTCCGCGATATCAACTCCGCCATTCGCAACCAGTACGTGGTCAGCTATCGGCCCACCAACACAAAAGAGGATGGGACATATCGCAAGATTCGTGTGGAACTGGTGAACAACGAAGGCAAGCCCCTGCAGATGCAGGACGAAAAGCACCACAGTTTGAAGTACGACGTGATCGCACGCGACGGCTATAAGGCCCGGCAGGAAGTGGAATAAAGGGCTGCGGAGAAAGCAGAAGGCCGGGAGTCAGCTCCCGGCCTTCGCTTTTAAATGCGTGGCGTCTTCGACTTAGGCGCCCGCCTGTTTCCTGGCAAAATCGCCGATGAAAGGTATCTTGAACCACTTGCCCTGCGCGGCGCTCACGATGCAGAGGATCCAAAGGACCACCAGCCCGATCCAGCAGACCGGCCAGAGTATCAGTGTCAGAAGGCCCAGATGCACCATCGACAGGACCAAGCCCAGGATCATGAGCACGATCCAGATCGCGAACCAGAGAACATGCAGACCGATGCATTGCATCGCGTGGTAGCGCACGAAGGGCTTACGGTTATAGGGCTCCATCACCAGGAAGATGATGGCCGGAATGATCGTGATGTAGGCGATCGCGGCGGCCGAATTGTCTGACAAGCCGCCGGTTTGCGCAGGGACATAACCTGCCGCCGCGGGAGCTGTGGCTGGCTGTGGCACCTGGGTGAATCCGCCGCCCGCCGGTGGCGGCGGAGGCGCTGCGCTTAGCGATGCGCCGCAATGCTGGCAGAATGTGGCGCCGGCTGGGTTTTCGGTGGAGCAGGCTGGACACTGCATTGGAAGTTCCTCCTCGGAAGTTTTACTGCGCCGCGCAGTCCCGACGCCGGAGGGCCCATAGGTCCCACACCGGTCAAGAGCACAGGCTAGGGGACGGCACCAACAATACACCGGCTTTCCTCGCAAAGGCACGAAAATTACGACGCTGCCCTGTAACTGGTCCAGCAAATCGGCATCCGATGGCAGGGAGGAGTTACTTCATGGTTAAGCTTGCAATCTGGGCCACGGTCCAGGCGAAGCCCGGAAAAGAAAGCCAGGTGGAATCGTTTCTGAAATCGGCACAGCCACTAGCCGAGGCGGAGCCCGGAACGATCAGTTGGTATGCAATCAAGATGGGCGGCGGGAAGTTCGGTATCTTCGATACCTTTCAGGATGAATCCGGGCGCGAGGCTCACCTGAATGGAGAAATTGCCAAGGCCTTAATGGCCAATGCAAAGGAGCTATTGGCCGGCGATCCTCAGATTCACAAGATAGAGATTCTGGCAGCGAAGAGGCTAAATCGGAATTGCGAAAAAGCCAAGGGCCGCAAGAGACGGATTAGCCAAAGAGAAATTCTTTGGTCTTCAATTCCTTGACCCGGTCACGCAGCTTTGCGGCTTTCTCGAACTCGAACTTCTTCGCCGCCTCGCGCATTTCGATCTCCAGCTTGGCCACAAAAGCATCAAGCTCCTGCTGGCTCTGGAACTCCGGCGTCGTCTCGTCCTGCTCGGTGAGATCGGCATACTCCGCTTTGAGGATCTGCGCGAGCGCCATATCGAGCGGCCGCAGGATCGACTCCGGCGTAATGCCGTTCTCCTCGTTGTATGCCTGCTGCGTCACGCGTCGCCGCTCTGTTTCATCAAGAGCGCGTCGCATCGAATCGGTCATCTTGTCCGCGTACAGGATGGCGCGGCCGTTGATGTTGCGGGCGGCGCGCCCGATGGTCTGAATCAGCGACCCCTGCGAGCGCAAAAAGCCTTCCTTGTCCGCATCGAGGATGGCGACCAGCGAAACTTCCGGCAGATCAAGCCCTTCGCGCAGCAGGTTGATGCCGACGAGCACGTCATACTCGCCCTTGCGCAGATCGCGCAGCAGCCGCACGCGCTCCAGCGTCTCGATCTCGGAATGCATGTAGCGGCACTTCACACCCACCTCGGTGTAGTAGCCGGCCAGGTCTTCCGCCATGCGCTTCGTGAGCGTCGTCACCAGCACGCGCTCGTTCACCGCGGACGCGCGCGCGTATCTCGGCCAGCAGATCATCGATCTGCCCCTTGATGGGCCGTATCTCGACCGGCGGATCAAGCAGGCCGGTGGGGCGGATGATCTGCTCCACAACAACGCCCGACGACTTCGTGAGCTCATAAGGTCCAGGAGTCGCAGAGACATAGAGAATCTGGTTGGTGCGCGTCTCGAACTCCTCGAACTTCAGCGGCCGGTTGTCCATCGCCGATGGCAGACGAAAGCCGTAGTCCACAAGGTTCTGTTTGCGGGAACGGTCCCCATGCCACATGCCGTGAAGCTGCGGTACGGTGACATGGCTTTCGTCGATGAAAAGAAGATAGTCGCGCGGGAAATAGTCGAGCAGCGTCGGCGGAGCTTCGCCCGGCATGCGCCCGCTGAAGTGGCGCGAGTAGTTCTCGATGCCATGGCAGTAGCCGACAGACTTGATCATCTCCAGATCGAAACGCGTCCGCTGGTGCACGCGCTGCGCTTCCACCAGGCGGCCCTGGGCCTCCAGCTCTTTCTCCCACCATTCCAGCTCGGTGAGGATCGAATCCATGGCCGAGCGCTTGCGTTCCGGCTGAACGACATAGTGGCTCTTGGGATAGATAGGCAGCCGCGCATACTTCTGCCGCACGGTTCCGAACAGCGGATCGATCTGCGAGAGCGCTTCGATCTCGTCGCCAAACAGCTCGATGCGATAGGCCATCTCATCGTAGGTAGGGAAGACCTCGATGACATCGCCGCGCACGCGGAAGGTGCCGCGTCGGAAGTCGCCATCGTTGCGCTCATAAAGGATCTCGACCAGCCGCTTGGTGATGTCTTCGCGCTTGATCTTCTGCCCGCGCTCCAGCAGCAGCAGCATGCCGTAATAGGCTTCCGGCGAGCCAAGACCGTAGATGCAGCTCACCGAGGCGACGATGATGGCGTCGCGGCGTTCGAAGAGCGAGCGCGTCGCGGAGAGCCGCAGCTTGTCCAGCTCTTCATTGATGGTCGCTTCCTTCTCGATGTACAGGTCGCCCGATGGTATGTAAGCCTCCGGCTGGTAGTAGTCGTAGTAGGAAACGAAGTATTCGACTGCGTTCGACGGGAAGAACTGCTTGAACTCATGGAAGAGTTGCGCGGCCAGCGTCTTGTTATGCGCCAGGATCAGCGCGGGCCGGTTCATCTCTTCGATGACCTTGGCCATCGTGTAGGTCTTGCCCGAGCCGGTGACGCCAAGCAGCGTCTGATGCTGCTCCCCGGCCGCGAGACCTGTAAGGATTTCGTCGATGGCGCGGCCTTGGTCGCCGCGTGGTGTGTAATCACTGACTAGTTGGAAGTCCATTTGCTGACGAATCTCTTTGGAAGTAGTCGACACAGCCTTAGCAAAGCTCCTGCAGCGGCCGCATCTGGTCGGTAGACCAGTTCTCCGGCATCAGCAGCAGATAGCGATGCGGCGGCAGATACCACAGCAGCATGCGCGCGGCCTGGGCGGCAATCTCCGGATCGGGAAAGTCCGAAAACTTGCGCCCGATGACCAGGTTGCGCGAGGGCGTCATCTGCGGATCGACCACCAGTGCCACGCGCGGATCTTCCATCTTCCAGCCTTCGGTCAGGTGCCGATGGAGCAGCCGCGCCGTATGTTTCGGCAGGTAATCTTCCGTGGGCGATCCGACCATGACCTGCCGCTCCGTTTCGACCTCTGTCTTTTCGATACCGCTGTCGCCGGCGTGCTGCTGCGGCTTTGCCGCGAGCTCTGCCACGTCGTCGGGATCGCCATCCCATGTGCCGAAGGCGCGCAGAGATTCAATCACTCCCGTAGGCATGACGTAATCCGCAGCCTCCGGCGGATCGCTATTGTTCTTGAAAAATGCCGCGCCCAGCCCCTGCTCCGCCATGGAGACAAAAAGATTCGAGAGGCAGTTGGTTTCGACAGGCTCGCCGGCGGGCGGCAGCTCGAGCCGCACGTAGGGCATGCCGTCCGGTCCAAGAAAGACCGGCTCTGTCGGCAGCACGATCGAGGCATTCCATGCTGCGCTCTGGAACTCATCCAGCCAGCGGCTGTCCCGCTGCTCGCGTGGAACAGCCATCGCCTCGGCCAGGCGGTTTGTATCTTCAAGGCTGAAACGCTCTTCCGGGATGGATACGAAGCGCCGGCCCGGCGCCCCGGTCGAAAGTGATACTTCCGGCACCTGTTCCTGCCGCTCGGGCAGCTCAGGCTCGGGAATTGCGGACCGGGAGTTTGCCGTGTCCGGGATAAACGCGCCCTCGGGAACCACCGGTTCGGTCGGGACATTCACGGCCGAACCAGGAGTGTAAGGCGCTTTCTTCAATCGCGTGAAAAGACCCATAGCTTGATTGTATGGGTTCGCGCGTCAGGCGTTGTGTGGAATGGCCTGCGCTTCCAGCTGCGCAAACGACCCTCGGGAGCTGCGAACGAACGCGACGCGCGCCACGCCCGGCGGTGAACCGCGCGCGCTAGTTGCGGATGTGCTCCGGTCTCACACCCACTCCGATAAACCGCGCCAGCTTGTTCTGCAACCACGGTCCCGGTCGCAGCACCTTCAGCAGGCGCGGCGGTTCAATCGGTCCGGGGTTATCCAGCACCTTTCCCAGAAAGTGATGCACGAATACCTGGAAACCCTGCGTGACACGAGTCGGGAACTCGCGCCGGCTCTGGACGTGCGCAAGCGTTAACTCGGTCACCATCGCACGGGTCACGAGCGGCGCAGCCAGAATGTTCGCCGCGGCAACCGCATCCTGAATGGCCAGATTGATCCCGATGCCGCCCACTGGCGACATGGCATGCGCCGCATCGCCAATGCAGAGCAGCCCCGGCAGATGCCAGCGCTTCAGGCGGTTCACCTGCACGGAGAGCAGCTTCACCTCCGTCCAGCCCGTGAGCTCCGACACACGGTCAGCGAGAAACGGCGCGATACGGGCGATGTGCGCACGAAAGGATTCCAGACCAGCCGGCTTGACCACTGTTTCAAAGGTCCCCTTCGCAATGATGAAAGCGGTCTGGTAATAATCGCCGCGATCGATCAACACGATCAGCGCTCCGTAGTTCACATTGCCCAGGGCTGCTGCCGGGTCGCCCGCATGCTTGCTCAGCCGGAACCACAGCACATCGATCGGCACTCCATGGTCCGACACGCGCATATGCGCTGCAGCGCGGGAGGTGGAATGGCGGCCGTCGCAGCCCACGACCAGCCCGGCGCGAATCTTGATGGTGCCGTCCGGCGTCTCGGCGCGCACCCCCTCAACGCGGCCGTTGCCTTCCACCAGCTCAGTGACGTTGTGCTCCATCTTCAGCGTAAAATTCGGATACTTCACCGCCTGCCGTGCGAGAAAATTCAAAAAGTCCCACTGCGGCATCAATGCAACGAACTTCGCGTGTGTCGGCAGGCGCGTGGTATCGGCAATGGCGAAGTCTTCTCCGCCGATCGAGGCTCCGATGTGCCGGATCTCCTGATGCGGCATGGCAAGGAACTGCTCCAGAATCCCAAGCTCATACAGCACCTCCAATGTGGACGGGTGCACGGTGTCGCCGCGGAAGTCGCGGAAGAAGTCCTTGTGCTTTTCGAGCACCATCACCTCGACACCTTTGCGCGCCAGCAGGAAGCCAAGCATCATTCCCGCTGGACCGCCGCCCACAATGCAGCATGTCGTTCGCAATGACTCCATCTTTCACCTCGCGCACCTGAGTGTATCGTTCGTGGATTCAGCCAATGCCCAGCGCTTCCAGCCACTCCAATGGAGCGTCGACAATGCAGTCCGGAGGCGCATCGGCCAGCGAGTGCGGCGCGAGGCCGAAGCGGCAGCCGATCACGCTTGCGCCCGCATTCCGCGCCGTCAACACATCCACATCCGAGTCCCCGATCATGAGTGTCTGTTCGGGAGCCGCATGGGCTTCGCGCATCAGCGTCTCCAGGCCAAGCGGATCGGGCTTCTTCGTCTCGAAGGAGTTGCCGCCATAGATCCGGAAGCAGTGCGGCGCGAGCCCGAGCGCAGAGCAGATCTCCTCGGACGGCCGCACAGGCTTGTTGGTGAGAATGGCTAGTCTTGCATCGGGCAGTGCGCCGGCAATCGCCGCCATGCTCTCCAGCGCGCCCTTATAGACGTAAGTATGGTCGAGTTTGTGGACGCGATAATAGCTCAGGAAAAACGATACCGCATTGGTTACGATATCTTCATGCTCCGGATCGCCGAGTGCGCGCCGCACCAGCATGTTCACTCCGTCGCCAATGTAGCTGGCGATCACGGCGTCGGGCAGAGGGTGCCGGCCCAGGTGCGCGAGAGTCGCGTTCACGCTTGCCACCAGGTCGGCGCGGGAATCGATCAGGGTGCCGTCCAGGTCAAATGCGATAAGGCGAAGAGATGTGGCGGCGGGCAGGGGCTGCAGGCGCTCGATCATGTTGCCAGTGTAAAAGTGAAGGGCCGCGGAGTCCCTCCGCGGCCCTCATGTTGATGTGGCGATCAATCAGTCAGTGAATCCGGATGCTGCCCGAACCGGTCTCTACCTTCACGGTCGGTCCGCCGCCATTCACGTTGCCGGTGATGTGGTGACGCTCAAGGCTGCCCTGCATGCTGATGGCCTGATCGGTGTGAATCGAGCCTGAGCCGGTCTCGGCATCGAGCGTGAATTTCGAGCCGCCAAGGTTCAGGTCGATCGAGCCGGAGCCCGCTTCGATCTTCCAGTTATCCGTGGGCTGCCCGGCGATGCTGACGTCGCCGGAGCCGGTCTCCGCCTTCAGGCCGCCCTTCACGCCGGTAAGGCGGATGGAACCGGAGCCCGCGCCTGCGGTCACGTTGCCACCGCTGGAAAAGTTGACGCGGATATCGCCGGAGCCAGTCTGCAGATAGCTGTCGCCGCCCAGGTTATCGCCGTTGATCGTACCGGAGCCCGTCTCCAGCCGATTGCCGCCGCTCATCCCCACGGCCTTCAGATCACCCGATCCGGATTCCGCTTTCAGATGCGTGTTCTTCGGCGCGGTGACGTCGTAGTCAATGGAGACGTGGTTGAACCAGCTCTCGTGCATCTGGCCGACGCGGATGGTGTTGCCACTCTGCTGAATCGGCGGGTTGTCGACCACCTTCTGCACCTGGTCGTCGCTCGATCCCATAAAGCCATGATTCGCATGCACGTGACCGATGATATGCACCTGGTTGTCCGAACCCGGGTTGACATGCACATAGCCGGAACCGGTCGAGACCTCCAGTTGGACAGCGCCATTCACGTTCAGAGTCTTGTCGAAGGTGTTGTCCGAGGCCAGCGCCAGGGCAGGAATTGCCAGTGCTGCCGCCGTAAGAGCTGCCGCTCGCATTGCCATCATCGTTGTCATCGTATGTCTCCCTCTCATTACTGCTGCAGGACCACTTTCTCGCCCTCTTTCAAACCGCTCGTGATCTCTGTGTTGCTGCCGTTCGCCAGGCCCACCGTCACCGCCACCTTGCGCATCCCGTCTTTGGCCTTTGGATCAGGTACGTTTACAAACGCGTGCTTCTGCGCGTCGTAGCTGATCGCCTGTTCCGGCACGGCAAGTACGTTCTTGTGCTCTTTGATCAGAATTTCGGCATTGGCCGTCATCATGGCTTTGATCTCACCGGTCGGGTTGTCGATCGAAACGCGCACCGCGAATGTCGTCACGTTGTCCTTCTCGATGCCAAGCGGAGCGATGCGCGTAACTTTGCCGTAGAAGACCCGGTTCTTGAACGACTCGATGCGAATGCGCGCGGGCTGGCCCATATAAACGCTGCCGATATCCGCTTCGTCCACCTTGCCGTCCACGTAGACCTGGCTGGTGTCGCCCAGGGTAAAGACGAGTGTGGCTGTAGACCCCAGGACGAGGATCGAGCTGACCGCGTCGCCTACTTCGACATCGCGCGAGAGGACCACGCCATCGATCGGCGAGACGATCGTGGTGTAGCTCAACTGCTCTTCAAGCTGCTTCAGGCTGGCCTGGCTTTCCGCCACCTGTGCTTCGGCCTGCTGCAGCTTGGCGTGATCGACGGCAACCGTTGCGATAGCGGTGTGCTGCTTGTTCATATTGGAAAGATAGTCGCGGTTCGCATCGTCCAGCGCCTGCTGGCTCACGATGCCCGCCGCCTTCATCTCCTGATTGCGGCGCAGCGTTGCTGCGTACATGGGAAGGTCAGGCGCGCGGGCTGCCACTTCGTCCTGCTTGATGTCGGCCTCGGCGGTCTTCACATTCGCTTGTGCCGCCTGCAGGGTAGCGCGCGCGGCTTCCACCTGGGCGAGAATCTCTATCTGGTCCAACTGGGCCAGCACCTGGCCCTTGTGCACACGCGCGTTCGCGTCCACATACCACTTCTCGACGATGCCGCTGGCCTTGGACTTTACCTCGACCTTGGTGATGGGTTGCACCTTGCCCGTTGCGACAACGCTCTTGGCAATGTCCATCCGGGAGACCGTGCCCAGCCGGCTGCCCTCGATCTGGGTGCCGCTGCTGTGGGCTACAAGCGCCGCAACCAGAACAATCACGGCAACCAGCCCGCCAAGCGTGCTCCACAGCCAGAATCGACTACGCTTTCGAGCCGCCACAGACCCTCCATCCAGGAACAACACTCATCTCCGTATGGTACGTGCGGACGATGAAAAAGGTTCCGCGCCAGGATTTCAGGAGGCGCGTCTCAATTTGAAACTGAGACCCAAATCTTTCTTCCGAAATCTGCCATATTGCCCCCTCCAATTCGCTAAACTGGAAGTAGAGATGGAAGAGAAACGCCCGCGACAGGATCGCGGGCGTTCGCATTTCTGCCGACCGTGAAATCGCCATCGCTTCAGCGCAGCGAAGGCGGGATACCAACACCCAAACCATCGTCATCCCGGCCGAAGCCGTGACGAGCGGCGTCACGCGCGAAGTGTAGGGACCTGCTGTGCCGGATTCACTGAAAATGTGAAGGGAGAATTCAGCCGACTTGCCGACCTGCTGAGTATTAATGGTTCCGGCTAAGTTCTTTGTCATGACGATTTTAGCTATTAACTGTTCTGGAATGAATTACTTAGCGACCCGCAAAGCCGTCCTGCACTACACCCGGTGCAAAATAATCCTTTAAGTCCTTTGTTATGAGGATTTTGACCTATAACTCCTTTAGATAGACGAATTTAGCCCCACGGAAGACCGCGTAAGCCGCTGAAAATAAAGACTTCTTGGTCCACCGGGTTCCTACTGGGGAGGGGGAGGGGGGCAGGGTAACGTGACCCTCTATCAGACGACGAGCCTGCGTGAACGCTGGCGATGCAAATCCCCGCCTCAGGCCGGAATCTGGTCCTGCGCACGCCGGCGCGCAGCTCGGTAGATCGACACCGCCTGCAGGCCCAGGTTGAAGACCGAGGCGTACACGATGATCTTCTGCGCGGCGACCTGGAACTCCAGGCCGCTCTTCGTGTCCACCCGCGGCCCGAAGAAAAGGATCCCGACATAGGCAACCAGAAGTAGCAGGTAGATGGCGTTCGCTGCCGTGTAAGCGGCCGTCCACCGGTTGCTGACCTGAATCATCAGCAGGCACAGGTCGTAGACGAGCAGAAAGCCGAACGCCAGCCGCACAAAGCCGTTGTGGGCATCGAGCACCAGGTTCCAGGGTGTCGCGGCGATGCCGATGAAGCCGAGGCCGGCCACGACCTCCACGATCTGCGAGGCAACCCCGGCCGTTCTTGCAGCTCCTCCTGCCGGCGACGATGACCTTCCAGTTGGAAGACGCCAGCATGAGGGCCACTCCAACCGAGCCGAGCGCGACGCCGAACAGGACGTGAGAGATGAGATTCGGGCGGCCCGACGGAGTGATGGTGGCCCCAAGGTCACTGAAGAAGTTGCGCAGGAAGAGGTAGCGGTCCGCGTCCAGTTGGTAGACGGCTCCGCCCGGATAGACAAGCATGGCGATGGCGGTAAGCACTACGAACTGGGCGCTCGCGTAGATCAGCACCAGCGCGCGCCAGGCCTGACCTCTCAAGTCGGCTTCTGCATCCTTCATGCAGTCCTCCGGGGGGCTGCTCGATCATAGACCGCGGGCGATACTACAACAGAACCGCGGCAGATGCTGCTTTACCCTATCCCCATGGTGCATTGGACACTCTTCCACGGCGTAGCCATAGTCGCCCTGATTTTGGCGAATGGCTTTTTCGTCGCCGCGGAGCTGGCCCTGATCAGCCTGCGCGGCACCCGTGTGGAGCAGCTTCTGGCACAGTCCCGGCCCGGGGCGCGCGCCGTTGCCCAGTTGCGCAATTCGATGAACGCCACGCTCTCGGCGGTGCAGTTCGGGGTGACGGTTGCCAGCCTGGCCTTGGGCTGGATCGGCGAGCCGGTCGTGGCCCCTCTATTTGAGCGCCCACTGCGCGCGCTGCCCCACGCATCCTTCTTTGCCCATGGCGTAGCGGCGGTGATGGCCTTTGTCTGCATCACCTATCTCGAAGTCATCCTGGGCGAACTGGTGCCGAAATCGCTGGCGCTGCGGCGGCCGGAGCAGCTTGCGCTTGGGGTCGCGCCGCCGATGCTGGCGTTCATCCGGGTGACCCGGCCGTTTGTGGTCTTCATGAACAGCTCAGCAAACTTGGTGCTGCGCCTGTTTCGCTCCCTTCCCGTCGGCGAGGAGCCTGTACATTCGCCGGACGAGCTGAAGCTGATGGCGACCGCGACCCGCCGCCAGGGGCTGCTGCCTCCGTATCAGGAATCGATGATCCACCGCGCCGTGGAGCTGAATACGGTGGTCGCGCGGGAGATCATGACGCCGCGGCAGCGTATCTTCTCCCTGCCGGCGAACATGCCGGTGGAAGAGGCGAGCGCCCGTATTGTGGACGAGCAGCACTCGCGCATTCCGATCTTCGATGCTGCGCGCGGTCCGGAGCATATTGTCGGCGTCGTCTATTCCAAGGATGTGTCGCGCCTGATGCACTTTGCGCTGGCCCGGGCGGTGAGCGGGCAGCGGCCATCACGCGGACTGCAGCTGGGGCAGATTATGCGCGACATGCTGGTGGTGCCGGAGACCAAGCCGGTGCTGGACCTGCTGCATGAGTTCCAGGAGCGCCGGCGGCATCTGGCCATCGTCGTCGATGAGCACGGATCGACCGTTGGGCTGGTGACGGTGGAGGATGCGCTGGAACAGCTCGTCGGCGAGATGGAGGACGAGTTCGACGTGGGCATGCGCCGGGCTGCGCGCATGCCGGCCGAGGCGTTCTACCTGGATGGCGGGGTGAACCTGCGCGATCTGGAGACGCAGATGCACTGGTATCTGCCGCGGGATGGCGGCGTAGAAACGCTGGCCGGCTTTCTGCTGACGCAGCTGGGGCACATTCCCGAGGCAGGCGAGAGCGTGGATTTTGAAGGACGCCGCTACACTGTTGCGGAGATGAGTGGACACCGCATCAGCCGCGTGCGCATCGAGCCCGTCCCATCCGGAGCACAAGCGAAGAACGCGCCAGCCGTCCCGGCCCGAGGAGGCGCATGAAGCTGCTGCCCGCGCTGGGCCGGCGTCTGCTCTACACGCTTCCCGTTATCTGGCTGGTGGTTTCGCTGGTCTTTCTGCTCATTCACCTGGTGCCGGGCGACCCGGTGGCGCAGATGCTGGGCGAAGGCGCGAGCCCAACCGATCTCGACACTCTGCGCCATCAGTACGGTCTCGACCTGCCGTTGAGCCAGCAATATTTTCATTACTGGCGTGGCGTGCTGCACGGTGACCTGGGGCATTCGCTGCGGCTGAACGATTCCGTGACCCACCTTATCCTGCAGCGCTATCCCTACACGCTGGAGCTGACGCTGGCCGCGCTGGTGATTGCGCTGCTCGCGGCCATTCCCGCGGGCATTGTTGCGGCGCTCCATCGGGGCAAGTGGCGCGACAACACGGTCGGCGTGGTCTCGCTGTTCGGACTTTCCTTCCCGGCATTCGCTCTTGGCCCGATTGCGATCCTGCTGGTGTCCATCAAGCTGGGCTGGCTGCCGGTCTCCGGCGCCGGATCGCTGGCGCATCTGGTGCTGCCCGCTATCACGATGGGTTCCGGGCTGGCCGCGATCCTGACCCGGATGGTGCGCACCGCGATGCTGGAGGAACTGGGGCAGGACTACATTCGCACGGCGCGCGCGAAAGGATTGCCCGAGCGGACCGTGCTCTATCGCCATGCGCTGCGCAATGCGCTGATCCCGATCGTGACGCTGGTGGGATTGCAGTTCGGCGCGTTGCTGGCGGGCGCGATCGTGACGGAAACGATCTTCAGTTGGCCCGGGGTGGGCCGGCTGACGATTACG
The DNA here is from genome assembly GCA_963790555.1 of uncultured Acidobacteriaceae bacterium. Classification (GTDB taxonomy): domain Bacteria; phylum Acidobacteriota; class Terriglobia; order Terriglobales; family Acidobacteriaceae; genus KBS-83. Next base: position 9,442 of record CAWBPB010000020.1, on the reverse strand, counting down.
GCGATCTCGAATCGCGATTACGCGCTGGTGCAGGGCTGCATCCTTGCTGTCGGGCTGACCTATATCCTAGTGAATCTTGCGACGGATATTCTCTACGCAGTTCTGAATCCGCGTATTCGCGCGTGATGATTTGCATCCCAAATTGCATGGCCGCGCTGCCGATGCCGGCCTGTGGAGAGTGAGTATGAATATTCGAGAGGCGCTGGGGCTGCCGCCGAAGAAGAAGGTTCGCTACGGTTTCGTCGGGCTGGGGGATATTGCGCAGGAGGCGATGCTTCCCGGCGTGGAGCACACGGGCAATTCCACGGTTGCCGCACTGGTGACGGGCGATCCGGTGAAAGCCGGGCGGCTTGCGGAGCGCTACGGCGTGGCGCACACCTACAGCTACGAGGAATTTCCCGCGATGTTGTCTTCCGGGAGTGTCGATGCCGTCTATCTCGCGACGCCGAACTGGCGTCATGCGGAGTTTGTGCTGCCGGCGCTGGCTGCCGGCGTTCACGTGCTGACGGAGAAGCCGCTCGAGATCGATTCGGTGCGTTGCCAGCAGATTCTCGATGCGCAGCGAGTATCGAAGGCGAAGCTGATGGTGGCCTACCGGTTGCATTTTGAGCCGGCCACCGTGGCGGCGATCGAGCGCGTGCGCAGCGGAGAACTGGGCCAGGTGCATCTGTTCACTTCGACCTTCGCCCAGATGGTTGATCCCGCGAATCATCGCGCGAAGACGGAGGCAGGCGGGCCGGTGCTGGATATGGGGCCGTATCCGGTGAATGCGGCGCGCAACCTGTTTGCCGCGGAGCCGACGGAGGTATCGGCCTTTGGTTCACGCCATCCTAATTCCGGTCTGGGCGATTTTGACGACACGGTGACGGTGATGTTGCGGTTTCCCGAAGGGCAGCTGGCGCAATTCACTGTCTCGTACTATGGCAATGCCATCGACTCTTACACCGTGCTCGGCACGAAGGGTTCGCTGCAGGTGCAGCCGGCCTACATCTACGGCAAGGCACTTGAGCATTACCTCACCATCGGTGAAAAAGAGGACAAGATCAGTTACAAAAACACCGATCACTTCGGCGGCGAGATGAAGTATTTCTCCGACTGCATTCTGAACGACATCGATCCGGAGCCGGATGCGGAAGAGGGACTGGCCGATGTTCGCGTTCTGGAGGCGATCCAACGTTCCCTCAAGACGGGTGAGGTGCAGAAGCTGCCGCCGTTCACGCGGACGAAGCGGATCGATCCGGACCAGGTTGTGCGGCTTAGTCCGGTGAAACCGCCGGAGCCGGTGCACGCTTCAAGCCCTGACAGATAAGGATCATGGTTAAACGGTAAGGGTGACGATCTGCGCATTAAGGCCGTGCGGTTCGATGTGCAGCCAAGCGACGCTCACGGGAAGCTCGAAGCGGCGTGGGCCGGCGCTGCCTGGATTCAGAAAGAGCACGCCGCGGCGCCGCTCCACTGTTGGCTTGTGCGAGTGCCCGAAGATGACTGCCGCAATGCCGGCGGCTTCGGGATTGAGGTCGAGCTTCTTCACATCGTGCAGCATGTAGATGCTGCGGCCGCCGAGCTCGATCAGCTCGGTGGCTGGCAGATGGCCGCATGTGCCGCCTTCGTCGATGTTGCCGCGAATCGCTGTCACCGGAGCGATTTTGGCCAAAGCGGTGAGAATTTGTGGATCTCCGACATCTCCGGCGTGAAGGATATGTTCTGCGCCCTGCAATGCCTGGAGCGCTTCCGGGCGCAGCAGGCCGTGGGTATCGGAAATCACACCGACGCGCATTTGGCTAGAGCCCGACTGCCATGCGCGTCCGCGGATCGAGATAGTCACGCAGCGCGTCGCCGATGAAGTTGAACGAGAGCACGCAGCCCATCACGGCGAGGGCAGGGAAGACGACCATATGGGGAGAATCGAAGAGGTGAGAGCGCGCGTCGTTCAGCATGGAGCCCCAACTGGGCGCGGGCGCCGGAATGCCGAGGCCGAGAAAGCTGAGCGTCGCTTCGGCAAGCACAGCGCCGGCCATGCCGATGGCGGCCTGCACCAGTATGGGCTGCACAATGTTCGGCACGATGTGGCGGACAAAGATGCGCACGTCGCCCGCCCCGAGGGCGCGCGCAGCTTCCACGAACTCCCGCTCGCGAACCGCCAGTACCTGCGCACGTACCAGGCGCGCGTAGCCGACCCAGCCGCTGATCGAGAGCGCGAGTACAAGATTGACGAGACCCGGACCGAGAAAAGCAACGAAGGCGATGGCCAGCAGGATTCCGGGAAGCGCAAGGAATGCGTTCATGAGGAAGATGTTGAGTGCGGTATCGATCCAGCCGCCGTAATACCCTGCGAGGCCGCCCACCAGCATGCCGAGCGAGAGCGAGATGCCGACCACGCTGACGGCTACGATCAGCGAGATGCGCGCGCCATAGAGAATGCGGGAGAAGATGTCGCGGCCGAGCTCATCGGTACCGAACCAATGCGCGTGTCCGGGCGGGAGCAGGCGATGCGTCAGGTCGATTGCGGCCGGATCGTAAGGCGCGGCGGCTGAGGCCACGAGCGCCATCGCGACGAAGAGCACCAGCAGCAGGACGCCGATTACGGCGAGCGGCTGATGTTTCAATCGATAGCGGAGCGTCGCGCGGGCCATGGCGGCATCATCGCATAAGCGTGGCCGCTCCTGTATCACCGGAACCTGCAATGCCACAACCAAATTGGCACGAGTAAGCTGACATCTGACCGGAGGTATCAGCATGACGCTTTGCGGCAGGATTCTTCTCGCCTGTGCGCTTCTCCCTTTGGCGTTGCAGGCACAACAGCCGGCGTCCGATCTGCCGGAGGATGTGGGCCAGCTTCTGTCGCTAACTAACGGGGACCGAGCAGCGCAGGGGCTGGGACCGCTGCGCTGGAGTCCGGAGCTGGCGGATGCGGCTCAGGCGCACGGCGAGCTCATGGTCCGGAACAACGATCTCGAGCACCAGTTTCCCGGTGAGCCGGATGTGCCCACACGTGCAGGCCAAGCGGGCGCGCACTTCCGCGCGATCGCGGAGAACATCGCGATCGGCCCGAACGCGGCGGACATCGAGCGGCAGTGGATGCACTCGGCGATGCACCGCACCAACATCCTCGATCCGCAGATGAACGTCATCGGGATTGCGCTGATTCACAACCGAGGCGAGGTGTGGGCCGTGGAGGATTTCGCGCATGCCGTCGAGGGGCTGGGGCCGTCGGAGATTGAGGGCCGGGTGATCGGCCTGCTGGCGCAGCAGGGCATGGAGCATGCGACGGCAACCGCGGATGCGCGGCAGACCTGCGAGATGCCCCATGGGAGTGCGGGCGGGTCGCGCCCGCGCTTCATCATGCGCTGGGAGGGCTCAGATTTGAGCCGTCTGCCGGATGTTCTCGTGAGCAAGCTGCGCAGCGGGCAGTATCGTTCTGCCGCGGTGGGCGTCTGCGATAGCGGCCACCCAGGTCAGGGCTTCACCACTTATAAGGTAGCAGTGCTGCTCTACTAGCGATTCGTTTTACATCGACTTGGGTGTAGAAATCACGCCGCACGCGATTCTTGCGCCCGAGTTTCCAGATGGATCGGTCATCATGTCGTCAGCCTTCTCGTGAATGACGATCGAGGTCCCATCGCCCGTGAATACCGAGTCCATCGCCTTCGGATCGAGCGAGACCCCCTTGGTGCTGAATTCGGTTTTGTCTGTGCCGTCCGGCCCAACCGTCAGGTTGAAGGGCATGTCGCCGGCATGCGGACCATTCGGGTTTCTGGGACCATGCTGCTTGCTGCCGGGGTTGAAGTGAGCGCCTGCCGATTTGAAGTCGGGCGGATCGCATTTCGCGTTTTGATGGATATGGATGCCGTGCTCGCCCGGCGGAAGATTCTTCACGTCGACCTTCACGTTCACCGTATCGCGCTTGCCCGGACGCAGGGTAATGGTTCCGGCATCCTTGCCGTCCGCAGTGTGGACCGCTACAACAACCGGCTTTACCCTCGCGGCGGCTGCTGACGCTGCTGTTGCCGCCATGAGCATTGCCATGGTCATCATTCGCGCAAGCTGCATGTCTTTCCTCCGAGTTCCAGTCTATTCGTTGCAGGCCACTGGCAGCTATGCATGGGTTGCGGCAGATTCTACTCCGGCACCCGGCGGTGTGGGCTCCATGGCAAGCAGGTTGTTGAAGCGGTTGAAATAGTTGAAAAGTCCGCTCGCCGCCATCAACTCCACGATTTCACCCTCGGTGAAATGAGCCTTCAGTTCTGCAAGCTCAGTATCGTCCAGCGGCCCTGCATTGCGAGTGAGGCGTTCGGCCAACCGGAGGGCTGCCTTCTCGCGCGCAGTGAAGGCAGCGCTGCTCTCGAAGGTGGGAAGGGCAGCGATTTGCGCGTCGCTGTAGCCAAGTTTTCTGGCGAGCAGAGAATGCGACGCCAGGCAATATTCGCAGCTGTTCATCTGCGATGTGCGTACGATGACCAGTTCTTTCAGCGACGTCGGCAGGGTGCCGGTGTTGAGCACGGCCTCCATATGGGCGATCATCGTCTGCAGAATCTCAGGCCGATGAGCGACCGTGCGAAACATGTTCGGCACATTGCCGCGCTGCCGCACGTAGCGGTCGTAAATCTCTCCAACTGCTTCGCTGACGTCCCGCCGCCCCAGTCGTGAAATTCGCGCCATGACTGTCACCTCATCTCCAGTGTAATCGGGGCGGCGGGAATGGAGCGGGCACACATATCGGTCGCGGCTTAGTGACCGCCCGGTGCTCCGCCAGCGCGAAAGCGGCGAATGAAAAATGTGAGGGGAGCGGCTACCAGCGTGACCAATGCGATCACGCGGAAGCAATCCATGAAGGCGAGCAGGTGCGCCTGGTTTCCGAGATCGCGATAGACGTTTGCGATTGCCGCCGCGTGCGCATCGCCGGCAGAGATACCGCGTTGGTTAAGAAAGCCGGTTAGCGAGCGAATGCGTTGTTCGAGCAGGGCGGAGGTCTGCGGTAGCGTCCCGGCAACCATCGTCTGGTGATAGTCGTAGCGGCGCTCGCTGGCTGTCGCGATGAAGGCGATGCCGAAACTGCCACCCCAGTTGCGAAAAAGATTCGTCAGGCTGGAGGCGCGGTTGTTCTGGTCGGGGCGCAACTCTGAGTACGCGACGATGTTCAGAGGCACGAAGAAGAATGCATATGCGAGCCCTTGAAAGACGCGGGCCAGAGCGTAATGACCGTAGTTGGTGGCCAGATTAAATGTGCTGTAGTACCAGATCGCGGCCGCGGCACCAGCCAGGCTGAAGCCCAGCATGACACGCGGATGCACGATGCCCTTCTGAACCAGGCGCGCGCCAATCGGGGCGAGCAGCGTGATCATGAGCGCGCCGGGGCCAAGCACCAGTCCCGCGTCAATGGCGCGATATCCGTAGAGCGACTGCAGAATCTGCGGAATCATCGTGGTGGTTCCGAAGATGCCGAAACCGAAGACGAAGAGGAGCACCGCCGCGATGGTGAAGTGACGGCTCTTGAACAGACGTAGATCGATGACCGGATCTTTCTGGCGCAGCTCCCAGATGATGGCCGCGGTCCAGCACACGAGCGCGATGCCGAATGCCGAGGTGATGAGACGGCTGCCGAACCAGTCATCGATCTGGCCGCGATCGAGAAAGATTTCAAGTGCAGCCGAGCCGAGGCCGATGAGAAGGATGCCCGTAGTGTCGATCTTCAAGCGTCCGCCTGCTCGCGCGGATTTGCGTTCAGCGGTGAACGCTGGCCGGGTCCTGCACCAGGCGGCTGCTGAGATATAAAGAGAGAATTCCGATCGGGATATTGATGAAGAAGACCCAGCGCCAACTGTAATTGTCTGTGATCCAGCCACCCAGACACCGGACCGATAGCCGGCGCAGTGACAATTGCAATGGTGTACAGCGCAAAGGCGGATGCGCGCTTTTCCGGAGGAAACGTATCGACCAGGATGGCTTGCTCGACTGGGGCAAGGCCGCCGCCGCCGATGCCCTGAAAGACGCGACTCAGCAGCATGAATCCGAGGCTCGGCGCAATACCGCAGCAGAAGGAACTTATGGTGAACAGCGCCACGCAGCCTAAGTAATAATTTTTTCTGCCGAAGACGCGGCTCAGCCACGCGCTCATGGGAAGCACGACGGCATTCGCAACCAGATAGGTTGTCAGAATCCACGTAACTTCATCGAAGCTGCGCCCCAGCCCTCCGGCGATGTAGGGCAGTGAGACGTTAGCGATCGACGTGTCTAGCAGCTCCATGAACGTGGCGAGTGTCACGGTGAGAGCAACCGCCCATGGGCTTACGCCTGGCCTGACTGCTGTCGTCTGCGCGCTGCCGGTGATCTGGGTAGCAGTGGCCAACCATCCCCCAAAGTTCGTGGATGAGATAGTTGATTCGCGGCGAGCATGATTGGTCGCAAATAGGAGCGGTTTTTCAGCGGAGCGTCATTCAGCTGAGTCGCAGCTCTATTCCAGAGTGAACCAGAATGTCGCTCCTTCGTTCACCCCGCTCTTTGCCCAGATGCGTCCGTGATGCCCGTGGATGACGCGCGCAACTGTCGCCAGCCCGATGCCCGAGCCTTTGAAATCCTTGTCGCCATGCAGGCGATTGAAGGCGCCGAATAATTTTCCGGCGTAGATCATATCGAAGCCCGCTCCGTTGTCCCGCACATACCAGGCATTCTGCTCTGTATCCCAACCGAAGGCCACTCTGGCATGCGGCACTTTCGAGGTGAATTTGACGGCGTTGCCGATGAAGATTCTCAACCGCGACGCGCGTCAGCCTTGGGTCGGCGTTTACGCTCAGCCCAGACTCGATGTCGAAGGACAGATCGCGATCGCGGTTCTGCTCCTTCAGGTCATTGGCGACAGACGTTGCCAACTCGCTCATGCTGAAATCCTCGCGAACGATCTCCGCGCGCGTAATGCGGGAAAGCTGAAGCAGCGCATCAATGAGCTGGCCCATGCGCTGCACGCCACCGCGCACGCGGTCGATGTAGTCGCGTCCTGCATCGTCGATGTTTGCGGCATAGTCCTCCTGGAGCGCCAGGCTGAAGCCGTCAATCGTGCGCAGCGGAGCGCGGAGATCATGCGAGACCGAATAGCTGAACGCTTCCAGCTCGCGGTTGATCCGTTCCAGCTCCGCGGTGCGAACACGGACGCGATCTTCGAGCGTTTCGTTGAGTTGTCGGATCTCCTGGGCCCTGGCCTCTGTTTCCTGCTGCGCGAGCAGAACTCGGGCGCCAGCAGTTTCGGCGGCAAAGCGAAGCTCGCGCTCACGCGTAAACTGCCAAAACGCAAATAGAATGAGCAGGAAATCCAGCGCGCTGACGACGATTACTGCACTTTGCGCTCGCCGCATGCTGCGATGTGTGGAGACGGTGCGGATCGCAAGCAGCCGGTCTTCTTCCGCTTCCATCGCATCGCACACCTCGCGGACATGGTCCATCTCAACCTTACCCGGCCCGCTGATCAGCAGTGCCTCAGAGATGTCTGGTCCTCCATGCTTTCGCATCTCTACTGCTCTTTGCAGGATGAGGAGGCGGCGCTCCAGCGACGAGCGAAGATCGTGGGCCCGTTCTACCTGGCTGGGATTGTCGGAGATCAAGGATGTCAAGTGGTCCAACTCGCCGGGTAGTTCGCGCCGCGCGTTCATGTACGGCTCCAGGTAGCTGTCACTGCCGGAGATCAGATAGCCTCGCTCGCCCGTCTCGGCGTCGACCGCCGATCCCAACACGCGCTCCACCTGGTGCACCACCTGCCAACTGTGCGCGACCAACGAGGCGTTGGTGGCCAATGTGCCGACAGATTGGAAGGCCCACCATGCATTCAAGAACACGATGACCGCTGCAACGAACAGCAGGAGAGGGAAGAGCTTGCGTTGAATGAAAGGCTTCATGGCACGTTTCATCATCCTAATGGCCGATTCGGCCGATCTTCCCATATCGGCGTACCACATTCGCTTGTGACGGAATCGAAGACGTTCTTAGACGATGTGGCAAACTGACGTTCATGGCTGATGTGACGATTGTGGGGGCCGGTCTGGCTGGTCTGTGCTGCGCCGTGCGGCTTGGAACAGGCCGGAATGTCCGTCAAGCTGCTTGAGGCCGAAGACGCGCCAGGCGGGCGAATTCGCACCGATCAGCTGGAGGGCTTTCGACTGGACCGGGGATTTCAGCTTCTGCTAACCGGTTATCCGGAATTGACTCAGTCCATCGACATGAAAGCATTACGTCTGCGCACATTCTCCAAAGGCGCTTTGGTCTGGAATCGATGGCCGCTTTCACCATTTTGCGGATCCTTTCCGTGGCTCGCTGGGCAATGCTCTCAGCATCGCTGTGGATCCCGTCATCACCATGGGCGACAAACTGCGGGTCGCGCGGCTGCGTCGTCTCGTAAACACAGGCGAGCCCGCGAGTCTTTTTCGCAAGCGAGAGGTTCCGACGCGCCAGTTTCTTGAGGAGTACGGCTTCTCCTCGAAGATGATCGACCGCTTCTTCAGCCCATTTCTCGGGGGCGTATTTCTGGAGCGCGAGTTGGCTACATCAAGTCGCTACTTCCAATTTCTCTTTCGCATGTTTGCATTCAGCGATGCCGCTGTGCCCGAGAACGGTATGGAGATGCTGCCGCGCCAGCTTGCCGTACGGCTGCGCGCGGGCACACTTGAAACCAGCGCTCGTGTCACAGCGCTTCGGTGCGACGGGCCCGGCTTCATAGTCGAAACGGAAAAGAAAGCCAGCTATCCAGCTTCTCAAGTGGTGTTGGCGATGGATGACGCGCAAGTCCGTGCGCTTCTCGCCGGTCAGAATGGAGGGAGTCGCGCCAGCCATGACTCCGTACAGTGGAACCGCACGACAACCTTCTATTACGCCGCGGCACGGACGCCTATCGATGGTCCACTGCTAGCGTTGAACGGTGCTGGCCCCAGCGCGGGCCCGGTGAACAACGCCGTCGTGCTGAGCCAGGCGAGCGAGCGGTATGCTCCTCCAGGTGCGCATCTGATCGCGGCCAGCGTAGTCGGTCGCGCGCCCCAGACGGCACCTCAGATCGAGCAACTGGAACGCGATGCGCGCGCGCAGCTTGGGCGCTGGTTCGGAAAGGATGTCGCAGGCTGGAGTGTCGTGGGGGGATACCCGACCGTGCATGCGCTCCCACTGTGTACCCATGCGGAATGGCAGCAAAGCAATCCGCGGCTCATGGAGGGCGTTTACGTCTGTGGGGATTACCGGGAGATACCGTCGATCCAGGGCGCGCTCGCATCGGGCCGCCGCGCGGCGGAGGCCGTTTTGCGCCACGCAAGCTGAGGCACTTTTTGACGGCCTCCTGTCCATTTGCTATCGTTAAATGACCATAGCAGCGCAGTATCCGGCGCTCTGGTCACCGGACACTCCTCAGTAGCTCAATGGCAGAGCATTCGGCTGTTAACCGAAGGGTTGTAGGTTCGAGTCCTACCTGAGG
>CAWBPB010000019.1:0-646547 GCA_963790555.1 uncultured Acidobacteriaceae bacterium | reverse complement strand
GTGCGCAAGGATCTTCTATTCTTGCGTTGCATTCTCTCGGCGGCTCTGTATCTGCTTCCATGCCATTTTGGCAGGGACTCCTTGACCTGCGTCGAGCTGCTTGAGCCCACGCGCGATTCTGCGGCCGATTCTGCGGATCTGTTGTTCGCAGAGTGTGTTGCGCTCTTGCTGTTGCATACGTTAATTGAGCTCCGGTTTGAATGCACCTTCGATCTAGTTAGCAGAATAAGGCGAAACCTGTGTTTCGCAGATGCAAGCGAGCGAGAGGCATATGATGATTGCCGCGCTGCGGTACAGGAGAAGTGCCATGAAGTACCCTTTGCTTGTGTCTGCCGTGGTTCTTCTCTTGTTTGTAATTCTTGCTCGCGGCCTCGAGGCACAGCACCCTGCAGTGGCGACTCTCAATGTATCGGTGACGGATATCAGTGGAGCAGTCATTCCTGGAGCAACTATCAAAGCGCTGGCGGGGCAAGAGGAAGTGGCTGTTGAACAAACCAACAAGGACGGGAAGGCCATTCTCACGCTCGCGCCGGGGTCTTACCAGATTCGAGCCGAAGATCGGGGTTTCCGATCCGAGGGGATACAGTTGCAAGTAGCAGAAAATTCGCCTGCGTCGCATTTATTTCGGCTACAACCTGGCGGTGGATCCACGGTCGAGGTCATTCCATTGGGCCCTCCTTTTGAGCTTTGGACGCCGCCTCTTGACGACGTGTGGATTCCGGATCGTCGGATTGATTAAAAGTATGCTGCGATTTCGCTGGGTAAATTGACGCTCGCGGGGGGCTTCCCTAAGATAGAGGCTGGCCTCGGTGGCGTCCTGCTGCGCGTCTTTCGGCCTCCTTCCTGGCGGTGTAGCTCAGATGGTTAGAGCGACGGACTCATAACCCGTAGGTCGATAGTTCGATTCCGTCACCGCCACCAAGCTCTGAAGTTGCATCGAGAGGGTCCTGACTTGATCTGGCTGCGCCGTTTGCTCGTTTTTGCGCTTCTGTGCATTGTGATTTATGTCGGCGCGGTCTGGGTCATTGATCGCACGCTTCCTCTTTCCGAACACCCCTGCGACCCATTTCGACACCATCATCGTGCTTGGGTATCCGGCGAAGTCTGACGGCACGCCCCGCCCGGAGATGCGGGAGCGCGTGCTGGAAGGCGTGCGCGAGTACCGGGCCGGGGTGGCGCCGCGGATGATCGTGACCGGCGGGGCCGCGCGCAACCACTACGTGGAGGCGCACGTGATGGCCGAGCTTGCGGAGGCGCAGGGTGTGCCGGCGAGCGCGGTCATCGAAGAGGGACAGGCGAAGGACACGATCCAGAATGCTTATTACTCGGTCGAGATCATGCGGGCGCATGGCTGGCACTCGGCCGAGGTGGTGAGCTCACCCAGCCATCTGCGGCGGGCGAGCCTGATCTTTGGGCATTTCCCGATCACGTGGCGGATGCATGCCGCGCCGTGGCCGGCGGAATATAACTTTGTCGGCCGCGCAGCGCACGAGTGGTACGAGGCGGTGGATACGGCGCGTCTGCGGCTTACCAGTTTTCCCGAATCGCGCTTCCTTCCGGCACGTTAACCAGGTTAATACCCCCCCCCCCCCTGCCCGCTGCCTGCGGGTGGCTGTAAGTCTCTGATTCTGTGTATTTGAAGGCTCGATCCGCCGTCAAAATCGTCCATCTAAAGGACTTAATAGCTAAAATCGTCTAAACAAAGGACTTATGCGGGCACATTTGCACCGGGTATGATGCAAAACCGAGTGGCGGGTTGCAAATTCGTCTTTCCATTGGGGTTACGGCTAAATTCGTCTTAGGAAAGAAGTTATACGGAGACAGGTAACCACCGGCTCCGGGGCGATGACGTCCGGCTTTTACTGCTTCTATTTCCAGTGTAGCGAGTTGAGCAGGGTGAACTGGCAGGTTTTCCGGTGAAATCGCTCCGATGGTAACGGATGCTGGGCCGGCTGGAAACGGAGATGAAGGGCAAAGGATTGCAGGTCGTCAGCATCGACCGGGACAAGGTGCCGGAGAATGCGACGCATTGCCTCGACGTGAATGCAACGCGACAATCGTGATTACTTTTGCGAATCGGAATTGCTCTTTTGGTTGCGTCGGCTTTTCCTGTGGCGGCGAGGGGGATTCACGACGATTGCGGCCAACGTCGCGATCACCAGCAGCGGCGGTGCAACGCGAAGCAGCCCAGCCCATGAAAGGAAGCCGCCGATAGAACGAGAGAGGGCGATAAGGCTCATCCGTGCAGGGGATTGGCCCAGAGCATCCAGACCACGAGCGGGGAGGCGGCCTCCGCCTTGGAAACGGGGATATGTCCGCGAACCATTTGAGAAGTCTGAAACTCTTCCTGGATTTCGAACTCCTGTGAGGATTCGATCCACTCCGGGATCCGCTTTGTGCCCTTTGCCGGGGAGCTTCCACCAATCGTGACTGCCCGCAGCGTGGTGTCGCCGTCGCGCATCCACAAAACCACCCGCTGCTCGCTTTCCGGCTCGGAGTCGATTGTGTGGAGGCCCAGTCCCGCATCAGCCCGGAATTCTGCTGCGAACTCGTCCACGTCTTCAAAGAAGGTCGTCCCTCCATCGGCCGGCTGGCTCCCGCCACAACGTGGTTGCGTTTGGGGGGCGGGCAGCCAATCGACTAACCGGACATACCAGAGGTCATCCGGCGGCAGAGGATTTGCCGGCACAGAATTCGCGCCGACAAACGCCATGGGGGGACGATCAGAGAACTCGTGGACAGCGGAGGCCGCCAGGTTGCCGCCCATCCTGCTTTCACCTGCGATCAGGAAGGGGCGATCCGTTGTCGTACTGCTTGGCATTGCGGCCAGTTGTGCCTCCGTTCGGAGAGGTTGGGGGAAGTAATGTCTGTCATGAAAACATCGCTCACGCGGCGCTGGAATGTTCGCAACTGTTTGTTTGGGCAGAAATATGTATGCCACTGCTTTCTCATAGATTTACGCGTGCTCCCGCAGACCGTTTGTTCGAACTCGAAAGCCCCGTTTGTTGTGGTAGAGTCCTTCACGACGAGGAACAAGGGCCGAAACGCGTGCCGCAACAGAACAGAAGGCAGCTATGGCGTTTTCCGATCCAGTTTCGGAGCCGGATGCGCTAAATCCGGAGCGGGCTGCGGCAGTGCGCGAACACTTGAAGGAAGTGATTGCCAACCCGGCTTTTGCCGGGAGCAAGCGCGCTCAGGATTTTCTTCAATTGATTGTCGAGCATGCTCTGGCCGGCCGGTACGACAACCTGCGCGAGCGCATGATCGGGGCGGAGATGTTCGGCCGTCCGGTCGGCTACGACACGGCAAATGATGCTGTGGTGCGGGTGAAGGCCACCGAGGTCAGAAAGAAGCTGGCGCAGTACTATCTCGGCCTCGAAACAAAACCTGCTGTGCGCATCGAGATCCCTGCGGGATCGTACGTACCCAAGTTTCATTGGAAGACCGGCGAAACGCCCGCTGAGGGAGTCTCGGCTACGCCCCCGGCGAATGCCGGCTTTAATGCAGAAGCAAGTGCAGCCAAGGCAATCCCTCCGGGGCAAGGTCGTTTTTTCCTTGGCCGATGGACGGTGCTTGCTGCTGTGCTCGTCCTGTTGGCTGTTCTTGGCTACTTCAGCTTCAGGGCATTTTCCAATCGCTCCGGTTTCGCTGGTGAGATTCACTCCATCGCCATCCTGCCGCTCGAGAACCTGTCCGGGGATCCAAAGCAGGAGTACTTTGCCGACGGCATGACAGACGAACTGATCACCGACCTCGGGCAAGTGTCGGCGCTGCGCGTCATCTCCCGCACCTCCGCGATGACCTACAAGGGCACGAAAAAGACACTGCCCGAGATTGCGAACGAACTGGGCGTAGACGCGGTGGTCGAGGGCTCGGTGCTCCGGGAAGCGAACCAGGTGCGCGTCACCGCGCAACTGATCGATGCGCGGACCGATCGACATATCTGGGCGCACAGCTACGTCCGCGACCTGACCAGCGTGCTTGCAATGCAGGGTGAAGTAGCGCAGTCGATTGCCGACCAGGTCAGAATTCAACTGACGCCGCAGGAGCAAGCCCGCCTAACGCGCGCGCGCTCCATGAACACCGAGGCACAGGATCTCTATTTGCTCGGTGCGCATATGTTGAACGCCGGTGAACCGCGCCAGGCCGTGGAATACCTTCAGGAGTCCGTCGATAAAGACGCCGGCTTCGCACCAGCGCATGCCGCCCTTGCAAATGCCTACGGCTGGTTAGGGGAAGCGGGCTGGCTCCCTTACAACGAGGCATTCGTGCGGCAGAAAGCGGAGGCGAGCAAGGCCATCGAAATTGACGACGCGCTGGCGGAGGGCCACGCCGAGCTGGCTGCGGCCGAGATGAATCTGAACTGGGCCTGGAACACCGCTGAAGGAGAGTTAAAGCGGGCGCTCGCGTTGAATCCTAATCTGGCTTCGGTCCATGCCGCATACGCCTTCTATCTCCTGAAAATGGGCCGCGTGCCAGAAGGACTCGCAGAAATCAAGCACGACCTTGAACTTGATCCGGTCTCCAGCCGCTCATTCATGAACGCTGGGTTTGCGTACTACTTCGCTCGCCGGTACGACGAGGCGCTTGACTTTATTCAACGCGCTTACAAGCTTGAACCGATTCCCGCCGACTACCTCTTTCCCTTCGGGGTGATTTACACCGAGAAAGGTGCCTACGCGAAGGCGGCGCATAACTTTCAGCAATTGGGTGACCAGCCACATGCCCTGGGCCACCTGGGCAATCTGTATGCGCGCATGGGCCAGATCGCAGAAGCGCGCCCGATTCTGCCGAAATTGGAGGAACGGGTGGCGAAAGATGGACTCGGCCGGTATGAAATCGCGTTGATCTATGCCGGTTTGGGCGATAAGGAGCAGGCCTTCGCCTGGCTGGAGAAGTCACTCGCAGCCCACGATAAAGGCATGACTTATCTCAAGATCGACCCGTGCCTTGACCCGCTTCGGTCTGATTCTCGCTTCCACGATCTGGTGCGGAGGGTGGGATTGCCGCCATAAGAGCCCAACGTGCGCCTCTTGACAGCGTCTAAAGAGGGGAATTGGGGCGGCCCGCATAGCACGGAACGTGTAGGGAGGCGGCGGGCAGCGCTGCGTTATCATTTTAGATACAGGTGGTCCATGTCCAAGTCTTTCCAGCGGTCGATCTTCGGGATTGCTTTGCTTCTTCTCCTGCTTACGGTGTGGGGCGGCGTGCGCTCCGGTGTGCGGGCGGACCAGAAGGATGGCGCGTACGCGGAGATGGAGGTCTACAGCGAAGTCCTGAACAAGATTCAGAACGACTACGTGGTGGACCCGAACATGAGCAATGTGACGGTGGGCGCGCTGCATGGCCTGCTGGAGTCGCTGGACTCGGATTCGAGCTATCTGACGCCTGCCGAGTACAAGCTGTACAAGCAGCACCTGAGCGAGGGGACGGCGCAGGTTGGACTGAATGTTTCCAAGCGCTACGGCTATGCGACGGTGGTATCCGTGGTGCCGGGCAGCGCAGCGGATAAGGCACAGATCCAGGACGGCGACCTGATCGAGTCGATCGGCAGCCAGTCGACGCGGGAGATGTCGCTGGCGATGATCCGGCTGCTGCTGGAAGGGCCCGCGGGAACGAACGTGACGATCTCCGTGGTGCGGCCCCGGAAGCCGGAGCCGGACAAGATCACGATGACGCGCAACAGCGTTCCGGTACCCCCGTTGAGCGATCAGTTGTACGAGAACGCGAGCATCCTGTATCTCAAGCCGAATGCGCTGACCAAAGATCGCGTGAGCGAAATCGAAAGCAAGCTGAAGGGCCTGGGCAAGGGCGACGACAAGGAGACCAAGAAAGTTCTGCTGGATCTGCGGGATGTTGCAGCGGGCGATGAAGCGCAGGGCATCCGGCTGGCGAACTTCTTCCTGCAGAGCGGAACGATTGCGACCCTGAGCGGGCAGAAGTATCCGAGCGAGACGTTTACAGCGGAGAAGTCGAAGTTTTTGACGGCGGTGCCGCTGGTGGTGCTGGTAAATCATGGCACGTCGGGACCAGGCGAGATTGTGGCCGCGGCCATCCTGGATAACAAGCGCGGCGATGTGGTGGGCGACCGCACCTTCGGCGAAGGCTCTGTACAGAAGACGATGGAGCTGCCGGACGGCTCGGCGCTGATTCTGTCTGTCGCGAAATATGCGGCGCCGGATGGGAAGAAGATCCAGGACGAGGCGGTGCAGCCGAATGTCGTGGTGGCGTCGAACGACGATGATGACGACGACAACCAGCCAGCCACGCCGAAGGCCAGTAAACCGGGCCCTCCGAATGTGCCGACTTCGCAGAAGTCACAGCCGGACGACCAGTTGAACAAGGCTCTTGCGGTTTTGAAGCAGAAGGTCGCCTGAGAACTGCAGGCGCTTGCCGCACCGGCGGATGCGCCCGTGGTGCGCTTCGCTGAGATCGCTCCGTTTGGCCGCTCACACTGAGTGTTGTGCGCAGATTGAAAGACCAGATCCCTCCACTTCGCTGCGGCTTCGATCGGAATAACGAATCGGGAAGCCGCGCTGTTCTCGTCCGATGATTTGGTGCAGGACGGAACATCCGGCTTCCAATCCCCATCGCCACCGTTGGCGGCGTCTGCACCTCTCAAGGTGCTATGCTCGGCCACGAGTGCTGCTGATTCGTGCCATTGACTGAAGACTCCAAAACCACACGTTCCCCAGAGACTGCGAGTGGAGGGTTTCATCCGCCACTGCGAGGCAGCGCGCCCATGCATGGCCGGCGGAAGGTGGCGGGATGGGTCGCGTTGCTGCTGCTGGTGGTGCTCGCGGCAGCGGCCGGGTCTCTGGCCGGGCTGACGCTGGTGTACTCGGTGGATTTGCCGCAGGTCTCAGACCTGGAACGCTATAAGCCGCTGGCGACGACTGAGCTGTACGACGTGCACGGGCAGATGTTCGGATCGTTTGCCATGGAGCGGCGCAGCGTGGTGCAGTATGACGATTTTCCGCCGGTGCTGCGCCAGGCGGTGATCTCGATCGAAGATAAGAACTTTGAGAGCCACTGGGGCGTGAACCTGTTTCGCGTGCTGGGCGCGGCGTATCACGACCTGACTTCGCATGGCCGGGCGCAGGGAGCGTCGACGCTAACGATGCAGTTGGCGCGGAATCTGTTTCTGTCGGCGGATCGCACGTTCCGGCGCAAGCTGCAGGAGGTCTTTCTTTCGGTCCAGATTGAGCACAGCTTTACCAAGCAGCAGATCTTTACGCTTTATGGAAACCAGATTTATCTCGGCCATGGCGTGTATGGGTTTGAGGCGGGTGCAAAGTACTACTTCAGCAAGCCGGCGCGGGCGTTGACTCTGCCAGAGGCAGCGCTGCTTGCCGGGTTGCCGAAGGGGCCGGTGGCATATTCGCCGATTCTGAATCCGGAACGGGCATTCCGGCGACGGAATACGGTGATCAACGCAATGCTCGAAGACGGCGTAATTACGACGGCGCAGGCGAATGAGGCGAAGGCCGCTCCACTGGGATTGCGGCTGGCGCCGCCGCCGAACAGCGTGGCTCCGTGGTTTGTGGAAGAGGTGCGGCGCGCGCTGGAGCGGCAGTTCGGTACGGAGATGGTGCACGAGGCGGGACTGAAGGTCTATACCACGCTGGATATGTCACTGCAGCAGACGGCGAATCGCGCGGTGCTGGATGGGCTGGCCGCGTACGAGCGGCGGCATGGATGGCGCGGGCACCTGCTGAATGTGCGGGCGGCGGGCGAGTCGATGGAAAGCTTTCGTCATCCGGACTGGACGCAGCCGATCCGGCAGGGCGCGTATTTTCACGGGATGGTGGTGGGTATCCTGGATGGCCGGGTAACGGTGAAGATTGGCGACGCGCGGCTGGGGCTGCTGGCGGACGACTGGGCGTGGACAGGCGAGAAGGATCCGACGAAGCTGTTCAAGCTGGGCGACATTGTGTATGTCCGGGTGACGAGCGCGCCTACGGATCCGGTGCTGGCGGGAACGCTGGAGCAGGACACCGGTGCCCAGGCGGCGCTGATGGCGGTGGACAACAGCACGGGCGAAGTGCTGGCGATGGTGGGCGGCCGCGACTTCAATCTTTCGCAGTTCAACCGGGCGACACAGGCGGAGCGGCAAACGGGCTCATCGTTCAAGCCGTATGTGTATACGGCGGCGATCGAAAACGGTGCGACGCCCGGAGAGATGATCGCGGACACGCCAGTGACCTTCCAGACGGCAGGCGGGCCTTACACGCCGCATGACTACGAGCCGAATTACCTGGGCAACATCACGCTGGAGAAGGCGTTTGCGGAGTCGCGGAATATACCGGCGCTGCGGCTGGCGGAGCGGGTGGGGATGAAGAAGGTGATCGAGGTGGCGCACCGCTTCGGCATCACGCGGGACATTCCGCCGTATCTGCCGGTGGCGCTGGGGTCGGTGGAGGTGACGCTGGCGCAGCAGGTGGCGGCATACAGCAGCTTTCCGAATGATGGCGTGCGCGTGACGCCGCATCTGCTGCGGCGAGTTACGAGTTCTGACGGGATGCCGCTGTACGAGGACCACGCAGAAGTGAACGAGTCGACGAGCGCAAAGACGGCGCGCACGATGCTGATGCTGATGCAGCAGGTGACGGGGAGCGGGACGGCAGCGGCAGCGCGTGCGCTGAATCATCCGCTGGGAGGCAAGACGGGGACGACGAGCGAATTTACGGATGCGTGGTTCCTGGGATTTTCGCCGTCAGTGACTTGCGGCGTGTGGACGGGCTACGACACGCGGCAGTCGCTGGGCGATAAGGAGACGGGGGCGAAGGCGGCGCTGCCGATGTGGATGGATTTTATGAAGGCGGCGGATGCGGGGAAGGATGATGAGCGGTTTCCGGGACAGTAGGTACATGCGACTCATCGCATCCGGATTCGCGATTCTCATTTCTTCCGGCATCGCGACCGCACAGGGAAGCATTCGGCAGGTTGATTTCAAGAATTTCATTTACCCGATGAGCGGCTCTCTGCTTGGTCACGAAGGGCTGCAGTGGCTACGGTTGCCAAGTGCAACAAATCCCGTCAGAAAACACATCCACTTGCGTAACGGCACCGATCTCGCAGTATCGTCCACTGCAATGGGTCGCGACTATGTGCAATATGAAGGCTTCACATTGCAGTCCGTGCAATTCGCCAATTTAGCCGGCGATGGCGGGGAAGAGGCAATCGTGGTGCTTCTGTATCACACCGGAGGCACGCAAAACACGCACTACGTCTACATCTACTCCATCGAAAGCAGAGAGCCCAAGTTGCTGGCGTATTGCCATACGGGTGACCGCGCATATTTCGGCCTCAACAGGGTGTATGGCGACCGCGACGCTCTGGTTTTTGAGTTGTTTGATCCTCGAAAGAGGTCTGGTGATTGCTGTTCGTCAGGTATCGTGCGGATGCGATATCGGTGGCACGACGGGCAATTTGAGAAATTCGGGGCCTCGAGTTTCGGAAATTGAAGGAGCCATGACGGCAAAGGGTAGATGTGTGATAAACTTAGTCCAGTGAACTAAATCCATTGGAGCGGTCATGCATACCTACAATATCCACGAAGCAAAGACCCAGCTTTCCAAGCTGGTGGAGCAGGCTGCCAAGGGTGAGTCGTTCGTGATCGCCAAGGCGGGCAAGCCGATGGTGAAGGTGATCGCGCTGGACTCGCCAAAGCCGTCGCAGATGAAGCGGTTCGGGTTCATGGCCGGCCAGATCAAGGTGCCGGACGATTTCAATACCATGGGCGCGAAGGAGATCCAGAAGCTGTTCGATGGTGATTCATGAAGCTGCTGGTGGATACCCATCTGCTGCTTTGGACGGCGGAGGGAATCCAGCGCATACCGCGGAAAGCTCGTGCATGGATGGCTGACCCGGAGAACGAGCTGCTTTTCAGCGTTGCCAGCCTATGGGAGATCGTGATCAAGCGCGGGCTGAAGCGGCCGGATTTCCAGGTTGATGCGCGTCTACTGCGCCGTGGGCTGCTCGACAATGGATACCAGGAGTTGCCGATTCTCAGTGAGCACGCCGTTGCAGTGGATTCCTTGCCACCGATCCATAAGGATCCGTTCGACCGGCTACTGATTGCACAAGCTACAGTCGAGGGGATTACGCTGCTCACCGATGACACGACCGTTGCGCGATATCCTGGCCCGGTGCAATTGGCCTGAGAGACATACGGATTATGAAAAGGGTGAGGCGGCACTGATCAATTTGATTCTGCTGCAGGGCACGTTCATCGTTTCGCAAGTCGAAGATCGGCATCTAACTATCCGCATTCGATTTTCGATCTGGAGGAAATAGATGAAACGCATTCTTTCAGCCGTTTGCTGCATTGCCTTGTGCTCTACGCTTGGGCTGGCCCAAAAGGCATCCAAGAAGGCCGCGGAAGGCGCGGCGATGACTGATCAGCAATTTGTCGATTTTGCGGCGCAAACCGACATGGTGGAAGCGAACCTGGGACAGATGGCAGCGTCTGTCGCGTCGGCGCAGCCGGTGAAGGATTACGCTCAGATGCTGGTTACGGACCACACGAACGACTTCAACCAGCTGTATACGGTCGCACAGCAGGCCAATCTCGACCCGGCCGAACGCGATCGGCGCGGAACAGAACAAGGCGATGATCGATCCGTTCCAGAAATTGAAGGGCGCTGCGTTTGATCACAAGTATGTCCAGGAGATGGTTGCCGGACATACCAAGGCGATCGCCATTTACAAGAAGGAAGCGGCGGATGCGCAGAATCCCGCTTTGAAGTCGTATGCGGAGCAGACGCTGCCGACGCTCGAGAAGCATCTGGATGGCGCGAAGAGTCTGTTGAAGGCGAAGTAGCGCGAAAGGCAGAGGCGAACTGGTCCGAGCTATCTCTCGCGGATTTTGAGCTGAGGCGAGCAGGCATTGGAGAATGGATTCGCGAGGAAGGTGCCTGCGAAGCCGGAGACGATGACGGTGCCATCGGGATTGAAGTGTGCGGAGTGGAACTCTCCCTCGGGAAGGTCATTCAGCCTTCGCCAGCTTCTGCCACTGTCTTTGGTTACATAGACGCCGGTGATCGCGGTGAGAACCTGGCGATTGTTCCTGGCTGGATCGACTTCTATACCGTAGGCCCGGATGTTGGGGCCTACTTCGTCCTTTGCACGATGCAGGAGAAATCTGGCATGGGTGACTCGTGCCACGGAGCCGGCGTTGACTGGCTCGTACACGCCCCAGCACGCGGCCAGATGCAGGCCTCCTACGGTGGTCATGCTGTGAATGGATGAGTCCGCGCCGACTCCGGTAATGCGTATCCATTTCTTCGTGCGGAGGTTCAGGCGGAAGGCCTGATCGCCGGTTCCTACATAGAGATAGTCCGGGCGGCGTTTCCTGGGGTTATCGAACTGCATGGAGAAGATATCGAGGTCGGTGGGGAGATGGAGAAGAGGGCCGTCTTCCGATCCATGAGCCACTGTCGTCCTTGTGATAGGTGAAGAGCTGAGGGTTAAGGTCGAAGTATCCGTAACCGAGGATGAGACGTGTTCCGTCGGCATTCATCAAGGCAACGCCTGCTCTTACCGGATCGCCGGGTTTTTTCGGAATGCTCAGCAGGGGACGCGGATCGGGGATGTGCGGGCCGACGATCGATTTCACGATGGGGGCCGCGGTATCGGGTTGCGGGATTACCTGAAAGGCGCCCTCCTGCGTGGTGAGGATGAACTCACTTCCGCCGGGAGAGACGGCAAGCCCGTTGCGCAGGCCCTCGGCGATGTCCGCATCGAAGTATCGGGTATCGATGCGCGCGACGGTGGTCCATGACTTGCCGCCGTCGGACGATTTCGAGATGTACATGGCCCGCTCCTGCGCGGGAATCTGGTCGCTGAGGTCGGCGGTGAGGCCCCAGATGGTGGCGGGGTCCTTCGGATCGCTGGTGATGGTTTCCAGGAAATGGCTTGCGAACTGATCGCTTCCGGGGAGGCCGGCCACTTCGTGAACGCGGCAGCTCTCCAGGTCCCTTTGTGCAGCATTGCGGTCCGCACTGCCGATCTGTGCGTGAGCGTGAGAAAGCTGTCCTGACGCGGCTGGCTGAGCATCGATAAAAAGGGCAGCGATAAAAAGCGCAGCGACGAAAAGCAGCAAACGGCGCGTCCAGTTTTTCTTCCGGCAGCGCGAGGATGAGCGGAGGACGTTCAATGTCCTTGAGACCTCTCACAAATTTACTGTACGGCGAAGGCTGGCGAGGCTGGTTACGTCAATCCGCTATTGCTTTGAGGCGAGAGGGAGCGGAATTTCCATGGCTCCTGTCTTGCCGGTGGGGATGTGGCGGACGGCGACGCGGAGAAACTTCGCATCGAGAGGAGCGTCGAGTTGCTGTTCCATGCGGAACTTTGTTTGGGGCGGTCCAGCAGCGGGTCCGGGTTCCACTGCTTGATTGACAGTGGAGTTGAGCATGCGTCCGTCGGTGTCAAACGCGGCGGCCGCGATTTCAAACTCCGGGGTGGCGTCACCGGCGGCGCGCAGTTGGTGGGCCATGACTGTGTAGTCGAGCGTGTAGAGCTGCTGTTTGCCGCTTTTCGGCGAGGCGGCCACGTGTACGCCGAAGATCAACTGATGATCTTCAGGAGCGCCGCATTTCATTACAGCGCCGATGGAGTCATCGGTTGAGGCGTCTGCATCCGGCGCCATGGTGGCGTAGTAGGCGCGGCGATAGGCGAGGCGGAAGTCGCCATCGCGCTTCAGCCTGACCTTGATGTGACGCAGGCTGCCGTCGAGATTTTTGTCGGACGGGGAGTAGGAGAGCGTGTAGTAATTTCCAGCGATTTCAGTTACCTTTTCGAGCGCGCCGGTCAGGTTGTTGGTGCTGTAGATGGCCCGGCCGCCGGTCATCTCGGCGATCTGGTCCTGCGTCATGTAGCTGGCCTCGGTGAGAGAAACACCGGGGCCTTTGAAGGTCCCGATCGGGTTCCCAGCCACGCCGGGCTTTGGACCGGACGCAATGTTGGGAAAGTGAATGCCGGTGTCGCGGTCATCGGTGGTGATGCCAGCGCCGCCGACACTGCCGGGCGCGGCGTATGTCTCGGCGATGGGCAATGCGCTGGTATCGACTGGATACACCGCGATCTGATTTTTGGCGAGCAGGTTGATGGTCTGCTTTGCCTCGTTGACGTAGGCGTTCTCACCATTTGGGCTGGGAAAGAGGGAGAGCGGAAAGTCGCTGGCGAACCAGATGATGTTCTTGCGTCCGGGGATCGGCGCGAGATATTGCGCGATGCCACTGAGCCGTTCGGCCGCCGCAAGTTGATCGCCGCGGCCGAAGTTCACTCCCATGAGAAATACCTTGGGCACGTGCCGGCGTTTGCCGTTGCGATCGACGGCGGCGAGCAGTTGCGTGGTATCGGAGGTGAAGCCTTCGACCAGATGGACGCCGTCCGACGAAACAAAGATGGCGAAGCGGGCCCCGGCGGGCTTGTTCTGGATGAAGCGGATGAGCTGTGCGCGTGCGGGAATCTGGTCATCCGGCGGAATGTTGACGAGGTCGTAGAACAGTACGTAGAGCGGGCCGCGCTCCGGAGTGGCGGGAAGGTTGACGAAGGTATCCGGTGGCAGTGGCGGAAGATGCGGGGGCGGGAGATAGTCCATGCCCTTGTCGAAATTAAAGGCGTCGAAGGAGAGTACGGTTTGCGGCTGGCCGTCTTCCTGGACAGTGAAATCATTCTTCGCTAAACCGTGCACCGGCTGGCCGTGCTCGTCGGTGACGACGACATCCACGAGCACGCGGTTGACATTGGTCTTGAAGGTGTACTGCGGGGAGGGTGAGGCGCGGTTCGCCTGAGCGGGCTGCGCCATGAGGGACGTGCCGGCGTATGCGATGAGTCCGAGGAGCAGTGGTACGGGTAAAGCCGCGGAAATCAATTTCATTTGAGCCCTGTCCTACCGGCGCCATGGTCATGACTGGCCATGCCGCCACCAAGATACAGACGGGAGAGAGCGCCTGTCAGCAAAAAGAGCAAAGGCCCGCGGCATTCGGCGCGGGCCTTTGCGACTGCTGCTGTTGCAGATTATTTGGTGGCCCGGCCTTCGACAAAGAGCTGCGAGACCGCGCGTACGAAGGCGCGTGAGGAGGCATGGACCGGGGTCCTGCCGGAGAGGATATCGCTGTAGTGGATGTCCTTGCCGTAGTAGGCGGCGGTGTCGTCCTTGTTCTGATTGATGTAGTCGCCGGTGAGATCGAGGCCGGCGAAGAGACCTTTGCTGCGCGAGTAGGTGAGGAACTCGGCATTAGCCAGGGCGGAGATCGAGGCCTGCGAGTTGCGGCCGACCGGGCCGGCGGAGGCTGCGATGTCGCCGCCGAGCTTGACCTTCTCTTTCAGCATGTCATCCATGCTTTTGTGGTTGGTGCCGACGAGGACGAGGTCTGTGGATTGGCCCCCGGCCTGGAAGCCGAAGCTGGCGCCGGTGATCTGGACGAAGACCGGAGCGCTCCAGCGGTGGCGGTTGCGGCAGGTGGCGACGCCCTGGCCGTACTGGCCGCCTACGATGAAGGCGCCCTTCTTGTAGCCGGGCACGACGAGGACGCAGGTGGCCTTGGCAGCGACCCAGAGGGGGACGCCTTTGTCCGGGGTGCCCATCAACTCGCGCACGACGGCGGTTGCCGCGTCGAGGCGGTCGGTGAGTTTCTTGTCGGTATCGGCGGCATAGGCCGCGGTGGTGACGGTGGCGGCCAGGCAAGACAGGGCCAGAAGGTGCTTCAAAAACTTGCGCATGAATTCCTCCGAAAGAGTTACGACATCGGGAATGCTACACCCGACCGTGCAAACGCCCAATGAGTTTCCAATGAAGGCAGTGCGTCGGGCGAGAAATTTGGGAACCGGGGAGGGCTTTAAGGGCGGGCGAGGCGGCGCAGGTAGCGCTTTGCGGCCTGGACATCGCGGCCGATCTGCTCGCGGAGCGCTTCCGGTGTCGGCCATTGGCGCTCGTTGCGCAGGCGGGCAAGAAATGTAACGCGCAGGGGAGTGGATTGGTCCAGGGGGACGGGGCGGAAGTCGAGCAGATGGCTTTCGATGGCGAAGGACGCGTCCGCGAAGGTGGGGCGGGTGCCGACATTGGTGACGGAGTCGAAACATTCGTCCGCAATCTGCATGCGGGTCACGTAGACACCGGTGGCGGGGACGAGGGCGTCGTAGCCGGCGAGGTTGATGGTGGGGACGGTGAGGCGGCTGCCGATGCCGCGGCCGGGCGCGGGCGTGCTGAGGATGGAGAAGGGGCGGCCGAGCAGCCAGCGGGCACGGCGGATGTCGCCGGCGGAGACGAGCTTGCGGATGAGGCTTGAGGAGACGCTCATGCCGCGGACCTGAAGTGCCGGGTAGATGTGGACGGCGAATCCGAGCCGGGTGCCTAGGGCGCGGAGTTCGTCGACTCCGGCCTCCGCGCGGTAGCCGAAGCGAAAGTTGTCGCCTTCGTGGACTTCGACTGCGTGGAGGCGATCGAGGAGCACGTCGCGGGCGAAGGATTCAGCGCTTTGTCGAGAGAATTCGGCAGTGAAGGAGAAGACGACGACGGCATCGACGCCGGTGGTGGAAAGGAGATCGAGGCGCTCGGCAAGCGTCGGCGTGATGAGGCGCGGACCGGAGCCGGGGCGCAGCAGATCCGTGGGGTGAGGCTCAAAGGTGACGGCGACCGAACGCGCGCCGAGCGCGTGGGCACGCTCGACGACGCGTGCCAGAAGGAAGCGATGGCCACGGTGCACGCCGTCATAGTTGCCGACGCTGACGACGGTAGAGCGGTATTCGGCCGGCAACTGAGCGGGGTCGCGGAAGATCTGCATGGCGGCTTAAAGCTCGATGGGGACGCGCAGTCCGTCGTACGCGAGGCGGACGGACTCAGGCAACTGCGGGTCTGTTTCCGCGTGCATGACTTCGTGCGACATGTGGGTGAACCAGGTGCTGCGGGCGCCGATTTTCTCGGCCCAGAGAAGCGCGTCGGTGATGTTGGCGTGCGTGGGATGAGGCTGCGGGCGGAGCGCGTCCAGAACGACAACCTCAACGCCCTGGAGCAGAGCGAAGCTCGAGTCCGGGATGCTGTTCATGTCAGTGAGATAGGCCGCGTTGCCGACGCGGTAGCCTGTAACCTGCAGGCGGCCGTGCATGAGAGGGACAGGCGTGAAGGTGACGCCGGCGACCTCAACGGGACCGTCGAGCCGCTTGAGCTCGACGCGCGCGCGAGTAGGGTACGTGGCATCTGCCGAAAAAGTATAGGAGAAGACACGCTCAAGAACGTCGGCGGTGGTGTTGTCGGCGTAGAGCGGCATCTTCTGCTCGCGGTGGGAGAAGCTCAGCGGGCGGAGATCGTCGAGGCCGAGGATGTGGTCGGCGTGGGCGTGGGTATAGAGGACGGCATCGATGTTGCGGATGCCGAAGCGCAACGCCTGCTGGCGGAAGTCGGGGCCAGTGTCGATGAGGACGCGATGCGGCGCGGAGGAGTCGCTGTCCTGCCATTCAACGGCGATCGAGGGGCGAAGACGCTGGTCGCGTGGATCGGCGGAGGTGCAGACGCGGCAGGTACAGCCCAGCGTGGGAACACCCATGGAGGTGCCGCTGCCGAGAAACAGGATGCTGGCGTTGACGGGCAGGCAGCCCTCCTTCTAACGCGTGGGCGGCTTGGCGGAGGGGTTGTGGGCGCTGGAGGAGATGGCGTTGGTGATCTCCATGAACATCATGCGCAGCTCGAAGAGGGCATTTTGCAACAGCCGCTGTTCCTTATCGGTGAGGTTGCCTTTAGTTTTCTCCGTAAGGACGCTGAGCATGTCGATGCTCTGGCGCGCGCCGAGGATATCGACGCGGGGCTGCTCGCCGGGCTGGGCGCCGGCGCCCATCTGCAGCGCGGCGGTCATGTAGATGGATTGCACCAGCTTGTCGAAGGTCATCTCCGCGCCGCGGCCGACGGCTTCGCGCGCGCCGGGATTGGCTTGCGAGATCATATCGTCGATTTTTTTGGAAGAGGCACGGTAGTCAGCGTCCTGCTGCGCGGATTCGACGGCGGTCGGCGCGGGAGGCTCGTCGGAAACTTCCTCCTCCTCGGGCAGCGGCTCGAGGTTGGGATTCACGACTTCCTTCACGACTTCCTTTTCTGGAGCAGAAGCATTCTGGACCAGTTGCGGGCCGAGCTTCTGATCGGAGCGCGGGTCCGGCTTCGGCTCCGACTGCTGCGTTTCTTCAGCCGTGGCTGCGCCTTCGCGCAGGTCGCCTTCGATGGTGAACTTGCGGCGATCGGTGACGGTGAATCCGGATGGCTGGTCGGGCATGGTGATTGAACCTTCCTATGAGTGTGCAAGCGGGGGATGGGTAAGGACCGTGGCGGTGCCGCCAGGATAGTCGACAACTGGATGACGCTGGACGGCCTCGTTGCGCACGATGCCGAGACCGTAGCGCGTGCCGTTGTAGAGCGCGGTGCTGGTGACACGGCCGGCGGGTGCGCTCTCGCCGGCGGCAGTAAGCTCAAGCGGCAAGGTGGCCGGTTCGGACGATAGCGTGAACTGCGCG
Source organism: uncultured Acidobacteriaceae bacterium (assembly GCA_963790555.1). Lineage (GTDB taxonomy): Bacteria > Acidobacteriota > Terriglobia > Terriglobales > Acidobacteriaceae > KBS-83. The sequence continues at coordinate 629,042 of CAWBPB010000019.1, read as the reverse complement.
AGGCGGCGATGGACCTGGCCGCGGGAACGGATGCGCTCGACGATCTCCTGACCGAGGTAGCAGCCTTTGGAGAAGTGAAGCGCGCGGTTCTGGCTAGTCTCCTGGGGCAGATCGCGGCTGATGATGTCGACGCCGTAGCGGGGGATGCCTTCGAGCACGCGCAGAGCTTCCGCGGCAGCTATGCCGCAGGGGATGGCCCCTGCGGCGAGCAGAACATCCCAGAGCGTGCGGACGTTTTCATTCGCGCACCAGAGCTCGAAGCGAGGCGACTGGCCGGGAGAACCACCGGTCAATTGGACGGGCACCCCGCAGATCCGGGTCTGGAGGAGCCAGAGCGCACCGGGGGTCGCTGCGGGCAGAGTAACGCCGAGCGCGGCGAGCAGTTGCGGAGCGGCCGGGCCGGCGAGCCCGAGCGCAGTGCGGGTGGCGGAGACGTCTTCGAGGGCGACGTCATCCATGATGATGAAGTGGTCGAAGTGCGCCATGAGCGCCGGGACCTGGCTGCGGTCGGTGAGGACGAGCAGGTGGTCGGCCATGCGGAAGGCGTCGCAGTCTCCCTGGATGCGGCCCTGGGCATTGAGCACAAAGCTATAGTTGCCGGCACCCTCGGCGAGTTCCTGAAGGTTGTTGGTGAGCATGCCGTTCAGCCAGCGCAGGCGGTCTGCGCTGCTGACGGCGATCTGTCCGCGATAGCCAAGGTCGAATACACCGGCGCCTTCCGTAAGCGCGGCGAGCTCCTGGGAAAAGGCGCTGAAGACGGGGAAGCTGAGGGCTCCGCCGAACTCCTGAGGGGATGCTGGAGCGCCGAGCGCCTGGGCAAGTGCGGTAGGCGTGCTCACCTGCGCGGCCTGAGGCGCGTCTGGAGAGGTAGCCACGGTGGTAGCGGAAGTGTCTTGCATTAGCGGAAGCCTGAAGAAAATTATAGCCTTCAGGAAGCGGGCTAACCGGGCGGCGCAGGCGGTGAGGGCGAATGGTGACACGATTGAAACGGGCCGCCTATGCGGCGATCGCGGTAGGGCTGATGGCCGCGCTGCCGCTGCCGGGGCAGACGACAGGCCCTGCGCCGCCACAGAATCCGCCGGCGCAGCACAAGCCAGACCAGAAGATCACGCCGGCGCAGGCGAAGGAGCTGTTTCGTTCCGTCGATCAGATACTGGCGTTCGCGAGTAAGGACAGCGATCTTTCGATCCACCATCCGGTGAAGCGGCGGATGACGAACCGCGGCGAGGTGGAGCATTACATCCTGAGCAAGATGAAGGATGACAAGGATGCGGCGCGGCTGGAGAGTTCCGAGATTGTGCTGAAGAAGTTCGGGCTGCTGGACCGGGATTTCCATTTGAAGCCGTTCATCGTGAGCCTGCTGACGGAGCAGATTGCGGGCTACTACGACAGCAAGACCAAGACCGTGAACATGCTGGACTGGATTGCGCCCGACGAGCAGAAGCCGGTGCTGGCGCATGAGCTGACGCATGCGCTGCAGGACCAGCATGTGGACCTGGAGAAGTGGAGCGACCAGAGCAAGGAATCCGTCGCGAAAAATGTAGATGAGGACAACGACCATCTGCGCACGGATGAAGCAGATACGGCGCGCGAGGCGGTGGCCGAGGGCCAGGCCATGGTGGTCTTTCTGGACTGGGGGCTCGCACCGAAGGGGCAGTCGCTGGCCAAGCTGCCGGATATCGCAGCGCAACTGGATGAACTGGGTGGCGACGACGGCGATTCGCCAGTGATGACGCGCGCTCCGCTGCTGTTGAAGGAGTCGCTGCTGTTTCCGTATCGCGAGGGGCTGAATTTTGAGCAGGTGGTGCTGAAAGATCAGGGGGCGAACGAGGCCTTTGCCGGAGCGCTGGACCGGCCGCCGGGGACGAGCTTCGAGATCATGCATCCCCGGGCGTGGGAGCAACAGGTGCATCCGACGCTGCTGACCATGCCGGACATTCATCCGCTGATCGACACGGAGTATGCACCATACGACATCGGCGTGATGGGCGCGCTGGATGTGCGGATACTGACAGAGCTGTTTGCGGGCAAGGACGAGGCGGCGCAACTGACACCGGAGTGGGACGGCGGCATCTACTACGCGGCGCAGAGCCGCGCGGCCAAGACGCCCCAGGAGAAGGACTCGACCAAGTCGGTGGCGCTGCTGTACCTGTCGCAGTGGAAGAGCGAAGATGCGGCGGCGCGCTTTGCAGCGATCTATGCGGACAACCTGAAGCGGAAGTACACGGACCTGCACCTTGAGCCGAAGGATGAGAGCGACAGCGAATCCGGCGAGAGCGTGTTTACGACGGAGGAGGGGCCGGTGGTGATCGCGACCGTGGGACGCGGCGTGTTCATCAGCGAAAGCTTTCCGCTGCCGCTGGCGCGCAAGCTGGAGCTGGCGATGACCGGCGCGCTGAAGCACAGCGGGGAACAGCAGGCGAGGATGAGCGAGACGGCTCCCGAGCTGAGCGAGAGCATTGCGCGGCTGATGAGCCGCTTTGGCATGATGCGGGTGGCGCTGCCGCACTGAGGGCACAGTATACTGACGTTTCCAATCCAACAAGCCATGCGTGCGCTGCGGCAGTGGTGCGGCGGGCGCGGAGAACGATTTGCAACAGGCAGAGATCGGGATTATCGGCGGCAGCGGGCTGTACACGATGCCGGGCCTTACCGACACACAGGAAGTAGCCATCCAGACGCCGTTTGGCGAGCCTTCGGACAAGCTGGTGCTGGGCACACTTGAGGGGCGGAAGGTCGCCTTTCTGGCGCGACATGGGCGCGGTCACAGGCTGCTGCCGAGCGAGATCAACTTTCGCGCCAATCTGTTTGCGATGAAGCTGGCCGGTGTGGAGCGCATCATCTCCGTATCAGCCGTGGGCTCGTTGAAGGAAGAGCACAAGCCGACGGACTTCGTGGTGCCGGACCAGTTCATCGACCGCACCTTCCTGCGGACGAGCACGTTCTTCGGCGACGGGATTGTCGCGCATGTGGCCTTTGGCGATCCGGTGTGCGGCGTGGTGGCGAAGACGATCGCGGATGCATGCGATGCGGAGAATGTGATCGGCAAACGCGGTGGCACGTATGTATGCATGGAGGGGCCGCAGTTCTCCACGCGCGCCGAGTCGAATCTGTACCGCAGTTGGGGCGCGGATGTGATCGGCATGACGAACCTGCAGGAGGCGAAGCTGGCCCGCGAGGCGGAGATCTGCTACGCGACGATGGCGATGGTGACCGACTATGACTGCTGGCGCGCCGGGCACGACGATGTGACGGTGGACCAGATTGTCGCGGTGATGCACCAGAACGCGGCCAATGCGGCGAAGGTGCTGCGTGCGGCGGTACGGGCGGTTCCGGCGGAACGTACATGTGCATGTGCCAGCGCGATGAAGTTTGCCATCCTGACCAGCCGCGATGCGATTCCTGCGGCGACTCGCAAGAAGCTGGAGCCGATTGTTGGAAAATATCTCTCGTAATTTTTAAAGGAAGCCTGCATGTCCATTGTGGTTGTTGGCAGTGTTGCGTTTGACAGCATTGAAACTCCGAGCGGCCGGGTAGATCATGCGCTGGGGGGCGCGGCGACGCATTTCGCGCTGGCCGCCAGCTACTTCACGCAGGTGCGCGTGATTGGCGTGGTGGGCGAGGATTTCACTGCGGCCAACGAAGATGTATTGAAACAACGCGGCATCGATACGGCGGGCATCGAGCATGTGGGCGGCAAGAGCTTCCACTGGACCGGGTCGTATAACCGCACGCTGAACGAGGCGGACACGCTGGCGACGGAGCTGAACGTCTTCGAGACGTTTGCGCCGAAGATTCCGAAGAGCTATCTCGATTCGGAATTTCTCTTCCTGGCGAACATCGATCCCAAGCTGCAGGCGCGCGTGCGGCATGAGATGCCGAAGGTGCGGATGGTCTGCGGCGACACCATGAATTACTGGATCAAGGACCATCGCGCGGCGCTGGGTGAGGTGCTGGTGGATCTGGACGTGCTGTTGATCAACGACGGCGAGGCCAAGATGCTGGCCGAGGACGCCAACCTGGTGTGCGCGGCGAAGAAGATTCTCGGTATGGGCGTGAAGACACTGATCGTGAAGCATGGCGAGTATGGTGCGACGGTCTTCTTCAGCGAGCGATCGTTTCCCGGGGCAAAGCCGGAGACGTGTGCCACGCCATTCCGCGCGCCGGCGCTGCCGCTGGCCGAAGTGGTCGATCCCACGGGCGCGGGCGACTCGTTTGCCGGTGGGTTCTTTGGCTATCTGGCATCGCAGAAGGGCGAGCTGACGCCGGCGAACTTCCGCAAGGCGATGTTCTACGGTGGAGTGATGGGCTCGTTTGCCGTAGAGAAGTTCGGGACTGAGCGCACGCAGAAGCTGACTCGTGAGGAGATCGATGCGCGCTTCCAGCAATTCCGCGCGCTCAGCCACCTTGACTGAGACTCCGCGGCCGCGGGAGTCCCGCGACGCGGCGACGGTCGCGCTCGCGAGCGTCCTGATCGCGCTGGCGGCCCTTGCTTTCTGCTCGCGGCATCAACTGCTGCTGCTATACGGCGATGCGGTGGCGCACCTGCACATTGCGCGGCGGCTCTTCGATTCGCGCGAGCCGGGCTTTCGCCAGCTTGGGTCGGTGTGGCTGCCGCTGCCGCACCTGCTGCTGGTGCCCTTCGTGCTGAAGATGAGCTGGTGGCAGAGCGGAGTGGCGGCGGCGATTCCGTCGATGGCCTGCTATGTGGCTTCGTGCGTCGGGCTTTACCGGCTGGCGCTTTGTTTCGTTCGGCATTCCGTCGCGTGGCTTGCGGTCGCGTTCTTCGCGCTGAATCCCGGGCTGCTGTATTTCTCGACGACGGCGATGACCGAGCCGTTGTTTCTGGCGGAGATGATCTGGGTTGCGCTGCTGATCACACTGCTGGCGCGGCGCTCGGAAGGCGGCAATGCGGAGGGGCTCGGGCGGCTGCTGCTGGGTGCGGCGCTGCTGCTGGTGTGCGCGGTCTTCACGCGGTATGACGGATGGATCTACACCGCGGCGGCGTGGTGCATTGCGACGTGGATCGTCCTGCGGCGGCGGAACTTCCGTGAGCGGCTGACTGGCCTTTGGCTCTTGGGCTCGGTGCTGGTGGTGATGGCGCCGCTGATGTGGATCGCTTACAACGCGAAGCAGTTTCACGACCCGTTTGATTTCCTGCGCGGACCCTATTCGGCGTCTGCGATTGAGGCGAGGACTTCGCCCAACGGCCCCGGCCACTATATGGAATACCACCGGCCGGTGGTCGCGGCGTTGTACTTCCTGAAGGCAGCGGAGCTGGGCGCTGTTGTTCCTTACGCTACGCAATTGATCTTTGTGCTGGCACTGGCCGGGACGGCGGTGCTGTGGGCGCGGCGGCGGAGTGCGGGGCTTCTGTCGGCGTCGCTGTTGTGGCTGCCGCTGCCGTTCTATGTGTACTCGGTAGCTTACGGGTCGGTGCCGATTTTCATTCCGGTGTGGTTTCCGCACTCCTGGTACAACACGCGCTACGGATTGGAGATGCTGCCGGCGTTCGCGTTATTCGGAGCCGCTGCGCTGGACGGGCTGGCGAGGTGGCGGCCGCGGTGGGAGAGATGGATGGTGCCGGCAACGACGGCGCTGATCCTGGCAAATACGGTGCTGTTGTTGCGGGCACGGCCGCTGGTATTCCAGGAGGCGGTGAAGAATTCACGTACGCGGATTGCGTTTGAGACCACGCTCGCGAACTGGCTGCGCATCCTGCCGCCGGGCAAGACGCTGCTGATGTATACCTCCGAGCACATCGGCGCGGTGCAGCAGGCCGGGATACCGCTGCGCAACATCATCAACGAGGGCGACTACTACGAGTGGCAGGCGGCGCTGAAGGACCCGGCGGCAAAGGCCGACTATGTAGTGGCGCTTGATGGCGACACGGTCGCGAAGGCCGTCGCCGCGCATCCGCAGGGGCTGACGCTGGAGCAGATTATCTGTTCGACGGGGCAGCCGTGCGCCCGGGTATATGGCTCAACCCGCCGCAGGCGCTATCGCTAAACCCGGCGCAACCGCTATCGCGAATCCGGAGTAGCCCGGCTGTGGGAGTGGCAGCGGTTCGGCCGGGTGATAGCATCACGCGGTGGGTAGCGGGCTGTGGCCTGCTGCCGCGCGAGGTGCGCCACGTCGATGATGATGATGTTCGATGCAAAACACGCTCTGAGCTTCAGCCGGCTGGAGCAGTGGGCGCTGACGGACACGGGCACGATGCGGCTGCTGCTGTCCTGCGCTCTGGGCGGGGTCATCGGACTGGATCGCGAATATCACCATAAGCCATCGGGCGTGCGCACCAACCTGCTGATCTGCTTCGCGTCGGCGCTGTTCACCTACCTGTCGCCCCTGATTGCGGGCGAGTTGAGTACCAGCAAAGGGCAGATCGCGTCGAACATCGTACAGGGCGTGGGCTTTCTGGGCGCAGGGCTGATCCTCCACAATCGTAGCCGCATTAGTGGCCTGACCAGCGCGGCTACGGTGTTTGCCGTGGCGGCGGTAGGCATGGCGTGCGGTGCCGGTCTTTACCTGCCGGCGGCTTTTGCGACGCTGCTGATCCTGCTGGCGTTGGAGGCTGTGGGTGCGCTGGAGACCTATACAAATCTGAAGCTGCACAGCCGCCTCTACGAGGTACGCGGTTCCGATGCCGATGCGATGCAGGCGTCGATACTCCACGTCATGGACGAGGAGCGCCGAAGGCTCGATTCTGTGGATCGCGAAAGCTTCGCCGGAATAGCCCGGCTGTCGTTTACCGTGATGGCGACGCGAAGCGGGCATCGCCGCCTGACAGCGCTGCTGACGAAGGGCACGGGGATTGATAAGGTGTTGACCTTCCGGACGTGGGAAGAGGAATGAGAGAAGACGGGGTGATCGAGTTCGCGAAGGCGCATGCCTGCGGGAATGACTTCCTGATTGTGGACGCGACCCAGGTTCGCGGGCGCGACCTGGGGCAGCTCGCGCGGGAGATGTGCGCACGTACGACAGGCATCGGCGCGGACGGCGTGGAGTATCTGACGCAGCGGAACGAGCGCGCGGGTGCGATTCATCTCTACAACGCGGATGGATCGGCTGCCGAGCTTTCGGGCAACGGCACGCGCTGCGTCGCGGCGTGGATGGCGTATCGGGCCGGGCTGGGCGCGGGCGATGATCTGCAGATTGAGACCGACGCAGGGCTGCGTGTTTGCCGGATTGAAGCGGCAGATGGCGCGGTGTTCCAGTTCACGACGGACATGGGGGTGCCGACGGTAGGGCGCGCGACCGTCAGGCTCGAAGATGGCATGGAGATCGAAGGCGCGGTGGTGGCGATGGGCAATCCGCAGTTCGTCGCGCGGGCGGAGAACAAGCACTTCGTCATGGGTGGGCGCGCGTGGCAGGAGACGGGCGCGGCGATCTGCACCCATCCGGATTTTCCTGCGGGCACGAATGTGGAGTTTGTGCGCCGGCTGGCGGAGGACGCAATTGAGATTCGCATCTACGAGCGAGGCGTGGGGCCAACGTCTTCATCCGGAACGGGGACCAGCGCGAGCGCCGCGATGATGATGGCGCTGGAAGGTGCGCCGAGGCGGCTGCACGTCGTCGCTTCGGGCGGTGAACAGATTGTCGAGTGGCGGGATGCGCAATCGGAACTCCGGCTGACCGGCCCGGCGGTCGTGCTGGCGCGCGGCGAGTGGCTTGCGGAGGCAACGCCGTGAATCAGCGGCCGATCCGGCTGGCGGTCGTGGCGCCGGCGAGCAATGCCGATCCGGAGAAGGTGCAGCGCGGCGTGGAGCGGCTGCGTGCGCTGGGCCATACGGTCACGCTGATGCCGCATGCGCTCTTTCAAACGTGGCCTTACTTTGCGGCGACGCCGGAACAGAGACTGGCTGATCTGCACGGAGCCTTTGCCGATCCTGATGTGGACGCGGTGATTTGTATCCGCGGTGGATACGGAAGCAATTATCTGCTGGAAGGGCTCGATCTGGAGTTGCTGCGGCGGAATCCGAAGCCGTTCATCGGCTACAGCGACCACACGGCGATTGCGACCTGGATGCTGGACCAGACCGGCGTGCCGGTACTGCACGGACCGATGGTGGCGGCGGACTTCTCGCGTGGGGACGGCGTGGACCTGGTCAGCTTTGCCTCCGCGCTTGGCGGGCAGGCGTATCGGCTGGGCGACGAATCGGGATTACGGACGGTGCGGCCGGGAACGGCCCGCGGTGTTTTGTATGGAGGCTGCCTCAGCCTGCTGGCGGCGTCGCTGGGTACGCCGTTTGCCGCGCAGACGGAAGGCAAGCTGCTGTTCCTGGAGGACCTGGGCGAGAAGCCGTACCAGATCGATCGCATGCTGCGGCATCTGAAGCTGGCGGGGAAGTTTGAGGGCGTGACGGGGATTGTGTTTGGAGAGATGCTCGATTGCGCATCGCCCGGCGCGCCGGCGGACCTGATCGAGAGGGTGATCCTGACCGTGCTGGAGTGGTTTCCGGGGCCGATCGGTTATGGGCTTCGTTCGGGCCATGTGTCACGCAGCAATGTTACGGTGCCGTTTGGAGTAGAGGCGGAACTGGTGCTGGAAGGAGCCACGGCGGAGCTGCGCGTGGGAGCGCGAGTGAGGAGCGACGAAGAGGAGCAATGAAGACGGAAGCAAAGCATATACATCTCATCGGAATCTGCGGGACGGCGATGGCGTCGCTGGCGGGCATGCTGCAATTGGAAGGGCATACGGTGACGGGCTCGGATGCGGCTGCGTATCCGCCGATGTCGGACCTGCTGGAGACGCTGGGGATTCCGGTGATGGAGCCTTATGCGGAGAAGAACCTGGAGCCGCGACCGGACCTGGTGATTGTGGGCAATGCGATCTCGCGCGGGAACATCGAGCTGGAGTATGTGCTGGACCAGCGGATTCCGTTCCGCTCCATGGCGCAGACGGTCTATGAAGAGTTTCTGACCGGGCGCGAATCGCTGGTGGTGGCGGGCACGCACGGCAAGACGACAACGACCAGCATGCTGGCGTGGATCTACGAGACAGCGGCGCGGATGCGCGGAGAGCTTGGGCCGTCGTTTCTGATTGGCGGCGTGGCGGAGAACTTCGGCACCAGCTTTCAGGTAGCGCGCAGCAACAGCTTCATCCTGGAAGGCGATGAGTATGACACGGCCTTCTTCGACAAGGGGCCGAAGTTCATGCACTACTTCCCGGATGCCGTGATTCTGACGCACGTGGAGTTCGACCATGCGGACATCTATCAGGATCTGGATGCCGTAAAGACGGCGTTCAAGCGGCTGGTGAACCTGGTACCCCGGCGCGGGCGGGTGGTGGCTTTCGACGGCAGCGAGAACGTGAGCGAGTGCGTGGCGAAGGCATTCTGCAAGGTGGAGCGGTATGGTTTCGCCGAGGGGTCGGAGTGGCAAGTGCGCGACCTTGCGCATCGCGATGGCCGGACAGAGTGGCACGTCCTGCATGGCGGAAAGCCGTGGCTCGCGCTGACGTTGCCCATGGCGGGCGAGCACAATGCGCTGAACGCGACGGCGGCGGCGGCGCTTGCGGCGGGGCAGGGCGTCGATCATCGCGCAATTGCGGATGCGTTGGCGACCTTCAAGAGCGTGAAGCGGCGCCTTGAGGTGCGGGCCGTGGAGCGCGGCGTAACGGTGATTGATGACTTCGCGCATCACCCGACGGCGATCCGCGAGACGCTGCGCGCGCTGCGTGCCGCGTATCCTGAATCGCGTTTGTGGGCGGTACTGGAGCCGCGATCGAACACGCTGCGGCGAAATGTCTTTGAGCGGGAGTTGGTCGACGCCCTGGCGCTGGCGGATGAGGTTGTGCTGGCCGGCGTCTTCAAGCAGGAGAGCATCCCGGTGGCAGAGCGGCTGCATCCGGAGGCAGTCGTCCGCGCGCTGGTGGCGCAGGGTCGTCGCGCGACGCTGGCGGCGAATGTGGAACAGATCGTGACGCATGTGGCCGCCGGAGCGCGCGCGGGAGATGTGGTGGCGATCCTTTCGAATGGCGGCTTCGATGGCATCTATGAGAAGCTGCCGGCGCGGCTTGCGTCCCAGACTGTCTCCGCGCCATTAGCGAATGCCTGATCGGGAGACATCGAACTCCATGGGCGGCATCATCCGCAGCCTGGTTCTGGTTCTGATCTGGACCGTGCTCGCAGTGCCGGCCGCGCTGGTGGTGTTTCCGTGGACGCTGATCACGCGCGACACACGGCTGCTCTTACGCGTTGGACTTCTGGATCACGCGCGTGGGGCTGCCGCTGGTGGGCGTGCGTGTGGTGCTGGTTGGAATGGAGCGATTGCCGCGCGGTGCATCCATCGTGATGGCGAACCACTCGTCGAACCTGGACCCGCCGGCATTGATCCCGGTGCTGCCGGGCCGCGTAGTGATCTATCTGAAAGAATCGCTGATGCGGATTCCGGTGCTGGGATACGCGTTGCGGCTGGCAGGAGACATTCCTGTGCGGCGCGACGGCACGGTGGAGTCGGCAATGGCGAGCTCTGCCGCGGCGCAACGCGCGCTGGAGCAGGGATAGCTGCCTGGTGATCTTTCCGGAGGGCACGCGATCGCGTGACGGGTCGCTGCTGCCTTTCAAAAAGGGGCCGTTCTTCGTGGCGATGGAGTCAGGCGCGCCGGTGGTGCCGGTTTCGATCGTAGGCACGACGCGGCTGCTGCCGAAGGGCAGCGTAAGTTTGAAGAGTGGCACCGTCACGATTACGTTCCATGCGCCGATTCATCCTTCCGCATATGCGAGTAAGGACGATCTGATGGAAGCGGTGCGAAGGGCGATCGCGTCGGGCCTGAACTCTGCTACTTCATGATGGCGTTGTAGCCGTCGGCGAGCAGATGCTGCTTGATGGACTCGGCCTGCGCCTTGTCGGTGAAGGGCCCGACCTGCACGTGGAAGAGCTTGTCAGTGGTTCCCGGACGGACGGAGGGATTGAAGCCGTGCTTGCGCAGCGCGCCGGCGAGGACTTCGGCGTCTTCCTGGCGGCTGATGGCGGCGATCTGCACCATGATGGGATGGCCGGGAAGGATGGGCGAATCGCCCGGCGCCTGCGCGAGGGGCGCGCTGATGCCGGCATGCGGCTTGGCCAGCCGGCGTCGTGTGGTGGGCGACAGGAACGGCGCTGAGCGATGGACTGTCGGTCGCAGGTTCGGCCACGCGGGCGGCCTTGGCTGGCGGAGGCGTGTTCGCCGAATCGTCGGTGGGCTTCTTATCCTGCGCCGGATGGCTGCTGCTGGAGGGCTTTGGAGCTTTGCTCTCGTCAGGCGCGGGGCTGGTGACGTCGGGCGGGAATGCGGCGGCGCTGTCCGATGGCGGCTTGAGCGGCGCGCCGCTGAGCTCGTTCGGCGGCAGCGGCGAGGTTGCGGCAGTCTGCGCGGGGAGAGACGTAACGGGAACAGTTGCGGCAGTGGAGCGCGCATTGCGGCGGCCCATGGAATAGCCAAAGCCGAAGAAGATGCCGCAGATGAGCACAATGCCGAAGAAGATGCTGAGCAGCGAGCCGATGCCCAGGGTCAAGTCGGCGTTCGACCCGGGTTCTTCGCGATCGTCTTCGTCGAAAAGCGAGTTCATGGATGTTCGTCGGTTGCGGCAGGCGGCGGGGGTGCGGGAACAATGCCCGGTCCCGTGACGTTGCCGGTTACCGTCTTATTGAACAACGAGATCAGCTCGATGGGTAGAGGAAAGACGATGGTGGTGTTCTTCTCCGTACCTATATCGGTAAGGGTCTGCAGGTAGCGGAGCTGCATGGTGATGGGCTGCTGAGCGAGCAGGGCGGCGGCGTCCACCAGGCGCTGCGAGGCGGCGAACTCGCCTTCGGCATTGATGATCTTGGAGCGCTTTTCGCGCTCGGCCTCGGCCTGCTTGGCCATGGCGCGCAACATGGACTCGGGCAGATCGACCTGCTTGACCTCGGTACTGGTGACCTTCACGCCCCAGGGGGCGGTGTGCTTGTCGAGTATCTCCTGGATGCGGGCGTTGAGCGCTTCGCGATGGCTGAGCAACTGGTCGAGCTCGACCTCGCCGAGCACGGAGCGCAAGGTGGTCTGGGCGAACTGCGAGGTCTGGTAGACGTAGTTCGAGACCTCGATCACGGCCTTGGACGGATCGACGACGCGCAGCGTGATGACGGCGTTCACCTTGAGGGTGACGTTGTCGCGGGTAATGATGTCCTGCGGCGGGACTTCGAGGACCTCCTGCCGCAGCGTGACGCGCACCATCTGGTCGAAGGGGCGGAAGATCAGGATGACGCCTGGACCTTTCGGCGTGGGAAGGGCACGGCCCAGACGGAAGACTACGCCGCGCTCGTACTCGCGGAGAATCTTGATCGAACCCAGAATGTACAGGACAACGATGACGACGATGATGAGGGTGAACATGCTCATGGTAGGGCGTTTCCTCGCGCAAGAAGTGTACCTCGCGGACTGGCCGTCCGGGGCACATGCGCCTGCGGCGCGTTCTGTGGGGTTCGCTTCCTTTGGTCGCTCACGTTCGGTGAGACGGGCGCATTGACCAACTGCAGGAGTTGTTGCTCAGCTGATGACGAGGGCTTTACGTGCGCAGGGCGAGCGGTGGGGGCTGGTAGCCGAATTCGCGCTCGACTGCGGCCGCCACGGCCAGCACTGCCTCATCTTCGAAGGGCCGGCCAGCTATCTGCACTCCGATGGGCAATCCTTCAGCGGACGTGCCGACGGGAACAACCGCAGCCGGCGAGGCAAGCAGGTTGAACCACTGCGTGTAGCGCATGGCGTCGAGATAGCTGACAGGCACGCCGTCGATAGTCCATTCGCGTTCTCGGTGCCGAAAGGCCGGCACGGCGCACACGGGCGTCAACAGGATCGGAGTTTCGCGCATTTCCGCAAGCAGGCGGCCGCGCACCAGGTCGCAGTCCGCCCATGCCCTGCAGCAGAGACTCTGCTGTAAGCGGCGGTTTGGAATGTCCGAGGTCGAGAAATTCGCGAAAGATCGGGCTGAGCTCCTGCTCGCGTCCGCGAATGGTGGGGGCATAGAACATCGCTCCGCACTGCATGAAAAATGTCCACCACAACTCACGTGCGGCTTCGAGCGAGGCGGGGCGAAATGGCCGAACCGTAAAGCCCTGGCGCTCTAAACTGCGCGCGGCATCCTGCACGGCGCGGCGCGTCTCCGCCGTGACGGGGGTCAAGCCATCGTCCTCGAACCAGCCAATCGGGATGGTCTTCGCTTCTTCAATGGACGTTTCCTGCCAGCTGAGGGGCGGACTTATGGGATCCATCGGGTCCTGTGAGGAGAGCAGCCGGAAGAGCAGACTGATGTCAGCGATGGTGCGCGCCATTGGCCCAATTGCGCCGAGGATTGAAAACGGGCCGATGCAGGGAGGATTGTGTCCGCGCCCCGGCACGCGTCCGGGAGTCGGCTTGAGCGAACAGATGCCGCAGAAGTGTGCCGGTTCGCGCACGGAGCCGCCGCTGTCGCTGCCCAGTCCGCCTGCTGACAGGCCCGCAGCAATGGCGGCTGCTTCGCCTCCGCTCGAGCCGCCGGCAGAGCGGCCGAGGTCCCAGGGATTGCTGGTTTTCCCGTAGAGCAGGTTGTCCGTCTCGTAGGCCATCAGGAACTCGGGACAGTTTGTCGTCCCGGCAAGGATGGCTCCGTTGCTGCGCAGGCGCGCGACGGCTTCCGCATCGCCGTCGGAGATATGTCCCTTGCGCAGAAGGCTCCCGATCTCGCAGCGGCGGCCCTTGACGGAGATCGACGATTTGATGGTGAGCGGCAAGCCTCGCAAGCGCGCCTGAGCCGGCGGCGCGAGCTTCCGCCCGGAATTGTTCCGCATCGAAATCGATGATGGCGTTCAACAGCGGATTGAGGCGCTCAATCTGCGCAATATGCTCGTCCGCTAACTCGAGCGGCGATATCTTATGCTGCTCCAGCAGCGCGAGCTGGGCGACTGCGGGCAGAAGTGTTACGTTCATTTCCGATTGCAATTATAGCGACGGGCATTGAGCTCATCGGGGAAGGAGATCGATCGGATGATTCATCTGAAGCGGGTTTATGAGCCGGAGAGCCCCGAGGGCGGCGTGCGGTTTCTGGTCGAGCGCCTGTGGCCGCGCGGCGTAAAGAAAGAAGCGCTGCATCTGGATGTCTGGCTGAAGGAGGTGGCACCGAGCACCGAACTCCGACAATGGTTTGCTCACGATCCGGCGAAGTGGGCGGAATTTCAGCGGAGATATTTCGCCGAGCTGGATGCAAACCGGGAAGCGGTGCAGCCTATCCGCAACGCGATGCGCGAGGGCCCGGTCACGCTTCTGTTCAGCTCGCATGACGCGGAGCATAACAACGCGGTCGCGCTGAAATCCTATCTATCGAAATCCTCTAAGCGGCGAAAATAGCCTACGTGATCTGCCGCTCCGTGATCTGCCGCATCGGCGGTGCTGTTGACGCAGGATTAGGACTCGGGCTTCAGATTTCCTTGGGGAAGGGATGCACAAGGGAATTTCATCTGGCAGGCTGGGGCCACAATGGGTCTCGGAGCAGGCTCCTATGGCTATGCGTTAACCACTACTACAGCTGCAGCTTTTACGGGGGCACCGTGTGAGTAATACCCTAGATCAACACGAAATTAGTTGGAAAGAATATCGCCAGCTAAAACATCGGCTAATCGTGCTTTTCGCGGGGTGGATGCCGTTCGGTGCAGTCGTTGGAATTTTGTTGCCGTTAATTCTTCACACCTATACTGTGACCTATATTCTTGCCCTTAGCTATATGCTTTGGCTGTGCTTTACATGGTTGCAGTATGCTGCTTTTCCTTGTCCGAACTGTGGGCGATCGTTGCGCTGCGCGCAGCTTTACCGAAAGTCTTGTCCGAGGTGCGACATTCAGATTAACCCTTCTGTAAGCAAGACGCCGCCCGATTAAAAGTCTTATCGCAACAAATATTTGGGCCGATTTATGAGTCCCGACCCATCAAGCTTAGCCTTGGCGAATCCCTCGAACCCTCAATCGCCAAACCTCTATGGCTATGTCACCAATAATCCGCTGAGCCACATCGATCTGTCGGGCCTTGCGATCCAGTACAGTTGTTCCACGGGTAATTCTGTTACCGGTCCGTCAGGTATCGGTTCCGACGGATCGATTGTTCAGAATGTTACGGTCAACAGTGGAACCTGCTGCCCTTATGCTGTTGCTCCTTCGAAGTGGCGTTCGATCTCCTCCAGCGTCTTGCCCTTGGTCTCGGGCAGGAAGAATGTCACAGTGATGAAGTAGATTACGGTGAAGCCGGCAAAGAGAAAGAACATCGCCGAATATCCGTATTTGCTGGCGACCGGAAGGAAGATTCCAGCGAGCGTGGTCGAGACCAATTGGTTGATGACCAGCGCGATACTCATGCCGTTGGAGCGAATGCGGGTGGGCATAAGCTCAGAGAGCGCAAGCCATACGGCGACGCCGGGGCCAGTCGCATAGAAAGCCACGAATATGTAGAGTCCGAGGGCCACCAGCCAGCCATGCGCCGCATCGGGAATACGGCCGATTGCAGCTCTTTCGATCTTCAGCGGCGCAGTACGAGCGGCTTCGAGATTGCCGAACGGATTCTTGAAAAATGCTTCTACCTTGTTGTTGGGGACGCAGTTCTCGCGAGTGATCCGGATCGGCGCGGCTCCCTGATCGTCCGAACGGGCGATGCTGGCTGCCGCCGTGAAATCGCCATAGGAGTAAATGACCGCCAAGGAAGCGCGATTGCTGCTGATCTCGTGCCCCTGATAGCCCCTGGTGGTCAGCAATCGCTCCGCCTCTGCCGCATGGAAGGGAAGCGTGAGTGTCTGGTCAGGGGCGACCATCGCTTGCACAATGCTTCGGCAATCCAGGTTCGCCCGCTCGGTTGACATAAACAGCAGTCCCACACCGATCATGGACACAATGACGCCCGCGGTGCCCATCATGAAGAGAAACTTGCGGCCCTTGCGATCGATCAGCATCATGCCGCAAATCGTCATCAGGAAATTGACGCAGGTGAAGATGACATATCCCCAGTGTGCGAGGAGATCGGAAAGGCCGCTCTGTAAGAGGATGTTCGTGTTGTAGGCAACGACCGAGTTGATGCCGGTCGCGGTGTTGCAGAAAAGAATGACGCAGGCCAGCAGGAAGGGGATGACGTATTTCCGGCGCAGAAGGGAGTCCTTGATCTGTTTGCCGGAGCCGATCTGCTTGCCGGGGGCGGCTGACGATTTCGCCAGCGCGGTTTCTTCCATTTCCTTCAATTCGGTGTCTGCCTGTTCGAGCGTGCGGGAGCGAAGCAGCGCTGCATAGGCCCGCTCCTTTCTGCCTTTCACGAAAAGCCAGCGCGGCGATTCGGCGACAAAGAAGCTGCCAATGACAAACAGGATTCCCGGCGGAAGAGAGACCCAGAAGATACGCCGCCATGCCTGGTCCTTGAAGGCGAAGAGCGTGGCGGCATCCGCTATGCGCGTGACGGACTGCACGCGATAGCTGTAATAGATCCCGATAAGCGCGGCGAGAACGATACCCAGCGTCAGCAGCCACTGAAACACCGCCGTGCCCTTGCCGCGATGTGCCGCTGTGAGGCACTCCGCAAGATAGAGCGGGACGACGACACCGATGAGGCCGCCGCTAATGCCCTGCAGCAGGCGTCCGAAGAAGAGTGGCTCGTAGCCCTGCGAAAGGGCAATGATCGGAATGCTGATGACAAACGCCAGCCCGCTGACCGTCATCAGCGCCTTGCGGCCCATCCAGTCAGCCAGCAGGCCGGCGAACAAGGTGGAGATGACACTCCCGAGCAGGACGGCGGCGACGATGATCGACAACTGTCCGGCGGTCAGCCGCGAGGTCGCTTCCAAATAGGGCAGGGCGCCGCCGATGATGCCAACGTCCACTCCGTACAGCAGGCCGCCAAGGCCCGCTACCAGCAAAAGAAATCGGTTATAGCCGCGCTTCGCATCCGGAGCAGACAAATCTGGCATGAAACCTTCCGCGGTCCCGGTCTTGGCCACTCCGGTCGCGTCGCGGTAGATCGGGCGCGCGGGAGTCTGGGCAAGGATCGCGCGCCTATCATAACTGGCCAAAGCGATGGGATGTCCGATTTTGTAACGGCGCGGGCCTGAAGCCAGCGCCCGTGGCAGCGCGCCCTCAGAGATGCGGAAGCTTCGTCGTATCCCAGCCGCCGCCCAGAGCCTTGACCAGCAGCACGCTTGCATCCAGGCGGCGTTCCAGGATGTAGAGATCGTTGCGCTGATTGTTCAGCGCGGCTGTCTGCCAGGTGACCACCTGCAGATAGGTGTCCACTCCGCCCTCATAGCGCGTCTGAAAGAGGTCCAGCGACTGCTCGGCGGACGCAGTGGTTTCATGCTGCTGCTGCGCCTCGTTTGTGAGGACGCGCAGCGCGGCCAGGTTATCTTCCACCTGTTGGAAGGCGGTGAGAACGGTCTGGCGGTAATTTGCGACATTCGCGTCGTAGCCTGCGACGGTGATGGTTTTGGCGGAGCGGCGCCGGCCTGCATCGAAGACCGTCTCGGAAAGCGAAGGGCCGACAGCCCAGAAGCGGCTGGGCCAGTTAAACCAGTTCAACGCCGAGGTTCCCTGAAGGCCGGCGGTAGCGCTGAGTGAGAGCGTCGGATAATACGCAGCCTGCGCGATGCCGATCTGTTCATTGGCCGCCGCCATGCGGCGCTCCTCCGCCGCGATGTCAGGACGCCGCTCCAGCAGTGTTGCGGGAACCATGCCCGGGAATGTGCGGGATCGCGGGAGCCTGTAGATTCAGCGGCAGTGGCGGCAGCGTGAACTGCGCCGGCGGTTTGCCGATCAATACGGCGATCGCGTGCTCATACTGCGCGCGCTGCACTTCAAGGTCGGTCCGCTGCACACGCGCCTGATCGAGCTGCGTCTGCGCCTGGCTTACGTCGGACTGCGGCGCGGCGCCGCCTTCAAAGCGGTCCTTGGTCAACTGCAATGCCGCTTCGTACGCCTTCACCGTGTCATCGAGAAGCTTTTCCTGCGCATCGTCGGAACGAACGCCGAAGTAGTCGATGGCAAGCTCCGCATGCAGGCTGAGGCGCGCGTTTTCCAGATCGGCATCGGTTGCCTGTGCGGTTTCGCGCGCTGCTGTCACGCTGCGACGGATGCGTCCCCATAGATCGACTTCGTAGTTGAGATCGATGGGCAAAATGAAATCGCCGGAGCCGTTGTTGGCAAGGGTGCTAGGGAAGTAAGGCTGATTGGCCGAGTTGCGGACCGAGCCGATGCTGGGCCCGACGCCGATGGTCGGCGCCTCGTTTGCACGCTCGTATCCAATCTGCGCGCGTGCTCCGCGGAAGTTTGCGGCGGCCGCTTTCAATGACTGATTCGCGCCGTCCACCTGCGCTTCCAGCGCGTTCAATTGTGGATCGTCATAGATGGTCCACCAGTCGCCCTTCAGCCTGGTGTCGCTGGGCTGACCGGGCTTCCAGCCGTCCTGCTCGGCGAAGGAGGCGGGCTGTGCCTCCTTGAAGGAGGGCGCGAGAGGAGCGGGTGGCGTCTTGTACTTCGGCCCCACCATGCAGCCGGCGAGCGGCAGCAGGACGAGTGCGAAGGCCAGAGCGGAGAGAGCGTTTCATTGCGCAGCGCCTTTCTCAATCTCCACGGGCTCACCCTGCGCGAGGGAGTCCGAAGGATTGAGGATGACCTGGTCCTGCGGCGTGAGTCCCGCGATGATCTCGACCTTCGCGCCGTAGTCATGGCCGATCTCAACCGGCGTCAGCGCCACATGCCCGTTGCGCACCACGCCGACGCGCAGCCCCTCGGCACGGAAGAGCAAGGCGTTGGAGGGCAATGTCATCGAGGAGGAAGCGGGAGGAATCGGCAGATGCACGAAGGCATATTGACCGGGCAGGAGTTTATGGTTGGCATTCGGCACATCCACTTCCATGTTCAGAGTGCGATTGGAGATGTCGATCGACTCCGAGTTGCGGACGATGGTGCCGAGGAACTTCTGATTCGGAGCAGCGTCGGACGTGACGGCGATCTTGCCGCCGTTGTGGACGGTATCCGCATAGACCTCCGGAACGGGCACGAACAGACGCAGCTTGTCCGTGGATGCCATGTGAAACAGCTCGGATCGCGGCGAGCCGCTGTCGCCGGCCTGGATCAGCGCGCCGATATCAACATTGCGCGCCGTGATCACGCCGTCGAACGGAGCGTAGATCTTTTCGAAGCCCTGCAGTTGTTCCAGCCGCCGGAAGTTGGCCTGAGCAGAGGAGAGCGCCGACTGCCGCGCGCTGAAGTCGCTGGTGGCCTGGTCGGCCTCCTGGCGCGAGACGGCATTCTTGGCCAGCAGCTTCTTCCACCGCTCGGCGGTGATCTGGGCGATCTGCTGGTTGGCCTCGGCGGTGGCCAGATCCGACTTCGCCTGCTGCACCTGCTGGTCCAGCTCTGGTGTTTCGATTTCGGCCAGAATCTGCCCGCGATGCACGCGCGTTCCGATATCCGCATACCACTTGCGCAGATAGCCGTTGGTGCGTGCGTAGATTGGCGTGTCGATGTATGCCTGCGTATTTGCGGGAAGCGTGATCTCCAGCGGGCCCGCGCCTTGCGTCGGCCTGGTTACGGCGACGGAGAGAACGGCGTTGCGCTGCGAATCGCTTTTCAGCGTCTCTTCGGCGTGAACGCGGGAGCGAACGCCCATCACGATGAGGACGGCGAGCACCAGAGCCGCGACGATGACGCCGGCGAGAAGCGCGCGGCTGAGCTTGCGCTCCGGCTCGCAGTGCGCTGTGCGGCGGCTCGCTGGTCTGTGTGGCCACGTGCGTTCACGCAGCTTTGTCCTCAATCACGGCCTTATCGTCCATTTCGTCACACTGTGGCATGGTCCCTCACCTCTTGCTTTCGACTTTCCACTCTTCGGTCGCTATGCCCCGATGGCTATGCATGTAACGGCTGTTCCGTGTGCTCCAGCTCTTCTGCGCCGCGGTCCGCGTTTCCCCATTCCGTGCAGCAGGCCAAAGACCGCCGGCACGAAGATAAGCGTGGCCACGGTGGCGCACAGCAGTCCGCCAATCACTGCGCGGCCGAGCGGCGCATTCTGCTCGCCGCCGTCACCGAGGCCGAGCGCCATCGGAATCATGCCGATGATCATGGCCAGCGCCGTCATGCAGACCGGACGGAAGCGTGTTGCGCCGGCCTCGATTGCTGCCAGGATGGCGTCGCCGTGCTCGGCCAGGCGCAGCTTTGCGAACGAAACGACGAGAATGCTGTTGGCCGTGGCCACGCCCATGCACATGATGGCGCCCATCAGGGCCGGCACGCTGAGCGTTGTGTGCGTGAGAAAGAGAAAGATCACGATGCCGGCCAGTGCAGCAGGCAATGCGGTGATGATGATGAACGGATCCAGCCAGGACTGGAAGTTCACCACGATCAGCATGTAGACCAGCAGAATGGCGAAGACCAGGCCGCCGAGCAGCGAGATGTAGGAGCTGCGCATCGTCTGCACCTGGCCGCGCACAGAGACGAACATGCCGCGCGGCAGAGACTTTTCGTGTTGGTGAACGATCGTCTCGACATCCTTCGCAACGGCGCCGAGATCGCGGTCCTGCACGGCGCCGTAGATATCGACCACGCGGCGGATGTTGTAGTGCGAGACCACGCCGAGCTCATGATCGCGATGCATGGAAGACAAATCGCCGAGCACCTCCGGAGTAGCACGCGCCGGAGTGGCGGACGACATAGAGGAGTTGACCGGAATGTTCTGAATGTCCGCGAGCGTGTCCATGCGATATTGCGGCGTCTGCGCGACCAGGTTGTAGTTCACGCCATTCTTGTAGTTGAGGTAGAACATGGGCGTGACCTGGAAGCTGCCGCTGAGGCTGTTCAGCATGCTTTGCGCCACATCGCGCGTGGTATATCCGCCCTGCTGCGCTTTTGTCCGGTCGACATCGACGTCGAGCGTCGGATAATCCGTCGGCTGCTGGATGCGCAGGTCGACCAGGCCTGGCACCTTACGCAGGTCCTCGAGCAAGGACGTCGCCTGCTGCGTGCTCGCTGCGACGTCATTGCTCTGCAACTGTATGTCGATCGGCGCCGGCAGCCCGAAGTTCAGGATCTGCGTGGTGATGTCGGCGGGCAGGAGGTAGAACAAGGTTCCGGGAAACTCGCGCGGGAGTGACGTGCGCAGCTCGCGAACATAATCGGCAGTTGGATGATGATGTTCATTCAGCGTGACCATCACGTCGCCATCGGCTGCCCCGATGATTCCGGAGGTGCTGTGCATGGTGTTCATCGGGCTGTAGGGCAGGCCGAGGTTGTCGAGGATGTTGTTGAGCTCTTTGCCGGGAATCTTCCGCCGGATGGAAGTTTCGACCAGATCGGCGAGCCGGGCGGTCTCCTCAATGCGCATGCCGGTCTGTCCGCGGATGTGCAGGATGAACTCGCCGGCATCCGTATTGGGGAAGAAGTCCTGGCCGAGAAACGGCAGCAGCAGGAAGGCGCAGAGGCAGGCCAGCAGAAATGCCGGAACGAACGCCTTCCGCGCGAAGACCAGGCGCGTCAACAGAACCTGATAGTAGGCGCGCACGGACTCGAAGCCGCGCTCAAAGCCGCGCTGGAAACGCGCAAAGACATTCCGTGGCACGCCATGTTCTTTGGCTCGCAGCATGTACATGGCGAGGGTCGGAACCAGGGTGCGCGACAGAACGTAGGAGGCGATCATCGCGAACATGACCGCTTCAGCCAGCGGCACGAAGAGGTAGCGTGACACGCCGGTGAGAAAGAACATCGGCAGAAAGACAATGCAGATACACAGCGTGGAGACAAGCGCCGGCACGGCAATCTGCGCTGCGCCGTCCAGAATGGCCTCCCGCAACGCATAGCCGGTTTCCAGAAAACGCTCGATGTTCTCGATGGTTACGGTGGCGTCATCCACGAGAATGCCGACAGCAAGCGCCAGGCCGCCCAGCGTCATCGTGTTGATGGTCTGGCCGATGAGGCTGAGGACAATTACAGACGACAGAATCGAAAGCGGGATCGAGATGGCGATGATGAGCGTCGAGCGCCAACTGCCGAGGAAGAGCAGAATCATCAGCCCGGTGAGTGCGGCGGCGATGATCGCCTCGCGGATCACGCCGGAGACGGCGGCCCGCACGAAGACGCTCTGGTCGCTCAGCGGCGTGAGCTTCAGGTTGGGCGGGACGGTCAGCGCGACCCGGGGAAGCAGCGCGCGAACACCCTCCACGACGCTCAGTGTCGATGCGTTGCCCGCCTTCAGAATGCTGATCAGCACGCCGCGGTGGCCGTCCTGCCGCACGATATTGGTCTGGAATGCGGCGCCGTTGCTCACCGTGGCCACATCGCGCAGGTAAACGATCGCGCCGTTGACCTGCTTGATCGGGATCATGCTCAGCTCATCCAGCGTTCGAGGCGCGGCGTTGGTCCGTATGTCGTATTCGGCAGCCCCGATCTTCGCTGTTCCCGAGGGCATGATGACGTTCTGCGCGTTCATCGCGTTCAGAATGTCGCCGGGCGAAACGCCCTTCGACTGCATTTTGGCCTGATCCATGCTGACGGTGATCTGCGGCTGCTTTCCGCCATAAGGAAGCGGCAGCACAGCGCCAGGCACCGTGATCAGTGCCGGCCGCACAAAATTCTGGCTGAGATCGGCGAGCTGCTGTTCGTCCAAACCGTTTCCCGAGACGCCCAACTGCAGAATCGGTACGCTCGACGCGCTGAAGTTGATGATCTCCGGAGGCAGGGTACCGGGAGGCAACTGCCGCAGCTCGAATTGCGACGCCGCAGTGATCTGCGCGTTCGCCGTGTCCAGGCTCGCGCCGGGCTGCAGAAAGATCTTCACGACCGAGACACCGTTGTACGAAGTGGATTCCGTGTGCTCGATGTTGTCGACCAGGGTGGTCAGCACTTTTTCGTAGGGCGTGGTCAGACGCCCTTCCATCTCCTCCGGATCGAGCCCGGTGTACTGCCAGGCGACGGCCACAACGGGGATGTTGATGTTGGGAAAGATATCGGTGGGCGTGCGCATGATCACCACCGGGCTCATGATGAGGATCAACAGAGCCAGGATGATGAAGGTGTACGGCCGATTGAGCGCCAGCTTAACGATCCACACGTCGCACGAGCCCCCTTGCAGTGGCTCCCGGAAGTGACGTGGGAAGACCGCCGTACATTAAGGGATTCAGGAGGCGCGGAGAAGATGGCACTTTGTTCCGATGGAGATCATCGGAAATACCGATGACTCGGAGTTTACAATCGAGCTGTGGAGCTGAGACATCTGCGCTACTTCACCGCGATCGCAGAGAACGGAGGCGTGGGCCGTGCCGCGCGCCTTCTCCATGTGGCTCAGTCTGCTGTCAGCGAGCAGATTCGCGATCTCGAGTCAGAACTGGGGGTTGCGCTATTCGATCGGCAGAAGCGACGCATCCGCCTGACCTATCATGGCCAGCAGTTCCTGGAGGACGCACGGGCCGTGCTCGCGGCGGCGGACCGGGCAACTGCGAATGTGCGGAAATCCATTCGCGGCGAGATCGGAACGCTCACCATCGGCTTTTTTGTCGGAGGAACCGGGACCTTCTTTTCCGGAATCATTCGCGAGTTCCGCCGTCGCTTTCAGGACGTCCACCTGTCCCTGGTGGAGATGGCGCCCGGCATGCAGCACCGCGCACTGGAAACCGGAGCCATCGACGTGGCGTTCACGCGGCCGGTGCAGCCCGCTTACGCAACCCTTTTGCGCTCCGAGCACTTTAAAGCTGAGCCGTTCTATGCCGTGCTGCCCCATACGCATCCGTTGGCGGCAAAGCGCCGGATATTTCTTCGTGAGCTCGCGCATGAGCTATTCATCCTGAATGACCGAAGCCATTCGCCCGCCACATTCGACAAGATCATCACGCTGTGCGCGGAAGCGGGTTTTTCGCCCAGGATCGGTTCGACGGCCACCGTGGCT
This sequence comes from uncultured Acidobacteriaceae bacterium, assembly GCA_963790555.1. Classification (GTDB taxonomy): domain Bacteria; phylum Acidobacteriota; class Terriglobia; order Terriglobales; family Acidobacteriaceae; genus KBS-83. The sequence goes on along the minus strand of CAWBPB010000019.1, from coordinate 605,156 downwards.
TTTGGTGTGATCGCGCTGGTGGAAGCGGGCGAGGGCATAGCGATTTTGCCCGAAGGCTCAAAGCGGCTGCGCAGCAGCGATGAGGTGCTTGTACATCCCGCTTGCAGACCGTGGCGCGTTTATCGATCTGGTGATCGCGTGGTCGCCTCAGCATGAGAACCCGGTCCTCGGCTCGTTTCTGGAACTGGCGCGGAAGCACAGACGGAAATAATCAGTACAGGGCCAACGGCGGGAGCGGAAGCTCAGGCGCTTGCGGCACTGCACCGTTCTGGGGAGAGCCTGAAGACCGAATCAGATGGCATACTTGAGCGGTAGGTATCCGCCGGTGTGACGCAATCGTTTTCGCGAACTTCGCATCGCAGAAGGGCATTGTGGCAGGCCATCCCGTGAAGACACTGCTCGCATTGCTCGTGCTTGTCGTCCTGCCCGCAGCGGCGCAGGTGAACTATGGTGAGTTGCACCTCACCGTAGCGGACCCATCCGGGATGGGAGTTCAGGCCGCTGTTGAATTGACCTGTGCCGCCAACGGGTATGACCGGAATCTTGTGAGCAACATGTCCGGAGACCTGTCGGTCCACAGCGTGCCTTTTGGCGTCTACCAGGTCCAGGTCACAAAGGCGGGGTTCGCGCCTTTCTCCACCTCTGTCGAAGTCAGCTCGGCGCTGCCCGTGTCTGAGGGTATTCAGCTCAGCCTTGCCTCCGTTGTCACGAAGGTAAATGTAACAGCAGCGGACACATTGATTGATCCGGCCAGTCCTTCGTCTGTGATGCAGATCGGAGCCACGCAAATCGAGCAGCGACTTTCCTCGCTGCCCGGCCGCTCCGTCCAGGATCTCGTCAACACGCAACCGGGATGGCTGTACGAGGGAAACGCTGTTCTGCATCCCCGCGGCTCTGAATATCAGACGCAATTTGTCATTGACGGTGTGCCGCTTATGGATAATCGATCTCCTAGTTTTGGCCCGGAGATTGAGGCCGATGATCTGGATGCGGTGAGTATCTACACGGCCGGCTATCCGGCGGAATACGGAAGAAAGCTGGGAGGAGTCGTCGAGCTGGACACAACCCATTCGAATGCGTCCGGTACCCACGGGCAGCTTGTCTTGTCAGGCGGCAGCTACGACGCGGCGTCTTCTTATGGGCGGCTTCAGCAGACCTGGGGGAAAAATACTGTCGGTATCACAGCTTCCGGCAGCATGACAGATCATTATCTCAACCCGGTGGTGCCGGAAAACTTTACGAATAACGGGACGACCGGGGATTTTTCTACACGGTATGAGCGCGATGTTTCCGCGAAGGATCGCTTCAGCCTCAGCGTACGCCATGAGTTCTCACGGTTCTTGATTCCCAATGAGCTTCTGCAGGAACAGGCAGGCCAGCAACAGAACGGCGATAACTTCGAGACCCTGGGCGTCGCGCATTATCAGCACATCATGTCGCCCGATACTCTGGTCGCCTTTGCCGGAATGGTGCGCGATAACTCGCATGATCTGTATTCCAATCAAAAGTCGACGCCGATTATCGCGTTCCAGCACAACAGCTTTCGCGAAGGATATTTCAACGGAACGCTGTCGCTGAACCGGGGCCGCCATGAATTCAAGATTGGCGTCGATTCGGACAATACCTGGTTGCATGAGCACTTCAATTACCTCATCACCAATCCGGATTACTTCGACCCGAACACACCAAAGACTTTGAGTTTTGCCGACCAGCGCCCCGATCTGGAGCAATCAGCATTCGTCGAGGATCGGTTTTCCGTGGGCGACTGGACCGTCAGCGCCGGGCTTCGCTGGGACCATTACCAGTTACTGTTGAACCAGAATGCCTTCAGTCCGCGTGTGTCGATCGGTCGATATCTTCCCTCGCTCAAGATGGTGCTTCATGCGTCCTTCGACCGTGTCTTCGGGACGCCTTCTTCCGATAACATCCTGATCTCCAGCTCGCCGCAGATCGACGCCCTGAGCAGCGAATTTCTCCGCCTTCCGGTTCGGCCTTCCCTGGGTAACTACTACGAGGGCGGGTTGACCCAGGCGCTGCTGAGTCGGATGCGTCTCGACGTGAACGTCTATCGACGCGATGTCCGAAATTACGCGGATGACGATCAGCTCCTGAATACCGGTGTGAGTTATCCCATCGCCTTCGACAAGTCTGTTATCTACGGAGCAGAAGGGAAGATGTCCGTCGTCCATCTCGGTAACTTGAGTGGGTATGTGGGCTATTCCTACATGGTCGGCAACGCGTGGTTTCCGGTTACCGGCGGACTCTTCCTGGGTGACGACGCCAGTAACGCCGTCTCACAGTACAAGGGGCATTTTCCCGATTCGCAGGACCAGCGCAATACGCTGCGCACCCGCTTTCAATATCAGGTTTTGCCGCGCCTCTGGTGTGCCGCCGGGGCCGAATATGGGTCGGGGCTGCCGTTTGAGTATCAGGGAAGCGAAGCGGATGCCTTGGCGCAATATGGTCCCCAGGTAGTGAGCCGGGTCAACTTCGCTCGTGGACGTGTTCGCCCGGCGCTTGCCGTCAACTCATCGCTCAGCATAGATGTTTACCGGAGCGAAAAGATCAACGCGCGGTTTCAAGTGGATGGCGACAATCTGAACAACCGGCTGAATGTGCTGGACTTTGGCGGGCTCTTCTCGGGAAATGCGATCGCTCCGGGACGCAGCGTTATCTCTCGCCTGAATATCGCGTTCTAACCGCAGAGCAGCCGTCCGTCGTTGTACGCTCCGGTGTAGCCTATTGGCGTGAATCAGGAACGGCGCGGCCGAGATACTCTCGATTGACGGGCAAGAGATTCGTATTACTCACCCGGACAAGCTCTATTTCTCGAAACAAATCCGCCTGTCGAAGCTGGACATCGTGCAGTACTACCTGTCCGTTGGCCCGGTGCGCTGGCCGGCATTCGAGATCGTCCTATCGTGCTGAAGCGTTTTGTGAACGGCGCGGAAGGCGAAGCCTTTTACCAAAAGCGTGCTCCTTCCGACCGGCCTTCGTGGCTGCGTACTGTTACGTTATCTTTCCCATCGGGAAGAACCGCGGAAGAGGTTGTCGTGGACGATGCGGCGGGTCTGGCCTGGATTGTCAACCTGGGCTGCATCGAGCTGCATCCGCATCCCGTCCGCTCCGGCGATCTGGACCACCCGGATGAACTGCGCATCGATCTCGATCCCGGCCCCGGCGTGTCGTGGACGGACGTCCGGCGGGTTTCGCTGGAGGTGAAATCGCTGCTTGAGGAAGCGGGTCTTCGCGGCTGGCCAAAGACGAGCGGCTCACGCGGTATGCACGTCATCGTCCGCATCCAGCCGCGCTGGAGCTTCGGCGAGGTCCGTCGCGCTGCGCTGGCGCTCTCGCGCGAGATAGAGCGGCGCCTGCCGGCGATTGCCAGTTCGAAGTGGTGGAAGGAAGAGCGGCACGGCGTATTCCTGGATTACAACCAGAATGCGAAAGATCGCACGACCGCATCTGCATATTCGGTGCGTCCGTTGCCGGATGCGCGCGTCTCTGCGCCGCTCCACTGGCATGAGGTGAACGAATGCGATCCAGCGGATTTCACTGTGTTCACCATGCCAAAGCGCTTTGCCGAGATAGGCGATCCGCATGCGGAGATGGACGCATCGGCAGGTTCGCTCGATGGATTACTGGAGCTTGCCGCGCGGGATGAAGCGGCGGGTATGGGCGATGCTCCGTGGCCGCCGCATTTTCGCAAGGCAGAAGGCGAGGCGCCGCGTGTGTCGCCCTCGCGCGCGAAATCTGCTGCAAAGAAGCCCGCCAGAACGCCCCGAGAGAAGATGCCGCTGCTGGTCATCGCGAACTCGCGCAGCGAGGATGCTGCTCTGGCGGGCCTGGAGCGATGGAAGACAGAAGCATCCGGAAGCGGCCGCCCATCTGGCTGTGGATGATGTGCTGGTCGACAGGATGCGCGGCAGTTCCTCCACCTGGACGCGCGTGCGTGTGAATCTGCGGCACGTTCCGGAAGAGCATCGGCCGTCGCAGGAAACTCCTGATCCGGATGACGATCCGACGCGTGAATGGCGGGCGGGGAAGAGCAAGGCGAAATAGTCTGGACTGCGGCTCTACCGTCCGCTTGAGAATATCTGCTCTAACTCATGCGGCGGCACAACCTCCAGTTGCGCATAGGTGCAGTCAGCCGGCTTCTTGTCCTTGCGCCATCTGCGGAAGTGCGCCATGTGCCGGAATCGTCTTCCCTGCATGTGCTCGTACGCGACTTCGACGACTAACTCCGGACGCAGCGGCTCCCAGGAAAGATCCTTCCCCTGACTCCAGCGGCTTTGTCCGCCTGGCATCCGGTGTTCTTCGCCAGCAGCGGTGTCCGCGCCTGCCCACGACGCCCATGGATGATCTGCGAGCGCATTTTTCCGAAAGGGTGTCAAAAATTCCAGTAGCTCGCTTCGCTTGTCCTTCGTGAAGCTGGCGCAGACGCCCACATGTTGCAGCGCTCCCGATTCGTCAAAGAGCCCGAGCAGGAGCGACCCGATCGCCGTGCCTTTTGCATCTTTGTACCAGCGGAAGCCTGCGACCACGCAGTCGCAGTCGCGCTCGTGTTTGACTTTGATCATCACGCGCTTGCCGGGTTCATAGGCTCCATCGATCGGCTTCACCACCAGGCCGTCAAGTCCGGCGCCCTCGAAGCGGCGAAACCAATCGGAGGCGACCTTGCGATCGCGTGTCGCGGGCGTCAGGTGCAATGGCGGCGCCGCGGAGGACAGTATCGCTTCCAGGCGCTCGCGCCGTCGATGAAATGGCTCGCTGCACAGATCGTCGTCTCCCTCGCAAAGCAGGTCGAAGCACACATAGGATGCCGGCGTCTGCTTCGATAACAGCTTCACGCGCGATGCCGCAGGATGGATACGAAGCTGCAGGGCATCGAAGTCCAGCGCACCATTTCTGGCGATGACGATCTCGCCATCCAGTACGCATCGCTCGGGCAGTTGTTGAAGGAACGGCTCAACCAGCTCCGGGAAGTAGCGGTTCAACGACTTCTCATCGCGGCTCTGCATCAGAATCTCGCCGCCATCGCGAAAGATCAGCGCGCGAAATCCATCCCATTTGGGCTCGAAAAGCCAATCGCCTTCCTCAGGAAGCGCGTCCATACGCTTGGCAAGCATGGGGAGAACAGGCGGATGTACAGGTAAGCGCACGCCCCATGGTAACGCTTCGCGGGCGTGGCCTATGCGGTCGTAGCACGCCGTACCTATGCGGCTCGGGCCGACATGATCGGCGACCCTGCTCATATGCCGTATTCATGAGGTCGGCGATCTCTTCTGCAACCTCGCGGTCGTTGTAGACCGCGCACTCCTCGACACCGTCCGGGCCTACGACCGTGTATCCAGCCTCGTGGCCACAGTTGCTGCAACCTCGATTGTCTATCTCTACGGTATAGACCCTGTCTTGTGCGTCCATACCTTGTGGCTGAAACTGATGTGCGGGAGGAAATGTTTTCATAGCTTGCTCTTCAAATCATTGGCCATATTGATATGGGCGGCGATGACCTACAAAAGACCCGGAGACCCGTTCGTCGCACTCTCCTGTCCTGCTGTTTTTGAGTACAAACAATAACGCCAAGTTGCTTAGCCTCGGACTCGAGGCATCAGCAGGCCCCCAGCAGCAGTATCCGCGTGGACGGATATCGATGATCCAGGCGATTACAACGGCTGCCTGGCCCAGAGCCGCCCTCAATTTGCATTGCGGTTCTGCTTCTTGTCAGATGGAGTGGCTGATGGCATCGCCAAAGCTGCTCAACGCCAATACGGAGGGCCCTTGAATTCACGGCATTGTCTGCACGTTTTGTTTTTGTGTCTGCTGCTTGGTGCCTCGTTCTGCTCGTTGGAAGCTCAGGATCTCGACCTGCACGGCGTCATTGATCATCGGCAGGCGGATAGCTACGTGCTGGTTCCGTTTCAGGTGCCGCCCGGCATCCAGCGGCTGGACGTTTCGTTCAGCTACACCGGCAGGGAGGACCACACCACTCTCGATCTCGGCCTGCTCGATCCCGATCGTTTTCGCGGCTGGAGCGGCGGCAACAAGCACGCCTTCAGCATCGGCATTGCGGACGCGACGCCCTCCTATCTGCCTGGACCGCTGCCTGCCGGCACATGGAAGCTGCTCATCGGTGTCGCGTATCTGGGCGAAGGCCATACGTCGAACTATCACGCGCATGTTCATCTGGTGAAAGCGAACGAGCCCGATACGTCGGGTTTCGCGTCGGAGCCCATCGCCGCCGGCGATCGCTGGTATCGCGGCGATCTTCACATGCACACCGCGCACAGCGATGGCTCCTGCACCAGCCAATCGGGGAAGACGGTGCCTTGCCCGCTGTTCGTCACGGTCGAAGACGCAGTGAAGCAGAAGCTTGATTTCATCGCAATCACCGACCACAACACCATCTCGCACTACGATGCGGAGCGCGAGCTGCAGCCGTACTTCGACCAGATTCTGCTGATCCCCGGCCGGGAAATCACGACCTATTCCGGACACGCCAACGTTCTCGGCCCCACCACCTTCATTGACTTCCGTTCCGAGGCGAAAGGCGCTCCGTCGATCAACAGCGTCTTTCGCGCAGCGCGCGCCGCCGGCGCCTTCGTCTCCGTCAATCATCCCGGCGATCCTACCGGCGCAAGCTGCATCGGCTGCGGCTGGTCCGTCACCGATACTGACTGGAGCCTGGTCAACGGCATTGAAGCGATCAATGGGGAAGACCCGCACCACTACGAGGCGGACATCCGCTTCTGGGACCAGCAACTCGCGAAGGGCTTCCGGCTTGTCGCCGTCGGCGGCAGCGACACGCATCGGCCGGAGCAAGGCACTCTCGGCCACCCCACCACGGTCGTGCATGCGCAGGAGCTTTCTGTGCACGGAATCCTTGACGCTCTCCGCGCCGGGCACGACTGCATCGATCTCACCGCATCGCACGACAAACGGATCGATCTCCACGCAACCGATGGCGCCGCCCATGCCGAGATGGGCGAAATGCTATCGAGTGTCCGCAACGATCATGTAACAGTGACAGCGCATATCGTGGGCTCTGCTGGATCGACGCTCCGCTGGCTGCTCGACGGCAAAGAGCTACCCGAGCCTGTCGCCGCAATCCGTGGCAGGCGATGCAGCCGACGCGAGTGCCCACTGGACGAGCGATGGCCAGCGCCACTGGCTGCGTGCGGAAGTTCGCAGAGCAGACGGCACACTGGAATTGCTTAGCAACCCCATCTTCCTGAACTGGCGCGGGAAGGTCTGAGCGCGCTTGCCCGACAGGCGTTTTGGACGATGTTCAGGCACCATGACAGGCACCCATTTAGGAGGAATTATGGCGGAGAGGGAGGGATTCGAACCCCCGATAGCCTTTCGACTATGCCTGATTTCGAGTCAGGTGCATTCAACCGGGCTCTGCCACCTCTCCGCTGTGTAAGCCATTCATTGCAAATAGCTTGTGCAGTCAAGTGCCCGGCTCGTCGATTATAACAAATGGATCTGCCTGGTATGGTTTGCAAAATCCAGGCAAACTTCCGCCTCTGGTTGTCATCTAACTGCGCTACGTTCGTCCTGATTTGTAATGAATTTTCTGAAAAAAAATTCTGGAAAAAGGGCAGCCGCATGCAATTGCTTGTTTCCGCTCCCACCTTGCAGAAAACTCGCTGCAGAACCTGCGGGCCTCGCCTACCTGTCCGTTCCCCGTACCTAATAGGATAGAAGAACCATGGAACCCCTGTTCCGGTCCGCTTGTGTCTTGGCGGTACGATATCGCAGCAGTGTCGCGCACTGCTGCCGCAGCGAAATTCACGGAGACATCTAATGGCAGTCACCAGCGAAGCTGCTTCGGCCCGGAAATCGGCCACGACGACAGCCTCATCACGAAAGAGCGGAAACGGGACACGAAAGAACGGTAACGGGCACGCCCTCGCCACTCCCCCGGCAACGAATGACCTGGCCCTGATCCTGGCAAGCCTGCAGACCATGCGCAAAGGCGACTTCTCGGTTCGCCTGCCCGTAGCTTGGACGGGCATACCGGGAAAGATCGCCGACACCTTCAACGACATTGTTGCCGCCAACGAGCAGATGGCCGCGGAACTGACACGCGTCGGTCAGGCCGTCGGCAAGGAAGGCCGCACCCGCGAGCGCGCGCGCTTCGAACAGCATCGCGGCGCCTGGGGCGAGATGGAAGTCTCGCTCAACACGCTGATGGATGATCTGCTGCGGCCAACAACGGAAGTGACCCGCGCCATCGCCGCCGTCGCGCAGGGAAATCTGACCCAGACCGTGCGGCTGGATGTGGATGGAAGACCGCTCGAAGGCGAGTTCCTGCGCTCGGCCAGAATCGTCAACACGATGATCCAGCAGCTAGGCATCTTCACGGCTGAGGTCACGCGCGTAGCCCGCGAGGTCGGCACGGACGGCAAGCTCGGCGGCCAGGCGCACGTGCCCGGCGTCGCCGGCACATGGAAGGACCTGACCGACTCCGTCAACTCCATGGCCAGCAACCTGACCGGCCAGGTCCGCAACATTGCGGAAGTCGCGACGGCCGTGGCCAGCGGCGATCTCTCGCGCAAGATCACGGTCGATGTCCGCGGCGAAATTCTGCAATTGAAGGAAGCCATCAACACGATGGTGGACCAGTTGCGCTCCTTCGCTTCGGAAGTCACGCGCGTGGCCCGCGAGGTCGGTACGGACGGCAAGCTCGGCGGGCAGGCAGTAGTGCCCGGCGTGGCCGGTACATGGAAGGACCTGACCGACTCGGTCAACGCCATGGCCGGCAACCTGACGGCGCAGGTCCGCAACATCGCCGAGGTGACGACGGCCGTCGCCCGCGGCGACCTCTCCCGCAAGATCACAGTCGATGTGAAGGGCGAGATTCTCGAGCTCAAAGACACCATCAACACGATGGTCGATCAGCTCAACGCCTTCGCCGGCGAAGTGACGCGCGTCGCGCGTGAAGTCGGTACGGAAGGCAAGCTCGGCGGCCAGGCGCAGGTGCCCGGCGTCGGCGGCACCTGGAAGGACCTCACCGACAACGTCAACTTCATGGCCAGCAACCTGACCGGCCAGGTGCGCAACATCGCCGAGGTCGCTACCGCCATCGCGAACGGCGATCTCTCGCGCAAGATCACGGTCGATGTACGCGGCGAAATTCTTCAGCTCAAAGAGACGCTGAACACGATGGTGGATCAGCTGAACCGGTTCGCCGGCGAAGTGACGCGCGTCGCTCGCGAGGTCGGTACGGAAGGCCGGCTCGGCGGCCAGGCGCAGGTGCCCGGCGTCGCCGGTACCTGGAAGGACCTTACCGACTCGGTCAATTCGATGGCCGGCAACCTGACCGGCCAGGTCCGCAACATCGCCGAGGTGACGACAGCCGTCGCGCGCGGCGATCTCTCGCGCAAGATCACGGTCGACGTGAAGGGCGAAATTCTTGAGCTGAAGAACACCATCAACACGATGGTGGATCAGCTCAACGCCTTCGCGGGCGAAGTGACGCGCGTCGCACGCGAGGTCGGCACGGAAGGCAGACTGGGCGGCCAGGCCGTGGTGCCCGGTGTAGCCGGTACGTGGAAGGACCTTACCGACAACGTCAACTTCATGGCCGGCAACCTGACGGCGCAGGTGCGCAACATCGCGGAAGTCGCAACCGCCGTGGCGCGCGGCGATCTCTCGCGCAAGATCACGGTCGATGTGCGCGGCGAGATTCTGCAGCTCAAAGAGACGCTGAACACGATGGTGGATCAGCTACGCTCCTTCGCGGGTGAAGTCACGCGCGTGGCGCGCGAGGTCGGCACGGACGGCAAGCTCGGCGGCCAGGCGCAGGTGCCCGGTGTGGCCGGAACGTGGAAGGATCTCACCGACAACGTCAACTTCATGGCCGGCAACCTGACGGCGCAGGTGCGCAACATCGCCGAGGTCGCAACCGCCATCGCCAACGGCGACCTCTCGCGCAAGATCACGGTCGACGTACGCGGCGAAATTCTGCTCCTCAAAGAGACCATCAACACGATGGTGGATCAGCTCAACGCGTTCGCAGGCGAGGTCACGCGCGTCGCGCGCGAGGTCGGCACCGAAGGCCGTCTCGGCGGTCAGGCGAACGTCCCTGGCGTCGCCGGCACCTGGAAGGATCTCACCGACTCGGTGAACTTTATGGCCGGCAACCTGACGGCGCAGGTCCGCAACATCGCCGAGGTGACCACTGCCGTGGCCCGCGGCGATCTCTCGCGCAAGATCACGGTGGACGTGAAGGGCGAAATTCTCGAGCTGAAGAACACCATCAACACCATGGTGGATCAGCTCAACGCCTTCGCGGCCGAAGTCACACGCGTGGCTCGCGAGGTCGGTACGGAAGGCAAGCTCGGCGGCCAGGCGCAGGTGCCCGACGTCGCCGGCACCTGGAAGGACCTTACCGACAAGGTCAACGTGATGGCCGCGAACCTCACCGAGCAGGTGCGCGGCATCGTGAAGGTCGTCACCGCGGTCGCCAATGGCGAGCTCACACAGAAGCTGACCGTGAATGCCAAGGGCGAAGTCGCCGCGCTGGCCGAGACCATCAACAACATGACGGACACGCTGGCCACCTTCGCCGATCAGGTCACGACGGTGGCCCGCGAAGTCGGCGTGGAAGGCCGTCTGGGCGGTCAGGCAAACGTGCCTGGCGCAGCCGGCACCTGGAAGGACCTTACCGGCAACGTCAACCTGCTGGCCGACAACCTGACCAACCAGGTGCGCGCCATCGCCGAAGTCGCAACGGCGGTGACGAAAGGCGACCTCACCCGCTCCATTCAGGTGGATGCGTTGGGCGAAGTCGCCGAGCTCAAAGACAACATCAACACCATGATCGACAACCTGCGGTTGACCACCGACCGCAACACCGAGCAGGACTGGCTCAAGACCAACCTTGCCCGCTTCACCGGCATGCTGCAGGGACAGCGCGACCTCACCACCGTGGGCCGCATGCTGCTTTCCGAGCTGGCGCCGCTGGTCAATGCGCAGCAGGGCGTCATCTATCAGATGGGCGCGGAAGAATCCGACAGCATGACGCTGCTCTCGGCCTATGCCAACTCCGAAGACGGCCATTCGCACACGATCCAGCTTGGCGAAGGGCTGATCGGGCAGTGCGCGCTCGAGAAGCGGCGCATGCTCATCGCCAACCTGCCGCCGCACACCGCGCCGGTCCGCTCCGGCCTTTTCGAAGCCGTGCCGCGCAGCGTGTTTGTGCTGCCGGTTCTTTTTGAAGACCGCGTGAAGGCGGTGATCGAGCTCGCCAGCCTCAGCGAGTTCACTGCCTCGCACCTCGCGTTTCTCGATCAGCTCACCTCCAGCATCGGCATCGTGCTCAACAGCATCGAAGCCACGATGCAGACCGAAGGCCTGCTGAAGCAGTCGCAGCAGCTCGCTGTCGAGCTGCAGACGCAGCAGAAGGAGCTGCAGCAGACCAACGAGCAGCTCGCGCAGAAGGCGCAGCAGCTCGCCGAGCAGAACGCCGAGGTCGAGCGCAAGAACCGCGAGATCGAGCAGGCGCGCGGCGCGCTGGAAGAGCAGGCCAAGGAGCTCGCGCTCACCTCCAAGTACAAGTCCGAGTTCCTCGCCAACATGTCGCACGAGCTGCGCACGCCGCTCAACAGCATCCTCGTGCTGGGCCAGCAGCTCGCCGACAATCCGGACCTCAATCTCACGGCGAAGCAGGTGGAATTCGCCCGCACCATTCACGGCGCGGGAACCGACCTGCTGACCCTGATCAGCGACATCCTCGATCTTTCGAAGATCGAGTCGGGCACCGTATCCGTTGAAGCGGAAGAAGTCTTCTTCGGCAGCCTCATCGATATGGTCGCGCGCCCCTTCCGGCACGAAGCAGAAAGCCGCAAGCTCGCCTTTGAAGTCGAAACCGATCCGCATCTCACGCGCAGCCTGGTTACCGATTCCAAGCGCCTGCAGCAGGTGCTCAAGAACCTGCTCTCCAACGCATTCAAGTTCACCGAGCACGGCGGCGTACGCCTCTCCGTCACGCCGGTCAACCGCGGCTGGACGCCGCACCATCCCATCCTCGGCACTGCGGCTTCGGTCATTGCGTTCGAGGTCTCCGACACCGGCATCGGCATTCCAGCCGACAAGCAGAGAATCATCTTCGAGGCCTTCCAGCAGGCGGATGCCGGCACCAGCCGCAAGTACGGCGGCACCGGCCTGGGACTAGCCATCAGCCGCGAGCTCGCCAGCCTGCTTGGTGGCGAGATCCAGCTCAGGAGCACGCCGGGCGCCGGCAGCAGCTTCACGCTCTATCTGCCGCAGACCTACGTAGGGCCCGCGACCAGCAGTGGAATGCCCGCCAGCGACTTGCCGCACCCGCCGCTGCTCACGCATCCGGTCTCGTTCGCTCTGCCGGAAATGACCGGCGAGACGATCGAAGACGACCGCAACAACCTTGAGCCCGGCGATGCCACGCTGCTGATCGTGGAAGATGATGTGCACTACGCGCGCATTCTCTGCGACCTATCGCGCGACAAGGGCTTTAAGGTGCTGGTCGCGATGCGCGGTACGGAAGCTCTCGCGCTCGCGCGCGAGCTGCACCCCAGCGCGGTCTCGCTCGATGTCTCGCTGCCCGACATGCTTGGCTGGACGGTGCTGAACCACCTGAAGCAGGACCCGGCTACGCGCCACATCCCGGTGCAGATGCTGACCGTGAACGAAGACTGGCACCACGGTCTCTCGCACGGCGCCTTCGCCTTTGTGAACAAGCCGACCACGCGCGAAGGACTTGCTGCAGCTATCGATCGCATACGCGACTTCGCGCGTCCGCGCCGCAAGCGCCTGCTGGTCGTCGAGGACGAGCCGGCGCAACAGCTCAGCATCCGCGCTCTGCTCGACTACGACGATATCGACGTCGACGTCGTCTCCACCGGCGAAGATGCTCTGGCCGCGATCGACAACCAGAGTTACGATTGCGTCGTGCTCGACCTGCGCCTGCCCGACATGACCGGCTTCGAGCTGCTGGAGCAGTTGAGCCAGTCCGATAGCAGGAACGAGCTGCCGGTGGTGGTCTTCACCGGAAAAGATCTATCGCCGGAAGAGGATGCGCGCCTGCATATGCTGGCCCGCAGCGTCATCGTCAAGGATGTGGAGTCTCCGGAGCGTCTGCTCGACGAAACGGCGCTCTTCCTCCATCGCGTCGTCAGCGACCTGCCGCCGGAGAAGCAGAAGATGCTGGACCGGCTGCATCGCTCGGACGAAGCGCTGGTCGGCAGGAAGGTCCTGGTAGTCGATGACGATGTGCGCAACATCTTCGCGCTTTCCAGCGTTCTCGAACGGCGCGGCATGACCGTGCTGATGGCGGGAACGGGCCGCGAGGCCATCGCCACCATCGAATCCACGCCCGACCTGGGCATCGTCCTCATGGACATCATGATGCCGGAGATGGATGGCTACGAAACCATGCAGGTGATCCGGCAGAATCCGCTCTTCCGCCGCCTGCCCATCATCGCGCTCACGGCCAAGGCCATGAAGGGCGATCGCGAAAAATGTCTGCAGGCCGGCGCATCGGAATATCTGGCCAAGCCTGTGAATACGGAACAGCTTCTGTCGTCGCTGCGCATGTGGTTGCATCGCTGATCTGCATCTGAAGAAAGGAAGCAATGGGCCGGGCCAAGTCGCGCGGCAGAAGGAATGCATGAACGAACGCGATCGAGCCAACATCCTGATGGTGGATGACCAGGCGGGCAAACTGCTCAGCTATGAAGCTATCCTCAGCGAGTTAGGCGAGAACCTGATCAAAGCGCGGTCCGCGCGCGAAGCCATGGAGCAGTTGCTCCGCAACGACATCGCTGTCGTCCTGATGGACGTCAGCATGCCGGAGATCAACGGCTTCGAGCTGGCGGACATGATGCATCGTCATCCGCGCTTCCAGAAGACCGCCATCATCTTCATCTCCGCCGTCCACCTCTCCGATCCGGACCGCGTCAAGGGCTATCAAAGCGGCGCGGTGGACTATATCTCGGTCCCCATCATCCCCGAGCTGCTGCGGGCCAAGGTTAGCGTCTTCACCGAGCTGCACCGTAAAACGCGGCAGCTTGAACAGCTTAATCGCGAGCTGGAGCAGCGAGTCGCGGAGCGCACGGAGCAGTTGCGCCAGAGTGAGGAGCAGCTCCAACAGCGGTTCGCGGAGCTGGAAACCATCATGCAGGTGCTTCCCGTCGGCGTGGCTGTTTCCCAGGATCCCGGATGCGAAGTGATTACCGGAAACGCGGCGCTCAACCAGATCCTGGGCGCGGAGCTCGGCGAGAATATCTCGCTCGCTGGCCCAGCGGCGGACAAACGCTCCTTTCGGATGTATCAGGACGGCAGAGAGCTCATTGGCAAAGAGCTTCCTCTCCCGCGTGCGGTTGCCACCGGGCAGCAGCTCGGCAGCGTGGAAATCGAAGTTCGGCATCGCAACGGATCGATCAGCCACCTTCTCGCCAGCGCAAGTCCGTTGCGCGATGCCGCGGGCGCAGTTCGCGGCGCCGTGGGTGCATTCTTCGACGTGACCGGCCGCAAGCAGATGGAAGATCTGCTCCGCGAGCGCGCCGATCTTCTCGAGCTCGCGACGGAAGCCATCATCGTCCGCGACCTGAACGGACTACTCCTCTTCTGGAACTCCGGCGCGGAGGCGCTCTACGGCTGGAAGCGCGATGAAGTTCTGGGCAAGCCGATCCATCAACTGCTCAAGACGCGTTTTCCGGTCACGGATACAGAGATCGAATCGGCCCTCGCGAGTGACGGCTCCTGGGAAGGGAACCTGACGCAGACCACCCGCGACGGCGAAGAACTGGTAGTCGCCAGCCGCCTTGCCCTAAAGGCGCGCGGTGATGCCGTTCTCGAAATCAATCGCGACATCACCGCGCAATTGCAGGCAGAAGACGCTCTCCGCAAAGCGGAGCGGCTGGCCGCCATGGGCCGTGTTGCCGGCATCATCGCGCATGAGATCAACAATCCGCTGGAAGCCATCAGCAACACCTTCTTCCTGCTGCGTGATCACCCGTCGCTCGACGAAGAGGCGCGTCACTACGCGCAGATGGGCGAAGAAGAGATGCTGCGCCTCTCCCACATCACGCGGCAGACGCTCGGCTTCTACCGCGAATCGAAGCACCCGGTCGACGTCTCCATTGCCCAGTTGCTCGACGACATCCTCGAACTGCAGCTCCGCCGGCTGGAATTCAACAAGGTCGCCGTCGAAAAGCGCTACAGCAGCCGTGGCATGGTCCAGGGCTTTCCCGTGGAATTGAAGCAGGTTTTCCTGAACCTCATCGGCAACGCGGTGCAGGCCATGCCGGATGGCGGCCGGCTCCGCCTGCATGTCTTCGGATCTTTCCGCCGGGCGGACCGCCAGGCGGGCACCTGCGTCTGCGTCTGCGACACCGGCATCGGCATCGATGCCGAACATGCCAGGCACCTCTTCGAGCCCTTCTTCACCACCAAATCCGCCAAGGGCACTGGCCTCGGCCTGTGGATCAGCAAAGGCATTATCCAAAAATACGGTGGCACTATATCCTTTAGAAGCATTCGCAGGCCCGGCAATAACATCACGTGCTTTCGCATCTTCCTGCCTCATGCTGATCTGGGAGCTGCTGAGCGCATAGATTCCTCCCCCGAGCTGCTGAAAGCCGAGCCTGCCGGGAGAGCGAACGCCCGTGCCCAATAGTGTGATCCTGTGTGTTGACGACGAAGAAGTTCCGCGCACGCTGCGTGCTCTGGTGCTCGGCAAACAGGGCTATGTCGTGCTGACTGCGGTCTCCGCAGCACAGGCGCTGGAATTGCTGGACCAGCACCATGTCGATCTTGTCCTTACCGACCAGATCATGCCGGAGGTTGCCGGGACCGAGCTGGCGAAGCGGCTGCGGACCACAAGACCGGCGCTCCCCATCGTCATCGTCTCCGGCGTGAATGAAATTCCCGAGGATGCTTCCTTCGCGGACGGCTTTGTCAGCAAGGTCGAAGGTCCGGAAGCGCTCTTCCGGTGCATCGCGGAAGTGCTGGCCCACTACGCCGGCCAGCCGCAGAATGGTCCCCTTGCGCCGGTGGTGTCTCGCCGTCAGGACAATTAAAGCCGCAAAAGGCGCAAGCACTTACGCAGATAGCCCGTTTTCGCCATAGCTTAGACTCAACTGAAGCAATCCCATGCCTCGTTTCCGAACTACCATAGTGCCATGAGTGAAAACGCGACCGCGCTTCGGGAGCAGATTCTCGCGCTGGCCGAGCAGTTCTTCAACGAGCAGTTCGCAGGCAAACCCTTCGAGCCCGGAACCTCGCCCGTGCCCGTCTCCGGCAAGGTGCTGGATGCCTCCGACCTGCGCAGCCTCATCGACGCCTCACTCGACTGCTGGCTCACCACCGGCCGCTTCGCCACGCAGTTTGAGCGCAAGCTGGCCCGCTTCTTCGGCGTGCGTGGAGCGTCGCTGGTCAACTCCGGCTCCTCCGCCAATCTCTGCGCCTTCTCCTGCCTCACCTCGCCGCGCCTTGGTGACCGCCAGATCAAGCCCGGCGATGAGGTCATCACCGTAGCCGCTGGTTTTCCCACCACCGTCAATCCCATCATTCAGAACAACTGCGTCCCCGTCTTCATCGACGTGACCACGCCGACCTATCAGGCCGATGCCTCGCAGCTTGAGGGCGCGCTCAGCGAACGTACCCGCGCCATCATGATTGCCCACACGCTCGGCAATCCGTTCGATTTGGATGTTGTTGCCGCCTTCGCAAAAAAGCACAACCTCTGGCTGGTCGAAGACAGTTGCGACGCGCTGGGCGCAAAGTACAACGGCCAGATGGTCGGCACCTTCGGTGATCTCGCGACCGTCAGCTTTTATCCCGCGCATCACATCACCACGGGCGAAGGCGGCGCGGTCGTCACCAGCAACGCGCTGCTCAAGACGCTTGCCGAATCCTTCCGCGACTGGGGCCGCGACTGCTGGTGCGAACCGGGCAAGGACAACACCTGCGGCAAGCGCTTCGAGTGGCAGTTGGGCGAGTTGCCCTGCGGCTACGATCACAAGTACATCTACTCGCACATCGGCTACAACCTGAAGATGACCGATATGCAGGCCGCCGTGGGGCTGTCGCAATTGGAGAAGCTGCCTGCATTCATCGAGGCGCGCCGGCAGAACTTCCG
This sequence comes from uncultured Acidobacteriaceae bacterium, assembly GCA_963790555.1. GTDB lineage: Bacteria > Acidobacteriota > Terriglobia > Terriglobales > Acidobacteriaceae > KBS-83. The sequence continues at coordinate 588,028 of CAWBPB010000019.1, read as the reverse complement.
CTATCTTTACGAGCGGCTCAAGCCGTTCGAGGACGTACTGGTGCTGCCGGAGAGCACACCGCGTGCAGAGCCAAGCTGGTTCGGATTTCCCATCGGCATTCGCGAAGGCGCGCCTTTTAACCGCGATGCGCTGGTTCGCGAGCTCGAATCGCGCAAGATTGCAACCCGCCTGCTCTTCGGCGGCAATCTGGTGCGCCAGCCGGCGTATCAGAATGTGAAATATCGCGTCGCCGCAGACCTCACCCGCACCGACTACGTGATGCGTTCCGTATTCTGGCTCGGCATCTTCCCCGGCTTGAATGAATCCATGCTCGACTATGTTTCCGAGACCGTGGGCGCCTTCGTAGCCGCGCAAAAGACCGGCGGCTTCATGCCCGTGCTGCAAGACTGACTCCCATGACCGACCGCAAACGCGTCACCATCGTCACGCCCTGCTACAACGAGGAGCTCAACGTGCGCGAGCTGCATCGCCGCATGCGCGCCGTGATGGATCAGCTCCCGCAGTACGAGTACCGTCACATCTTCATCGACAACGCTTCGCAGGACGGCACGGTCGCCGTATTGCGCGAGATGGCCGCCGAATTTCCCGAAATCAGCGTTATCGTCAACGCCCGCAACTTCGGCCATCTCCGCTCGCCCATGCATGCGTTTCTCGAAGCAGACGGCGACGCCGTCGGCGTCATCTGCGCCGATCTGCAGGAACCGCCTGAGCTCTTCACCGAGCTGCTCGCCCGCTGGGAGCAGGGCTTTCCTATCGTCGCCGCCGTCAAGACCTCGAGCGAAGAGTCGGGGCTGATGTATCGCATCCGTAGCGCCTACTACAATCTCGTGGGCCGTCTTACCGACGTTCAGGTGATCTCTCACTTCACCGGCTTTGGCCTTTATGACCGCCGCGTCGTCGAGACCATGAAACAGAAATTTCGCGATCCCTACCCATATTTTCGCGGCATGATTGCCGAGATGGGACTGCCCCATGTCGAGGTGACCTTTAACCAGGCAGCGCGCTGGCGCGGCATCACCAAGAACAACTTCTACACGCTCTACGACCTGGCGATGCTCGGCATCACCAATCTCTCCAAGGTGCCGCTGCGCATGGTCACCGCCGTCGGCTTCATCTCCGCAGCCATCAGCCTGGTGCTGGGTTTCTTCTATCTCCTCTACAAGATCGTCTTCTGGAGCAGCTTCTCGCTTGGCGTCGCGCCACTGGTGCTTGGTCTCTTCTTTCTTGGCTCGGTACAGTTGCTGTGCCTTGGCATCATCGGGGAGTACGTCGGGTCCATCCATACCTTCGTGCAGAACAGGCCGCTGGTCGTTGAGAAGGAGCGCATCAACTTCCCCGAGCGATCCTCGTCATGAGCCGGCGTCCCCAGCGGGCGCAATTCTGGCAGGTCGCCCGTTACGTTCTGGTAGGAGCCTTCAACACCGGCTTCGGGTACAGCCTCTTCGTTGCGTTGAACTATCTCTTTCGCCGGCTCGGCATCTATGGCTCGGAGCTCGCCAGCCTTCTCGGCAATATCATCGCGATCACGACAGCTTTCCTCGGCTACAAATGGTTCGTCTTCCGGACTCACGGCAACTACCTGCGCGAGTGGCTGCGCTGCATTTCGGTTTATGGAACCAGCATGGCTTTCTCGCTGATCATGCTGCCGCCGCTTACGCTGCTGCTGCGTCGCTGGTTCGGTGCAACGCAGACGGCCTCGAATCTCGCTGCTGCTATCCTCACCATTGTCACGGTGGTGGCAAGCTACTTCGGCCACAAGCACTTTTCCTTCCGGCGCTCCGGAGACGCGATGGACGCGGCTCTCGATCCCGCCGGAAACAAAGCAGTCGAATCCCGCCTTTGAGGTCTTTCTGTGAAGCTCGTTATTCTCGCCGGTGGTCTGGGCACGCGGCTCAGTGAAGAGACAACCATCCGGCCCAAGCCGATGGTCGAAATCGGTGGCCGCCCTATCCTCTGGCACATCATGAAGACCTATTCGCACTACGGCATCAACGACTTCATCGTGTGCCTCGGCTACAAGGGCTATCTCATCAAGGAGTATTTCTCGAATTACTATCTCCACGCCTCCGATGTCACCATCGACATCCTGAACGACAAAGTGGAGATGCATCGCAACACCTCCGAGCCGTGGCGCATCACGCTGATCGATACCGGCGCCGAGACCATGACCGGCGGCCGTCTGAAACGCGTTCTGCCCTATCTCGAAAACGAAGAGAGCTTCTGCTTTACCTATGGCGATGGCGTCTCCAACGTGAATATCGGCGCGCTGCTCGACTTTCATAAGAAGCACGGCCGGATGGTCACGCTCACAGCCACCCGGCCGACCAGCCGCTTCGGCGCGCTTGATATCGCCGACGACGGCGCGGTCACCCAATTTACCGAGAAGCCGCCGGGCGAAGGCCGATGGATCAACGGCGGCTACTTTGTGCTCTCGCCGAAGGTCGGCAAGTACATCGCCGGCGATGCCATGCCCTGGGAGCGCGAGCCGATGGAGACGCTCGCCCGCGAAGGGCAGGTGGCCGCCTACAAGCACGACGGCTTCTGGCAGCCCATGGATACGATGCACGACAAAAATCTTCTCGAAGAGCTGTGGCGCAGCGGCCGCGCGCCGTGGAAGGTCTGGTAGCCATGCCGGCCAGCGAATTCTGGGCAGGCAAGCGCGTTTTTCTCACCGGGCACACCGGCTTCAAGGGAAGCTGGCTTTCGCTGTGGCTGCAGCATCTCGGCGCGGACCTTACCGGCTACGCGCTCGATCCGCCCACCGACCCGAGTCTCTTTCGACAAGGCCGATGTCGCCTCCGGCATGCACTCTATCATCGGCGACCTGCGCGACGCCGCCATCCTCACCTCGGTCATGCAATCCGCGCAGCCGGAGATCGTCTTCCATCTTGCCGCGCAGCCGCTGGTCCGCCACTCCTATGCCGACCCCGTCGGCACCTACCAGACGAACGTCCTCGGGACCATTCACCTGCTCGAAGCCGTGCGCAAGACGCCCTCCGTTCGCGCCGTTGTCGTCATCACTACCGACAAGTGCTACGAGAACAAGGAGTGGATCTGGCCCTATCGCGAGACCGATCCGCTCGGCGGCTACGATCCCTACAGTTCCTCGAAGGCCTGCGCCGAGATCGTCACCAGTTCCTGGCGCGATTCCTTCTTCAACCCCGCGAAATACGCCGAGCACACGTCGCCATCGCCTCGGCGCGTGCGGGCAACGTCATCGGCGGAGGCGACTGGGCCTCCGATCGCCTCATCGCCGACATCATGCGCGCCTTCTCCAGCGGCAAGACGCTCGAGATCCGCAATCCGAACGCCACCCGCCCGTGGCAGCATGTGCTGGAGCCGCTGCGCGGCTATCTCGCACTCGCAGAGAAGCTCCATGCAGAGGGCGTGAAGTACGCCTCAGCCTGGAACTTCGGCCCCGAGTACACGGATGCGCGGCCTGTCGAGTGGATCGTGCGCTATCTCTCGGCAAAGTGGGGAAGCGAAGCCCGCTGGAAGATCGACGCGCAGGAGCACGTGCACGAAGCCCAGATGCTCAAGCTCGATTGGTCCAAAGCGCATGCGGCGCTGGGCTGGCAGCCCGTGCTGCCGTTGCCGGAAGCCCTCGACTACACCCTCGACTGGTACCGGCGCGAAGCCGCAGGCGCGCCCGCGCGCGAGCTCTGCATTGAGCAGATCGCCAGCTACTCGGAGAAACTCTCCGCCTCATAGACCACCAGCCTCGTCATCTCGGCCGGAGCGAAGCGAATCATATTCACCTGATTTTCAACAGAAGAACCGCTCCAGCGCCATCCTATGCCTTGATGCCTGCGCGCGCGCTCTCTACCATCCATCTCATGGATTCACTCCCCGTGAAGCTCAGCTCCAGGGTCCGTCAAGCTATTCAGTTCGCCGCGATCCGCCACAGAGATCAGAGGGACAAAGCCGGCAAGCCCTACATCGCACACTGCATGCGGGTTGCGCTGGCTGTCTGGCACTGCGGCGAGGACTACTTCATCGCCGCCATCCTCCACGACACGGTGGAAGACACCGCCACCACCCTCGACGAGATCGAGACCCTCTTCGGCAAAAACGTCCGCAATGCCGTCGACAGCGTAAGCCGGCGCGAGTTCCCGAAGAAAGAATCCTACGAAGACTTCGTCCTCCGCTCGAAGGCCGATCCCATCGGCCGCGTGGTGAAGATCGCCGACCTCTACGACAACATGTCGCCAGAACGCCGTCCCGAGCCGCCCGTCGAGCTGGACAAGAAGCTCGAGCGCTACGAAAAGGCCCTGGCCGTCCTCACCACCAGCCGCTGAATCTGCAGTCGTTCGCTTGGATCGCTACCATAAGGGCAGCGATGCCCACCTTCGACCTCATCCCGGATGAGCTCACCCGCCTTGCAAAAGCCGAGGGGTTCGACCTGGCCGGCATCACCGCGCTCGAAGAGCAGGGAAGCGATCTGCCCGAGCAGCAAGCTGGCGAGTATTTAGAGCAATGGATCGCCGCCGGCCATGCCGGCGAAATGGACTATCTCAAGCGCCGCAATCCGCAGGGCGAGCTTTTGCGCTCCAAGGTGCAGGCCGCCATCCCGTGGGCGCGGTCTGTGATCGTCTGCGCGGCCAGCTACAACGCGCCCGGCCCGCTCTCCATCGATCCCGCGCCAGCGACCCACCGGCTGGATCGCCCGCTACGCCTGGGCGGGGAAGCCCGACGCAGACACCGGCGCGCTCCGTCCCTCCGACTACCACGACACACTGCTCGCCCGCCTGCGCACGCTTGAGGCCACACTCCACGATCGGATCGGCCAGCCCTTTGAGTCGCGCTCCTACGTCGACACCGGCCCACTTATCGAGCGTGATCTAGCCCGCCAGGCCGGCATCGGCTGGACCGCCAAAAACACCTGCACACTCAATCAGCAGCTCGGGTCGATGCTCTTTCTCTGTTGCATCGTCACCTCACTCGACGTTGCCACAGCCAGTCGCCCCACTCCCGCAGCCGACCGCTGCGGCACCTGCCGCCGCTGCATCGAGGCCTGTCCCACGCAAGCCCTCGTAGCGCCGGGCCAGATGGACGCCAGCCGATGCATTGCCTATCTCACCATCGAGAAGCGCGGCCCCATTCCGGAAGAGCTCCGCGCCCCCATCGGCCGCCAGGTCTTCGGCTGCGACATCTGCCAGGAGGTCTGCCCGTGGAACAGAAAGGCGAGCCAGCAGCCACGTGCATCCACCGGCACAACGCGCTCCGAGATGATCAATCCGGCCCTGTCCTGGCTCGCTAGCCTGGATCCGGAGGAATTCAACCGCCAGTTTCGAGGATCACCGATAAAGCGAACAAAACGCAGCGGCTTGCTGCGCAATGTAGCCATCGCAATGGGCAACAGCGGCGAGCGGGAATTTCTACCCCAGCTCGCAGCCTGGGCCAGGACGAAGACCCGTCTGGCCGAAGCCGCAGCTGGGCAATTGAGCGCCTGGCGTCGATCCTGAGAGCAACGAACGCTTGCACCGTTATGCCTCGCTGCGAGAGCCATTGCGAACCGTGAGCTGCGGATCAAACGGCCGCAGAGGACAAGCCGCAGACGCGCCAATGGCGGACGTCCCGTATGGTAAATGCAGAACGGCCTCCCTGCGTCGGGGAGGCCGTTCCGGTTGCTCGTACGGGATGGCTCAGGCGTTGCGAATGACATTGGCCGCATTCAGTCCCTTCGGACCCTGCTGGCACTCGAACTCCACTCCTTCACCCTCATTCAGCGTTTTGTACCCGTTCTCCTGAATTGCCGAGAAGTGCACAAACACATCTTCGCCGGTGGAGCGCTGGATAAATCCGTATCCCTTTGCTCCGTTAAACCACTTCACAACGCCTTGCTCTTTCACGGGAGACTCCTTTCACCTCTTGTGTGTAGGCGTCCCGCAAGGAACTCCTGAAAACGCGAAAAGCTGCCGGCGTCCAGGGACGCGGGGCAGCTCTGTTTTTCCAGGACTCGGTGCGGAACAGCGAAACCAAAACATCAAAAACGGCCTTCCAAATTCGTGTTTCACGCGGAACTATACAAGTCCCAACGTTCTCCTGTTATGGCAGGAAACCGTCCTAAGTGCAACACAAAATTACGTTACAGGCCCATTTCCCCATCTCGTCGACCCGGCTGAATGACCCCTTGTGGGGAGTGGAATTGCAACTCTGCATTGCTACGATTGCTTCTGGAGCCATCGGCCATGGCGATGCTTACGCTCTTTCCCCAAAGGCCCGCGGAGGCCGTATCGTCCGCGGCTGCGCCCCTGCGCGGCCTGGCGGAGCACGCCTCGCTCGCCGAGCGGATCAAGGCCCTGGCACTCTATCTTGCACAGACCGAGGTGCATACCTACGCCTTCAGCGTCGCCGCCAACGTCATCCTCTCGCTCTTTCCGTTTATCGTGCTCATGCTGACTTTGGCCCGGCAGGTCTTCCATTCCCCCGCCATGGTGGCCGTCATCGCCGACGAGATCCGCTACTTCCTCCCCGCCGGCCAGGACTTCGTCATCCGCAACATGACCATCCTCTCCCGCTCCCACGGCGGCGTGCAGATTGCCTCCATCGTGATGCTGCTCATCTCCTCCACCGGGGTCTTCATGCCGCTGGAGGTCGCGCTGAACCAGGTCTGGGGCGCAGGTAAGAACCGCTCCTACGTAATGAACCAGCTCGTCTCGCTGGGGCTGGCGTTTGCCATCGGCACCCTTACGCTGACTTCCATCGCGCTCACCGCGGCGCAGCACAGCCTGCTCAGCTTCCTCTTCCTCGGCAACACGGACAACATGGTCTTCAACTTCCTCGCCCACTGGCTGCTGCAGATCTCCGCCGTGGTTATCAGCGTGCTCATCTTCCTGCTGATCTACTGGGTGCTGCCCAACCGCCGGCTGCCGATCATGGCTGTCGTGCCCGCCGCCGTCACCACCGGTCTCGTGTGGGAGGTGGCGAAGCGCGTCTATATCGCGGTGCTGCCGCTGCTGGACTTCCGTTCCGTCTACGGCCCGTTCTCCGTCTCCGTCTCGCTCATGATGTGGGCCTTCGTCAGCGGACTTCTGATGCTGGCCGGCGCTCATTACTCGGCTTCGCGACATGCTTTGCGCCTCGCCCGCGAGATCGGCCTCGGCCGCGAGAACAACGCGCAAGCCGATATCTAACCTGCTCGCGTCGGACAACCCCTGTTGTTATCTCGACCGGAGCGGCGAAGCCGCAGGGTGGAGAGATCCGCTTTTCAAGCCGCCCACAATCCAGACGTGAGCGACCAAAGGGAGCGAACCCAACAAAACGCGCCGTCGGCGCATCCGCGTGGACGGCCGGTCCGTTACACTCGCCCTGAGTATGCCGAACCTCTTTGCGCGCGCAGAAGCCGCCGTCCTCGGGCCTGTGCACCGGCCGCCGCTCTCCGGCGTGGCGGAGCACGGTGCTTTCTGGTCGGCTGCGGCGCTTCTGGTCCTCATCCTGCTGCGCTTTTTGCCCGGCACGCCCGGCATTCTCGGTGCGCTGGCGATGTTCATCGCCGTCCCGGTGTGGCTGGTCTTCACCTGCATCATCCTCTACCGCTGGCTTGTCAACCATGTGTTGTGGAAGGTGCGCAATCGGCTCATTGTCACCTACCTGCTCATGGGGCTTGCCCCAGTCGTGCTCTTCGCGACACTGGCCACCATTGCTGCATACGTCTTCTCGGGACAGTTCGCAACCTTCGCCGCGACTTCGGAACTCGGATCGACACTCGGCCGTCTGAGCGCGGAGAACCAGGCCTTCGCTGTGCATGTGGCGCATGCCATCGCGCGGTCGCCCTCCGCGAACACCGTGGAACTGGCTGATTATGAAGGCGCGAATCACAGCATTCTGGGCCGATTGCTGGTCGATGCATGGGTAAGCACCACCGCGGACGATAACCGCCGGCTGCTGCTGATCAGAGACGGCAGGGAATTGCCGCAGCACAACGCCGAGGACCCCATCGACTTTCCTTCCTGGGCGCACGATGGCTTTCGCGGCGTGGTCCTCGATCGCGGCCGTCTGTTTCTTCGTGCAGCGAATATCAGGACCGTTGCGGGCCATCAGGTGACCTTTGTCAGCAGTGCTCCGCTCGATTCCGCGACCGTCAACGAGCTCGCGCGGGGCCTCGGCCTGATCCACATCATTCCGGATGTCAGCAAGGCCTTCCAGGAAGACGAGGCCAAAAACACACGCCGCGCGCGCCGCCCTACTCCCCGCGAACTGGCGGCTGAGACCTCCAGCACCATCAGTGGGGGTACGCTTCCGCCCAGAAGTTTCCTGCTGGATCGCCAAATCACTTTCTCCGCTCCGCTCAACACCCTGGAGTGGGAGAACGGAAAGAAGCTTACCAGCCTGCTCAGCGTCACCTCGCGGCCCGCGCTGCTCTACAAACAGCTTTTCAGTGCTGCGGATGTTGTTGGCACCGTGATCCGTTACCTGCTCATCACCCTGGCGATCATCTTCGCCATCCTGGAGCTGATCGCCTTCATCATGGCGGTCCGTCTCAACCGCACCATCACCAACGCGGTCGCCGATCTCTACCGCGCCACCACCGCCATCGACAGCGGCAACTTTGCGTATCGCATCCGGGTGCAGCGGCACGATCAGCTCGCCGCGCTCTCCACCTCGTTCAACACCATGTCCGAGTCGCTGGAGGGGCTGCTCGAACAGCAGCGCGAAAAGGAGCGCATGCAGAGCGAGCTCGAGATCGCGCAGGAGGTGCAGAACAACCTCTTCCCGCAGGGCCAGGTCGAGATGCCCGGCCTGGAGCTGCACGGCGTCTGCAAGCCGGCCCGCACCGTCTCCGGCGACTACTACGACTTCCTCATCATGGGCGAGAGCGAGCTGACGCTTGCCATGGGCGACATCAGCGGCAAGGGCATCTCCGCCGCGCTGCTCATGGCCTCGCTGCACTCCGCCGTGCGCGCCTACCGCTTTGCCGGCGAAGATTGCTTCAGCGACAACGGTGGTACGGACCGCTTCTTCCAGGGCGGCGCCACCTTCAGCTCGCCCGGCAAGGTGCTCAGCCTGCTCAACCGCCATCTCTATCGCAGCACGCAGCCGGAGAAGTACGCCACGCTTTTCCTCGCGCACTACAACACCAACACGCGAAAGCTGGTCTACTCGAATGGCGGCCAGCTTCCGCCCTTTGTGCTCTGCGCCAACGGAACCGTGCGGCGCCTGGATCGCGGCGGTTCCGTTGTGGGCCTGCTCGACGGCCTCTCCTATGAAGAAGGCGTCGTCACGCTCGAACCCGGCGACATCCTTATCGCCTACAGCGACGGCGTCACCGAGCCGGAAAACGAGTTTGGCGAATTTGGAGAAGAGCGCCTGATCGAAATGGTCGAGCGCCATCGCCATCTGCCGCTCGCCGCCATCTCGCAGCAGGTGCTGCAGGCACTCCGCGCCTGGATCGGCGAACAGGAACAGCCGGACGACATCACGCTCGTGCTGGCCCGCCAGGCAGCCGCGAGTTCGACCTGAAACTCTGCCCGCATTAACTCCAGGTTATTGACTTATGAATTCGCTTTGAATTTATAGTCCTGTCTTCCTGTCGAGTTACAGGCCGGTGAAATGTATTTGAATCTTGTGTGACCGGATCCTTTCTTAAGTCCCACTTAAGTGTCCCGATGATCTAGTCTCCTCATCCGCCCTCCTTCGCATGTCCGTACCTGTTCGGGTTTGGTAACTCGTCGCAAATAAGGAAGTCGACCGATATGTCCCTGAAGATTTGTAAGCACTTGTTCCTGTTGTCCACTCTGGCCAGCTTGTTCGCATTCGTTCTCACATTCAGTCCGCAACGCCTGGTCGCACAGGCGCAGACGGGCAGCATTGTCGGCACTGTCCAGGACGTGGGCGGATCGATTCTGGTCAGCGCCAGGATCACGATCGAGCCGATTGGAAGGCAGGTCGCAACCAACGACCAGGGCCAATTTCGTATTGCAGATCTGCCTGCCGGAGAGTACACACTCACCGCCTCCTATCTTGGTTTCGCCCCGTTTACGACAAACGTAACGCTCCAGAGCGGCCAGACTGCGACGGTGAATGCCACGCTCCAGGTTGCTTCAGGAGCCGATACAGTGATGGTCACCGCCGGGCGTCTTCAGGGTGAGGCTGAGGCGATCAACATTGAGCGCATGTCGTCGCAGATTGTTCAGATATTGCCGGAGCGCGTCATCACCAGCCTGCCGAATACGAACATCGCCGATGCCGTCGGACGCCTGCCCAGCGTATCGCTGGAGCGCGACGAGGGTGAGGGAAAGTATGTGCAGATTCGCGGCACCGAGCCGCGGCTGAGCAACGTCACCATCAATGGAGTGAATGTACCGGCGCCGGAAGTGACCGTGCGGAATATCAAGCTGGATGCGGTGCCTTCAGACATAGTCGAGCGCATCGAGGTGTACAAAACGCTCTCCGCCGACCAGGATGGCGATGGCATCGGTGGAAACGTCAACCTGGTGACCAAGAGCGCGGTAGACAAGCCGACATACATGCTAAGCGGCACGTCAGGCTATAACGCGATTCAGAATGGCTACTGGCGTGGCGGCTTCGATGGCACATTTGGCCAGCGATTTGGCGTCAACAAGCAGTTCGGCTTTCTTTTCGGTGGAACCTGGGACCGCACGAACCGCGGGATCGATGATCTGGAGCCATCGCAAGCCATCGCCACGGACCCGGCCACGGGTAATCCGGTGGCCTACACGTCGACTGCCGATCTGCGCTCGTACAACTACTATCGGACCCGCTATGGTTTCGATACAGGTATCGACTATAAGTTCACGCCAACGACGACCGCCTACATGAAGGGGCTTTACGCGGACTTCCATGACTATGGAGATACGATCGTCTACACGCCGACGGTAGGTTCTCTCAAGTCGGCGGACGGCAACGTGCTGACGTTTGATGGCCCGGGGGATTGTTCAGCCGCGGATCAGACGGCGGGAAACTGCTCTGTAGGGAGCTATGCGTATCGCCATTACATCCGCAGGCCGGACCAGCAGGTATTCAGTGTCCTGACCGGAGTGAGGCAGGACTTTACCAGGGATTTTCTCGTCTATAACTTCGCGGTATCTCGCGGGCACAACATCGGCGGCCAGGATTTCCCTTCAACGAACTTTAGCGGTAACAGTAATGTTCCCTTCACTCTGGATCTGAGCAACCCGGTACGTCCGAAGTTCAATGCCACGGATGGAAGCAGCCTCTTTAATGCGGCACAGTATGGTGTCACTTCCACTGACTCCACGTATTACCACGCGACCCAATTGAACATCCAGGGAGATGCCTCCTATGCGCACAACTTCACGGTCGCTGCGAAGCCGAGCACGTTTTCCCTTGGAGTGAAGATTCGCAATTCCGCCTCAACGCAAAATGAAAATGATCAGCTCTACGGGCTGGCGGATTCCAATGTTATTCCGTTCACTCTCACCAACGTGGTGGGCGGATATACAAATCCGACCTATTACAACAAGTCCTTCGCGATCAATGGCCAGGCCTATGGCCCAACATCGAACTACAACAAGATCCTGAGTGCAGTCGCAGCCAATCCGGGCGCTTTCGCGCTGGACAACGCTGGCAGCATTACGCAGTCGGCAGCAGCTTTCTTCAATGCGAATGAGCGCGTCTCCGCCGGTTATGTGCAGGACGTCATCTTTGTCGGCAAATGGCGGCTACAGGGCGGCTTCCGCTTCGAGGAGACAGGCACACATTTCTGGCCAATCAGTTGACGGCGAATGTCGATGGCCAGGGCAATCCTCTTCCGCCAACCATCACGCCCATCCGGCAGGATACCGACTATTTCAACGTACTCCCCAGTGTGCAGGCGCAGTATCAGTTACAGAAGGATACCAACCTGCGTCTCAGTTACGGCCGCGGGATTTCCCGGCCGAACATCGGAGACCTCGTGCCGTCGACGACGGTGGATCCGAATGCGAGCCCGAAGAGTATCAGCAAAGGCAATCCGAACCTGCAACCAACCAAGGCGAACAATTACGATGTGCTGATCGAGCACTACTTCCAGCCGCTTGGTATCCTGCAGGCCGGCTACTTCTTTAAGCAGCTTTCTGACCCGATCTTCCCGACAACCACTCAGACTACCGATGCGCAGTATCCCGGAATCCCTTTTCAGCTGAACCAATCCATCAATGGCCCCAGCGCGCACATTCAGGGTATCGAGACGCAATGGGAGCAGCGCTTCTCCTTCCTTCCCGGTCTGCTGAGCGGGATCGGCGTCTCTGCGAATTACAGCTACGTGACATCGCAGATCGAGTTTCCCTTTGGCTTCAACGCTCCCACAGTGGGCGCCGCCGGACGTACGGACAAGCCCCGACTGGAGCGCGACGCTCCCAATAACTACAACTTCGATCTCACTTACGACAAAGGCCCCTTCTCCTCCCGCTTCGCAATCAGCCACAACGATGCGAATATCTACGCCTATCAGTGGGGTCCGGGCACAGGTCCAGCCAGCGATCCCATCCTCGGATTGAAGGGACCTACCGGCGATCAATATCTGTATCCGCACACGCAATTCGACATTCAGGGAAGCTATCGGACCTACCACGGCGTTCAGCTGGTGGTCTCAGGATTGAATCTGAGCAATGAAGTATTCGGCTTCTACAACGGGAGCGAACGATATCCAGTGCAGCGCGAGTACTACCGCCCGACTGTATCCTTCGGCTTGCGCTGGGTCTCCGGACAAGAGCAGTAAGGCGGCAGAAATGAACGTGCTGCACGCTCGCTCACCAGCGCAGTAAAACAAGCTGAGAGCAGAAGCCAGGTCCCAGCGCCGCAAGCACGCCCCACGTGCCCGGCGCGGGCCGGCGGTTCTCCATCACTTCCTCGAGCACCAGCAGCACCGATGCCGAGGAGAGATTCCCCACCTCGCGCAACGAATCCCACGATGCGGCGCACGCGTTGCGGTCAAGTCCAAGAGATTCCGCCATAGCATCCAGCACCTTCGGACCGCCCGTGTGCAGCACCCAGTTGCCGATATCCGCCCGCGCTAATCCATTCCGGCTGAGCAGCGCATCGACATCGCCTGGCAACTTGGCGCGGATGATCGCCGGCACCTCCGGTGACAGCACAATACGAAAGCCTTCTTCAGAGATATCCCAGCCCATCGCATCTTCCGTGTCCGGATAAAAGCTGGATGCCGTATCGACGATCTCCGGCCCGTCCGCTGCGACATCATCGCCCGCCACGACCACGGCGGCTGCGCCATCCGCGAACAGTCCTGACGAGATCAGGTTCGCGATCGACAGATCGTTTCGCTGCCAGGTCAGCGAGCACAGCTCGACGGAGAGCAGCACCGCAACGCGATCTGGATAGGCGCGGACGTAATCCGCAGCCTGCGCGATGCCCGCCGCGCCCGCGACACATCCCAGCCCGAAAATCGGTGTGCGGCGCATGTTTCGCGGCAGATGCATGCGGTTTGCCAGGTGCGCATCGAGCGACGGACTCGCGATACCGGTAACAGAGACCGTAAGCAGCGCGCCGATGCGATCGCGTTCCATGCCTGCGCGCCGCAGCGCCAGATCGATCGCCTGCTCGCCCAGTTGCTCGGCGTTCTCCAGCCACAGCCGGTTCGCATCGCCCCACCGCGTCAGGTCCTGGTAGCTGGCGAGCGGCATTACCATGTGGCGCGTTTCCACACCCACACGCTGATGGAAGCGTGAGAGCAGCGCCGGATTTTCCAGCTTGTCCCGCCATTGCCCGGCGAGCGCCTCAAAGATCTCCTGCTGAGTAAAACGATACGGAGGCAGCGCGCGGGCCACACCGGCAATCTTCATATTCCTCTTTCTCGACGGCCGCTCGCAGCACGAGAAGCGTACCAGGGATGCGCCCAGGGGTGAGCGTTGTGCTCTGGAGAAAAGCTTCCGGCCAGCATACCGGCGGCTGCATGCGCGGCAAAGGCCGGCCAGCTCTGCTCACCCAGATGCACGCGCACCAGCGCGGCGAAACTCTCTGGCTGTCTCGCCAACGCAGCGATAAAGTACTTCTGCAGCCGCGGATGGCGGTCGAGCATCAACAGAAGCCGTGCCATCCGGACGTGGATTCCTTGCGATCTGCCGATGCGCCGCCGCGTAGCGTCCCAGGTTGCCGGCGGCGAGCGCAGCAGCCAGCGCGCGCGCCTGCCGGAAGGCGCTCAGCAATCCTTCGCCGGTGATCGCGTCGACCGATCCGGAGGCATCGCCAAGCACCGCGACGTTGGCGCGTACGACCTGGCGAAGTCTGCGGGTTCGCGTCACGGCTCCTCGGGCCGTGGATGTCGGCGCGGCATTGGCAAGCCGCCGCGCAACCTGGGGAAAATCGGGAAGGGCATCGCATACCCTGCGCCCGCGATGAGACGTGAGCAGCGCGACATTGACTTCGTTCTCGGCGACCGGTGTGATGTAAAGCTGTTCGCGGTAGCCCCAATGCACCTCTACGGTGTCGCTCCATGGCCGGCATCGAAACGGCTGCCGGCTTGCGTAGCGCGTACTGTAACAGCGCTGTTCGCGGAAGCCCGCCGCCGCAGCAAGCGTGGAGCAAAGACCATCGGCGATGACAAAAAAGTCCGCATGAATCGGCAAGCCCGCCGCGGCAAAGCCGCCTCCGGCCAGCGCCCGCACGCTCGTGCCCCAGTGCAGCACGATTCCCATCTCTGCCGCGCGTGCCGCCATGCGGCTGTGCAGCCGCGTGCGGCGCACGCCCAGTCCTCCGCCGCTGCCGAATGCGCCGTGCGCCGCGGAAGATGCATCGTGGAAGGAGATGCCGGCGAACTCTGCGCCATCTTCGCTGCCGAGCGCTATGCCAAGCCCATCGAGCAGGCGCACTGACTCCGGCATCAGGCCCTCGCCGCAGGCCTTGTCGATCGGCGGATGCTGCGCATCGTATAAAGCAACGCTGCAGCCGCGTTGCCGCAGCGCCAGCGCGCCGGCGAGTCCGCCAGGGCCTCCGCCCAGCACCGCAACATCCATTTTGCTCATTCGACCGTCCATCCAATGCAAGTGAGACGCTGTCGAGGCGCAAAGCGTTACGTCATCGGATTGTCACCGTCTTGTATCAATAACGATATGGAAAGACTTGTTGAAGAGGAGTGGCTGGACCAGGAGCACTGCGCGCTGCCGGAGGTCAAGATGGCTCTGCGCTCGGTCCGGTCCGTCAATCGCCGCTTCGGTGGAGACCGGCTGCACGCGCGGCTGCTCGCTCGCGCTCTCACGCGCGTAGCTCGCGCACAGCGGCCTCACATCCTGGAGGTCGCCAGCGGAGAGGCAGAGGTGTTGCGCACCGCGCTGCTGAAGCTGGAGATTTCCGCCGATGTCACGCTGCTGGACCGCCTCGCAGAACATCTCCCAGCCCCGGAAGACTGGCGGCCACAGCTCGCTGCACCGCGCCTCGTGCCGGGCGATGCGCTGAATCTTCCATTTCCCGATGCGAGCGTCGATATCGTCTCCTGCTGCCTCTTCCTGCATCATCTGGAGCCGCCGCAGGTCATGCGCTTTCTCGCCGAGGCGCAGCGCGTCGCGCGCGTTGCGGTCATCATCAACGATCTTGAGCGGATCGCCGTCCATTACCGACTCGCGCAGCTCAGGAGTCTATTCGACCCAAGCCGCATCTCTCGCCACGACGGCCCGGTCTCAGTGCGCCGCGCGTATACCTTCCGCGAACTGGAGCGCATGCTCGCCAACACCGGCCGCAGCTTTGTTCTGGAACGCGCGTGGCTTTGTCGTCTCGGCGCGGTGCTCTGGTGCGGCGACGCGTAAATCGGTCGAGTCAGCCACTCCGTGGGCGCGTGAGCGACCAAAGGAAGCGAACCGGCGAGTCTTCAGTGCACCAGAAACGCCTTCACCACAATGCTGCTGGGCTGCTTTCCCAGCGGCAGCAGCGTGAAAAGCGCACGCGTCTTGGTGCGGACCACTGCAAGATCGTTCGATCGAGAATCGACCACCATCAGGAGGTGCCCGGCGCCGGAGAGCGCGACGGCATCCGGCCCTTCGCCGACCGGAACATTCTCCACCAGCCTGCCGTCGTCGATGCTGTAGAGGCTGACTGTGCTGCTGCCGAAATCCGTGATCCACAAAAGCGCATTGTCTTTCGTAACGACTCCCTGCGACGGGTGCATGCCGACCTGATACGTACCGCCCACCTCGTTGGTGCCGGTCGCGATTTCGGAGATGGAGTTCCCATCGAAGTTCATTGCGAATGCCTCGCCGCCATCCGGCTTCAGCACCACACTGGTCGGCGTGGCGCCTACATCCAGAAGCGCCAGCAAGCGGTCCGGTTTGGCGCTCACTCCGGCGCTGGCCGCGCGCGCCAGTCCCACCACCATCACCTGGTGCCCGCCGGAGCAGGCCACAAAGGCCTTCGTCGAATCGCGCATCATTGTGATTGCCGTCGCGCCCGGGCATCCGGAGAAGAAGGCGCGCACCCGAGCGAGCTTGGCGTCGACGATGGTCACGCTGCCGCTCTTCTCATTGCTCACCACGATCGTGCTGCCATCCGGCGTAATGCGCGCCACCCCGGGCCCTTCGCCCACGCCGACGGTTGCCGTCACCTGCCGTCGATCAAGATCGATGACCGAAATATCATTTGCGCCCGAGTTGGCGACGTAGGCAGTGCGGCCGTCGGGAGCGACATCGATCGAATAGGGAAGCCGGTCGACGGCGATGGTCGCTGTGACTTCGTTGCGCATCGTGTCGATCACGCTCACCGACCCCGAGTCGGCGTTTACCGCGTACACCTCATTGCGCGTGGGATTTGCCGCAATGCCCGCCGGGCGCTGGCCTACGGCGATCACGCGGTCCTGCCGCAGGTTCACTACGTCCAGCACCGTCACGGTGTTGCTGCCGCTGTTGGTTACATACGCGAATTCGCGGTAGTTCTTCGGGTAAACAGGGAAGTCCTGTTTGCGGCAGCCGGCGAGCGGCAGCGCAGCGCAAAGGGCGAGCGTGAGGCGTAAACCCCGGGCTCCGGGATGCATCTTGCTAGCGCGTCGCAGGGTACGCAGCCCCTTCGAGCGCCGTCACCTGGATGCCCCGGGGAATGCGGCGGTCCACCACCGCGGCGATCTGCGAGCACTCGTCCATCATCTGCTGCAAACTGCTCCGGGTAGAGCGACTGCGCGCCGTCGGAGAGCGCCATGTCCGGCGCGTGATGCACCTCGACGAGCAGGCCGTCGCAACCGACGGCAACCGCCGCGCGGGCCAGCGGCAACACCTTGTCGCGCTTGCCCGTGCCGTGGCTTGGGTCCACCAGGATAGGCAGATGGCTCAACCGCTGTACCGCCGGAACGATGCTCAGGTCCAGCGTGTTCCGCGTGTGGTCGGTAAAGGTGCGGATGCCGCGCTCGCAGAGCGCCACCTGATAATTGCCCTCGCTCATCACGTATTCGGCGGCCATCAGCAGCTCTTCGAGCGTCGCCGAAAGCCCGCGCTTCAGCAGCACCGGCAGCTTCGAGCGTCCCGCGCGCTTCAGCAGGGAATAGTTCTGCATGTTGCGCGCGCCGATCTGGATCATGTCGGCGTACTGCTCGACCAACTCCAGGGATTCGTTGTCCAGCGCCTCGGTGACGATGCGCAGCCCGAAGCGCTCCCGCACCTCGGCCATGATCTCCAGCGCGGCCTCGCCCATGCCCTGGAAGGCATACGGTGAGGTGCGCGGCTTGTACGCGCCTCCGCGGAGAAACTGCGCTCCTGCCTTCGCCACCTGCTCCGCCACGGCGAAAGCCTGCTCGCGGCTCTCGATCGAGCACGGCCCGGCCATGACGACAAGGTCCCGGCCGCCGATGGTCGCGTCCGTGCCCGGGAAACGGATGACCGTGTCTTCTTCCTTCACATCCCGGCTGACCAGCTTGTAGGGCTTTGAGACCTTGATGACTTCGGCAACGCCTGCCATCTCGGCCAGCGCATCCTGCTCCACCGCGCCCTGATTTCCGGTGATGCCGATCGCCGTCCGCTGCGCCCCGGGCATGGGATGCGGCCGGTAGCCCAGCGCTTCGATCCGCTCACAGATGGCCTGGATTTCCTCAGCCGTCGCATGCGGTTTCATCACTACCAGCATTGTGGAGTATCCTCCCTGGAAACCTCAGTGTAACGGCGGCCTCCAGCCTCGGTAAATACAAGAAAGACGGCCAGATAGCGACCGGAAGCCAGTGTTACACAAAAGTGTTAGTGGAACTTTTTCCGCTTGCGTCCCGTCAAGAATCAGTACAACCTTTTAAGGAAGGGTTCATCTTCCGGGTTGGTTAAGGATCCGTAAAAAGTAGTTAAATATACATAAAGTTTCTGCTGCATTGCCGCATTTCCTTGGCGCAGGTCCTGAACACATTTTCTCAATGGGGGTCCACAAGTGCGTCATTTCTATCGCACGTTGCTCGTCCTGCTTGCGATCGCACAGTTCATCACGCTGGCAGCCGCATTCCAGAAGCCTGCTTATGCTTATGCCGATCCCGGGTCAGGGCTCTTGTTCCTGCAGGTAGCCGGTTCCATGCTGGCCGGCGGCCTCTTCATCGTCCGCTCCAAGCTGCGCAAGCTCTTCCGCCTGGGCAAGGACCACGTCGAAGAACCCGTTGTTGAGCAGGGCCAAGAAATACAGCAATGACCGTAAGTGTTGCTCCGCTCCGCGGGACCTTTCGCGATCCCGCGGGCTCACTCTATTTCGATGAGACCAAAGTATTCCGCCATGTTCGTCCCGCCTTCGTAGCGGAGGCAGAGTCGTTTCTCGGCTCTCCCGCTCGCGCGTAAGTGGATGGAGGACGGCCGTATGGTCTCGACCATGATCGCCGGCCGCGAGGCGGACGGCTCGTTGCTGCTCGAGCATGAGCGCATCGAGTACCCGACCTATCCATGGGAGTGGACGCCCGGACAATGGGCTGCTGCAGGCGAGCTGACGCTCGATCTCTGCGAGGAGGCGATCGCCGCCGGTCTCATCCTCAAGGACGCAACGCCGCTCAACATCCTGTTTCGCAACGCGGATCCGGTCTTCGTCGACGTGCTCTCGTTCGACAAGCGCACGCCGGGAGATCCCATCTGGCTTGCGTACGGCCAGTTCGTCCGCACATTTCTGCTGCCGCTGGCCGCGAACCGCTATCTCGGATGGCCGCTCGCTGCCTCCATGGAGCGCCGTGACGGTTACGAGCCCACGGATCTCTACGCGCATCTCCCGCTGCACCGCCGCTGGACAGCACCACTGCGCTCGCTGGTCACGCTGCCGCATCTGCTGGAGCGCAAGGCGAACGCATCCGCCGCCGCCGGCTCCAGCCCGGTCCGCCGGCAGCAGCCCGAAATTGCTACCCACGTGCTGCGTGGCACGCTGAAGAAGCTTCGCCGCACACTCCGCGCGCTTACGCCACCGCCGCGCGCCTCCCGCTGGAGCGACTACACCACCACGGCAAGCCACTACAGCGCGGAAGACCACGCGCGCAAGGCCGCGTTTGTCGAACGGGCGCTCGCTCAGGCTGGTCCGCAACGCGTGCTCGATGTCGGCGGCAACACCGGCCACTATTCCCGCATTGCCACTGCCGCCGGAGCGCGCGTCGTCGCATGGGACACCGATGTGCAGGCCGCCGATGCGAACTGGCGCGCAGCCCGTGCAAAGCACGAGCCCATTCTTCCGCTTGTCGCCAACATCGCCCGTCCCACGCCCGCAGTCGGCTGGCAGAACGCCGAAAGCCTCAGCCTGCTAGAGCGCTCCGAGGGAGCATTTGACTGCATCCTGCTGCTCGGTGTCATCCATCACATGCTGCTCATCGACCAGATACCGCTTCCGGCCATCTTCGATCTCATCGGCCGCCTCACCACCCGCTGGGCGATCATCGAGTGGGTGCCGGCCACCGATTCCCAGTTCCTGCAGCTCTGCCGCGGCCGCCAGGAGATCTACGGCCATCTGGACGAGAGCGCCTTTCTTGCCGCCGCGGATCAACATTTCGTGCGACGGCTTGTAGAAAATCTGCCTAACGGCCGAAGTCTCTGGCTCTTCGAGACCAAGTGAAGGCAAAACCATTCCTTCAGGGCGCCGGGATCGCCACTCTCTACATCCTGCCGATCGCCAAACATTTTCTGGATGAGGGCCTCAACGAGGCGTATCACCACCCGCATCCGATTTCCAGCGTCCCGCTCGCTATGCTCGCGATGACGCTGCTTGTCTGGATTGTGAGCTGGATGGCATTTCTCGCAATCGAGCGCCTTCCGGAACGGTGGCGCAATCTTGCATCCGTCGCGCTCGCGATCTTCTTCGTCGGACTGCTCATCCGCATTCTCATGTTCGCGCGCCAGCCGAGCTTCAAATGGGTGGTGGCCGCGCGCGTTCTTTACTGTCTCCTGGTCCTGGTTCCCATCGTGCTTCTTGTCAGTCTGCGGGTCAGCAAGGCCTTTTTCGCGCGATGCGCCGCAGCCGTCGGCGTTATCTACTGCATCGCCGGATTCGGAATGCTGGTTCTCCTCCCGCGCCTTGCTCTTTATGGCTTTCGCCATGAGCCGCGGGAACAGACATCGTTCAACCTCAATGCTTTGCCTGCGCAACACGCCAACTCCAGGATTGTCTGGATATTGATGGACGAGCTCTCCTACGATCAGACCTTCGATCACCGTCAGCCAGGCCTGTCGCTGCCCAACTTCGACGCCTTCCGAAAGCAGAGTGTCAGCTTCTCGGATCTGCAGCCCACCGGCTTCTACACCGAGGACGTCGTGCCCGCATTGATGCTCGGCGCGCCGGTTCGGGACTTGAAGACACCGTTTCACGGCCGGGTGAGCTTTCGCGCGGCTTCGGGCAGCGCGTGGCAGCCTCTGGACCAGCAAAGCACCATCTTTGGAGAAGCCTGGAAGCTCGGATGGAATCCCGGCGTCGTGGGCTGGTACAACCCGTACTGCCGCTTATTTCCGGACGTGCTTGCCCGGTGCTCCTGGCAGTTTTCCGACAGCATTCCGGGTGTAGATTTGCCTCTCTCCTACGACAAATCCATCGCCGGAAACATGCTCGCCCTGATGCCGGTTCGCACAGATATCGAATTCATCTTCCGGCACAGGCTGGATAACTCAACCCATCGTCGCGACTACGAAGATGTGATGAAGCGTGCCGAGGACCTGCTGCGGGACCAGCGGATTCGCTTCGCCTTCCTCCATCTGCCGGTGCCTCATCCTCCCGGGATATTCGACCGAACCACGCACCAGCTCTCGTCTCACGGGGACTACCTGGACAACCTGGTGCTTGCCGACGACACGCTCGGCATGCTGATGAAGATCCTGCATTCTACGCAAAACGATCAGCAGACCTCGGTCATTGTCTCTTCCGATCACTCATGGCGTACCGCCTGGTGGAAACCTGGAGCCTCTTGGTCGGATGAAGAAGAGCGCATCACGAATGGCGGAAAATTCGACACTCGTCCCGTGCTGATGGTCCGTCTTGCGAGCTCCGATAGCGGTGAACTCATCTCGAAGCCGGTAAGCGCCTTGGCAGTGCACAGCATCCTCGATGGCCTTCTTCGTGACGAGATCCACAACTCGACGGATATCGAACATCTCATCGACCAGCCCCCGCAGGAAACAATTGCCGCCCAGGTTCGAAACTGAAGCGCGGTGTCTTTCGTCTGTGTTTGTTTGGGCCTCTTTAAGAAATTGCGGTATGGGGCCAGCGGAACCATACTTGGCGGCCTCGCATGCCGCGCATCCATCCGTTCGAGCGCTCGTCGCGCCATCGAGTATCCAGGCGAGTCCACAACGACCAGCCACGGGAGATTGGAAGGGAATTGAAGCCCGAAAGATATCGTAAAGGGCGGGAAACGTCCGCAGTGGAAACCGTTTCCGCAACTCGTTCCCCTGGCAGGACCTGGCAGAAGACAATCCTCGAGAGCGCCGGGCTGGCCGTGCTTTACGTTCTCCCCATTGCCGACGGATTCATCAAAACATGGCATTGGAACTCCTTCCATCACGCCCACCCGGTGGGAAGCATCCCCCGCGCGATTTTCTTTTTTACGCTGCTGGTCTGGGCGCTGGCGTGGCTGGTGATGGCCGCGTTGGACCGGCTGCCGCCGCGAGGGCGCAACTTCGCGTGGATCGCTTTCAGTGTTCTTCTCGTGTGGCTGCTCGGCCGCATTGGCGCGGTCGTCTTTGGCGCCCATCCCGCAATCGCTCTGCGTACGCTGCTGGCCTCGCATATCGCCGTGATCGTCGTGCCCGTTGCGCTATTCATACTGTGGACATTGCGGCCGAAAATTCTGCAGCAGGTTCTCGGCGCGGTCCGCATGGTCTTCACGCTTCTCCGCATTCGGCATGATCATCCTTCTGCCGAAACTTGCTTGGCAGGCTCTGCACTTCGAAGCGCCGGAGCAGACATCGTTCGTGAACCCCTCGCTCCAGCCTGCGGTATCCACGCAGCCCCGTATCGTCTGGATCGTCATGGACGAGCTTTCCTATCACGAAGTTTTCGAAGATCGGCCATCGGGCCTCACCTTTCCCAATTTCGAGCGCTTCGCACAAAACAGCACCACCTTTTCCAATCTGCAGCCCACCGGCTATCACACGGAAGAAGTCATTCCCGGACTCATCCTTGGCCAGCCGGTTGCCGATGTGGAGCACATCTACGGGCGCCCGTTTCGCTTTCGCAGCACATACCGCGGCGCGTGGCACCCCTACGATCCGGCGCGCACGCTCTTCGGTGAGGCGCATCGCCTGGGATGGACGACCGGAATTGCCGGCTGGTTCAACCCCTATTGCCGGTATCTGCCGGGCGTCCTCGACCGCTGTTTCTGGCAGGAGACCGACGTGTATCCCGGATTGCCGGTGAAGCTCTACTACAACCGCTCCACCCTGGCGAACCTCTTGGCTCTGCTGCCGCCCCATGAGCATCTGGACCCGCTTGCCGTCCACAGGATCGATCACGAGACGCACATGCACGACTACGCCGACATCATGACGCAGTCGGAAAGCCTGCTGCGTGAC
Source organism: uncultured Acidobacteriaceae bacterium (assembly GCA_963790555.1). Lineage (GTDB taxonomy): Bacteria > Acidobacteriota > Terriglobia > Terriglobales > Acidobacteriaceae > KBS-83. The sequence goes on along the minus strand of CAWBPB010000019.1, from coordinate 565,138 downwards.
CAGCGCATCCGCTTCGTCATGCTGCACCTGCCCGTGCCGCACACGCCGGGCATCTACAACCGCAGCCGCCACGAGCTTGTCCCGGCCGGCAACTATATCGACAACCTGGTCCTGGCGGACGACACCCTCGGCCGGCTGATGAAGCTGATCCAATCCACGCCCGATGCGGCCGAGACTTCGGTCATCGTCTCCTCCGATCACGCCTGGCGCGTCGCCGACTGGAAAAAGCTCTCCGACTGGACGCCGGAGGAAGAGCGTATCTCCGGCGAGCGTTTCGATCCGCGGCCGGTCCTGATGGTGCATCTGGCCGGCAGTGAAGAAGGCCGCACTGTCGAACACCCCACGAGCGCGATGGTGGTCCACAGCATTCTTGACGCGATGTTGCGCGGACAGGCGGAGACACCCTCGGCGATCGCTGCGCTCGCGGCTGCCGAGCCTGCCATCACAGCGCCGGCAGGTGGGCCGGCCGCGCGCGGATCGCCGAACTGAAGAAGCGCGTTTGTGCTCGAGAAGTAGAAGGCCAGTGGTCGCGGCTCTTCTCCGCAGTCCCGTAAGACTTTGAAGATCAGGAAGGCTGAGACGACTGAATGACGAAAATCCGTGTATGGCTCCAGGGTGCAGGCCTGGCCATGCTTTATCTGCTGCCGCCCCTTGCCGAATTTCTCTCTCCGGCGCGGCGCAATTTCTATCATCAACTGCTGCCCGTCACGACCCTGACTCGGGGGATGCTGATCGACGTGCTGTTGCTCGGATTGCTGGCCGGCGCTGGTTTCGTCGTTCTGAATTGCTTCACGCCTCGCGTCAGACAGTTTCTGTGGCTGCCTGTTCTCTCGGCTGCATCGTGGATTGTCGCGCGAGATATTTCCACCTCTCTCAGCAACCCTATGATGCGCGGACATCTGCTCGCGCTCACACCATATGTTCCACTGGCAGTTCTCGTCTTGGCGGTCGGCCTACTGCTGCTGGCGCCCCGGATCTACAGCTATTCCGTCCGAGGCGCCGCGGTCATTCTTGCGGCGGCCGGTGTTGCGCTGGTCCTGGTAATTCTTCCGCAATTGGTGATTGCCTGCTTCAGCCGCGTGCCGCGTGAGCAGTCCGGCTTCGCGCGGCCGGTGAACAAGAGCTGGCAACCGGGGGAGCTGCGCGTTGTGTGGATATTGTTTGACGAGCTTTCTTATCGTCAGGCGCTCGAACATCGACAGCCCGGAATCGATCTCCCGGCTTTCACAAAACTAGCGGCGCAGAGCGTCACCTTCTCGCAATTGTATCCAGTGGGGTACGAAACAGCACGGATCGTCCCTTCGCTCCTGCTCGGACGGCCGGTGTCAGATGTCCGCGGCGATGCCAACGGAAACCTGCTCCTGCGCTACGCTTCGGACAAGACGTGGGAGCACTTCGATCAAGACGCGACGATATTTGCCGCGGCAAAGGGTCAGGGGTGGGGAACCGGAATTGCCGGCTGGTACAACCCGTACTGCCGTATCCTGAACGGGGTTCTTGACCACTGCTATTGGACATTCAACCAGTCTGTAGCGGGCGAGCTCTTCAGCAGGCTGTCCAGTAGACAGTCCACCTGGCAGAATGCGCGCGACGGCCTGCCTCTTGCGGCGCGGTTCCAACGACTCTGGAGTCACTCGCCTCCCAACCAGGCCTTGCAGGCGGATTACCGGAACCTATTGAATGCGGGCGAGGCACTCATTCAGGATCCCGATATTCGGCTCGCGTTCATTCACATGCCGGTGCCGCATCCGCCGGGTCTCTACAGGAACCCCAACGTCGCCGGAGAAGAGGGCTTTGACTATCTGGGGAACCTGTTGCTTGCAGACCGGGCGCTCGCGAAGTTTCTTGCGTCGATCTCCACAGGGCCTGTGGCTGCGAATACGGTGGTGATCGTCTCGTCCGACCACTCGTGGCGCGTCCCGCTGTGGCGTGGAACAGGCGGCTGGACCAAAGCGGAGGAGCGCGCCACCGATGGAGGCGTCTTTGACCAGCGTCCTGTGCTGATGGTGCGTTTTCCCGGGCAGAACCAGCCGCAGCAGATCAACCGGCCGCAGAGCGAGATGATCGTGCACGATCTGCTGCTGGATCTGATTGCCGGTAGGGTGCGTACTCCTGAGGAGTGGATCGATACTCTCCCCGGCCGCATGCCCGCCGTGAATCAGGCGGACTGACTGCAAAAATAAAGGCCACCCGCCGGTGGCCTCTGGGAGGCTAGTCGAGATGAGAGCCTTCGGTCTTGGTGCCGTTCGGCTGTTTCAGGCGCTGCTCTTGGGGGGCCGCTCCTGACACGACGATCATGCCTCTGCCGGCTTTGGGAATGAATCCCTCTTTCCAGTCCAGATTCTCCCTCGAAGGTGGGACTAGAGCATTTTCCTGTAGGTGTTGGCTGCAAAATCAATCTTTACGCAGCTTTTCCGTCAAGAAAAGCTGCACATAGTGGAACCAGATGGCATATCGCAACAGGAGAAATGCTCAGAAAGTGTTTCTCCGCCTGTGAAACTTCCCGAAAGGCCGCTCCGTCTACCGGCATAGAGTCACGCAAGTGTGCTCCGGCGGACTGCAATCCGCCCTGCGGTACCCTTCCTCGGACAACGAAGCTGTCTCCTCCGAGTCAGCTTCGTTGCTTTTTCCCGAAACGGACATCCCAAAGTAATTTTGCCTACAAATGTCGTTTAATGTTCCACGTGGAACATTCGAGAATGCGTCGGTGACTACCGCCCGGCGCGCTTCTCAGCTCGCCATTTCAGCCCGAGAAAACCCACATAGCCCAGCTGCAAAACCCAGGTCAGCACATAGGCCAGTACCAGATGACGATGCGCCATTACTCGTCCTCCTTCCAGGGCGTTGCTTCCAGTGTGGCTTCGAGTGCGCGCAGCGCCTCATCCTGCTCTCGCAACTGCCGCCGCCGCTCAATGGCGTAGCGAAACGCCATGACCATCAGGCCCCAGGCCAGCCACGCCGCCAGGTTCCACCAGACCGCTGCCCACATGCTGCGGTCAGGCCGCCAGTGCAATCACCGGCGCAGGGTGCTGGGTACGCCACCATTGCGTCGAGTAGTAGACGATCGGCACGTCCGCATATCCGAAGATCGCGATCACCGCCGCCAGCGTCTGCATCTGCGCCCCCGCGGCAAAGCGCCGCACCAGCAGATAGGAGCAGTAGATCAGCCACATCACCAGCGTGCTGGTGAGCCGCGCGTCCCAGGTCCACCAGATGCCCCACACCGGCCGCGCCCACAGCGGTCCCTGGATCAGCACCGCGGTGCAGAAGACCACGCCCATCTCCGCGCCCGCGAGCGCCAGGGCATCCGCGCTCATGGCGCGCAGCGGATCACGATTGCGCAATGCGAGGTAGACAATCGACGCGGCAAAGCAGATGAAGAAGAAGAAAAACGTCAGCATCGCGGAGGCGAAGTGGTAGTAAAAAATCCGCTGGATATCGCCCATCGTGGCTTCCGTCGGCGCCAGATACATCGCCTGGTAGAAGGCCTCACCCAACAGCGCCAGCGTCCCCGCCAGCCATATCCACCGGAACCACTTCATCCACATCTCCACACCCCCGCCAGATCTATCGACGGGCAGTTGCCATCCCTAGTTTAACGTGGCGCGCCCGTCCATCGCAGCATCTACCTCTCATGAGTGCTTCGTGCGCATTTCGCCGTAGAAGGGAGCTATCGCAGTGCTCTATGTCCGCATACTTGTCGGCATCGCCCTGTTGCTGATGGCCGCATTCGGCCCGGGCGTCGGTTTTCGCCGGATCACCAATCCGAATCTCGATCCGCGTGAAGCTGCGCGGCGTCATGTGGACCAGCGCCGTGCCGCCGTTCTCATCCTGCGCATCCTGGCCGCGATGCTGGGCTTCTGGCTGCTCTTTTACTCCATCGCTCAGTTATTGCACCACCCCGGCCAACTGTGACGCCCAAGAGGATGTTCAAGCAGCTACACTGAACCAAATGCAGCGGCGCGCACAACTCGCCCTCGCGTTGGCTCTCCTGCTGGTGCTTGCGCCGCTGGCCCGTGCATCCTGCGGCATCCAGTGCCTTGCCGCAACTTCGCCCCTCCCGACCCACGCCGCAGCCTCGCCGCAACACTGCGTTCGGGCGTTTGCCTGCTGCCCCTCGACGGCGCCCGCCGTCTGCAGTGCAACCCAAGCACCGCAAGAGATCGCCGCGTTGCCTACCGCCAACAACACGACGGCCGATCCCGCCGCGATCGTCGTAGCAGCATCTCTTCCCAGGAGTCCGGCATCCCGGATGATCCATCGCATCGACAGCGCACCGCCCGGTTCGCCCGAGCATGCCGGCCCGATCCCGCTTCGCATCTAAATAGCCCACCCCGCTACGGCGTGCCGTGTGCATACGTGCGCGTGGCTGTATCTTTCTTTCTTCTTCACGACAGGGAAATCTTCATGAGCAATCGACGCAGCTTTCTGCAGCGCGCCATGGGTCTGGGCGCTGGACTGTTTGCCGCACCGCGCCTCTTCGCCGACGAGGCCACGCATCGCGGCCCGGATTCCGGCTCCGCACGCCCCATCCTTGACGCAGCCCGCATTGGCACCGGCCCGGCACGCAATATTCCCGTGACCACGCCCGACGTCCGTGACCTGCCGTTCACGATGGAGAACGGCACCAAGGTCTTCCATCTCATTGCCGAGCCGGTGAAGCAATCCATTCTGCCCAACAAGACGCTCGACCTGTGGGGCTTCAACGGTTCCGCGCCCGGCCCGACCATCCAGGTAAACCAGGGCGATCATGTGCGCGTCGTCTTCGATAACCACCTGCCCGAGCCAAGCTCCATCCACTGGCACGGTTTCGAAGACCAGGTCCGCTATGACGGCCAGCCCGGCATCTCGCAGCAACCCGTGCTGCCCGGCGGCCGCTTTGTCTACGAGTTCCACATCCATCAGAGCGGAACGTTCTTCTACCACTCGCACATGTCGATGCAGCAGATGATCGGCATGCTGGGCGGCTTCATCATGCATCCCGCTCAGCCGTATCAGCCCGCGGTCGATCACGATTTTCTGATTCACCTGCAGGAGTATGCCGTGCTGCCCTCGAGCACCATTCCCAACTCGATGAGCATGGAATACAACTGGCTCGTCCTCAACGGCAAGGCCGGCCCGGCGATCACTCCGATGATCGTGCCGCTGGGCAGCCGCGTGCGCATCCGCTTCGTGAATCTCGGCATGGACCATCACCCCATGCACCTGCACGGCCACACCTTCTACATCACCGGTACCGAGGGCGGGCGCATTCCGGAGACCGCATGGTGGCCGGGCAACACAGTGCTGGTCGGCGTGGCGCAGGCGCGTGATGTCGAGTTCGTCGCCAACAATCCCGGCGACTGGATGGTGCACTGCCATCTGCCGCACCACAATATGAACCAGATGGCTTCTACGGTAGGCCGCATGACGCGCATGCGCAGCTCCGGAATGGCTACCGGGGTCGACATGAATACCAGCATGGGCATGTTGCAGGGTACGCCGCCGGTCCCGATGGGCGAGGACTACGGCGCCTCGCTGGGGCGCGGCATGGGCGTTGCCGCTGCCAGCGATATCGCGACAACCAACGGTGCGCTCTCGCAACACGCCATGCACCAATCCATGCAGGGCATGCAGATGCAATCGGGTGAGATTGCGCCCAATGCCAACAGCGTGCCCAACTTTCCGCAGGACGCCTTCATGGAGGGCAGCATGATGAACATGGACGCCATGGTCGCAACGCCGGCAAACGCCGGCCTGCTGCCCGGCTGGAGTGCGCAGATGCAGGGCATGATGACGCTCATCCGCGTGTTGCCGCAGCCCGACTACGAGCGCATGATGCAATCCATTCGTAATCATGAAAGTGGCATGAACCAGAAGGGAGGCAGCCGATGAAGCTTCTCGCTCTCGCTCTGCTCTTCGCCTCCGCCGCACTCGCGCAGTCCACGCCGGACAATATGTCCGGGATGCAGATGCCGTCGTCATCCAATCCCGCCGCTCAGCAACCATCCGCCGAGCCCGACCCGCTGGCCGAAGCCGCAAGCCGCGCGCCGCTGAGTCTGGACATGCTGCTTGCCTCCGCCCGCGCCCACAACCCAACCCTCCGCGCTGCGCAGTCCGCCATCGCCCAGAGTGCCGCGCACGCGAAGCAGGCCGGCCTGCTGCCCAATCCCGTCATTGGCTATGAAGGCGACCAGATCCGCGGGGGTTCCTATGGGGGCGGCGAGCAGGGCGGCTTCGTCGAGCAGACCATCCCGCTCGGCGGCAAGCTCGGCCTGCGCCGCGATGTCTATCGCCGGCAGCAGCGTACCGATGCGCTCACGCTCTCCGCGCAGCAGCAGCGCGTCGAAGGCGACATCGAGAGCAGCTTCTATGCCGCGCTCGCGCTCCAGCAGGAGATCGACATGCGCAAACAGTTGAGCGCCATTGCCGCCGACGCGGCCCAGACCGCCCGCCAGCTCGCAAACGTCGGACAGGCCGATGCGCCCGATGTACTGCAATCGGAAGTCGAGCAGGAGCAGGCCGCGCTCGACACGTTGACGGCCCAGCACCGCTACATCGCTGCCTTTCATCAACTCACCGCAATTGCCGGGCAGCCCGACCTGCCGATCACCCGCCTCGCCGGCGATCTCAGCAGCACCCCCGCGCAGCCACCATCGCTCGACACGATCCTTGCGCAAAGCCCTGCCGTTCAGCGCGCCGATGAGGCTGTTCAGGTTGCAGAGGCGCAGTTGCACAGCACCCGCCGCGAAGTCATCCCCGACCTCACGCTCCGCGCCGGCGAGCAATGGAACAACGAGCTGGTGCGGCAGAACCCAAACATTCCGACCGGCGCGCAGTCCTTCGCTTCAGCATCGATCGATCTGCCGCTGTGGAACCGCAATCAGGGAAACATTGCCGCGGCACAGGCTGCAGTCGAGCAGGCGCAGGCAGAAGCGCAGCGCGTCCGGCTGGCGCTGCGGCACTCCGCCGCGCCGCTCGTCGAGCAATACACCATCGCGGCTGCGCAATCTGTTCGCTATAAATCGGATCTGCTGCCACGCGCGCAGCGGGCCTATGATCTCTATCGCGATCGCTACCGGCAGATGGCCGCAGCCTACCCGCAGGTGCTGGTGTCCGAACGCACGCTGTTCGAATTGCAGCTTGCCTATATCCGCTCGCTCGGCGATTTATGGCAGTCGGCGGCGCGGCTACGCCATTTCGCTATGGAAGGAGCGTTGGATGCGACAACCGCGCTATAGCGTGGGGGCTACTGCTGTGTTGTCTTGTCATGGGCGGCTTCTTCCATCAGCTCATGAAGTTTGTGCAGCAGGTGGGTGGGGCCCTCCAGGTTTTCCATAGCCTCATCGGAGTGGGTGGAGCATAAGTCAGGCAGGGTTTCGTACAGCACCAGCACTTTTACGCCCGGTGAGTGTTCGCGCAGGCGATGCATCACTTCCTGGCATTCAGCGTCCGGCACGGAATGGCAGAGGACGGCAATGTCGATCCGGCCCTTGGCCAGGATGACGTCCAGACCAGAGATTTGCGCGCACATCTCGACGACGAACTCCCGCTCCAGAATCTTCTTGCGGGTGAACAGAAGCATGTCGTCATGCCCGTAACAGAGCAGACGCGGCAACGCGCTGGCCATAACTCTCCTGGTAAGTCTGTGTATTGTAGCCCCTGGCGCGCAGACCGGGCATGCGGCGCCGGTAGCCCGGTCCCGCAATTCTAGGTAATCGATTGTTTGCAGTGCGCAGCTCTTGACATGGGCCTTTGCCTCTGGCTCAATGACTCCGATCGTCTGTTGTTCCCTTGGCCCGCCTCCAACAAGGCACTTCCTCGAAAGGAAGCTGATGGTAAAGAAATTCTTCTGCTTCGGCTTGCTGTTGCTTGCCCCACCATTTGCGGCTCAGGCCTCGCAGTCCTGGTACACGGCCCGGCTGGACGACCCTGCCGCCGTCTATCTCACGAAGGACAATTTCCCCGTTCATGCCGACGGCATCGCCGATGACAGCGCCGCCATCCAGGCAGCCATCGACAAGGTGGAAGACGAGCATGGCGAAGGCATCGTCTTTGTCCCGGCAGGGAAGTACCGCATCACGCGCACCATTTACGTGTGGCCCAGTGTGCGCATCATCGGGTATGGTGCCACGCGGCCTGAATTTCTGCTCGCCGACAATACGCCCGGCTATCAGCACGACATCGGTTACATGTTTTTCTTTACCGGCGGCCGTCCCGGCGGCCGCCACTGGCACTGGCGCGAGCCCAACGAGGCGACGCGTCCGCCCTTCGCAGGCACCGTCCCGCCCACCAACAGCGTCGTCGATGCCAATCCCGGCACCTTTTACTCAGCCATGAGCAACGTCGACTTCGATCTTGGGAACGGCAACCCCGCCGCCGCGGCGATCCGATTCCATGTCGCGCAGCACTGCTATCTAGCCCACATCGACTTTCACATCAAGTCCGGTCTCACCGCACTCAAGGATGTCGGAAACGAGGCCGAAGACCTCCACTTCTACGGCGGCGACTACGGCATCATCACGGAAAAGCCTTCGCCCGGATGGCAGTTCACGCTGCTTGATTCGACCTTTGAAGGTCAGCGCAAGGCTGCCATCAGCGAGCACGAGGCCGGCCTCACGCTCGACCACGACACCTTCCGCAATGTGCCTGCGGCCATCGATATCGATCCGGATTACTACGAAGAGCTATGGGTCAAGAACTCGCGGTTCGAAAACATCAGCGGCCCGGCCATCACCATCAGCAATGAGAACAATCCGCGTACCGAGATCAACCTCGAAGACATCGCCTGCCATCGCGTGCCCGTCTTCGCGCTGCTGCGCGGCAGCGGCCGGAAGACCGCCGGTCCCGCTGAAGACTACGTTGTGACGTCGTACTCTCACGGTCTCACCATCCCGGCGCCCGGCCAGACTGGCGAGATCGGCACCAGCTTCGACGCACATCCTGTCCACGCGCTACCGCCTGAGGGCGACAACGTCATCCGCTCGTTGCCTCCGATCAACACCTGGGTCAACATCCACACAGTCGGCGTAAAAGGTGACGGCGTCAGTGACGATACTGCCGCCATCCAGAAAGCCATCGATGAGCACCCTACGCTCTACATCCCCGAAGGCCGATACATCGTCACCAACACGATCCATCTCAAGCCGGAGACCGTCCTGATCGGTCTTCATCCCAGCATGACGCAGTTCGATATCCTCGACGGCACCGCGGCCTTCCAGGGCCCCGGGCCTCCTGTGCCGCTGCTTGAAACCCCCAAGGGCGGACACAACATCGTCACCGGCATCGGCCTCTACACCAATGGCATCAACGACCGCGCTGTCGGCGCGCTGTGGCAGTCCGGCGCCGACTCGCTGATGGACGATGTGCGCTTCCTCGGCGGTCACGGCACCAACGCTGCCGACGGCACGCGCATCAATCCCTACAACAATACGCACACCGCCGATCCCGACATCCACCGCCGCTGGGACGCGCAATATCCCAGCCTGTGGGTCACCAACGGCGGCGGCGGCACCTTCGCCGATATCTGGACACCCAGCACCTTCGCGCAGGCCGGCCTGTATGTTTCAAACACCACCACGCCGGGCCGCGTCTATGAGCTTTCGAGCGAGCACCACGTCCGCAACGAAGTGAAACTGGATCGCGTGGAGAATTGGGAACTCATTGCGCTGCAGACGGAAGAAGAACGCGGCGAAAGCGGCTTCGCGCTGCCGCTTGAGATCTCGCGCTCGCGCAACATCACCGTCGCGAACTACCACGGCTACCGTGTCATCAGCAGCTATCAGCCCTTCTGCTGCGCGGTGAAAGTCTCCGAGTCCTCGGACATCCGCATCCGTAACATGCACACGGACAGCAATAGTAAGGTCGCGTTCGATAACTCCGTCGTCGATGCGACCGCACACACAGAAGTCCGGCCGCGGGAATTCGCCTCGCTCGACATACCTGGCCATCCTGCCGCGCAAGGGCAGAATACGGCTGCTGCTGTGCTGGGTCCGGGTGCGCACGTGGAACGGCTCGCGACCGGCTTCTTCAATATCTCCGGCGCCGCCGCCGATAACGATGGCCGACTCTATTTTGTGGACGCGCACTGGCAGCGCATCTATCGCTGGGATCCGAAGACGCGCGAAGCCGTCGTCATCCGCGACAACCCGCTCGAGCCGGTCAATCTCGCTTTCGACAAATCAGGCGACTTGCTCGTCGTCTCCTACGCGGGGAAGGGAACTGTCTACAGCTTCCGTCCGGATGCACCAGCCGACCAGATCACCATGCTCCAGGCCCAGCCTGCCGCGCCGCGTCCCGGCATGACGCCGGTGCGCGCCCTCGATGCATGGGAGAGCAACGGCATCGCGACCCCGCGCCCCTGGCAGTACATCTCGCCGGACAAGAGCATCTTCATCCCCGCCGCCGATGATTTTGTGGAAGGCACGCTCTCCTGGGGCACCAAGATGGCCGACATCCTGCACGCATTCGGCATCGCAAAGGTAGTTCCCGGTCATCCGTTCTATGTCAGCGACGAGGCGCAGGAGAAGACCTACAAGGTAAACGTCACCGACTCAGGCACTATCGCGGATATGCAACTCTTCACCGATGCCGGCGGCGAAAGCGTCGCGCAGGATCAGGCAGGCAACGTCTATCTGGCAGCCGGTCAGGTCGAGGTTTACAGCCGGGACGGCAAGCGGATCGGCCAGATCGACATCCCGGAGCGGCCCATCGATCTCGTCTTCGGCGGCCCCGATCGCCACACTCTCTTCATTCTCACCCACGCGTCGCTTTACGCGGTACGGACGAGGTCTCCGGGACTGTAGCATCTCATCTTGCTCCGTTTCCATATACGCAACGCGCCTCATGGGCAGGGAGGCGAAGCGGCGCGCCGCGCATACCACGCGCTCTCCAACGATTCGTGGGCTTTGCAAAGCCGGTATGCTCAACCGCCAGCGTGCGCCCGGTACTCTACCGCTTCCGGCGCCTCGCGCGGGACGCGGCCGATGTCGCAATGCCTTTGGCTGTTTTGGATCTCTTGAGCTGCTTTCTTTCTTTGCCACGCATTTTTGATAGAGCAAGCCAGCCGGCCACACAGAACTCGACCATCGGTCCGCTTGCGGCGGCGACGTCATGTGCATTCGCGGTACCATTCGAAAGCCGTGTGATGCGGTGTCGGTCGACAATATGAAGAACCGTAGTTCCCATCATGAACTGGTATCCCCAGGCGACGTCTCCGCGGCTCAGTTCCGGCAGAGCTCTCCCAAATGTGTCCAGAAACTTTCTCGCAGTGGGATCGAGAAACTTCTTGATGATTCCGCGCTCCTGCTCCTTAGGGTCCGTCCATTCCCTGGCGCCAATTGCTACGAAATCCTTCAGATTCTCGTCCGCAACCATCCTCATGATCGGAAGCAGATACAACTCCACCAGAGCACGGACGACTTTCGCTCTGGACTGGCTGTAGTCGATCGCGGAAAACCCGATAGTTCGTCTGGCAGCAAAATCCGCTGTGTATCGCGCTTCCCAGATCGCCCTGTACACATCCAGCTTTCCTCCGAAGTGGTAATGGATCAATGCGAGCTGGGCATCCGCCTTGGCAGCAATAGCGCGCATCGAAGTGCCGTCAAAGCCATTTTGGGCAAACAACTGTTCTGCAGCGGCAAGGATTCGGTCCTTCGTCGGCTGTGGATCACGCGGCATAAAAGGTTTTCCGAAAACACTCAGAGAATTTCAATGGCTCGAACTTGATTTTAGACGACTGATCAATAACCTCGCTTGACATGGACGGATGGGTCAGTCCACACTCGGCAGTATATTATTTATTAGACGACTGAGCAAGTACGATATTTTTCTCACCCATAATCCCCCGAGGCGAACTATGAAAATCATTGCTTTCGACCGTTTTAAGCAAGGTGTAACACTCGAAACGATTCAACCCTTCCTCAATGAGGAAGTCTCGAATGTATGGAGGCTCTGGAAGGCCGGCATCGTTCGGGAAAACTATGCGCGCGCTGACGAGCTCGGAGTTGTCATTGTCTTCGAAGTTCCTGATGTTGCTACCGCCAAAGCCTATACAGACGATTTTCCGCTGAGTAAAGCTGGCTACCTGGAGTGGACCTTCATCGCGCTCCAGATACCTCTCCCCATCGAAAGCCTGTTTCGCGGTGATCTCGACCTCTCCCCTCCGTTCGATCGCACCCTGCCCCAGGCGGTACCGGGAGGTGTGCAATGATCGATGCCTTTGGCCTCGCTATTCCGGAAGATTTGCGGGATGCCTGCAAACCCGCCCGGTGCGCGCTCGTGATCTACGACATGCAGGTGGGCATTGTCTCTCAAGTGCCCGACGGGCCGGCGGTCCTGGCGCAATGCCAGGCCCTTCTCGCCGCGGCGCGGCAGCAGGGGTTCAGGGTGTTTTTTACTCGACATTTCTTTCTGCCGACCCATCTTGCAGGTGTCGGACAGCTCCACCGCGCCATGGTCTGGCAAGGAACCAAAGATCCGAAGGCCCTGAAGAGCACCCTTACCCAGAACTCGCCCGCATCGCAAATCGTGCCAGAACTCACTCCCAATGACGATGAAGTCGTAGTCGACAAGATCACGATGTCCGCATTCGAGAGCACATTCCTCAATATCGCAATGCGGGACGCGCATATTGATTCGTTCATCATCGCGGGTATCGCGCTGGAAGTCGGGATCGAGCCTACAGTCAGGCATGGCCTTGATCTGAATTACCTCCCAATCATTGCGAGCGACGCTTGTGGATCGAGAAATCAGAGTCTCAAAGAGCGCTCATTGGCTACTCTTTCGGAAACAGGCGAGGTGCGGACATTCTCCACGGACCTGATCCTCACTGCCATGCGTGGGGGAGATAGATAGCAGTAGCGCGGCCAACAGTCCAGAACGGCTGAGCGGCAATCTCACACAAAAGCGAAGGGGCGAACTCTCTTGCGAGATTCCGCCCCCTCTTCCGATTTTTCGAAGATCTGGCTCGGCGTCCAGATCACAACGTCCTACAACATCAGTATGGTAAGTGCCTGCGAGCCGAAACCCGCATTTCCTATACCCTCTGTCACTGCGTGCGTTGCACGAGCTTTCTCGGTTCCATCCAGATGCATTCAGTTTCCTGATTGCTGCGAGGTACCGTTGCCGGTCCTCAGGATGACGCCTCGTCTGCTCTCCTCTTTAGGAAGATTTCTCTTCCGTTGATTTGGATATTAGCTCCACTCCGTCGAAGCGCAACACGCGCCCGCAGATTTTGCCGGTGGAAATGGCGGCAGCAATTGTGGGAAAAACGAGATTTGCTCCATGCGCCGTGCAAACTATGCCGAGGACCTGTGTCCAGCATCGCGTCATGCGTCCCTCCGCCTTATCACTTAATCAGCGAGACGTGATAGCTCAGCGGCCGTTCGATCACCCGCTCCACCGTCCATCCTGCCTCCGCCGCCAGTGCCCGGAATGGCTCCATAGTCCGCGGGTGCAGCAGTATCCCATGGAGAGCTCTGCGAAACCCGCATCAGCTCACTTTCGCGTGTGACCGATCCCACCATCACGGCATCGGCTGCCGTGCCCGCGTGCAGCGCGACCAGGTTCGCGACAATCTCGGCGTCCGTTCCGTACTCGAATAGCCCTCCCTCCGACGAGATTGCGCACGCTGCCTCACCCGCGCCGAGCTCGTCCAGCGCCTGCCGCAACCGGCTCGCATCCGACCACCCGTAGCGTATGTGCCGCACCGCAACATCCAGCCCGTTCAATGGCGCACCCGGCGTGCGCAGAGCGGCAAGCGCTCGTTGACCAAAGGCCGGACCGGTCTCGTCCAGATCGAGCACCGCAATCACGACCTCGCGCCCCGCCAGCAGCTCCGGGCGTTCCGCCTGAAGCAGGATCAACGCATTCCAACTATCGGAAGCCGGGCCGCCAGCGATATTGATCAGGCGCACCTGCCGCCGCGCATCCAGGCGCATCCCGGCAAGCCCATCGGCCAGCAGCCGCGCCATGTCCTGCAGGCGAACCCGCAAGGCAAATGCCGGAAACGAAGCAGCAATGTGCCGGTCGATCGGACTGGTCTCCGCTGCTCCCAGGTTCTCCGGGCCAAGCTTCAAAATGTAGGTCGGCATTCCGGCCAGGTAGCTGCCGGAAGCGGCGCGCAGAGAGCGGCCAATCTGCGACTGCTCCAGCGCCTGCTGGATGGCGGGCGCCATCGCCCTCTGTTGCGCCAGCTCGACGATATGCCGGTCCGCCATCGCCGCAAGCTCGTCGTCTGTAACTGCGACCGCGAAGGCTGGGTGGGTGATATCGACCACTGCCAGTTCGGTTCCGCCTTCATGTGCTGCGTAGAGAATATTTGCGTTGAAAGTGGGTGCCATATTCCTCTCAGTATCCCTGAACGGCCGCGATTCCAATCTGGAACAGCGCCGGAAGATTTGTGCGTGCAGGTTGGCAGGTTATTTCGCGCAAATCGGTATCATGAAATTAGGCAGTCACACGACTGCTCTGCGTTGCTGTCCGCAGCCGCTGCTAAATCCAATGGAATGACGAATTAAGCGATAAGTCCTTTCAGAGGACGAATTTGGCTGCCGGAAGAGCCTCCAAAGGCAACTATCGAAATAACTTACACGCCAGCCTCCGGTGCCGGGAGGGGGAGGGGCGCGAGTACCGTTACCTGCCTATTCCGCGTGCAGCACAGTCTCGAAGAGCAGCACGCTCAGCACGGTAAAGATCACGTCGTAGCCAATCAGCATCTTCACCCAAAGCGCCGGGTCGGCTTCGCCGGTCAGCACATCCGTTGCCGCGAGCACCATCGCCAGCAGCGCCGGAATGAAGATAGGGAAGAGCACCAGGGGCAGCAGCAGCTCGCGCGAGCGCGCCCGCAGCGACAGCGCGGCAAAGAAGACGCCGTTGGCCACCAGCGCCCAGCTTCCCAGCGGCAGGATGACGAAGAACAACCACCCATTCCCCACCGGGTGCAGGTTATAGAAGACGACAAAGACCGGTGTGAGCACTGCTTCGACGATGAGCACGAAGATGAAATTCGCCAGCACCTTGGCGAGATACAGCGCACTTGCCGGCGCGGGCGACATGCGCTGCGCATCCAGCACATTGCCGCGCAGCTCGCGCGACCAGGCCTGGTTCAGCGCCTGCACCGCGGCAAACAGCACCGCGACGCACATCACGCCGCCGGCATACTGGCGAGATGTCTCACGCGTCGGATCGAAGGCCAGCGAGAAGAGCACGACCACCAACAGCGCATAGAAGAGCATGGACTGCATCGCGTCCTTCGCGCGCCATTCGATGCGGAGGTCTTTGGCGAGATGCGCCCACAGAGCGGCGATCACGCATGGTCCTTGCTTAGGTCTGCCACTGTCGCGCCGGTCGCGCGCAGATAGTCTGCCGGAGAGAGCACGATCTGCACCCCGCGATGCCCGGCCGAGACCGAGATCTCGTCGAAGAGCTCGATGGTCTCTTCGGCAAATGCTGGATAGGCCTTCTTGGCGCCGAAGACGGTGACGCCGCCGCGGATGTAGCCGGTCAGCGGCTGCACATCCTTGAGCGCGGCCATCTCCGCCTTGCGCACCCCGGCCGCCCGCGCGAGCTTCTTGAAATCCAGCTCCGCATCACCGGGCACAACGGCAAAGACGTAGTCACCGCCGCCGACGGCACAGAGCAGCGTCTTGAAAACCTGCTCCGGCGACATGCCGATCTTTGCCGCAACCGTCGTTGCGCGCAGATCTTCCGGATCCACTTCGTATTCCTGCAGCCGGTACGCGATGCCGAGCCCGTCCAGGATGCGCGCCGCGTTGGTCTTCATGCTGTCTCCGTAAGCACGCCGCCCCGCATCATGAGCACGACGTCGGCCATCGGCTCGGCTAGCTCGCGCTGATGCGTCGTCAGCACGATCGTCCTGCCAGCTCCGCGCAGCTCCACCAGGAGCGTCAGCATACGCTCCGCGCTCACGCGATCCATGTTGGA
This sequence comes from uncultured Acidobacteriaceae bacterium, assembly GCA_963790555.1. Classification (GTDB taxonomy): domain Bacteria; phylum Acidobacteriota; class Terriglobia; order Terriglobales; family Acidobacteriaceae; genus KBS-83. The sequence goes on along the minus strand of CAWBPB010000019.1, from coordinate 549,214 downwards.
GAAGGGCTCGTCCAGCAGCAGGAGCTCCGGCTGCGACACCAGCACGCGCGCCAGCGATGTGCGCTGCCGCATGCCCTGCGAGTATTGCCCCACGGGCCGCGTCAGCGCCGGATCGAGCCCAACCATGCGCAGCGCACGATCGGCATCAAGGCAGGCGTGCCCGGCCTGCTGGCCAATGTAGAGGCGCGCGGTGTATTCCAGGTTCTCGCGCGCGGTCAGCTCGTCGTAGAGCATCGCAGCGTGGCTCATGTAGCCGATGCGGCCACGTGTTGCGTCCGGCGCATCGCCCAGCACCGCAACCCTGCCCAGCGTAGGACGCAGCAGCCCGGCAAGCACGCGCAGCAGCGTGGACTTGCCCGCGCCGTTCTCACCCAGCAGCAGATAGCAGCGGCCGCGTTCGAGCGTAGCGCTCACATGGCGCAGAGCGGCGAAGCGCCCGAAGAGCTTCGACACGTCCTCGACTGTGGCGACGGCTGCTGACATGCTCTCGCAGTATAGCGAGCGCGTCAGTTGCTGCTGCTGGTGGCTGGAGAGCGCAGCGCGGCGGTCTTATCTGCCGCTGGCGGGGCTGCCGCAGGAGCGCCGGGCTTCTGCGCCGGCGCATACTTCGACGCGCACTTGGCCTGCAGCTCGGTCGCGTGGAAGACCCCATCGCGGCCAAGGGTGCCGATGGCCAGCGCCTGCGCATCGTCCTTGAAGGTATCCGGTGGCGGCTCCACGCCGGCGTATTGCACCGGCAGCCGCTTGCCGAGCTCGACCAGCACGAACTGCGCATGGGTGCCGTTGCGTTCAATGGTGCCTGGCGCGACATTCCCGGCGACGCGCAGATGCCGGGTGTATGCCTTGTTGCCCATACCCTGCAGCTCCGCGATCGTGACGTAGTAGCTCTTGTTGGCCTGGATGCCGCTCACGGCCAGCCACGTGATTACACCGAGAACGATGACCACTGCGAGGCCAATGCGAAATGTCTGGGAGCGCTGTTGCATGGGGTGACTTCAGGTTAGGTCGTTGAAGGGTCAGCGTCAAGGAGCGCTTTAGATGCGGGTGGCGCGATATCGCTGCATCGAAAGCGAGTCCGCCAACGCCGCTATAATCAGGCAAAGACTATGGATGTTGCGAGCGCCGCATGAAGCGCTCCGGCATCCATGTTCAGGGAGACGCGGATGAGCCACAATGCAGCCAATGAGAGTTATGCCACCACAGAGATTCTGAAGCCTCGCAGGCAGTGGATCGAGAAGCGCCGCGCGGAAGTGGAGCGCAGTGGCGACCGCAATGTCTCGCAGATGCACTACGCCCGACAGGGGCGCATCACCGAGGAGATGGAGTTCGTCGCCCGGCGGGAGAATCTGACTGCCGAGCTGATCCGCACCGAGATCGCCGCCGGCCGCCTGATTATCCCGGCCAACATCAATCACCCGGAACTGGAGCCGATGGCCATCGGCGTGGCGTCGCGCTGCAAGATCAACGCCAACATCGGCAACTCTGCCGTGACCTCGAACATTCACGACGAGCTTGCGAAGCTGCATACCGCGGTCAGCTTCGGCGCGGATACGGTGATGGACCTCTCGACCGGCGGCAATATCCCCGAGATTCGCGAATCCATCCTGCGCCATTCGCCCGTGCCCATCGGCACGGTGCCGATCTATGAGGCGCTGAACCGCGTGAAGCGGCTGGAAGATCTGAATATTGATGTGTACCTCGAAGTGATCGAGGAGCAGGCCGAACAGGGCGTGGACTATTTCACCGTCCATGCCGGTGTGCTGGTGCAGTACATTCCCATGGTCGCGAGCCGCATTACGGGCATCGTCAGCCGGGGCGGCGCAATCCTGGCGCAGTGGATGACCCACCATCACAAGCAGAACTTTCTTTACGAGAATTTTGACCGCATCGTAAAGGTGATGGCGAAGCACGATGTCAGCTTCTCGCTCGGCGATGGGCTGCGGCCGGGATCGATTGCCGATGCCAGCGACGAGGCACAGTTTGCGGAGCTGAAGACGCTGGGCGAGCTGACCGCGCGCGCGTGGCAGGACGATGTGCAGGTGATGATCGAGGGGCCGGGCCACGTGCCGCTCGACAAGATCAAGGAGCAGGTCGATAAGGAAGTCGAGTACTGCTTTGGGGCGCCGTTCTACACGCTGGGGCCGCTGGTCACCGACATTGCTCCGGGCTATGACCACATCACCAGTGCCATCGGCGCGGCCATGATCGGCTGGCACGGCGCGTCGATGCTCTGCTACGTCACGCCGAAGGAGCATCTCGGCCTGCCCAACGAGAAGGACGTGAAGGACGGCATCATCGCCTACAAGATCGCCGCCCATGCGGCCGATGTGGCGCGGCATCGGCCCGGCGCGCGCGATCGCGACGACGCCATCAGCTATGCGCGCTACACCTTCGATTGGGAGAAGCAGTTTGCGCTCTCACTCGACCCGGAGACTGCCCGCGCCATGCATGACGAAACTCTTCCCGATGATTACTACAAGGAAGCGGCATTCTGTTCGATGTGCGGCCCGAAGTTCTGCTCGATGAACTGGTCCAGCAAGGTGGATACCTTCAACAAGGAAGTGCATGGCCTCGAGAAGAAGGACCTCTCCGAACTGGTGGTACTGCAGGCGCAGCAGCTCGCAAGTAAAAATTAGCAGGCCGATGATTCGGCGTTCGCGCACGTCATGGATTCTGTGAAGAGCGGCTTGGCTGCTCCGCATCTGGGCATTCTGCGCGTTAAAAGGCTTCGAACGATCCGGCGTCGATGGCCCTTTGCGCATCTCAGAACCGGAAAGGGTGAACGGTGGCGGGAGAGTACACGACTGAGCTGGACGGCCGTGCCGAGCCGCTGTTGGGTCCTGAATTCGGAACGGTTCAGGAGTCACCGGCTTACTCGGAAACCAGCCGCCGCAAGCTGGAATCGAAGGCGATCGACGGAACTATTTTCGTTGGTCTGACGACGGCGGCCAGCATGGCGCTCCGGCTGGTGAACAGCCTCATCTTCGCCTGGCTCTTTGTCCCGGCGTACTTCGGGCTGCTCGCGCTGGTCACCTCGATCATCGTTGGGCTGTATCTCTTCACCCACCTCGGCCTGCAGGACAACGTCATCCAGAATCCGCGCGGCGACGAGCCCAGCTTCGTGAACACCGCCTGGACGCTCGAATACATCCGCGGTTACGTCGTCGCCGCCGGCTGCTGGATCCTCGCCTGGCCGCTCTCGCATTTTTATCGCCAGCCGCTCATGCTGCCGGTGATGGTGGTGCTGGGTTTCGGCTGCATCATCGGCGCGCATGTTTCTCCGGTCACGCTCAGCATGGCGCGGCATCTGCGGGTGCGCGAGCTGACGTTGCTGGAGCTGTTCAACCAGTTTGTAACCTGTATTGTGACGGTTGCCTGGGCGCTGATCAGTCCTACGATCTGGGCGCTGGTGGGCGGCCGGGTGATTGCGGAAGCCATCCGCTGCGCAGCCACCTATTGGTTCAAGCCACTCACGCTGCCGAAATTTGCATGGGACCGAAGCGCAGTCAAAGAGATTGTGAGATTCGGCAAGTGGATCATGCTGGGCACGGCGCTGACGTTTCTGGCATCCCAGTCGGACAAACTGATCCTGGGCAAGCTCATCACGTTGAGCATGCTTGGCCTGTACGGTGTGGCGTATTCGATGTCCGATATTCCGCGCCAGATCATCAATCAGTTCTGCACCAAAGTCGGCTTTCCATTTCTGGCGAAGTTCCAGGAACTGTCGCGGCCGGAATATCGGGCGCAGTTTCTGAAATACCGCAGGCTGGTGCTGGCGGCCGGCGCACTGTTGCTTACGCTTGTGATTTGCGTCGGAGATATCTTTATCCGGCTTGTCTATAACCACCGCTATCATGATGCGGCATGGATGGTCGGCATTCTCGCGGTGGGTTTGTGGCACACACTGCTCTACAGCACCATCAGCCCGGCGGTCTTTGCCCTGCAGCGCTCGCATTACAACGCGTTTGCCCAGGCCGTGTACTGCGTTACGCTATTCGCTTCTTTGCCGTGGGGCTTCCATCATTACGGCATCATTGGTGTGCTGGTCGCGGTCGCAGCCGCGGACCTGCCGATGTACTTCTGCTTCCAGTACGCGGCCTTCCGCGAGGGCATCAACACGGCGATGCAGGACGTGCTGCTGACGGCGTTCTTTGTCGCGGTACTCTGCGGCGGGCTTTTCCTGCGGCATTCCCTTGGCTTCGGATCGCCCTTCCCGTCGCACCTGATGTAAAAGCCCTATTCGCCGGCCGCTGCTTTCAAGTCTCCGGAAGCGCGATCGAGGGCCGCAGTCAGATCGTTCAGTTCCTTCTGCGCTCGGCCGCTCTCCTTGGCGTCGATAGCCTCGTTCACGCCCGGAATCACCACGGCTGCATATCCCGTATACTCGCCCGGCGCGTAGATCGTGTGGCGAAACCAGGGCCGCCCGGGCAGACCTTGCGGGTCGAGCAGGTCGCCTTCTACCTGGCGCAGCTTGGTGTTCAGCGCGTTCAAATCGCCGGACGCCGCTTTCTGCCGCAAGGAAAGCGACTCTGCATTGGTCAGCATCTTGCCGGCGGCAGAGTTTGCCTGATTGAAGTCCAGCTTCATCCCGGCCTTGTCGGATTTCGTCTCCGCCGCTTTCAGATAGGAGCCGATCTCTTTGGCATAGGTCACGTAGTCATATGGGAGTACATCGGTGTCTGCCATGTGCAGCACTTGCAGCCCGAAGATGCGGGCCTGCTGCTGTTCGTAGACAAACGTCGGATCAGCGAAGCGGGTGAACCACGCATAGTTATCAAAGACAGAGTGGTACACACCATAACGGCCGCGTGAGCCGATATCGGTGGACGGCACTCCGGCATGCTGCAGGAAGGGAGTAAAGTCCGAGCCGGAGCCGAGGTCGCCGACATGTGCCTGCGCGGGCGCTGGTCCTTCGGCGCGGGTCTCTTCCATCGATGCGGACCCACCGTTGCGCGTACGCTCTGTTTTCCATGCGTCCAGAACGGAACCGCCGTGCGGGCTGGGGACTTCACTGGCGATATCGCGGACATATTGTTTGAGCGAAGGAACAGCAGCGGCTTCAAAGTCCGGACCGGAGACGCCGACATCTGTATTGAAGTAGGCCACCGCATGATCGAGCTGCTTCGCATGGTCTTCCACCCACTCGGTCGAGCCGATCAGACCCTCTTCTTCTGCGTCCCAACTGCAGAAATAGATGGTGCGCTTCGGCTTCCATCCGGATTTGAGTAGCGTGCCGATGCCGTGGACGGCCTCAAGCATCGCAGCCGTACCGCTGTTTGGGTCGACTGCGCCGTAGACCCACGCGTCACGATGATTGCCTGCAATTACCCACGCATCGGAGTCTTCGTTCCCCGGTATGCGGCCAATCACGTCCCAGATCGTGCGCTCGGCGTAATCCATCTTTTGCGCCAGGTGTACGCGCACGGAACCGTCGCCGCCCATGTGATAGGTGAAGGGAAGCGCACCCTGCCAGCCCTTCGGCACGCCGGGTCCGCCAAGGTGCTCGAGCATGGGCGATGCGTCCTTGTACGAGATAGGCACTGACGGGATAGACGGCATGCTGTCGATCTTCTGAGGGGGCAGACGCTGGGAGTCGGGCAGCGAGGGGGTGGACGCAACATTCGGCGTGGTCGCGTCGCCCGGATACTTGAACAGGTACTGCACCGCGCCGCGCTGCACGCCGGTATCCGGGCGGTAGGGGCCCTTGGGATAGACATCGCCCTGAAAGTAGCCGTCGTCGTACGGGTCGGAGTAGATGAGCACGCCGGCCGCGCCGCGCTGTTGCGCGATGTAGACCTTCACTCCGCGGAAGTTGCCGCCATAGCGAACCAGGACGATTTTTCCGTGCAGATCGATGTTGTCATCGGCCAGCTTTTGGAAGTCTTCCGGCCTGCCGTAATTCGCATACACGACATCGCCGGTGACATCTCCGGAAGGTGAGGAGCCATTGAATGCGGGCAGGACGCGCGGATCGTCCTGAAAGGGATCGGAGCTGACGTGCTCCTTGGAAGGGCCCTGCATCAAAACGTGGCCACTGCTGTCGGTGGCTTCGACGTGCACCGACACGGGCAGATTCAGCCATGCCTTATAGGGCACGATGGTTGTTTCCAGTCCCGCGGCCTTGAACTTATTCGCTACGTAGACTGCCGTGTCGTAATCCTCTTTTGAGGCGGCGACGTGCGGCACGGCGGTCAGGGTCTTCAGCTCTTCGCCGGCGAGTTTGGCGTCCGGCACGGCGAGAAATTCGCGATCGATCTGGGCCTGGTGCGCGAAGTCGCGGTAGCCGAACTGTGACGTGGGCACATTGGCCGACTGCGCCAGAAGAGCCGATGTAGATGCGAGCAGGGTTGCAGCAATGAAAGCAGGGCGGAGGGACAAGTGCGAATCTCCTGTCAGGCAGGTGCCGTTCAGCAAGAGTAACCGAGGCAGCCTCAGATCGAGGCTGCGTGGTCGGCGTGAAGACCGGCGGCAGGAAGAATCGCTGCGAACAACGGCTGGACGGGGTTCCTCCCTCCCGCCGGTCTATCGCGGGGATGCTAAGCGACGAGTTGTGCGCAGTGCGAGCAGCGCTTCGCGGCAGCGGGGATGTCACTCAGGCATTCCGGGCAGGGCTTGGTCGATGGCGGAACTGCCGGCACTGGCTTCTTGAATTTATTCAGCAGGGCGTTCAGCGGCACGACGACAAAGAAATAGACCGACGCAGCGATCAAAAGGAAGGAGATCAAGGCGTTCAAAAAGTCGCCGTATTTGATCTTGCCACCATTTATGTCGAGGATCAGATAGGAAAAGTCCGGCTTATGGACGACGGCGGCTATCAATGGGGTGATGATGTCGGCCACCAGCGCCGTAACGATAGCGCCGAATGCGGCACCGATAACAACGGCAACGGCAAGGTCGACAACATTGCCGCGAAGAATAAAATCCCGAAATCCCTTTAGCATCCCTCGTCTCCTTAGAGAAAGAATGTAACCCGCTGCAGCGCAATGCTACCCCAGTTTCGAGATAGCGCGCGTCCAATGCCGGGATAAAGAGTGTAGATTGCCGGGAATTGGCGTAACGCCACCAACTAAAGTATTCTCGGGCGTGATCCAGCCGCAGACAGACAAGGTTCGCTTCCTCATTCAGCCCGGATGGCAGAACTCCGGTCCGCACCATTGGCAGACGTTGTGGGAGGCGCAATTAGGCCATGCCGCCACCCGGGTGCCGCAGCAGGACTGGATGGTGCCGGAGCGTATCGCGTGGACGGGGATGCTGGAGCAGACGATCCGCCGCACGGCGCCTCCCGTGGTCATATTGGCGCACAGCATCGGCTGTATGGCGACGATCTTCGCCATACAAGCGGCGCCGGTTGCCGCCGTGGTGCTGGTGGCTCCGGCGGATGCGGAGCGCGCGAACGCGCCGGGAGCGCTCCACACCTTCATCCCCATTCCCATGGAACCTCTCCATATGCCAGCTCTGCTGGTGGCCAGCGACAGCGACGCCTACTGCAGCCTGGATCGCGCGCGAGCCTTCGCCGGGGCATGGAAGGCGGACCTGGAAATCGTCACCGGAGGAGGGCACATTAACGCCGATGCAGGCTTCGGCCCGTGGCCGGATGGCTGGCTGATGGTCGGTACCTGGTTACGACACCACGGACTGGGTTGGCCGGAGAGCGAGGTTACGCATGCGTAAGCTTGTGGAGGGCGCGGACGAGGCGGTGCGCGATATTGCCGATGGGGCAACCATCATGCTGGGCGGCTTCGGGTTGTGCGGCATTCCGGAGCAGCTGATAGCCGCGCTCGTCCGCAAGGGCGTGAAGGAGCTACGCACCATCAGCAACAACATGGGCGTGGATGGCTTTGGCATGGGGCTGATGCTCGAAGCCGGCATGATCGCATCGCACACCGGGAGCTACGTGGGCGAGAACAAGCTGCTGGAGCAGAAGGTGATTCGCGGCGAACTGGACCTGACGCTGGTGCCGCAGGGCACGCTGGCCGAGCGCATCCGTGCAGGCGGCGCGGGGATCCCCGCGTTCTTCACGCCAACCGGGCTAGGTACGCCGGTAGCCGAGGGCAAGGAGATACGCGAGTTCGACGGCAAGCGCTACGTGATGGAGCGCTGGCTGCGCGCCGACTTCGCCCTGGTGAAGGCATGGAAGGGCGACCATGCGGGAAACCTGATCTACCGCAAGACCGCGCGCAACTTCAACCCGATGATGGCGACGGCGGCGAAGGTGACGATTGCCGAGGTGGAGGAACTGGTTCCGACAGGCACGCTCGATCCGGATGCGATCGTGACGCCGGGCATCTATGTGCAGCGCATATTCCAGGGGCATGGATACGAGAAACGCATCGAGCGCCGGACAGTGCGGCAGGCTACTTGATCCAGTTACTACTTGATCCAATTACCCCAGGGATAGAGGAAAAGGAAGAGGATCATGGAGATGACCATGACGTCGACGTAGAGAAGTATCATCACCGCGCCGTGATAGAAGCTCCAGCGGGCGCGCAGGCAGCGCAGCGTGTCCCAGGTGCCGAAGAAGGCGACGAGGATGGGCACGAGCAGCTTGAAGGATGGCGGATCGTCAGGCCAATGCGCGAGCAGGAGCGCCGCCAGCAGGCTGCCCAGCACAAGCGTAGTGCTCCTGAGCAGTGAGCGCTGTCGAATATCGAGGGGTCCGGGCAACATCACGAGGGGCAACTATGACTCTATCCAATGCTGTATCAGATTCGGGTGGCGCTGTTCCAGCCAAGGTGTCGTCGGATGCGGCGAAGCGCGAGCGCATTGTGCGGCGCGCTGCGCTGGAGCTGCGCGACGGCTTCTATGTCAATCTCGGCATCGGAATGCCGACTCTGATTGCCAATCATGTCCCATCCGGCGTGGAGGTGGTGCTGCAATCGGAGAATGGAATGCTGGGCGTGGGGCCATATCCGCTTGCGGGCACGGAGGATCCAGACCTGATCAATGCGGGGAAGGAGACGGTGACCGAAATTGCCGGCACGTCTTTCTTCTCTTCGGCGGACTCGTTCGCAATGATCCGCGGCGGCCATGTTGATCTATCGATTCTTGGTGCGATGGAAGTGGACGAGCAGGGCAACCTGGCGAACTGGATGATTCCCGGCAAGATGGTGAAGGGCATGGGCGGCGCGATGGACCTGGTGGCCAGCGCGCGACGCGTGATTGTCACGATGGAGCACACGACGCGCGATGGACGTCCGAAGATACTGAAGCAGTGCACGCTGCCGCTCACTGGGCTGGCGGTGGTGGACACGATCGCTACCGAGATGGCGTGGATTCGGGTGTCCCGTGAAGGACTCGTGCTCGAAGAGATTGCGCCGGGATTGAAGCCGGCCGATGTGCAGGCGGCTACAGAAGCGAAACTGCATGTGAGCCCCACGCTGACCGTGATGCGGGAAGCACATCAAGGTATCAGCAAACCGTAAATATGCGGACCAATCCGAATGATCTTCTTCCGGGTTGCTTATGCCCTATTAACAATTTCCTTCACGTTTACTTATGGCGCATTGCATAGGCTGAATCGGTAGACCTGGAATGTGAGCGAGCCGAGTCGTTGCCGTTGTACGGACACCTCGGGCCGACCACCACGTGATCCAGCGTACCGAGGAACTCCATGCAAACAGCCAAATTCTCCTTGCGCCCGACCATGCATGTCGGGAATAGATTCATCTGCGCCATCTTTGCTGCTGTCTTTCTTGTGCCTTCGTCTTGCTGGGCGCAATCGCAGCCGGGAAGGCAGGGTGCCGCTCCTGAGGCACCGACTCAACAGGATGCAGTGACACCAGCCGATTCGAATGCGGCGATTCTTTCTGAACTGGAGTCGATGAGGAAGCGCATCGAGCAGCTCGAGGCGCAACTGAAGGCGCAATCAGCAACCAAGAGCGATCCATCAGACAAGAGGGATACGTCGATCGGCGCCGCACAACAACTCCAGACAGCGCGTGAGAGTCTGGCTGCGGCAGCGAGCGAGCCGGCGGCTCCCGCGGCAACGTCAGTCTCTGCGACGGCGACAGCAAAGGCGGAGCCCGCTGCAGGCTCGCACGCGAAGGCGGAGCCATTCGCCTTTGCTGATTTCACCTGGCTGAATGGAAATCCGCGCACGGAGACACCTGCATTCGATTCGAAGTTCTTCACGCCGGAGATTCGTGCTGACATCGATTACACCTATGACTTCCGCCATCCGAAGGACGACACGATTGGCGGCTCGAGCGAAATCTTCCGTGCCAATGAGGTCCAACTGACGCAGCTAGGGGTGGGTGGGGACTTCCACTACGATCATGTCCGCGCGCGGTTCATGACGCAGTACGGTATGTACTCGACCACCACGCCGCGCAACGATTCCAGCTACTCGCGCGGGCAGTGGGACCTTGCCGATGCGTACCGTTATCTTTCGGAGGCGTACGGCGGTTATCACTGGAACGCGATGCACGGCATCAATGTGGATGCGGGCATCTTCATGTCCTATGTCGGCCTGTTCAGTTACTACAACTTCGACAACTGGGCGTATCAACCCTCCTATGTTTCGTCGAATACTCCTTGGTTCTTTACCGGGGTACGTGCGCAATTCTTCGTTTCCGACAAGCTCAAGATTGAGCCGTGGTTTGTGAACGGATGGCAGTCGTATGGGCGATTTAACAATCGTCCCGGCATAGGGGGACAGGTCTTGTGGCGTCCTACCGGCAAGCTGTCGATCCTTGGCAATCAATATGCGCTCGGCGAAGACGCGCTGGGTGTGCAGGGCCGCGTTCGCTATCACACCGATGACAGCATCCAGTACAAGTACCTGGACCGGCAGGAGGCGAAGTACGTCAGCAAGGCCGCCTTCTCGCTTACCGGTGATGCCGGCTGCGAGCATGGCGGCGGAGTGAGTTGCCACGGCGATTCCGCCAAGGGGCCGAAGCAGAGCTTTCTGGGATTCATGCTCTACAACCGTCTGTGGTTCGATCGAAACCTGTTTGGGCTGACGCTTGGCGGCGGTAGGATCAACAATCCCGGACGGTATCTTGTACTGCTGCCACCGATCAATGGGGCGAATGCAACCTCCGGTACGCCGTACTTCACAGAGAATCCAGGAGACAAGTTCAAGGCGTGGGATGCGTCGGCGACGTTCGACTACATGCCCAGCCAGTACATTACGTGGCGCCTGGAGTACGACCATCGCGTTGCCGACGTGCCTTACTTCTCCGGACCGGGCGGCATTACGCCCCCGGGCGGAAACCAGGGCACGCCGGGGTCGCTGGTCCCGGGATGGACACCGGATCTGCGCAACAGCGAGAACCGGATGACGGGCGCGGTGCTGGTGAAGTTCTAACGACGATCAGGCCGGGACCGCGGCTTCGTGGCTGAGGCGCTGCAGCGATTCAGGATAGGGAGCGCGGAGGACGCCGCGTTCTGTGATGATCGCGGTGACGTATTTGGCCGGTGTGACGTCGAAAGCCGGGTTCCACACCCCGACGTGATTTGGCGTGAGCTGCTTGCCTGCGTGATGCGTGACTTCGCTGGGCGAGCGCTGCTCGATGGGGATATCGGCGCCGGTTTTTGTTGCGAGATCGATGGTGGACCAGGGGGCGGCGACGTAGAAGGGGATGCCGTGCTCCTTTGCCAGCACTGCCACCCCGTAGGTGCCGATCTTGTTGGCGACATCGCCGTTGGCCGCTATTCGGTCCGCGCCGACGACGATGGCCTGCAGCTTGCCCGCATGCATCAGGCTGGCGGCCATGTTGTCGCAGATGACGGTGGTGGGGATCTTGTCCTTCATCAATTCCCACGCGGTGAGGCGCGCGCCCTGCAGGAAGGGACGAGTCTCGTCGGCGAAGACCTCGATCTTGCGTCCGCTCTCGACGGCAGCGCGAATCACGCCGAGCGCTGTTCCATACCCGCAGGTGGCGAGCGCCCCGGCGTTGCAGTGCGTGAGGACACCGGCGCTCTGCGGCAACAGCTCTGCGCCAAATGCGCCGAGCGCGCGGCAGGCGGCGATGTCCTCGTTGTACATGCGCTCCGCTTCGGCGATGAGGCCGTGCTTCACGCTGGCGACGCTGCCACCGGGCCCGGCTGCGAGCTCGGCCGCGTGGCGGCGCATGCGCTCGATGGCCCAGAAGAGATTCACGGCGGTCGGCCGCGTGGCGGCGAGCGTCTTGCCGATGACGCGAATCTCGGCGAGCAGCGCGGGCAGCGTCGTGGCGGTCGAATGCCGCGCGCCGAGCGCGACGCCCATGGCAGCGGAGACGCCGATGGCGGGCGCGCCACGCACGACCATGGTGGTAATGACGTCGGCGACATCCTGGTAGGTCTTCGCCAGTACGTAGGTCTCTTCGAGCGGGAGGCGGGTCTGGTCGAGGAACCGGACGCCTTCCGAGGTCCATTCGAGTGTAGGAATCATGGCTTCTTCAGTGTACGAGACGTAACGTTACCCGGCATCGCCTTCGACCTAGGGTATGGAGTAATGGCCTGTAAGCTATTGCGGATGAGGTGTTTGCGCATTACGCGGCATCGAGTACCCGATTTCGTGGCATGGAGACGGCACGTCAGGAGGCTTTCCTGGGCCACGCGATGACGTTGCTTGGCTCAAGCACGCAGATTCTGGATCCGCCGGGCTGGGTAGTGAAGCAATCGGCGACCGCCTTCAGCAACGCCTGAGGCTCCATCAATCCGAAGCGCAGGCAGAGCACGAAGACGCTCGGATTGCCTTCGTGGACGCGGTCGATGAAGTCGTTCTGCTCGGTGGGCGTGAAGGTGTGACCAATGATCGACATCTGGCAGTGCGCAGCGAGCTGGATGGCGCTGGTCAGGCTGTTCGTGCGCATGGTGCGATAGCCAGCCTTTTCGAACATCAGGGCTCTCGTGGACTGGAGATTCGGGTCTCGTGACACCAGCAGGATTGTCTTTGGCATTGCGGCCTCGGCCGTTTCGCTACGAATCTGTGAAAGGGTTCTGGTCCGTGGCCCGCTGGTGGTAGGGGTGATGGATAGAATTGACGGCTGCCGGAATGGTTTGCATGGAAGCGTCCCTCCTGCAATTCAGTCATGGCACGGGAAAGTGCCGCAACCAATCGTAAACCGCAAATGGCGGTGATTTCTTGCCGGGGCTGACTTTGCCACATTTTTCTGGCAGATTCCCGGCCAGGCCTGCAGGGAACGACGCGAGCGCTTCGCGGGAACGGCAGTTCAGCGAGTAGGCAGTGCGCATGAAAAGGCGCGATGTTGGCGACAAAAGCCGCCGGATTCCGAGCAAAAGAATGCCCGCCGGCTCTGCGCGGAGCGGCGGGCACTCGGATGCTGCCGGAGGTGCTATTTCGCCATTTCCTCGCGAATGGGTTGCTGCGGAGCGGCGAACAGCGCGCGCGAGATGAGGCCTCCGACGATGGCGCCGGCGATGGGCGCGACCCAGAAGAGCCAGAGCTGCGAGAGCGCCCAGGTTCCCTGAAAGATGGCCGGGCCGGTGGAGCGGGCGGGATTGACGGAGGTATTCGTAATCGGAATAGAGACGAGATGGATGAGCGTGAGACAGAGGCCGATGGCGATAGGGGCGAAGCCTTTGGGGGCGCGCTCGTCGGTCGAGCCGAGGATGACCAGGAGGAAGAAGGCGGTGAGCAGAAACTCTGCGACGAAGCAGGCGAGCAGGGAGTAGCCGCCGGGTGAGTGCGCGCCGTAGCCGTTGGAGGCGAAGCCGGCGGCGCGGGAGAAGCCTTCCTTGCCGCTGGCGATGACGTACAAGCAGGCCGAGGCAGCGATGCCGCCGACGACCTGGGCGACGATGTAGGGAAGAAGATCGCGCGCGGGAAAGCGTCCGCCTGCGTAGAGGCCGAAGGAGACGGCGGGGTTGAGATGCGCGCCGGAGATGTGGCCGATGGCGAAGGCCATGGTAAGCAGCGTGAGGCCGAAGGCGAGGGCGACGCCCGCGAAGCCGATGCCGAGCTGAGGATAGGCTGCGGCGAAAAGCGCCGATCCGCAGCCGCCAAAGACCAGCCAGAAGGTGCCGAAGAACTCTGCAAGTGCCCGAGTGGAGATGGACATGAAATTCGCTCCCTTACCGCGAGGAATTGGTACGGCGGATGGATTGTCGCGCAAAAGGGTTGCGATGTGAAGTGATTTTGTCACTCGTCACGGAACATTCACCGACTGCCCATCGGAGGCAATGGCGCCTGCGGCGCGTTCTGTGGGGTTCTCTCCCTTTGGTCGCTCACGTATGAAGTATCGGGCTAGCAGGCTTCTTCGCACATCTCTTCAAGATGTTGGGCACCCGCTTCATCCGGTCGCTCATGTTCGGTGCTGTGGCGTAAGACCAGGTATTCAGTCCCTTGACATGCGGCTTCAGCCGGTAGAAACTGTGGGCCATTTCCCACCCTTGTATCTGCATTTCGGCCTTAGCTTTCTGTTCTACGTTTCGGAGGCGCGCGCCGTGCATTTGTCTCTGCGCTATCAAATCTCGGTTGTCCTGGTCTGTACGTCGTTCTTTGCGGCACCTGTGCGCGTTAAAGCTCAAAAGATTGTCAGCAACGGCGAGATAGTTGGGGCCGTTGTAGGTATCGCAGCGGCCGGGGCCGTGATCGGTGTCGGCACGTATTATCTGGTCCGCAAGGTTTCCATCACGGGGTGCACGGTTTCGAATCACAACGATATCGAGCTTCGGAATGAGGGCGAACAGCAGACCTACACGCTGCTCGGAGATATGACCGATATCAAAGCTGGTCAGCGCATCCGTGTGAAGGGCAAGAAGAAAAAGAAAGAAGGCTCCGCGGGGCGGAAATTCCTGGTTGAGAAACTGGTCAAGAATTACGGATCTTGTAAGGCTTTGCCGGCCACGCCTTGAGTCCTGATTCGCTGGAGGTCGTCGTACTGGCCATCATGGCGAAAGAATTCGCGGTCCTACCATGAGGTTCGCATTGATGGTGCTGATCACCGCGACCAGCGAGACGATAAGAATAAAATCCCTGCCGCGGCTGCCAATGACTCGCTGCGCCGCATCTGCGGCAGGTGCCCTTTCGGGCCAGCGCGAGAGTGTGCGACTGCAGAGACGGCTCCGGCCATAATTCTTCGCGGGAGAACGTAGTTTTCGGTGGGAGGAGCTACTTCGAAAAAGCAAAAAAGAAGAAGGACGGAAGCGGGAGGCCCGGCTTCCGTCCTGGAAGGAGAGGAACGATTATTTTGCGACTGCGTTGAGGAAGGTGAGGCCGTGGAAGGTGCCGAAGCCGGTGGCGTTGTCCCAGCCGGTGCCGACGGTGAGCGAGCTATCGATGCCGAAGCCGAAGTCGACATCGGTGCCGCCGCCCAGGTCCCAGACGGCGCTGGTGAAGCCGGTGTTGCCTTCGAGCACTCCGTTGAAGAGCGCGGTGGGTGAGTAGTAGGTGGAACCGTTCTTATCGAAGATAGTTCCGGCCACGTTGGTGGAGCTGGAGAGCGGCAGAACATCGTCTGCGGCAGACCTATGCGCGGCGATATTCGGCGCTGCCTGTCCAAGCGCATGGCCGGCGTTCTGGTTAGCGATGGCCCAGATGGCGGTGAAGATGGGGCTGGCGAGGCTGGTGCCGCCTACGCCGACTTCCACCACCTGCTTGCCGTTCGACGTGATGACGATGGGCACGCCGGTGTAAGGATCAGCCAGCGCGGAGATATCCGGCGTCTGGCGTCCTTTGCCGGTCAGTGACTTCTGCCAGGAGGGCTTGGCGAAGTAGAGGCTCTCGCCGCCGCCACCACCACCCACCAGTCCGAGCGGTGACGGCGGATCGAGGACGCTGCCCGCGCTGAGATAGACGACGGTGTCGCCCCAGCCAAGCGTCTCAGTTCCGGATGCGCCAACCTTATTCAGGATTGCGGTGCCGCCGACTGCAGTGGCGTGCGGCGAATCCGAAGGAACGCCGGCCGCGCCCTGCGAAGTGCCGAGCCCGCTATCGCCGCCGTCGCCGGTGGAGAACTGGAAGGAGATGCCCTTCGCTGCTGCGAGCGCGAGCACTTGATCGAAGGATTTCTGCTCCAGCGGACCGGCAACGATATCGGTGTCGACCTCCCAGCTATCAGAGACGGAGTTGCCGAGGTTGTGGTTCGTGATGTAGCGGATTGCATCCTGGAAGTCTTCGTTGTCCTGGCCGGCAGCCGCTACGACGAGGATTTTCGCTCCGGGTGCGATGGCGTGTGCCCACTGCACATCAAGGGCGATCTCACCGTCCCAGCCGGTGAGCACGCCCGCGTTGGGGTCGGTTGGTTTGCCTTCGGGATAGACGATGCTGAAGTTGGAGGAATTGAGCTGCGGAAGACCGTTCAGTGTAGAGAAAGCGTTGGCATCCGCTTCGATGGTGGGATAGCCGTAGGCTTCCAGCAGAACGATGGTCTGTCCTTTGCCGTTCAGTCCTTTCTTGTATGCAGCAGGGAGGCCGTAGATCTGTTGCAACTGCGCGGCGGTGTAATCGGGCACGAGATTGGGGTTCGCACCATAGACGTTGCCGTAGTAGACGCCGACGGGAAGAGAAGCGCCGGGCGTAGTGAAGGTGAAGGTTTGGGGCGCGGATAGGATCTGGTTCGTGATGATGGACGAGAGGCCGCCGGAAGCTTCGACCTTGCTGAGTGCGATGGATGCGTAAGGCTGTTTGGTTCTGAAGTCGAGTGCGCGCTTGAGGAGCGGATGCACCTGGTGGCTTTCGATGCCTGAGACAGAAGAAACATAGGAGGCAGCAGCGCCGCTGAGTTGAGCATTCTGCACATTGGCGCGGAAGGTCTTGCCGTTGCGCTGGAACTGATGGATCTGGGTGTTGAAGGCGCGCTCGACGTTTGCCGTCGTGCCGCGGGCGCGCACGGAGAAGCCATTCTCATCGGTGGAGAGGATGGTGAGCCCGTTACTCTGAAGCTGCTTCTTGACGGCGTCGATCTGCTGCTGGGGCGGAGCGAACTTCTTCAAATCGGTGTCGGTGAGCCAGTGATGGTAGGTGGGCGAGGCGGGATCGTAGAGCGCATCGATGGTTTTAAGGAAGACCGCTTCATTCTGCGGCGTGAGATGCACGGTGATGTTGATGGCTTCGGATGCATTGACGGGGCCGAGATCGCTGGCGAGCCGTGTGGCGGGGGAGATATTGTTCTGCGTGAACTGCGCCAGCGCGGGCGACACAGCAACGGCCGCGAGCGCGAGAAGGAAAGGCAGGCGAAACTTTGGAACTGTCATGGCTTCTCCTAAAGGGTTGAACAGAGTGGATCCGGGGTACGAGCGTAGGACGATTGGCGTCCGGCCGATGGGCGGACGATTCCGTCTCAGACGCAGGAACAGAATTCCCGGCGAGCTGATTACGGTTTGCGATCGACAAACAACGTCAACAACAACAGAGGAAGTGGGAAAGGGAATCAGCAAAGTCGTGCTCTCTCCGTGATGGCGTTTGCGGTGAGGAAGGTTGCCGGAAAACAAAACGGCCCACGATGCGGAGATCGTGGGCCGTTCGGCGGTCTGTATGTCGTTACGCCTAAGTCGTGCGCGTATGCAGACGCCTGCCCACGTAATACGAACAGACGTGACAGGCATTACCGATATGCGAACGCGACATGGCGGAACTATAGTCCAGGATCGCGGCCGTGTCTATCGAGGATTGTGAATTTTTTCGCGGTCAATATACCGATCTATTGAGTGAGTCACGTGAGGGAGTCACGGGAGTGGATCACGAAGTAGAGAACTCGCTAGAAAGCTCGCCTCTTGAGTCTCGGCCCAGGCTGGCGGCATGTAGCTACCGCTTTATAATCGGCGGCATGGCTGAGCAGCAATCGACACCGAATACAGCAAGAACAGGCGGCAGGCGACGGCACTGGAACTGGCTGCTGCTGGTGCCGCTGCTGCTGCTGGTGTATCCAGGCCTGTACGCGCGGTCTGCGCCGGAGCTGTTCGGCTTTCCTTTCTTTTATTGGTATCAGCTCACTGTGGTAATTGTGACTGCCGTGCTGACCGGCGCAGTCTATCTCCTGACGCGCAATCGTGCGGATGAATAGCAGCGAGCGGTCCGGGCCGGTGCAGAACATCTACGACAATGCGGAATTCTTTGAAGGCTACAGGCGGATGCGGCGTTCCGTGGAGGGACTTGCCGGTGCCGCGGAATGGCCGGCGATGCGGGCCCTCCTGCCCGATCTGCACAGACGGCAGGTTCTGGACCTCGGCTGCGGCTTTGGATGGTTCTGCCGCTGGGCCCGTGAGCAGGGTGCGGCGCAGGTTGTGGGCATCGATGTCTCCGAAAATATGCTTGCGCGAGCGCGAAACGCGACTTCGGATGGGGCGATTACGTATCAGCGAGCGAATATGGAGAGAATCGATTTGCCCGAGGCGGCATTCGATCTGGTGTATAGCTCGCTGGCGTTTCATTATGTAGAGGACTTTTCCGGTCTGATAGCGAAGGTGCATCGCGCGCTGAAGCCGGAGGGACACCTGGTCTTTTCTATCGAGCATCCGGTGTTTATGGCGCCGGAGCATCCGGAGTGGATGTTGGACGCAAAGGGCAGCCGGGTCTGGCCGGTGAACCACTACTTCACCGAAGGGCCGCGGGAGACCGACTGGTTGACGAAGGGTGTTATCAAGCAGCACCGGACGATGGGAACAACATTGAGTGTGCTTATCGGGCAAGGCTTCCGGCTGACGCATGTAGAGGAATGGCAGCCGACGGAGGAGCAGATCGAGATGTGGCCTGACAGCGCGGAAAACCGCGACCGGCCGATCTTCCTTGTCGTGACTGCTCAACGGTAATCTGGCTGGCCGTATACTGAAAGCCTTTACATAGGCAGAATACCGGCATCTCTTTCCCAACAGGCAGGCTGCGTGTGCAACTGACATTTATCGACTGGCTGATCATGCTGGTCTACTTCGTCTTCGTGCTGGGCATCGGATTCGCCCTGAAGCGCTACATGCGCACCAGCAACGATTTCTTCCTGGCGGGCCGGTCGATTCCGGCGTGGATCTGCGGGCTGGCCTTCATCTCCGCAAACCTGGGCGCGCAGGAAGTGATCGGCATGGGTGCTTCGGGCGCGAAGTACGGCATCGCGACCAGCCATTTCTACTGGATCGGCGCGATCCCCGCGATGGTCTTCGTCGGCATCTTCATGATGCCGTTTTATTACGGATCGAAGGCGCGCTCCGTGCCGGAGTTTCTGCGGTTGCGCTTCGATGAGAAGACGCGCGGCCTGAATGCCATTCTGTTTGCAGTCATGACCGTGTTCTCGAGCGGTATCTCGATGTACGCGATGGCTCTGCTGATCCAGAACCTGCATATGCTCGACTCGCTGTTCCAGGCAGCGGGCATTCCGCTGAGCTGGATCTTTCATGTATCGATCGCTATCAGCGCGGTGATCGTGCTGGCGTACATCTTCCTCGGCGGGCTGACCAGCGCGATTTACAACGAGGTGCTGCAATTCTTCCTGATCGTGGCGGGATTTTTGCCACTCGTGTGGATCGGGTTGAAGCATGTGGGCGGCTGGAACGGCATCAAGCACACGCTGGGGCCAGCGTATACGCATTCCTGGCGCGGCATGGAGCATGCGAGCACGAATCCGCTGGGCGTGGAATGGTTTTCGCTGGTGATGGGGCTTGGGTTTGTGCTCAGCTTCGGCTATTGGTGTACGGATTTTCTGGTGATCCAGCGCGCGATGGCAGCAGATTCAGAAGAGAGCGCGCGTAAGGTGCCGCTGATCGCGGCGATCCCCAAGATGTTCTTTCCGTTTCTAGTGATTCTCCCGGGGCTGATTGCGATCAGCGTACCGACGGTGCAGGAGCATCTGGCTGGGCCGGCAGCGGCGATGTCTGGCGCCGCGCCATCCAGCGCCGACACACATGCGGCAATTGCACAGACGGCCGAGAACAAAGGTGACGTGCAGGCAATAGGGATGCAGGGACGCGGGCTGATTCCGGTGAAGGTGAATGCGATCACAGGGAAGCCTGTGGTCGACCAGGACGGCAAGCCCGTCTTGAACTACGATCTCGCGATTCCGAACATGCTGCTCCGGTATTTTCCGACTGGCATTCTAGGCCTGGGGCTGACGGCGCTGCTGGCGAGCTTCATGTCCGGCATGGCAGGGAATGTGACGGCGTTCAACACGGTGTGGACGTATGACATCTATCAGTCGTACATCCGCAAGAACGAGACCGACGAACACTATCTATGGATGGGCCGCGCTGCGACTGTCGGCGGGATACTGCTGTCGATCGGCGCGGCGTATACGGTGACGAACTTCAACAACATCATGGACGCGCTGCAGATGGTGTTTGCCTTCGTAAATGCGCCGCTGTTTGCGACCTTTCTGCTGGGGATGTTCTGGAAGCGCGCGACGGGGCATGCCGCGTTCACGGGACTGCTGGCCGGAGTGCTGGCGGGGCTCGGGCATATCGGGCTGACCTTGCCGGTGGGCGAAGGCGTCAGTGTGAAGGGCGGATGGCTCGGCGCGTTGCACCACTATCCGAGCGAGATGGCGCAGAATTTCTGGACGGCGATCTGGGCGTTTGTAGTGTGCCTGGTCGTGACATTTGTGGTGAGCCTGTTCACGCGGGAACGTGAAGAGCGCGAGCTGGTCGGCCTCGTGTATTCGCTGACGCCGAAGCCGGACGAGCAGAATTTGCCCTGGTGGAAGCGGCCGGTGACCCTGGCTGTCGTGGTGCTCGCGATGGCCGTAGTTTTGAATCTGATTTTTGCTTGAAAGGAGATCGCGATGGGATTGGATATCCGGATACCGCTGGGCTTGATGTTTCTGGTGACGGGCGGGTTGATGGCTGTCTACGGCTTGTTCACGCGAGGCAGCGCGATCTATGGGAAATCGCTGAACATGAATATCAATCTCATCTGGGGCAGCTTGATGCTCGTCTTCGGGCTGGTGATGTACATCATGGGACGGCGGCCGCGGAGGCTGGCGGCGGGCCGTGTGGAAGGAACCGAGCGTTCCTTGGGCGGTCGCGCGAACCACTAGATTTCAAGCTGCGAATGAGAGGTGGGCGCCAGCAGCAGGACTTCAGGCTTGCGGGCGAATTGATGAAGGACATTCTCCGGGGCGTGCTCTCGCCAGTCCGGACCTGCGCGGAGAGCTGCAAGAGATCGCAGGTAGTGGTCCATGTCGGGAAACGCCGCTAACCAGAGGAAGACGGTTTCATCTTCTCTGACGGGAAGTTTGGGATAGGTATTAGGAGCATGTTCTGTCTGGAACGTTGCAATCGGGTGAGCGCCAGTTTCCAGGAGACGAGGCTTCATCGCCTGCTCGAAAAACTTTCCGAAATCTTCGATTGCCGAGCCGATGAGGTAATGGATGTTCACGACCAGCAGGCCATCCCTTTGCAGGGCGGAGTTTCTGGATGCAATCGAAGGAGAACGCTCGGGACGGAGGAGGAGGACATTGTCGGAATCGAGCATGGTTGTATTCGCCGCTTCGCGATGTGCCTTCCACACCGGACCTTCGTAGAACGCTGCGAGCATGCCTTTGCGTCCGACCATATCAGGGAAACCGCGCATCCAGACAAAGCGATTGGGATCGTCCAGGTCGCGGAATGGACCAAAAACCGGCATGCCAATCGTTTCCTGAGGCTGGATGAACTCACTTTCGAAAAGTGAGATCAGAGTCTCCCGTGCACCAGCGTGCAACGTGTATTGCCTCAGTTCCACGATCGCACAATCTCGTAACAATGCGGTCCCCTTCGCGAAGCTTTGGCCGTTGAGCGCGGCAAAGGCTGCGAGAGTGCCGGCGCCTTTCAATATGTCGCGTCTCGTCCTCATGAGTTCGGTATTCAGTGTGCGGATGACGGACTCCATTTCCAAGGTCCAATTCGTTGAAATTCGAGAAGGCCACTTCCAGCTGCCAACCGGCGTAGTGTATTCCGGTAGTCTCCGGTCAACACGCAGCGCGGTCTTTCGCTGTTGTGTGTAACGCAATTGCATCTTACAAACCGTGGAGGAAGACCAGAGATGGGCGAAATCGTACGGCTTCATGCGAAGGACGGTCACACACTGGATGCATACGCGGCGCAACCTGGCGTCCCGACGACTGCAGGGCTGGTGATTGTGCAGGAGATCTTTGGCGTGAACGCGCACATCCGCGGCGTGGCGGACCGGTACGCGGATGAGGGCTTTGTGACGATTGCCCCAGCAATCTTCGACCGCATGGAGCGCGGTGTTGACCTGAAGGATGAGGGCGAGGACAGGCAGCGTGCCGTGGCGCTGCTGTCGAAATTCGACATTGAGAAGGCTGTCGAGGATGTTGCCGCTGCAGTCGAATGGCTCGAAGGCTTCGGAAGCTTTCGAGGTATCCATATTGGCGTCGTAGGCTACTGCCTGGGCGGCACACTGGCGTGGCTGAGCGCGGCGCGGCTGCCGATCGATGCCGCAGTGGGCTACTACGGCGGACGCATCGCGCAATACCTGGGTGAACGACCGAAAGTTCCAATCATGTTGCAGTTCGGCGAGCTGGACCAGCATATTCCACGGAGCGAGATTGACGCGATTGCGAAGACGCATCGCGAGGTGGCGATCTACACCTATCCGGCAGGACATGCGTTCAATCGCGAGGGAAGCCACGGTTACGATGCGGCATCGGCGGATCGCGCGCGAGAGCGCACGCTCGCGTTTCTTCGTGAACATTTGAAGCAGAACGGAAAGTAAGGAATTTTCCTCATGCCGCCGCCGCTACACTGAAGGCGGATGAAGCGGCGCCAGATCGAGCACTACGAGATCCTGAAGAAGCTGGGCTCCGGCGGCAGCGGCGTGGTCTACCTGGCCAACGACACGCTGCTGATGCGCCCTGTGGTGCTGAAGATCCTGAAGCGCGGCGCGCTGTCGCTGGAACAGATGCGCACGACAGTGCTGCGCGAGGCGCGGCTTGCGTCTGCCATCGAACATCCGAACGTTTGCGCCATCTACGAAGTCGGCGAGTCAAGCGACGAAGCTTACATCGTGATGCAGTATGTGCCGGGGCGCTCGCTGGACCGCCTGATTGCGCAGGGGCCGGCGAACGTGCAGCTTGTGCTCTCCGTCGGGATACAAATTGCTGATGGGTTGAGCGCGGCGCACCAGATCGGCATTTATCACCGGGATCTGAAGCCTGCGAACGTAATGCTGACCGATGGCGGGCTGGTGAAGATTCTCGACTTCGGCCTGGCGCGGCGGAAGACCCCGGACGAGGCGGAGTTCGATCCGTCGCAGCCAACGCGACGCAAGCAGGGCGCGGTGGCGACCACCTATACGGCGCGCGGCGGCACGCTGGCATACATGGCGCCGGAGCAGTTTGTCACCGGGCAGAGCAGCGTACAGAGCGATCTGTTTGCCTTCGGCGTGATGCTGTACGAGCTGGTGAGCGGGCGGCATCCGTTTGTGCGGCCCGATGCCGAGGAGCTTCAGGGGATACGCGCGATCCAGTTTGCCGATCCGCCATCGCTGAAGACATGCTGCCCGGAGGTGCCGGACGAGCTGGCGAGCGTGATTGATCGCTGCCTGAAGAAGAATCCCGCGGACCGATATGCGTCGGCGGCGGAGGTGCGCGAGGCGCTGAAGACGATCATGCGCACCAAGCAGTTTGAGACGACGACGCTGCCCTTTGACCTTTCCGGCAACGTGCCGCCGGCGGAGCGGGAGAAGCGCTCGACCGGCGTGCTCTCGATGCTGGCCGAGCGCTTTCGCGAATCGGCGGATGAACAGGCGAAGGAGAACACGATCCTCGTGCTGCCGTTCCAGAATTTCGGACAGCGTGGGAATTTTGGACAGGCGAAGACAGAGCCGGGCGGGGAGGCGAGCCGGCACGCAGAAGACTCACCCATGTACGGCTTCGCTCTGGCGGACGCCATTGCCACGCGGCTGGCGCGGATGCCGTCACTGGTGGTGCGGCCTTCGAGCGCGCTGATGCAGTTGCCGCTTTCCGTGCAGCAGATGGATCCGCTGGCGCTGGGGCAGCGGCTGCTGGCGCGGTATGTGCTGGCGGGAAGTTTTCTGCGCTCTGATGAGGGCTTCGACCTGAACTGGCAATTGCTCGATGTGGCAGGGCAGAGCGTGCGGACGGGCGGCGCGATCCGCGTGGCGACGTTCGATCTGATCGCGGTACAGACGGAGATTTCGAACGAAGTCTTCGCCACGCTGCAGGGCATGGGGCAGAAGCTGAACGGCGCGCATGCAGAGCGCTCCATGCGCACGTCGCGACTGGGCGAGCAGGTTTCCGAGGAATATCTGCAGGCGCGGGCGCTGCTGTCTTCGTTTGTCGCTCGTGCCGGATCGCGCGGCGATCTGGATCGCGCGCTCCAGGGTTTTGAGCACGTTGTAGAGCGGGATGCGCAGTTTGCCGCGGCATGGAGCGGGTTGGGGATCGTGCATCTGCAGTATGTGCGTAATGGATTTGGCGGCCAGATGCATCTCCTGAGCGCGCGCCGCGCCTTTGACAAGGCGCTCGAGATCGATCCGGGGTCGATTGAAGCGAACCTCTATCGCGTGTACATGATGCTATCGCGCGGCGAAAAGGAGAGCGCACGCCACGGTATCGAGCAGTTGCTGCGCACCAGCGGCAACGACTGGAACGTGCACGCGGTCGCGGGCATCACGCTGCGCTTGGACGGCATGTATGAAGACGCGCTGGCGCAGTTCAATCGCTCGCTGCAGTTGAATCCGGCGAACGCGCCGGCGATCTACAACCACCGCGCGCGTGTCTATCAGTACCAGAACCAACTGGAGCTGGCGGAAGAGGAACTGCAGAAGGGACTGACGCTGGAACCGAAGCACTCTCTGCTGCGGACGTCTCTGGCGTACCAGCACATGCGCAAGGGCGAGCTGGAGAAGGCGATCGCGCTGCTGGAAACGGTGATCCGCGAGGATGACTCGATGCGCATTGCGTTTCCCACCCTCGCGATGTGCTACGTGCAAGTTGGACAGCGGGAGAAGGCAGCGTCGCTGATTGAAGAGGATTCGCTTTCGGCGGCGGAAGCGGACAGCGAGATGGCGTATCGACTGGCGACGTACTTCGCGGTGGAGGGCGACGAGAGCGAGGCGCTGCACTGGCTGCGGCGCGCGATCTATCTGGGCAACGAGAACTATCCGTGGTTTTCCAAGAACCCCGCATGGCAGCGGCTGCACTCCCATACAGATTTCGAGCGCATCCTGGAAGACCTGAAGAAGAGCTACCGCAAAAATCAGAAGACATGGCGGCGGCTGCTGGAGCATGCGCCGCACGGGTAGCGCGCATGAAAAGAGGGGAGCCGGGAGGCTCCCCTGATGTCGTACAGCCGAACGTCGGTCTATCTTGAAGCGGTGTTGGTGATCGGTGTGAGCTGCATGGGCTTGCTGAGGCCGAAGGTGAGCGACGAGCCTGACGGGAGAACAGCGGCCTGGCGGTTGATCAGGAAGTGCGCGGTGATGACGCCGACTCCGATGCCGGTGCCAACGATCGCGCCCGTAGGCCCGCCGAACACGGCTCCGGTAGCCGCGCCTGCGCCGCCGGCGATTCCATACTGCGCGGCAAGCGTCTTGGGATTGTCGCGGGTCTGGATGGTGCCTTCGGCGTTGACCCTTGTTCCGGTGGAGCGTGCGGTCATGCTCGGTACGGCGCTCATGTAGTAGCGCGTGCCGTCGGGCAGCACCACCTCATCGGCCAGCAGCCGCAGGGAGGCATGGCCAGAGATGCGACGCCCATAGTCCGCATGCATCACGCGGCCGTGAACGACGGAGCCGGTGGGGATAATGACGCGGCCGTTCTGCACCACATCCTGCGCCACCTGCGCGGTGAAGAGTGTGCCGGCGCCGTTTTCGCTTGAAGAGATTTCACGGTCGAGCTTCGTGTGGATCGCCGTGCCTTCAGCGAGTGCGTTTGCCGGAGTGGGCACGCTGGTGACGATGTCGGCGTCGGGATTGTACGGGCGACCTGTCTGGCGGCCTTTGAGGGAGGGGTTCTGAATGGCTGCGCCGGTCTCATCGGTCACCGGGGTTTCGACGATGCCGTAATCCGGATTTTCTGCTGGAGCTGTGCTTGCGGCAGGCGTTTGCTTTACGGACACCGCGGCGGGCGCCGGCAGTGTGGGCGCAGGCTGCGGGAGCCGTCATTGCAGGGGGAACGGCGGCGGGTGATTCGGTAGCGCGGATGACATCCGATGCCGGAGGTTGCGAGAGGCCCTCGTAGGGACTTGGTTTGGCGGTGGTCTGCGCTATGGCGACGGCGCTTGTAAGCGCCAGCGTGGCCCCGAGGATGAGACTGGACTTCATTGCGGCGAACCTCCTGCACTGGCAGAACTGACACCAGCGTAGACGAAGAAGTTGCGAAGGGGTTATGGGAAGCTGACGCCTGTATCTAAGAGGTTACTGGCCGGATAGCAGGGCTGCGAACTGGACCCGATTGCAGCGCGCCTGGAGCACAGACAATGCAAGGACGGCTGCACGGAACCGATCCGGCCAGGCCACTGCGTCCGTGCTTTTGACTTATGATCGCTCGGGAACGACAACATCGGAGTGATTGATCTCTATGTCCAGCGCTGCTGTTGAGTATGGCCGCCAGAACCGGGCGCGATTTCTGAATGAACTCAAGGACCTGCTGCGGATTCCGAGTGTGTCCACGTTGCCCGAGCATGCGGCCGATGTGCGGCGCGCTGCGGAGACGCTGGCTGCGGAGATGAAGCGGATCGGTCTTGAGAACGTGCGGCTGATCGAGACCGCGCATGGGGGGGCCGCGGGGCATCCGCTGGTATATGGAGACTGGCTGCACGCGACAGGGAAGCCGACGGTGCTGTGCTACGGACACTACGATGTGCAGCCGCCGGACCCGCTGGATGAGTGGCTGACGCCGCCCTTTGAGCCGACAGAGCGCGACGGCAATCTATACGCGCGCGGCGCGGTGGACGACAAGGGACAGATGTACATGCACCTCAAAGCGCTGGAGTCGCTCTTCCAGGCAGGCAAAGGTAAGCTGCCGGTGAATGTGCGCGTCATTCTGGAAGGTGAGGAGGAGGTTGGCGGCGAAGGCATCGCGGCGTTTGTGCGCGAGCATCCGGAGGAGCTGAAGGCGGATTTCGCGCTGGTCTCCGACACCGAAATGTTTGCGCCGGAGCTGCCGACGTTGTGCGTGGGGCTGCGCGGAATGATCTACACCGAAATCGAAGTGCGTGGCGCGAAAACCGATCTGCATTCCGGGATATACGGCGGCGCGGCGCCGAATCCATTTGTGGCGCTGGCGCAGATCATCGCCGGACTGAAGGATCGCGAGGGAAAGATCCTGATTCCAGGTTTCTATGACGATGTGCAGGCGCCGTCGGAAGAAGAGAAGGCGGCATGGAAGCGACTGCCATTCGATGAGGAGCACTACCGCGAGACGGAGGTGGGCTCGCCGGTTCTCACCGGCGAAGCGCGGTTCTCAGTGTTAGAACGGACGTGGGCGCGCCCGACGCTCGACGTGCATGGGATGCCTGGCGGTTTTACGGGCGCCGGAGCGAAGACGGTAATCCCGGCGCGCGCCACGGCGAAGGTATCCATGCGGCTGGTGCCGGCGATGACGCCGCAAAAGGCATTCGCGCAATACAAAGCGTTCGTCGAGTCACTGGCGCCGAATGGTGTGACGGTCGGCGTCCGGCTGATCCATTCGGGTGATGCGATTGTGATCGGGACGGACAATCGCTACGTGACGGCGGCGAAGGATGCGATGCGAGAGGTCTTCGGCAAAGAGACGGTCTTCGTGCGGGGCGGCGGATCGATTCCGATCGTCGGCGATATCGAGCGGCACCTGAAGATTCCCGCGGTGATGATGGGTTTCGGTCTGCCGGACGATAATCTGCACGCGCCGAACGAAAAATTTCACATCGCGAATTTTTATCGCGGCATCGAGTCGATCATCCTCATGCTGGAAAAGCTGGGCTCGTGATCGCGGAAGGCTGGGTACTGGCCGGCGGTCGCAGCCAGCGCATGGGGCGGGACAAGGCGGGCGTGGAGCTTGCCGGGATTTCACTGCTGGAGCGGATGCTCGGCAAGCTCAGGAAACTCGGTCTGGGGGCGCGGGTCGCAGGGATGCGTGAGCCGGTGGAAGGAATTCGCTGCCGAGGTGGTCAGCGATCTGCATCCGGATTGCGGGCCGCTGAGCGGGATGGAGTCCGCACTGAGCAGGAGCGAGAGGCACCTCGTCATGATCCTGGGAGTCGATCTGCCGCTGGTCGAGACGGGATTCCTGCGGTGGATGCTCGAACGGGCTCAGGTAAGCGGCGCGGCGGCAACGATTCCGCGGGTGCTCGGCCAGTCGCAGCCGCTATGCGCTGTCTATCGCCGCGAATTGCTGGGGGGTATTGCGCGCGCGCTGAATTCCGGCGACTACAAGACAATGACTGCCGTGGAAAGTGCAGCGGCGGGCGCCAGGCTGGACCTTTTTGACGTGGAGCGCGTGGCGACGGCCAGCGCGTGGGATTCAGCACTGCCGGCGCACTGCCAGTTCATGAACTGCAATACGCGCGAGGAACTGGCGGCCGCGGCGGCGCTGCTTGCACGAACCCCTATGCTATGAGCATGGACGATCCAAGCAACCGAGAGCCCACACAGAATGGGGCTGACGCGGAGCAGAGAGTGGACCCGCAGACGGGCGAATCGCGCGCGGAAGAAGAGCTGCTGCGGGAAGCCGAGCCCAGGGGCGGGGAAGAGGTGCCGCTGCCGCCTCCCGATGAGACGCCGCTGGAAATTCCGGCGGAGCTCATCCGCGAGGATGTCCGGGAGGCGCAGGAGAATGGCGGTGTTCCGCAGCCTGCGGCGAAACCCGAGCCGTACATCGTCTTCGACCATGTCTCGAAATCGTTTGGTGATCTGCACGTGCTCGATGATGTGAGCTTCCAGGTCATGGCCGGCGAGACACTGTGCATCCTGGGTCGCTCCGGGGTGGGAAAGTCGGTAACGCTGCAGCAGATCATGGGCTTTCTGAAGCCGGACTCGGGGCGGATTCTGGTGGCCGGCGAGGACATTACCGGCTACAACGACCAGCAAATGGGAGAGGTACGCAAGAAAGTCACGATGGTCTTTCAAAGCGGCGCGCTCTTCGATTCGCTGAGCGTGGGAGAGAACGTCGCATTCCCGCTGCGTGAGCGGAAGGAATTGGAAGAGGATCAGATTCAGAAGATCGTGAACGGTCTGCTGGAGATGGTTGGCGTAACCGGGATGAGCAACCTGCTGCCATCGGATTTATCGACCGGCATGAAGCGCTCTGTGGCGATTGCGCGTGCGATGGCGTCTCAGCCCCGGGCGATCCTCTACGACGAGCCGACGACGATGGTGGATCCCCTGATCGGCCGGTTGCTGGGCGATCTCATCCAGAAACTGAAGACGCAACTGCTGCTGACCAGCGTTGTGGTGACCCATGATATGCGTTTCGCCGAACGTCTTGCCGATCATGTGGTGTTTCTGCATCAGGGCAAGGTCCTGTTCTTCGGAACGATGGACGAGATGAAGCAGAGCGACGATGAAATTCTGCAACAATTTCTGGAGCTCGATTCGCTCGTTCTTCCCAATGTGTAACTTTCGATCGGACGCCATGACTCAGAAGTGTCATGTCCGAATGTGGAAATCCATAAGGAAAGAGTTGCACACTGCCCGTTGAGGATGTGACGGTAGAGAACGGGCTTAGCAGATAGAAGGATCCATCGGCAGTGACAATCAAGTG
Organism: uncultured Acidobacteriaceae bacterium; assembly: GCA_963790555.1. Classification (GTDB taxonomy): domain Bacteria; phylum Acidobacteriota; class Terriglobia; order Terriglobales; family Acidobacteriaceae; genus KBS-83. The sequence continues at coordinate 519,638 of CAWBPB010000019.1, read as the reverse complement.
ATTTTTTCGTGGCTTTTTAGGCACAAACTGCGCTATGGGCTGACCGTACAATTAGCGCGCTATCAACATTCCGGGCCCCTCACGATGCTAGACTTGGCTTGTTTGTAAGCAATGCACTGCTTCTGGCGGATGCTGCTTGCCGGCCGCGACTAGCCGCAAAGCCGACAGGAGCAAAGGAAAAATGGAACCGGGCGTGCAAACGGAAGGGCGAAGAAAGAATTTCGCCAGCATTCTCATAGAGTTCCAGGCGATGCGTCTTTTGTGTGGCGCAGCGTGCGATCCGGTCGCTACTAAGGCGCATCGAACTAGTTATTCCCTGATGCATTTCACCGGTCCCATAACAGGAGTAGCCAGGTTCCCCCGATGAGCACCCCTGAGTTTGTTCCCCGCATTCAGGTTTCCGAACCAATCCAGAGCGTTCGAAGCAGAGCGGTTGCCGGCGTTCGCTCCAGCATCGTGTCGCATTCGTTCCGAGTAGGGCTCCTCTGGGCGTTGTGCGATATGCTCTCGGTGCTGATTGCGGCAACTGTTGCCGTGAAGGTTTATCTCGGCAGCTTCCTCCTTGCGAGCTTCATGGATGGTGACTCCGCTGTCCCGGGCGCATTCCACATTTACTCTGAGTCCGTGGCTGACCGGATTTTTCCTGGGCTGGTTCATCCTGGCGCTCATTCTCGTCAGCCGGCGCATGCATCTCTACGCGCCGATCCAGTTACGCAATACGCTGCATGACCAGCGGCTGACGATTCAGGCGTGCTTCACAGCGGGTCTGTTGTTGTGCGGCGGCCTGTACGTAATTGGGCGCGGCAAAGAAGTTTCGCGCGGCGTGGTGCTGCTGACTATCGTCTTCACTGCGATCCTGTTGAGCGCGCGCCGACTGGCGTGGCGGGCGACTGTCTATCGCCGTTATGACCGCGGCATCGAGACACGAAACATCCTGGTTGTGGGCACGGGACGCGTGGGTCAGGCGTTGCGGCATCATATCGAAAGCATTCGCCACCTGGGCTTTACCTTCAAGGGCTTTGTAGACGCGCCGGGTCTGGACTCCGAAGGAGTAACCGACAGCAGAGATGTGCTGGGCACAATTGATGAAGTGCTCGATCTGGCACGCAAGCACTTTGTTGACGAGATCTTCCTGGCGGCTCCGTGCGAGCGCGTGCTGGTGAAGCGGCTGGTGGAACAGGCACGCGAAGCCGGCGTCGATATCCGCGTGGTGCCCGACCTCTACGACGGTCTGGCGTGGAACAGCCCTGTCGAATACATCGGACAGTTCCCGACCATCCCGCTGCACCGCGGTGAAGTGCCGGTGCTGGGCATGGTGATGAAGCGGTTGCTGGATGTCGCCGTATCGAGCGTGGCGCTGGTGCTGTTGTCGCCGGTGCTGCTGGCAATCGCGATTGGCGTGCGCATGGACACGCCGGGGCCGATCTTTTATGCGTCGGAGCGTATCGGCAAAAAGGGGCGGGTCTTCGGCTGCCTCAAGTTCCGCACCATGGTGCCCGATGCAGAGCGGCGCAGGGCCGAAATCCTGCACATGAACGAGCGCGACTCCGTGCTGTTCAAGATCAGCAACGATCCGCGCATCACCCGCACCGGCCGCTTCCTGCGCAAGTACTCTCTTGACGAACTGCCGCAATTGCTCAACGTCCTGCGTGGCGATATGAGCCTGGTGGGCCCGCGGCCTCCCATCGCGAGCGAGGTGAAGCGTTACGAGCTGAATCATCTGCGCCGTCTGGATGTAACGCCCGGGGTTACCGGTCTATGGCAGGTGCAGGCGCGGCAGGATCCCTCGTTCGACAGCTATATCTCGCTCGATACGGCCTACATCGAGAACTGGAGTCTGTGGCTGGACATCAAGATTCTTGTCCGCACCATTGGCGTCGTGGTTTCCGGTACGGGAACGTAGACTCTTTTGTGCGCAATGCACGATCAGGCCAGCCTTCCGGGCTGGCCTTTCGCATTGCGTTTCTCCGATACACTGAAAGTGTGAAGATTGCGCTGGCGCAGATCGATCCGACGGTCGCGGATTTTCGAGGGAACACAGCACGAATCCTGCAGAACGTACGCGAGGCTGAGCAGCGCGGCGCGGACTTGGTGATGTTTCCGGAGCTGTGCATCTGCGGTTATCCGACGGGCGATTTTGTGGAGAAGCCTTCGTTCGTGAAGCTTGCGGAAGAAGCCGCCCGGGAGATTGCGCGAGAGGCGACGGCCGGCAAATCCATCGCGGTGATCTGCGGCACGCTGGTGCCCTCGCCGCCGGGGGCCGGCAAGCGCGTGAGCAATGCCGCGGTGCTGATGCAGAACGGCGAGATCACGTTTACGCAGCGCAAGATGCTGCTGCCCTTCTACGACGTCTTCGACGAGCAGCGGTACTTCGCGCCGGCCGAGCGCCAGGACGTAGTGAAGATAGGCAATGAGCGGGTGGCGCTTACGATCTGCGAGGATGCCTGGAACGATAAGGGATATTGGAAGCAGCGGCTGTATACGACCGATCCGGTGGAAGAGCAGGTGCGGCAGGGCGCGACGCTGATTTTGAACATCTCGTCTTCGCCATTCTGGCAGGGCAAGCGTGAGCAGCGCTCGGAAATGCTGGCCGCCGCGGCGCGGCACCACAAGCTGCCGATCCTGATGGCGAACCAGGCGGGCGGGAACGACAGTCTGATCTTCGACGGCACCAGCCTCGCTGTGAACGCGCGCGGCGAGACGATTGCGCAGGGACGCTCGTTTGCCGAAGACCTGGTGATGGTGGATACAGCGGCGGGCACGGGCGAGATCCACAAAACTGTTGAGGGGGACGACGCTGCGACCTATGCCGCGCTGGTCATGGGAACGCGCGACTACATCCGCAAATGTGGTTTCAAGCAGGCGCTGATCGGCCTGAGCGGCGGCATCGATTCCGCGCTGGTGGCGGCAATTGCAGTAGATGCGCTGGGGAAGGAGAACGTGATCGGCGTAGGTATGCCGAGCCCATACTCGTCCCACGGATCGATTGACGACAGTCGCGCGCTCGCCGGCAACCTTGGGATACGGTTCGAGACCATTCGCATCGACGGCATCTTCAGCCAGTTCACGGATGCACTGGCGCCGATCTTTGCGGGACGTGCGGCGGATGTGACCGAGGAGAATATCCAGTCGCGGATTCGCGGAACTCTCTTGATGGCGCTCTCGAACAAACTGGGTGCGTTGGTGCTGACGACAGGGAACAAATCCGAGATGGCGGTGGGCTACTGCACCCTCTACGGCGACATGGTGGGTGCCCTGGCGGTGATTGGCGACCTGGTGAAGACGCGGGTGTATGGCCTGTCGCACTACGTGAACCGCGAGCGCGAGTTGATTCCGGCAGCGATTCTCAACAAGGCGCCGTCTGCGGAGTTGCGGCCGGGTCAGCTGGATACGGATTCGCTGCCGCCTTATGAGGTGCTGGACCCGTTGGTGGAGGCCTACGTCGAGCGCTACATGCCGATGCAGGCCATTGCCGATCAGTTGGGCCTTGACTATGACCTGGTGAAGAAGATCGTGAAGCTGATTGAGCACAGCGAGTACAAGCGGCAGCAAGCCGCGCCGGTGCTGAAGGTGACAGCGAAGTCTTTCGGAGGCGGACGCCGGTTTCCGATTGCAGTAAAAGTACAAGTTTAAGTTTCAGCAGTTTGGAGAAGAAAACACTTATGGTCATGCGCTCGCGAAGCGGGTTGTTTGCGGCATTGTTGTGTGTAATATCGACAGTGGCAATACCGGTGCTGGGCCAGGCCAATCCGCCCGTGGCCCCGGATGCGCCAGCAGCACAGAGCGGCGCCCCTTCGCAGCCCGCTGCACCGGCACAACTGCAGCCGATGCCGCCGCCCGATCCGGCAAATTTCACCGCAACCGCGCCGAGCAAGGAAACAGTCGAGGCATTCCTGCGAGCGAGCTGGGGATACGACGAGAACCGCATCTTCCAGGTGCAGGCGATCCAGACCACGGCGGTGGCTGGGATCAGCCGCGTGACCGTGCTGGTGGAGGAAAAGGGGGCGCAGCAGACGCAGCCTTCCGCGCTGACGTTTCTGACGCTGCCGGACGGGAAGCACCTGATCGCGAACGATGAGATTCTGCCCTTCGGCGCGCATCCATTCGACAACTACCGCGACATTCTGGAGCGCGAGGCGAAGGGTCCCTCGCGCGGACCGGCCAACGCGTCGTTGCAACTCGTCGAATTTTCGGACTATCAATGCCCGCACTGCAAGGAGGCGCAGCCCACGGTCGACCGGCTGCTGAAGGACTATCCGCAGGCGCACTTTGTCTCGCAGGTTTTCCCGCTGCGCAATATTCACAGCGAGGCAGAGAAAGCGGCGGAGGTCGCCGCGTGCGTAGCGAAGATCGGCGGGAACGACGCGTTCTTCAAGTACACCGATGCGATCTATGCGAACCAGGCGCAGTTGACGCCGGAGGGATCGGCCGAGGCGCTCGCGTCTGCGGTGAAGACCGCGGGCGTAGATGACGCGAGAGTAAAGGCATGCGTGGCCGAACCTTCGACCAAGTCGGCGGTGGATGCGTCGCTGCAGGTGGGCCAGGAGGTGGGCGTGAACTCAACGCCATCGCTGTTTGTGAACGGCCGCATGCTCCCGTTCGCCGGGATTCCTTACGATCAGTTGAAGAAGATCATCGATTACGACTTGAAACAGGGCGCGGCTAAGTAGCAGATTGGTCATCTCTAGTCGCCGAGCACCGCGCTTACCAGCAAACGGCATCCATAGAGAAGAGAGGTCTGATGCATGAGCACGGAAGGCTTTGCCGATGACGGCACGATGCTGAAAGAGTTAGCACAGTTCGACCTTGCACAGGAGATGAAGGAATCCGAGCAGAAGAAGCCGTGGCCGGGAGGCCATTTCGCGAAGATGCTCTTCAAGAAATCAGATTTCAGGATGGTCCTCATCATGATGGACAAAGGCGCCGTCCTGAAGGAGCATCATGCGGACGGGACCATCTCCGTTCAAGTTTTGAAAGGCTCGATCGACTTTCGCGTTCTTGGAGAGACGCGCAGCCTCCCGACGAATGGAATCCTGACGCTAGGAGCGTCCATCAAGCACGAAGTAGAGGCTCGTGAGGATTCCGCTTTTCTGCTCACCATCGCATGGCCAAGCGGCGAGAAGCTCCAGGGGATGAAGCACAGGGGCTACGGCACGTAAGCAATTGAGCCTCTGCGGCGTGCCTGCACTCCCGTTCTATTGATGCGTGGGAAGTAGCGTGGCTTGGCCTGACGAAATAAGAACAAAAAGCCACCAGTAGTTACGTTTCGCTTGGGATTATGGTCGGCGCGTATCGCAACAATGAAAGCGCCATATGCCGTTGTCCTAGTTGGCTGCGAGTCCCCAATCCTGCGCAAGCTATGCGTGTCCCATGACCGGAAAAATTCATTGACTATCTGAAACGGATCCGCATCACGCCGCACTACTCTTCCAAGGCGGCGATGTCAATCCGACCCTAATCAAACGATCACACGTGCTCTCCAGCCGCGGGACCGAGGACCGGATCCCTGCGCCTGCCTGTTTTTCATTCAGGAAGGAGTACACGTCATGAGCACACCTCCATTTGAGGTTACGGGCAACAAGGAAAGCCGCGTGTCCGGAACAGCCAAAGCCACACCTGAGAAGCTTCTGCCCGAGAAGCCTTTCAAGATCGAGAAGTTTGAAAAGATCGAGCACAAGGAAAAGCCTGAGAAGATCGAGCACAAAGAAAAACCGGAGAAGATCGAACACAAAGAGAAGCCGGAAAAATGGGAACACAAGGAAAAGCCGGAAAAATTCGAACACAAAGAAAAGCCCGAGAAGTTTGAACACAAAGAGAAGCTGGAGAAATTCGAGAAGATCGAGCATAAAGAGAAGATCGAAAAACTTGAGCGGATCGAAAAGCCGGATGTGCTCGAAAAGGGCGGCAAGGATCTGGAGCCGGAAGGGCCTCCGGGAAATCCGGGCGATCCTTGGGAACAACGGATTGCGGCTCTTGAGCAGACCGTCGGGCAATTACAGCACTTCATTACAACCAACCTTCGTCCTGACCTGAGCAAGGGTGCGCTCAAGCAGGAACCGGGAGAAGAGAAATCACGCAAGGGGTGATTTCGCAATCGTGAGTGCACCCAACGGCTGTTGGAAGGAAGGCCACGGAATGAAGCTGATTTTGTGTTCGGAAGACGATGCTACGGCCGCCTGGGTGTACACAACTTTCAAAAGCCTTGGTTGCTCTGATCTGGAACTGGTCACGTCCCTGGATCTGGCCTATGCCGCACAGTGGAATCACAGCATTACGCGTGATAGCTGCACGGCAGAGATCCATCTGCAGGATGAGAGGAGAATCGACCTCACGTTGGTGGATGGTGCGATCAATCGGCTCACATGGCCTTCGCGCGCGCTTATCGGGCAAGCGGCGCGCGAAGACCAGGATTACGCATGGACGGAGATGTTCGCGTTCTATCTGAGCTGGCTGCATGCTCTGCCACAAAAGGTATTCAATCGCGCGACACCGCAGGGATTGTGCGGATCGTGGCGTTCGGCGGCGCAATGGATGGTGCTGGCCGGCCAGGCGGGCTTTCACGTCGAGCCGTGTCGCGGGTCAGAGATGGCATGGGAGGGGCCGCCTATGGAGGGGCACGTGTTGACGCAGATTGTGGTGTTTGAAGGAAAGCCATTCGGGGTGGCCGACACGAGGGAGATTGAAGCCGCATGCCGAGGGCTGTTCGAGCGCTGCGGGACCAGCCTGCTTGGTCTGGAGTTGTATGCCTCGAAGGAGGGCGGGTGGATGTTTCATAACGCGACGCCGCTGCCAGATATGCGCACGGCCGGAACCGAACTCCTCGAAGAGATTTGGAAGTGCTGGTCAGGGGGGACGTGCCAATGATCCTGCTTTGTGGTATTCGCAGTGAGACGCCGATGCGCTTGCTGACAGCTCGCCTGGACGAGATGCACGAGCCTTTCGTGCTGTTTCATCAGCGCGATTTCGCCGCGTGCGACCTGCAGTTCAGCATCGTAGCCGGTACCGTAACGGGCAGTTTTGTCATTGAAAGCGAAGTGTGGCCGCTCGAGGAATTTCATGCGATCTATCCCCGCATGATGGATTACCGCGCGCTGCCGGAGTTGGTGAGCGAGGCCCCGGATTCGACACTGACCCGTCAATGCCAAACGTTGCACCGGTCGTTGCTGCAATGGATAGATATTTCGGGCGCCGCCGTGGTCAACCCAACGGAGGCGATGGCGAGCAATGGATCGAAGCCGTATCAGGCGCAGCTAATACGCGAGGCAGGATTCCTTATTCCGGAGACACTGATCACGAATTCGCCGCATCTGGTTGAGGAATTCAGGAAGACGCACGGAAGGATTATCTACAAGTCGATCAGCGGGACAAGATCGATTGTCCAGACGCTGGAAGACGCAGATCTTGTACGGCTTGAAAATATCCGCTGGTGTCCGACCCAGTTCCAGCAATTCGTGCATGGAACAAACCTGCGTGTGCATATTGTCGGAGAAGAGGTGTATACCACGGCGATCCTTTCCGACGTAACGGATTACCGCTACGCGCGGCAGCAAACCGGTGAGGTTGCAGAATTGGCGGCGGCGAAGTTAACCGAAGAGTGGGAGGGGCGGTGTATCACGTTGTCGAAACTATTGGGGCTGCCGTTCTGCGGGATCGACCTGAAGATTACGCCGGAAGGCGAGGTTTTTTGTTTTGAGGTGAACCCGTGTCCCGCGTTCAGCTACTACGAATTGAACACGGACCAGCCAATTTCAGCTGCGTTGGCGCGGCTGCTGGCGGCGTAGGCATCGAATTCGTAACGCAGCCGCGAGGTTTTTATTGATGGGTGGGAAGCAGCATGACCTGGCTTGCGCCGGAAGGATGGGGCAGGCGGACGACGTGCGGGGTGATGAGCACGACCAGCTCGTCGTTGCTCTTCTGCACATTCTTGTTTGTGGTGGATTGCAGGCCGGGTATCTCGCTCAGGCCGGGAAACCCGCTGACGGCGCGCGCCTCCTGCGTGTTTAGATTGCTGGTCACCATGGCGCTTGCGCCATCCTTCAGATCGAGTGCGGCGGCGAACTCACGATTGGTCAGGATGGGAATGTCGTTGACGGAGCTGCCTGCCAGCGCATCGATCGACAGGTCGAGCTTGAGCGAGATCGTCTGATCGCGATGGATGTAGGGCGTGACCTTCATCTTCAGGCCGAGGTCCTGATACTGGACCTGCGGAATGGTTTGCTGGTTCAGGCTGGAAGTGTTGAGGCCGAGCGCGGCGAGCTGGCTGTTGAGCCCGGCGCTGTTCAGTCCTGGAATGTTGACGCCGCTGCCGGTGAGGTTTGAGTAACTCGACTGGATGATGGGGTAGTGCATGCCGGCCAGAATGTCTCCCGGTTCCTGGTCCTGCAGCCGGAGCTGCAGTTGATCGATGGCGCGGCTTTCACTGGTGTTGAGAGCCATGTTGAGCGTGGGGCTGCCAAGCGTGACGCCGGTCGCGGTAAGGCCGCCGCCGAAGACGGCGAAGGGCTGGCTGAGGATCGAATTCGATATCTGGCCAGAGGCGAGCAGGATGGCGGCGATGGCCTCGATATCGTTCGCATTGGCGAGGCCGCTGGAGACGATCTGCTGGATCAGGGCCTGGTTGCCGTTGAGGACCTGCTGGAGCTCCGAATTGAGATTGAACGCATTGAATTGCTGCGGCAGTTGCACGCCGACGTTCACGTTGCGGGTGCGCGAAATTTCATAAACGCGGACATCGAGCAGCACCTGGCTGCGGCCATCCATCAGGCCCCGGAGCGTGCGGTTCAGCAGGGCGAGTTTCGATTCCGGGCCGCGCACCGTCATGCTGTTCTGGGTTGCGTAGGTGGAGACCTGCGTGAGCTCAAGGATGTTGCGCGCAAGGTTGGTGATGTCGATGAAGTCCTGCGCGGCGAGGCCGGGAAGGTAGACCGTTTCCAGAAGCTGCCGCTCGTATTGCGCGCGGTTCTGTTTGGTGTCGCGGGCGACGAGGACGCGATGCGGATCGAGCGGGACGAAGAAGGTGTCCGTTTCAAGCTGCAGCATCTGCGCCGCCTGGTGGAAGTCGATGTCGTCGGCATCGAAGCGGATGGATTGTGGGGTGACGCTCGAGTCGAAGCTGGGCGAGATGCCGTACGCAGAGAGCACCTGGCGCAGAAGCGTGAGGCCGTCGGCGCGGACGTGGAAGCTGTGTTTGCCGGCTGCGGGCTCGAGGCGAATGGCGTCTGCGATGGTGGCGGTGATGTCGTCTGTTTTGGGCGGGGTATCGTCGAGGCCGGCGACATCCTCGATGTGCTGCGCGACCATGGGATTAGTGGGATCGAGCTCCAGCGCCTCGGCCAGGCGGGCATGGACGACATCGCTCTTGTCCAGAATCCGTGCCTTCTCGGCCTGCTGGATGAGATCGGTGACGAAATGGGCCTTGGCTACGACCGCAGCGTTCTTGTAGTCGGTGTTGGTCGGATCGAGCGCGGCGGCTTTGCTGAAGGCGTCATAGGCGGCGCGCGTGTTGCGGTCCTCGATAGCGTGCGCGCCTGCTAGATAAGCCTTTGCGGCCTCGCGCTTGTCATGGTGAGTCGGCGCGGATTGTGCGGGCGCCTGCGCGTGTGCTGCGACCGAGAGTGCAAGCGCGCAGGCGAGGATGCGAAGCACGCGGCTCATGAGGGCTCACTCTTTGCGCCATTAGATCTGGCTGGGCTCTCCGGCTGTGGCAGCAGGGCGCCCAGATTCTCCGCGCAGATCTCGGGCGCGTCTTCGAGAAGGCGATCGAACGAAAAATGACCGGTCGCGACCGCGATGATCGGAAGGCCATTGGCATGCGCGGCAGCGATATCGGAGGGCGTATCGCCCACGATGACGACGGACGCCTCGTCTCCCGCAAGCTCGCGGGCCTTTGCTGCCGCTGCGGCGATCATCTCAGCGCGCTGCTCGTGCGCATCGCTGAAGCCGCCGAAGGTGAAGTGCTCGCGCAGTCCGGTGCGCTCCAGCTTGAGCCATCCGACCGATTCGAGATTGCCGGTAGCGACGCCGAGCCACTTGCCGGCAGCAGCAAGATGGCGGAGCGCTTCGACCACGCTGGGCATGATAGTGAGCTGCATGCTGGCTGCATCGCGCTCGACGACGGAGCAGATGGTTTCGAGCAGACGGGGCCGGTGCGGACGCCAGCTCTCATCGGCGATGCCGGCAGCGGCGAAGGCGTCACTCAGGATGCGCGGATCGGTCGACCCGGCCACGCTTACAGCTTCGAGCGAGAGCGGGTGACCGAGGACTTCGAGGCAGGCTTTCGAGAATGCGTTGTAGTGGACGCGACCCGGATCGCGCAGCAGGGTGCCATCAATGTCGAAGAGATAGGCATCGTACTGGTCCCAGCCGGGAAGAGACCCATCGGGGCCGGGACGCCAGGCGACGCGGCCCTGCGGAGTGGCACAAGACTGATAGACCGCCGGAGCGGGTCGTCTGATTGCAGAATTCGGCAAAGCGGCCGGCGGCTCCTGAAGGGAATCGGCAAACGCCTTCAGGATAGCTGACCGGCTATCAACCCTGCTGGCGCATCACCTGTTTCGGCTGTTCTAGCAATGGACGCACGGGACGCGGCGGACGCTTGAGGCCGTTGCGGATCTGGGCGGGATCCATGTTGAGCTCGGCAATGGTGCGGCTCAGGGTATTCCGGTGCATGCCAAGCTCCTTGGCCGCCTTGCACTGGTTGCCGCGATGCGCCGCAAGTACTTCAAGAATGAAGCGCTTTTTGAACTCGCGGATGGCTTCGTCATAGGTGATACCACCGGCGTGCATCTGGTTAACCAGGCTGTCCAACTCGCGTTTCACGGAATCCTCTTTCTTGGCTACGGACCGAATCTCAAGGCCGGTCTCTTCCTTCAATCTTTCTGGCCCAGCTCTGATGCCCCACGCCGTGCTGCGCTCTCCAGAGAGTGCAATCCGGACTGAATTCTAACGCTCAGGTCCCGCGGCAGCACAGTAGCACTTCCGTGTGCCCCGGGAAAAAAGTATGGCACGAGTTGGGACTGATCGAACCAGGGCTCGCGAGGAAAAAATGCGGCCATGGCAGCAACGCCCAGCGCTACCAGAATATATCCCTTGAGCAGACCGAAGGCACCCCCGGCGATGCGGTCGGCCCACCCCAATCCAATGCTGCGGAGTATCCAGCGTAGCACCCTGCCGATGATTGCGGCGGCCAGCATAACGCCGAATGCGACCAAAAGGAAGGCAATTGCGGCGACGGCAGAGTCATTGTGGACGAAGCGGGCTACCCAGGGCGCAACCTGCAGATAATACTGGCCGGCCAGAATAATGCCGGCGATGAGGCCGGCGAGCGCGCAGACCTCCACGAGAAAGCCGTGGATGAACGCCATGACCGTCGAGATGACCAGAACGGCCAAAATCGCCCAGTCCAGTGGAGTCAGCGTCTGCATGGCGTGATGGTAGTTCAGATTCAGCCGAGGTCGAGTTCTTTGCCGGTAAGCAGGTGGTAAGCATCCAGGTACTTGCGTTGCGTTTTTGCAACGATATCGTCCGGCAGGGCGGGGGCGGGCGCCTGCTTGTTCCACTGAATCTGTTCGAGGTAGTCACGCACAAACTGTTTGTCGAAAGAGGGCTGAGGGCCGCCGGGCTTGTACTGGTCCGCGGGCCAGTAGCGCGAGGAGTCCGGGGTAAGTACCTCGTCGGCCAGGACGATGCCGTCCGGCGTCACGCCGAACTCGAACTTGGTATCGGCGAGGATGACGCCGCGCCCGGCCGCGTAGGTGGCAGCGCGGTTGTAGATGTCGAGGCTGAGCCCCTGCAGTTTGGTGGCGGCCGGCTCGCCGATGCGCGTGGTCATCTCTTCAAAGGAGATGTTCTCGTCGTGCTCGCCGCCCGCACTCTTGGAGGCCGGCGTGAAGAGCGGCTGGGGCAGCTTGTCGGACTCGCGCAGCCCTTTGGGTAACTGGATGCCGCAGACGGCGCCGGTGGCCTTGTAATCCTTCCAGCCGGAGCCTGAGAGATAGCCACGTACAACGCACTCGACAGGGAACATCTGCGCGCGCTTGACCAGCATGGAGCGGCCCTGAAGTTGGCTCGCGTAGGGGCGCAGGACTTCGGGGTACTGCGAGACATCGGCGGTGATGAGGTGGTTAGGCACGACATCGCGCAGCAACTGGAACCAGAAGAGCGAGAGTTGGGTGAGGATCTTGCCCTTGCCAGGAATGCCGGTGGCGAGCACGTGATCGAAGGCGGAGATGCGGTCCGTGGCGATGAGCAGAAGCGCGTCGTCGCCCACGGCATAGAGATCGCGGACCTTGCCGCGTGCGAGCAGAGGAAGATCGCCTAGATCGGTTTGTGTGAGTGTCTGCAAGGAGGTTTGCTGCCCTGGAGTGATGGTGTGGAGCTACGCTTCGATTCTCGGAGCGGGGTGGGGCTTTGTCAACGCGGTGCTGCTTCCTCTTGACAATCGAGAGGAGACCGGAGTACCTCTAGACAATCCAGAGGAGCGAGTGAGATGGCCGTGCTGCGAAACCTGATGAGCGGGATCAAGGCGCTTTTCCATAAGGAGCAGCGGAACCGTGAGATCGACGAAGAGCTGCGTGGGTATATCGAAGCGGCGGCCGAGGAGAAGATGCGCCGGGGTGTGCCTCGCGAAATGGCTGAGCGCGCAGCGCGCATCGAGGCGGGAAGCGCAGCGGTGGTGCGTCATCGGGTGTGGTCGGAGAGTTGGGAGTCGGCGGTCGAATCGCTGGGTCAGGATGTGCGCTTCGGTGATTCGGCAGCTTCTGAAGTCGCCGGGGTTTTCGCTGGTCGCGATTCTTTCGCTGGCGCTTGGAATCGGCGCGAACACCGCGATCTTTACGCTGATCAACGATCTCTTGCTGAAGTCGCTGCCCGTTCACAAACCGGAGCAACTGGTCTCGTTCGGAAAATCTATAAACGGAGGCATCCTTGGCTCAATCGCACCGGGCGCCACCGAAATATTCACCTATGACTTCTACAAGCGAATCGAGCGGGAGCACGCGCCATTCGAAGGCGTGGCTGCCTTCGGCAGCTTTCCCATCCAGGTAAGCGTGCGACGCGGCGGCGAAAGTGGAGCGGCGACACAAGCATGGACCGGCCTCGTCTCCGGCACGTTCTTTGATGTCGTCGGCGTGGAGCCGATGCTTGGCAGGGCGCTCAACGCGGGGGATACGGAAGCGCCGGGACGCAATGCGGTGGCGGTGATCAGCCATCGCTATTGGCAGCAGGCACTGGCCTCCGATCCGTCGGTGATCGGGCGAACACTGACCATCAACGGCACGCTGTTCACGGTGATCGGAGTGATGCCGGCGAGCTTCTACGGCGTGGAGCTGAACGAAGAGATGCCGGATATGTGGCTGCCCCTCACCATGCAGCAGATGGTGATGCAACAGCAGCAGGGCTCGCTGCTCGATCCGGGCGGCCTGTTCTGGCTGCACATGATTGCGCGACGCAAGACCGGCGTGAGCGTGGCGCAGGCGCAGGCCTGGACAACGACGCAACTTCAGCATTTTCTGACGGACCGGGAGGGAACGACGTTGTCTGCCGTGCGGCGGCAGGAGATTGCGAGAAGCTTCGTGCCGCTGGTGCCGATTGGCGCGGGCATCTCGCATCTGCGTGCTGAGCTACGAAGCGCCACTCGCGGTGCTGATGGGCGTGGTGGTGCTGGTGCTGCTGATTGCCTGCGCCAACCTGGCGAACTTTCTGCTAGCGAAGGCCGCTTCGCGCGAGCGCGAGTTCACAACGCGGCTTGCGCTGGGCTCCAGCCGTATGCGCATCGTTCGCCAGATTCTCACCGAGACGCTGCTGCTGGCATTTACCGGAGGTGCGATCGGACTGCTGCTTGCCTTCGCGGGGACGCGGGCTCTGATTCAATTTGTCGCAGGCCCGGATGCGCACACCGCGCTGCAGGCGATGCCGGACCTGCATGTGCTGGGGTTCACCTCGGCGATCTGTCTGGCGACGGGTGTGCTCTTTGGGATCGCACCGGCGCTGCGTGTCTCGCGCATGAACGCGTCGGGCGCGCTGAATGCCGCCGCGCGCACGGTAGGGAGCAGCGGCGGACGCTCCGGAAGACTGCTGCCAAAGACGCTTGTGGTGGGACAGGTGATGCTCTCACTGGTGCTGCTGGCGGTCGCCGGACTATTCGTGCGGACGCTGCATAATCTGCGCAACCAGGATCTCGGCTTCAATCGAACCAACCTTCTGCTGGTAAACACAAACGCGAAGTTTGCCGGCTACAAGCCGGAGCAGTTGAATGCGCTGTACGAGAGAATTCTGACGCGCGTGAAGCAACTTCCCGGCGTGCGCTCAGCGGCGCTTTCCGGCCAGGTGCCGATTGCGCGCGGCAACTGGGGATCGCCGATCACCATCATCGGGCGGCCCACCATTCCCAATGAGGTCGTGAGTACGTACCTTCAGCGCGTGAGCGCCGGCTACTTCGAGACGCTGGGAATTCCGCTTCTGCGAGGACGCACGATCAACGCGGACGATACAGCGACATCGCTGAAAGCGGTGGTCGTGAACCAGACGCTGGCCAATCAATATTGGCCGCACGGCGATGCGATTGGCCACAGCTTCACGGTTGCCGATCCGAGTGTGAAGGGGACGTGGCAGATCGTCGGGATCGTCCGCGATGCGAAGTTCAGGGCCTCCGCAGAGAAACCTGAGCCGATGGCGTATCTTGCCGTGACGCAACTGACCGAGGACGACCATTACGCGTATTGGCTTCAGGTCCAGACCGCTGGCGATCCGGCGCACATCGCCGGAGAGGTGCGTGCGGCGTTTGCGGAGATCGATCCGAACCTGCCGATACTAAAAGTACAAACCATCCGGGAGCAGACAGAAGGCCTGATCGACACACAGAAGCTGGTCTCGCAGCTTTCGAGCTTCTTCTCGCTGCTCGCACTGGCGCTCTCCTGCATCGGCCTCTATGGCGTGATGATGTACAGCGTGGTGCGGCGGACGAATGAGATTGGCGTGCGCATTGCGCTGGGCGCGCCGCGTGCCGGCGTGCTGTGGATGGTCCTGCGGGAGTCGCTGGGGCTGCTGGCCATCGGCATCGCGGTGGGTGTGCCGGCGATGCTGGCGGCGTGCCGCGCAGTGCAGGCCGGCCTGTTCGGGCTGGGACCGTGGGACCCACTCACGCTGGCCGGGGCGGTGCTGATCATTGCGCTGGTGACGGTGATGGCCGCGCTCTTTCCGGCGCGGCGTGCGACCAAGGTCGATCCCGTAGTCGCCCTGCGCTACGAGTAGCCTGCGTCAGAGCAGCGACATGAGGTGCAGACTGATCACCGTGACACACGAGGCTGCAACGAGATTGAGGGCAAGCCGGTTCCTGCGCGAGAACCATACATACAGCGCAAGCAGCGGCAAAAACACCGCGAGTTCGTACCACCAATAATGAGTGGGACCGAGCCATGATTTTGTCAGGCCGTACTGCCAGAGATTCCAGCCCAGGTGTACGGATGAGTGCGGATAGAGATGGCGAGCCTGGCAGGGTGAATCAGGAAATCGAGGAAGAAGTGCGAGAGTCCGGCGATCCATACGGCGAGCGCAATGACCTTGCCTCTTCGCCAGAAGAGCGCGGCGAAGAGCGTGCTCCAGACGATGATCATGACGAGGGAATGCGACCAGTCGTCGAAAAACTTTGGCTGGGTGGGCTCAATGCCAAAGTGTGCGAACGCAATCCAAAAGAAATCCGGCAGGAAGACGCCGGCGATGAGAGCCCAGGTCGGCGCCTGTGGAACGCGGCCCTTGATCGCAAGGCCGGCTGCGAAGTGGGCCGCGTACATTCAGTTCGTCTTTCCTGAACGACATGTGTTAATCAGGCAGAGCAGCAAGCCGGGAATCACGATCAAGAGCAACTGCTCGATAACATCGTGGAGGCTCATGCTGATGGCTAGGCGGTGGCGCGATGGCCATGCGCGTGGTGATGTCCGCCCATGTGCACGGAGACCAGCTTCGACACGCCGGGCTCCTGCATGGTGACGCCGTAGATGAGATCCATCGCCGTCATCATGCGCTTGGAGTGGGTGACGAGCACGAACTGCGTCTCCTTCGCCATGCCCTTGAGCATGTCGGCAAGACGGCCGACGTTGGTCTCATCGAGCGGCGCGTCGACCTCATCCAGCACGCAGAAGGGGCTCGGCTGATAAAGAAAGATGCCCACCAGCAGCGACAGCGCCGTCAGCGCTTTTTCGCCGCCCGAGAGCAGGAGCACGTTCTGGAGCTTCTTGCCCGGCGGCGACGCGACGATGTCGATGCCGCTCTCCGCGGTGTTCTCTTCGTCGGTAAGCCGCATAAAGGCCTGGCCGCCATTGAAGAGGCGCGTGAAGGTGACGGAGAAGTTTTCGTTGATGCGCGCAAAGGCCTCGTCGAACTTCGTGCGCGAGATGGTGTCGATCTCCTTGATAGTGGCCTGCGTGTTCTCGATGGAGTCCAGCAGGTCCGTGCGCTGGGTTTCGAGGAAGCTGTGGCGCTCGGCCGCTTCCTTGTATTCATCCAGCGCCATCATGTTGACCGGGCCCATGGCTTCGAGGCGGCTCTTGAGCCCGCGGCAGGCTTCGTCTTCTGTCGCGAGCGCGTCGTCTTCCAGGCGCGTGATGTCTTCTTGTGCGCGGAGTTCGCCGGCTTCGACGCCGAGATCGCTGACGCAGGCGGCTTCGAGGTGTTCGAGATCGGCGGCGAGCTTGGCGGCCTGTGCGGCATGGCTGCTTCGACTCTCGCGCAGAACATCGGTTTCGGCACGCAGTGTCTTGAGCTGCTGCTCGCTTTCGAGCAGCGTGATGCGCAGCAGGCGGGCTTCTTCGGTCCAGCGCGCGGTTTCGGCAAGGGCCTGCTCGCGAAGCTCGGCAAGCTGTTGCCGCTGAGTAGCGAGCGAGGCGTTCTCTTCCGTGCGCTGCGTCTGCTCGGCGGCGGCCGCGGCGAGCTGCTGCTCAAGCTGCACGACGCGGCGGCCAAGATCGGCATACATGCGGTCGATGCGGGCGAAGGATGCCTCCGCGCCGCGCTTGCGCTCTTCCAGACCGGCGAGCTCAGCGACGGCCTGCGAAGATGCCTGCTGCGCCATTTCCCGGGTCTCGCGATGGCTGGCGAGTGCTGATTCCAGCTCGCGCTGCTGCGCTTCGGCGGTGGCGTGCTCGGTTTCCAGGCGCGCGACGTCTTCGCGCTTCTGCTGCATCAGCGTGGTGCGCTGATCGCGCTGGTTGCGGTTGCGCTCGCTGTCGAGCTGCCAGTCCTGCAGTCGGCGCTCCAGTCGCTTTGCTTCGGATTCCATCTGGCGAAGCGCGGCGCCCTGGTTGGCACTGTCGCGCTCGGCGGTGCGGCGATCTTCGTTCTTCGCTTCGAGCAGGCGCGTCTTTTCAGCGAGGGTACGGCCAAGCGCGGCGGCATGCGTTTCGGCCTGCCCGAGCTCGATGGTGAGGGCATCGAGCTTCTGCTGCGTATCGCGCAGCTCGCGCTTGATGGCGAGTGGACCTTCCGCGCGCGGCTTGCCGCCCGTAACCGTGACGTTATGGAAGCACTCGCCGGAGGGCGCGAGGAAGAAGGCGCGCGGATTTTCGAGCGCGAGCGAGCGCGCGGTGCCGGCGTCGGGTGCGACGTAGCCCTCGCGCAGCTTGGGCAGGATGGCTTCGAGCGAAGTGCCGAAGCCGTCGAGCACGCGAATGCAATCCTTCAGGCGCACGATGCCTTCGCGGCTGGTCTGGGTGCCGGTGGGCTCGGTGGGATCGAAGGAAAACTTGGCCTGCGCGTCGTGCGGGTGGACGAGGAAGGTAGCGCGGCCATCGACATCGCTCTTCAGCAGGCGCATGCCTTCGTCGGCAGCGTCCCAGCTCTTCACCACGATGTAGTTCAGCTCATCGCGCAGATATTCGTCGACGACGGTTTCGTATTGGCCGTCGACTTCAAGGAAGTCGGCGAGTGTGCCAACGGCGGAGAGAGAAGAGTGGTGATCGCCGTTGGCGCGGAAAAGCTTGCGCACCGTGTCGGTGGAGTAGCTGTGCTCGCGGATGAGGCCTTCGAGCGAGTTGCGGCGGCCGGTGAGCGTGGCGTGCTCTGCGCGGAGCGCGTCACCGCGGCGGCGAGTCTCGGTCTCTTCGGCACGGGTCTGTTCGATCTCCGCAGCGGAGCGCAAGAATCTCCTGTTCCAGACGTGCCAGCGTTTCTGTGACAGATTCGAATTGCAGCGACGCCTGGCCGCGCTCTGCACCGAGGTTTTCGAGATCGCGGCGCGCGGCGTCCATCTCGCCGGCAAGGCGCTCTGCCTCGCGCTCGAGCGCGCCCAGAGCTTCCTCAGCCTGCGATGCCTGATTGCGCGCGTTGGCGGCTTCGTTGAGTAGTTGAAGTCCCCGGCGGCGCTCGGCTTCCAGCCGCTGCTCGGCGTGCGCGACGGTCTGCGCGGCTTCGCGTGCCTGCTGCTGCAGCGCTTCGGCCTGCTGGCGGAAGCGTGCGGCTTCGGCGGCCGCGGTCTCAAGAAAGCTGCGGTGCTGCTCGCGCTCCGCGGTGAGCCCTTCCATCTGCTGGCGCGCCTGATCGAGCTCTGCAGTGCCGGCAGCGGAGCGGGAGACGAGGTCGGCGATGCGCTCTTCGTTCGCGTGCTGGCGAGCGCTCGCGCGTTCCAGATCGATAGCGGCCTGGCTGGCGCGCGCGCTGGCTTCCTTTGCGCTGGCGTCCAGCTCATATCCGCGAGCGACGGCGGCTGCGTGTTCGGCATCGAGCGCTTCGACGTGCGCGGCGGAGGCGTCGATCTGTGTGGTGAGGGAGGCGATCTGGTCGTGCAGCGAAACGCTGGTCGCGTCCATCTGATGCAGGCGGCTGGCCAGCACGACGCGCAGGCGGGTGCGCAGCTCGTCACGCACTGCGGCATAGCGCTCGGCCTTCGCGGCCTGGCGCTTCAGCGAGTTCATCTGCCGCGTGACCTCTTCGAAGATGTCGTTCACGCGCGCCAGGTTCTGCTTGGCCGATTCCAGGCGCAACTCTGCGAGGCGCTTCTTGGTCTTGAAGCGGGTGATGCCCGCGGCCTCTTCGATGATGGCGCGGCGATCATGCGGCTTGGAACTGAGGAGCTGGCCGATACGCTCCTGCTCGATGATGGCGTAGCTCTCCGGCCCGAGGCCGGTGCCCATGAAGATGTCTTGAATATCGCGCAGGCGGCAGAGCTTGCCGTTGAGCAGATATTCGCTGTCGCCGGAGCGGAAGAGGCGCCGCGTGATGATGATCTCGCCGGCACGCGCAGGTGTGCGCTGGAATTTGCGGCGGCGGATCTTTAATACAACAGCGTTCTGCGCTGCGACGGCAACGCCGCCATCCTGCGATGCGGATTCGCTTTCCGCGGATGGGGCGACATCCTGCTCCTCGCCTTCTATGACAGTTCCAGGCTGCGCTTCGGCGATGATCTCTTCGGTTTCGGCGGAGCGCGCCTCGCGATGCGCCTCCTCATCCCAGTCGCCGTTAGCGGTGCCCGTCCCATCGCCGTTGCTGTCGAGCGCGACTTCATCCCGTTCGAGCTCGGTTGCGAGCGGACCATCGCCATAGGCATCGGGATCGATGAGCGTGAGCGAGACCTCTGCCATGCCGAGCGCCTTGCGCTCCCGCGTGCCGGCAAAGATCACGTCCTCCATCTTTGTCCCGCGCAGGGTCCGGGCCGATTGCTCGCCGAGCACCCAACTGACGGCATCGAGGATGTTCGACTTACCGCAGCCGTTCGGCCCCACGACGGCAGCCATGCCCTGGCCGGGCAGGGTGAGCTCGGTGCGGTCGCAGAAGGACTTGAAGCCGAGGATCTGAATCTTCTTGAGCTTGAGCATCGATGGCACCCGTAGGAGCGGAGAAAGGGCCTGAGCAGGCCTTATTCCACTCGAACACAGTCTTGCCAAGAATGGTAGCTGGGAGCAGGGGGCGATTCAACACAGATACCCCTACCTATTGTGGATAAGGGGGCCGGAATTGCGAGTTCTTGGGCTACCGATGCATTTCGGTCCGATTCGGCTTTTGTTGGACCCGGTTTGCCGGACAATTTGTCTAATTCAACCGTACGTTCAGGGCTTTTGCGTAGGCCGCATCCGGACTTCGCTGATGAAGGACCGCGGCGGCTGCGTGACCAGCATCACGGCTACATTCGCTACATCCTCCGGCTGGAGCATCTTGCTGCGGTCTTTCCCGCCTCGGCCGAACTCGGTGTCCACAGAGCCGGGCGCGATAACCGAGACACGGATGTTGCGCGCGCGAAGCTCTTCGGCAGCGGAGTAGGTGAGCCCGTTGAGCCCCCATTTCGAGGCCGCGTAAGCAGCTCCATTGGCCAGCGGTCCCTGACCTGCGAGCGACGAGATGTTGACGATGTGGCCGCCGCCCCG
This sequence comes from uncultured Acidobacteriaceae bacterium, assembly GCA_963790555.1. Taxonomy (GTDB): domain Bacteria; phylum Acidobacteriota; class Terriglobia; order Terriglobales; family Acidobacteriaceae; genus KBS-83. Next base: position 499,290 of record CAWBPB010000019.1, on the reverse strand, counting down.
CGCGATCATGTGCGGAACGACGGCGCGCATCAGCAGAAAGGGCGCACGAAGGTTGGTGGCAAGCACGGCGTCGAAGTCTGCGATGGGCATCTCGTGCAGGGGAGCGCCGATCCTTCCGATCCCGGCAGCGTTGACCAGTATGTCGCAGCCTCGGGAGTGATCGATGTTCGCGGTCAGTGCGGCGACCGCAGCGGAAGAGGCGAGGTCGCAGGGCAGGATATCGGCCGAGCCCCCATCGCTTGCGATCTGCTGCTGCACAGCGCCCAGCGCGTGCTTGTCCCGCGCAACCAGCAGAAGTCCGGCGCCCAGCCCGGCCAGCCGCACGGCAATGGCACGGCCGATGCCGCGCGAAGCGCCGGTAACCAGGGCGGTTTTGCCGGCAAGGGGCAAATCGTTTTTCTGCAGAGGGCTGACGATCTTCAACTGGCATAGGCGTTTTCCTGCTGCTCTAGAGGGCCAGATGGCTCGCATCCGGCCTCATGATGCAGTATCGCTCTTGCCCGGCCGGCATGGTGCTCACGCCATCGCGGGTAACTTCGTCACACCCGGGAACGTCACGGAAATGTCATTTGCGATGCTGAGTCAACGCAGGGACGAAGATTCGCATCTTTATCCGTGTTCAGGAAGCCAACAGGCGGAGTCCGTTTGTCTTCCGCTTGCATGGGAGAAGCCTGATTCTTATAATCCAGCCACATTGCCGCGCCGCTTCATTTCCGGGGACAAATGGATGGACACACCGCTCCTGCTATGGCGAGTCACCATGAGTCCTGCGGATGCGAAGGCTGCAGGTACAAGGTTTTCCGTTTATAAATCGCTGCACTTCTCTTAGGAGCATTGAATGAAGAAGGTCGCCTTAGCATCTCTGCTGGCAATCGCCACCAGTACGCTGTGTGCTGCGCCGTTCGCCCTGGCCCAGGCCGCGGCGGGGGGTGGACAACAGCATCGCAGATCACCATCAAGGATCCCGCCGAGTACAACGACTACTCGAACGCGATTAGCCAGTCCTCACCCGCGGCGAAGTCCTCTGCCATCGAGGCTTTTCTCACCAAGTATCCAAATTCTGTGGTGAAGGGAGAGATGCTGGAGCAGTTGATGGCGGCCTACCAGGCGCAGAACAATATGGACAAGACCGTGGACGCAGCCAACCGGCTGCTCCAGACGGATCCGAACAACCTGCGCGCCCTGGCCATCTCGGTCTACATCAAGAAGGCGCAGGCGGCGCAGAAGTCAACCCCTGCCGACCAGCAGCCGCTGCTGGACGAAGCAGCCGCCAACGCGCAGAAGGGCCTTGCCGCTACCAAGCCGGCAAACATGGCAGACGCGCGACTTCCAGAAGCTGAAGACTGCAACCGAGCCGATCTTCTATAGCGCCATCGCGATGGATGATCAGTTGAAGAAGGACTACCCGGGCGCGGAAGACAACTTCAAAAAGGAGTTGCAGTCGGTCCCGCCGGCGCAAACCCAGACCGGATCCACCCTCAACGATACCTACCTGCTGGGACAGGCGTATGCGCAGCAGACCCCGCCTGACCTGAAGAATGCAGTGTGGTTCCTGACGCGCGCCGCGGCGTACGCGCCACCGGCGGCCAAGGACCAGATCGAGAAGGCTGCCGAGTATTACTACAACAAGTACCACGGCGGCATGGATGGCTTCGACCAGGTAAAGACACTGGTGACCCAGTCCGTCCTTCCGCCGGACAGCTACAATCCGACGCCCGCGCCGCCGCCGCCTTCGCCTGCAGACCAGGCTGCCAAGGTGGTTGCGACCACGCCTGACCTGAAGACGCTGAACCTGAACGACAAGGAGTTCATCCTCTTCAACGGCAAGCCGGAAGATGCCGGCAAGATGTGGGACACCATGAAGGGGCAGACCTACCAGATTCCGGGCAAGGTCGTCTCGGCAACGGCGGATTCCGTGCAGCTTGCGGTGACCGACGATGCGAAGGCGTCAAACACGGCAGACTTCACCATCAACATGAAGAAGCCGCTGACCACCCCGCCAGCGATCGGCACGCAGGTGACCTACGACGCCACCTTCGACTCGTACACACAGAACCCGAAGATGATCACGCTCATCAACGGGGCGCCACCGGCGCCGGAGAAACCGGCCCGGCGCACAACCACACGGAGACGCGCGGCTCACTAGGGCGCGTGTGCTCCATCGAGTGAGGGCGGCCTATCGGCCGCCCTCACTCTTTTGTGCAGCAGAAGGCTGCCCGAGGCGCATGGTAGATTGGCGTTGCAATGCTCTTTGCCGGCCCACACAGCAGGCGTGCAGAACCATACCGGCGGGCCAGACTCGCGCTGGCGATGTGCCTCGCCTGCGCGTTGCCCGGGCTTGCCCAGCTTCATCACCATCGCAACGGCCCCCCGCCGCCCGGTGAGGAAGAAAAGACTGCTGCGCTGGAAGCGCATACCTCGACCCTGCCGGTACTGGATGCCGGCCAGATGAGCGAGGCGGACCGTGCCCTGCTCCAGCAGCGGGAAGTGGATGTCAGCAGCGCGGCGGCCTTTTACGGGTTTGACATCAGCGACAGCCGCTGGATCTATCAGCAGATTGTCTGCCGCACGCTGCCCGATCATCTGATGCTGAGCTTTCAGAACGACAGCGTGGCGCATGGGGCATCGCATTTCGTCGCGGTAGTTCCGGCAAATGGCGGCAAGGTGCAGGTAGTGACCGAGTACGCGCACGGGCTGTTGCCCTTCCATGCAGCGTGGGAGAAGAGCACGGCCTACGAGGCCTTCAATCGCATGACCGCGGCGGACCGCGGCGAGCACGAGCTGGGGCCGCAGTCACATTGGCTCAACCTGGGCATGTGCTTTGTGGCGCTCACCGGCCATGTGCCCCGCGTTGCGGTGCCGGCAGAAAATGTCGAGGCATCTGAGGCGCTGACCAAGCGCAACGGCTCGACGCCCATCATCATGATCGATCCGGGCAAGCAGGCGGAGATCGACTTCAGCGATGTCTCCGAGACGCGCACGGGCAACTGGCGGCTGCGCTTCAACAGCCGCGGGCAGCTCACAAAGGCGGAACTGGATACGGTAGGCCCGCTGACGACGCGGGTCGTGCCGATGTCGCCGGTCATCCCATCGATCCAGCCCGAATAGGGCTTCTGGTCCTGTCTGAACCCTGAAGCGGAGCGGTCCTTCCGGCCGACATCATTCGTAGGCGCGCCGGTATACTGAAGGGTCCTTTCCCGCATGATGTCCCTGCTCTGGTTGCGAGTCGCGGCTGTCTTCTACGCTGTTGCCGGCGTCACGGCCTTCCCGGCCGTGCTGTACGGGCAACCGCGCTGGCAGCGCGTGTCCCTGCCCGCGGCCGTGGCAGGCTTCTTCTTCCATCTGGTCGCGGTTGTGGAGCTGATGGTGGCGGCGCACCATCTGGTTCCGCTGGGCTGGGTGGAGGTCCAGGCGACGCTCGCGCTGCTGATCGTCGCTGCGTACCTGCTGGTCTATGCGGTGTATCGCGCAGGGGCATTCGGCATCATCGCGCTGCCGCTCGCGCTGGTCATCATGCTGGCGCCGGCCCTGGGCGCGAACGGCCGCTCCTTCGTGACGCCGGAGATGCGCTCCGGATGGCTGGTCGTGCACATCAGCGCGCTGCTCGCCGCCTATACCGCGCTGCTCTTCAGTCTGATTGCTAGCGTGCTCTACCTGGTGCAGGAGCGGCGGCTCAAGAGCAAGGAAGGCATCGGCTTTCTGGCCTGGCTGCCGCCTCTGGAGACGATGGACCGCATCGCATATCGAAGCCTGCTCATCGGCTTCCCGTGCATGACGCTGGGGCTGCTGGCTGGCTCTCTGATTGCCCAGCAGAGCGTGGGCGCCGCGTACTTTCTCGATCCCAAGGTGCTGCTATCGTTCGGCATGTGGGGTCTCTACGTGCTGATGCTGCTGGTGCGGCGCAGCACCGGGCTGCGCGGCCGCCGGGCGATCTATCTTTCGAGCGTGGTCATTCTCGTCGTGCTCAGCGTGTGGGCGGCAAACACCTTCAGCTCCGTACACAGGTTTCCCGTGCCATGACCATCCGCCTGTTGGGAGTGAATCATCGCACCGCGCCGATTGAGCTGCGGGAGCGGCTGGCGATTGCGCCGGAGTCGCTCGGCGAAGCCACGCTGGCGCTGGTGGGCACGCCGGGCGTGAGCGAAGGCATGATTCTCTCCACATGCAACCGCGTCGAGCTGGTGACGAGCTACGAGCAGGCCGCGCCGGACTTCATGGAATTTCTGCATCGCTACTTTGCTGTGCCTCCCGATGAGCTGCGGCCCCACCTCTACGAGTACGAAGGCTCGGATGCGGTGCGGCATCTCTTCCGCGTTGCTGCGAGCCTGGATTCCATGGTGCTGGGCGAGCCGCAAATTCTGGGGCAGGTGAAACAGGCCTACGCGGCGGCGCGCACGGTGGGCGCGGTGCAGAGCTCGCTCGAGCGGCTGCTGCAAACGACCTTCACGGTGGCGAAGCGCGTGCGGACCGAGACCCAGATCGGCAGCGCGTCCGTCTCCATCGCATCGGTGGCGGTCGACCTGGCGAAGAAGATCTTCGGCTCGCTCGACGGCAAGACCGTATTGCTGGTGGGCGCCGGCAAGATGAGCGAGCTTGCAGCGAGGCACCTGATCCAGCAGGGCGCGCACTCCATGCTGATTGCGAACCGGACGTTCGATCGCGCCGTGCATCTGGCGCAGACCTTCCGCGGGCGCGCGGTGCGATTTGAGGATCTGCATGCAGTCGCCGATCAGGCGGATATCCTGATCACATCGACGGGCGCAGCGCAGCCCATCTTCCGCCGCGAGCATGCGCAGCAGTTTCTTCACCGCCGGCGCAATCGCCCGATGTTCTACATCGACATTGCCGTGCCGCGCGACGTAGCGCCCGAGGTGAATCGGCTGGAGGGTGCGTTTGTCTACGACATCGACGATCTGCAGTCGGTAGCTGCCTCGCACATGAGCGAGCGCAGCAAGGAAGCGATCGAGGCGGAGGCGATCGTGCAGGCGGAGGTGGAGCGCTTCGCCACCGGGCAGCAGACCTTGAGCGCGGTGCCGGCGATCGTGTCGCTGCAGCAGACGATGGAAGAGTTGCGGCAGGCGGAGCTCCGGCGTATGCAGGGCAGGCTGCAGTCGCTTTCGGCGGAACAGCGGAGTGCCGTAGAGGCTCTGACGCGCGGGCTGATCAACAAGGTGCTGCACCAGCCGCTGCAGGCGATGAAAGCGGCGGCGAGCAACGGCGACCTGAGGGTGGCGGAGGCGGTGCAGCAGATCTTTGGATTGTCCGCGCAGGACGCAGTCGCCGCCTCATCATCCCCAGCGCAGCGCTCCTCCCCTCTTCGTCATCCCGACCGAAGCGAAGTGAAGTGGAGGGATCTGCTGTTTCAGCCAGCCGGAAGAACCCGTGCAGAGCCCTCCGTCCCTTGAGGCAACGAGACGTTGATCCGCATCGGTTCGCGCGGCTCGCAGCTTGCGCTCTGGCAGGCAAACCACATTGCCGGCCTGCTCCGTGCGCAGGGGCATGAGGTCCAGATCACGCACCATCACCACAACCGGAGATCGTCTGCAGGGCGTGCCGTTTGCCCGCGTCGGGTCGAAGGGCATGTTCACCAAAGAGATCGAAGAGGCGCTGGCAGACGGTGACGATCGATCTGGCGGTGCACAGCCTGAAGGACCTGCCGACGGAGATTGATCCTCGATTCGTCATCGCCGCAGTGACAGAACGCGTCGATCCGCGGGATGTCTTTGTCTCCGTTCGATACGCGAGCATGGACGCGTTACCAGCCGGCGCACGGGTGGGAACCAGCAGTTTGCGGCGGCAGTCGCAGCTTCGTGCACGGTGGCCGGGGGTGGAGTACGTGGAGCTTCGCGGCAATGTGGATACGCGGCTGCGCAAGCTCAGCGAGGGACAGGTGGATGCGGCGGTGCTGGCTGCGGCCGGGCTTGACCGGCTCGGGCGCACGGAGTGGGTGCGGGAGCGGTTCCCGGAGGATGTGCTGTGCCCGGCGCCGGGGCAGGGCGCTTTGGCGATCGAGTGCCGCGCGGCGGATGAGCGAACGCGCGCCGTGCTGGCAAGCCTCGATCATGCGGAGTCGCGCTTTGCCGTAACGGCGGAGCGGGTGGCGCTGGCTGCGCTGGGCGGCGGCTGCCAGGTGCCGATTGGCGCTTACTGCCAGCGTGACGGGGAGCAATATCGTATCAGCGGATGTGTCTCGTCGCCGGATGGCACGACGGTGCTGCGCGGCGAGGAACGCGGGTCCGACGCGCAGTCGCTGGGCGCGGCACTGGCCGATTCGCTGCTGCGTCAGGGCGCGCTGCAACTGCTGGCGCAGTCAGGCGTAGGCGAAATGACCGCTGGACCGCTGGCCGGGCGGCGCATCGTGGTGACACGGGCCGCGCGGCAGAGCGGCGGCTTGCAGGAGCGGCTGGAGCGGCAGGGTGCCGAAGTGCTGCTGCTGCCGACGATCGAGATCGCTCCTCCGGATTCCTACGCGCCGCTCGATGATGCGCTGCGGCATGCATCCGACTTCGATTGGCTCGTCGTCACGAGCGCCAATGCCGCGCGCGTGATCGGCGAGCGGCTGACTGAGCTTGGACTCACATCGGCAGTCCCTCACGCATCTGCGCTGCGCGGCCGTTGGTCCTTCGACCGCGGAGGCGATGCGATGAGTTTGGCCTTGCAGTTGAGGTTGTGCCAGAGCGTGCGGTTGGCGAGGCTCTCGCGGAGGCACTGACGGATCGCGTGCGCGGACAGCGCGTGCTGCTGGTGCGTGCGGCTGTGGCGCGCGATGTTGTGCCGGATGCGCTCACGGCTGCCGGTGCTGCGGTAACGGTTGCCGATGCGTATCGCACGGTGATTCCTGCGGATGCTGTGGAGCAGGCGCGTGCGGTGTTTGACAGCGGAGCCGATTGCCCGATGCTGTTGTGTTCACCAGCGGTTCGACGGTGGCGCATCTGCTGGATGTGCTGCGCGAGGCGGGGCTGTGCGTTTCCGCTCAGGTGGCGTGCGTGTCCATCGGGCCGGTGACTTCGGCGGCTTTGCGCGATGCTGGACTTGCGGTTGCGGCGGAGGCGGAGACGGCTTCGCTCGATGCGCTGGTCGATGCTTGCGTGCACCTCTTTATCGCTTAATGGCTCGACCAGGTCTTGTCACTTGAGTCGCATTCCTTCTCGATCACGCAGTCGACGCAGCGGGGTTTGCGGGCGATGCAGATGGCGCGGCCGTGCAGGATCAGCTCGTGGCTGAAGTCGATCCAGTGATCTTTCGGAATGATCTTTACTAAATCCTGCTCGACTTTTTTCGGCTCGGTGTTGAGCGTAAGTTCGAGCCGGCGTGTGAGGCGGAGCACGTGGGTGTCGACGACGATGCCTTCGGCGATCTGATAGGCCACCCCCAGGACTACGTTGCCGGTCTTGCGGGCGACGCCGGGCAGCGTGAGCAGCTCGTCCATCGTCTGCGGCACTTTGCCGCCGAAGCGCTCGACCACACCTTTGGCGGCGCCGGAGATCGACTTCGCCTTGTTGTGGTAGAAGCCGGTGGTGCGGATGAGCTCTTCGATCTCCGGGAGCGAAGCTTTCGCCATGGCGGCCGGGGTAGGGAAGCGGCGGAAGAGCTCCGGCGTCACCATGTTGACGCGCGCGTCCGTGCACTGCGCGGAGAGGATGGTCGCCACCAGCAGCTCCCAGGCGTTGCGATGCACCAGCGCGCAGGTTGCGTTGGGATAAGCCTTCTGGAGACCGGCGATGATCTTCCCGATGCGCTCGGGCGAGGTCTTGAGCTTCGGCTTTGCCTGCTTCTTCGTCGCTGTCTTCGCGGCGGCTTTCGCCGGACGCTTCTTCGCTGTGGCCTTGCTTGCTGTCGGCATCTTCGTCCTAGCCGAGGCGGTCGAGCATGGCTTCGGGCGTCATGCGGATGCAGGTGTAGATCGGCGTGTCCTTCAGCGTGTAGGCGCTGATCTCGGCTTCGCGGAGCTGCTGCACCAGGTCGAGGAAGTCTTCGGGGAAGTTGCGTCTCGAAGGCGACGACGAACTCCTGGTCATCGATGCCGAAGGAGTAGGTGGTGTTGAGCTTGACGCGCGGATACATGTGGCCGACGCGGATGTGCTCGTTCATCAGGCGCTGGCGCTCCGCTGCAGGCAGCAGATACCAGGCGCGCGTTTTCCAAAACGGATAGATGAAGATGTACTTCTGGCCGCCGGGGCGGATGGCGCCCCGGGAGTCGTGCTGGCCCTCGTGCTCGTGGCCGATGAGATACGGCGAGCGCTTGGTCATCGCGATGTAGTTGTTCGCGGTTTCGAGATAGCCGCCCAGGGGGGTGGCCATGAGCTCGGCCATCATCTCGCTGAGGTCGTCGACCGAGTAGCAGATACGCCACAGTACCATGTCGCAGTCCGGGCGCAGGCCGACGGTGGAGTAGGTGAGCGAGAGCAGGCGGCCGGGCTGGTTCCAGCGGGCGAGCACCTCGGCGAAGCGGCGTTTGTGCTCGGCGCGCTCGACGTGGGGCAGGCGGCGCCACTCCGGCATGACCTTGAAGAAGGTGAAGCCGACCATCTGGCGCTTGATGGGCTTGTCTGGCTTGCCTGCCCCCTCGGGCTTTGTTGCCGGCTGGCCTTCGGGCTTGGTGTGTCTTCGGGGTGGCTGACGGCTCCGGGGGCGGCGAGGGTCTCTGTCTCTGCCATGTGTCTCCTGTTCCTTTGTCTCGATGGTAGCAAGGATGGAGACGTCACGTTACCGCGTACCCCCTCCCCCCTCCCGTCACCGGAGGCTGGCTGGGAACCTCATTTGATTTCTTTGGCTTAGAGGTCTCTTCCGACGGCTAAATTCGTCATCTAAAGGGCTTATCGCTTAATTCGTCCATCATTGGACTTACGGGACAGGAAGCCAGCCGAGTCAGGACGTGCCAGTCAGCCATCTACTTCTCTATTTCCAGAGTAGCGAATCGAGTGAATGTTCGGTCACGTTTTGCGAAAAGAATGCGCCGCAGTAATCGATTCGATTTCGTTGCGGGAAGGGATGTTGGTGAGGTTCTTTTGCCATCAGTCATTCCATTCCTTTGCTCCGAGCGGTCGACGCGAATCGACAATTCTCGCGGGGCAAGGGCAATCTCCTTTGCACCAATGCGTGGGCTATATATGACATCCATGTCATATATGAGGGCATCCACTTCGCGCGGAAGATCTGGCACGCTTCCGCACGCCGATCGGTGGTGCCAATGTGGAGCAATCCGGATGGAGGCGACTACACTCTTCTACCGGGGATGGAGGCGCGCTATGCCGACGGCGAAAGACGGGAAGATCTGCTACATCGAGATGCCGACGAAAGATGTGCAGGCTTCGGCGGACTTTTATCAGCGGGCGTTTGGGTGGACGATCCGGACGCGCGGCGATGGCGCGATTGCGTTTGACGACACGACGGGCGAGGTGAGCGGCGCGTTTGTGCTGGGGCGGCCGCCGGCTGCGACGCCGGGGCTGATGGTCTACATCATGGTGGACAGCGTGGCGGAGGCGATGAAGAAGGTGGAGGCGAATGGCGGCGAGATTGTGCAGCCGATCGGCGGCGATCCGGGAGAGATCACGGCGCGGTTTCGCGATCCGGGCGGGAATGTGATGGGGCTGTATCAGGAGCCGGCGTGACAGAAAAAGGTAACCGTAAACGCTGCAAATGGGCGGAGAGCGATCCGCTGCTGCGCGAGTATCACGACAAGGAGTGGGGCGTGCCGGTGCGCGATTCGCGCGCGATGTGGGAGATGCTGATGCTCGAAGGCTTTCAGGCGGGGCTTTCGTGGCTGACCATCCTGCGCAAGCGCGATGCGTTCCGCAAGGCGTTTCGCGATTTCGATCCGGAGAAGGTGGCGCGCTTCAAGGAGAAAGATATCGAGCGGCTGCTCAAGGATGAGGGCATCATCCGGTCGCGCGCGAAGATCGAGGCGACGATTGCCGGGGCGCGCATCTTTCTGGCGATGGAGAAGGATGGCGGCTTTGCGAAGGCGATGTGGGCGCATGTGGATGGCAAGCCGATACAAGGTACGGGCCATGTGCTGGCGAAGACGCCCCTGTCGGAGGCGATCTCGGCTGATTTGAAGAAGCGCGGCTTCAAGTTTGTAGGGCCGGTGATTGTGTATGCGTGGATGCAGGCGGTGGGCATGGTGAACGACCATGCGCTTGATTGCTCCTTCAGGAACTCGCCACTTGGCCTGCGGCGTGAGAAATTCGCTTCGCTTCTTGTGGTCGCCTACGTTTGAATTGGGGGCAGATCACGATGACTCTGCCGGGCGGCGGCACGATCGGCTTGTATCAGCCGAAACATCCCAAGCCGCCACATCAGAATCAAGCGACTCTCGCTGGTTTCGCGGATGGATATCCGGTCAGCTTAGCGGCTCAACTCTACCGAAACGATTTCGCCTGCTGCCGTTTTGTCGCCAGTTTCCGCATACGAAATGCGCGCCTTCTTCCCATCGAGCTCGGTGCAGGGATGCATTTCGCCCTCCGGTGTGTAGTTGGCAGCGGAGAAGGGGACGTTGAAGTAGTTGTTGCTGTAGAGAGAGATTGTTTTTTCGCCCTGGAGCTGAAGTTCGAGGACTGACGGGGCGCCGCAACGCACGCCATGAATGATGCCGCGGGCCTCATGCCGACGCGCATTGGCGGAGGCAGAGGGATGCGGAGGCAGCTCGACATTGGGAATGATGTCAAAGTTGCGGTGCAGCTTCTTCTGAAGAGAAGCAGTCCCCGCATGCGGCGTGGAGGGCGTCGACTGCTCCGTGGTCACGCTGTCGGGTGGCAGATTGACAGATGGCGGCGCCAGGCGTGCCTGTTTGATTTGCTGTGCCTCGCGCACGGCCTCGTCGATCATCGCAGTTTGCGAGGAGTTCTGGGCGACCTTGCGGGCGTTTTCGAGCACGCGGAGCGCGTCGTCCTCACGCTGGAGCTCAACGAGCAGGTAAGCGGTGTTGATCCGATAAAAGATATTCGACGGATCGAGCTCCATTGCCTGCAGTTCGAGCATGTGGGCTTCTTCCAGATGATCGTGCTGCCGGCGGTAGAGCGCGGCGAGCCGGTCGTAGGGAGGCGCGAAGGCAGGATTGAGTTTTATGGCGGCCTTGAGGCTGGCTTCAACGGCGGGCGCGTCTTTGAGGCCGCCGTCGTTCATCGCCATGGAGGCGTAGTAGTAGTGCGCGAGATAGCTTTTCGAATCGAGCTTGACGGCCTGGGTGAGCCACTTGCGCGCGCCTTCCATGTCGTGCTCATTCAGGGCCATGTAGCCGAGCGTTTCGCAGGCGACGGCGTTGTTCGGGTCTTCCTTGAGGACGGCATCGAGCAGCGTGCGCGCTTCGGCGGCGCGTCCGTTGTAGGCGAGGAACTCGGCGCGGCGGGCATCGGCATCTGTAGCTGAGACGGTGGCGATCTGGAAGGAGGCAACGTCGGGAGTTTTCGGGCTGGGCATGCGGAAGTAGTGGAAGCGGTCCTCGCGGATGTATGCCTCCAGCTCGCGTTGCAGCTTGCCGAGATCGCCGAAAGCGGCGGTTGCGGCGGAGACCGGATCCTGCCCATTGGCGAGCAGGCGGGCGTAGGCGGAGATACGGTCCTGATGCTGCGTCTGATCGGTCATTTCGATGAAATGAACCAGCGCCCAGGACTCGGCATAAAAGACGGAGCCCTTGTTCTCCTCGTGGTAGTAGGGCGAAGCGTGGTCCACCTTAAAGAGCACGGGAAGCGGGATGAGGCGGTTCTGACGCAGGTAGAGCACGTCATCGGCGCTGGCCTGGCCGAGATTCACGTCTTTGTCGTGAATGTCGGTGTTCTGAAAGAACTCGGCGATGCCCTCGTTGAGCCAAAGTGGCATCCAGTCGTGCGCGTCGCTGAAGGCGAAGTGCGTGTACTCGTGATAGACGGTGGCGAAGGGATGCTCCTGCTCGGTGTCGAGGCGGAGCAGGATGTAGTTCTTCTCCGGACCTTGCTGGAAGTAGCCGGCGAGGTTCAGCTTGCCCTTGGCGAGGTAGTCAGGCGGCTCGAGGGCCCTAAATTCCTTCTGATCTTTGAGCGCGAGGACGAAGATGGGTGCCGGTGCGTCGACCTTGGCGTTGGGAAACAGGGTGTGCAGGACGGCGCGCATGCGCTCAAACTGGTCGGCGAGATGCGTGGCCTGCTTCGCGCTCGAGTCGGTCATGACGATGAAGTGCGGGCTGCGCACTTCGACCCAGTTAGTATCGCGGGCCTGGGCGCGGGGCGTTGAGAGCAGCAGGGCAGAAAGGAGCAGGAACAACAGGGAAAAGGGCCTCATGGCGCACTGAATGTAGCAAATGTGCGCAGAGGCAGCTACAGATTTCTAACGGCGGTCAGGTACGAATGCGGTAGAGACAATCTCTATCCGGCTACTTCTTCCCGCCCAGGTCCAGGCCGAACTTTGGCGAGCTTTTGGTGCCGGTGATCTTTACCGGAATTTCGGCGCCGGCTCCGTTTTTGTGGAAGAAGGGATCGACGGGCTTGAGCAGGAGCGACTTCCACCAGGTGGAGACCATCTGCGAGAGTTTGGCGTCGGTGCGGACCTTGCCGGTGAAGTCAAACTTCTTGCCGTCGAGCGTGTACTGGCCGGCGAGGTTGATGGTGGCGCCGGGCAACGCGTAGTTCAGATTGCTGAAGACGATGCGGCCGGAGTGGAGATCGAAGACGCCGCGCATCTGGGAGTGGACGTCGGGCGCGCCGGGATGCGCCTCGCCCGGTTTGCCCTGGGCGCGCAGGCTGAGCATGTCCACCTTGTCTTCCACGTCTGGGATTGCTGAAGTGGATGCGGCTGAGCAGGAACCGGCCGTTGACGCCGATCTTCTGCGTGACGCTCTCCTTGCCGGGCGGGATGTTGAGCTTCGCCTTCATGTTGAGCGCGCCGCTCATCACGGGCGGCTGCGTTTTCACGGCGAGGTTGAGGAAGTCCTGTATCTGGCCGGCGGGGATGTCGATGTCGAGATCGATGATGTGGCCTTTGCCCTTGATGTTGATGACGGAGCCGGCGCAGGTGAACTTCGAGCCGCCGAGCGTGGCAGCGACCGGATCGAGCGAGGTGTCGCCGGTGGTGCCGTCGACGATGGCGTGGAAGCGCGTCTGCAGGGATACGGGATGGTTTGCCGTGTCGAGGGTGAAGGCGGGCGTGTCGGTGTTGCCGTCGACATGATGCGGTTGAGCTGGCCGTTGAATTTTCCGGTGGAGGAGAGGATGCCGCCGATGCCGTGGATGGTGCCGAGGTCGGCGTGGTCGAAGGTGTAGTCGCCGGTGACGGCGGAGTCGCCGGGACTTTCGAGGTTCCACGGACCGAAGGTGCCGACGGCATGAATGTTGCCGCGCGGAATGGCGTTGGTGAGGGTGGCGTCATAGGGCCATGCGGCGTTGCCGCCGACATCGTGCAGCACGATGTGCTGGAGCACGAAGTCTTTCGGGTCCTTGCCGGGCTTGGCGGTGCCGATGATGAGTTGCGAGTCGTCGCAGAGGATTTCGCCGACCGTGATCTTGATTTTGCCGCCATGCTTCTTCGGTCTTCGCGTCCTGCTGGCGATACTCCCTGGGCGGAATGTGGATGTCGAGCCCGCTGACGTGCACGCTGTCGACGTGCATGGGCTTGATGAAGAGGCCCGCGATGCCGGCGCGAAAGTCGAAGTGCTGGACGGCGATGAGCGGGTCCGCTGGCGCCGGCGGCGATGACGTCGTCTGGCGGATAGATGCGCAGACCACCGCCGGTGACCTGCAGGCCGTGCAGCAGGGAGACGTCGAGGGTATCGAGCTCGACCTTGCTCTCGAACCGCGTGCTGAGGGTTTCGATGACGCGGCCTTTGAGGATGGGGCCGGCATGACGCAACACAATCTCAGCGATGATGATGAGCACGACCAGGCGAGCAGGAGGGAGATGCCCAGCCATTTCCATAACTTTCGCTTTGCCGCTAAGGATTCTCCTCGGCAAGGACCTTCTGTCCTGTCCGTCTAGTCGCATTTGTCAAAAACTGCCTGCGTCTGGCTATCTGATGCCTGGATGCGAGGGGACTCATCGGAGTTAGCGGCTTCTTACGGTTTCAGTTCCCGCGTTCCCACTTTGCAATCAAGGACGGCAGCGGACGATATACTCACCCAAACATGGTGAGAACAGAATGAGCGAGAAAATTCTTGCAGCATTAGCACAGTTCATCATTGCGGTGATTTCGTCCTCCGGCTACTGGGGCGTTCTGTTGTTGATGGGTATCGAGTCAGCGTGCATTCCGCTGCCGTCGGAGATCATCATGCCCTTCGCCGGCTACCTGGTGCACACCGGCAAGCTGAGCCTGATCGGCGTGGCGACGGCGGGAGCGCTGGGCTGCAACCTGGGCTCGCTGGTGGCCTACTGGATCGGCGCCTATGGCGGGCGTCCGCTGGTGGAGCGCTTTGGCCGCTACGTGCTGCTCAGCAAGCATGATCTGGACCGGGTGACCAACTACTTCGATCACTGGGGCGGGATCACGGTCTTCTTTGGACGGCTGCTGCCGGTGGTGCGGACGTTTATCGCGCTGCCTGCCGGCATTGCGAAGATGCCGCAGGGGCGATTCCATCTGTACACGTTTCTCGGCTCGTGGCCGTGGTGCTATGCGCTGGCGTATGTGGGGATGCGGCTGGGCGACCACTGGGACAACGATCCGCGGTTCAAGGAGATCTTCCATCGCTTCCACCTGGTGGTGGTGCTGCTGCTGCTGGTGGGCTTCGCGTGGTTTGTGTGGTCGCACTGGCGAGGAAGAATGCGGGGGACTAGCAGGCAGGCTAAGGCGCCGTCGGCGCGTGATGCTGAGGCCGCTTCCGATGGTCGCGGCTGACCGGCCATTATGGTTGGGGCTCCGCTTCGCTCAGGAAGAGTTAGAACGGGCCACGATAGCGGCGGAGCCTCACTGCTCCGGCGAGACATAGCGCGGTGAATGCCAGCCCGATCCAGAGACCCGGTGTGCTGAGGTATCGTCCCAGCGTGAGGTGCATGCCGGGATCGATCGGCATGCCACCGGGCGTTGTCATGGCCTCCGTACCTCCCGTCAATCGGTCCAGCAGGAAGGTGGCGAAGTGCGAGGTGTTGAAGGCGATCTTCTCGACGAAAGCCGATGGCGAGGACCGGCAGCACTGCCCATAGAAATGCCGCGCGGCGAGCCCACGCGGAGATGAGCAGAAACCAGCCATAAAATGGCGCGTGCCAGAGCACATGCACGGTCACGAGGTGATAGAGGAGCATCGAGGACATCGAGAAGAGCGGAACGTGGCTCCAAAGCGTGCCGACGCTCTGACCCTTCGCCAGCAATACCGCGCTGCTGAGGAGCAGCATGATCGACTGCGCGGCAACGGTGACGGCGAAGGTGATGCAGCGGGAGAACGACGAACGGGATGCTTGCCTTCGCGAGCACGGCGGTGGTGTCGGAGACGGGCAGCGACTTCCAGAAGAGGATGCTGCGATCGCGGCGTTCGCCGTGCAGCGCGTCGAGGCAGTAGAACATGCCGACGACCATAGCGGTCAGCATGAGCAGGCCCGCGACGGAGTCGTACGGGAGAGCATGACGTAGACGGCGCCGTTCGTTTGGTGTTGTTTGGCCGGGTCGACGGTGGAGAGGGGGGGCACCTGCTGTGTCAGATGGATATTGCCGATCAGAAAACCGATGAGAAATAAAGCGGCGGCGGCGAGGGGAGCGATATAGATGGAACGGTTCTCCCACAACTCGCGCCGCACCGACCAGTAGAAGGGCCGCGTCATGGAGAAGGCGGCGGGCGATGCGGTCTGCGATTCGAAGGGCTCTGGCAGGGCATCCACTGGAGTATTCGTCTGGTGAGCATTCATTGCGCTGCTCCTTGTGCCTGACCAACGTGCACTGATCGACTGCGTCTGACCGATGTGGCTGCCGACCACGGCAACGAACAAGTCGGCAATGCTGGGCGTGCGCACGTCGCCGAGCGCGCCGAGCTGGTGACGATCGGCATGATCGAAGAGCAGGATGCCGCGGCCGAATACCTGGCGCTCGTGAATTGGTTTGAGCGCGCGGGCGGCGGCGACCTGTTCCGGATGCACGATCACTTCCAGATAGCGGGATTCGAACTCTTCCATGCTGGCATTCAGCAGGATGCGGCCACGATCGATGAACATCACGTCGGTGAGAACGTTCTGGATCTCTTCCACCTGATGGGTGGTGATGACGATGGTGCGGCTGCGATCGAAGTAGTCGTTCAGCAGCGAATCGTAGAACTGCTTGCGATACAGGCTGTCAAGGCCGAGCGTCGGCTCGTCCAGCACCAGCAATTTCGCATCGATGGCCATGACCAGAGCGAGGTGGAGCTGGGTCACCATGCCTTTGGACAATTGCCTGACTCTGCTGGCGGGGCTGATGGTGGTCTTCGCAAGAAAGCCTTCGGCCTTGGCGCGATCGAATCGCGGATGCACGCCGGCCACATAGTCGAGCACCTGCGAGACGCGCATCCAGCGCGGCAGGACGGCGACATCGGCGATGAAAGAGACATCGCGCATGAGCTGATCGCGCTCGGTCCAGGGATCGCGTCCGAGCACTCTCAGCGCTCCCTGATAGGGGGTCAGACCGAGGATCGCGTTCAACGCGGTGGTCTTGCCTGCGCCGTTGGGACCGATGAGTCCGAGGATGCGGCCCTCCTCGACACGCAAATCGATGCCGTCGAGCGCGATGGTTGCGCCGAAAGCCTTGCGCAGGCCGTGTGCTTCTATGCAGCCATGGCTTCAGCGTCCCTCCTTTGCGAGCTTCGGCGACGAGCGGCGGTTGTGCGGCCTCCAGCAGTTCTTTCGACGACAGGCCGAGCCGCTGAATGGTGGCGCAGATCCTGGGCCATTCTTCGGTAAGAAACTTCTGGCGCTCGCCGCGCAGCAGCAGTTTGCGCGCATCGATTTGACGAACATGCCGAGACCTCGTCTCTTCTCGACCAGCTGCTCGTCGACCAGTTGCTGGTAGCCCTTCAGGACCGTGAGTGGATTGACCCGATATTCGGCCGCGACATTGCGCACAGAAGGCAGCGGATCGCCTTCCTTGAGCACGCCGTCGAGGATCATCGCGACGACACGGTCGCGAAGCTGGCGATAGATCGGCTGACTGTCGTTCCACTCACGGTCCATCATGTTTCCAGATAGATCCTTGCCGGAGCAGTGCGCTCCCGTTATTTGTGTCCGTCTGCAGGTCCATGTGGGCGTGCATCGGCTTGTCTCCCGGCATCATGTACGTCCAGTCCTCGGTGTGATGGTTGGCGTCGATGATGGTGAACACGGCGTGGTACATGTGTCCGTACTGATTGCCGCCGGAGAGGTCGAGAAAGTCGAATTCCACCTTCTTTCCGTCCGGCGAGCTTTTGGCCACCATGCGCGGCCTGTTCCCGGCATCGCAATAGTGCGTCAGGAGCAGGCGATCGCTGTCCAGGTAGAGCATGGTGACCGGATGGTCGTACCTAGTCGGATCGTCCGCCTTTCCTGCTGCGTTCATCTCATGCACCAGCGCGTTTCCTCTTGATGTCACGCGCAGGGAGACGTCGGTGAGCGTATTGTCCCCCATGTCGGCCATCTTCGGGATGGTGGTCACGGGGCCTTGCCAGGAACCTGCCAAAGCTTTCAATGTGTCGAATGACTTTTGCGCGTTCGACTGGGCGAAGGCCGCGGTCGAAAGTGAGATCAGAATGATGGACAGCGTAAGACGAAGGAATTTCATGCTCATGTCTCCTGAAGCGCCTTTGCATCGGCGGCCCGGCTCTCCGTGCTCGGGTGCTTAGTGTTGTACTTGACTACAACACCATATGTGATGTCAAGCGATTTTTCTCCAGTGACCATGGCCTTCTGTCGAGGATGAAGATGTGCTCGAAGAAAAATCAGCTACAGTGTCCAAATGGCGGCTGTCCGGACGTCATGGGAGTGAGCGGACAGAATCTCCGCATCACCGATGAGGAGAGAGATATGCAATATCTATTGATGCTTACGCGGATGAGAACGGCTGGTCGAAGATGACGAAGGCGGAACAGGAGCAGGGATGGCGGCGTACATGGCGTATACCGAGGCGCTGAAGAAGGCCGGCGCGCTTGTCGGTTCGAACCGGCTGCAGCCGTTTGCCACCGCGACCACGGTCAAGATGGCCAACGGCAAGCAGCAGGTGCTGGACGGCCCGTATGCGGACTCGAAGGAACAGTTGGGCGGCTACTACCTGATCGAAGCGCCCGATCTGGATGCGGCGATCGCGTGGGCGGCGCCGCTGTCCGGGCGCGGCACACGGCACCATCGAGGTGCGGCCCGTCTGGACGATGTAAGGCAGCGCGCCCTTGCGCGGCTTTGCCTATCCCGAGAGCCCCAGGTGGATCGCAATGTCGCGCTGGGAAGGGCCGATCGAGGCGAGGCGCGCGAGCTGGCGCTCCCGTGGCGGCGATACGGCGACTTGGATGCCGGTTGCGTCGGCCATTCCGCCGCGCTGGCAGGAGGTCCGCCTCTGGTTCTCCGACTGGTTCGCGCAGCGAGATCATCGCCGTCAACGGAGATGGAAAGTGCGAGGTCATAGCTGCGCGTGCCGTTCTCATGGAGGCCCTGCGGCCGGCTTTCGTATCTGAAGCGCGCCCTAGTCGGCGCAACGCAAGCGGAACTGCTCGCTGCAGCGAGTCCGGAACGATTCCTCATGAAGTTTGGCCGGTATGGGAAGATGGTTGCCAGTCGGACGCTGGGAGTAGTAGCGGTCGATGCCCGCTGAATGCACGTCAACTGCGGCACAGGCATCATCGCTCTGGTGACTGCATTCGGCATGAGAGTGGCTGGTCGCAGATGACTGAAGGCGGAGCAGGAGCAGGATGGCGGCGTACATGGCGTTATCACCGCCAGGCCCGTTGAAGAAGCCGGCGCCCACGTAGGCTCGAACGGGCAGCCTGTTTCGGCGCGTGCGACCCGATGAATGACATTCCCAACGGCATCTGAGCAGCCAGGGTGACGGCCCGTATGCGGACGTCCGAAGGAACAGTTGGGTTCGGTTACTCTACCTGATGAGGCGCCCGATACCATCAACTGGATCGCGGGCGCGTCGCCTGCGCGCTGGGCGGCGTCACGAACGCATTGACAGTGCGTCTGTCTGGGCATGTAGTGCAGAGGTGCGGCAGGAGCGAGGCATGAAACCGGACCTGGCTGACGAACACGAACGTCCGATCCAACACGAAGGCCGTGCATACAGGCTGAACCATGACCGCACGCAAAGGCGACGAGCAGGCGCGCGACTGTCAGGCGCAAAAGACCGCGGATGCGGTGGCGCGCCGCAGTTACGGCAAGCTGGTCGCCTTTCTTGCCGCGCGGACGCACGATGTGGCGGTGGCGGAGGATGCGCTGTCCGAGGCGTTTCTTTCCGCGCTGGCGGACTGGCCGCGCAACGGCTGCCCGGACAATCCGGAAGGGTGGCTGTTGACCGTGGCGCGGCGCAAGGTGATCGATGCGGCGCGCCGGCAGACGACGACGGAGGCTGCGGCGATCGATCTGCAGATCCTTGCCGAGGGCCTGGAAGCGGCCGCGGCGGAGACCGCGGAGATTCCGGACCGGCGGCTGGCGCTGCTGTTTGCCTGCGCGCATCCGGCGATTGAAGCGGGCGTGCGCGCGCCGCTGATGCTGCAGGTGGTGCTGGGGCTGGATGCGAAGACGATCGCTTCGGCGTTTCTGTCGTCGCCGGCAGCGATGGGCAAGCGGCTGGTGCGGGCGAAGGACAAGATACGGCAGGCGGGGATTCCGTTCCGCGTTCCGGAGCGGGAGGACCTTCCGGCCGGCTGGACACGGTGCTGGAGGCGATCTATGCCGCGTTTCGAGCGGAAGGGCTGGGCAGACCGCGGTGGGATCGATGTGGTGCGCCGCGATCTGACGGCGGAGGCGATGTTTATGGCGAGGCTGGTGACGGAGCTGCTGCCGGACGAACCCGAGGCGTTGGGGCTGCTGGCGCTGATGCTGTATGCGGAAGCGCGGCGGCGGCGCGGCGTTCCGCGGAGGGTGAGTTTGTGCC
The DNA here is from genome assembly GCA_963790555.1 of uncultured Acidobacteriaceae bacterium. Taxonomy (GTDB): domain Bacteria; phylum Acidobacteriota; class Terriglobia; order Terriglobales; family Acidobacteriaceae; genus KBS-83. The sequence continues at coordinate 479,315 of CAWBPB010000019.1, read as the reverse complement.
GCTGGCGGCGCAGGACCTCGGCGTTGTGGGATGCGCGCATGATGAGCGAAGCAGAGGCGCTGCTGCGGCGGGCGCACTCCATCGGAGCGATTGGCCGCTATCAACTGGAGGCGGCGTTGCAGTCGGCGCATGTGGACCGCTGCCGCAACCGGCAAAGCGAACTGGGCGGAGATCGTGCATCTCTACGATGCGCTGTTCGCGTTTTCAGGATCGCCGGTGATGGCGATCAATCGCGCGCTGGCGATTGCGGAGCGGGACGGGGCCGCAAGCGGGTCTGGAGGCGCTGCCGGAGCCATCGGCGGATGCGCGGCTGGCCGAGTATCAACCCTACTGGGCGACGCGTGCGGAGCTGCTGTCGAGGACGGAGCGCGCAGCGAGGACGCGGCAGGCGTACGAGATGGCAATTGGCCTGGAGCGCGATGCGGCGGTGCGGCGATTTCTGCAGGAACGGCAGTCAGCGTTGCAGTGATCGCAATCCGCCAATACCAGCGGACGCCATTCGCGTTTCGAACGACACCACTCGCGCCGCGCAATTTGCCAAAGCCGAATGCGGGCCTCAGACTAAGACGTTGACCCACCTGTGGATTCATTGGAGAGGACCAAGCACGAGATGACGAGTAAAAAGGGCAGCGGCCAGGCCGCCGCTGCTGCACAGACGATTGCGCCCGCCGGGGGCAAACTGGGAGTGATGGTTGTGGGCATGGGCGCGGTGGCGACCACGCTCATTGCAGGAGTGGAGGCAGTACGGCGCGGGTTTGCCAAGCCGATTGGATCGGTGACGCAGATGGGCACGATCCGGCTGGGCAAGCGCACGGATAACAGACGCCGCTGATCAAGGAGTTCCTGCCGCTGGCGACGCTGGACGACATCGTCTTTACCGGCTGGGATATCTACGACGAGAACATGTACCAGGCGGCGAAGACCGCTGCGGTGCTGGAGCGCGATCATCTGGAGCAGATCCGGCCGTTTCTCGAAAGCATTCAGCCGATGCCCGCGGTCTTCAGCCAGCATTACGTCAAGCGGCTGAGCGGCAATCACGTGAAGACGGGCCGCTCCAAATGCGACCTGGCGCAGCAGGTGCGCAACGACATCCAGGCGTTCAAGGGCAAGACCGATCGCCAGGTGATGATCTGGTGCGGCTCGACGGAAATTTTTCTCGAGCAGGCGGCGTGCCACAAGTCCATCGAGGCGTTTGAGAAGGGGCTGCTCGAAGACGATCCGGCGATTGCGCCTTCGCAGATTTACGCGTACGCCGCGCTGAGCGAGGGGATTCCGTTTGCGAATGGCGCGCCGAATTTGACCGTAGACATTCCGGCGCTGCAAGAGCTATCGAAGAAGACCGGCGCGCCGATCTGCGGCAAGGACTTCAAGACCGGGCAGACGCTGATCAAGACGGTGCTGGCGCCGGCGTTCAAGGCGCGCATGCTGGGCGTGGCCGGCTGGTACTCGACCAACATCCTGGGCAATCGCGACGGCGAGGTGCTGGACGATCCGGAGTCGTTCAAGACCAAGGAAGAGTCGAAGCTGGGGGTGCTGGATTTCATCCTGCAGCCGGAGCTCTACCCCGAACTGTACGGCGATATTTATCACAAGGTTCGCATCAACTATTATCCGCCGCGCGGTGATAACAAAGAGGGTTGGGACAACATCGACATCTTCGGATGGCTCGGCTATCCGATGCAGATCAAGGTCGATTTCCTGTGCCGCGACTCGATCCTGGCGGCGCCGCTGGCGCTGGACCTGGTGCTGTTTCTGGACCTGGCGTCACGTACGCCGGAGCTGAAGCATCGCGGTATTCAGGAGTGGCTGAGCTTCTTCTTCAAGTCGCCGATGACGGCCGAGGGGCTTTACCCGGAGCATGATCTGTTTATCCAGTCGATGAAGCTGAAGAACACGCTCAGGCACATCATGGGCGCGGATTTGATCACGCATCTGGGGCTGGAATACTACGATTGAGATTCAGCACGAGTAGGGGAAGCACGTAAGGGCGGGCCATTCGGGTTCGCCCTTCACGTTTTGAACTGGATGAGGCCGCAATGAAGAAGAGTGCTCGATCCACATCGACGGCTTCTACTCGCCCGCCAAACAGATTGCGAGCTTTATCGCCAAGTTCGATCCTGAGGTCGCGCGAGTCATCCGTGTCATCCGTGCGGCGCTTCGCAAGCGGTTCCCAACGGCGATCGAACAGGTCTACGACAACTACAATTTTCTGGCGATCGGCTTTTGCACCACCGAAAGAACTTCTGACTGCATGGTTTCGCTGGCTGCACAGGCCAAGGGTGTCTCGCTCTCGTTCTACTTACGGGCCTTCCTTGCCTGACCCTGCTGGGATACTGCAGGGCAGCGGAAACCAGAACCGGTTCGTTCGTCTGAAAGTGCGGCGACCCTGGCGGACCCTCGACGTGCAGACGCTGCTGGCAGCTGCGGCGGCGCAGGCCAAATCGCCGCTGCCAGCTTCCGGGGGTGGCTACACCATGATCAAGTCCATTTCGGCCAAGCAGCGGCCACGCCGTCTTCCGCAGAAATAGGGATGCCTTCGTGGTAATTGGGTGGCAGACTAAATGGGTGTGGAATGCAAAAGGGGCGGCTTCAGAAGTCGCCCCTTTTAGCTTCCACATAGTAGAGAACCAAAGCAGGATTCCAAGTCTTCAGGGTTCAGAATGCCGCCACGACGGCGACGACAACACCGATGACGGTGCCCGCTACCTTGAGCGCGTTCACGACATCGTCGACTGCCTTCTTTACATCCCAGTTCACGTAGGCGCTCCAGCGCCAGGTGTAGCCGGCGCAGAGGTCGGCCCAGGCGTCTTTGAGCTGGTCGTTCTGGCCGTTCTGGGCGAAGTCGTAGTCGCGCGAACCGCTATCGAAGGTGCCGTACATTGTCGCCTTTGACCTCGAAGGTAAAGGCCTTGCCGCTGGAACTGACGATGACCCAGACGGCGTCGACGTTATAGCTGGGCGCGCCGGAGTCGTGGAAGTGACCGGAGAAGCTGTAGGTGCCGTCCTCGAAGAGGGCGAGCGTCATCCAGCCGCCAACCGGAACTCCGTTATCGAAAGTGATGGTGCCGCTGTTGAACGGACCAAGCTGCGTCGGCAAGGGTGGCGGAGGGGGCGGTGTTTTGACGGGGATTTTGTATTTCGAAATGTCGACTGAGCCCAGAAACTTCGCGTATTTGCTGGGGCTGTATTTGAGCATGTGCTCGCCTGCGGCGCGTGCCTGGACTGCGGATTGTGCTGCGGCGGACTGATGAAGCTTGAGAACCGATTCTTCTTTCGGCTCGACTTTTGCGTCCAAAACTGTCGGCATTTCGATACCTTCCATCGGATGAATTTGATTTCCAGGCCCGTGGCAGATTGTTGCCATGAGCAGATAGTGGCGTGTGCGGAAGCAGCGTTTCATTGGGGGATGGCAGGCTAGCTGGAAATGCCGGGAATGCTCACCAATGGCGGCGTATCATGGTCTAAAGCTAGCGGCTCAGTCTGAGCTCGACCGGCTGGCCTCTCTTTGAGGTGCGTTATGCGGGTATCCAGTTCTTCTTCCACCAAAGTCTTTCTGCCCGCCCTGCTCGCGATGGCGACGCTGACCCTTCAGGGGCAACAGACAACTCCGCAGACGACGCCGGGCACGGGCGCCCCGACGAGCACGAGTCCGAACACGAATCCAGGCGGCACGCCGCCGCCGCTGCCGTCCCCGACGCCGACGGACACGCAGGGAACGCCGCAATCGACACCGACGGCTACGCCGGCCAGCACCCAGGCGCATCCCTCGCCGTGCGACAGCGAGAAGGACAACGGGAAGAAGAAGGACAAGAAAGACAAGAAGAAGGAGCAGGACCCGGGCTGCCAGCCGACCGCGGAAGAGATGGCCGCGGCGCAGGATACCGCGATTCGCGCGCGCAAGAACACGGCGCCGGAGCCGGGGCCGAACGGCGTGATGCCGGGCGTGAAGAAGGGCAGCATTGACGATGTGAGCGCGGTGGGCACGCGCGACATCGGCGGGCGCGGGCTGGGCAACTGGTACTCGACCGAGACGGAGATGAAAGAGGGCAAGGGCGTCTCGATGGAGATCGAGAAGAGCGTGAAGTTCATCAACGATCCGGTGGTGACGGAGTATGTGAACCGCATCGGCCAGAACATCGTGAAGAACTCGGACGCCAAGGTTCCGTTCACCATCCGGGTGATCGATTCGGACGAGATCAACGCGATGGCGCTGCCCGGCGGCTTCTTCTATGTGAACAGCGGACTGATCCTGGCGGCGGACGATGAGGCGGAAGTGGCCGGCGTGATGGCGCACGAGATTGCCCACGTGGCGGCGCACCACCAGATGCGCGAGCAGACGCGGCTGAACTACGCGCAGTTCGGGACCATCCCGCTGATCTTCCTGGGCGGCGGCCTGGGGTATGGGCTGTATGAGGCGTCGGGCCTGGCGGTGCCGATCACCTTCCTGAAGTTCTCGCGCGACTTCGAGCGGCAGGCGGACTTCCTGGGCATCCAGTACATGTATCGCGCCGGCTACGACCCGCAGGCGCTGCCGAGCATGTTCGAGAAGATCGAGCACCTGGAGAAGACCCGGCCCAACCTGGTGGAGAAGACCTTCTCCGACCATCCGCAGACGCCGGACCGCATCCTGGCGACGCAGGAGGAGATTTCGCACCTGCTGCCGCCGAAGGACGAGTACGTGATCACGACCTCGGAGTTCGATGACGTGAAGGCGCGGCTGGCGCGCATTGAGAACAAGCGCAAGCTGCGCGACGGACAGAACGAGAAGAAGCCGTCGCTGCGCCGCGCGAGCACGTCGCCGGATGCGAATGGGCAGAACGGTCAGAATGGGCAGAACGGCTCGGACGACGACCGGCCGACGCTGCACCGGCGGGATAACTAGAGCAGCTTCCGACGAGCAGGCGATCGAAAAGAGACGCGCACCGGAATGGCCTTCCGCGTGCGCGTCTGTGTTTGTGGTTTATGGAACGGTCACCGTAATGGTGTTGGATGGATCTGCTGGTGTCGCCTCCATCGCCGACAGAGCGCACCCGATAGACATAGGTCTGTGCCGCCTTGAGCGGAGGTATCGGTCCAGTTGCGTGTTCCTCCTCCGGTGGAGCCGATCTGCGAGAAGGAGGAGCTGCCGCCGGCAGCGCGATCCACGTCATAGGCAACTACGTTGTATCCGGTGGTGGGTTTCTGCCAGGCAAGAGCGACCTTGTGGGCGGTCGTCGCCTGGGCGGCGGTCTCCGTGAGCGAGACAGTAAAGGTTCCAACGCTGGAGCCGATGGTCAGCGTACCTGTTTGAGCGGCGCTTTGAGGCTTGGCGCTGACCTGGGTGGTGTAGCTTTGACCGCTGGGCAGCGTGGCTGGCAGAGACATGGGAGGGGCGGTGAATGCGCCGTTGGAGAAAGATACGCTTTTGATTGGTGACTGGCTGTGAACCGCTTACGGTGATGGTCAGCGGTTGCGATGAGACGTTGCCGCTGGATCCGTTGAAGCTGAGTGCTTTGGTGGAGAGGCTCATGCTGCTTTGGGCGCCTGCCCAGAGGGGACTCGCGACCAGTGTCGCGGCCAGGGGGAGAAGAATCTTTAACTTCACTACGGAACAGCTCCTTGGGGGAATTGGGGAATTCGAGTGTTGCGTTATATGCGACCCGGCCGCAGAAATTCAGAACGCGACTTAGACAACATTTTGCCTAGTGTAGCGAGAAAGTTATCGAAAGAAATGGGAGCAGCGGAAATTTCATTCCATAAGAAAATGTGCACATCACAAAGGGGCGAATTACATGGAATTTTCGAAGAAATTACATGCCGAGATATAGAATTTCCTGATTCACTTGGGCCGGCGGCTGAAGCGGTTCCATGCCCCCAGCAGAATGGCGATGCCCAGCAGGGGAAGGGCCAGGCGGGATGGGTCCTCGGGATGGTGCCAGTTGTGGATGGCGTAGCGTAAACCAGCCAGCGCGAAGAGGATGCTGAGGATGGCGGCGACCGGCCAGCGATGGCGCCGCGGTGGGTGCACGGCCCGGAACCCGGAGCCGGCGGGCGGTGTGACCCGCCGGGAAGTAAAGATCTTTTCGCGATCGACCACGGATTCCTTCGCTCACCCGAATGCCAGCATATCTTTCGCGCTTGAACGATTGGGCTGTTCTCAGGTTCGATGCGGACCCGCCGGAAGGGGTGGCGGCGGGCCAAGCGATGCCGGGAAAGCCGGTGTAACCCGGAAAACCAACAGCAATCCCCCATTTGGATGGCATGGGAGCGGAATCTTTCCTTGAAGATGCCGGAGGAAACAGGGTATATACAAGACGCCGGGTCCCAATGTGAGGCCAGTTGCGAGGCCACACGGGGTGCTGCCCGGGAAGACGTTCCCTGGGGAGGCACGCGACTCCGATGAAAGCGCAGATAGCAGCAACAGAGCAGCGCGAGGTGATGGATATCCGGCAGGCGGCTGATTATCTGGGGATCAGCGCGGATACCTTGTACAAGTACGCGTCCGAGGGCTTCGTGCCGGCATTCAAGCTGGGCAACCGGTGGCGCTTCAAGCGCTCGCGGCTGAACGACTGGATGGACCAGCAGAGCTCGGGCGGGAACATGCCGGCGCGGGTGACTGGCAAAGCCGCGGAAGAGAAGCCGGCGCGGGCGAAGGCGAAGCCGGTGCAGAGCGTGCGGCCGGCGCGGCGGAAGAGCGCGGCTCAGTAGACTGATTCCGATGTACCTCTCTTTCCGAAACTCCTCCGCATACGTGTGTGAGCTGTCGTGACAGCTTCGTTCGGCAAGCACAACCTCGTCCATGAATCACCGTTCGCGCATGCGACAACTGCGGGCCACGATGGCGAAGCGGAAGATCGCCGCTCTGCTGGTGACGCATCTGCCCGACGTGCGCTATCTGTGCGGCTTTACCGGATCGAATGCCGCGCTCGGGATCACGGCGAAGGCTGCGCTGCTGGTCACCGATGGCCGCTACACTGCGCAGGCTGCGGCGGAGGTGAAGGGCGCGGAAGTGCGGATCGCGAAGGGCCCGGCGGTGCCGGAGGCCTGCCGCTGGCTTGCGGCTGCGCGCGTGAAGCATGCCTACTACGACGGCGAGCAGACGACGGTTGTCCGCGCTCGACGCGATGCAGAAGGCAGGTCAAGGGCGCGGAAGCGAGTTTTTTGAGCCGCTTGACGCTCCATTGGTCGCTGATTCAGCGCATGGTGAAGGACGCGGCGGAGATTGAGCGCATGGCTGCCGCGGCTGCCTTGGGCGTGCGGCTCTTCGATCACATTCTTGGATTCATGCGGCCGGGCATCGCGGAGAACGCAGTCGCGGCGGAGCTGGAGTATCGCGCGCGGCTGTGGGGCGCGGAGGCGATGTCGTTTCCGACCATCGTGGCCAGCGGCGAGCGATCGGCGATGCCGCACGGCACGGCATCGGAGGCGAAGCTGCCGCGGCGCGGATTCGTGACGCTGGATTTCGGTGTTATTCTCAACGGTTATTGCTCGGACATGACACGCACCGTGCACCTGGGCCGCGCGACGGCGCGCGAGCGCGAGGCGTACGATGCCGTGCTGGCCGCGCAGGAGAACGCCGTCGCGGCGGTGAGCGCGGGCGTGAAGGCCGGCGATGTGGATGAGGCGGCGCGCAGTGTGCTGCGCGAGGCGAAGCTGGCGGAGTACTTCACGCATTCCACCGGGCACGGCGTGGGCCTGGAGATTCACGAATCGCCGCGCATCGCCATGGCGCAGCAGGCGTTGCTAACCAGCGGGATGGTCATTACCATCGAGCCTGGCATCTATATACCAGGCGCCTTCGGCCTGCGTATTGAGGACACTGTGGTGGTGGAGCGGCGGGGATGCCGCGTGCTGACGCCGGCGACCAAGGCATGGATTGAGCTGTAGAAGCTGTTGAAGCTGTTTTCCTGACACGGTGTTCGGTCAGGATCGGTGGTGTGCGGTGTTTCTTGACGGGGAAACCGCGCCGTCAGTTTGGTCGGGATCGGAATGGCCAGGAAAACAGCTGTAGCGCCGAGAACGAAAAGATTGGGAAGCATGAATCCGGAAGAGATAGCAGAGCTGAAACAGCTCATCGAGTTCCTGAAAGAAAACGGCATCGGCGAGTTCGACCTGGAACGGGGCGATTTGAAGGTGCGGCTGAAGTTTGCCGGCGCGGCGCAGACGGCAGACCTTTCGCAGATGGCGCATCTGGCGGCCGCGGCCCAGGCGGCCCAATCCGCGGCGAGCTTTCAGCCGTCAGCGGTGGCCCATACGCATCCGGCGGGGGCTTCGGCGCAAGCTGGATCTGCGGCTGCATCCCCGGAGGCGATGGCACCTCTGGTGGATGACGAAGCCGGCCTGCACATCGTGAAGTCGCCGATCGTGGGCACGTTCTACGAGTCGGGTGCGCCCGGCTCGCCTGCATTTGTGAAACCAGGCGATACGGTTGAGGCGGGCCAGGTGCTGTGCATCGTGGAAGCGATGAAGCTGATGAACGAGATCGAGTCCGATGCGGCGGGCGAAATTGTAAAGCGCTTTGTGACGAATGGGCAGCCGGTGGAGTACGGGCAGAAGCTGTTTGCCGTGCGGCCACGTTGAGGACTGGCCGTCCAGGCACAAGCGCCTGCGGCGCAAATTACGAGGTTCGCTCCCTTCGGTCGCTTACTGTGAGCGCTTCGGGGCGGGTTGAGAATAGAAGGTCTCTCCACTTCGCCGCTCGCAACGCGATCGGCTCCGGTCGAGATGACGATTTGTGGAATGACAGATGATGACGGCGCGGCCGGTTGGATGAAGAGGGCGCGCGAAGGGAATGCATGTTTCGGAAAGTCCTGATCGCCAATCGCGGCGAGATTGCGCTGCGTGTGATCTGCGCGTGCAAGGAGCTTGGCGTCCGCACGGTGGCCGTGTACAGCGAGGCCGACCGCAATTCACTGCATGTTCGCTTTGCCGATGAGGCCATCTGCATCGGACCGCCGCGCTCGGCGGAAAGCTATCTGAATGTGCCGGCGGTGATCTCCGCCGCGGAGATCGCGGATGTGGATGCAATCCATCCCGGCTATGGATTGCTGAGCGAGAACGCGAACTTCGCCGAGGTGTGCCGCGCGTCGAACATCAAGTTCATCGGGCCGCCGCCGGAGGTGACGCGGCTGATGGGCGAGAAGGAAAAGGCGCGCATGGCCATGAAGAAGGCCAAGGTGCCGATCCTTCCGGGCTCGGAAGGCGTGATCCAGAGCGAGGGCGAGGCGCTGGAGTGGGCAAAGTCAGTAGGCTACCCGGTGATCCTGAAGGCTTCGGCAGGCGGCGGCGGACGCGGCATGCGCGTCATCCGCTCGAAAGACGAGCTGCCGCCGCTCTTCCAGGCGGCGCAGACCGAGGCGGCGAACGCCTTTGGCAACGGCGACCTGTACATGGAGAAGTTCATCGAGCAGCCGCGGCACATCGAGTTCCAGGTGCTGGCGGACCAGCACGGGCACGTGATGTCGCTGGGCGAGCGCGAGTGCTCCATCCAGCGGCGCCACCAGAAGCTGATCGAAGAAGCGCCGTCGCTCATGGTGGACACGAAGATGCGCGAGGAGATCGGCAAGACGCTTCGCCGGTGCCTGGAGCAGATCGGCTACCAGAACGCGGGGACGGTCGAGTTCCTGATGGACGAGGACGGCAAGCTCTACTTCATCGAGATGAACACGCGCATCCAGGTAGAGCACCCGGTGACCGAGATGGTGACGGGCCTGGACCTGGTGAAGGCGCAGTTGCGGATTGCGTCCGATGAGAAGCTGTCGGATATTGTGACCGAGCCGGTGACGATTCGCGGCCATGCCATCGAGTGCCGCGTGAACGCGGAGCATCCGGAGAAGTTCACGCCGTCGGCTGGGAAGATCAACGTCTTCAACGTGCCGGGCGGCAACGGGGTGCGCGTGGATACGGCGCAATATGCAGAGGGCTTTGTGCCGCCGTACTACGACTCGCTGATCGCAAAGCTGATCGTGCACGGCAAGGACCGCGCGGAGGCGATGGCGCGGATGCAGCGGGCGCTCGAGATGTTTGTGGTGGAGGGGATCCATACGACGATCCCGCTGCACCAGCGGATCTTCGCAGACCCGGAGTTCCGCGAGGGGCGCTTCGACACGAAGTTCATGGAGCGGTTCTTTGAGCGGGAGAAGGCGCGGCTGACCGGATTGCCGGATTAAGGGCAGCGATTCGTATCCGAGGTACTGTGCCGACACCGGGCGCGCTGGACCAACGTTTATACTGGACAGTGGCCGATGCCTTCCCGCGCATTCCACGGCAAGACCCAATTCCGACAGGTGAGTGATCCCGATCGATGAGCACAAAAGAGGCAGTGCCAGTCCAGACAAGCTTTTCTGAAGAAGTGGCCGAGTGGATCGAGGCCTTTGACGAGGTCGTGGTCGCCGAGGGCGCCGAGCATAGCGCCGAATTGCTGACCGCGCTGCGCCGCCGCGCGCGCGAGGCCGGCATCAACACCACCGGCGAGCTGATCACTCCGTACCTGAACACCATTCCCAAGCACGAGGAAGTGCCGTATCCCGGGCAATCCGGATCTCGAGCGGCGGGTCGAGAGCCTGATCCGCTGGAACGCGATGGCGATGGTGCACCGGCAGAACAAGAAGGATGCGGGCATCGGCGGCCATATCGCGACCTACTCGTCGCTGGCAACGCTGCTCGAAGTCGGCTTCAATCACTTCTTCCACGCCAGCTATGGCAACCAGCCGGGCGACTTTGTCTACTTTCAGGGCCATGCCTCGCCGGGCGTCTATGCGCGCGCCTATCTCGAAGGCCGTCTCGAAGACGAGCGGGTGCTGAACTTCCGCCACGAGCTGCGCGACAAGCCGGGCCTCTCGTCCTATCCACATCCGTGGCTGATGCCGGACTTCTGGCGTTTCCCGACGGTGTCGATGGGTCTGGGGCCGTTGAACGCGCTTTACCAGGCGCGTTTCATGCGGTACCTCGAAGATCGTGGCCTGATTGAGAAGACCGACCGCAAGGTGTGGGCCTTCGTGGGTGACGGCGAGACGGACGAGGTCGATACGCTGGGCGCGATCTCGATGGCGACGCGCGAAAAACTGGACAACCTGATCTTTGTCGTGAACTGCAACCTGCAGCGGCTGGATGGGCCGGTGCGCGGCAACAAGCGGATCATTGATGAGCTGGAAGGCGTCTTCCGCGGCGCCGGGTGGAACGTCATCAAGGTGATCTGGGGCTCGGACTGGGACAAGCTCTTTGAGCGCGACCATACCGGCCTGCTGCTGAAGCGCATGGAAGAGTGCGTGGACGGCGACTATCAGGCTTACAAGGCCAAGGGCGGCGCATACGTGCGGCAGGAGTTCTTCGGGAAGTATCCCGAGCTGCTGGAGCTGGTCAGCGATATGACGGATGACCAGATTGGCGCGCTGCATCGCGGCGGCCACGACCGGATGAAGATCTACAACGCCTATAAGCGCGCGACCGAGCACAAGGGCGGTCCGACCGTGATCCTGGCCAAGACGGTAAAGGGCTATGGCCTGGGCAGCACGCAGGCGCGCAACGCCAGCCATCAGGAAAAGAAGCTGCAGGACAATGAGCTGGCCGCGTTCGTCAAGCGCTTCAACATCCCGGTATCGGAGGAGACGGCCAAGAACGGACTGCCGTATCGTCCGGCGAAGGACACGCCGGAAATTGCCTACATGCTGGAGCGGCGCGAGACGCTGGGCGGCTTCATGCCGAAGCGCGAGGTGCCGAAGCTCGACTTCAAGGCGCCGGCGCTGGATACGTTTGCGGAGTGGACCGCCGGCTCCAAGGGCCGCGCCGTATCGACGACCATGGGCTTCGTCAGCATTCTGCGCCACCTGATGAAAGATCCGGCATTCGGCAAATTCATTGTGCCGATTGTGCCCGACGAGGGCCGGACTTTCGGCCTGGAATCGGCCATCCGGCAGGTGGGCATCTACGCCAGCGAAGGACAGAAGTATAAGCCGCATGACGTGGACATGCTGCTCTACTACCGCGAGGAGAAGGACGGACAGATTCTTGAAGAGGGAATTACCGAGGCCGGCTCGATGGCCTCGTTCACAGCGGCAGGCACGGCATACACCAACTACCGCCTGCCGATGATCCCGTTCTACATGTACTACTCGATGTTCGGCTTCCAGCGCATCGGGGACATGGCGTGGGCCTTTGCGGATTCGCGCGGCAAGGGCTTTATGATGGGCGGCACCGCCGGGCGCACGACGATGCTGGGCGAGGGCCTGCAGCACCAGGACGGCCATTCCATCGTGCTCGCGTCCACGGTGCCGACCTGCGCCACGTACGATCCCGCCTTCGTCTACGAGCTCGCCACCATCATTCAGGATGGGCTGCGCCGCATGTACGAGAAGGGCGAAGACCTCTTCTACTACCTCACCATGTACAACGAGGACTACGCCATGCCGGAGATGCCGGAGGGTGTGCAGGAAGGCATCCTGCGCGGCATCTATCGTCTGCGTCCGGCGGCGAAGGGAAGCGCGGTGGCGCAACTGTTTGGCAGCGGCCCGATCCTGAACGAGGCGCTGCGCGCGCAGCAGATCCTGGCGGAGAAATACAACGTCGCCGTCGATGTATGGAGCGTGACCAGCTACAACGAGCTGCGGCGCGATGCGCTGGCGGTCGAGCGCTGGAACCGCCTGCATCCATCGCAGCCGGCGAAGCAGCCGTACATCGTTACGGCTCTCGGCGATGCGGCCGGACCGCTCATTGCGGCCACCGACTTCATGAAGGCGGTGCCGGATCAGCTTGCTCCATGGCTGCGTGAGCGGCTGGTCTCGCTGGGCACGGACGGCTTTGGCCGCAGCGACAACCGCGAGCATCTGCGCCGGCACTTCGAGGTGAGCGCCGAGGCGATCGCGGCAGCCACGCTGTCGCGCCTGGCGCGCGAGGGCAAGTTCGACGCAGCGAAGGCAGAGAAGGCGTTTGCCGAGCTGGGCATGGATGCCGAGCGGAGCGATCCGGCGCGGGCCTGATTCTCTACCAGGAAGAAATGCAGAAGGCCGGAGCGTGATGCTCCGGCCTTCGTGTTCCTGGGGAGGGGTTCTTAATCGCAGGCGTCGAGCAGGGCTGCCAGCTTGGGGTCGATGCTTGCGGGGCGCTTGGCGAGCCGCTGGTATTCGGTGGCGGAGAGCATGACGGCCATATCCCGCTGATTGTGGCGGATGAGGACGGGCTCCTGCTGGGCTTTGCTGAGCAGGGTAGTCAAATTCAGGCGGGTATCGGTGGCGGAAATTGCTTGCATGTCGGCTCCAGAAGCATGTCTCTGGTAGGGGAATCGTGGGGGAGACCTGCCAGTCCCGGTGATTCTCTCTGAAGTTGCCTGGTCTGGAAATAAATCCTTAGTCGTAGTACCTGGAGTACCTGGGCGGCAACGTGTCCGGAAATGGACACGGATGACATCATGACCGGACAGCAGCGCTGGCTATGCACGCCCGCTGCGATTGCCGTGAAGCATTATGGCATCAATAATTTAGAGAGATGCTCAAGGTTGGGCTTCGAAGTGCACTAGGAGGGATCGATGGACATCGCTCGCCCAGATATCAAAGCCAAGAAGAACCGACGCCGCATCGTCACCATCGCGGCAGCCATTGTCATCCTCGCCGGCGTGACCTTCGCCGTGATGCGGCTGAAGCCGGCCGCCCCCACCGTAGAGCGCAGCGTGGTCTGGACCGATACGGTGAAGCGCGGAAACCTGATCCGGCAGGTCCGCGGCAACGGGACCCTGGTGCCGCGCGAGGATTCGATCCGCCAGATTGCCGCGCAGACGAATGCGACGGTGACCCGCTTCCTGGTACTGCCCGGATCAAATGTGAAGGCGGATACCGTCATCATGGAATTGAACGACCCTACCGTGACACAGCAGGCGATGGACGCGAAGCTCGCGCTGGCATCGGCGGAAGCTGATTTGAAGAACACCCAGGTGCAGTTGCAGAGCACGCTCAACACGCAGAAAGCGACAGCGGCGACCACCAATGCGTCCTATGAGACTGCCAAACGGCAGGCGGCGACCGATGAAGCGCTCTACAAACTGGGGGTTGTTTCAGGAATTACCGCCGAAGCCTCAAAAAGCACCGCGCAGGGATTAACTACCCAGAACCAAATGCAGCAGAATGTCGTATCCATCAATGAGAAGGCCCTGGAGACACAGCTTGCTGTCGCTCAGGCCAAGGTGGATCAGGCGCGCGCGATGTACCAGCTCAAGCAGCAGCAACTGGATGCGTTGAAAGTGAGAGCAGGCATCAGCGGCGTGCTGACGGACCTCGGCACAACCGCGCTTCCTGTCGCCGTCGGACAAGAGGTGACTCCAGGGACCATGCTCGCGAAGGTGGTTCAGCCAAACCAGTTGAAGGCCGCATTGAACATTCCGGAGACACAGGCGCGCGACATCCGGCTCAATCAGCCGGCCGCGATCGATACCCACAACGGCATCGTCAACGGCCATGTGACGCGCATCGATCCGGGTGTCCATAACGGTACGGTCACTGTAGACGTGACGATGGATGGCTTTATCGAGGGTGAGCGGCCGGACCTGAGCGTGGATGGGCAGATCGATCTGGAGCGGATGAATAACGTGCTCTATGTCGGCCGGCCGGCCTTTGGCAATGAAGACTCAACCATCAGTTTGTTCAAGCTGACTCCTGACGGCAAATACGCGAACCGGGTTCAGGTGAAGGTGGGCCACGCCTCGGTGAATGCTATCCAGGTGCTCGGTGGGCTCAACGAAGGAGATACCGTCATTCTGTCCGACATGTCCCGCTGGGACCAGGTGGACCGCATCCGTTTGGAATAACAACCGATCTTAGGAAGGAAAGGAACACGAGGCCAACTATGGACGAAACAGCACAGGCACTGATACAGATTGAAGCGCTGACCAAGGTCTTCTACACGGATGAGATCGAGACGCACGCGCTTTCCGGCGTGCATCTGGCGATCATGCGGGGCGATTACGTCGCCATGTCGGGTCCGTCGGGCTGCGGCAAGTCGACGCTGCTCTCGATCATCGGGCTGCTCGACACGCCGACCGCCGGCCGCTACCAGCTGAACGGCAAGCCGGTGGAGAACCTGAGCTTTGCCGAGCGCTCGCGCATCCGCAACCAGGAGATCGGCTTCATCTTCCAGAGCTTCAACCTGATCGGCGACCTGACGGTGGCCGAGAATGTGGAGCTGCCCTTGACCTACCGCTCCGGCATGCCGGCGGCGGACCGCAAGCGCCGCGTGCAGGAGTCGCTGGAGCGCGTGGGGATGGCGCACCGCATGCGTCACTATCCATCGCAGCTCTCCGGCGGTCAGCAGCAGCGTGTCGCCGTGGCCCGCGCGCTGGCCGGTTCGCCGTCCATCCTGCTGGCCGACGAGCCTACCGGAAACCTGGACTCGAAGAACGGCGAAGCGGTGATGGAGCTGCTCTCCGAGCTGCACAAGGAAGGCGCGACCATCTGCATGGTGACGCACGATCCGCGCTTTGCCCGCCACGCAGACCGCCAGGTGCACCTCTTCGACGGCAAGGTGATTGCCGAAGGAGAGCTGTCGCCGGAGCAGTTGCTGCAGGTCCAGTAGATCGGCGCCCGCACCCGGAAGTGCGAAAGCGAGGGCGAAGTGTGTCCATTGGTCGAAACCTGATTTTCTGAGGAGGGAGCGCCGCGATGGGGAAGTTGCTCAGGGACGTGCAGTACGCATTGCGGCAATTCCGTCGCAATCCCGGATTCGCCATCACGGCGGCGCTGACGCTCGCGCTCGGACTGGGCGCGACCACTGCCATCTTCACCCTGATCTACAACACCATGCTGAAGGCGCTGCCGGTCCATCATGCCGTCGAAGCTCTACATGGTGGGCAAGGAGCCGACCTGCTGCAATTACGGCGGCATGCAGGGGGATGAATGGGAGATCTTCTCGAACGATCTCTATCTCTACTTCCGCGATCACACCAAGGGCTTTGAGAGCCTGACAGCGTTCCAGTCCTTACACCACGCCGCTGCTGACGCGGCGGGTCGGCGATTCGCAGCCTCCCGTAACAGTGAACGGACGCTTCGCCGCGGGCAACGAGTTCTCGACGCTCGGTGTGCCACTGGCGCTGGGGCGGCCGCTTCAGCCTTCGGACGATACAGAAGGCGCGACGCCGGTGGCCGTGATCAGCTATCGGATGTGGCAGCGGCGGCTTGGCCTTGACCCGCACGTGATCGGCGCGAACTTCACCATGAATGGCGTGGTGGTGACGATCGTCGGTGTGACCGCGCCCGAGTACCAGGGCGAGATTGTGCAGTCCGATCCGCCGGAGCTGTGGCTGGCGCTGAACCAGGAGGCGAAGTTTACCGGAGCGGATGCGGCGCACACGCATCAACCCGACAGACATTGGCTGGATGTGGTGGGCCGGATTGCGCCCGATGCCGATCTGGAGCAGATCACTGCCCAGCTCAATGTCGAACTGCGGCAATGGCTGAGCGGCCGGCCGACGCTCAATGCGGCGGAGCGGGCGCAGATCGACAAGCAGAAGACACAGCTCTCTTCGGCGAGAGCGGGCGTCAATACATGTTTCGGAAAACTATGGCCGCGGGCTGAAGCTGCTGATGTGGGCGGCAGCATTTGTTCTGCTGATTGTCTGCGCGAATGTGGCCAACCTGCTGCTGGTGCGCGCGACCGCGGAGAAGCAACAGCAGGCGGTGCGCATCGCGCTTGGGGCGACGCGCGGGCAACTGGTGCGTCAGGCGATGATCTCGAGCATATTGCTGGCGCTGGCAGGCGGGGCGGGCGCCATCGCGATTGCATACGCCGTGGCCAACTCGGTGCTCCGGCTGGCCTTCCGCGGATCGGATTACGTTCCGGTAAACGGCACGCCCTCGTTGCCGGTGCTGGGCTTCGCTGTGCTGGCGGCGCTGGTGACGGCGGTGCTCTGCGCGATCATTCCGGCATGGATGTCGACGAAGACCGATCCGGCATCGGCGATCCGCGGGACCTCGCGCACCATGAAAGATTCAAGTTCGACGGTGCAGCGTGTGCTGGTCATTACCCAGGCCGCGCTTTCGGTGGTGCTGCTCTGCTGCCGCGGGCCTGCTGCTGCGCAGCCTGAACAACCTGCAGAAGCAGGACTTCGGTTTTCAGACCAACAGACCGCTATATCGTCGGCATCGATCCCTACCTCGCCGGCTATAAGCCCGATCAGCTCGACGATCTCTATCGCAAGCTGCACGCAGCGGCTGATGCAGATTCCCGGCGCGCAGAAAGCTGCTTTTGCCCTCTACACGCCGCTGAGCCACGACAACTGGAATGGCGGCGTCTACATTCCGGGTCAGCCCGATCCGCAGCCGGACAGCATGTGGTATGTCGCGACCTATATCCGCATCAGTCCGGAGTACTTCGATGCCATCGGCGCGAAGCTGCGTACGGGCCGCTTCTTTACCGATAGCGATGACAACCACACGCGCAAGGTCGCCATCGTCAACCAGGTCTTTGCCGACCGCTACTACCACGGCAAAGCCATCGGCCAGCACTTCGGTGCTCGAGCGCGAGTTGCGGTCGCAGTTCGAGATCGTGGGCATCGTGGAAAACACCAAGCACAACGACCCGAATGTGCTGCCGCCGCCGATGTACTACCTCCCCTTTGCCCAGACGACGGAGGTCTTTAAGGCCAAGGACAAACCCGGCGAAGCCCTGGGACACTATGCCGGACAGGTCGTGCTTCGATGTTGCGAACTGCGACGCCGGCCAACGTGGAAGCCGAGACGCGTCGCGCCTTCGCAGACGTCAACCCGCTGCTGACGCCGCAGTACTTCCAGACCTTCGCCTATCAGGTATCGACCAACTTCAATCAGGACGAGCTGCTGGCGCGGCTGACCTCGCTCTTCGGACTGGTCGCGCTGATCCTGGCTTCGATCGGTCTCTACGGCGTGACGGCGTATTCGGTCGAGCGGCGTACCGGCGAAATCGGTGTGCGCATGGCGCTCGGTGCAGACCGGGCAAGCATCCTGCGCGATGTGCTCAGGCGCGCGCTCACGCATTGCGTCATCGGGCTCGCCATCGGTGTGCCTTTGGCCTATGCGGCCGGCAAATTCATGGCGCAGCATCTCTACGGCGTGGGCGCTTTCGATGTGCCGGTCGCCGTCATCACGCTCGCGATGCTGGCGCTGGCCGCGGCGGTGGCTGCGCTGGTTCCCGCAAGACGCGCGGCGTCGATTGAGCCGATGGTCGCGCTGCGGATGGAATAACCAAACAGAAAGGAGGGGCCGTGCCGCTCATCCAACAATTCCTGCAGGAGCTTCGTTACGCCCTGCGGCAGCTTCGCCGCACGCCGGGCTTCGCCATCACCGCGGTGCTGACGCTGGCCCTGGGCGTGGGCGCGACCACCGCGATCTTTACGCTGATCTATCAGGTCATGCTGCGGCCGCTGCCGGTCCAGGCTCCGGAACAGCTTTATAAGCTGGGCGCGCGTTACGACTGCTGCTTCAACGGCGGCAGTCTGTTCGGCGACTGGAGTCTCTTCTCCTACGACCAGTATCTGGATTTCCGCGATCATCTGCCAGGCTTCTCCAGCATGGCTGCCGTCGAGGCAGGAGAGCGGTCCGTAGGCATGCGGCCGCAGCAGAGTACGCAGGCTGCCGAGCCGGCGCGGCTGCAGTTCGTCTCCGGGAACTACTTCTCCATGCTCGGCGCGAAAGCGCGCGCAGGGCCGCGTGCTTCAGCCCTCCGACGACAGCCGAGGCACGCAGCCGCGCGTGGTGCTGAGCTATAGCGTATGGCAGCGGCGTTTCGGTGGAGCGGCGGACATCGTCGGCTCCACGCTGATGATCAATAACCGCGCGATGAACGGTGGTCGGCATCATGCCGCCCAGCTTCTTCGGCACGCAGCTCGATGCCGACACGCCGGAGATCTGGGCGCCGCTGGCCTTCGAGCCGATGCTCACCAATATCGACGCCATGGACCACCCGAGCGAGTACTGGCTTTACGTGATCGGCCGCGCGGAATCGGGCACGAAGCCGGCCGGCCTCGATGCGGCAAACCAGCGGCCTGCTTGAGGACTGGCTGCGCGCGCATCCGGAGATCGCTCTCAGCCGGACAGAGCGACGCCATCGGCCAGCAGCGCACTGAGTGGATCCCGGCGGCCACCGGCATCAGCGAGCTGCGCGACACCTACGCCTCCGGACTGCAACTGCTGCTGATGATTGCCGGCTTCGTGCTGCTGATCGTCTGCGCCAACCTGGCGAACCTGATGCTGGTGCGCGGCATGGCGCGCCGGCAGCAGACTGCGGTGTGTCTGGCGCTGGGCGCGCAGCGCAGCCGCCTGGTTCGGCAGACGCTGGTGGAGAGCCTGGTGGTGGCGCTTGCCGGCAGTGCCGTGGCCCTGCTGCTTTCGGTCTTCGGCTCTCGCGCCATGCTGGCGATGGTGCTGACGGGTACGCAATCTTCGCCGCTTTCGACGTCGGTTTCGCTGCCCGTCTTCGGATTCGCACTGGCGGTGGCGATTCTTGCGGGAGTGATCTTCGGCTGCGTGCCGGCATGGATCACCTCGCACTTCGATCCCATCGAAGCTTTGCGCGGCGCCAGCCGGACAGCAGGCGACAAGACGGCGTGGCCGCAGAAGGCGTTGGTCGTCCTGCAGGCGGCGCTGTCGCTGGCGCTGCTTTCGACGGCCGGCCTGCTGACCCTGAGCCTGCGCGCGCTGGAGCATCAGAACCTGCACCTCGCCACCTCCGGGCGCCTGGTCATCGGCATCAATCCGGTGGCCGCCGGATACGACATTCAGAAACTTCCGGAGCTGGAACGCAAGTTCGATACGCAGTTGAGACAGACGCCGGGTGTGATCGATCTGGGCTATGCGACCTTCAGCCCGCTTTCGCACGACGGCTGGCACGATCTGACCTATCTGCCGGGTCAGCCGCCGCCGCCGCCGGAATTCACCAACAACTATTACCGGACAACCTTCGACTACGTGAGTCCCGACTACTTCGCTGCGGTGGGCACGCATGTACTGCTGGGCCGCGGCCTCTCCGAGGCCGACACCGCGGCGACGCGGCGGGTCGCTGTCGTGAACCAGGCCTTCGTGTCGCACTTCCTCAAAGGCAAGCCGCCGCTGGGCGCGCACTTCGGCCTGAGCGCGAAAGATCCGAGCGAGTTTGAAGTTGTCGGTGTGGCGGAAGACACCAAGTACGAAGATCCCGATCAGCCGCAATTGCCGATGGTCTTCATGCCTCTGGCGCAGCCGGCGGAGGTCTTCGCCGAGCGCGAGCGCGTCGGGACCGAACGCGTCCGCTTCCCGGAAGACATTGTGGTGCACTACCACGGCGGCGAGGCGGAGATGGCTGCCGCGCTGCGCAAAGCCATTGGAGACATTGATCCCAACCTGCCTATCACCCGCATCGATTCGCTGGAGACGCAGGTGAACTCGAACTTCAACGAGCCGGAGATGCTGGCGCGGCTCACCACCGCCTTCGGCGTGGTGGCTCTGTTGCTGGCGGCGATCGGTATCTACGGCGTGACCGCGTACACCGTGGAGCGGCGCACGCCGGAGGTTGGCCTGCGCATGGCGCTGGGTGCGAACCGCGCAGACGTGCTGCGCGGCGTCCTGAAGCATGCGCTGGCGCAGGTGCTTACGGGGCTGATCATCGGCATACCGCTGGCGCTCGGCCTGGGCCGGCTGATGGCGGCGCATCTGTACAACGTCAGCAGTTCGAACCCGCTGATTCTGGGCGGCGCATTTGTAACCTTGATGGTGGCAGCAGTGCTGGCGGCATTGCTGCCGGCACGGCGCGCGGCTTCGATTGAGCCGGTTGAGGCGCTGCGCAACCAATAGATTCAAAAAGGGAGGCGGTCATGCAGCTACAACAAGACGTTCGTTACGCGTTTCGCAAGCTGCGCCGCAGCCCCGGCTTCGCGCTGACCGCGATCCTGACGCTCGCCCTCGGCGTGGGCGCGACGACCGCGGTCTTCAGCGTGATCGACGCGGTGCTGTTGCGGCCGCTGCCGTTTTCCGATCCGCACTCGATTGTGGTGCCGGAGAGCCGGTCGCGCAGCGGCTACACGCAGCCGGCATCGCTGCCTTCCTATCGCGATGAGCGCGCGCAGCAGCATACCTTCACGGCGCTTGGCGGGCTACAACGACTTCTCCGGCGTGAATCTCGAATCGCCGCATGGGCCGGTGGCGCTGCATGCGACCAAGGGGACCGACAACTTCTTCGATGTCTTCGGCGTGCGGCCGATCCTGGGCCGGACCTTTCTTCCCGGCGAAGACCAGCCCGGCCGTGACGACGTGGCGGTGCTGAGCCATGAAGTGTGGCAGCGCGATTTTGCGGCTGATCCGAAGGTGATTGGGAAAAGTCGCGCGGCTCGACGGCCATCCGTACACCATCATCGGCGTCATGCCCGCGGACTTCCGCTATCCGCTGGGGCAGCGCAACGCGGTGTACACGCCGCTGCATGCCAACCCGCAATGGGTGACCAGCCGCGGCAACCACTGGCTGCGGACCATCGGCCGCATGAAGCCGGGCGTGAGCCGCCAGCAGGCGCAGGCCGACCTGCAGCGTGTCTTCGCAGACATGGGCCGCGCCTATCCGGATACAGATGCGGGACGCACCGTGGTGCTCCACTCGCTCGACGCAACGCTGAGCGAAGGCGTGGCCTCGCCGCTCACCGTGATGGGCGCCGCAGTGCTGGCAGTGCTGATGCTGTGCTGCGTAAACATCGCCGGCCTGCTGCTGGCGCGCGGCGTAAGCCGCGAGCGCGAGATGGCGGTGCGCGCCGCGGTGGGTGCGGGCCGCGCAACGATTCTGCGCCAGGTGCTGACGGAAAGCCTGGTGCTGGCGGCGTTCGGCTGCGGCGTGGGCGTTCTGCTGGCCAACCTCGTGCTGGGCGGCATGCGGACCTTTTTGCTGGACGCACTGCAGCGCGGCGGCGAGGTGCACCTGAACCTGCGCGCGCTTGCCGTCGCAATTGTGCTTGCCACGGTGGCGAGTGTGCTGGCCGGTGTTCTTCCCGCGTTGCGGCTGGCCCGCATCGATCCCAGCCAGGCGCTGCGCTCGGGCGGCGCCGCCGGGACGACGCGCGCGCACCACCGGCTGCGCTCCGCATTCATCGTCACCCAGGTGGCGCTGGCCCTGGTGCTGCTGTTTACCTCCGGGCTGCTGGTGCGCTCCATCCTCGAGCAGCGCCATACCGATCTTGGCTTTGATCCCGCACCGATCGTCTCCGCCGAGATCGATCTTTCCCCCGGCCGCTATACCGGCCGCGATCCAATGGGGAACTTCTACCAGCCACTTCTCGATCGGCTGCAGCATGCGCCGGGCATCGCGGCTGCTGGGTTTATCAGCACCATTCCGATCCAGAACTGGGGTATCAACAGCGATGTCCATATCAAGGGGCAGCCGCCAAATCCGCCGAACCAGGAGATGCTGGCCGAAAACCGCATCGTCACCAATGGCTACTACAAGACCTTTGGAATTCAATTGATCCGCGGGCGCCTGCTCGATCCGGGTCTGGATACCGCTGGTGCACACAGGGTTGTCGTCAATGAGGCCTTCGTCAAGAAATTCTTCCCACAAGGCGGTGGAGCCAGTGGGCGCCCACATCGACGGAGAAAATGCCGAGATCGTCGGGGTCGTCAGCAACGTCCGTCAGGCTCTTGACCGGCCTCCCTTGGCAGAGATGGACTACCTTGCGAACGCATTGCCCGTAGCCGATCCACTGGATTATCTGAGCAGCATGCAACTCGTCGTGCGCGCGAAGGGCGATCCAAAAGCTATCTACGGCGAGCTGCGCGAAGCGATCCATGCCGTCGATCCCACCGTGCCGTTCCGCACGCCGGAGACGATGGACGAGATCGTGCTCGATCAGCTTGACTTCCAGCGCATGGAGTCGTGGCTCTTTGGCGGCTTTGCCATGCTGGCGCTGCTGCTGGCCGTCGTCGGCATCCACGGGCTGCTCAGTCATGAGGTCGAACAGAGCACCCGCGATATCGGCGTGCGCATGGCGCTGGGCGCTACGCGCGCGAACGTGGTGCGCACGATAGCGTCGCGTGCGGCCGCCATGGTGGCGCTGGGCGTCGCTGCCGGCGCCTTTCTGACGCTGCTGACGAACCGGGCCATTGCCGCTGTGTTGCCGGAGTCGCACGGAATGCGCGGGGCGCAGGCCGCGCACCTTCCTGCAGACCAGGCGATGGTCTTCCTCGTGATCGCCGCGGTGCTTTTCCTGATCGGCCTGCTGGCGGCGATGCTGCCCGCGCGCCGCGCCGCGACCATCGACCCGATCACCGCATTGAGGACGGAGTAACGCGATGACACTCGCTCAGGATCTTCGCTACGCGGTTCGCCAGCTTCGCCGCAACCCCGGCTTTGCCGTGACCGCGATCCTCACGCTGGCGCTCGGCATCGGCGCCACGACCGCCGTCTTCAGCGTGGTGGAGCAGATGCTGCTGAAGCAGCTTCCGTATCGCAACGCAGACCGCATCGTGGCGCTGGAGACGCTGTTCACGGACAGGCAGCACCAGATCCCGCGCGTGCCCGGCGGCGACTATATGGACCTGCAGGCGCAGAGCGCCTTTTCCGCCGCGGCCTATTACGCATTTTTTGAATCGGGCGTGCAGCTTCCCGACCACGCCACGTTCACGCATGTTGCCATCGCGAGTCCCCGATTCCCGCAGGTCTTTGGTGTGCAGCCGGTGCGCGGCACGCTCTTTCGCGCGGCCGATGCCTCACATGAGGCGCTGGTCAGCGAGGCCTTTGCCGATGCGGAATTGGGCGGCATAGATACGGCGGTGGGCAAGCTCGTGAGCACAGAGGGCGAGTCGTACGAGGTGGTCGGCGTGATGCCGCGCGGCTTCGACTTTCCGCAGAAGACGAGTGTGTGGTTCGGATCGCCTGCGGTGCCATTGGATAGCGCAAGCCGCGATTCGTACAACTACCGTGCGGTTGGTCTACTCCGCGACGGGTTGACGACGGAGCAGGCGCAGCTACAGCTCGATGCGCTTTCACTTCGGCTGGCGAAGCAGTTTCCCATTAGCCATGCTCATATCAGTCTGCGCGCCGTGCCGCTGCGCGATGCGCTGACCGGAGAAGTGCGGATATCGCTGTGGCTATGGCTGGCTGCGGTGGGGGTGCTGCTGCTGATTGCCTGCGCGAATGTGGCGCATCTGCAGCTCGTTCGCATCTCCGCGCAGGGACACGCGCTGGCGGTGCGCAGCGCGCTGGGCGCAACGCGCGCGCGCATCGTCAGCTCGGTGCTGGTTGAAGCAGGTGTCGTGTCATTGCTCGGCGGTGTTGCGGGACTTCTGCTGTCGATTCCCGCTACGCAGACTGCTGATGCATCTTCTGGCATCGCAACTGCCGCGCGCGATGAGCGCCACGCCCGATCCGCGGCTGCTGGGCTTCTGTCTGGTGCTGGCTGTGCTCGTGACGGTGCTCAGCGCGACTCTGCCGTGCTGGTGGGCGGCGCGTCGCGATCCTGCGGCGGCGCTGAGCCGCGGCACGCGCTCCGGCAGCACGGACCGCAGCTCCGCTGTGTGGCGGCGCGGGCTGCTGGCTGTCGAGATCGGATTGAGCTTTCTGCTGGTGACGACCTCAGGCCTGCTGCTGCGGACTATCGAGCACATCCGCCACGTCGTCACTTGGTTTTGCTGCCGAGAACCGGCTGGTGGTGAGCGTGGATGCGCCGGCCCATGGCCTTGCTGACCAACAAAAGCGCGTAACCCAACTGGCCGCGCTCACTGCGCGACTGGGCGCGCTGCCCGGTGTCACGTCGGCAGTGGAGGCCTGGGGACTGCCGGCGGGCGACGATGGCTCGAACGGCTACTATGCCATTCCGAGCAAAGGCCAGAGCATGGATCAAGGCCGGCCTTCCGTGGGCCAACTTCAGCCTGGCGGGGCCGGGATATTTCCGGGCCATGGACATTCCGCTGCTGCGCGGCAGAGACGTGACTGCTGCGGATACATATGGATCGCAGCCGGTCGTGGTCATCAGCGAGAAGCTGGCGCATCAATCCTTCGGGAATGAGGATCCGATCGGAAAGCAGCTCATCTGCGGCATGGATGAAGAAAGCATGCGCGGCGCCACCATTGTTGGTGTGGTTGGCGATGTGCGGCAGGATTCCCCGGCCGACGATCCTTCGCCCGCCCTGTACATGCCGGTGGCGCAGCATCCGGAACGAGTGGCAATTGGCGGAGGAGCACAGATCGTGCTCAATACCGCGACCGCGCCGGCAACGCTGATCCCGGCGGTGCGGCAGCGCGTGCTGGCGACCGATGCATCCATCGCGACGAAGTTCACCACCATGGACGACGCGCTGGCGATGGCCACCGAGCCGCAGCAGTTACGTGGAGAGCTCCTGACCGCGTTCGCGGCGCTCGCGTTATTGCTTGCCGCCGTCGGCATGTACAGCGTCACCAGCTACACCGTGGCGCAGCAGGTGCGGGAGATCGGCATCCGCATGGCGCTGGGCGCGGACCGCGCGACGGTCGCGCGCGAAGTGATGGCGACGGCTGCAAAGAGCGGGTTGCTGGGCATCGGGCTTGGGGTTCTGGTCAGCCTGGAGACCTCGCGCGTGCTCGAGCCGTTTTCTGGTCGGGGTTCCGGCCCTGGACCCGGTGAGTTATGGCGTCGCTGCCTGCGTGCTGATCGCCGCGGCGGCTCTGGCAGCGCTGGTTCCGGCCCGGCGCGCGGCCTCCACCGAACCCATGGTAGCGTTGCGGACGGAGTGAAACCTATGCATCTGGCCGCAGATATCCGCTACGCATTCCGCCAACTGCACCGCAGCCCGGGCTTTGCCATTACGGCTGTGCTCACGCTCGCGCTGGGCATCGGCGCGACTACGGCCATTTTCAGCCTGATCTATGTTTCGATGCTGAAGCCGCTGCCGGTCAGGCAGCCGTCGGAGTTGTATAAGGTCGGGCGCGAGAGCACCTGCTGCGTGGCCACCGAGCCGATGGGCGACTGGAGCCTGTTCTCCACCGACCTCTACGAGACGCTGCGCGATCACACGCAGGGCTTTGAGGGGATGGCGGCATTTCAGCCCGGGCAGACGCCGCTGCTGGTGCATCGCCAGGGCGATCCGCAGGCGTCGTTTGCGCTGCTGGGCAGGCTGGTTTCCGGAAACTACTTCAGCGTGCTTGGAGTGCCGGTCGCGATGGGCCGCGGACTTACGCCGGAAGATGATCGACAGGGCGCGCCGCCGGTCGCGGTGTTAAGCGATCGCATGTGGCAACGCCGCTTTGCGCGCGACCCCCATATCGTCGGCCAGACGCTGATGATGAACGGCACGGCGGCCACCATCGTCGGCGTCACGGCGCCCGGATTCATGGGCGAGACCATCAACGCCGATATGCCGGAGCTGTGGATGCCGCTGCGGCAGGAATCGTACTTCGTGCACGAGGGCGCGCTCAACGCCCGGCCGGACCGCTACTGGCTGGACATCATCGGCCGCATTCCGCCGGGCGCCGACCATGCCCAGATCAATGCGCAACTGAATACCGAGCTTCGCCAGTGGCTGCGCAGCCGCAGCGCGGAGATGAATCCGGACGAACGGGCGCAGATCGAGCGGCAGCGGACCGAGATCGCCTCCGCCGAGCCGGGCATCAACGTCATCGGGATGTATTACGAGCAGCCGCTGAAGCTGCTGATGGCGGCAGCGGGCTTCGTGATGCTGATCGTCTGCGCCAACGTGGCCAATCTGCTGCTGGTAAAGGCGATGGCGCAGAGCCAGCAGACCGCGGTCCGCATGGCGCTGGGCGCCAGCCGCGGGCAACTGCTGCAGCAGGCCATGGTATCGAGCATTCTGCTGGCGCTGCTCGGCTGCATCGGAGCGGTGGGGGCGGCCTATGTTCTCTCCAGCTCCGTGATTGCGGTGGCATTGCAGGGGGTCGACTACATCCCCATCACCGCGCGGCCTTCCCCTGCGATGCTGGCCTTCGCATTTGTCACCGCCATGGTGACAGCTATCCTGTTCGGTGTCGGCCCGGCGTGGATCTCGACCCGGAACAACCTGGCCAGCGTGCTGCGCGCCGCTTCGCGCACCACGCGCTCCAGCGGCACGGGATCGCAGCGGGTGCTGGTCATTCTGCAGGCGGCGCTCTCCGTCGTGCTGCTATGTGCTGCGGGCCTGCTGACGCGCAGCCTGGCCAAGCTGGAGGGGCAGGACTTCGGTTTCCAGACCAAGGACCGTTACATCATCAGCATCGATCCGGCGCTTGCCGGATACCACAGCACCCACACCAATGAGCTCTATCAGCGGTTACAGGAACGGTTCATGGCCATTCCTGGAGCAGAGCATGTGGGGCTCGCAACCTACGCGCCCATGTCCGGAGACAGCCGCTATACATTTACCTATTTCCCCGGCCAGCCGAATCCCGCGCTCGACAGCCATTGGGGCAGCGCGGCGTGGAACCGCGTGAATCCGGATTATTTCGCTTCGATCGGCGCAAAGCTGCGTGAAGGGCGCGTCTTCACCGATGCCGACGATGACAAGTCGCAGAAGGTTGCGGTCGTCAGTGAAGGCTTTGCTCGCCGCTTTCTGAAGGGCGATCCGATTGGCCAGCACTTCGGCATTGAACCGGAGCTGCGCTCCCAGTTCGAGATTGTCGGCGTAGTGCACGATGTCAAATTCCTTTTTCCCGATCTGCCGACGCCGCCTCTCTATTTCCTGCCCTATCGCCAGACGACGGAGGTCTTCAGTCCGTCGCGGCAGGGATGGGAGGCGCAGTCGCACTTCGCAGGCAATCTCGTTCTGGAGCTTCGCGGCAGCGATCGGCCCCAGGCAGAAGCGGCGATGCGTAAGGCAGTACGCGATGTGGATGCCAACCTGCCGATCACTGCGTTTTACACCTTCAAGCAGTTGAAAGAGATCAGCGTCATCCCGGGCGAGCTGATGTCGCGGCTGTGCGCCGTCTTCGCGGGCATTGCGCTGTTGCTGGCCGCGATCGGCATCTATGGCGTGACCGCGTATTCCGTCGAGCGGCGCACGGGAGAGATCGGCATACGCATGGCGCTGGGCGCAAGCCGCACGCGCATCCTGCGGGAGGTGCTGATGCAGTCGCTGTTGTCCTGCGGTATCGGGCTGCTGGTCGGCGTCCCGCTTTCGTATGTTGCCGGGCGTCTGCTCTCCGGAGAGCTTTTCGGCGTCGGCTCGTTTGATTTGCCAGTAGTGGCCGTCGCGGTGCTCCTGCTCTCACTGAGCGCGGCGGCGGCCGCTCTGTTGCCCGCGCGGCGGGCTGCGTCGATAGAACCCATGCAGGCACTGCGGTCGGAGTAGAGAGGAAAGAGGATGGAACTCGGCAACGATCTTCGTTATGCATGGCGGCAGATGCGGCGCAACCCAGGCTTCGCCTGTGCCGCAATCCTGACGCTGGCGCTGGGCATCGGCGCTACCACCACGATGTTCTCCGTCGTGGACCAGGTGCTGCTGCGGCCGCTGCCGTTTGCGCATCCGTCCGAGCTGGTGTCCATCTCGGAGGCTTCCTATGACAAGGACGCAGCCTCCAGCAGCGGCGGCATCCCGCTGCCCGATGCGCAGGACTGGCAGACGCGCAGCCACACGCTGCAGTCCGTCGGCTACTTACACCTTCAATATGCCGATCGTTGGCGGTATCGCACAGCCGCACTCCGAGGCGCAACTGATTACCAGCACGAATTTCCTGAACCATGCTGGGTGTGCAGCCGGCCCTCGGACGCGGCTTTGCCGCAAATGAAAATCAGGGAGCCGCGACGCACGTCGTCGTTCTCGGCGCAGAGGCCTGGCATACGCTGTTCAACAGCGATCCGCAAGGTCGTTGGCCGCGTCATTACGCTGAATGGCACGCCGAACACGGTGATCGGCGTTATGCCGGAGAGCTTCCGCTTTCAGGGTGGCAGCGATTATCTGTTCTCGCCGCTCGACATCAGCAACAAGGACCTGCAGGATCGCAGCTCCGGCATGTTGAGCGTGCTTGGGCGTCTGCATCCTGGAAATACGGTAGAAGACGCCATGCGCGAGCTGGCCGGCATCAAGCAGCAGAACCTGCGCGCCTATCCGGGCAAGGAGCGGGACAACCGCGTCATCGTAGAGGACTACTCGCGCTTCCTCACCCGCAATGTGCGCTCCGGCCTGCTGGCACTGAATGGCCTGGTGCTGGCGGTCTGGCTGCTGGCGACGATCAATGTGGCTGGCCTGCTGCTGACTCGAACCCAGGGACGCCGGCGCGAGATTGCTGTGCGCGCGGCAGTGGGCGCGACCAGCACGCGGCTGCTGCGGCAGTTCCTGGTGGAGAGTCTGCTGCTGAGTCTGGTGGGCGCAGGCCTCGGTCTCGCAATCACCTCAGCGGCGCTGCGCATCTCGCGCGCCTATCTGGCCAACACCTTCCAGAATGGCGACATGATTCACATCGACACGAGTGTCTGCGTTTATGCGCTGATCGCCTCCTGTGTTTCGGCGCTTATCTTCGGCATCATTCCCGCGCTGCAGGCGGCGCGGCTGCCCATCCTGAACGGTCTGCGCGAAGGCTCGGCGGGCAGCGGCACCAGCCGGAGCCAGGCCCTGGTGCGTGACACAATCGTCACCGTCGAGGTAGCACTCTCGCTCCTGCTTCTGGTCGCCGCCGGCGTGATGGCGCGCACGCTCTACGAGATGCAGCGCACGCCGCTCGGCTTCAACCCGGACAAGGTCGTCACCGCGGAACTGATGCTGCCGCAGAAGAACTACTGGTTCGTTTCGGCAGGCCCGTCGAACGGGCCGAGCCTCGTGACCACGCTGATTGACCCGATGCTCGACCGGATCCGTCATCTTCCCGGCGTGACCGCTGCAGGCGTCACCACGGTGCGTCCGCTGCGGACGAACTGGACGTTCCTCGACCAGATTGTGTTTGCCGGGCGTCCCAAGCCTGACCCTCGGCACATACAGACGGCGAATGCCCGCGCCGCCACTCCGGACTACTTCCGCGCCATGGGCGTGACGTTGCAGCAGGGCCGCTTCTTCAACAGGGAAGACAGCGTCGGCGCGCCACTCGCGGCAGTTGTCAACGAGGCCTTCACCCGGCAGATTGACGGCGCTCGCTCGCCCATCGGCATGCAGGTGAAGATGAACGACAAAGGGCCGCATCAATACGCGACCATCGTGGGTGTCGTCGCGGACGCACGGCAGGAGATGAACGACTCTGTGAAGCCGGAGATGCTGCTCAACCTGGATCAGATGTCGCCGGCCGACGATATGTATCCGATCCTGGTTGCATTTCATCTCGACCTGGTCGTCCGCTCGCAGACCGAGCCCGGTTCGCTGATTCCGGCGATCAACCGCATCGTCCACGACCTGAATCCCGGCGTCGGAGTGAATCACGCCGAGCTGATGCAGACCTCGGTCGAGGACACGATGGGCAGCCAGACGCTGGCTGCGCGGCTGCTTTCGCTCTTTGCGCTGGCCGCGTTGCTGATTGCAGCGGCAGGCCTCTATGGACTGCTCGCCTATCAGGTCACGCAGCAGATTCGCGACTTCGGCGTGCGCCTCGCGCTTGGCGCGCAGCGCAACGATCTGCTGTGGCTGGTGCTGCGCCGTGCGCTGGTGCTGCTGGCGGTTGGCGGCGCGCTGGGCATCGCAGCGTCGCTGGCCGTCAGCCGCGTGATCGCCAGCCGGCTTACCGGCGTCAACCTGCACAACATCGTGCTGGTGACGGAAGCCGTCGCCGCGATTCTCGCCATCACCTGCATCACCGCCAGCTACTTGCCGGCGCGCCGTGCCGCACAGACCGATCCCATGCAGGCGCTACGCCACGAATAAGGAAGGAAGAAACATGATCGACATACGCAACCTTGAACGCAGTTACAAAACCGGCGCCGGACAAACCTGGGTGCTGCGCCGCATCGACCTGAAGATTGAGCGCGGCGAGTTCGTGACCCTGATGGGCCCGTCCGGGGCGGGGAAGTCCTCGCTGCTGAACGCCATCGCGCTGCTCGATGACCAGTGGCTGGGCGAGTACTTCTTCGAAGATGCGCCGGTGCACGCCATGGGCCGCAAGCAGCGCGCCGAGCTGGCCAAGCGCAGCATGGGCATGGTCTTCCAGAGCTATCACCTGCTCGATGAGCTTACGGTGGCGGAAAATATCGATCTGCCGCTGAGCTACAAGAACATGCCGCGCGCAGAGCGCCAGGCGCTGGTGGCCGACACGCTGGACCGCTTCAACATCGTCGGCAAGAAAGACCTGTTTCCGTCGCAGCTTTCCGGCGGACAGCAGCAACTGGTCGGCATTGCGCGCGCCGTCATCCACAATCCCGCGCTGCTGCTGGCCGATGAGCCGACCGGCAACCTGCACTCCGAGCAGGCGAAAGAAATCATGGAGCTCTTCAAAGAACTGAACCGGCAGGGAACCACCATCCTGCAGGTCACGCACTCGGATGTGAACGCCTCCTACGGCAACCGTGTGCTCGAAGTCCGCGATGGATGGATGGTGAGCGACACCGCCAATCCTCGCCTTAACGCCGCACAGGAGTCACCTACTCGATGAATCTTCGCCAGATTGCCACCGCAACGATTGCACTCAGCTCGCTGATTGTTTCCCAGAGTGCGCCCCTTTTCGCGCAGAGTGCGCAGCAGCAGGGATTCAACGTTCAATTTCCGCACCTGCATGATCCGTTCAAGACCTACACGCCGGTGAATGTGCCGAAGGCGAATCTGACGAACTCGCGTTCGCCTGCAGCATTGCATTCACAACGGCAAGCTGTATCTTTCGATCGACGATGCGATCGATCTGGCGCTCGAAAACAACCTGGACATCGCGGTCTCGCGTTACATCCTGCCCATCGCGAACATGGATGTGTTGCGCACCGCTGCCGGCGGATACACGCTGGGTGTTCCAGGCCGTATCGAATGGGACGCTGGGCGGCGCCAGGCATCGAGCGCTGCCTCGTCCGTCACCGTGAGCGGCGCGGCCGGAGGCCAGGGCGGCCTGGTGCAGAGCACTTCTGGTCTTGGCATCCTGGTGCCCAGCTTCGATCCCTGGCTCGTATGCCAAGGCCTGGACGGAGCACAGCACGCAGCCACAGGTGAACCACAGTCACTTCGGGCGTGCCGTCTCTGAAAACCAATACGATCATTGCCGATACTATCCTACGAGCAGTCCTTTCCGACCGGCAC
Source organism: uncultured Acidobacteriaceae bacterium (assembly GCA_963790555.1). GTDB lineage: Bacteria > Acidobacteriota > Terriglobia > Terriglobales > Acidobacteriaceae > KBS-83. Next base: position 447,270 of record CAWBPB010000019.1, on the reverse strand, counting down.
TTATCTTGAATTCGATCTGAACCAGTCGCGCCAGACGGTGAACAGTCCTCTTCAACTGCTGAATCCGTCTCTGGCCGCGAACTATCGCTTTCTGGTTCAGCAGCAGCTGTTGCAGGGCTTCGGCTTCTCTCCGAATCTGCGCTGGCTGCGCCTGGCCAAGAACAATCGCAAACTTACCGAGATCGCGTTTCGGCAACAGATCGACCGTCACCATCACACAGATCGAGAATATCTACTGGGACCTGGTGAACGCGTATCAGGATGAGCAGGTAAAGGAGCGCTCGCTGGCATTTGCGGAACAGTCGCTGGATCAGGAACAGAAGCAGTTGCAGTTGAAAGCTGTGCCGGCGCTGGATGTGATGAAGGCGCAGACAGAAGTCGCCACGCGCCAGCAGGACCTCACCGTGTCGAAGACGACGCCTGCAGTTGCAGGAGTCGCTGATGAAGGCTGCCTTGACCAAGCAGCTCGATCCGACTCTGGAAGAGATGCCGGTTATCCCCACGGTAGAACTGGAGGCCTTCCAGCCGGAAAAAATACCTCCAGTAGAGCAGTTGATTGATGAGGCCCTCAAGAACCGGCCAGACCTGAGCATCCTGCAATTGAACGCAGGATGATGCCGAGATCTCCCGGAAATCCATACGCAACTACGATGCTGCCAACCGTGAATTTGGTTGGTTACTACTGCGGGTATGGGCTGGGTGGCGCTCCGAATCCGTTCTATCACGCCGCCGGGCCAAACCCGGTTACGCAGTGCAACGAGTTATGCCGGCACTTTGCAAAACGCATTCAACAACACGTCGCCGGATTATCTGGCGGAAATACAGGTGCAGATTCCGCTGCGTAACCGGCAGGCGCGGGCGGACCAGTTCCGCTCCGAGTTGGAGTTGCGCCAGGCAGAATTGAATGTGGTGCAGCATAAAGAAAAACCTGCGGATTCTAGGTGCGTAACGCCGCGTATGCGCTGGAGCAAGGCCAGGCGCGCGTCGAAGCGGCGCGCAAGGCGCGCGATCTGGCGCAGAAGACCTTCGACATCAAAAAGCAGGAACAGCAGCTTGGTGCAGGTTCGAATTTCGAGACGCTGACTGCGGAGCACGATCTCGCGATCGCCAGCTCTACACTCGCGGCTGCTGAGACCGAATACGAGAAGAATCGCGTCGCGCTGTACAGCCAGACCGGGCAGACACTGAAACGTCTCGGCATCTCGCTGGATGAAGCCCGCTCCGGAGTGGTGAACAAACCTGTTTCGCCGGTTCCGCCGTCGGCATTGCAGCCGCCTCCGGCCGCACATGCCGCAACCGGCCCCGCCGACCAGCCCTCAACTTCGCAGCCTCAGACCCACAGCCGCCAACACCGCAGCCATAGTAGAGTGACAACCAGCATGCGCAGCACGCGACAGCGCTCCACGGCGAACGGCACGCAGACGCAGGAGAGCCAGCGGCCGCGTCTGCTGATTGCAGACGACCAGCCCGCCATTCTCGACGCGCTGGACATCCTGCTGCGTCCCGGAGGGCTACCGGCTGGACCGCGCTGCGTCGCCGCGCCAGGTCATCGAGTGCCTGGCGAGCGAGACCTACGAAGCGCTGCTGCTGGACATGAACTACAGCCGCGACACCACCTCGGGTGCAGAGGGCATCGATCTGCTGGCGGAGATTCAGAGCTACGGGCTGCGCGTGCCGATCATCGTGATGACGGCGTGGAGCAGCGTGGAGCTGGCTGTCGAAGCGATGCGCCGCGGCGCCGCGGACTTCATCCAGAAGCCATGGGACAACGCGCGGCTGCTCACCGTGCTGCGCACGCAGCTCGACCTGCATCGCGTGCAGCGCCAGGCCGACATGCTGGAGGCGGAGAACCGCTTTCTGCGCGCCGAAGGGCTGCCCACGCTCATCGCCGAGTCGCGCGCCATGGAGCCGGTGCTGGAGATGGTGGCGCGCATCGGCCCATCCGACGCCAACGTGCTCATCACCGGGGAGCACGGCACGGGCAAGGAGGTCGTGGCGCAGACGCTGCATATGCTTTCGTCGCGCGCGCAGCGATCGCTGGTCGCCGTCAATACCGGCGCGCTGCCGGAAGGCACCTTCGAGAGCGAGATATTCGGCCACGTGAAGGGCGCCTTCACCGATGCCCGCACCGACCGCATCGGCCGCTTCGAGCTGGCCGATCACGGCACGCTCTTCCTCGACGAGATCGCCAATGTGCCGCTGCGCCAGCAGGCGAAGCTGCTGCGCGTGCTGGAGACGGGCGAGCTGGAGCGTGTCGGTTCATCCAAGACGCGCAAGGTCGATGTGCGGCTGCTCTCGGCCACCAACGCCGACCTGCACAAGGAGAGCGAGGAGGGCCGCTTTCGTCCGGACCTGCTCTTCCGCCTCAACACGGTGGAGATCCATCTGCCGCCGCTGCGCGAGCGCCGCGAGGACATACCGCTGCTGGCCGGCCATTTCCTTGCGCGCTGGAGCAAGCGCTACCGGCGCCTGCTATCCGGCTTTGCGCCGCGGGCGCTCGAGATCATGATGCAATACGCGTGGCCGGGAAACGTGCGCGAGCTGGACCATTGCGTCGAGCGTGCTGTGCTGATGGCGCGGTCAGAAAAAGTGGATATCGGCGACCTGAACCTGACGCCGCCGCGCTCCGCCGTTGCTTCTACCAGCCTCGATGATATGAGTCTGGAAGCAGTCGAGAGTATCCTCATCCGCAAGGCGCTGGCGCGTGCCCAAGGCAACGTGAGCCAGGCGGCGGAGGCCCTGGGCCTCAGCCGCGGCGCCCTTTATCGGCGGATGGAAAAGTATGCCATCTAGGGAGCCACCCTCAGAGCGGGCATCTGAAAATCGACGCATACGCATTCACGGGTCGCGCCGTCGCGGTGGACGGCAGCGGCCCACGCAGGGCATGAGCTTTGAAGCACGGCTGCGTGTGCTTGCCATGTGCATCGCGCTGCCCGGCCTCGCGGTGTGCTGCGGGCTGCTCGTTTCGCAACATGCTTCCACCAGCCTGTGGTTCACGCTGCTCGGCGTCATCGTCTTCGTCACCCTTATCGTCTACAGCCTGCTGGTGGAGCACGTCGTCCGCCCGCTGCAGACGCTGACCAACGTCGTCAGTGCGCTGCGAGAGGACGATTACGCATTCCGCGCGCGCGGATCGGGTACCGGCGATGTACTGGGCGAGCTGGCGATCGAGATCAACGCGCTTGCCGACATGCTGCAGGACCAGCGTGCCGGCGCATTGGAGGCATCGGCGCTGCTGCGCCGCGTCGTCGGCTCGATCGACGCGCCGGTGCTGGCCTTCGATCCCGCGGGCGTGCTGCGTCTGCTGAACCCCGCAGCAGAAACGGTCCTTGCTTTAGCGCCGGACGAGAGTGTCGGCGAGCCGGCGGAGGATCTTGGGCTGACCGGACTGCTCGAAGAGCCGGACGAGGGCATCGTCGAGCTGGAGCACGATGGCCGCAGCACGCGCTGGATGGTGCACCGCAGCACCTTCCGCCAGCGTGGCGTGCCGCATGCTCTGCTGCTGCTGACCGACGTCAGCGCGGCGCTGCGCGAGGAAGAGCGGCAGGCCTGGCGACGGCTCATCCGCGTGCTCGGCCACGAGATCAACAACTCGCTCGCGCCTATCAAATCCATTGCCGGCACGCTGCGCACGCAGCTCATCTCCGGCGTGGCCACGGATGAGGACCTCGACCGCGGCCTTCTGGTTGTGGAGAGCCGCGCCGAGTCGCTGCACCGCTTTGTGCAGGCCTATCGGCAGCTCGCGCAATTGCCGCCTCCGCGGTTACAAAAAACGCCGCTGGGCCCGCTGGTCGAGCGCACACTGGCGCTGGAGCAGCGGCTGAAAGCCGAAATTACCGGCGGCCCCGATGTGACGCTGACCATCGATCCCGACCAGATCGAGCAGCTACTTATCAACCTGGTACGCAACGCGGTGGAAGCGGCGCTGACCAGCCGGACCGGGAGGCCGCGCGTGCAGGTGGGATGGCAGGTGGACGCGGGCAATGTGGTCATCGGCATCGAGGACAACGGTCCCGGCATTGCCAACGACTCGAATCTCTTCGTGCCCTTCTACACCACGAAGAGCGGTGGCAGCGGCGTGGGCCTGGCGCTGGCACGGCAGATCGTTGAGGCCCATGCCGGATCGGTGAGGTTGATGAACCGGAAGCCAGCCTGGGGAGCGCGCGCCATCGTGACCCTGCCGGTAGTGATGCCGGTGATGCCGACGCATGGGCCTGCCAGCGATGAGCGGCAGAGTGTTCGTTAGTGCAGAGCGACTTCTGTCGTCTGCTTTGCCTGCGGCGCTTTGCCATCGAGAAAATCGATCAGCCGCGGCCCGATGCGGACGGCGCACTGGCCGGGCGCAAGGTGGCCGCAGCCATCGTAGATCTCTAGCACCGACTGCGGAATTTGCTGGTGCATCGCGATGCCGGTCGCGAGCGGGATCAGATGGTCCTGCTTGCCCCAGATGATGAGCGTGGGCATCTTGAGCTCGCCGAGCTTGCCATCCAGAAGATCGGCGCCGGTGAACATGGAGCGCGCGCTGCGGTCCACCACCCAGTTCTGCTGCTTGAATCTGCGGATCATGTCGCGCGCCAAAAAATCGGGGACTTGTGCCGGCTGCGGCATCAGCAGGCGATAGAGGCGCTGGACAGCTGGAACGGTTGTCGGCTCCAGGTCCTCCGGCGTGAATTCAGGCTGGAAGCGGATACCGGCCGCATCGCACAGGACGAGTTTCCGGATGCGCTGGGGAACGTCCAACGCCACCCGCACGGCCACCCATCCTCCCATCGACCAGCCGACGAGATTCGCCTTCTGTAATCCACGCTGCGACATGAACTCTTCCACGTATTGCGCCTCTTCGGGAATCGAATAGGTCGCATTCGCAGGCCGCGCCGAGTCGCCGTAGCCCAGCAGATCGATCGCGTAGACATGAAAGCCGGCCTGCTTGAGCTGCGGCATCAGGTTGGCCCAGTCCTCGGCACGGCTGCCCAGCCCATGCACCAGCACCACCGGTGCTCCACTGCCGCTGCCGCCCTCGTAGTAGTGAATGCGATTGCCGCGGATGGTCGTGGACTCGTTGTGAAAGCCGCTGTATGCCAGGCGTGCGCGGGTCAGCGTTTCGAGCACCGCAAGCGGCCGCAGCCATACCAGCAGGGCGCCCAGGAGAAACAGGATCACCATCGCCACCACGGCGTAGCCGTAGGCCTTCCAGTTCAGCGCTGGCTGCGGTCTTTGCTCTTCTGTTTTCAGATCGCGCATCCTGCGCGCACGATCGGTGCGACCGCTCGGGCGAGTGGGGCTCAAGGAAAGGGCTCCTCCTCGGCGGCGGCTCGCGTGTGTCGGGTGACGATCTCTCAGTATCCTCAGGGCGGCTTTTGCCGGCTGCCTGATCAAGCGCTTTGCGGATGACGCTGAGTGTAAACGGGCGAACCGCAAGCGCGCTGTGGCCGGTAAGCTCATTCCAGCTTGCCCAGCGCGCTTCCGTCACATCGGTTGCGCTGCGCATCGTGCCGCCGGCCACACGGCAGCGATAGTCCACAAGAACGTAGTGAAAGCGCACGCGCTCCGGATCGTCGCCAGAGTGCGAGATGTGATCGAAGACGGCGACAATCTCTTCCGGCGTCACTTCGAGTCCGGTTTCCTCGCGTACCTCTCGGCGCACACCGTCCTCCAGGCGTTCGCCCAGTTCGAGCGCGCCGCCGGGGATCGACCACTCGCCGAGCAGCGGTTCGTGGCCGCGCCGCACCAGAAGAATGCGGTCGTCCGCATCCAGCACAACCGCGCCCACACCCGCGATGGGGGCGTTAGGAAATTCTCTCTGCATGGTGAATGCTTATGTACCCGTCTCGTCGTCGGCCTTGTCGTCCACCAGAGGACGCCCGTATTCTTCGCCGAAGACAGTCCGCGAGGAAGGGAATCGACCGCCCGCGAACTTGTCTGCGCCGCGTCCCCGACCCACGGCCAGCAGCGCGACCGTGACGTAGCTCAATGGCAGCTTCAGCACCTCGCTTACCTTTTCCGATTCGTAGCCTTCCATCGGCGCGGTGTCGTAGCCCAGGACCTCCGCCATCAGCATCATGTGGGTAAAGGCAATCATCACGTGGCGATTCAGCCACATCGGCAGGTTCGGGTGATTTGCCAGGTAAGCAGGAATGCCGACCTTCGCCTGCTCCGCGTAGTTTTCCGGCATGCCGTTTTCACGGCCCATGCGCAGCATCTCTTCCAAGTCGCCGGTGCGCCAGCCATCCGCGTCGCCGCAGGCCACGATCACGGCGGAGGCCTCGTCCACCTTGGGCTGGTTGTAGCAGGCGCTGCGCAGGCGATGTTTCTGCTCCGGATTGCGCACGACGATGAATCGCCAGGGCTGCAGATTGTATGCGCTCGGGGCATTCAGTCCGGCATCGAGAATGCGGCGCAGATCCTTGGAGGGAATGGGCCGGCCATCGAAGCTGGGGGTTGCGCGGCGATCCTTGATTGCCCGGGAAAGGGGTTTTTCCGTACTCATTTGCTCTCTTCAGTGTAGTGCCTGGCATGCGGAGAGCGCTCCGCGCGCCGGCGGCTGCCAGGCCAAACTCTCTGTGATGCAACTTTGGCAAATTCTAACGGACCGAAATCGCTACTTTCCGCTTGCCTCCGGCCGCATGGTCTTCTACTCTGTGCGCCGGAGAAGCCGGTCGCTGCACGTCCTCCCTCCTTCGCCGCTCCTTCGCCTGAAGCACACGTTCTAGAAATCATGGAAAGAGACAACCCGCGGAGTTGCGGCGAGTTCTCTGAATCAATTTTTCCGAGATGAAGGAGTACCGACATGAGTGTTGCTGCAGGTCCGGCGCCGGACCGCATTCTGCAGACAGGTCTAGGATTCTGGGGCTCGAAGGCGCTGCTCAGCGCCGTCGAGATGGGAGTGTTCACCGAACTGGGTCGCGGTCCGGAAGAGTTCCACGCGCTTGCCGGCCGGCTCGGATTGCATCCCCGCGCGGCGCGGGATTTTCTGGACGCGCTGGTCGCGCTTGGATTCCTGCACCGAACGGAGAACCACTATTGCAATTCGCCGGAAGCAGACTTGTTTCTGGATAGAGACAAGCCCAGCTATATCGGCGGCGTTCTGGAGATGGCGAACGCACGTCTCTACGGCTTCTGGAACCACCTGACAGAGGCGCTGCGAACAGGGCAGCAACAGAACGAAGCCAAGCACGACACTACCGGCTCGCCCTTCACCGCGCTCTATTCCGATCCGGCGCGGCTGAAGGGATTTCTTTCGGCGATGTCCGCCATCAGCCACGGCGCAAACATGGCCATTGCGCGCAAGGTGAAGTGGGCAGGCTACCGCACGTTTGCCGATCTCGGCGCGGCGCAGGGCGATCTGGCGGTGCAGATTGCGCTCGCCAACCCACATCTGCGGGGCATCGGTTTCGATCTGCCCGAAGCGGCACCGATCTTCGAGGAGTACGCCAGAACCCATGGCGTCGCCGAGCGCGTGCAATTCCAGCCAGGCGATTTCTTCCACGACGATCTGCCGAACGTCGACGCGTTCACGATGGGGCACATCCTGCATGACTGGGATCTCGAGCAGAAGAAGATGCTGGTGGCGAAGGCCTTTGCCGCGCTCAATCCCGGCGGCGCTCTTGTGGTCTACGACGCAATCATCGACGACGACCGCTCGAAGAACGCGTTCGGGCTGCTGATGAGCCTGAACATGCTCATCGAGACGCCGGGCGGCTTCGACTACACGGCCGCGGATTGCATTGGCTGGATGCGGGAGGCAGGCTTCCGAGAGGCGTATGTGGAGCATCTCGCGGGACCGGATTCGATGGTTGTCGGGATCAAGTAGTTCGCCGGCTCAGTCCGAAGTTAAAGTTGTACTTTAACTTCGAGGTATCGCCGTCATCGGCTGTTCCAGCGAGAAGGCCTGTCCTTCTGGCCCCGCGTCGGCGAAGACCCACAGCCCGTGAAAGGCTTCGCGCAGCTCCGGATGAAGCGTCAGCAGGCCGCGCATCACGGCGATGGTGTGGGTTCGATTCGTGACCGGATCGCTGCTGGTCGAGTTGTAGTGAGCGACCAGGTCGAGCCCGCCGAGCTCATCGTCGGTACGCAGACTTGTAATTTTGTAGCTCGCGCCATCGGCGGTGACGGTGACCGGCGTTGTGCCGGGCAGGTCGGTGGGGCGAGCCGACTGCTGCTCGTCCACCAGCTTTTCAAAATTCGTGCTCGAAAAGAAGCCGGCGGGCTGCAGCAGGTAGACCGCGGTCGAGTAGTAGAACCACGCGTTCCATGGCTGCTTCTTCTGCACATAGGTGCGCGCCTGTTTCCAGTACCACAGGCCATCGTGCCCCGCCACGGTGAGCGGCTTGGGGAAGAAGCCGGCAAGCTGCCATGGGGCACCAGCCTGGAGCGACTGCAGCAGCAGCGCCATCTGCTGCGGCTTTGCCACGCCGGTCGCGTGCACCAGCGCGAATGCGAATTGCCCCGGCGGCAGGTGCTGAATGCTGAACACCACGTGAGCGTTTTCGCCCGCATCGCAGAAGAACTGCTCCTGCTCATCGCCGGGCTTGGCATCGGAGGCATCCAGTTTGTAGACCGCATCCACTGTGATTGCCGCTCCGGAGAGGAGTGGCGCGAGCGCCGTGGAAGCCTGCGCGATGCTGTTGAAATTCGCCGCGACGGCTGGAACCGTGGCGGCTTTGAGGTCCGCGGTGCGGCCGCTCTGGACATCCTGCGCGATCTGACGTGCGGCCTGCACGATGGGCGCTCGCTCGGCCTCCGTCATCGCGCCCTGCGTCTTGCAGGAGACGCCGAACGCGGGAAGCGTGAAGCTCAGCAGCAGGGTTGCGCCAGCCATGCGCCGGAAGAGAAAGAGATTCATCGCGGTATCACCAACACAGCACGCCCCTACTTCAACACAACCGCGTCATGCAGCGCAAAACATACAGCACGCACGGAAGCTGCTATCGGGAACTGCTTCGATGCTCTAGATACGCATGGATGGCGGCTTCCCACTCCGGCCCCTGTTCGCCATCATGCTTCGCCATGCGGAGCACGTGCTCGTTACGCCTCCGGGCGCAATGCGGTGCGGGTATAGGTCACGTCGACTTTGGTGTGCGTCAGATCGATGGGATGCAGACGCACGTCGATGGTGGTGGCCAGCAGATCGGCCAGCACGTAGACATACTGCATGCGGCCGGTTTCGAGATCAAAGACCGTGTTGATCCAGACCGCTGTGTGCTCGCCGTGTTGGATGGTGAACACCGCGCCTTCGACGTCCCGCGCTGGAGTGGGAAAGGCGAATTGCGGATTCCAGTCCTTGCCGGCCCATGCGCGTTCACCCTCGGGGCCGAAGAGCGGCGCGGCATCGCGCAGCCCGGCGTTCACCCGGAAGCTGAAGCTGCTGCTGACATGCGCGAGCGGTTGTGTCGTATCCGACGCTGCTGCCGTCGCGGCGTGGCTGCCAAGGGCCGCGCTACTCATGACCAGACAAAGGATCAGAATCCATTTCATTGCCGCTCCTTCATTGCCGCTCCCGGAGCTGATGACTGTCCTGAGCGCGCAGCGTCAGCCCGTAGAGCGCGCGGAACTGTTCGATGTCCTTGAGTGTCTGCGGCGAGAACGGAGCCTTGCCTTCAAAGGCGTGCAGCACGATGCCCTCGAGCAGGTCGCCCAGGCTCATGTCCTTCTGTTCCGCGATGGCCTTCAGCACCTTGAGCATGCGCTTCTCCAGCCGCACGCCGGTCTGGACGCGCTCGATTTCAATCGGGTGCACGGGAGATGTGTCCTTGGGTGCCATTTGGTACAAATGTACCATGGTATTAGACGCACTGCATTGCAATGAAATGAAATTTGACGATGCACCCGATCCGTTATGAGCGAAGCGGCTGCTGGCGTAGTCTATGAGGTGTGGGGCACAGTCAGGTAAGAGCCATGTTGGCGGCTGGATTCAGAGAAAAAAAGTCATTTGGAGCGCGGCTGCCGCGCCTTGCGCCGTCATGTCTGACGCTTTGCGGGCTGTTTGCTTTGACTGCGGTAGCACTGGCTCAGAACACGCCATCCCGGCCTGTGCCGACGCAGCCTGCCGCGACGAGCCTGCCTCAGCGCCCAGCCTACTCAGAAGGGTAAAGGGACGCCTCCGCCGGCAACGCCCGCGCCGCCTCCGGTGCCAACCGTTGCTCCCAGCCTGTTTGAACAGCCCGCATCGCCGGCAACCGTGACCGCCGGCAACAACGAGCTGACCGTGAAGGCGGACAATTCCAGCCTGGCGCAGATTCTGCGTCAGGTTTCCTCCAAGACCGGCATGCAACTGGACGGGCTGGGCGGCGATGAGCGCGTCTTTGGCAGCTTCGGCCCGGCGGCGCCGCGCGAAGTTCTTGACGGCGCTGCTGGATGGCACGTCATACAACGTGGTGATGGTGGGGGACCTGCCCAACGGAGCGCCACGCGAACTGATGTTGACCCGGAGGACGGGCGGCGGAGCGTCGACGCCTGCGGACACGGCCCAGAATCAGAACCCGGGGCAGAACGGACAGAACGCACAGAACGGCGACGACAGCGCGCAGGACGACACGGGTAACAGTGGTGACGACGCCTCCGACGACGGCTCGCCGCCGATGCAGTACACGCCACCCTCGATAGCGCCTGCCGAGCCTGTGCCACCTACGGCGCAGAATCCGCAGAATCCGCGGGTCGCGCCGCCCATGCAGAACGCGCCGGAATAAACGGCGCTGTCGCACGCGCGCCGGGCAAGGGAATTCCTCGCAGCAAAGACCGTGTGTCGTTCGTAAAGAGTGAGAGAGGCTACGACGCCTGAACCTGCGCCTCGACCGCTTTGCTCGTTGCGACCGGGTGCAGCGAGCGGGAGTGTGCACGGAGCAGCGCGAAGAGTGCGCGGCAGCAGTTATAGGCAAGCAGAACGCCAAAAGCGAGGGCGGCAAGTACTGCACAGGTGAGACCTAAGAGATTCATCGTATCCATGGGGGACATTTCCTATCCGTCTTCTTCCAGCCAAGCATTGTTTCGGATGAATGTGCGATCCAGTGGAGCGCGCTTCATCTTCTGTGATTCATCTCCGAGCTGCATTCTCGCAGAGAGATGTGAGCGTTGACCCTCGTTTCTATTGCCGACTAAGATACGTAGAAGGACAGTGCGTTGTCGCCGTCTTTTCCGCCGTATCCCATTACTTTCGCGTCATGTTTCCCAGGCAACCCAGATAGAAAAATCCTGGGCGCAACTCCTTCAAGTCCCTGCATGCCCATCACCAACATCACGGTCCGCGGCGCGCGCCAGCACAACCTGCAGGACATTAACGTCCAGATTCCGCGCAACACCCTCACCGTAATCACCGGCCTCTCCGGCTCCGGCAAATCTTCGCTGGCCTTCGACACCATCTACGCCGAAGGGCAGCGCCGTTACGTCGAAACTCTCTCGGCCTACGCCCGCCAGTTTCTCGATCAGATCGAGCGTCCTGACGTCGATTCGATCGAGGGCCTCAGCCCCGCCATCTCGATCGAGCAGAAGACCACCAGCCGCAGTCCCCGCTCCACCGTCGGCACCATCACGGAGATCTATGACTATCTCCGCCTGCTCTTTGCCTCCGTCGGCACCCCTCACTGCCCGAACTGCGGCAGGCCCATCTCCCGCCAGTCCGCCGAGCAGATCGTGGAGCGCGTGCTTGCGCTGCCTGCCGGGGAGCGGCTGATTGTCTACGCGCCGGTTGTCCGCGGCCGCAAGGGCGAGTTTAAGGATCTGCTCGACTCGCTTGATCAGCAGGGATTTAAGGCCCGCGTGGATGGCGAGGTCCGGGACCTTGCCGATCCGATTTCTCTCGAGAAGCGGAAGAACCACACCATTGAGGCCATTGTCGATCGCGTGGTGCTGAAACCGGGCGTCGAGAAGCGCCTGGAGGCGGCCGTTGCCAAGGCGCTCCAGTTGGCGAATGGTCTGGTCCTCATCGGAAATGCCGAGGGCGAGCAGTTGTACTCCTCGTCGATGGCGTGTCCCGATTGCGGACTCGATGTCCCTAAGTTGGAGCCTCGCAGTTTTTCCTTCAATAGCACCTACGGTGCATGCCCGGAGTGTCACGGCCTGGGAAGCATTTACGACTTCGACGCCGTCAAGGTGGTTATCGACTGGTCGAAGCCTTTGCTTGAGGGCGCGCTGGGCCCGGGCTCCGGATCGCAGTACCTGGCGCGGCTGGTGAAGCTGGCGGCGCAGAAGTACAAGATCCCCATCCAGAAGCCGTTCGAGGAGTTAACGGAGAAGCAACAGGAGCTGTTACTCTACGGCCCCGGTGCCGAGGCGCCACGCACCGGCTTCCATGGCGTCTTCCAGTGGCTGCGCGATTCGCTTGAAGAATCGAAGTCCGACAGCTACCGGGAATGGCTGCTGGGTTACATGTCGGCGACGATCTGCCCGGCGTGCCAGGGCAAGCGGCTGCGGCCTGCATCGCTGGCGGTCAAGGTCAACGACCTTTCGATTGCCGACTTCACCTCGCTGCCGCTGGGCCGCGCGCTGAATGCGGCGCGCGCGCTCAGCTTCTCCGCGCGCGAGGCGCTGATCGCCGACCGGCTGCGCCGCGAGATCATCGAGCGGCTGGAGTTCCTGAACGCGGTTGGGCTCTCCTATCTCTCGCTGAATCGCAACGCCGCCTCGCTTTCCGGCGGCGAGGGCCAGCGAATTCGGCTGGCGACGCAGATTGGCTCGCGGCTGCGCGGCGTGCTTTACGTGCTCGACGAGCCTTCGATCGGTTTGCACCAGCGGGACAATCAGCGGCTGATTGCAGCGCTGGAATCGCTGCGCGATCTCGGCAATACGGTGCTGGTTGTCGAGCATGACGAAGACACGATTCGCAGCGCCGATTATGTGCTCGACCTGGGCCCCGGAGCGGGCAAACTGGGCGGCCATGTCGTTGCCGAAGGAACTCCGGCAAACATCATGGAGGCCGCGGACTCGCTCACCGGCCGCTATCTCTCCGGCGCTACGGGCATCCTTCATCGGCTGACGCCGCGCCCTGTCAACGGAGCGTGGATCACCGTGGAAGGCGCGCGCAGCCACAATCTGCGTAACATCACGGCTCGTTTTCCGCTGAACGTCATGACCGTGGTGACCGGTGTTTCCGGCTCGGGCAAGAGCACGCTGGTCAACGACATCCTCTACCGCTCGCTCGCGCGGCTGCTCTACGACTCACACGATCCTCCGGGTGAGCACAAGGCGATCAAGGGCGGCGAGCAGATCGACAAGGTCATCCGCATCGACCAGTCGCCGATTGGCCGCACGCCGCGCTCGAATCCGGCGACGTACACCGGCGTGCTCTCCGCGATCCGCGACATTTTCGCCATGCTGCCGGAGGCGCGCGAGCGTGGCTACAAGCCCGGCCGTTTCTCCTTCAACGTCGCGGGAGGCCGCTGCGAAGCCTGCCAGGGCGACGGTCAGAAGCGTATCGAGATGAATTTCCTGCCCGACGTTTACGTGCTGTGCGATGTCTGCAACGGCCGGCGCTTCAACCAGGAGACGCTCGCGGTGAAGTTCAACGGCTATTCGATTGCCGACATTCTCGATCTCGCCATCGAAGACGCGCTGCCGGTGCTCAAAGACATTCCACAGGTGCGGCAGAAGCTGCAGACGCTGGTCGATGTGGGGCTTGGCTACGTGCACCTGGGGCAGGCGGCCACGACGCTCTCCGGCGGCGAAGCGCAGCGCATGAAGCTGGCGCGCGAGCTTTCCAAGCGCCAGACCGGCAAGACGCTCTACGTGCTGGATGAGCCGACGACCGGCTTGCACTTTGATGATGTGCGCAAGCTGCTGGAGGTGCTGCACCGGCTTACTGACCTTGGCAATACTGTCATCATCATCGAGCACAACCTGGACGTGATCCGCAATGCCGACTGGATCATCGACCTGGGTCCGGAAGGGGGCGAAGACGGCGGGATGATCGTGGCCGAAGGCACGCCCGCGCAGGTGGCGCAGGTTACGGCCTCGCATACGGCAGAGTTCCTGCGGCGGTATTTTCCAGCCGGCGAGTCCGCCGCCGCCGCCGTGGCGTCCATTGCGGCAGAGAATGGGCGGACGAAGAAGAGCACGCGGGGCCGTTCTGCTACAGTCCTCCAGTAAACAGACAATGCCGATCGATCCCAGCTCTCTGCCGCCTGCCGCCTCGCCGGAGGATGTCTCCGATTCCGGGACGCGTCTGCCCGTCGTCACCGTAGACCAGACGCCGCTCTCCGATGCGACGCCGCTTATCGGGCATACGCTGCTCTTCGGACTTATCGTGATCCTCGCCGGGTTTTTGGTGGGGCTTGGATTCGCTCTGTCGCTCAAGCATGTTGCGCCGCATCTGCACGAGACGGTCGACCAGATGCAGACCGATCCCCGCATTGTGATTCCGGTGGAGGCGATCGTCTACGCGATTGCGGCGGCCGCGAGCTTGCTGATCTTTCCGCTCTTGTGGGGACGGTCGTTTGCTGAGGGAGTGCACTGGCGGGGATTCATCGTGCGGCACCGTGTGTGGCTGCTGGTTGCGATCGGCGTAGCCACCAGCGTGGTGGTGCAGTTCCTTTCAAATTTTCTGCCCATTCCGAAGGAGCTGCCGATCGATAAATTCTTCACGAATCGGCTGGGCGTGTGGCTTATCGCTATCTTTGGCGTGACGGTGGCGCCCGCGTTTGAAGAGCTGGCCTTCCGCGGCTTCCTGCTGCCGTCGCTGGCCAGTGCATGGGACTGGACAATGCAACGTGCCCGCACACCACGTGAGCTGCTCGGCGGCCCGCCCGCGCACCAGCCCACTGAAAGCGAATGGCAGCAGCAAGCGGCGATCTACTCATCGCTGCCTCCGGAAGGTGTTGCTGTCTTCCACCACCTGGGAACAGAACACAACGTCGACGGTGCGGAGCGGGGTTCTGATGGTGTGGAGCGGGGTTCCCGCAATCCAGACCCGCGCTGGAGCCTGCCCGCCCTGGTCTTTTCTACCGTGATTACCAGCATCGGATTCGCGATGCTGCACGGCGCGCAGCTTGCTCATTCGTTTGCGCCGCTCTCGGTGCTTTTCGCCGTGAGCGTCGTGCTCTGCGTCACGCGTGTGCGCTTCCATTCGCTCGCGGCCAGCACGCTGGTGCACTCCATGTACAACGCCACCATCTTCGTCATGCTCTTCATTGGCACGAGCGGCTTCCGGCATTTGGATAAGCTGGTGAAGTGATGACTACTACGTCTGAAAAGAACTCGCCCCGCCAGCTGCTTCTCGCGCTCCTCGCCCGCCAGTCTTTCAAGCTGGGAGACTTCCAACTCTCCTCCGGCGGGCGCAGCGACTACTACATCGACTGCCGTACTACGACACTGCACGCGGAAGGCGGCCGTTTGACCGGCCTCGCCATCCTCGATCTGTTGCGCGAGCATCATCTGGACCCACACGCCGTGGGCGGCCTTACGCTGGGGGCCGATCCGGTTGTGTCGGCCGTTGCCATTGCCAGCGCGCAGCGCCACGCGGATGCCGGTAAAGGCAGATTGATCCACGGCTTTCTCGTCCGCAAGGCAGAGAAGGCGCACGGCACCGGGCGGAAGATCGAAGGCTTCTCTGAAGAGAATGCTCCGGTACTCATCGTCGATGACGTGTGCACCACGGGTGGCTCGACCATCACGGCGATTGAGGCGGCCCATGCCGCGAAGATGCGCGTTGTCGGGGTCGTATGCCTGGTGGAGCGCACCGAGGCTAAGGGGCGGCCCGCGGTCGAAGCAGCGGCCAATGGCGCGCCCTTTCTGAGCCTGTTCACTTCAGACGACGTGCGCGCGGAGCATGTGAAGCATTTGCCGATGTAAGGAAGGCAAGTCAGCGATACACCGGTCAGCAAGTCAGCGAGTCAGTCACAGCCTGTGCACGTCGAAGCTCTGCTTAGTGGGCGCCCGGCTTCCAGACGTACGCGCCCGGCTGGGGCAGTCCGAAGTGTGCCAGCACGCGGTCCACAAAATTGCGCACCATATCGGCCGTGGTCGCAGGCTCGTTGTAGAAGGCCGGGATCACCGGGAAAGATCGTCGCGCCGGCATCCGCGGCAAGCTGCATGTTGCGCAGGTGAATCTTGTTGAAGGGCGTCTCGCGTACGCAGAGCAGCAGCGGGCGCCGCTCCTTCAGGCAGACATCGGCGGCCCGCTCGATCAGATTCCCGGCCATGCCGTTCGCGATGCCGGCCAGCGTGCCCATGGAGCAGGGAAGCACGATCATGCCGGCGGATGGATAGCTGCCGCTGGCAATCGACGCGGCGATGTCGTGCTCCGCATGCTGACGCGTCTTCTTCGGCGGACCGCCCAGCAGCTTTTCGACCAGATCGTTTCGCCCGGAGAGGTGAAGCTCCTCCGCGATGACGCGCAGTGCGCTCTCCGAGACAACGAAGTCCACTCCGGTGACGCGCTGGTCCGCTTCGAGCGCGTGCAGGAGCCGCTGCGCCAATACCGCGCCGCTCGCTCCTGTCACCGCGACAGTGACGTTCATGCCGGCACAGTCTCGTACTTCAGCACACGATCGAAGATCGCGTCCACGTTGCGCAGTTGCCGCTCCAGGTCGAAGGTCCTGGCCAGCTTGTCCGGCGAGAGCCGTTTGGTGATCTCCTTATCCTGCGCGACGAGATCACGGAAGACCAGTTCCTCGCGCCAGGCGCGCATGGCGTGCGACTGCACCAGCCGGTACGCATCCTCGCGCGACATGCCGGACTCGGCCAGGTCCAGCAGCAACTGGCCGGAGAAGATCAGGCCGCCCGTGCTTTCGAGATTCCGCAGCATGCGCTTGGGATAGACCAGCAGCTTGTCGATCAGCGATGTTGTCTTGGCCAGCAGGTAGTCGGTCAGGATGGTCGAGTCAGGAAAGATGACGCGCTCGACAGACGAGTGCGAGATATCACGCTCATGCCACAACGCGACGTTCTCAAACGCGGCCTGCGCATTGGCGCGCACCACGCGTGCGAGCCCGCTGATCTGCTCACTGGTGATGGGGTTGCGTTTGTGCGGCATCGCGCTTGAGCCCTTCTGCTTTTCCGAGAAGAACTCTTCCGCCTCGCGCACCTCGGTCCGCTGCAGGTGGCGGACCTCGGTCGCAATCTTGTCGAGCGTCGCAGTCAGCACGGCGAGCGTCGCGATGTAGTATGCATGCCGGTCGCGCTGGATCACCTGGGTGGCCACCAGTGCGGGCTTCAGTCCCAGCCGTTCGCAGATGCGGACCTCGTGTTCCGGCTTCAGATGGCCGAACGTCCCAACGGCGCCGGAGAGCTTGCCGACGCGCATATCCTCGGCTGCGGCGTCGAAGCGCGCCAGGTCGCGGTCAATCTCCGCGTACCAGTTCAGCAGCTTCAGCCCGAAGGTGGTTGGCTCGGCGTGGACACCGTGTGTGCGGCCAATGATCGGGGTGTGCTGGAACTCCAGCGCGCGGCGCTTCAGCACCTCTTTCAAGCCGACGATGCCGTGGCGCAGCAGCCCGGAGGCGGCCTTTACCTGCAGGGCCTGCGCCGTGTCGACCACGTCGTTCGACGTGAGGCCGTAGTGCAGCCAGCGCGCCTGGGGACCGATCTTCTCCGCGACCGCCGTGGTGAACGCGATGACATCGTGCTTTACTTCGGCCTCGATGTCGAAGATGCGCTTCAGGTCGAAGTCGCCCTTGTCGCGGATCGCTGCTGCGGCCTCGCGAGGCACAATGCCGTCTTCAGCCAGCGTCTCGGAGGCGGCGGTCTCCACCTTCAGCCACATGCGGTACTTGTTCTCGTCGGTCCAGATGGCGCCCATGCCGGGCCGCGTATAGCGTGCGATCAATCGGTTTCTCCCTGCGCTCTTGTGGTGCGAAGTGTAACGTCTTATTCTAGCGGGCACGCATCCAATCAGCGTACAGAGGTCAGCGGACCGGGGGCAGACGATGGCAGAGCAGCTGGAACAGTCGGGCGAGCAGATGGTGACGATTGAGCGCTTCACGGACATGCTGCAGGCTGAGCTGGCCAAGGGAAGGCTGGATTCGGCGGGCATCCGCTGCTTCCTTGCGGGGGAAAATGCCGGCCTGCTTTATGGAAATGGGCTGGATGGAGTGTCGCTGCAGGTCAGCGCGGCAGAGGAGGCTGACGCCCGCGCCATCCTGAACGATCCCGGAACCGTGGACGAGCGACGTGACGGGCGCGTCTTAAACAGGCAGGCCCAGTAGCTCGCACATCTCCTGGTACAGGAAGCCGAGGCCAGGGCGATACGGCTGCACCCACTGGCCGTCGATGACGAACTGCGGGATCGCGCGTTTGCCCACGTGGCGCATCACCTCTTCCGCTGCGCCGGGCACCCGCTCGATGTCAATTTCCGTGTACGCGATCTGGTGCTCTTCCAGAAAGCGCTTTGCCTGGCGGCAGTCGCGGCACCATGCCGCGGAGTAGACAATGACGTGCATGTCGCGCATCATACGTGCTCGATTAGATGCTTGTGAAACAGCCGGCGTCGGGGCAGATGACTATCGGCGACGCTGAAAAAACTCTCGTAACAGAGCCGCACTTTCCTCCGCCAGCAGGCCTCGCTCGACCGAGATCTGGTGGTTCAGCGCGGCATGGCTGACCACATTGAGCACCGAGCCTGCGGCGCCGGCTTTGGGATCGTCCGCGGCAAAGACCAGCCGGTCGATGCGCGCGTGGATCATGGCGCCGGCGCACATCGCGCACGGCTCCAAGTGTAGAGACGACGGTGCATCCGTTGAGCCGGTAGTTGCCGATGGCGTGGGCAGCGGTCCGCAGCGCGACGATCTCCGCGTGCGCCGTGGGATCGTTGTCGCGCAGCACACGGTTCTGGCCGCGCGCGATGATCTCTCCTTCGAAGAGCACGATCGTTCCGACGGGAACTTCACCGGCGGCTTCAGCGGCCCGCGCTTGGTCGAGCGCGGCCTGCATCAGCTCGAGGTCGGTCATTGCGTTAGACCGCCGGCTGCTGCTGCGTCATGCAATGCAGCGCGCCGAGGCCCCAGATGAAGTCCAGGCAGTGGATGCCGACGATGCGATGCCGCGGAAACAGCTCCGCCAGCGTGTTCAGCGCATGGCGATCGTTCGCGTCGTTGAAGGTGGGGACGAGCACGAGTCCGTTGGCGATGTAGAAGTTCGCATAGCTTGCCGGAAGCCGCTGGCGCTCGAAGACCACGGGTGAGGGAAGCGGCAGCTCTACGATGCGGAAGGGCTGCCCGTCGCGATTGCGAGCGGAGCGCAGCCGGTCCAGGTTCTCGGCCAGCGGCTGGTGATTTTCGTCCTGGCGATTTGGCTCAACCACGGTGACGATTGTGTTCGCATCCACAAACCGCGTGATGTCGTCCACATGACCGTGCGTATCGTCGCCGGCGATGCCGCGGTTCATCCACAGCACCTGATCGATGCCGAGATAGTCGTGGAAGGCCTGCTCCAGTTGCTCGCGGCTGACGCCGGGATTGCGCTGCTGCACCGGGCTCAGCAGGCATTCTTCCGTGGTCAGCAGCACGCCCTCGCCGTTGGTATCGATGCTGCCGCCTTCGAGCACCAGCTCGTGCTCCGCGCCATCCGCGAGCGTGACGGAGGGCGCAAAGGCAGGCAGTTGCAGCAGCTCCGCCACCCGGTCCGGCAGCGCGTTGTCCAGCTCCCAGTCGGGATATTTGGCCCACGCGTTGAACTTCCAGTTGGTGATGGCGAGGCCGTCATTTTTCTTCACAAAAATTGGGCCGGAGTCGCGCGTCCACACGCGGTTGGTCGGCCACTGGTGGAAGTGCACGCTGGCCAGATTTACCCCGGCACGCTTCAGCACGCCGCGCGCCCGCTTTTCTGCCTCTGCGTTCTGGATGAGGATGCGGACCTGCTCCACTGCGGCAAGTTGGCGCACGATCTCCGCGTAGACCCAGGGAATGGGCTGGAAGCGTCCCGGCCAGTCGGTGGCATTGTGCGGCCACGCGATCCAGGTTGCGGTGTGCGGCTCCCACTCGGCGGGCATGCGGTAGCCCAGCGCGTGGGGCGTTGCGTTCTCCGTCACTTCAACGCCACCTTCGAGCTGAGTGGCTGATCCAGAAAGCGGCTGGTGATGCCGCCATAGGCGTCGATGCGGCGGTCGCGCAGGAACGGCCAGTGACGCCGCTGCTCTTCGAGCGCTGTGGGATCCACTTCCGCAATCAGGATGTCTTCGCGATCATGCGGCGCTTTGGCGATGACGCGGCCGAAGGGATCGGCAATGAACGAGCCGCCCCAGAACTCAAGGCCCGGCCCTTCCACGCGATTGCCGCGCATGTCACCGTTCTCCCAGCCAACACGGTTCACCGCGCCCACGTAGACGCCGTTGGCGATCGCATGCGCGCGCTGGATGGTCTGCCACGCGTCGTACTGTGCGGCGCCGTACTCTTCTTTCTCCGCCGGATGCCATCCAATCGCCGTTGGGTAGAAGAGGACATTCGCGCCCTGCAGCGCGGTGATGCGTGCGCCCTCCGGATACCACTGATCCCAGCAGACGAGCGTGCCGACGCGGCCGACGGATGTCTCCTCAGCGCGGAAGCCGAGATCGCCCGGCGTGAAGTAGAACTTCTCGTAGTAGAGCGGATCGTCCGGGATGTGCATTTTGCGGTAGAGCCCGGCGATCGTGCCGTCGGCCTCAATGGTGACCGCCGTGTTGTGATACAGGCCGGCCGCGCGCCGCTCGAAGAGAGAAGCGATCACCAGCACGTGCTCCTCGCGCGCCACCGCGCTCAGCCGCTCCGTGCTGGGCCCGGGAATCGGCTCCGCCAGGTCGAACAGAGCCGTGTCCTCGCGCTGGCAGAAATACTGCGCGCGGAAGAGCTCCGGCAGGCAGACGATCTGCGCTCCGGCACGCGCGGCTTCGCGCACGCGGTCGGCTGCCTTCTCCAGATTCGCGTCCGGATCGGGCGAGCAGGACATCTGCACCAGGCCAATCCGGTATTTCAGAGCAGTCGGCATGTTGTCTCGGTTTCCTCTAATTCCTGATGCTGCACGCAAGCGAAAGGCGCGGGGCTTTTGGAGGCCCGCGCCTTTGGTCTGTTCTGAAGTCGGGCTACTCGAAGATCAGGATCGCAGCGGCGATGACGGTCGTCCAGCGGCCGCGTTTGTCGCCGATCGCGGACTGCGTCACGTTGGCCGTGCGGACGATCTTGTTGGAGATGCGGTAGATCTCCTTCTTTTCGTCCCAGCTCTTGTCCGGATCGAACTCCACATCGAGCGTGGTGGCAAGCATCTCGGCCGCCAGCTCCTCGGCGTACTCGCCGGCCTGATCCTCGGTCTCGCCAAAGCTGTGATGCTCGCTCAGGTAGCCGTAGGTGTTGCGGTCGCTGGGAATGGCCACCCCAATGCTCGAAGCGACCAGGCGGTGCGGCTCGCGCGTGGAGTTTTCGGCCACCACGGCAAAGGTCACCTCGCCCGGCGACAGATACTCCACACCCTCTTTGCGCGTGATGAGCTTGGCATTCGGTGGAAAGATGGATGAGACGCGAACCAGGTTCTGCGCGGCGATACCGGCATCGCGCAGTGCGAGCTCAAAAGATGTCAGGCGCTCCTTGTGCCTGCCGGCACCTTTTGTGAAGAAGAGGCGCTTCGGCACCATATTCTTGGGCAACGTGTTGTTCCTCCGGATGGGGGCACGGCGGCGCCGGATTCCCCAGTGAAAAGTATCACAGCAATGGAGACTATCCAGACGGCATGTCTCGCGAATTTATGCTGTTTTCACAGAATACGATAGAAGCGATGTGAATGCCCAGAAACCGCGGGTGTCGTGCGCCTCTGCGTAGGATAGGGTATTCCGAACATGCGGGGTCAGGATTGATGGAAATGCAGGTGGAGGCGCTTGGGCATCTGCGTGTGCTGTTTGTCACCAGTCTCACGCCCAATCACTTCGGCGTCTACCGCCTGGGAGCGCTACGTCGACTGGGGCTGGAACATGTCGCGGTGCTTGACCGGGATCAGTATGGTGCGCCGGGTATCCGCGGCAAAGTGCAATTCCGGCTGCAAATCGGACCGGAGGTCGCGCAGTTCAACCGCGATGTGCTCGCGATTGCGCGTCGCGAGCAGGCGCAGATCGCGATTTTCGACAAGGCGCTCCAGTTGCACCCGAAGACCCTTCGCCGGCTGCGTGAAAGCGGCGTCTTCTGTATCGACTTCGTGATCGACAATCCCTTTGGCCCGCGGAATGATCCAGGCTGGCGTCTCTACCGCCGCACGGTTCCCGGTTTCGATCTGACGGGGGTGCAGCGCGACGTCAGCCTGACGGACTATCGCAAGGCCGGTGCGCGGGAGGTGGTACGTATCCTGAACGGCTTTGAGCGAACCGTCCACTATCCTCCGCCGCCGGATTGGAACGACGGAAATCGCGACCGCCAGGTCTCCTTCATCGGGACGCCCTATGATGACCGTGCGGATTTTCTGGCTCGTCTCTGGCGTGCCGGCGTGGCCGTCGACATCTCCGGATCGCGCCCACATTGGCAGGCGGCTCTGCCTGCGGATGCATTTGCCGGAACCTTCCGCGTGGGTGAGCTGGTCGCCGATGCGTACCGCGAAGCCATCTGGCGCTCGCGCATCAATCTCGCCTTCGTGACCCACAGCAACAGCGACCAGGTGGCGCAGAAGTCTTTCGAGATCACGGCATGCGGAGGCTTTCTGCTGGCCGAGCGAACTGCGGAACACCTGGCCTGCTTCCGCGAGGACGAGGAGGCGGTCTTCTTCTCCGATTTCGAAGAGTGCCGCGCGAAGATCGATCGCTACCTGAACGATGAGCCGGCCCGTGCGAGGATTGCCGCGGCAGGGCAACGCCGCGCCTGGAGCTCCGGCTACGACAACGACAGCGTCCTGAGCCGCCTGCTGACGAAAGCCGCAGAGATGCTGGCTAAGCGGGCGGGGAATTAAGCAGCGGTCTTTACCTTCGGCTTGCGCGCGAGCAGATAGAGCATCAGCGCCAGCCCGAAGACGCTCGCCATGCCGGCCAACCCGAGCACGCGCAACACGGAGACGGTGTAGCGGCCCTCCGTCGGCGAGTAGCTGCAGCAGTAGAGCAGGATCAGGTCGGTCGCCGAACCGATGCGGTGATCGCTGGCCTCGAGCAGCGCGAGCCTTACATCGCGCGGCTGGTATTCCACGCCGGTCAGGTACTTCGAGAGCTTGCCTTCCGGCGTGGCGACCATGATGACGCTGGAATGAGCGAACTGCGTCATCTTGCCGTCCGGCCCCGGGACGCGCACATAGTGAAAGCCGATCGCATTCGCCAGCGCCGTGATCTCCGGCTGCTGGCCGGTCAGGAAATGCACGCTGCCTGCGGGGACCGTCCCGCCAAGCTCCGTCACAAACTTCTGCCGCGCGGCAGCGGCATCCGCGGGCGTGTCGGTGGGGTCGATGCTGGCAACGATCACGTCGTAATCGCGCGCCGGCGCATAGCCGGTCTGCGAAAGCGAAGCGGCCAACCCGTGCAGCACCTGCGGGCACAGCATGGCGCATTTGTAATACACCATCGCCATCGCAACAGGCTTTTTGCCGAAGTACTGCCCCAGCGGCGCATCGGCACCGGCAGCGTCACGGAAGTGCAGATTGAGCGGGATCTGTGTGCCCAGCCGCTGGTCGATCCCGGCGTTCTTCAGAAACGCGGGCGTCGATTGCGCCGCGGCTCCCAGCGGCTTTTCGGCGGAATACTGCGCCAGGGCGGGAAGAGCGAGCGAGACGGCAAGCAGCAGACAGAGATGACGCAAACACGGACGACGCAAAGCGGACCCTCTGCCCTCTAGATTACGCCTCCTCCGCCTTACTCGGTGCGCAGCGCCTTGACGGGGTTGATGGAAGCTGCCCGCCGTGCCGGGATGATGCTGGCAAAGAAGGCGCAGAAAATGAGTGCGAGGACCGATCCGCCCAGCACCAGCGGGTCCCATCCCTTCACCTGATACAGCTGCGCCGAGATGAGCCGCGAACAGCCGATGGAGATGGGAATCCCGATCGCGAGGCCGATGAGTATCTGCAGAAAGGCCCCGCGCAGCACCAGCCGGACAACGTTCATGCGGTCCGCGCCAAGCGCCATCCGGACCCCGATCTCGCTGGTACGCCGCTCCACAGTGTAAGCCGTCACACCATAGAGTCCGACTGCTGCGAGCAGCAGCGCGAGGATGCCGAACAAGCCAGTCATACGCGCGACGGCACGCTGCTGGTCAAAATTCGAATCTACCTGCTCCCGCAGAGTCTGAATGTTCAGCAGCGTGAGATTCGGATCCACATCGCTCAGAACGTGCCGAACTTCCGACTCAAGACCTTCCATGCTGCCGTGCAGGTGCAGAACCGCGCCTTCGATGAAATGCGTGCTGTCGTCAATGGTCTGCATGAGTCCAGCGTCGTAGTGGGTTCGCTGCGCGAGCGGCACAAAGAACAGCGGCCGCGGCGGGTCGGTGCTTGCCGGATCGTTGTACTTCGCATTGCGTACGATTCCGACGATCTCGAAAGTATTGCTGTAACGCGGCAGATCGAGCCCGAAGTGCGCGCCCAGCGGCTCCTCGCCGGGCTTGAAGAATCTCTTCACGAAGGCTTCGTTGACCACGACAATATTCTGCGCCGTCGCCGTGTCCTGTGCGGTGATCGAGCGCCCGCGCAGGATGGGTTCACCAAGCGTCTCCAGATAGCCGGGATTGACATGGTCCCAGGAAGAGCCGATTTCCTCGTTCATGTTGGGCATGCCGTGTCCCTGGCGGATCACGATCTCGCCCCAGTTGTCCTGCAAGGGCGTGTACTGCGCGAGTGCTGCGCTTTCGACGCCGGGAATGTGTGAGAGCCGGTCCTGCAGCTCGCGATACATCGCGTCCAGCTTCGGCTGCGGATACGACGAGAAGGGCGCCGTCAGGCTGATGGTGACGCGGTGATCCGTCTCATAACCGAAGTCCTGGTGCTGCAGGTTGGAAAGGCTATGCGTCAGCAGGCCCGCGCCCGCCAGCAACACCACGGACAGCGTGGCCTGCACGATGACCAGAATCTTCTGCGAGAACGAAGAACGGTCGCGGGTGGTGCGGTTCGCGCCGCGCAGGGCCTCCGCCGGATCGGCATGGGACGCAAGCCACGCCGGCGCTGTTCCGAAGAGCATGCCGGTGACGAGCGAGAGAGCGAACGCAAATGCCAGAACCGGCAGCGACGGCGCGGCATCGATCGGCACGTATTTCGCTCCGTGGAAGGCGAGCGCCACAACCGCCTTCACGCCGAGATACGCCACTGCGAGGCCGGCCGCTCCGCCGAAGATGGAGAGCACGATGCTCTCTGTCAGCGATTGCCGGATGAGCCGTCCGCGGTTTGCGCCGAGTGCCAGCCGGACCGCCGTTTGCGCCCTCCGCGCCGTTCCGCGCGCCAGCAGGAGATTCGCGATGTTGGCGCAGGCGATCAGCAGCACCAGCAGGCATACCGCGAGCAGAATGTGCAGGCTGTCAGCGTAGTTCTCCTTCATGACGCCGACCCCTGTGCCCGCGGGGACCACCTTGATGTTCTGTTTCGACAACCCGGCCTTGATGCCCGTCATCCACTCCGCCGGCATGCCGCTCTCATCGACCAGCCACACGCGCAGCAGGCTGGTAAGGCGTGAGGGAAGCGCGTTGGGCGATGCTCCGGGCTTGAGCCGGCCGATCACGCGCAGCCATGCCGGAAAGGTATGCAGCAGAGAGTTGGTTCCGCGGAAGATCGGCTCCTGCTGCATGGGAAGCCAGACCTCCGGCGGATCGCTGCGCAGCGTCTCCCCGAAGAAGCCGGGAGGCGTGATGCCGACGATGGTGACCGCGTGGCCGTCCAGGATCATGGAGGAGCCGACCATCTTGGGGTCGGAGCCGTACTGCTGCTGCCACGCGCGATAGCTGAGCATCGCGACGGGCGCTGCGGTTGGCTGGTCATCGGAGGGATGGATGGTGCGGCCGGAGAAGGGGTTGATTCCGAAGGTCGAAAAGTAGTTGCCGGTGATGAATTCGCCGCGAATGGGCTTGGCGATGCGGTCGCTCTCGCCGCGCCGTGCGCTGAGCTGCGTTCCGCCCGCCTGGAACGCGGCAAGCTCCGCGAACTCCGGCGCGGCATCCTTCATCCGCAGATAGAAGCGATAGGAGAACATGCCCCAGTCGTCCTGCGGGCTGCCCTGGACGCAGCAATCCTGTCCGCTGCCAATGCGATAGAGGCTTGCCGGGTCGACCACGGGCAGCGACTTCAGCATCACCGTGTTGATGAGCGAAAAGATCGCGGTCGTCGCACCGATGCCCAGCGCCAGCGTTAGCATGGTCGTCAGCGTGAAAACTGGGGACTGGCGCATCTGGCGCAGCGTGTAGGCAATGTCCTGCCGCAGAGTTTCCATGGAGGGCCTCTGGGGCAGATACGGGCGCCGGGAGCTGTTCGTTCCCGGAAGTCTCCGACTATTTCGGCAAAGGCGTTAGCTTGACCGTCTGTCCGGTCTTTGCCGACGTCCGTGCTGCATCCAGGATCTGCATCACGATCACGTTCGTATCCAGCGCGGTCAAGTCGCCCTGCGGCTTCAGCTTGCCGTCAAGCACCGCAACCAGGTAGTCGATCGAGCCGTCTTCCGGCGGAGCGAGAGGCGTGGCCTCGCGCTCCGCCGCGTCAGCCTCACCCTTCGTGCGCTCCAGCACCTTGTCGCTCTTGATCGTCTTCAGGTATCCGGTGGCGCCGTAGACCTCCATGTCCTTGCGACCGAAGGGCCAGTTCCACGAGCCCTGAATGATTGCCTGCGCATGCGGATAAGTCAGGATGATGGTGCCCTCGTCGTCCACGCGGGGATACTCTTCCGGCTTCAACTGCTGCGTCACGGCGGTCACGGTCAGCGGCGCTTCGCCGTGCTGCAGCCAGGTCGCCAGGTCCACGCCGTAGCAGCCGAAGTCATACAGCGCGCCCGCGCCATTCTGCACAGGATCGGTAAGCCACTTCAGGAACTCCGGCTGCACGCCGATCTCCGCCGGGCCTTCGTGCCCATCATGCACCACCAGCTTGCGCAGCGGCCCGAGATGACCGCTTTCGAGCTCGTCGTATGCAGCCTTGTTCGACGCGTACCACGTCGTCTCGTAGTTCACCAGCACCGGCACGTGCTCCTCTCGCGAGATTTTGCGGATGGCCAACGCATCGTCTAGCGAGATGGTGAGCGGCTTCTCCACCATGACGGCAACATGATGGCGTGCCGCGACTTCTATCGCGGGGCGGTGCCCGGCGACTGACGTGTAGACCAGAACCGCCTGCGGATGCGTCGCCTCGATCATCGCCTCTTCTGTGGGGAAGAAGATCTTCGGATCGAGATGGAACTGCGTGGCGTATTTTTGCCGCAGCGCGGGATCGGGATCGGCGACGCCCACCAACTGCACCTCCGGATGCTTTGGCAGTTGGGGCAGAAATCCCGCGACGTGGCCATGCTCGAGGCCGACGATGGCCACGCGCGTCTGTGCCGGGGCGACTGCGGCGGCGGTAAGGGTTGCAATCAGCAGGCAAAGCACGCGTCGGCAGGCGGGCAGCATCGGCACCTCTTTCTGGTTCATGAGTCTCGAAGAGATGATGATACCGTTCCCTTCGCGGCGTGGCCCACATTGCGGCAACGCGGTCAGGGTGTTAGCGTGAAGGATTGAAGTAGCGACACGTATTCCACTCCACGGAGCACCCGGACCTCATGCAGAAGAGCTACAACGGCGTAGCCCTACCCCAGGGCGGCGAGGCGATCCAGTATGTCAACGGCAAGTATCAGGTTCCGGACCACCCCATCGTTCCCTATATCGAAGGCGACGGCACGGGCCGCGATATCTGGCGCGCCTCGCAGCGCGTCTTCGACGCAGCGGTCCAGAAGGCGTATGGCGGCAAGCGCAGCATCCAGTGGTTCGAAATCTTCGCCGGCGAGAAGGCCTTTCGCCAGTTCCAGAACTGGCTTCCCGACGATTCCGTAAATGCCGCGCGGGATCTGCGCGTTTCCATCAAAGGGCCGCTTACCACGCCGGTCGGCGGCGGCATTCGCTCGCTGAACGTCGCGCTGCGCCAGACGCTTGATCTCTACTCCTGCATCCGCCCGGTGAAGTACTACAGCGGCGTGCCCAGTCCGGTGAAGCATCCGGAGAAGCTCGACGTGGTGATCTTCCGCGAGAATACCGAGGACGTGTATTCCGGCATCGAGTTCCGCGAAGGCACGCCCGAGGCGAAGAAGCTCATCGACTTCCTGAACAACGACATGGGTGGCAAGAAGAAGGTCCGCGCCGACTCCGGCGTCGGCATCAAGCCCATCTCCATCACCGGCACCAAGCGGCTAGTGCGCGTCGCCATTCAGTACGCCATCGATAACGGCCGCAAGACCGTCACGCTCGTCCACAAGGGCAACATCCAGAAGTTCACCGAAGGCGCCTTTCGCGAGTGGGGCTATGAAGTCGCTACGGAAGAATTCCGCGACCAGACCGTGACCGAGCGCGAGAGCTGGATCCTCGGCAATCTCGAAGCCAACCCGAACCTCACGGTCGAGCAGAACGCCGCGCTGATCGAACCTGGTCTCGAGTTTGGCAACGATGCCTTCCGTCAGGGGCTCTATGCCGAAATCAAATCCGTCATCGACAAGATCGGCAAGTCGCACGGCGGCGGCAAGTGGAAGCAGAAGGTGATGATCAACGACCGCATCGCCGACTCCATCTTCCAGCAGATCATCATCCGGCCGGAGGACTACAGCATTCTTGCCACCTCCAACCTGAACGGCGATTACATCTCCGATGCAGCAGCGGCGCAGGTCGGCGGGCTCGGCATCGCGCCGGGCGCGAACGTCGGCGATGGCTTCGCGGTCTTCGAGGCCACGCATGGCACTGCGCCGAAGTATGCCGACAAGGACGTCATCAATCCTGGTTCGGTCATGCTCTCCGGCGTCATGCTGCTCGATTTTCTGGGCTGGAGCGAGGCCGCGCGGCTGGTGGAATCGTCCATGGAGAAGACCATCCAGCAGAAGTACGTCACCTACGACTTTGAGCGCCAGATGCAGGGCGCGACCAAGGTGAAGACCAGCGAGTTTGCAACGCGAATGATTGAGAACATGAAGTAGCGCCTGCGGCCAACCCGAAGGGCGATATTAGACAGGAGAGACATGCGTAAGAAAGTAACCATCGTTGGAGCAGGAAACGTTGGCGCGACCGCCGCGCACTGGATTGCCGCTAAAGAATTAGCGGACGTTGTGTTGATTGACGTAATGGAGGGCATCCCGCAGGGCAAGGCGCTCGACCTGCTCGAAGCCATGCCGATCGAGAAGCGCGACGTGCACGTCATTGGCGCCAACGACTATGCCGAGGCGGCGAACTCCGACATCGTGGTCATCACGGCAGGTATTCCGCGCAAGCCCGGCATGAGCCGCGACGACCTGCTGCAGACCAACTATAAGATCATGTCGGACGTGGTGAATAAGATCACCGCGGTCGCGCCGAACTCCATTCTCATCATCGTCTCGAATCCGCTCGACGCCATGGCGCAGGCGGCGTTCAAGCAGTCGAAGTTCAATCGCGAGCGCGTTATCGGCATGGCCGGCGTGCTGGACTCGGCGCGCTATCGCACCTTCATCGCCGAAGAGCTGAAGGTCTCCGTCGAAAACGTAACCGCGTTTGTGCTCGGCGGCCACGGCGACACCATGGTGCCGCTGCCGCGCTATTCGAGCGTTGCCGGCATCCCCATCTCCGAGTTGATGAGCCAGGCCACCATCGACCGCATCGTCCAGCGCACGCGTGACGGCGGCGCCGAGATCGTGAAGCACCTGAAAACCGGCTCCGCCTTCTACGCGCCATCCGCGGCGGCAGTTGAGATGGTCGAAGCGATCCTCAAGGACAAGAAGAAGGTCCTGCCCTGCGCGGCCTACCTGCAAGGCGAGTACGGCATTACCGGCTACTACATCGGCGTGCCATGCAAGCTGGGTGAGAGGGGTCTGGAGCAGATCCTCGAGATCAAGCTGACGCCCGAAGAGGAAAAGGCTCTCAAGAAGAGCGCGGATGCGGTGAAGGAACTCTGCGCGGTGATTGGGGTCTAAACCCGCTGCACACGTTAGAAGGGCGAGGCTACGGCCTCGCTTTTTATGCTCTTCAGCGGTTTTGCTGGCGTTTTTCGCGGAGGAATGTAGTGAAACCGAATCAGATAAATCCTCTCGCCCTTGCCATGTTTCGCGATCTTGAGCAGGTCGACCACGCCCAGAAATCCTGACTCTCGCGCCAGCTCTGGTGTGATATCAGGCAGACCGATCGGCGTGATGGAGTCGATCTCGATCTCGCCTTCGTCCATGTGGTAGCGATTGCCGACGATCACATGCGGTCGCATCCAGATGCGCACACTGCAGGTGATCTTTCCGGTGCGGACTCCCTCGCGGAGACGTTTCGTAAAGACCACGCCATGCTCTCCCTCGCCGCAGTTTACGGGCAGCTCATAGTCAAGCTTCAGTTGACCCGGATCGCCATACGACTCGAACTGAATCTTCAGATCGTCCGAAGAGTTCACGCGCGACGGGTTGATGCGGGAGAGATAGATCCCGCCAGGCCCCGACTTGACCACGAGCGCCGCAATATCTTGGGCCGTTACGTTGTGCAGAACCGGAGGCAGAGAAATCTTAGGCGCGTGCACCGAGGTTGGAATCGAACCGGCAAAACCGGCAGCTGTCGGTTTGGTGTAAGCAGCCCAGAGCGCCTCGCTCAACTGCACGCTGACCACTTGC
The DNA here is from genome assembly GCA_963790555.1 of uncultured Acidobacteriaceae bacterium. Lineage (GTDB taxonomy): Bacteria > Acidobacteriota > Terriglobia > Terriglobales > Acidobacteriaceae > KBS-83. Next base: position 416,654 of record CAWBPB010000019.1, on the reverse strand, counting down.
ACTATCGTCTTTCTGCCGGACCGGTAGATGCGGAAACGGTGGTCGAGAACATCGCGCTGGTGCGGCGTGACATCCGGCGCGGTCAACACGAATACGCCATCTTCCTGGTTGAGCGTGAAATGTAGCTGCTGCGCGATCGCTTCCAGTGAGTCCCGTGGAGGGTCACCAAGGAAGACGAAGGTGCTCTTCGATTTGCAGAGGGCGTTTGCGTCCTGGCCGGGAATAATGCCGATCGGAACCCGCGTTTGCAGTCCGATCTCTCTTATCAACTCAAGGGGCGTTGCATGCATGGAGAGATTGACGAGCGCTGGAGCGGGTGGCTCCGTTGCATGTGCTCTGCCCGTGTCCGATGCCGCGGCGGATGCCAATAGGCAAAGCATCGCCACCCCGAGGCGTAATCCCATTTGCCGCCGTGCCTCCGCGATCAGCTTACGCTCCTTTTGCAAAACGCAGGAGGGCGAGGCCGCAGCCTCGCCCTTTGTCATTCGTGCGAATCGCGCTTACGCCACGCGCTCGATGGTCACGCTTTCCAGCACCACCGGCGTCTTTGGCTTGTCCTGTGCGCCGCGCGGCAGGCGGCTGATCTTCTCCGCCACGTCCTGGCCCTCCACCACCTCACCAAAGATGGTGTGCTTGCCGGTCAGCCACTCCGTATTTGCCGTCGTGATGAAGAACTGCGAGCCGTTGGTGTTCGGTCCGGCATTGGCCATGGCCAGCTTGCCCGGCTTGTCGAAGCGATGCGCGGAGCCCTTGGTCTCATCCTCGAACTTGTATCCGGGACCGCCCATGCCGGTGCCGGCCGGATCGCCACCCTGGATCATGAAGTCGGGAATCACGCGGTGGAAGATGGTTCCGTCGTAGAGCTTGTCGTTGGACTTCGCGCGCGTCGTGGGGTGCGACCACTCCCGCTTGCCCTCGGCAAGCTCGATGAAATTCGCTACCGTCTTGGGCGCTTCCTTTTCAAACAGGCGGCACACGATGGTGCCTTCGCTGGTCTTCAATGTGGCATAGGTGCCTGTTGTTACGTGCCATGCAGTCTCCTTCTTGTTGGGTCGTTAGCAGGGCGGCCCGGCGAATGCGCCGGCCGCGAAGATGATTCCGGAACTCTAGTTGGGCCTGGGAGTGAGCGCCGGGGGCGCAGCGGGCGTTGCCGGTGCAGCGTTTGTCGCCGGTGGCGCGGCGGGCGGCGCAGAATCAGCGGCTGGAGGCGGCGGCAGCGGCTGGCCTACGGGCACAATCGTGACTTTCTTCAGCACCACAGGCGTCAGAGGCTTATCGCGTCCATCGCGCTCCACGCGTGTGATCGTCTTCACGACGAGAACGGACGACGGATCGCACTGCCCGAAGATCGTGTAATGGCCGTTCAAATCGGGCTGGATCTCTTCCGTGACGAAGAACTGCGATCCGTCGGTATTGGGACCGGAGTTCGCCATCGCGAGCCGCCCCGGCACGTCGAACATCAGCGATGGGTCGATCTCATCCTGGATGTAGTAGCCCGGATCGCCCATGCCGGTGCCCATCGGATCGCCGCCCTGGGCCATAAAGCCGGGAATCACGCGGTGAAATATGGTGCCGTCGTAGAGCGGCTTGCCATGCTCCTTTTCGTGAGTCGCGGGATCGGTCCAGTCCTTGGTGCCCTCGGCCAGCCCGATGAAGTTCGCCACCGTCTGCGGCGCCTGCTTGTCGAAGAGTCGGCAGGTGATGCGCCCCATGCTGGTGTCGAGCACCGCGGTTGGCCCGGTGGGCTCCACCGCGGGCGCAGTCTGCGCGGCGGGCGAGTCAGGCAGGTCCTGACTTGCCGGCGCTGCGGGCGGCGGAGTGGTCTGCTGTGCGGAGGCAAATGCAGTAGAGAAGAGAAGCGCGAGAGCGAAGCGGCGGATGAGGGGCATCGTTGATTCCAACTGGTCAGAGTATCGCAATGGCTTTCGGCTCCGCCAGCCGGACATACTTTCAGGCGCTCGGTTCCGGTTTTGCCGCATCTCAGCACGCAGGAGGCATTCCCATGGGATTCATGAAGCGCACCGTTATGTTCTGGGTCACCCGCTGGCTCGTGCAGCGCCGCTGGGGGCGCCGGCTGCTCTTCTTCTGGGCCCTGCGCGCGATGCGCACTCGCGTGCGGCAGTTCCTGCGCGATATCGCCGAGCTTTATCCCGCAATGCGACCGGCTACCGCCTGGATTTAGCTCCGAGGCGCCGCTCACCGCTCCAAACGTGGATGCGACGGACGGGCCTATTTGTCTTTCTTCAGCTCCACCACCATGACTTCCATCGGCTGATCGCCGGCATTCACATCGGCGTGCATGGTTCCGGGAGCATTCGCGGGCAGCCAGTAGGCCTTTCCGGTATCCCAAACGTGCGCCTCGCTTGCGCCGTTCTGCTCGACGATCTTCATGGTGCCGCCGCGAAGAGCAATGATCACGCGTCCATGCTCATGCCGGTGCATGGACAGCGGGGCATTGGGAACGACGACCGACTTCCACACCTTCACGTCGTCGTTCTCGAACTGCATGATTCGCTGCGTCGCAGTCGCGGCCTGCTGAGAGCGCATCACGCCCAACCCACCCACAAGGATGCCCAGTACAAACGCAATTCCGATCCACCGCTTCATCTCGATCCCCCTTTGAACTTCATCGAACTGCCTGGGCCCGGCCACCGATCTTCAACGGGGGATGATGGAGTGTACTGACCTACTTGTGAAATGGCTGCGACTCGGTGATCTTGGGCCGTTCCTTCTCCTCAGCCTGTAACTGCCTGCTCACCTTCTCCACCTGGGCGAAGACGCGCAGCAGGTTGCCGCTCATGATCTTCTGGCAATCCGCATTGCTGTAGCCGCGCTGCTTCAGCGCAGCCGTGATCTTCGGCAGGTCGGCCGCGGAATCGATGCCTTCCGGCGCCGATGGAATACCGTCGAAGTCCGACCCGATACCGACGTGATCGATGCCCGCGACCTTCACCATGTGGTCGATGTGGTCGATCAGATCGCTCAAGGGCGGCCGGGGAATCTTCGCGGCCCATTCCTTGTCCATCGCGTCTTCCTGGCTGTAGGTCAACGGCTTGCCCTCGGACTTGGCTTTTTCCTCGGCGGCCTTCTCTGCGGCTTCGCGCTCCGGCTTCTGTGCGTCCCAGGCGAGTCGCCACTTGTCCGAGATAAAGGCGGAGTAGAAGTTTGCCTGCACCACGCCGCCATTCACGGCCAGCGCCCGCAGCATGTCGTCGGTCATATTTCTGGGCGCGTTGGTAAGCGCTCGCGCCGAAGAATGCGAGGCAATCACCGGCGCGCGGGTCAGGATCAGCGTGCGATAGAACGTCTTGTCGGCCACGTGCGAGATGTCCACCATCATGCCCAGGCGGTTCATCTCGTACACCACGTCCTTGCCGAACTCCGTCAGCCCCTCGTCGGTATGGTGCACCTTGGGATCGTTGATGTCGCCGGAGGAATCGGCCCAGTCGTTCGAGTTGGACCAGGTCAGCGTCATGTAGCGCACGCCCAGCCGGTAGTAGTCGCGCAGGAGGCCCAAGGAATTCTCAATCGAATGGCCGCCCTCGATGCCCATCAGCGCCGCCAGCTTGTGCTCGCGATGCGCGCGCTCGATGTCTGCCACCGAGTAGGCCATCATCATCTTGTCCGGATGCTGGAGCGCCGCCTGGTGCACGGCATCGATGAGCTCGAGAGTGCGCCGTGCATAGTGACCCTGGTAGAGCTCCGGCTCCACCCAGATGGAGAAGAACTCCGCGCCCAGATTGCCCTTCTTCGCGGCCTCAAAGTTTAGATAGCCGCCGTTCAGCGGATCGGCCAGGTCGTAATGGTCATCCAGCATGCGCTGGGGAGTGTCGGCATGGGTGTCGATAAAAAAATTGGTGGCGTAAGAAGCATTCGTCATGGTCTTGGTTGCATGGTGTTGCGGCTTTGTGTGGGAGGCGTCCTGAGCGAGGAGAGAGGTGGCGATGACGAGAAGAGCGGCGGCCGGCAGCTTCATGGAATCCGAGTGTAGCAAAGGACAACCTCCGCCCCTTGCCGCCCATCTCTTTGGGGAGAGGTGAACTATGCAGCCGATCGTCAAGGACACGAAGAAGGACGCAGCACGCCCCGCACATCCGGACACCCACGCAAATCTACGCCCGACAGGGGTTCGCATGACCGCCTGAACCGGATGGCGGACGAGATGGCGGGCCGCGGCCAGGAGCGTCAGCGCAAGGACGAAGAAGGCAAGGACGTTATCGTCGAGAGCGATCCCCACGGCAGCAATCCATAGGGCGGAAGCAGACAGATCGAAATCAGAAAGCCCCGGCTCGTCGGCCGGGGCTTCGTATTTCCAAATCCTCTCGCATCGCGACGGCGAGATCTGCCTCTACTCGTAGCGTGCGGATCGATCTTCAGCTTCGATCCCGTGCTCCACTCCGTCATCGGCTTCACCGTCCGTACTTCCGCGTCGCGCCGCTTCCAGCTCCCGCGGATGTAGTCGCGGTTCATGGTCGCGATCACCTCCAGCGGAATCTCCTTGGGGCAGGCGCCGGTGCACTCGCCGATATTGGTGCAGCCGCCGAAGCCCTCCTCGTTCATCTGCGCCACCATGCCAAGGGCGCGATGGTCTCGCTCGATAGCGCCCTGCGGCAAGATGCTGAGGTGCGCGATCTTCGCGCCGGTAAACAGCGCAGACGACGCATTCGGGCACGCCGCCACGCAAGCGCCGCAGCCGATGCAGGCCGCCGCATCCATGGCCCGGTCTGCGGTTTCCTTGCCGACGAGAATCGCGTTGCCGTCCGGCGCGTTGCCGGTGGAGACGGAGACGTAACCGCCGGCCGCGATGATGCGATCGAACGAACGCCGGTCCACCACCAGGTCTTTGATCGCGGGGAAGGCAGCAGCGCGCCACGGCTCGATCAGCAGCTCCTCGCCGTCTTTGAAGTGCCGCATGGTCAACTGGCAGACCGTCGTCGCCGGCAGGGGCCCGTGCGGAATGCCGTTGATCATGAATCCGCACGAGCCGCAGATGCCCTCGCGGCAATCGTGTTCAAACGCGACGGGTTCTTCGCCGCGCTCGATCAGCGTCTCGTTCAGCACGTCCAGGCACTCCAGCATGGACATCTCCGGATTCACATTGTCCACCGAATAGCTGACGAACCTGCCTTTATCCTTGCGGCCCGTCTGCCGCCAGATCTTTAGCGTCAGTTTCATTTACTTGTAGCTCCTCTGGCTGGGGTGCACGTATTCGAACTCAAGCGGCTCCTTGGTCAGCTCCGGCTGGTTGCCGGGGCCGCGATAGCCCCACGCCGCCACATAGGAGAAGTGCTCATCGTCGCGCATCGCTTCGCCCTCCGCCGTCTGATACTCCTCGCGGAAGTGGCCGCCGCAGCTCTCGTTCCGTTCGAGCGCGTCGATGCACATCAGCTCGCCCAGTTCCAGGAAGTCCGCGACGCGGCCGGCTTTTTCCAGGCTCTGGTTCAGGTCATTGCCCGAGCCCGGCACGGTGACGTTCTGCCAGAAGTCGTCGCGCAGCTCGCGAATCTGCCCGATCGCTTTTTCCAACCCCGCGGCGTTGCGCGACATGCCGCAGTACTCCCACATGATCTTGCCCAGCTCGCGATGGAACGAGTCCACCGTCCGCTTGCCCTTGATCGAGAGCAGCTTGCTGATGGTCTCGTTCACGCACGCGACGGCATTGCGCACCTCGGTGTTTGACTCCTCCACCTTGCCCAGCTTGTTGGTCGCCAGGTAGTTGCCGATGGTGTAGGGAATGACGAAGTAGCCGTCCGAGAAGCCCTGCATCAGCGCGCTCGCGCCCAGCCGGTTTGCGCCGTGGTCGGAGAAGTTCGCTTCGCCCAGCACGAAGAGTCCCGGAATGGTCGACTGCAGGTGGTAGTCCACCCACAGGCCGCCCATGGTGTAGTGGATGGCCGGATAGATGCGCATCGGCACCTTGTACGGGTTCTCGTCCGTGATGCGCTCGTACATGTCGAACAGGTTGCCGTAGCGCTCGCGGATGGTGTGCTCGCCCAGGCGGCGAATCGCGTCTGCGAAGTCGAGATAGACACCCAGCCCGCTCTCGCCCACGCCGCGTCCTTCATCGCACACAGCCTTCGCGTTGCGTGATGCCACATCGCGCGGGACGAGATTGCCGAAGCTCGGATACTTCCGTTCGAGAAAGTAGTCGCGCTCCGCCTCCGGTATCTGGTCCGGCTTGCGCTTGTCGCCCTTGTTCATCGGCACCCAGATACGCCCGTCGTTGCGCAGCGATTCGGACATCAGCGTCAGCTTCGACTGGTAATCGCCCGAGACCGGGATGCACGTCGGATGGATCTGCGTGTAGCAGGGATTGGCGAACAGCGCGCCGCGCTTGTGCGCGCGCCAGCTTGCCGTCACGTTCGATCCCTTCGCGTTGGTCGACAGGTAATAGACGTTGCCGTAGCCGCCGCTGGCCAGGATTACCGCATCCCCGATGTGCGTCGTGATCTCGCCCGTTACCAGGTTGCGCGCCACGATGCCGCGCGCCTTGCCGTCGATCACGATCAGGTCCAGCATCTCGGTGCGCGCCAGCATCTCCACCGTGCCTGCGTGCACCTGCCGCTCCAGCGCCTGGTAAGCGCCCAGCAGCAACTGCTGGCCCGTCTGGCCGCGCGCATAGAAGGTGCGCGAGACCTGCGCTCCGCCGAACGACCGGTTGGTCAGCGATCCGCCATACTCGCGCGCAAAGGGGACGCCCTGCGCCACGCACTGGTCGATGATGGCGACGCTGATCTCGGCCAGCCGGTAGACGTTTGCCTCGCGCGAGCGGAAGTCGCCGCCCTTCACCGTGTCGTAGAACAGCCGGTAGATGCTGTCGCCGTCGTTCTGGTAATTCTTCGCGGCGTTGATGCCGCCCTGCGCCGCGATGGAGTGCGCGCGCCGCGGCGAATCCTGGAAGCAGAAGCACTTTACGTTGTAGCCAAGCTCGCCCAGCGTGGCCGATGCCGATGCGCCGGCCAGCCCGGAGCCCACCACGATCACCGTGTGCTTGCGCTTGTTCGCCGGGTTTACCAGCTTCAGTTCGAACTTGGTCTTGTCCCACGCCTGTTCAATCGGCCCGGTCGGAATGTGAGAGTCGAGTGTCATCTATTTCACCACTCCTGCCATGACGCTGATCGGAATCGAGATGTACCCCAGCACAATCAACAGTGCGACCACCCATGCCGCGCTCTTCAGGATCGGCGTGTGGCGCGGATGGTTCATGCCGAGCGACTGAAACGCGCTCCAGAGGCCGTGGCGCAGATGCAGTCCCAGCAGAATGATGGAGAAGATGTACCAGACCGAAACCCACCACACCTGAAAGCCGGTGACCACGTTGTGGTAGACATCGCCTTCAATAAACGCCCCGCCCGGGTGATAGTAGCCCGCCGTCAGATGCAGCAGGTGGAAGATCACGAAGGCCAGCACGATCGGCCCGCTCCAGTACATGGTGCGCGAGGCGTAAGACGATGAGATCGCCTTCTTGGCCGAGTAGCCGACCGGCCGCGCGCGCTTCTTCAGGAGCGCAAGCTGCACCGTTGCCCAAATGTGAAGCGTCACGCAGATGAGCAGGATGATGCGTATCGGCCACAGCAGCTCGCCAATGCTCGTGCAGGAAGCTTGCCGTAGGCGTTCAGCTTCGCCGGCCCTTCGAAGACCTGCAGGTTACCCGCCAGGTGGCCGACGACGAAGATAAACAGGATCGCCCCGGTCACCGCCATCACGGCCTTCTTGCCGTTGGTCGATCCCCAGAAACCCGGCGCGCGCTCGTTCTGCACTCCTACCGCGCTTGTACTCATTCGACCTGTCCCGTCTTGCTTGTTAGTCTCACGGACCACCTCAAGTTAGCTACAGAAATTTCGCAGGCACAGCCCACAGTGAGGCGAAAACGCGCCTCAGCGATCGCCTGTGATGCTACAGAGAAGGCTCAGGAGGTCGGCGGATCGATGCAGGGAAGCCACTCATTATTATGGGTGCCGCAAAGAACGACCGTCAACACGGCGTGGCATCAAACCGCGGTTCATGCGGATACTTCAAATTCCCCTGTACGCGCCGCCGTCCACCAGGATCGTCTGGCCCGTGATGTACGAGGCCTGTTCGGATGCAAGCCATACGACTGCATCCGCAACTTCCTCGGGGCGCGCGAAGCGCCGCAGCGGAATGTCCTTCGTCATCTCCGTCTCGTATTCCGCTGCCGTGCGTCCGGTGGACTTCGCGCGAACCTCTGCCAACTCCCGGATGCGTTCGGTCGCGGTATAGCCAGGCCCCACATTGTTGACCGTAATGTTGTACGGGCCATACTGAGTCGCGAGCGAGCGAACCAGGCCCAGAACGCCAGAGCGCACCGCATTGGACAGCACCAGCTCGAGGACAGGCTGTTTCACCGAAATGGAGGTGATGGTGACAAATCTTCCCCAGGAACGCCGCTGCATGAGGGGAAGCGCTGCATGCGCGAACGAGACGATGCTGCGCAGGTTCAGCTCGTAGGCGCGATCCCACTCGGCCATGGTCGTCTCGGCGAACGGCTTTGCCGGCGGCCCTCCCGCATTCGTGACACAGATATCGATTCTGCCAAAGCGATTCTCGGCGTCGGTCACAAAGCGGCGCACGCCCGCGTCGTCGCTCACATCGAAGGCCTCTGCGTGGACCTTTACGCCGTAGGTGTTTCGGATCTGCTCCGCGGTCTCGTTAAGGGCATCTGCATTACGCGCGCACAACACCAGGTCCGCGCCCTCCGCGGCCAAGCCAAACGCTGTCGCGCGGCCTATGCCCTTGCTGGAGGCCGCGACAACAGCAACCCGGTTCTTTAATCCTGTGATCACGCTCACCTCGTCATGAAGGCTTATCGCCGCAAGTACGCATCGGTCTTGTTGAGCCAGTCCTCGCGCGGAGGGCAAAAGAGATCGAGGTCCACTGTATCTTCAAGCGCCTCTGCGGAATGGGGCACATGCGACGGAATCACCAGCACTTCGCCTGCGCTCACCACGATCTCCCGCCCCTCGATCAGAAACTTCAAGGCGCCTTCCAGGATGTAGCTGATCTGCTCATTCTCGTGGCTATGCAGGGGAACGATGCAGCCCTTGCGCAGGATGATCCTGGCAAGCATGCTGCGTTCGCCGCACACAATCTGCCGGTCCAAAAGCGGATTGACTTGTTCGATAGGAAGCTCCTTCAGCCGGACATATTGCAGGCTGGAGCGGGACGTTGCTGCATCGGATGGACTCACGACAATTTCCTTTCGCGTTTGCAATCTCGAACGAAGACATTTTCGGGCATGCGCAGTTTAACGCTTCCAGCCCTGCATCTGCTCCAGCAGCGCCTCGCAGTGCGCGCCCGCGATGACTCAGCTTCTGCTTTGTTTCGAGATCGATCTCCGCCATCGTCTTGCCCAGCTCCGGCAGCCAGAACAGCGGATCGTAGCCGAAGCCGCCCGTTCCATGCGGCTCCGCGACGATCTCGCCTTCCACTGAGCCATCTGCTGTCCTGCAGCGTCACGCCGTCCCGCGCCAGCGCGAGAACGCAGCGGTAGCGCGCCGTCCACGGCTGCGAGTGCCCGCGAAGCTGCTCCAGAAGGTACAGATTGTTCCGCCCGTCCGCGTCTTCGCCGTCAATCACGTCAAAGCCGGCATCCTCGGCATAGCGCGCCGACCGCACGCCCGGCGCACCGCCCAGCGCATCGACTTCGAGCCCCGAATCATCTGCCAGCACCAGCAGGCCCGGACGCGCGCGGCTGTACTCTTCCGCTTTCAGCCGGGCATTGGCCAGCGAAGGTCGCGCCGGTCTCCTCCGGCGCAGGAATCTCCTGCAATCCGGGCAGGGCGGCAATGTCTACGCCGAAGACTGCAGCCGCAGCGGTAAAGTCGCGCAGCTTGCCCGCATTCGAGCTGGCCACGATACACGTCTCTCTCAAATGCTCGATCCATGCGCACTCCGATGCTGCGCGTGATCACCGCTGTCTGTCGCTCCATCGGCTCATTCATCTGCCGCAGCATACCGCCGCCGCCCGAGCGGAAGAACCGCCACAGCAGCGGCGCGGTCAGTGCCAGAAAGATCAGGTTCAGCCATGCGGTATGGTCCCAGCGAAAGCCCATATCCATCGCCATATTCATCCTGTGCGCATGCGGCGTCAGGTGCAACGCCACGAAGATCCACTCCACCGCCAGCGCCGCGCCCGCCATCGCTACATAGAAGAGCGCCAGCAGCATAAGCGCCGCGCGCCAGCCGTAGTACTTGCGATGGATGTTCACGATAGGCAGGATGATGAGATCGCCAAAGAGGAAGGCGATGACGCCGCCAAAACTCAGGCCATGCTGCCACAGCACCGCCGCCAGCGGCACATTGCCCACCGAGCAGACAAACGACACCAGCGCCACCAGCGGCCCGGCCAGCGGACCCCACCATCGCGCCAGCGCCGGATGTCCAACCAGAAAGAACCGCTGCCAGAACGCCGCCGGCACCCACGCGGCGATGCATCCCGAGAGCACCAGGCCGAGCACGATATCCGGCAACACCGCCGCCCACTCCATGACAAAGATGTGGCTGATCGCGGTGAATGCCTGGGGCGATCGCAGCCGCGCCAGCCACGTCGCGCCCTTCGCGCTCATATCCATTGCGGCATGGCCTTCCATGCGACCCAGCAGACCGCGCTCGACCTGCGCCCGTGCGGCCTCTACCAGCCGCTTGCCGAAGAATAGGTTCAGCAGCACACACCAGCAGCACGATCATCACCGGGCCGCCGATAAACTCTGCCGCGGCAAAGCGCCAGCCCATCAGCACAATCAGCGACAGGCCCAGCTCGAAGACCAGGTTGGTCGATGCGAATTCGAAGGCCATGGCCGCGCGAAAGTCCGCCCCTTTGCGGAAGAGTGTGCGCGCAATTGCAACCGCAGCATAGGAACACGACGAGGAAGCCGCACCCAGTCCGGAGGCAATCGCAATCGAGCGCGGGCGCGCCATCCGGCATCAGCCGCGCGACCTTCTCGCGCGAGACCGTAGCCTGCACCATAGCCGAGAGCCCGAAGCCCAGCAGCAGCGCCCACAGCATCTGCCAGCCCATCATGGCGGCCATCTGTAACGCGCGCCCGATCTCATTCAACCAGTGCATGAAGTATCTAGATGCTTCGTTCGGGCACGAGAGCAGGGAAGCAGGCCAGCGGACACCCGCGCATCGCGGCTTCGGCCCGCAGTGCTCCTTGCCCACCATCACGATCAGCGCATGAAACTCGTTCGCATGCCGCACCCGCGCCTTGCCCCGCTCGCCGGCAAAGGCGCTCCATGCCAGCCGCTGGATGGCATCGTAGCCCGACCGCTCCGGCGTCAGACCGTGCCGCACCGTGACCCGCCGCAAATATTCGTCCACCACCATCGCCTCGTGCCCCAGCGCGTACAGCAGGATCGCGTCCGCCGTCTCCGGGCCCACGCCGGGCAACGCCAGCAGCTTTGGCCGCAGGAGTTTCGTCGGCATCATCGCCAGCTTTTCAAACGACCCGCCCGCCTCCGCAAACAGGAAGCCGAGAAACGCCCGGATCGCCGCGGTCTTGCGCACCATGTATCCCGAAGGCCGCAGCAGAACGCGGAGATCCTCCTCGCGGGTCGCCAGCAGCGCCGCAGCGTCCAGAAGTCCGCGCTCGCGCAGATTCCCAAGCGAGCGCTCCACCGCGCGCCAGGAGGTGTTCTGCGTCAGATACGCGCCCAGGGTGATCTCGAGCGGCGTCTCGCCCGGCCACCAGTGCTGCGGTCCGTAAGCTTCCAGCAGCCGCTCGTACATGGCGCGCAGCATCGCCGCCTCAGGCGTGGACTCTCCGGATTGCTCGTTGCGTGGCATCAGACAATAGAGATCATCTTCCCGGAGCGAAGCACATGGCAAAGCAGCCCGTGACCAAAGCCAGCAACTGCGGTTGGCGCACCCACACCCGCTATCTCGAAATGCATACCCGCAAGCGCTACGAGATGGTCCACATCACTGACGAGGTGGAGCACATCGTCCGTGAGAGCGGCGTCGATGACGGCCTGTGCTTCGTCTCGCCGATGCACATCACCGCCGCCATCTACGTCAACGACAACGAGAGCGGCCTCATCCACGATATCGGCGAGTGGCTGGAGAAGCTCGCGCCCGCGAAGCCGGACTATCGACACCACCAGACCGGCGAGGACAACGCCGATGCGCACCTCAAGGCGCTGCTCCTCCATCATGAGACCACCCTGCCGGTGACTGGCGGTCATCTCGACCTCGGCACCTGGCAGCGCATCTTCTATGCCGAATTCGACGGCCAGCGTGTTAAGCGGGTCATCGTCAAGGTGCTTGGGGTCGGTCGACCGTTGTTACAAAAGGCCTAGCTCTCGAAGCAAATATCGACGCAGCTTTTCGTTAAGAAAAGCTGCTCCTCGAGGATATTGATTGGACACAGTATTTGTGAAAACGGTCCAAAGTAACAAAGAATGAACGTTCCCGCCGGGCGGCCATAAAGTTACCAGCGCTGCTGCCGATAAATGGTTCAGTTAGGAACGGTTCCCTTCACCAGGTGCCCACGGGCACGACGTGATCCAGGAGCCCCACTTCAGGACCAACAGGAGCCGACGCTATGTCAATGGGTGTATTGAACAACATCGCCGCAACCTATGCTGCGAATAACCTGAGCAACACGCAGGCCAGCCTGCAGAACGTGCTCACGCAGCTCTCTTCCGGTTCGCGCATCAACTCCGGCGCGGACGATGCCGCTGGCCTTTCGCTGGCCAACGGCCTCCAGGCCAACCAGTCTGCGCTGACCCAGTCCGCCAGCAACGTCAGCCTCGGTGTGGGCCTGCTGCAGACCGCCGATGGCGCACTGTCCCAGGTCAACAACCTGCTGAACCGCGCGGTCACGCTCGCCACCGAAGCCGGCAACGGCACGCTGAACACCTCGCAGTCCGGCGCGGCCAACCAGGAGTATCAATCCATCCTGGCCGAGATCAACAACATCGGCGCCGCCACCACCTACAACGGCCAGGCCGTCTTCGGCTCGGCCACCACGCCGGCAAGCTTCTCCATCTACACCAGCGACGGCACGGCTACTGGTACTTCGACGGACACACTGAGCATCGCGGCACTCACCAGCGCCAAGGTGGGTGACTCCGGCGGCACCATCGCCACCGGCGCCGGGAATGCCATCACCTACACGATTGGCACCAGCACCGATCTGAGCACGACCAGCCTCACCGGTGCCACGCCTGCAGCCGCCACCGCAGCCGCACAGGCGGCGCTCACCGCCATCACCGCCGCCATCAGCGGAGTCGCTGCGCAGCGCGGCTATCTCGGCTCGCAGATCAACACGCTGAACTCCATGGCAAGCGTCGAGACCACGCAGAGCGAGAACCTGGCGTCGGCGTCGAACTCCATCATGGCCACCGACTACACCACGGCCACGTCGGAGCTGTCGAAGTATCAGATCCTCACCCAGACCGGCATCAGCGCGCTGGCGCAGGCCAACAGCACGCAGCAGGCGGTCACCAAGCTGTTGCAGTAGTTCCTCCGTCCGGTGGCGCATAGCGCCGTGCTGTGCGTCCGCCGAACGGTCTCCATCCATCTCCATCACCCCTGCTTCGCGGGTGGTTGGAGCGTTTTCCTGCAATGCTGGCGTGGCCTTTCCAATCAGGAAAGGCCACAACGAGAAGTTTTCCGCTCTCTCGCAGCGACAGGAAAACGCTCATCTTGGGCAGACCACCCGCACTTTTTTTTGTTTTTTGCATCGCCTACGGGAGCGCAACATGGGAACCATCGGCCTCAGCTTCGGTTCGCCCACCAGCGGGCAGGGCATCGATGTAAGCAGCACCGTCAGCCAGATGGTTGCGCAGCTGCAAGCGACCGAGACGCCATACAAGACCCAGCTCACCGCCCTGCAATCCCAGGACACCGTGATCTCCAACCTGGGCAGCCTGCTTTCCACTCTCTCCAGCGATGTCAGCGCCCTCACCGATCCGGTGGGCGTCCTCTCCGGCAAGCTGGGCTCCAGCTCGGACACGAACACGCTCGCGCTGCTCTCCGCCAGCACTACCGCAACCGCAGGCAGCCACACCGTTACCGTGCAGCAGCTTGCTCAGACCTCCACAGAAGCTTCGAGCGCCGTGGGCGCAAACGACATCCTCAGCGGGTCCTTCTCCTTCCACATCGGCAACGGCAGCTCACAGACTGTCTCGGTTGACCCCGCGAACAACACCCTCGCCGGCCTCGCCGCCACCATCAATCAGGCCGGTCTCGGCATTTCGGCCAGCGTGGTCACGGACTCGAGCGGCTCGCGTCTCTCGCTCATCAGCCAGACCAGCGGCGCCGCCGGTCAGATCACCATCGACTCGAGCGCGCTCACGGACACCACCACCGGAAACAACGTGTCACTCATCGCCGGCCAGGCAGGCCAGGACGCTCAGTTCACCGTTGATGGCATCCAGACCACCAGCGCCAGCAACACCATCACCGACGCGATCCCCGGCGTCACCATGCAGCTTCTCGGCACTTCCACTTCGGCCAATCCCGTTCAGGTCCAGATCGACAACGACACCTCGTCGGTGACAACCGCGCTCTCCACCATGGTCAAGGACTACAACGCGGTGGTCTCCGCGCTTACCGCCCAGGAAGGCAAGGACGCAAGCGGCAATGCCGAGCCACTCTACGGCTCGCCGCTCATCTCACAGTTGCAGCAGATGCTCTCGAGTGCTCTCAACACTCCATCCGGCACCTCGCTTACCTCGATGACGCAGATCGGTCTCTCGCTCAACAGCAACGGCACGCTTTCGCTCGATACGGACCAGCTCACCACCGCGCTCAACAACAACTACTCCGGCGTGCAGGCCTTCTTTCAGAACACCAACAGCTTCGGCCTTGGCCTCGGGCAGGCCATCAACAACGCAGGCACGGGCTCCTCCACCAGCGTTCTCAGTCAGGCGCAGACGGCCAACAGCACTGCCGAATCCAGTCTCAACAGCACCATCAGCACCATGGATGCGCGCATCGCGACTCAGCAGACCAGCCTCACCGCCGAATTGAATGCCGCCAATCAGACGCTGCAGGAGATTCCCATGCAGCTCAATATGGTCAACGAAATCTACTCCGCCATCACCGGCTACAACCAGGGCCAGAACGGATAAAGGACTCGCGATGCGACACTACCACCAGGCAGCAATCGAAAGCGCAAACGGGGTGCAGCTCATCGTCGCCCTCTATGACGGTCTGCAGCGGTTTCTCACGCAGGCGGCCGTGGCCTGTGAAGTAGCGCGACGAGGTTGCACGGCGTGAGGCCGCACGGCGCGCGCTGAACATCATCATCCACCTGCAGGCCAACCTGCGCATGGACGTGGGAGGCGCCTCGGCGGAACGCCTCACCGACTTCTACACGGCCGTCTTCGCCGACGTGCTGCGCGCCTCCGCGAGCGTATCGCGCCAGCTTTTTCTCGACACCGCACGTGAAGTGCGCAACGTCCGCGAGGCATGGAAGATTGCCGCACAGGATCCGGCGGTCCTCGACATGCTCCCGCCCGATCTCAGGACCGCGCAGGAGCAGCGCACAAACACCGTTGCCATTCGCTCCTCGGCAAATGACGACAATGCGGCCCCAGCCTGGATCGCGTGACGGTTGCTTGACGCGTCATTCTGGGCAAAGCGGAAGAACTGCAGTAAGAGCAGGTGCCCCACATCTAAACGGGATGTGCGGATCTGGCTGAGTCGCCCACGCAACGCAAACGTGAGCGACCAAAGGAAGCGAACCCCACAGAGTGCGCCGCAGGCGCGTCTGCCCGGACGGCCAGTCCCGCCGCAGGCGCGTGTGCCTGGACGGTCAGTCCCCGGCGACTTCCAGCTCTTCTTCGAGCAACTGCTTCTCGTAGAGGCTCGCATAGAAGTGCCCCAGCGACAGCAGCTCTTCATGCGTGCCCAGCTCCGCGATGCGCCCGTTCACCAGCACTGCAATGCGATCGGCATGCCGCACGGTCGAGATGCGGTGCGAGATGAAGATCGTGGTGCGATCGCGCATGACTTCGCGCAATTGCCGCAGGATTGTCTCTTCCGTGTAGGTGTCCACGCTGGCCAGCGCATCGTCCAGGATCAGAATTGCGGGATCGCGCACCACCGCGCGCGCAATCGCGGTGCGCTGCTTCTGCCCGCCGGAGAGCGTGAGCCCGCGCTCGCCCACCGCGGTATCCATGCCGTGCGGGAAATCCTCGAACTCGCGCCGGATGTGCGCCGCCTCCGCTGCCCGCAGCACATCATCTGCAGAGGCATGCGGCGCGCCAAACGCGATGTTCTCGCGAATCGATTCGCTGAAGAGAAACGTCTCCTGCGGCACGAACCCGATATTCGCGCGCAGTGTGGCCAGCGGATATTCGCGCACCGGGCGGTCGTCGATCAACACCGTGCCCGGCTGCGCTTCGTACAAACGAGCGATCAGCGCCACCAGCGTTGACTTGCCGGAGCCCGTCGGCCCCACCAGCGCCAGACTTGTTCCCGCCGGTATCTCCAGATTGATGTCGTGCAGCACCGGCACCGGCTTGCCCTCAGTGTCGGTGTAGGCAAAGTTCAGATGGCGGAACTCGATCTTCCCCTTCAGCCGCGTCTCCGGCCCGATCGACGTCGATTTGCCGCCGCGTCATCGATCGTCGGCTTCTCCTTCATCAGCTCGTCGATACGAATCACGGAGGCCGTCCCGCGCTGCACCAGGTTCACCACCCATCCCAGCGCGATGATCGGCCAGGTCAGCATCATCATGTAGGTGTTGAAGGCAACAAAGTCGCCCACCGAGATGCGGCTGGTCAGCACCTCGTGGCCGCCCACCAGCAGCGTGATCGCGAGCGACAGGCCCAGGATGAATTCGAGCGTCGGCCACAGCATGCCCATCAACTGCACCAGCCGCAATCCGCGCCGCACATTTTCGCGATTGGCTGCTTCAAACGACGCAATCTGCGGCTCCTCCTGCGCGAAGGCCCGCACCAGCCGCGCGCCGGAGAAGTTCTCCTGCGCCTGCGCCGAAATCTCGGAGAACATTGCCTGGATGCGCTCGAACCGCTCGTGGATCTTCCGTCCCATGGTCTGCACCAGCACGCTCGCCAGCGGCAGCGGGACCAGAGCAACAAGGGTAAGGAAGGGGCTGATGCGCAGCAGGAAGAAGACCGCGCCAATCGAAAAGAGCACGGTGTTGGCGCTGTACATGATCGCCGGCCCCAGCAGCATGCGCACGGCGTTCAGGTCGTTCGTCATGCGCGCCATGATGTCGCCCGTGCGATGCTCGGCGTAGTAGCCGGCCGGCTGCTTCTCCAGTTGGCGGAAGAGATCGTTGCGCAGGTCGAATTCGATGTCGCGCGAGATGCCGATGATGATCCAGCGCGTCAGGAAGAGAAAGATGCCTTTGGCCAGCGACACGCCGACCAGCAGCCCGGCATAGCGAAAGATCTTCTCCTGCGTCACGCCATGGTTCAGGTCGTCGATGGCGATGCGCAGCACCTGGGGGAAGAGGATCCAGATGGCGTTCGACAGCACCACCGAAACGCCGCCCCAGAAAAAGCCGCGCCGATAGCGCTTCAGGTAGGGAACCAGCGGCTTCAGATTGCGGAACATCGATCTCTCCTTGCTCTCGTTCATGGCCTGTCCTGTTTCTGGGACGCCTGCTTCTTCTCCGCCTCGACGTACTGAGCCACGCCGCCACCGAATGACCAGTCCGCCGTCTCGTTCTCATGCAGCACGATCAGCACATCCTCGGGCCGCACCAGCCCGGTTGCAGCCATCCGTTGGGCAATTTCCCGGTAGAGCGCCTGCTTCTTCTCCGTGGGCCGCCCGCGGCGCAGCGTGATCTCCACAAATATCGGATGCGCGCTCCGTGCCACGCCCAGGTAGCCAGGATCGGCGATCAGGTCCCCGGCGGCGTGCTCGCGGATGGCCACAAAGCGGTCGTTCTCCGGAATCTGGATCGCCGCGCGCAGCGCCTCATAGACCGCGTCGGCCAGTTGCCGCTTGTCGTCGCGGCTGCGTCCTGCTTCAAGCGAGAGGGTGATGAGGGGCAAATCTTCCTCCAGGCGGTACCGGTCAACCGGACCGGATCAAACAAATATCCTTGCGTCAGGCCCGTATTTTCAGCATAACTCTCTGAGGTCAACGGAGTTCCCCGATTGGCAAGCGGGCTCGGACTTGAAACAGGGTAGAATGACAGTTCGATTACAAAACGCTGGGAGTACGGTCGCACCCTGGCGCCCGCGGCTGCCGTTCAGCCGTCTGCGCCTTTACGCCTATGTCTGATTCGATCCAGGAACGTGTTCTTAAAATCATTGCCAACACCCGGCGTATCCCTCTGGAATCCGTGCGGCCCGACAGCAGCTTCGAAGAACTGGGCATCGATTCCCTGGATCGTCTTAATATCCTTTTCGATCTGGAAAGTGAGTTCGACATCGAAATTGATGACGAAGAGGCCAAGAAGGTGCAGAACATTCCGGAGATGATCGCCGGCATCACGCATCTGGTCGAGGCCAAGGCCAAGGCCACTCCGGAAAGCTGACGTGCCCCGCGTCGTCATCACCGGCATCGGCGTCGTCAGCCCGGTCGGACTTACCCGCGATGCATTCTGGCGCTCGCTGATCGCCGGCGAGTGCGGCATCCGCGCCATCCAGTCTGCCGATTTCGACCAGCTCCGCTTCAAACATGCAGCGGATGTCCAGGGCTTCGTCCCGGAAGATCACCTGGCGGCCAAGGACATCAGCCTGATGGACCGCTTCGCGCAGTTTGCGGTCGTCGCGGCAAAGGAGGCGATGGCCCAGTCCGGCCTGAAGCTGACGCCTGCCATGCTCGAGGACGGCGCCGTGGTCACCGGCTCCTGCATCGGCGGCCGCTCGGCGGAAGAGGTAGGCTACCGCGAGCTCTACATCCACAACCGCAACCGCGTGCATCCGCTCACCATCCCGCTCGGCATGGCCAATGCCGGCGCCAGCCACATCTCCATGCAGCTCGGCATCCAGGGGCCGTCCTATACCGTGTCCACCGCCTGCGCCTCCTCCGCGCACGCCATCGGTCAGGCCTTCCACATGGTGCGCTCCGGCATTGCGCCGGTCGCCATCGCGGGCGGCAGCGAGGCTCCACTCTACTTCGGCAATCTCAAGGCATGGGAGGCGATGCGCGTCATCAGCAAGGACACCTGCCGTCCCTTCTCCGCCGATCGCAGCGGCCTGGTGCTGGGCGAAGGCGCAGCCATGCTGGTGCTGGAGCCGATGGAGACGGCGCTTGCCCGCGGCGCAAAGCCTATCGCGGAGATCGTCGGCTTCGGCATGTCCTCCGACGCCTGCCACATCACGCAGCCTTCGGCCGAAGGCCCCGCGCGCGCCATGCGGCTGGCCCTGCGCGATGCCGGCCTTGCTCCGGAGCAGATCAGCTACATCAACGCGCACGGTACCGCGACCGAGGTGAACGACCGCATTGAAACCGCGGCGATCCGGCTCGTCTTCGGCCCGCACGCGGACAAGCTCGCCGTCAGCTCCACGAAATCGATGCACGCCCACACCCTCGGTGCGGCAGGAGCCATCGAAGCGGCAGCCTCCGCTCTGACGCTCGCCAATGGCATCCTCCCGCCGACCGCGAACTACACCAAGGCCGATCCCGCCTGCGACCTCGACTTCGTACCCAATACCGCTCGCACACAGCAGGTAGAAGCCTGCCTCTCGAACTCCTTCGCCTTCGGCGGACTCAACGCCGTGCTCGCGTTGCGTGCCTGGGTCTAGAGTTCTCCGCATTTCGATTGAACGGACTGCTTTCGTTCGCCGTGTATGATGTAGCGCAACGATTCGCTGATGCGGGGTTGCATCGTTGCCTTATTCGACGGAATATCGGCGCTGGCGCAGTGGTCGCTGCCGTTTAAAGGTCAACGGCTTCGATGTGCCGCCGATATGGGCGACCCTGGCAAAGAAGGCGATGAAGGCCTGGAACAATGCCGGCGCACGCTTTGAGTTCGTCGTGGATGAGAGCTCGCAGAGTTCGATCATCTGCACCGAACTGGGCGATGGAGCCTGGGTCGGGCTGACGACGCTGCGTCCGGATGAACATGACCCGTACCTTGCCATGGTGTCGATCCAGATCGATACCAGTTACCCTTTTGTTCCACCACATCCGACAACAAAACCGATCCGGCGCTCCGGAGCCTACGATCTCTACTCGATCCTGATTCATGAGCTCGGCCACGCCCTGCATCTGGGCGAGGACTACGGCATCGATTCAAATACCGTGATGCGCCCTACCATCAAACCCGGCGAAAAGCGAAGCCTGGCTGCCGACGACATAGCAGCCATTAAATTGCTCTATCCCTAAGTTGAGCAGATGCTTGAAACACTCGAAATCCCGGACTTGCTACAACGCAGTATCGGCCTGGTGCGCGTCACGGTCCGTACTCCCAACGCCAGGGCAGTGATCGGTATGCCGGAGTATCCCGGAGCCTCTCCGCTGCATTTTCGGGATCATCTGGTCGACCTTGCGCAGATCCTGCTGTGGCCGGCCGGAATGGATCGTTCCAGCTCAATTCTTATTCGTACCGTGCGCGCCGATTCTGAAGCGCGGTTCTCTTCAGGCGAAGAGGCCATTGTCTTTCTTGCATCGGCGGAGATGCCCGGCATTCCAGTTCACAACGCGTGATCAGAATCCTGATTTGAAGGCGGCTACTGTATTTCGCGTCTTCGGCGGATTTCAAGGCAAGTTCACAATTGATCGCAGTGAAGGCGTTCCCACCCTGCTTCGGCCTGGGTCGCGGCCCAGCTTGTACAGCCATCTAACATCGCAAATCGAGCAAGCCTCGAGGTCTGTGGAAGAAAACGAAGATATGGAAAAGCAGGAGTGGGAGTTCGATCCGGAAGAGGTCACGGCCGGGGAGGACGATGCCGAGCAGCAGCGTAAGCGTATCGACGCGCGGCTAACCCGAAATCGCACAACCACAGCCTGACAACGCATCTATCTCATCTACTACTTTGAGCCGCGTTTTCTCTTTATCTTGAGTTCCAGCGCGCCCGCCATCTTTGCGTCTGCAAGCAAGGAACAACCAAATTTTGCGTTGACTGAAAGCTTCAGAGTCATGGTGTCGATCTCGAAATCATTGCTCAGTGTCGATGCCTGGTTGATGGCGGATTTGGCAAGCGCCAAACAATTCGAAAAACCAGCTTCGAACTTATTCCGGGGAACCTCTTCTGAGCGGGCGAAGATAACATTTCCCTTGGAATCCGCCATCGTTCCAGCTATCGCGTAGCCGCCGCGCGGCAGGTCTCTGACTTTCTCCGCAACCGCGAGCGTCGTATCTCCACTTACAACTGAGATAGTCCAGTCATCCTTTGTAGTTCTTTGTTTGCGTTTAGCCATATGGAATCCTTTGGCCATCAACATACACCGGGAAGCCGCGATAGTTATAAAAATTTCCAGCCCTGCGTCCGGGCCGGGGAGCGTGCGTACTCATCCTGAAAGAATGGCGCCGAACGGCGTCTACTCCGACCGGAGCGCTGTCAGCGGATCCACATTTGCCGCCCGCCGCGCCGGGATCATGCTTGCCGCCGTTGCCACAACGGCAATAGAGACCACCGCAAACACAAATGTCGTCGCATCGTCCGGCGTCACTCCGTAGAGGGAAGACGCCAGCGCCCGGCCAGCAAGCACTGCAAACGGAATCCCAATCGCGGTGCCGATCCCCGTCAGCACCAGGCTGTCGCGCAACACCATCCACACTACCTGTCCGCGCCGCGCGCCTACGGCCATGCGCACGCCGATCTCTACCGTACGGTTGTTCACGCGGTATGCCAACGTGCCGTACAGCCCCGTCGCTACCAGAACCACCGCGAGGATGGCGAAGAATCCGGCGAGCCGCGCAAAGAGCAGTTGGTGCGAGATCGTCTCTTCATACTGCGCGCGCTGCTCCATCGGCTTCAGCAGCGGCAGGTTCGGGTCCATCTGGGCAAGCACCTTCTGCGCCGCGGGCAAAATCGCCAGCGGCTTACCCTGCACCCGCAACTCGACGGTCTCCGGTCCGATGATGGGAATCTGCGCATACATGTACCACGCCATCGGAATCGGCTCTTCGTCGATGCTGCGATATTTGTGGTTCTTCACCACGCCGACGACCGTCATCTGGTATTTGCCATCATCGGTGCCGATCTGATGTCCAAGCGGATTTTCGTTATGGAAGAAGCGCTTCGCGAACTCCTCGTTGATGATTCCGACGTGCGCCGAGGTTGCTGTGTCCGAATCGGCAAAGTCGCGCCCGGCAAGGATCGGCACACCCAGCGTGCGGAAGAAGTCCGGTCCCACGACGTTGCTGCGTACCGTCCGCGATCCGCCGTTCGTGACCTCCGGCAGCTTGCCATCGACCATCATGTCGCTGTTGTCCGACCACCACGACCCCAGCCGTTCTTCCATAATCGTGACCGACTCGACGCCCGGCAGCGCGCGCAGCTTACCCATTAGCTCCTGGTAAAACGCCTTGCCTTGCGGAATCGATTCGATATGTGGGCTAACGCCGAAGACCACCAGCCCGTGTACCGGAAATCCCAGCGGAACGTTCTGAAGATTTCTCAATGTGCGGACCAGCAACCCGCCCGCGACCAGCAGCACCACGCACAGCGCCATCTGCGCCGTGACGATTATCTTGCCCATGCGCGTCTTGCCCGCGTCTGTATTCGCTGTCGCGGCCGAGGTCTTCAACGCCAGCCCCGGCCCGGCGGAGAGCGCAATCCTGAGCGGCGCGAGTCCAAACAACAATGCCGCCGCGACCAGAATGCTCAAGGTGAACAGCAGCACCGTTGAATCCGGCGCCAGACTCGACTCAATCTGCGCCCACGCAGCCAGCGCCTTGGTCGCCCATGAGGCAAAGAGCCACGCCATCGTGCCGCCCATCGCCACCAGCAACAGACTCTCCATCAGCAGTTGCCGGAAGATCTCCATGCGGCCGGCGCCAAGCGCCATGCGCAGCGAGAACTCGCGCTGCCGGGTGGCGTTGCGTGCCATCAACAACATTCCGACGTTGCTCAGCGCAATCAGCAGCACCAGTCCGACCATCGTCATGAGCATCCGCAGTGGCTGGCCGACCTGCGCTTCAGAGCCGGGGAAGCTCTTCGCCGCCTCCACGCTCAACGTCGGCGGCTTCTCGCCTGCCATCGGGTGACCCAGCCCTACGTAAGCTGCCGTCTGAAACACCGGCTGCAACTGCGCGACCGCCTGCGCCTTGGTCACACCCGGAGCCAGACGTCCAATCAGGTGCAGGCACCACCACGTGGAATTGCTGACATACGTCTTCCCGTCCTCGAGCGGAGCGCCCCACGCATTCAGCTCCGCGCGATTCTGCATCGGAATCCAGAAGTCCGCCGACACGCCGCTCTCGATGCCTTCAAAGCCCGGTGAGGTAATGCCCACGATCGTGATCGGAACGCCGTTCACATTCAACGTCTGTCCCAGAATCTCCGGATTGCGCGCGAAGCGCTCGGTCCAGTACGCATCGCTGATCACGCCCACAGGCGCATGGCTTGCCTCATCCTGCTCTGTAAATCCGCGTCCTCGCGCCAGCCTTACGCCCAGCCCGGAAAAGAAATTCCCGCTCACCATCTCGCCTTCGGCTACGCCGGGCTGCGCACCATAGCGCACGGCAACCTTCTGCGTGGACAACGGCACGTAGGCCATTACTTCCATCGCCTTCGCGTCGCGGCGCAGAGCATCGTAAACCGGGTAGGAAAAAGTCTGGCTCGTGTCGATCGTCCCGGTGCCGCGCGGCGGCCCCGACGTTCTCAGGTAGAAGACCCGCGCCGGATCAGCCACCGGCAGCGACTTGAGCAGCACTGCATTCATCACGCTGAAGACCGCGGTGTTGGCGCCAATGCCAAGCGCCAGCGTAAGCACGCAGACCAGCGTGAACCCCGGCCTCTTTCGGAGCTGGCGAAGCGCGTAGCGCAAATCATGAAACAGTGCAGACATTCTTGCCTCCGGGCGGACAGGGAATCGGTCGCTGTGATTCATGCACGCGCCGGGCCACTGCCGCGGCTGTGTCCAGGCTCTAAATAGCTGAGGAATTGCAGCTTTTCACTGGCGGTGCGGCGGCCCGTCTGTCCGTTTCACAACATGACCGTTCAGATTCGGACAGCTCCGTCGCTTTAGAGAATGCTTGACCCTGCCCCGTGGCCACACCTACCATTTGTGCCAACCACAACGACATGGAGAGCATAGAGAGCTCGCGGCAATTTGTTGGCGAGGTGATCGGCAACTACCGCGTGCTGACGAAGTTGGGCAGCGGCGGCATGGGCACCGTCTACCGCGCCCAGGACATCCGTCTCGACCGCCAGGCCGCCCTCAAGCTCCTGCCGGACGCCTCGCTCTTCGACAAGGACACCCTCCTTCGGTTCCGCAATGAAGCGCGCTCTGCCTCCAGCCTCAATCATCCCAATATCTGCACCGTCTACGACGCCGGCGAGGACAATGGCATCCCCTACATCGCCATGGAGCTGCTCGACGGGCAGACGCTGGGCGAGAAGATCGATGGCCATCCGCTGCCCACCGAGACCATCCTCCGCATCGGCATCGAGGTCTGCGACGCGCTCCAGTGCGCGCATGAGAAGGGCATCGTCCACCGCGACCTCAAGCCCTCGAACATCTTCATCACCAGCCGCGGCGACGCCAAGCTGCTGGACTTCGGCGTCTCCAAGCGGCTGAAGGTAGAGGCAACCAACGCATCCACCGTTGCCACCACGCTCACCATGCAGGGCCAGGTGGTCGGCACGGCGCCCTATATGTCGCCGGAGCAGTTACAGGGCAGGCCGGTGGATGCGCGCACCGATCTCTTCTCCCTCGGCGCCGTCTTCTACGAGATGGCCACCGGCCTGCAGGCGCATCGCGGAGATTCCACCGCCACCATCCTGGCGGAAATCCTCCGCGGTGAGCCCCGCCCGGTCCGGCTGCTGAATCCCGAGATTCCGGCTGAATTGCAGCGCGTCATTCGCAAGGCGCTCGAAAAAGATCCCGCCGATCGCTACCAGTCTGCGAAGGAGCTCATGATCGACCTTCGCCGGCTCGCGAAGGATCTCCAGAACTCCGCCGGTAAGGAAGACTCGGCGCTCCGCTCCGCCTTGCGCTCCCGAACTGTCCGCTACGGCGCAGCCGCCGCTCTGGTTGTTGCCGCGCTCGCAGTCGCCATCTGGCTGACGCCTGCGCCCGTCTCCGCTCCGCTCGATTCACGCCAGCTCACCTTCTCCGCCGCTCCCAAGACTGCCCCTCTGTTCACCGATGGTGCGCGCCTCTACTTCCAAGGCCGCGGCTCGCCTGCGGCGATCGCCGTCACCGGCGGCATGGCCGCCCCCATGAGCAACCTTGAGGGCATGTACCTCATGGATATCTCCCGCGACGGATCGAGGGTGCTCACCTGGATTTCCGATCCCAATGACATCGTTGGCCGCGGCAGCATCTGGGTCTCCTCGACACTCGGCGGGCGCCCTCGTAGGCTCACCGATCATCTCGGGCAGACGGCGCGCTGGTTTCCCAACGGGCGCTCCGATCGCCTTCGCTGATATGGGCACGCTCTATACCTGCGACGCCGATGGCGGCAACCTGCAAAAGCTCTGGAGCAGCCCGCAGTTCATCCTTGACCTGAACATCTCTCCCGACGGCCGCGAATTCACCCTTTCGCTCGCCAGAGACGAGCAGCATCCCGCACGGCTTTGGCGCCTAAAGACCGATGGCTCCGACCTTCATGCGATCCCGCTTAAGTGGCCGGACACCGTGAAAGCCTTCGCCGGCCAGTGGACCCCCGATGGCCGCCGTTTCCTCTTTCTCTCCGACCACCGCGGTCTCACCAACGTCTACGAGCTCGTGTCGCCCCCCTGGTACGAGTTCTGGAAGAAGCCTGCGCCTGTGCGCCTCACCGGCAACCAGATCGACATCCTCGCTATGGCCCCCACGCCGGACAATAAAACGCTCTTCGTGCTCGGCCGCATGGATCAGGGCATGATGCAGGTCTTCGATACGCATACCCGCAAGTTCGTCCCTTACCTCGATGGCCTCTCCGCGCGCGACTTTGTCATCTCGCCCGACGGTCAATGGATGGTCTATGCCGAGTATCCGCGCGGCGAGCTCTGGAAGAGCAAAGTCGACGGCAGCGACGCCGTCGCAGCTCACCAGCTCCTACGCCGCCATGGAGCAGTGGTCGCCCGACGGCACTTCGCTCGTCTACTCCGACTGGCACCGGCTTTACCGCATCTCTGCCGACGGCGGTGCTCCCGAGCCATTACTCCCCGGCGGTGATAACGAGGTCTCGCCCTCCTGGTCTCGGGACGGCAAGTCGATCTTCTTCAACTACTACCCATTTCCCGACCATCCGGATACCGCCATTCAGATCGTGGACCTCGCCACACGTCACGTCACCGAGATGCCCAACACCCGCGGCTATTACTTCCCGTCCTGGTCGCCTGATGGCAAATTCCTCATTGCCATCGCAATGAATCCCGCGCGCATGATGCTCTACACCGCTTCGACACAGGACGTGGCGCGAGGTGAAGCGCTTTGACGTTCCCTGGGGTTACTGGATCTGGTCGCGCGACAGCAAAGCCATCTACATGGCATTGGTTGATGAAGACCGCGGCATGTATCGCCTCACCATCCCGCAAGCGAAGTGGGAGAAGATGGGTGCCATGGAGCGCATCGATGCCCGCGACATCGACTCCTTTGTCAGTCTCGCGCCCGACGGCCAGCCGGCCATCATGAGCCATGCCGGCGCCGCACAGATTTACGAACTCCATTGGAACCACTGAGCCGCGGACGGTCACACAAGGATATTTAAGAAACTGCGCGGCTCCATCTCCGCCCCCGGAAACGTCAGGTTCAGATCGCGCGCGCCAATCTGCTTGAACGCGGCCTCCGCCAGCACCTGCCGGAAATCCGTTGTCACCGCCAGATCGCGCCCTTCGTTCAACTGCTCCGGAGCCAGTCCCGGCCATCGGCCATACACGCGGCCGCCTCTTACCGGGCCGCCCATCACGAACATCACGTTCGCATGACCATGATCGGTGCCTCGCGTGCCATTTTCGCGCGCTGTGCGTCCGAACTCCGACATCGTGACCACCACCACGTCTTCCGCCTGCGTCCCCATGTCCGTCCAGAATGCCGACAGCGATTGCGAAAACTCCCGCAGCCGCCCTGCGAGCTGCCCTTCCGCGCCGCCTTCGTTCTGGTGATGGTCCCAGCCGCCGATGTCCGCGAACGCCGCTTCCACTCCCAGATTCGCTTTCAGGAGTTGCGCAATCTGCCGCATGCTGTCGCCGAATGCGCCGTCGCGGATATTCCGCGCCCGCTGCGGGCACGTATCGCGCAGGGTCCGCCGCCTTCAGCATCTTTGCGGCGTCGAACATCTCCTGGCCCGCTCCCCGCAGCACCGCATCGGCCGATTGGTCGTAGAGACTCTCGAAACTGTTCTGAAGATTCCCACTCGCCTGGGATGCGCCGCCCACACGAAAATCCCGCAGTCTATTCAGTGCGAGCGCCGGGACTCGACCCTCCAGCGTGCGTGGCATCTCGGCCGTCAGCGCGACGGCGCGAAATGGCGTTTCCTTCGCGCGTCTCCGCTCGTCCTCAGCCTGCAGCGCACGGTTCAGCCATCCATCCTCGGTCGCCTTCACGCCCGGCGTGCCCGATTCCATATAGTCCTGCGCATCGAAATGCGAGCGCGTCATGTCCGGCGAGCCCGCCGCATGCACAATCGCCAGGTGCTTCTGGTCCCACAGCGGCTTCAGCGGCGCCATTGCCGGATGCAGTCCGAAGAATCCATCCAGGTCAATGATCTGTTGCTGAGCAATCGCGATCGTCGGCCGCATCTGGAAATACGAGGGCTCGGCGTGCGGCACAACAATGTTCAATCCATCCGCCGCTCCGCGCTGAAAGATCACCACCAGCTTTCTGCGGCTCGCGCTTGCCGCCGTCGCCTTGCGCCATCACGGCGCGCGTCAGAAAGCTCGGGATCGATGCCGTTCCCACCAGCGCCAGCGCGCCGTTTTTCAAAAATGCTCGCCGTGTGTTCATCGTGTCCTCGCTTCTACCGCCGCTGAAAGTCGGGCGACCCCAGCAAGAGAGCTGCAGCCATAGTTGATTGGTTCAGCGGTGTGCCACGCGGTGCCGCAGGTGCGAACAAGTCGCCGCGCCGGCCCTCGCGCCCGTTTGTGAATGCCGCAAGTGCCACCGGCGCTGTCTGCGGTGACTCTATCTGCTTCAACACCGCCTCGTGCGTTTGCGCTGCAACCCGCCCGTCGAGCAGCGCCTGTTCCAGTCGCGCTCATCCTCTTCCGCGCTCTGATTCACTTCCTGGACAAAGTTCACGCTCACGCCGGGAACCCGATTCGCCGTCAACGCTAGTGCAAAGTTCATCCGCGACATCAGCGCCTCCGCTCCCAGCCACGGGTCCGCTTTCAGCGAATAGCCATTCGGCTGCTGCACGCCATACAGCGGCATGCCCAGCCGCTCCAGCGAGGCAGCCAGCGCCGTCGCGTTCTCTACGTCGGCGTTTGTCGCCCGCAGCGACGACACCTCAAACTCCAGCGGCGTCTTCAACTTCGCGCGATAGGCCTCGCGCGACCAGAACTCCGGCGAGCGAAACATGGTGCGCAGCACCTGACGAATATCGCCATGCGTCTTCAGATATGTCTTCGTCATGCGATCGACCAGCGGCTTCGGAGGCGTGTCGCTCACAAACTCGGTTGCCAGCTTGGTCGAAAGAAACCGCGCCGTCGCCGGGCTCTCCGCCAGCATGTGCAGCATCTCCACGCCTTCTGCTTCGCCGTTTTCGTGAATGGTGTGTCCGAGCACCACCTTATCGCCCGGCTCATGCCGTCGCTCATTGAACTGGAAACCGTAGCCCTGCTGCCGGCCTTCCACGCCCCAGCCCGTCAGCACCTTCGCCATCTCCACGACATCCCGTTGCGTGTAGCCGCCGTTCACGCCCAGCGTGTGCAGCTCCATCAGCTCGCGCGCATAGTTTTCGTTCAATCCGGCAGGTGCCTTCTTCTGTACCGGATTCGCACTCGCCCGCACGGCCGCAACCGAATGCGGTCCGATGCTTTGCTGGTTGTCCAGGTACACCAGCATCGCGGGACTATGCGCCACCGCCACCAGCAGATCTTCGAATCTGCCCATTGCATGCGGACGGATCACGTCGCGCTCATAATCGGCGAGATACCACGGCATCTCGCCGTTCTTGCGTAGATAAATATTGAAGTGATTCGACCAGAAGTTCGTCATCACCTCGTCAAGCTGCCGCTCGCTGTACACCGCGCGTAGCAGCTTCTCTTCCTGCAACTCCTCAGTCACCACGCGGCCCGGCTGCACCAGAGCCAGCAGGATCTCTTTCTGCTCCGCAGTCATGCCGTCGGCAAGCTGTTCTCGCTCAACTGCCGTCATCCGCTGCACCAGGGGACGCACCGTCCCGGGCGACATCGAGAGCACCGCGTTCCAACGCTGCGCCGTGCCAAGCCGCAACAGACCTCGCACGTATCTTCCACGGAAACAGGAGTTACGGCAGAGTCTGTCTTCTTGCCCTGCACTTTCTTCATCCGCTGTTCGCGATAATTCGCAAGCGCATTCGTGTAAATCGCGCGTTCGACGGGATCGGCTGGCATCGCAATCTTTCCCGCATCCATTTGCCGTATCACCTGCGGCGGCGGGAATCTGCGGATCAGCTCCTCCGTGCTCAGCCGCATGGCCGGCAGAGCACTGAGCTTCGCATCCAGCGCCGAATCGTCAATCCGTTCCGGATGAAGCTGCTGGTCAATCCAGCGCTCGACGCCCATCTTCTCCACCTGCTCGACATCGCCCGGTCGCGGGCCGAAGGTCAGTCGATCCAGCGCGTGCTCTGCCTGCTCGCGCTTCGTCAGCGGGGAAGACTTCGTGCGCGCAACACCGGGAAGGGCAAAGCAAAGGTTCAGGGCAATCAGGCCGGCCAGACACCGCGCGTTCGAGCCAAACAAGGACATGTGGTTCGCCATCAAGAAGGGACGGCTACCTGTCCAGACCACCGCGCAGATGTGAAAGTTGCGCAGTCCGGGTTGTTTTTGTGGTCTAGTAACGTTCCTTTAGCCACGCCGCCGAGCGCGCAATCCCTTCCGAAACCGACACCTGCGGCGCAAATCCAAAGTCCTCCCGTGCCCGCCTAGCCGGAAACTCCTGGTCCTGCCCCAGCAGATGCACCGCATGCCGCGTCAGCAACGGCCGTCCCGACAACTTCAGAAGTCCATGCGGCACCTCCATCGCTCTGCCAATCCCCATCGCCACACCGAAGGGAAGTGACAGCGATGGGCGCCGATACCCCAGCGCCTCCGCAAGCGCGTCCGTATACTCGCGCCACGTCGTGCCCGTCTCATCGCAGAGGTTGTACGCCCGGCCCACTGTCGCCGGCGCTCTCCGCCGCCTGCATCATCGCTTCCGCCACGTTGTCCACATACGTGAAGCCACCGCGCGCCCGCCCGCTGTCGATCAGCATCATCATTCGCTGGCGCAGCAGCTTTGCAATCTCCACCACGAAGTCCTTTCCTCGCGGCCCGTAGATCGTCGCCGGCCGCACCACGGTGACCGGCAGTCCATGCTCACGATGCGCGCGCCACACCGCCTCTTCGCCCTGGATCTTCGTCCGGTTGTAGGGCAGCGCCACATCGCGCATCGGCGCATTTTCATCGCAAGGCACCCGCGGATAGCCATACACATCCGTCGTGCTCACGTGCAGGAATCGCTCCACCGTGCCCGCGCGCACCGCCGCATCCAGCAGGTTCTGCGTGCCCGTCACGTTTGCGCTGAAATATGTCTTGAGCGGCGCCCAGTCCGTCGAGCAGGCCGCGCAGTGATACACCACCCGAACGCCGCGCATCGCCTCGTCCAGCGCAGCCGCATCGCCCAGGTCGCCGCGCACAATTTGTATCTGGAGATGCGACAGATGCCGCAGGTCCGACGACGCGCGCGCCAGCACCCGCACCTGGTCGCCGCGCTCGACCAGCATCTGGGCCAGCCGCCCGCCCAGGAAGCCGCTCGCCCCCGTAACCAGAACTGTCACGGTTGCCGTCTAATTTGCGAGTTTGCCGAAGACGTCCAGCGCAAACTCCAGTTGCTCGCGCGTATGCGCAGCCGTCACGCACAGCCGCAGCCGCGGCGCGCCCTGCGCCACAGCAGGGAAGAGCACCGGCGTCGCCAGGATGCCGAAATCGCGCAGCCGTCGCGCCGTCAACGCGGCGGAAGGCTCATCCTTATAGATGACCGGGATCACCGCCGTCTCCGACAGCCCCGTGTCATAGCCCGAGCTTCTGCAGCCCCGAGCGCAGGAACTGCGCATTCCGCTGCACACAGGTCACGCGCTCCGGCTCATCCTTCAGCACCGCCAGCGCCTCCTTCACCGCCGCAATCGACGGCGCGGCCATTGCGCCCGAAAAGATAAACGGCGCCGAGGCATGCTGCAGGAAGATGATCAACTGCTGCGACCCGGCAACGAAGCCGCCATTCGACGGAATCGCCTTCGCCAGCGATCCGGTCCAGATGTCCACTTCGTTCGTGTCCACGCCGAAGTGCTCATCCGTCCCGCGCCCATGCCGCCCCAGCGTGCCCGAGGCATGCGACTCATCCACCAGCAGGAAGCAGCCAAACTCCTTCTTGATCGCGATCAGCTCCGGCAGAATGCAGATGTCGCCATCCATCGAGAACACGCCGTCGCTGATGATCAGCGTGCGGTTCGCCGACGGGCCGTTCTGTATCTCCTGCCGCAGGCTCTCCGGATCGTTGTGCTTGAAGCGCTGCATCTGCACGCCCGCCATCCGGCAGGCATCCAGCAGGCTGCGGTGCGACAGCGTGTCCATGATCACGCGGTCCGCCGGCCCGAAGAGCGACGCAATCACCGCCACATTCGCCAGGTAACCGGAGCTATACGTGATCGCCGCCTCTGTCCCCTTGTACTCGGCCACCGCGCGTTCCATCTCGCGGTGCAGGTCCAGCGTGCCGGTCAGCAGCCGCACGCCGCCTGTCCCGGTGCCGTACTGGTCCAGCGCGTCCATCGCGGCCTGCTGCACCCGCGGATGCCCGATCAGCCCCAGGTAGTCATAGGACGACAGCATCAGCATCGGATGCCCATCCGCCGTCACCATCGGCCCGGGCCGCCCCTCCAGCGGGATCTGGAAGGGATACGCATCCACGGAACAGGCCAGCGCCGTCGTCTCAAACAGCCGGCGTGCCCGCGGGTCCAGCAGCTCGTTCTTCTTGAAAGCGCACTTCGAGCCCTGCTTGAAGTACTCGTCGAACATCTCCCCCGAGGAAGAGGGAAACGTTTTGGCCGGTGTTTCGTTGACGGAAACCGCTGGATTGTCCATGTGTGGTGTCCGATTCTATTAGATGCCTCCCGGATTGCATAGCGGGAAGGGCAACTCAGGAATGTTGCCGTCGCATATTCATCGAGTGACGTCTCTTCGGAATCCCGCCGTTCCTGTTCAGCGATTTGCGAAGCCCACGATCGTGGGCGTGAGCGACAACGGAGCGAATCCAAGTTTTCCGCGCCGCAGGCGCCATTGCCCGTGCGGCCGCACCGCCGTAGCGCCACCGGCGGCCAGTCCCATCATGTCCGAAAATGGCCAGACATGCCGCGCCACACGGGAGCACACTGGATAAGTGATGCATTCCGTACTCGATCTTTCCGCGCCCCTTGACCCGGACGTCTGCTACCGCGCGCTCCAGACCCGCGATGCCCGTTTCGACGGACGCTTCTTCACCGGCGTCACCTCGACCGGCATCTACTGCCGCCCCATCTGCCCCGCGCGCACGCCCATGCGCCCGCACTGCCGCTTCTTCTTGAGCGCCGCCGCCGCCCAGCAGGCCGGCTTTCGCGCCTGCCTTCGCTGCCGCCCGGAGATCGCGCCTCACTCGCCCGCATGGCGCGGCACCGCCTCCACCGTCAGCCGTGCGATGGCCCGCATTGCCGATGGCGCGCTCGATGGCCCCCGCGCATCGGTGGAGCGCCTTGCCACTTCGCTCGGAGTAGGCGAGCGCCAGCTTCGCCGGCTCTTCGATCAGCACATCGGCGCATCGCCATTGGCCGTCGCGCAGACGCGCCGCGTGCTCTTCGCCAAGCAGCTTCTGCACGAAACGCGCCTGCCCATGGCCTCGGTCGCCATGGCCGCCGGCTTCGGCAGCATCCGCCGCTTCAACGACACCTTCCTCGCGCTCTACAAGCGCCCGCCCAGCCAGTTGCGCCGCCGCTCCGTCGTCGCATCCGCTGCCGCGCCGCTCGTCCTGCGGCTTTCCTACCGCGCGCCCTTCGACTGGAACGCGCTGCTCGCCTTCTTCACCCCGCGCGCCATCCCCGGCATCGAAGAGGTGCGCGACGGCATCTATCGCCGCATCGTTCGTGTCGATGGCCACGTAGCCCTGATCGCTGTCAGCCATCTGCCTGCGCGCAATGCGCTTCAGGTCGAGATCGCCTGCGATCACGTCCCCGCGCTGCCCGTCATCGCCTCGCGCCTGCGCCGCGTCTTCGATCTCGACGCCGACACCGAGGCCATCGCTGCCCATCTCTCGCGCGATCGCTCGCTCGCGCCCATCGTGCGCCGCCAGCCCGGCCTGCGCACGCCCGGCGGATGGGATGCCTTTGAGATCGCGGTCCGCGCCATCCTCGGCCAGCAGATCAGCGTCGCCGCCGCTCGCTGGCTCGCCGCAAAGCTGGTTGCGCTCTCGACCAGGCCAGTCGCGCTGGCAGACGGCGCCCTCACCCATGCCTTCCCCACCGCGAAGCAGCTTGCATCCGCCGACCTCAGCGCGCTCGGCATGCCGGCCGCGCGCCGAGCCGCACTCACCTCGCTCGCACGCGCAGCCTTAGCTCATCCGGAAATCTTCGAAACCGCCGGCACGCTGGAGGAGAGCATCGCCCGCCTGCGTTCCATTCCCGGCATCGGCGAGTGGACCGCGCAGTACATCGCGCTCCGCGGCCTGCATCATCCGGACGCCTTCCCCGCCTCCGATATCGGCATCCTCCGCAATGCAGAGCAACTCTTCGGCGCGAAGCTCTCGCCTGCGCAGCTCCTGGCACGCAGCGAACCGTGGCGTCCCTGGCGCGGATACGCAGCCCAGCATCTCTGGTCCGCAACCCACCTCAAGCCCATGCCGCGAAGCAAGCGGAACCGCGTCCCGGCGCAGTCCGCATTGCGCATTCCTCCACCCGCTCCGTCGACCGTGATTGCCACAGGAGAAACACTATGACCGCATCGCTCCAGTTCTTTTCCGACTCACTCGCCACACCCATCGGCCAGCTCATCTACATCTGCGACAGCGAAGGCAGGCTTCGCATGGTCGACTGGTCCGATCACGAAGCACGCGCGCTTCGTCTGCTCGGCATCCACTACGGCAAGAACGGCTACACGCTCACGAAGCGGCGCGATCCCTTCGGACTCACTACGCGCCTCGCCGCCTACTTTGCCGGAGACATCCACGCCATCGACGACATCCCCACCGCCACCGCCGGCACCGCCTTTCAGCGCGAAGTCTGGCGAGCCCTCCGCGAAATTCCCGCGGCAGAAACCATCAGCTACGGCCGGCTTGCCGAGCGCATCGGACGTCCCCGCGCCGTGCGTGCCGTCGGCCTCGCGAATGGATCGAACCCGATCGGCGTCGTCGTGCCCTGCCATCGCGTCATCGGCGCCAACGGCTCGCTCACCGGCTACGGCGGCGGCCTCCATCGCAAAGAGTGGTTGCTAGCTCACGAGCGCGCCCACACAAAACAGGCTGATAGAGAAGCCAGTCAGTCGCGGCTGGCCTTCGCGTGACCTCGGTTCGGTCATCCACATCACTCAATGTGAGCGAACAAAGGAAGCGAGCCAAGTGATCCGCGCCGAAGGCAATAAGCAATGACTTCGCATTCGGTCGAATCTCACATCAGACAATCGTGAGCGACCAAAGGAGCGAACCAGTGATTCGCGCCGAAGGCGCATTCGCCCTGGACGGCCAGTCCTTATCGGCTAGATCCGCAAAGCAAACTGCGCCACGCGCGGATCGGTCGTCGTGCTCGTGATGCTCCCAAATGCCGGCGATCCAAAGCTCCCGTTCGGCTGCGAAAACTCCGGCGTATTCGTCACGTCGAACAGCTCCGCGCGAAACTCCACCTGCGCCTTCTCGGCCAGCGAGAAGTGCTTCACCAGCGCCAGGTCCAGATCGCGATACGCCGGCCCGCGCACCGGGTTGCGCGACGCATTGCCCAGCACGAACCGCGGCGCAGTGGAGAAGGCGTCCGTATTGAAAAACTTCGTCGGCTTGCGCGCGCTCGCAGGCAGCGCCGTCTTGCCCTGCACAAACGGCCGCTGCAGCGCAAAGCCCGCAAAGGAGTTGTTGTTCGTCGCCTGCGTCACCGTCACCGGCATGCCCGACTGCAGCGACATGATCGCGTTCAGGTCCCACCCGCCCAGCACCGCATTCGCAATCCCATGCGAAGCAAAGCTGTGCCCACGCCCCGCCGGCAGACTGTATACCGTGCTCAGCGCCACCACGTTCGGCATGTCGCCGTTCGAGGCATCCCGCTCCAGCCCAGGATGAAAGGTATCCGCCGCCACCAGGCTGCTTGAGTTCGGCGACGACAGCACCGTCGACGAAAACACCGAAGACGCATCGTCGATCAGCTTCGAGTAGGTATAGCTGAACAGCAGCGTCAGCCCGTGGCTCGTCCGCTGCTCCACCTTCGCCTCCAGCGCGTTGTAGTTCGTCGTGCCGCTGTTGTGCCGGTAGATCGCCACGTTCTGGAACCGCGGATACGGCTTCAGCAACTGCGCCGCCGCCACGGTCTTGCCGCCGATCGGGCTCGACGCCGGCAGCTCCCCGTAATAAGGATTCGGCACCTGCTTCAACAGGGACGATCCCTCTCCAAGCTGATCCACGGTCAACTGGTTCAAATTCGAATCCGGAATCCCCACATGCACAATGTGCGATCCCACATACGCGACATCGAACGATAGATTCTGCGTGATCGCGCGCTGAACGGCAAGGTTCCACTGTTCGACGTAGCCTGACCCCGCCTGGCGATCCGCTGTGTACACGCTCTGCCCCAGCCCCGCATCCGGCGTCAGCGGAATCGGCGCCACCGTCGGTCCATTCGCAAGCTGGAACGGCGCGTTCACGCTGTCCTGCGTCTTCTGCTGCACGTTCTGGATAAAAGGGAATTGCGGCGTGGTAAACGGCGTCGTAATCCCCGACTGGTCGATGAACACGATCCCGAATCCCGTCCGCACCACCGTCTTGGGCGTCAGCAGATACGTCAGCCCTATGCGCGGCGCGACATTGTCCCAGTGCAGCTCGCGCGCCGTATTCGGATAGCCATTGCGCCCGAGATAATCCAGTTGCTGCGTCGCCAGGTTGAAGACCGCGCCCTGGTTGTTTTTCTCCGTCGAAGGATGATGCAGCGTCCACCGCGCCCCGATATTCAGCGTCAGCGTCGGCATCGCCTTCCAGTCGTCCTGTATGAAAAATTCCTCAATGTGATCGCGTGGACGTAACTTGTTCTGTTGCAAATCGATCTGGAAGGTATCCACCTGGCCCAGCAGAAAGCTGGCAAAGGAGTTGCCGCTGTTGGCCGCGCTCGGCAGGTTGGTGCCGGTCGTCGTAAACGCGAAGGAGCCGGTCGGATTGGGCGGCGACACCGTGTTCAGTTGATACCAGCGCGCATCCACGCCCGCCTTCACCGAGTGCGCCCCATGCACCCAGTTCACCGTATCCACCAGTTGCCACACGCCGGTCTGATACTGCGAATTCGTGCTCGCCGAAACACCGATCTGCTGATAGCCCGTGAACGTAAACAGCGGCAGCGCATTGTTGAATGCAGCGTTCGACGGAATCCCCGGGATCCCCAGCGCCGCCGATGCGCTTTCGCCCAGCGAAACCCCGTCCGTAGTGTTGCCGCGCCGCGTGTAGCCCAGCCGCAGATCGTTCAGCAGGTGCGGCGTAAAGGTATGGGTCTCGTTGAAGACCGCCTGCTGCCCCAGCACATGCGTCAGACCCGCGTAGTTGAACGACCCCAGCACCGACCCCGAGATCAGTCCGCTTCCATCCGGCAGCGGCGACACCGGCTGCGCCACCTGGCTGTAATACGAATAGCGCCCGAAGGCGCGATCGTTCGTGCCCAGCGCGCCATCGACTCGCACGTCAAACTGGTTCTCGTGGTCCACATCGTTCGCGATGCGCGTGTAGTTGTTCGCCGTGCCGCTTGAAGTCGGCGCCGGCAGCCGCGACAGCAGCCGCACCGCCGCCGGATCGAACGGCGTCGTGATCACGTCACCGGGAAACTCCGTGCGTGTGTACGCCGTGCCGTTGAATACCGTCGTCGCCGGATCGTAGATCTTCGCCACGCCGGTAAAGACGCCCTGCCGCTCCGCCATCGTCGGAATCGTCGATGTCCGCACCACGCCGATCGCCTGCCGTATCCCCTGGTAGTCGCCGAAGAAGAACAGCCGGTCGTGCAGCACCGGTCCGCCAATCGTGCCGCCGTACAGATTGCGGCGATACTCCGGCTTCTTCGCCGGCGGCCGCGCAAAGTAGTTGCGCGCGTTCAGGTCTTCATTGCGCAGATACTCAAACAGGCTGCCGTGAAACGTGTTCGTGCCCGAGCGCGTCGTCACATTCACCACGCCGCCGTTGAATCGCCCAAACTCCGCCGGCACATTGTCCGCCTCGATGGTGAACTCCTGAATGTCGTCGAGGATAGGGAAGAACACCACCTGCCCCGGTTCCGGCTGCAGCGCGGAGATGCCGTCATACAAATACTCATTCGTCCGCGGCCGTCCGCCGTTGATGCGCGGCAGCAGCGTCCCCGGCGGCAGTTCCACGCCCGGCGCCAGGGTCGATAGCTGGATGAAATTCCGCGTATTCAGCGGAATCGCCTGTACCGTGCGCCCCGGAATGTTCGTCTGGATATTGCTCAGCTCCGACTGCAGCAGCGGCGCATCTTCTGTAACCGTGATGGTCTGCTGACCGCCGCCCGGCTTCAGCGCCGCATCCACCCGCACCGCCTGCCCGGTCGCAACCGTGATGCCTTGCCGCAGCACAGCCGCAAATCCCGTCGCCGCAACCTCGACTGAATAGGTCCCCGGCAAAAGCTGCGCGACGGTGTAGTAGCCGTCCGCCGTGGTTTCTGTCTTCTGCGACAACGCCGGTGCTCGTCCGCGTCACAGTCACCTGCGCGTGCGCAATCGACGCGCCGGAGGCATCCGTTACCCGCCCCTGCAACCCGCCGGAGATCTGCGCCCACACATGCGCCGCGACAAAGAGTAGTAGCAAAAGAGAAAAGAGATGGCGCAGACGCATCGTGCTCCCCGAGCTGAGAGATGTACGGAGCTGCGCCGAATCGGAAGCCTCCAACAGCGAACACAGAGGCCGAAGTCACCAGCCACGCGCAAGCCGCCGGATAATGCGACTTTATATGGATAGAATCGTTTCGTCAAAGCGACTTGAGCCTGTGCAAGCGCCTGAAGCGCTCCGCAACGCTCACGGCTGGAAGACCAGCCGCGCGCTCCGCTCCGGTGCATTCCATAGCGTCTCCACATCGCGCAGCGGCACGGCCTCGACCTTCGTCGCAAACGGCATCTTCGCCGCCTGCTCGAAGAACTCCGCAAGGGCGGCGAAGATCTGCTCCATCGACGCGCTGCCGAAGCCGCTGCCCAGCAGCTCCACGCCGGAGCTGCGCAGCGTCGCCCCGGCCAGCGTGATCGTCGCGCCCGCGCTCTGTCCGATCTGTACAAAACGAATGCGCGGCGCCGCGTGGCTCAGTCCCTTCTGCGCAATCGCCGCCAGCACAGCTTCCGCCGGCGCGCCCCACAGATAGTCCAGCACCACATCTACGCCGTGCTCCGCGATCTCTCCGCGAAACGCCGCCACCAGCGCCTCGCGCGGCTGCTCCAGCGTGATCACCGCATCCGCGCCCAGGTCTTTCAACGATGCCAGCGCCTCCGGATTTCGTCCCGCCGCCACCACGCGCCGCGCGCCCAGCCGCTTCGCAATCTGCACCGCAAGCTGTCCCGCCGCGCCGGTCGCGCCGAATATCAGCACGCTCTCGCCTGCAGCGAAATTGCGCGCGAAACTGCAGCGCCACCCACGACGACATCCCCGGATTGGCAATCCCCGCCGCGGTCACGGAGTCCAGTCCGTCCGGCAGACGCATCGACAGCGCGGAATTCGTAACTGCGTGCTCTGCAAATGTGCCGAACGGCGGCCGCGACACGCCAAAGTACACGCGCGTCCCATCCGCCAGCCGCCCCACGCCATCCACGCCGGGCACAAAGGGCAGCTTGCCCGTGCTGCCATAGTGCGTGCCGTTCGCCAGTGACTTCACAATCGGATGCAGCCCCGCTGCCTCGACCTCGACCAGCAGCTCATCCGGCTCCGCCACGGGATCGGCAAACGACCCATAGCGCGGTGGCTTCGCAAACGACTCCACAATCGCAGCGTTCATGATTTCCTCGCGAAATCACTCTACGACGTCGCCGCAATATCGCGCCAGGAGCGGGCACTTGAGTTAGTAGAGGCGGAAGTTCACTTCGATTTGGATCGCCACCGGGACCGGCTTGCCGTTGAGCAGGCCAGGCTTGAAGCGATACTGCCGCACCGCTTCCAGTGCTTTCTCGTCCAGACCCATGTCCAGCTTGCGTATGGTGTGTACGTCTCGCGGCATGCCATCCGTATCCACGACGCACGCCACCACAGCCACTCCCTGATACTTGGCGTGCTTCGCCTTCTTTGTAAATTCGGCATCCACCGAGTGGGTCAGCACCGGCGCGCTCACCCCATCGCCGACGTGATAAATCTTTTCATGCCCCGGCGCGGCAACTGCGTTCTCCTGCGGCGTCAACTCAAAGGGCACCGCCATCGCTGTCACCCCGCCGCCCAGCAATGCGCAGGCAATCACTGTACTCAACGCAATCTTCCGCGCTCTGCTCACTTTCGGCATATCCATTGTCAACCGCATAATCCGTTCCTCCAGTGTGTTGCCGTCAAAAACTCCGATTGCCTGGTTCGTTCGTGCGGCGGGCGTGGCCATCGCGCGCGCCAGCCGCAGCAGGGAAGCGGCATACTCCGCACGACCGCCGCCCGTCGCCGCCGCCAGCTCATCGCAGATCATCTCCCGCGTCTCGGCGATCCGCCGCCGCATCAGCCAGTACACCGGGTGATACGTCACCGCGACTGCAGCAAATTCGTAGAACAGATTCTTTGCATAATCACGCCGCGCAATATGCACGCACTCATGCGTCAGCGCTGCGAACACGTCCTCGATCCGGCGCATCGAAGAACCCATCCGGCACCACCAGCGCTGGCCGCCGCGTGCCCAGGACGACCGGTCCGCAGGCCTCTGTCGAGCAGCGCACCGCCGGCACGGCCACTCCAGCCCGTCGCGCGGCATCTTCCAGCAACTGCCGCAGCCCTGTCGTCCAACGCCGCCGCCGCACTGCGCCGCAGCATCGCGCAGGTGCGCCGCCAGCGCCACATTAGCCGCGTCAGCGCAAACAGCACGCTCAGCAGGTACACCGCGCTCAGCTGCCGCGGAAAGCTCAGGCGAGATGCTCCAACGCCCCGATGCGGCCACCACGCGATACGCAATCGTCGCTGCTCCTCCGCCTCCGCTCCCACCTCCGCCGGAAGACCGGTCAGCCATGCAGCGGGCACCAGGGGCAGCAACACGCTCATCAGCAGCGCTGCAAGCCACAGGCGGTGCTGTGCCGCCGGCCCAATCCGTCGCAACCATCGATCGCCCAGCCACGCCACCGCTCCCATCAGCGCCAGTGTCACCGCGGAGCGCGTGAGATAGTGCATCGTCCATCCGCTTGTTATCAGCTCATGCATCGCGTTCCCTCCGGCGATCTTTTTTGGCTGCTTTCGCCGCCTCCACACGCTCCGCCAGCTTCGTCAGCCGCGCTGCGTCCAGTTGCCGTGACTTCACCAGGCTCATCACCAGTTCTTCCGGCGATCCGCCAAACATCCGGTCGATCAGGTCGGCCACCGCCGTGCCCAGCGTCTTCTCCTGCGTCACCGTCGCGCGATATTCATACGCACGCCCGCGCAGGCGCCGCGTCACCCGCCCCTTCCTGTGCAGCACGTTGAGCATCGTCTGCACCGTGGTGTACGCCAGGTCGCCGGCGAGCTCCTGTTGCACCGCCTGCACCTGCGCCGGGCCCAGCCGCCACAACACCTGCATGATCTTCAGCTCCAGCGGCGTCATGCCGCCGGCCCCGCTGTGCGAACCGCTTCTGCGTCCCGCCATCGTTGTCTCCTAATAAAATAGGAAGCTACGCCGCAGACGATGTCGGTTGTCAACTAATAAAATAGGACACTGAATGGAAAAAATGAAAACGCGTGGGCTAGTAAACGCCCGGCACCAGGCGCTTTGTAGTCCTGCTATACGCGGTGTATTCGTCGCCGAACGCCTCCCGCAATGCCGCTTCTTCGACGCGGATGCGATAGAGCAGTGCCACCGTCGGCGGGACCACCGCGATTGCCAGACTGAGCCAGTTACGCGAGTAGATTCCGATGGCGAGAAAGATCAGCACCAGGCCAAGGTAGGAGGGATGTCGCACAAAGCGGTAAAGCCCCGTTGTTCGCACTCGCTGCGAGTCGCGAATGGCCACATTCGCGCTGAAGGCACTCCCCAGATTGAAGACGGCAGCCCAACGAATAACCAATCCCATCACCAGGATCAACAATGCGGTCAGCCTTAGCCAATGTGCTCTGCCGAAGATGGGCGCGGGGACGGCAGAGATCCAGCCTGCCGCTGCGATCGAGAGGACAATAACGATCCATAGCAGAAGCTGAGTGCCGCGATCCTTAGTCTTTCCTCCCCCGTGCCAGGTGCGGGTTGCGATCGCGATCACCACCTCGGAAGCGACCCATGCCCGGGAAAGCCAGGTCCACAGCGTCGATACATCCATGGTCAGCCTCCACATTGCGAAACAACCGTGGCTTTGGAATCCACTAAAGGCGCATCGCCGGCGAAGGTCCAAAGCACCTTTGAGCGATGGCAGTGATTCTAACGTCCGGGCGCCGGCTCCCGCGCGCGGCCGGTTTCCGGTACTTCGGTGCGGGCAAAGCAGAAAATCGTGCCATTTCACCCCATCCGATTTGAAACAATAAAAATAGCGAATCAACTACAGCACCCAAAAGGGCGGAGCCAAATGGCTTCGCCCTTTTTCATTTCCGCAAAGGAGCCCCATGACCACACCCCTGCAGGACAGCTTCCTCCGCCAGGCCGCAGCCGCCGCGCACGCCGCCGGCCACATCTTCCCCGAGTACGCCGCTTGTGAGGCGGCACTCGAATCCACCTGGGGCCAGTCGCGCTTGGCACGTCAGGCCAACAACCTCTTCGGCCAGAAGCAATCCGCAGAGGCCGAATCGCAAATCGACTCCTCCGGCGTCGCTCCGGGTGTTCTGGTCATGCCCACGCAGGAGTTCCTCAACGGCCGCTGGGTCACCGTCATGGCGCGGTGGGCCCGCTTCCCGGACCAGGCAAGCTGCTTCCGCGCTCGCATGGCGCTGCTCCATCGCCTCCAGCACAGCTACCCCGCATACGCCCGCGCGCTCGCCGCCACTACCGGCGAAGGCTTCATCGAAGAAGTCTCCCGCGCCTGGTCCACCGACCCGCAACGCGCCGCAAAGGTGCTTGCCATCTACCGGCTGCACTGCGTGAGTTTCCTGCCGCTCGCGCCCACAGCCACGCAGACTCCGCTCCTGGCGCGGCCTAAGTCCAATGGCTGGACGAATTTAGCGGTAAGCCCTTTAGATGGACGAATTTAGTTCACGGAAGAGGGTCCAAACCCATGAAAGAAAGCAACTTACAAGCCAGGCTCCGGTACCGGGAGGGGGGAGGGGGTAGGCGTAACGTTACGCCGCCGAGCGCTTCTTCCCCGACTCCTTATACTCGGCCAGCAGCAGCGACTCGCGGATCGGCTTCTCGTGCAGCAGCAGCTCCGTCGCCTTCAGGTTGGCGTTGGCATGGAACCACTCCTGCACGAGGTTGTCGTGCAGCACGTTCAGTAACGCCAGCAGTGACATGCCCTGGTGATGCGCCATCCACTCGCGCACCAGCTCCGGCTTCTTCAGCGACTTCTGGTAGTCGCCCGCTTCGTAGAAGCCATAGGCGCCCACCCAGCCCATGCTCTGCATGCGCTTCAGGTTCCTCAATGCTTCAAGCTCGTCGATCATCAGCGCGAGGAATGTGGAGTAGGGCGAGATCACCGGCCCCGCAATCGCGTCCCACTTCAGCGCGATCGAAGGCATGCCGAACGCGAGATAGTGATAGTGCCCCTGCTGGTCCTTCTCCGCATAGCCGCACTCGGAGATCCCCCAGGGAATATTCCCGTGCTCCCGCCCAAACGCGCGCTGGATGGCGACCACATTGTCGAGTGTGCGCGTCACCAGCGTGTCCGGATAGGAGCGCATCCACAAGGCCGGCATCAGGTACTCGAACATCGTGCCCGTCCACGAGATCAGCGCCGGCTTGCCGTACGCCACGGTGTGGATGCGGCCCAGCTTGAACCAGCTCTGCTGCGAGGCGTCGCCGCGCGCCACGGCAACAAACGCGCCGATGCGCGCCTCCGAGCACAGCAGGTCGTAGCAGGCCTTGTGCAGTTCCTCCGACTCCACCATGTAGCCGATCGAAAGGATTCCCCGGGAGGGCTCAATCAGCCATGCGAAGTCCATCAGCGCGGCGCACTGCTCGGCGCGATGCGTCAGCAGCTTCAGCCGCTCGGTCAGGGCTGCCTGCCGCTCGCGCGCCATGGGCAGAAGGGAGCGCAGCTTCTCGATGAGATAAATCTCCGCCTGGTCCACCGCCTTGCCGCTCCAGGCGCGCTGCAGCCGCCCGTCCAGCTCGTCGATGTACGCGACGCCGCGCGCTATCGCAACCGTTCCGTCATCCTTGAGCACCGATCCCAGCGGCAGATACTCGCGGTCCAGCCACGGCCTGTAGTCGTGCACCAGTGCGCATACTGCATCCACGCGGCGCAGCAGCTCGGCCAGCCACCACTCTGCCTCGGTGCGGGTCTTGTCGGTCAGCGGGAAAGCTCCGCCTCCTTCTCCGCGCACCCGGTCGAAGGCTGGTGACAACTGCGCAGTGAAGCACCAGTCGATCCACGACCGCAGGTTGTCGTTCTCCGGCGTCGGCGGCAGCTCGGGCGGTGCGGCGTCCAGCGTCTCCAGCAGGCGAAGCTGATCGCGGATGCCCATCCACAGCCGTGCGTCGATCAACGGCTGCTGCAGCATGGCCTCTGCGCCGGAGCGCAGTGTGTAGAACGAGGCCGCTAGGTTGCCGCTGTCCACCGACGAGATGACGCGCGGGTGAATCGGTTCGAGCGTCCGCGTGTCGTACCAGTTGTAGATGTGCCCGTTGCGCTTCTCCATGCGGTCGTAGGTGTCCAGGCTCGCGTGGCTCAGCCTGGCGAACTCCGGCGCCGTCAGATAGCCGAAGGTATGCGCTGCCTGCCGCGCATTCAGCAGCAGTCCGAAGTTCGTAGGCGAGACGCGCGCCGCCTCGAAGAGCTCATGTTCCTCCACGTTGTCCGGCACCAGGTAGTTGTGCGCCGCGCCGCCGTACTCATAGAAGAAGCGCCATGTGCGCAGCGCCATCTCGTGCAAAAACTCGCGCTCCTTCGCGCTCAGGTGATGCCGCTCATCGCGCGGCGGCTTGTTCAGCCACGCGGTGATGGCGCTCTCAAACAGCCACAGCACCAGCAGCGGCGCAGCCACAATCAGCGATTCCCAGCGTATGAGCGCGATCACGATCGCAAGCCCGATGGTGAACAACGGAGTCGCCTGCAGGTAGCGAT
The DNA here is from genome assembly GCA_963790555.1 of uncultured Acidobacteriaceae bacterium. GTDB lineage: Bacteria > Acidobacteriota > Terriglobia > Terriglobales > Acidobacteriaceae > KBS-83. Next base: position 371,876 of record CAWBPB010000019.1, on the reverse strand, counting down.
CGACCGGCGTCGTCTTGGCTCCGGTCTCTTCCGCCTGCGCCGCCGTCTCCCACTCCAGCAACCGCTGCCCGGTGATGAAGCGGCGCACCAGCGAGCGGGTGATCGCATCCAGCGCCATCAGCGTCTGGTGCGGCAAGAACGCGAGGTTGATCAGCGTGATCGTCAGGTTCTGTCCGAAGCCGACGAATGCCTCCTCCACCTCGCCTTTCTGCGGGCTGGCCCACGCGCGCCCCACGCTGAAGACCAGTGACACCAAGCTGGGCGCGAACAGCAGGATCAGCGTCACCAGCGTCCAGTAGAGCGGGCCGCCCGGCAGCCCCAGCCATCCCGCTACCAGCAGGATCAGCGTCATCGTTTCCACTAGCGAGCGACGCAGGTTGTCGAAGATCTTCCAGCGCGAGATGTTCGAGATCGGGTTCTTCACCATGCGCCCGCTCTCGTCCGGCACCTTGCCGAAGAGCCATTGCGCGATCTGCCAGTCGCCGCGCACCCAGCGATGCTGCCGCCGCCGGTAGGCGCTGTAGTGCGACGGATAGTCGTCGATCACCTCGATGTCCGTCGCCAGGCCAGCGCGCGCGTATGCGCCTTCGATCAGATCATGGCTCAGCAGGGCATTGCGCGGGAAGCGCCGGTCAAGCACCGCGTGCAGCGTATTGACCTCGTAAATGCCTTTGCCGGTAAAGATGCCCTCGCCATACAGGTCCTGGTACGCATCGGAAACCGCGCGCGTATAGATATCAAAGCCTGTCTGCCCGGAGTAAATCGCGGCCAGCCGTGAGCGCGACGCCGAGCGCACGCTGACCCCCACCCGCGGCTGCAGGATTCCGTAGCCCTCGGTAACAATGCGCGACTCCGGATCGATCACCGCGCGATTCAGCGGGTGCCCCATCGCGCCAACCATCGCGTGGGCGGTGCCGCGAGGAAGTTGCGTGTCCGAATCCAGCGTGATGACGTAGCGCACCGTGCGCAGCACGTCCATGTTGCCGATCTTTACCGGGAAGCTGTCGAACTCGCCGCGGATGAACTTGTTCAGGTCCAGCAGCTTGCCGCGCTTGCGCTCCCAGCCCATCCACACGCCCTGCCGCGCGTTGAAGATGCGGTGCCGGTGCAGCAGATAAAAGCTGCCGCCGTCGTGGCCATCGCCATTGCTTATGTCCGTAGCGCGCGTTCAGATTGTTGATGAGCCCGACCGCGAGCTCCACCAGCGGGTCAGTGTCATTCGGCCGCGGCCGCGATACAGAGTCCGGCAGATCGCTCAACAGCGCGAAGTGAAGATTGGGATCCTGGTTGGCGAGATAACGCACCTCCAGGTCTTCGATCAACTCCCGCACCTGCTTCTCGTTTAAGAGCAGTGTGGGAATCGCCACCAGGGTAGTCAGATCCGGCGGCAGCCCCTTCGGGAACTCCAGCTTCGGCAGCCCCACGGCCTTGAAGAGCGCAGCGACCATGTTGTTGACCAGGTCCACCGCGCCCTGCGCCGTCGGGATTAACAGGAAGAGAAACGCCGCCGTCAGGCCGCCGACGATCGAGTAGTTCGGCACCAGCGGCACCATGATCGCCCCGATCAGGATCACGGTGAGCATCAGGATGCCGAGAATGTAGACATCGTCCGCATTGCGCCGGGCAAAGATGCGCGCACGGTCGATCCACCGCGGCCGGTAGCCCACTTCGGCGGCCAGCAGCGGGAAGCCCTTGTCGATCAGGTAATAGCCAACGTGGGTGCGCCGCGCCGCCTGCCGTGGCGCGGTGTTCTCCGGCACCGGACGCTGCGCTAGCCGCAGCGCGGCCTGGGCCACTTCGAGTTCCGACAAATCCGAGTGCCGCGCAATCTCCGAGACACGCTCGCGATAGCGCTCGCGGCTGTCGAAATCCATCCGCGGATAGGAACCCACGGGGTCCTGGCGCAGCACCGCGTTGAAGACCACCAGCCCCTCGATCATCTGCGCCCAGTTGGCATAGATCGCGTTGCGGATGCCGTCGAAGCGCGCGGCCAGCAGCCCTTGCGCTGCAAGATCGAACGCGTCGGGGTCTTCGATCTGCGCCCTCGCCTGCGTCAGCACCTCTTCCACCAGCAGAAACTTCACCGCGGTCGGAAAGGCCCACAGCTCGCGCAGGGTCAGGGGGTCCGCCTTCTGGACCTCCTCCAGGAACCAGACCACCCACTCGCTGTCCCAGCGCGAGTCGGATGCCTTCAAATAGGTATCTGCCACCGTGACGATACGCGGCTCGTCGCCCTCGCGCGGGCGCACGACCACCGGCAGCCGCATGAGCCGCCTGCGGATCGAATGCATCTCGTCCAGCGCCGACTGCAGCAGCCGCGGATTCTCACGCAGCTCCAGCAGGGGATCGAGCGGCTCGCCCGGTTTGTAAGTCGGCATGGGCCGCCGGTCCAGCTCGTTAAAGACCTGCCGGTACGTAGACTCGGCGGCAGCGATGCGCCGCCCGAAGATGTCTCCCTGCGGCGCGCGGGCGACGTGCCATTCCTGCGAGGCCAACTGCGCGGCATGGCGCATCTGCGCCTCGGTCCGCTCGATCTTCGGCGCCGGCACCTTCGCGACGACCGGAAGTTCTGCCTCTCCCTCGCCCGTCTTTGCGCCGAGTTTGGACTCGGCGGCCTCTTCCGCCGGAGGGGGAGGTGCCGTGGGCGCAATCTGCTCCGGAGGAACCGCCGCGGCATTCTCAGCCGTGGGCAGCGTCGGCTCTTTCCCGGCTTCGGCTTCTATGTTCGATACCTTCTCTGTCATCGATAACTCGCTGCCTGCATCTCGAACATTCCCGCATAGCGTCCGCCCAGCGCCATCAGCACCGAGTGCGTGCCTTCCTCCACCAGCTTTCCGCCCTCCAGAACTACGATGCGGTCCGCCATCCGCACAGTCGAGAAACGATGCGAGATCAAGAGCGCCATCTTGCCAGCAGTCAGCTCGGCAAAGCGCTCAAAGACCTCCAGTTCGCTCCGCGCATCGAGCGCCGCCGTCGGCTCATCCAGGATCAACAATTGCGCGTCGCGCAGATACGCGCGGGCCAGCGCTACCCGCTGCCACTCCCCACCGGAAAGCTCCACGCCGCCCTCGAAGCGCCGCCCCAGCATCTGGTCGTAATGCCCCGGCAGCTTCGCCACCACGCTCGCCGCCAGGCTTTTCTCCGCCGCGTGTTCAATCTCCTGTTCGCTGGACTCGTGCTCCACCCGTCCCACGCCGATGTTCTCCCGCGCCGTCATCTCGTAGCGCATAAAGTCCTGGAAGATCACTCCCATCTCGTGGTGCAGATCGTCCAGGTCGTATTCGCGCAGGTCGACGCCATCCAGCAGGATCTGACCCTCCGTCGGATCGTAAAGCCGGGTAATCAGCTTCACCACCGTTGTCTTGCCCTGGCCATTCTCGCCGATCAGCGCAATGCGCTGGCCCGGCTCCAGCAGGAAATTGAAGTTGCGCAGCACGCGCCGCTCCGTTCCGGGATAAGCAAACGACACATTGCGAAACTCGAAGCCCTCCTGGATCGGCCGCGGCACCTTTAAGCCGCCTGTCTTCGACTCCACCGTCGGCTTCATCTCGAAGAAGGCCAGCAGATCGGTCAGGAAGAGCGCCTGGTCCGCCACGCCCGAGGCCAGCGAGAAAACCTGCTGCAGGTTCGAGCTGGACTGGATGATGGCATTGGTCAACAGGGCGTATACGCCGATGCCCGAGTAGTGCCCGGTGATGGCGCGCCAGATGACGAAGACATACGCGCCGTAGTAGCCGAGCGTCGCAATGATGCCCAGCAGGCCGCCGGCGATCAGCTTCTTGCGCGACAGCGCAACGTTTTCTTCGTAGATATGTTTCGAGAGAACATTAAAGCGGCCGGTGAAGAACTCGCTCAGGTTAAAGAGCTTGAGTTCCTTCGCGCCCTCGCGGCTGCCCGCCGTCTGCCGCAGATAATCCATCTGCCGCTTCGCCGGCGTCTGCCGGAAGTTCAACGCGTAGCGCAGGAACGCGAAGTGCGTCTCACCCAGGAAGGTCGGCAGCACGCCGAGCGCCAGCAGCAGCAGCAGCCAGGGCGAGTAATAAAAGAGAATGCTGGCCCAGATCACGGTGGTCAGGGATTGCTGCAGCAGCCTGCCCATCTGCTGAATCATGGCCAGCCGGTCGGTGGCCTGGACCCTGCGCTCGCTCCAGCCGGTCGTAGAAGACGGGGTCTTCGTAGGTGGTCAGGTCAAGCTGCGCCGCCTGCTGCATCACCTGCACGCTTACGAAGTGCGTGTAGCGGTCGGCCAGCAGGCTGTCAGAGTAGTCGATGCCGCGGCTCAGCAGGCCGACGATCACGTTCAGGACGACCTCGCCGCCAACCGCCCACCAGAAGTATTGCGGCAACCCTTTGTGCAGGATCGCGTTTTCAACGCCGTTGAGGATCCAGGCCGCCACCACGCCGATGCCGGCGGGTAAAGCGGCGACCAAAACGCGCAGGATGAGGCCCCACGTCACCACCGCGCGGCCCGACTGCCACAGGATGCCAAGCACGGGCGGCACATTGCGCAAGGCGGCAAGCCGCTCGCGCCATGCGCTCGAGGTGGACTGAGGCTGGCCTTCCGTCATAGAGGCAGAAACTGCAATTACTTGCTTAGGCTTGTCTGTAGATGCTTTGCGATGGGATGCATCAGAAAGTTACCACGTTGGCTCGACAGCACCACCTTCCGCCCGGAACCTCAAAATCCCCACTAACATCGAACCAGAATGGAACGCACGCTGCCCGCGAACGACCAGGACCGGATGCCAGAGCAACATCCTTCCCCGAGCCAGCGCCTCATCCCGCTGCTCGGCCTGGCCACGGGCGTTACCGTCTCCGCTCTCTATTTCAACCAGCCTCTGCTCATCGACATGGCACGCAGCCTCCACGTCACCGAGGCCCAGATGAGCCACGTCGCCGTCGCCGCGCAGGCCGGCTACGCCATCGGGCTGCTCTTCTTTGTACCGCTCGGCGATGTTCTGGAACGCCGCAGCCTCATCCTCAAGATGATCGCCGGGTCTGGTCGTCGCCATGCTCGTGACGGCGGTCGTCCCGTCATTGCTGCCCATGGTGCTCATCACGCTCGTCACCGGCGCTCTGGCCGCGGTCACCCACGTCCTGCTCCCCATTGCGCCTGAGATCGCCACGCCCGCCAACGCCGGGCGCGCCGTCGGCTCCGTCATGACCGGCCTGCTGCTCGGCATCCTGCTCAGCCGCACCTTCTCCGGATGGATCGCCGAATGGCTCAACTGGCGCTCCGTCTTCCTCATCGCCGCGGTCTTCCTGATCGCGTTGGCCTTGTTGTTGCGCCGCGCTATGCCGCTCATGCCGCCGCGCGCGCCCATGCAATACGTTCACGCGCTCCGCTCGCTGTGGACCATCTTCCGCACCCAGCCGCTTCTGGTCGAATCGGCCACCGTCGGCGGACTGGTCTTCGCCGCCTTCAGCGCCTTCTGGACCACGCTCGTCTTCCTGCTCGGCTCGCCGCACTACCGCCTCGGCGCGGGCGTCGCCGGCAGCTTTGGAGTGCTCGGCGCCATCGGCGCCTCGGTCGCACCCATCGCCGGCCGTCTTGCAGACCGCTACGGTTCGCGCTGGGTCATCTCCATCGGTCTCTCGATACTCATCCTGTCGTGGGTTGTCACCTGGGTGCCTCGGCTACCACATTGCCGGCCTCGTCCTCGGCGTGCTCATGATGGACGCCGGCGCGCAGACGACCCAGGTCAGCAACCAGACACGCATCTTCGCCCTCGCGCACTGCCCCGGCACTGCCTACGGAGCACGCAGCCGCATCAACACCGTCTACATGACGACCTACTTCATCTTCGGCGCGCTCGGCTCGTATCTAGGTGCGCACGCATGGGAGCGCTGGCAGTGGCCCGGCGTCTGCAGCCTGGGTCTGCTGCTGCTCGCGTTGGCCGCCGCGCGCCACGCCTACGGAACATTCCGCAATCGCAACCGGGAAGAGGTCTGCCACGACGAAGTCGATGTCGCGATGGCCGAAGAGGCCATCGGCGGCTGAAAAGCCAGTTTGGTCGTTCAGCTACCAAACAAAAAGACCGTTCTTTGGTGTTGTGAAAATTGCCCGCTCGCCAGAACCCTTATATGTTCGCAGTGGTATCGCCAGCCGAACGTCACGCCCAAAGCTCAATGATGATCGTTTCATCATCCAGCAATTTCTACGTTCTCGACTACCTTCGTGATCAGATCGCAGAGATTATCTCGGTATCCCGGCATTCCAAATTCTATTGTTCGTCCCGTCGACACAATCTCAGGCCACACAAGCGTTGTCAGTGCGCCCTTCTCGTCAAAGCCCAAGATTAGATAATCGAGCACGAACTGCACTGATGTGAGCCGCGCTGCCACATATTTCCAATAACAAATTGGCTCCAGTGTTTTGTATCTTTTCTTTTGTCATAAGCCACCGGATGGGAAGTGTGCCGACGCGGGCAGTGCATTCTCTCAGAAGCTAGTGCGACGTCAGCCGCGCGCAAGCATCCTCAAGGCCTCATCCTGCTTCGCAAAGCAGAAGCGCAGCAGATTCTCCCCGCGCCCTTTCGAGTAAAACGCCGACCCCGCCACCGCCGCCACGCCAGTCTTCGCCAGCAGCGCCCGCGCCTTCTCCCGCGCCGTCGCGCCGGGCAAAATCGTCGCATCCGCCAGCACGTAATATGCCCCGGGCGGAACGGACGGCGTCAGCCCCGCTTCACTCAGCGCCGAGCACAGCAGGTCGCGCTTCTTCTGATAATCCGTCGACATGTGCCGGTAGAAATTCTGCATCCAGCTGCGCCAGACCAGCCGCAGCGCCGTATTGCGCCGGAGACGGCGCGCACACGTATGTCAAATCGTGGAAGTAGCCGATCGACGGAATCCACCGGGCATCCGCTGCAAGATATCCAATGCGCCAGCCCGTGATGGCGAATGTCTTCGAGAAGCCCGAAATCGTGATCGTCCGCTCCGCGAGGCCGGGCAGGGAAGCGGCGCTCACATGCTGCGCTCCATCGAACAGAAAGTATTCGTAAATCTCATCCGTCAGCAAAAAGAGATCGTGCTCCAGGGCAATCTCGCCGATGGCCTCAATCTCCGCGCGCGTAAACACCTTCCCGCAGGGATTCGACGGCGTGTTGATCAGGATCGCCCGCGTCTTCGGCGTAATCGCGGCGCGCAGCGCGTCGACATCCACCTCCCAGGTCGCCGTCGCCAGCGGCTGCGGCACCGGCTTGATGCGCAGCGTGAGCATCGTGTTCAGGTGGTAGCCATAGAACGGCTCGAACAGGATGATCTCGTCGCCCGGATCGAACAGCGCGAGACACGCCGCATACATCGCGCCCGTCGCGCCGGAGGTCACCAGCACCTGCGTATCGGGGTTGGCCTGAACCCCGTTATACGACGCCAGCTTCTTGCTGATCGCCGCGCGCAGCGGCGCAATGCCGTCCAGCCGCGTGTAGATGTTGTGCCCCTGCTCGATGGCTCGCGATCGCCGCCTCGCGCACCGGCGCCGGCAGCTCCGTATCGCACACACCCTGCGCCAGGTTCACGCCGCCGACGCGGTCGCACTCCACCGTCATCGAACGGATCTCAGACTGGACAAGGTGCGGAGCGATCTCGCTCAGATGCAGGCGGCTTGCGGTGGCTTGCGGCATAGCCACATTAGAGCCTCATCCGCGGTGGAATGTCACCTATGTCGCCAACGCGACCACCTGCTCGACGGCGCGATGCGCCTCCATGATCGAAGCGCGATGGTCCATAATCCCCGACAGATCGGAGTTCGCGAAGGCGATCCGCCCAAACGGATGCCGTCGCATCAGCTCCGCCGGCGGCCGCTTGCCATCCTTGCCGAAGAAGAATCCCGGCTGCGGCGCAAGGTACGCATGGCCCCAGCGATTCAGAATGATGCCGGCAATATCGCGCCGTCCGTCGAATCCCTGCCTGCCGAACATGGCGGCGAACTGCTCGCGAATCTGTTTCTCATACACGCTGAAGGGCGTCGTCATCATCTGGTAGCGTCCCGTGTTCACCTGCTCAGGCAGCGACTTGCCGGGATTCGCGAACAGGATCTTCAGCGTCAGCACCGTCGGGCTGTCGGGCGAAAGCGCGGTCGCGCCTCCGCCAAAAGTAGCTACGCGCCGCACCGCCAGGTAGTTGCCGATGCCGTCGAACCACTGGCACTGGCTGATGCCCAGCTTCGCCAGAAAGCGCCAGTTGCGCACCGCGACATTCGCCATGATGCACGGAGCGCGGAAGAACTGCGCATAGGCGTGGCGATACTCCGCCGGCAGATCGCGAACAATCGAGTTGATCGTCCAGTTGCCGTTCGCCAGAACCACCGATCGCGCCCGCACGCGATGCAGCCGGCCGTCACGCAGATAGACGATGTTCACGTGCGGCGATCGCGCCGCCTCGCCTTCGTGTTCCAGCGAAATCACCGTCGAGCGCAAACGAATCCGCGTCGTCTGCTGCGGCTGATCGAGCGCGGCAAAATTCACGCGCGCCTGGCAGATGCCCGCCATGGTCGCCGGTCCAGGAATCGCCGCCGGCACCAGCGCCTTCACGATATGCCGCGCCACGCCGGTATTGCCGCCGGGAAACATCTGCGGACCCTTCTGTTTCTCCCAGGGAAAGAGCAGGTCAGGAGCGTAATCCGTGTAAGCCGAGAGCACATCCGCGCCGATCCCGGATCCGCCTCCGCTCACTGGCGAGAGATAACGGCGGATGGTCTCGCGGCTCAGGCCGTGGCGCATCATCAGGTCGTCTTCGAGCGTGATCGCGTCAAGCTGCCGCGCGACAGCATCGCCATGGCGGCGCGGCAGCGGCCGCTTGTCCGGCGTATCCTGCATCGCCAGCAGCTCGCGCTTCGCCTCAGCCGCAATCGGCGCGCCTGCCAGCTTCTTCGTCCACGGATCGACCAGCCACATGCCATCCGGATGCGCGCCGTCCGCTTTGAAAAACAATCCGAAGTTGCTTCCGTCTCCGGCATACGGAGTCACTCCCGTCGCAATCGCGCCGGCGTTTTGCTGATATTGAAACTGTCGCGGATCGATCCCGACCGAATCATAAAAGTGCTCAAGAAAGCTTCCCGGCAGCGGCTGAAACCACATCGCTGATCCCTGGCTTGCGATCAGGCGCTGTCCATCCACGCTGAACTCGTTACGCTTTGCCTCACCGCCAAAGATCGGATGGTTTTCGAGCACCAGGCACGACTTTTTGCCGCCCGTCGCCCTCCGATAGAAGAGCGCCGCCGCAAGACCGCTGATGCCGCCGCCCACGATCACGCAGTCATAGCTCTCGCCCGTGTCCTCGATCGCCGCCTTCGTTCGATCGAAGGCATGATCGCGGATGGTGTGGCCGTCGGCCATCACCTGGTGTGTGTTGCCATTCGCGCCGGCATAGTCGCCAACGCCGGAAGCGCCGTTCCAGTCTTCCGCGGCCATCAGTTGAAAAGGGCACGCGGCGGAGACCAGCGCGGCTCCGGAAGCCAGCAGCGTTCCGTTCAGAAAATCCCGGCGGGTAATCTTCTCAGGCTCAGCCATTCCGAGTGCACCCAGCATAAACGGAGTTTTCTATCTCCGCCGGGCGTGCCAGGGATTGCGGGCTATCCCGCGCGCGTCAGCCGATAGAATCCCGAGGGGTTTTGGGTCGCAGGACGATGCCCGGCAATCGCGCTGCGCAGCAGCTCAACCTCAGTCTGCGTCGCTCGCGCGGCCTCCTTGCGGTCCGTATAGCGTCTTCCTCGCGCCGCGAAGATCACTCGCGCCTCCACCTTGCGTTGTCCCAGCGTCCGCACCAGATGCGGCCCGAAGACATCCTCGCCGTGGTAAGCCAGCGCCGCTTCCTCTGCCGTGCTGCTCGTATAGCCGATTGCCGCCGCCGTCACCAGCGCCTTGGTTCGCACTGCCGGCTCGAAGAAGCCTGAGCGGAAACGCAGCACGGACTGGCCGTCGCTCGATGTGCCTTCCGGAAAGAGCGCCACCGGCACGCTCGCCTCCAGCGCCTCTTCCATCAGCCGCGCCGGGCCGGCGTTTGCCCCATGCCGCTGGCGGTTCACATAGATTGTGCCCCCCATAGTGGCAAATCTGCCGAAGACAGGCCAGCCCCGCACCTCCTGCTTCGCCACAAACGCGCATGGCATCAGCGACGCATACGCCAGCACATCCAGATAGCTGAGGTGGTTTGAAACCACGAGCCCATCGAGCGGCGGATCGCCCTCGGCCACCACCTCCACGCCGATCCGCTTCAGCACCGTCGAGGCGGCGTCCTGAAGCCAGTTGGCACGGCCCCTCGCGCTCAGCGCGTCAGCCCCGCTCAGTCGCAGACGCCGCAAGCCGAACTCTGCCGCGACCTCCACCAATCCCGCGGAAAGCATCAAGGTCCCGAGGCCCGAACGAAGTCGATTCATGGCCTGCACAGGAAGCGGCTGCGCGCCGCCGGGGTTAGCTCGTGCATGTCGTGCAGGGTTAGAAAGTCGATGGTCCCGAACGTGCGGTCCCATGCCGGCTCGCTGCAGATGCGCGCTCCTACCGCCAGATACGTCCGCAACAGCTTCGGCACCTGCGTCTGCGGCACAACCGTGTCGCTCGGAGGCGCCGGCAGACGGCAGTCCGATACCGGCTTTGTGCGCAGCTCCGGCACGGCCAGGAATGACGAGAGCTGGTGATACATGGCCCACCCCGTGGCCGCATCCTCGGAGGGAACCGAGGAGCACCCGATCAGATACCGCAACCCATGGTGTTGCGCATACTGCGCGATGCCGCGCCACAGCAGCGTCAGCACCTCGCTCGAACGATGTTCCCGCTCGATACACGCGCGTCCCAGTTCCAGCAGTTGCGGCCGCAGCGGCTCGAACGGGGTAAAGTCGAACTCCTGCGCGCTGTAATATCCCAGCCGCCGCCACGCCGTGATCCCGCTCTGCATCCGGTACGTTCCAACAATGCGTCCCGTCGCCTTCTCCTCCACCAGCAGGTGCTCGCAGACATCGTCATATGCATCCCGGTCCATCCCGTTGGCATAGGACTCAGCCAGCCCCTCCCCCAGTTCCAGGTTGAAGACGCGAAAGCGCAGTCGGCATGCCGCCGCGCGCTCGGCCTCAGTCGCCGCAAGCCGCAGGCGATAGCTGCGCAAATCGCAGCCAATCCAGTCCGGCGGAGCGAGCGGGCTGCCCACGCGCGTTTCGGCAATGCTCGAAGGAAGAATCGCGCCGGCTACAGCATGCTGCGGCAAACCTGAACGCGAGTCACGTACGTGTGCAGGGTTCACACGGCCATGCTGGCTGGCTTCAACGAAAATGGTGCAAACGCGCGATGATTTTTCGGTGAAGGAGGTGCCACTTTTGGTGCATGCCGCAATCGCATTCCTCCCGTGCAAAGTTGTGCGACTGCCGCCTGCCCGTCTACATCGAAGACCTATGGCTCTCCAGGTATTGGCCATCGTCGTTCTCGGCCTGATGTGCGGCAGTGAGCTGAATGTCGCCGCCTTCGGTCATCCCACGCTGAACCGGCAGACCACGGATGTGCACATTCCGGTGCGCGCCTCCTTTGCCACGCTCCTCGGTCGCGTCATGCCGTTCTGGATGGTTACTTCCACAGTGCTAAACCTGCTTCTGCTCTTTCCGTTTGCACATCTCGGCGTGCTCGCCGGCCATCTGGCGCAGGCGGCCTTCGCGATCCAGGTCTTCGCCATCGCTTTCTCGCTGGCGGCTCCGGTCCCCATCAACAATCGCGTCAAGCTTTGGACGCCGGCCAATCTGCCCGCCAACTGGCGCGCGCAGGAGCGCCGCTGGGATCTCTACCACTGGTTCCGCACCGTGGGGCTTATTGTCGCCTTCGCTCTGCTGGTGCTCAGCGCGCTGCACTGACCGGGCGAACATTGCTGTCATCAAGATGCAACGCGGCAAACTGCACTATGATTCCAATCGCTAAGCATCTCTGACCGCCTGAATTGCCAACGCAAGGAGCCCGCCGCCATGACGACCGCATCCACTTCTCTTCACGATCTGTCTCTTCTCGAGCTCCCGGCGTGGAAAGCGCTCCAGAAGCATTCCGCCGAAATCGCGAAGACCACCCTGCGCCAGCTCTTCGATCAGGATCCCGAGCGGGGAACACGCTTCACCGCGGAAGCCGTCGGCCTCTTTCTCGACTACTCGAAAAACCGCATCACCGCCGACACGATCAAGCTGCTCCTTCAACTCGCCGAAGAGCGCGGCCTCAAAGACCGCATCGCGGCGATGTTCCGCGGCGACAAGATCAACATCACGGAAAATCGCGCCGTCCTCCACGTCGCGCTGCGCGCGCCCAAGGGCGAGGTCATCAAGGTCGATGGCGAAGACGTTGTCCCCGGCGTCCACGCCGTGCTGGACAAGATGTCCGCCTTCTCCGACAAAGTCCGCAGCGGCGCATGGAAAGGCCACAGCGGCAAGCCGATCAAGAACATCATCAACATCGGCATCGGCGGCTCGGACCTCGGTCCGGTCATGGCCTACGAAGCCCTGAAGTACTACTCGCAGCGCGATCTCACCTTCCGCTTTGTCTCGAACGTGGACGGCACCGATTTCGTCGAAGCCGTGCGCGACCTCAGCGCCGATGAAACGCTCTTCCTCGTCGCCTCCAAAACCTTCACCACGCTCGAGACCATGACCAACGCGCACGCCGCGCGCGCCTGGGCTCTCAAAGGTCTGGGCGGAGACGAGTCCGCCATCGCCAAGCACTTCGTCGCCATCTCCACCAATGCGAAAGAAGTCGCGAAGTTCGGCATCGACACCGCCAACATGTTCGGCTTCTGGGACTGGGTCGGCGGCCGCTACTCCATGGACTCCGCCATCGGCCTCTCCACCATGCTCGCCGTCGGCCCGGAGAACTTCCGCGCCCTGCTCAGCGGCTTCCATCAGATGGACGAGCACTTCCGCACCACGCCCTTCGAGAAGAATCTCCCGGTCCTCATGGGCCTGCTCACCGTCTGGTACACCGACTTCTTCGACGCCCAGACACAGGCCGTCCTCCCCTACGAGCAGTACCTGAAGCGCTTTCCCGCCTACCTGCAGCAGCTCACCATGGAGAGCAACGGCAAGCACGTCACGCTCGACGGCAAGCGCGTCGAAACCCAGACCGGCCCCGTCTACTGGGGCGAGCCCGGCACCAACGGCCAGCACTCCTTCTACCAGCTCATCCACCAGGGAACGCGGCTCATCCCCTGCGACTTCATCGGCTTTCTCAAGACGCTGAACCCGCTCGGCGATCAGCACGCCATGCTGCTCGCCAACGTCTTCGCCCAGGCCGAAGCCCTCGCCTTCGGCAAGACCGCCGAGCAGGTCAAGGCCGAAGGCACCGCGGACTGGCTCGTTCCGCACCGCGTCTTCGAGGGCAATCGCCCGTCGAACACCATCCTCGCCGAGCGCCTCACGCCGGAGATCCTCGGCAAGCTGGTCGCGCTCTACGAGCACTCCGTCTTCACCCAGGGCGTCATCTGGAACATCGATTCCTTCGACCAGTGGGGCGTCGAGCTGGGCAAGGTGCTGGCGCAGAAGATCATCGGCGAGCTTGCGAGCCCGACCGAGCCCAAGATGGCCCACGACAGCTCGACCACCAACCTGATCCGCAAATTCCGCAAAGGCAGTCTGAGCTGAGAGGCTGTTTCGGCGTGGTTTGCGCGGAGCGAGCGCTCCACAAGGAAGCGTGTGCCCGGACGGCCAGTCCTCACCCTCTCGCGCCATTGCCGCGTGCCCGGCAGGAGCTTCTAATTCAGCCATATCCGGTCTTTCCCGGCGCCGCAGAGGACCGCAACTATCTCTGTGCCCTTGGGTTTATGCGACTGAAGACACGCCTCGCGCGCCCAAGAAGTACCGAAAAGGGGAGTACACCCTATGGATTCCGCCAAACGAGCCTTTCGCCTCTCCCGCACAGCGGCTGCTCGTCTTTCCTTTGTGCTTAGCCTTGGTCTCACCGGCGCTGCGACCTTCGCCGCAGCGCCGTCTCTCTACGCGCAGCAGAACGCGCGCACCGATCTCGCCATTCAATCCGATGTCCTCAAAGCCCTGAGCAGCTATCCCGATCTCAGCGGCGAGCACATCACCGCCACCGCCAGAGACGGCATCGTCACGCTCGCCGGCACCGCCAGCTCGGATACGGCGAAAAACCAGGCGCAGGTCGTCGCCGCCACGGTCGATGGCGTGCGCTCGGTGGTGAATAACGTCACGGTCACCGGCGGCGGGTCATCGCCGCAGGCCAGCACTGGCGACCCGGCCGACAGGAATGACGCTCCGGACGACCAGCCGGTGCAGGCGCAGTCCACCGACCCCAATCAGCAGCAGGCTCCCTATACGCCCCAGCAGCAGCCACAGCCCGGCTCCAACGGCAATTGGGGACAGGCAGGGCCGCCGCCCGATGCGCAGAATGGTTCGATTCCACCGCCGCCCCAGGAGAACCAGCAGGCCGGCCAATCCAACAATCAATATCCAATGCAGGATCCCGGCCAGGATGGGAATGCCCCGCCACCGCAGCAGCAACAGCAGCCTGCCTATGGGCCGCCCAACGGACAGTATCCGCCTCAGCAGCAGCCGTATCCGCCGCAGTATCGGCAGCCGTATGCAGGACAAGGCCGTCCGTACGTGGCCCCGCACCTCGCGTCTACGCCGCTCACCATTCAGCCGGGGACGCTCTTCAGCATCCGCACCTCGGAGCCGCTCGATAGCCGCAAGCTGAAGGGCGGCGAAAACTTCCAGGCCGTCCTGGCGCAGGATCTCTATCAGGGCCAGTACCTGGCCATCCCGCGTGGCGCAGTGCTGCAGGGCCATGTGATCGGCGTGAAGAAGCCCGGCGCGCTCCGCGGTGATGCCGGCTTCGCGCTGCAGATTACCTCGATGAGCCTTGGCGGCCAGAACTATCCCATCGCCACCGACACCTTCGCCACGGATACCCGCGGCAAGGGTGGCTACACCACGGCGAACACCGTGGGCGGCGCCGCGATCGGCGCGCTCATCGGCGCCGTCGCGGGCGGGGGACCGGGCGCAGCCATTGGCGCAGTGGCCGGGGGTGGAGCGGGTCTCGGCGCATCGGCTGCCAGCAGCGGACCGCGCTCCATCATGCCGCCGGAGACGCTGCTTACCTTCCACCTGAAGCAGCCGCTGACCGTCAACCCCATCAGCCTGGCCGAGGTGCAGCAGTTGCAGGCATCCGTCAGGCCGCCGCAGCCGGTTCGCCGGCCACGTCCGCCGTATCCCTTACGGCTACTACCCGCCGCCACCACCGCCGCCTCCGGGCTACTACTACCCCTATCGCTACTGGCGGTAACGGCTTCGAACAGAGAAGAGGACCAGTCCATTCGACTGGTCCTCTTCTTGTTGTGGGGGTCTTGTTTGCGGGCTATTGACCGCCGTGTTCGCAGCTCACTTGCGTGTTCCAGTCCACGAAAGCGCCCAGCGGATTGTGCTGCCACGCCCAGACGTGCAGTTCAAAGAATGTGGGCAGGTTAAACCGGTTCGGCGCCGCAACCAACTGCAGCACCTGACCGTCCAGCACCGGCGGCGTGTTGTTGTTGTTCTTGAGCCAGGTCGCGGCATCCACAATGAACTCGACACCGACCAGCCGTAGACGGTTCCCCTCCGGCTCGTAGATCAGCGCCTGCGGAGTCTCGGCATTCAACTCACCATTCAACAATGCCCCGTTGACGTAATGGATGCCCATCGCGCCGAAGTCCGGACCAGTAACGCAACCCAGAAACGGCCCATAGCCTGCTGCCGTCGCATTGTTGACGTTCAGATACTTCCGTGTTGCGTCCTGAACAATCTGGACCAGCCTGGCTGAAACGTGGCTGTTGTTGCTCATCGACATTGCATGATCCTGTGCGAGAAGCGGTGAGGCTGCGGGAACGCCCAACAGGGCGAGACAAAGGCAGGCCAGGGGCGACCAGCGAATGGATTTGCGGATATTAGCTGCTACAGCTTTGCGTGCGGACATCGGTTTACTTCCTTTCGAGAACATGATTTGGTTGACGGGCCGCCCATGCTGCCGGGCAGGCGTGCGCGTGCGAGCGTTCGATCGCGTCTCATTCGAGATGCGGAACGGAAAAGATTCTGTTGAAAAGGCCTGAGTGGAGCTGGGGAGGGGTGAGACCTCTGCGGGGATCTCTTCAAAAGAAGAACTTTCGATTGACACGGAGAGTAGCTGCGCGAAGCGGCGCGAACAAGACGGCGGATCTGCCATTTCAGGGGGACGATTCGGCCACTCACCCGGTAGCTCGCTTCTGCGCGATCCCGTCTGCGGAAGCAACGCCATTCTGGGGCGATCCAGTTCCCCTATATAATCGAAGCAAATTCTCGCCAGCGCGTCGCCATCAGCTCACATCCGTCTATTCGAAATCGTGATCTCCGGCCGCGACTGAGACTGTCTCTCCTCAAAAGGTCGTCATCGCTTCATGATTCGCTTCCTGCAAAAAGATTCCAAAGCCATCAAGATCGTTTTCTGGGTCATCATCCTCGCTGCCTGCATCAGCATGGTCGTCTTCCTGGTGCCCGGCATCTTCTCCAACGATCAGGTCAGCGGCACGACCACCTACGCTTCGATCCGGCCCGCCGGTCTTCTCGGCCGGTACTTCGCCTTCGGCAGCTCGCGCGACATCACCAATCAGGAAGTCACGCAGGTCGCCGGCCGTATCGCGGAGCAGCGTCACTATCCGCAGCAGGCGGTCCCCTTCCTGATGCCGCAGGCGGCGCAGGCGCTCATCCAGCGTGAAATCCTGCTGCAGCAGGCGGACAAGCTGGGCCTCAAGGTCACGGCCGATGACATCCGCCGCGAGCTGCGCGAAGGCCCATGGGCGATCTATTTCTTCCCCAAGGGGCAGTTCATCGGCCAGGACCGCTACGCCGACTGGGTGGACCAGCAGTTGCACCTGTCCACCGGCGCCTTTGAGAAGCAGATTGGCTCCGAGCTCGAAATCAATCGCCTGGAAAGCCTGATCACCGGCGGCGTCTTCGTCTCCGACAAGGATGCAGCCGACAGCTATCGCCGCGACCACACCAAGGTCAAATTCGATTACGCCGTGCTGAACGGCGCAGACCTGCGCAAGCAGATCAACCCCACTGACGCCGATCTGCAGAAGTTCTTCAAGGAAAACGCGGCCCGCTACAAGGACGCCATCCCCGAAGCGCGCAAGATCAGCTACATCGCCTTCACCCCCGACCAGGTCCCCGGCGGCACGCCGCAGATCACCGATCAGCAGGCGCAGCAGTACTATCAGGCCCACCTCAAGGACTACCAGGTTCCCGATGAGGTGCATGTCCGCCACATCCTCATCTCCGTGCCGCAGGGCGCGGATGCCAACGCCGATGCTGCCGCCAAGGCCAAGGCAGAAGATGTCCTGAAGCAGCTTCGCGCCGGTGGCAACTTTGCCGCGCTGGCCAAGAAGTACTCCGACGATCCCGGCTCGAAGGAGCAGGGCGGCGACCTCGGCATGCAGCCCCACGGCGTCTTCGTTCCTGCCTTTGACAAGGCCGCCTTCGCACTGAATCCCGGTCAGATCTCCGACCTCGTCAAGACGCAGTTCGGCTATCACATCCTGCAGGGCGTCGAGAAGCAGACCGCGCACACCAAGCCCTTCGAAGAGGTCCGCGGCACCATCCTGGCCACCATGGTCCGTGACAAGGAAGCCCAGGCCGCGCAGACATACGCCGGGTCGCTCGCCAGCGAAGCGCAGAAAACCAGCCTCGACAAGACCGCTGCCGCGCATCACCTGCAGGTCGTCAGCACGGATTACCTCGCGCAGGGCGCCATCGTTCCCGGTCTCGCCGACAGCTCCAAGCTGATGAGCGACGCCTTCACCGCGAAGAAGGGCGGCCCGCCCGCCGTTGCCTCCACCGGCGAAGGCTTTGCCGTCTTCCAGGTGGCGGATGTCCGCGCCGCGCACGCGCCCACCTTCGACGAATACAAATCGCACCTCGTCGAGGACTTCCGCGATCAGCAGCTCCCGCAGTTGCTCGCCTCGAAGACCAACGCGCTGGCCGCTGCGGCAAAGAAGGACGGCAACCTCGCCGCTGCCGCAAAATCCGTCGGCGCCACGGTGAAGACGGAGGATTTCGTCGGCCGTGACGGCCAGGTCCCCGATCTCGGCCAGTTAGGCCAGATGGCCCCGCAGGTCTTCGACCTCGGCGACAATCAGGTCTCGAACGCGATCAACACCGGCCGCAACGGCATCGTCATCAAGGTGACCGGCAAGCAGGAGCCCGACGCCGCCGAGATCGCCAAGAACCTTCCCCAGGCGCGCGAGCAGATGGCCAACGAGCGACGCGAGGAGATGTTCGCCGTCTACGTGACCAACATCACGCAGCAGTACGAAAAATCCGGCCGCGTCCTCATGAACAAGAAGGCACAGCAACAGCAGCCGCTGATCCCGGGATAGCTCGTTCATCCTTGAGAGCAACATAGCCCGCGTCTTCGGAATCTCTTCGAGGACGCGGGCTTTTCTGGCTCTTCACAGACTGGATCGGATTTTTTAATGCCTCTCGATCGCTCCTCCGGCCTTCTGCTCCACATCTCGTCGCTCGACTCCGCGGGCGGCATCGGCGACTTCGGCCCTGCCGCCTTCGCCTTCGCCGACTTCCTCGCCGCCGCCAAACAGCGCCTCTGGCAGGTGCTCCCGCTCAACCCCGTCGGCTACGGCAGCTCGCCCTATTCTTCCATCTCCGCCTTTGCCGGCAACCCGCTGCTCATCTCGCTGGAGGTGCTGGTCGACTGGGGCTGGCTTACCCCGGCCGAATTCGACCGAATACGTCGACCGCCACCGGCACACATCCCGCCCGTGTCGAGTTCGAGCAGGTCCGCGCCGCCAAGATGCCGCTGCTCGAGCGCGCCGCCGCCCGTTTTCTCGACAGTCCCAAACCGGAACGCCGCCAGCCGTTCGAGCAATACTGCGCCGACAACAGCACCTGGCTCGACGACTTCGTTCTCTTTAACGTCCTGCGCCGCCAGTACGCCTCCGCCGCCTGGACCACCTGGCCGGCCGAGATCGCCCATCGCCGCCCCGAAGCGCTCGCCCAACTCCGCCGCGACCTCGCCCGCGAGCTCCAGATCGAGCGCGTCATCCAGTTCGCCTTCGACCAGCAATGGCAGGCCCTCCGCCGCTACTCGCTCGAGCGCGGCATCCGCTTCGTCGGCGACGTCGCCATCTTCGTCTCCTTCGACAGCGCCGATGTCTGGACCCATCCCGATCTCTTCGAGCTCAACCCCGACCTCACGCCCATCCGCGTCTCCGGCGTGCCGCCCGACTATTTCTCCGCAACCGGCCAGCGCTGGGGCAATCCGCTCTATCGCTGGGACGTGCTCGCGCGCCAGCAAATTCGACTGGTGGATTGACCGCATCCGCCGCGCCCACGCCATGTACGACATCATCCGCCTCGACCACTTCCGCGGCTTCGAGGCCTACTGGGCCATCCCCGCCGAAGAGGAAACCGCCATCCACGGCGACTGGATTCAATGTCCCGGCGCCAAGCTGTTCACGGCACTCGCCGAAGCGCTCGGCCCCATCCCCTTCATCGCGGAAGACCTCGGCCTCATCACGCCGGAGGTCGATCAGCTCCGCCAGCAGTTCGCCATGCCCGGCATGCGCATCCTGCAGTTCGGATTTGGTAACCGCGGCGCGCACAATTACCTGCCGCACCGCTTCGAGCCCAACACCGTCGTCTACACCGGCACCCACGACAACGACACCACCGCCGGCTGGTGGGCCAACGGCGCCAATCCTCAGGAGCGCGCCGCCGTCCGCATCTACACCGGCACCAGCGGCGACCAGCCCATCGTCTGGCCGCTTATCCGCGCCGCCGCCGAATCCGTCGCCGACACCTGCATCTTCCCCCTGCAGGACATCCTCTCGCTCGGCTCGGAAGCCCGCATGAACACCCCCGCCCACACCGGCGACAACTGGAGCTGGCGCTTTACCCGCGGCGCCATCCGCAAGGAGCACGCCGAGCAGCTGGCCGCCATCACCGAGCTCACCGACCGCGATCTTTCCGCCGAGACTCAGGATTAGCCAAAACCTGAATTTTTCTCGAACGTCATTGAGACGGACTATAGTGGCATCTGAATCGGCGGCCTCTCCCCAGTCATCACACAGCTACGACCCGCTCGTTTTCGGAGAACGACCACATGCTCGAGCCGCTGCCCGTATCCGCTGTTCCCGCTCCCGTTTCATCCGAAGCCTTTCCGCCCCTCGGCAGCAACATCCGCGTCCTCATGATCTGGCCGCGCTTCCCATCCTCCTTCTGGGGCTTTGAAGGCGTGCTCGAGATGCTCCCCGAAGCCGCCATGACGCCGCCGCTCGGCCTCATCACCGTCGCCGCGCTCTGCCCGCCATCCTGGAGCATCCGCCTCATGGACCAGTGCTTCCAGGAGATTCGCGACGAAGATCTCCTCGCCGCCGACCTCGTCATGATCAGCGCCATGCACGCGCAGCGCTTCCATGCCCGCGACATCCTCGCCCGCGCAAAGGCGCTCGGGCGCCGCACCTTCATCGGCGGCCCATGGGCCAGCAGCGACCCCGAAGGCGCGCTCCAGCACGCCGATCACGTCATGGCGGGCGAGGCCGAAGAAGCCTTCGCGGACATCGCGAAAGCATTGGAGCAGGGAACCGCGCAGCGCCTCTACCGCATCGTCGACAAGCCGGACATGACCGCCAGCCCCGTCCCGCGCTACGACCTGCTGCGGCTGGACAAGTACACCTCCATGCCGGTGCAGTTCTCCCGCGGCTGCCCCTTCCAGTGCGAGTTCTGCGACATCATCACCATTTACGGCCGCAAGCCCCGCGCCAAGACGCCCGCGCAGATCATGGGCGAGCTCGACACGCTGCGCGCCCTCGGCTGGCGCAACGAAGTCTTCATCGTCGACGACAACTTCATCGGCAACATGCACAAGGCGCTCGCCCTGTGCCGCGAGCTGGCCAACTGGCAGGTCGAGCACCACCATCCCTTCTCCTTCTACACCGAAGCCTCGCTCAACCTCGCCGACCAGCCGGAGCTGCTCAACGCGATGGTCGCAGCGAACTTCATGTACGTCTTCATCGGCATCGAGACGCCGTCCTCAGAAGCGCTGAAGGAATCGCGCAAGTACCAGAACCTGCGCAGCGGCGACAACGTAAAGCAGGTCCGCATCATTCAGGAGGCCGGCCTCTGGGTGCTCGCCGGCTTCATCGTCGGCTTCGATTCTGACGACGCCACCATCTTCGAGCGCCAGCGCGAATTCATCGAGCTCACCAACATCACCTGGGCCATGGCCGGCGTGCTGCAGGCGCCGCCCACCACCGCGCTCTACGATCGCGTCAAGCGCGAGGGCCGCCTGCACGAAGACAGCGAAGCCCTCACCAACTTCAGCCCGCCCAACTTCGATACCGTACTCCCCGTGCCCATCCTGCTGCGCGGCCTCAGCACGCTGCTCTCCGGCCTCTACGAAGCCAAGCCGTTCTTTGAACGAGCGCTGCGCTCGCTTGAAGTCTGGCAGCCCCGCGCCTCGCAGGTCCCACCCACGCTGCCCATGGCTTACAACCTGCGAGTGCTTGCCGCATCCATGTGGCGGCAGGGAATTCGTTCTCCGTACAAGCACGAATACTGGAAGTTCCTCTACCAGCTCATCCGCCGCTACGCGCGCCACCCGGCAAAGCTCTGGCTAGGCTTCATGGTTCTGCTCTCGGCGCACCACTTCCTTCTCTACTCGCGCGAAGTTGCCGGCGAGCTGGAGCAGGAGTGCGTTGCCTTCGAAAAGAAGCAGGCGACGTCCGTCCCGCGCGACCCTTCGCTCGAGGCAGCGTTGAAGCTAGCCGCCCGCGCCTGAATTCGGCTGAACATCTGGGTGTATTACGTCAGACGCGAAGCATCTACCTTGTCGGTACTAGGTGAGGCTGATTGATCCTTCCAGAACAGTACCGCGGCTATTGATCGGACTTTCTTCCAGAACAATAAAGCAGTCAGGAATGTCAGCAAGAGGCTGATCCCGAACAAAATTGCAAAATGCCAAAGCCGCTCCGGGAATTCTCCACCAGGAATCCAAAATGTAATGACAATTGTGACGTAATAAGATAGCAGGCAAGCTGATGGCGCGACGATTCTTATTGCCCAGAATCCTATTTGCCGAAGCTGCATATCCTAGGCTTGACTGCGGTTCAGATGAGAGCTAGCAGAATAATAGCGCCAGTTCGACAGTCGAAGTCACAAGCTGTCGTTGTGAGCGACCAAGGGAAGCGAACCCCATAAACCGCGCCGCAGGCGCATTTGCCCGTGCGGCCAGCACCTCCTAAGAACTTAGTTGACAAAGCGCATGCATTCGGCCTAATCTCCTAACTGCTTAGGAGAACAACCCATGGGAGAAGCCGAAACCCTCACCCGCCTCGAACTCCAGATCATGCAGGCCATCTGGAAGCTCGGCGCTAACAGCGTCAGTGGCGCCTGCAGCGTGAATGATGTACAGAAGGCGCTGCCGCAAAAGCTCGCCTACACCACCGTGCAGACGATGCTCAACATCCTCGAGCGCAAGGGAAAGCTCAAACGCAAATTGCGCGGACGCGCCTATGTCTACAGCGCGACGTTCACCGAAGCCCGCGCCACCCGCCACGCCGTGCGCGATCTCGTAGATCGCATGTTCGGCGGTTCGGCCGACCAGCTTGTTATGAGCCTCATCCAGTCGCGCCAGATCGACCCCAAACGCCTGGCTGAACTCACCCGCCGAGTTCAGGAACAAAGCGCGGAAGAGAACCCAGAGGAAGGCGGCGACGCATGAACATACCCACGCTCTCCTGGCTGCTCTCGTATCTGTTCAACGCGCTGTGGCAGATTCCGCTTGTTTTCGCCGCGGCTTGGATCGTCGTCCGCATTGCACACCGCAGCGGCCCACGTGCAGAGCATCGCATCTGGGTCGGCGCGCTGCTGCTCCAGCTCGCGCTGCCCGCATGCAATCTCCGCATCCCAGGTATCCGCATTACGGATCTGTGGCCCGCGCTGCGCAGCCTGCTCGCCGCGCACGGCAACGCCGGCAGCGGAGGTGTTCAGATCTTCTTCGGTCCTGCGACAGCCCAGGGCGGCGGCGCACTCCGGCTTCCGTTTGCGCTCGAAGCCGGCATCCTCATCGCCTGGGCTTGCGTCACGCTCTACTTCGCCGCTCGCCTCGCATGGGGACTCATCGAGACCCGGCGTCTCGCCCGCGCCGCCACGCCCATCGCGCTGGCCGGTGAAGCAGCGCAGCGTTGGAATCGACACTGTCAGCGCTTCGGAGTCATCGCTCCACCGCCGCAGATTTCCATGTCCCCGCACGCCGTCGGCCCGGTTGCCATCGGCTTGCGCCGCGGCATAGTGCTGGTGCCGCCGCAGCTTCTCGATACCGTCTCGCCGGACGACCTCAACGCCGTCCTCGCGCACGAGCTCGCCCACATCGCGCGGCACGACTTCGCAAAGAACCTGCTCTACACGCTGCTGTCGCTGCCCATCGCCTGGCACCCGCTCCTGTGGCGCACCCGCGCCCGCCTGGCGGAAAGCCGCGAGCTGCTCTGCGACGACGCTGCCGCGGAAGCCGTCGCAGGGCGCAAACAATACGCGCAGTCACTGCTGCGACTAGCCTCCATCTTCGCCGGCCAGCCGCGCATCGCCACGCTCCACGCCGTCGGCATCCTCGATTTCCGTAGCAACGCCAACACACTCGAAAGGAGAGTTATGACCCTTACCCAGAAACGCATTCCCGTGAGCGCCCTCCGGCGCATCCTCGGTGCCGCCGCCTGCTCCATTCTTGCGCTTGCCACCTGCACCTCGGCGCTCGCGCTGCATACGGATATATCCGAGCTCGCGCCAGATGCGCAGCAATCAGCGGCGCCCAACAAGCTCCACGTAAGCGCGAAGGAGATGAGCGGCAACAGGATCTCGGGAGACAATCCCACCTATCCTCCGGAAGCAAAGAAGAAGAAGATCCAGGGAACGGTCGTGATCGACGTCACAGTCTCGAAGGAAGGAGCCGTCGAGGACCTTCATGTCGTCAAGACGCCCGACCCGTTACTTGCAGAAAGCGCACTTAAAGCCGTCCGCACATGGCGCTATCGTCCCTATCTCCTCAATGGAGAGCCGGTCGAGGTCGAGACAACCATCAACGTGACCTACAACCTGGCAGGCTGAGCTCGGGCAGTCGCAGCGAAATCAAAGTCCAAAAACGGGAACTGTATCCATCGCGGTAGCAAAATTGTGCCACTTTATATAGTGCAATTCGCTACGATGGAAATAGGTGAACTTCTGATCAAGGCCATCCCGCTCTGCCGGATGGCCTTTCGTATCCGTAAGTCTTTTAGATGGAGGAATTTCGCGATAAGCCCTTTGTTTGGACGAATTTAGCTCACGGGATGCGGCTTAAAGCACTAGCAATCAAAGGACTTCGAAGCCAGTCTCCCGCACCGGGAGGGGGAGGGGGGCGGTACCGTTACCTGCCCACCATCGTGTGCTGGGAATAGATCGCATGCCATCCGCCATCGACATAGGTGAAGATGTCGCTCGACATGATGCCTTTCTCCGGCCCCAGCGGCTTGAGATAAAACGTCACCACCGCGGTGTCACCTCGGAGCACCACGCTCGTCTCGTCCGGATGATCGGCCATCCACTGCTTCACCTTGGCCGCGTATTCCGGTGAGCCGGCATGCTTCCGGGTATTGGCCACGATCGTCGCCTTGTCGTGCACCGTGCCGTCCGCGTTGACCGAGCGGTAGCCGTCCAGCAGCAGGTTGTCCACATAGGAGACGTCGCCCGTCTCCTCCGCCTTCTCCCAGCCATTGTCTGCGGCGATCACCGCCTCAGCCGTCTTCGGTTGCGGAGCAGGCGACGAAGCCGCCCGAGACGGACAGCGGGCAGCAAAAGCACGAGAACGGCCGGTAGAAGCGTAGCGAGAGAGCGCATCGAGGGTCCTTGGGAAACGGGAAGCTACCGGCCGGGCCGGCCCAGAAAGAGTAGCGAACCAGCAGCGCAATGGAGTCCATCGATGTGACGAATGGGTCCGTCCGCGTGTCGAACGCCCTCCCGCGCTTATGTCGCCGTGACGAACACGGCAACCGGATAACTGCCGAAGACCTGCGCCAGCGAGAGCGGCCCATCCGCCGCGATCGTCTCGCCGGTAAAGATGTTCCGGTATGTGCCATGAAACTCCGCGGGAAGCGGCAGCACCCAATCCTTCCACGCCGTGCCGAGCGGCAGCGCAACTTCGCCGCGCATCAGCGAGCAGGCAAAGCGCGGCACGGCAACAATGACAGTCTTTCCCTCATATTGCCGCGCATGCGCGATCACGTGCTGCTCGGCCGCGCCTGCGGCATACAAGGGCACATAGCTGCCGCGGCGGAAGAGCGCATGCTCGGCCCGGCGCAGCCGCAGCACCTGCGCGGTCGTCCACAGCTTGATGGCGCCATCGCCGATGTCGCGTGTCACCTCGGCGGCCACGGCTGCCGCACCCTGCTGGCCGGCGAGCTCATCCAGGTGCCCGAGCATCCGCTCGCGCACGGCAAAGTCCACCGGGCGACGGTTGTCCGGATCGACCAGGCTCAGGTCCCACAACTCGGTGCCCTGGTAGAAGTCCGGCACCCCCGGGCAGGTCGCTTTCAAAACAACCTGCGCCAGCGAATTCACACCGCCAAAAAGCCTGATCTGCGGCAGCATCTTTTCGAGGGTCTGCATGAATGCGGTCTCGCGCCCGCGCTTGTCCGGCAGGATGATGTCCGCAAGCCAGCCCTGCACCGCTTCGACATACTCAGGGTCAGGACTGATCCAGCTCAGGTTGACCTTGGCCTCGCTCAACGCCTTTGCGGCGTACTCCTGCAGCCGCTTCAATACCGACTCGCGGCAGCCCGGCTCATCCTCGCGCCACGGCCAGACGCCCGCGATCGTCTGGTAAAACTGGTACTCCTCGTTCGCATCCGGAGCGACGCGGCCGTCGGCCAGCGTCCGCTTCAGCTTGGCATTCGCACGCTGCCAGCGACGCACAGCGCCGGCCCACGCGTTCGGGATCTCCGACAGCACATTCAGCCGGTTGCGTACATCCTCGCTGCGCTTGGTATCGTGCGTTGAGGTCGTCAGCATCGAGTCCGGCACCACCGCCAGCCGCTCCTCGTTGCTCGCATGCCACTGCTCCAGCGCGATGCCGAACGACTTCGTGTCTCCACCGACTTCGTTCGAGGAGATGAATCGGTTGTAGACATAGAAGGTCGTGTCCTCGACACCCTTCGCCATTACCGGGCCGGTGAGCTGCTGGAACTTGAGCGCGAAGTACAGCTGCTGCGGGTCGATCTCGCCCGCCGCCGTCTGGTGCCGGCGATGCAGGAGCAGCATGTCGGAGAGGAAGTCGAACGCCGACCCGGCAATGTCCGGATTGCGCCGCTTCGCCTGGCGAATCGCGGCATGGATGAACCCGATATCACGCTCTGGATACATCCCGCGCTCGTCGATATAGGTGCGATAGACGGGGAAGCAGGCGATGGTCTCGCGTATCACGCCCTCGAGGATGTTGTCCGTGAAGTCGCGCGCATGGCGGTCCGCCGCGGCGATCTTGCTCAGCATGTTGGTCAGTACATGGACTTCACTGGCCAGTGACGACTGCATGACCTGGAGCTTGGAACGGTAGATGATCTCGTCAGGATTCGCCGGGCGGCCCAGCACGCGGTCGTAGAGCGTGTTAAAGGCCTTCAGGTTCTCACGCTGGATAAAGATGTTGTTGGCGAAATACACGAAGTCGTAGCCGGAGGTTCCGTGGACCGGCCACTCGGGAGGCATGTGCTCACGCGGCTCCAGGATCTTCTCGACCACTACATACAGCGGCCCGTGTGATGCGCTCCAGTCATATCCGCGCACCGGATCGAGCACCACACGCTCGATGCCATTCGCCGCGGTCTCGCTCACCGGTTTCGGTCCTGCGCACTGGCTTGCCAGGTAGAGCAGTTGCAGCCGGATCAGGTACTGGCGCGGGTTGAACATGCCGTCGCAGTGGTCAATGCGCAGCCCGGTGGCCTGCTTGTTGGCCAGCAGCTCGCGCACCAGGCAGTGCGTCTCGGCGAAGACCTCCGGCGTCTCCATGCGCAGACCGACCAGGTCGTTCACGTCGAAGAAGCGGCGGTAGTTGATCTCCTCCGCCGAGGTGCGCCAGAAGGCGAGCCGGTAGGGCTGCACATTCAGGAACTCATGCAGCGCATCGAAGCTGTGCGGATCGCCTGGCGTGCCATTGAGCGCCTTGAGAGCGCGTTCGACGACCGACTTTGCCTCCTCGCTGGTCAGCGCCGCGCGCAGGCGCGGAAGCAGGGTGGCGAGGCGCTTCTGCCGCTCCGCCTGCAGTTGTGTATCGGTCGACTCGTGAGCCGGAAGCTGTGTCAGCTCGCGGAGCGCCTGGGCGAGCTCGTGCGGCATCCCTGCGGTCTCCTGCTCGTTCGGCATGGTCCCGATCGGCCGCCGGAAGAAGATCAGCGGAATGGGACGCGGAGCTGCAGGCATACGGTGATCGAAGTACTTGACGTAGAACTTGGCGTCCTCAAGAACAACCTGGATGTGCCCGGCTTCCAGCTCCTCGCCGTATTGGTTTCCCAGGATCGGCAGCAGCAGCTTGTCGCGCATCTCCTCCTTGAGCGGGCTCCAGTCAATATCGAAGAAGTTGGCGTAGCGCGAGGCGTGGCCGTTCTCGAGCACGTCCTGCCACCAGACGGAGTCCCGGCCAATGCCCATGTGGTTGGGCACGATGTCCAGCAGCAGGCCCATGCCATGCTCGCGCAATGTCTGAGCAAACGGCGCGAAGCGCTCCGCACCCCCTAGCTCGGGGTTCAGGCGGTCGTGTCGCGTAACATCGTATCCATGCATGCTCCCCGGCCGGGCCTCGAAGATAGGCGAGGCGTAGAAGTCCCCAATCCCCAACCGGCGCAGAAAGGGAGCAATGGCCGCCGCCTGGTCAAAGGTGAAGCTATTGTGCATCTGGGCGCGATATGTAGAAACGGGGACGCGAACGTCGGTTTGAAGCAGAGAATGGATGCAGTCTTCGTCCATGATGTCCGGCAAATCCGGCTCGAGCACGAGGCACTCGAGCAATCTAGATGCAACAATCTGGCGTCCTACGTCGAGGGCCTGTTGCGGTTATCAGTAACGGCAGTATGAATGAATGTAAGGGCTGTGAGGTTCGGTTGCGTCGAACGGTTGCTTTTGCTGGGATGCCGGACGGCGACTTTACGAACCACTGCCCGGCACGGGAGAATATGTGGAGCGATCGAAAGAAGTGGAGAAACAGAAGATGCCCCTGTCCGGCGAAGCCATTCGCATGATGAACTACGTTGACGATGTTGCGACCACCATGCGACGCCTGCTTGCCGTAGCCCCCACGCTCACCGCCGAGGAGCGGAAGCGCGTCTGCGAATACCTGCGGGTGAGCTCGCCGAATGCGGGAGAGGTTCTGGCGGTGCTGGAGAAGAAGTAGGGATTCCAGCGGCCCCGACTATGGAGCAGGGAACTGCTGCCCATTGGCATGCGTATCCGTCCATGGGATATGCCGTTTTCACAAGGGTGTAGGCCTGTACCAACTGCTGGCGCAAGCTTTTCCCTTTAAAGAGCGCTGCTCCGCGTAGGGCAGATGACCTCATAAATTTGTGAGAACGCTTTAGTATGCGTGCGCTCAGGGACATCATCGGGCAGGTTCTGGACGCGATCTGGGCGCACAAGCTGCGGTCGTTCCTTACTATGTTCGGGATTGCCTGGGGCGTCGGTTCGCTGCTGTTACTGATCGGTCTGGGCGAAGGCTTCCGCTCCGGCCAGCGGCGCCAGATGGCGACGCTGGGCAATGACGTCATCTTCCTCTCCGGCGGCAATATTCCCGCCGTGCCCAGCCAGCATACGGGCATGCGGCCCTATCACGTCACGCTTTCCGACGCCGACGCAATGCGCAAGCTGCCGTCAGTGCGGGCCGTGACGGCAGTCGTCCAGGACGAGACCATTCAGCAGGTCAGCCAATACACAACCACCGGCGGCACGGTAAAGGGCATCGATACCGACTATCCGAGCATTCGCGCGCTCCCCGTGGCCGAGGGGCGGCTGATCGACAGCAACGATCTGCATGACCGGCGCCATGTAGTGGTGCTGGGGCAGAAAACGGCGCAGTTGCTCTTCTCCGGCCGGCCGGCGGTGGGAGAGTGGATTCTGCTGAACGGGTCACGCTTTCAGGTGATCGGCGTAGCGGCGAAGACTGGCCGTGGCAACAACAACGGCGTGAATCAGACCGCCTACATCCCGCTTACCGTGATGATGGAAATGTTCCCCATCAAAGGCGACAACCTGCCGCTGGATGCTCTCAGCGGCATTCAATACCAGCCACGGGTGCACGGTGATAACGAGATCGCCGTTGCTGATGTCCATCGCCTGATTGCCCAGCGACACGGCTTTGACTGGCGCAACAAGGATGCTTTCGACGAGTGGGACTCCATCAAGAGCCAGCAGATGGTGGACAAGATCTTTGACGCGATGGATGTCTTTCTGGGGAGTGTAGGCGTGGTGACACTCGCGCTGGGCGCGGTGGGCATCGTGAATATCATGCTGGTCGCGGTGACGGAGCGCACCCGGGAGATTGGGTTGCGCAAGGCGATCGGCGCCACCAATCGCAGCGTCGAGCTGCAGTTTCTGCTGGAAGGGCTGTTCCTGACCGGCATCAGCGGATTGATCGGAATTGGCGGCGCTGCGCTGCTGATGTATGTTCTGCAATCGACGATGGGAACAAACATGGAGGGTTTCGATCCGCCGCGGTTGGTGCCTTGGTCGGCGGCGCTGGCCGTTGGGGCGCTTACCGCGAGCGGGATTATTGCAGGCTTGGTGCCAGCGAGCAAAGCAGCGCGGCTGGAGCCGGTCGAAGCGCTGCGGCGGGAGTAACGAATGCTGATCGATCTGCTGAAACAGGCATACGAGGCCATGCGGTACAACGGTCGGCGCACCATCATCACGGTGGCCGGTATGGCATGGGGCATCGCGACAGTGATCCTGCTGCTGGCCTATGGCGCCGGGTTCAGCCGCGCGATCATGGCCATCTTTGAGCAGTGGGGCGTCAACACCATCGGAGTTTTCCCGGGCACAACAAGTGAGCAGGCCGGAGGTAAAAAAGCCGGCGTTCCGGTGCGCTTCACGCAGGACGATCTCGACCGACTGTCGGCGAGCGTGCCGGGACTCGAACTGCTGACCGCCACGCTCGATAAAGACAATGTGGCGATCCAGAACGACTTGCACACCTATAGCTGGCATCTCGAAGGAAGTCACCCGCAAATCGCGGACATCCTGAACTACGACGTCGTAAAAGGGCGCTTCTACACCGAGCAAGACAACCAAGAGCGCAACCACGTCGCGGTGCTGGGCTCGGAAGCGGCGACGAAGTTGTTCTCCGGGATCTATCCGATCGGCCAGCGCATTCGCGTCGGGGGTATCAGCTTCACGGTCATCGGCGTGCTGAAGCCGAAGATGACCGAGGACGAGGACAACATCAATCGCGTCGTCCACATTCCTTTCAAAACCATGGGCGACATTAAAGATCTGAAATATTTGGACGGCATCTGGATGAGCTACCGGGGCGACCACATGGCGGTGGAGCGTGCGGTACGCCAAACGCTGGGCGCGGCGCATGGCTTCCGCCCATCGGACCGCAATGCGATCTATGTTGCCAACCTGATGGAACAGCTCGCGCAGTTCCGCATCATCACGGCTGCGCTGGAAGTGCTGATGGCATTTATCGGATCGCTGACGCTGGGTATCGCAGGCATCGGGCTGA
This sequence comes from uncultured Acidobacteriaceae bacterium, assembly GCA_963790555.1. Lineage (GTDB taxonomy): Bacteria > Acidobacteriota > Terriglobia > Terriglobales > Acidobacteriaceae > KBS-83. The sequence continues at coordinate 341,145 of CAWBPB010000019.1, read as the reverse complement.
TGAACATCATGCTGGTGAGCGTGCAGCAGCGCACGCGCGAGATCGGAGTGGAGAAAGCGCTGGGCGCGCGAAAGGGGCACATCCTTGTCCAGTTTCTGGCGGAAGCGTTGGTCATCTCCGCGACGGGAGGCGTGCTGGGCATGCTGCTGGCGTATGGCGTTTCGCTCGCTGTGGGCCGTATTACCTTCTACAGTGCGATCGCCAAGGACGCGACCGATGCCGATATCCGACTGCTGATCTCGCCGCTCATCGTCGCGGTTTCAACGGGAATCCTGATTGTTGTGGGACTCGTGAGCGGCATGGTGCCTGCGCTGCGGGCGGCCAATCTCGACCCCATTGAAGCGCTGCGGTACGAGTAGCCGAGTTCGCCGTATTTCAACGACACCTATCCGGTGCAAATCTTTGCATTCGGTATCGGTTGATCGATGTCCTTCTTAAAAATAGTCATGGTCTTCAGCAACTCCTTCGGTATGCCCAGCACGGTTGCGTCGGCGCTTACCTGGCCTTCCACATGCAGCATGAAGCGCTGGCAAGGAACGAGGCTCAACATCCCGGAGTGTGAGGCGGTGGTTGACAGTACGACCTGAAAGGTGCCGGCTGCCTCAGTTTTGAGTGCTTCCTTCGCCTTTTTCACGAAGTGACCGATCGTCGTTTTCTCCAGCAACTCCGCTGCACGTTCTGCCAGCGAATCGGGAATAGGCGGGAGAAATTCTTCAGTCCCGGTCTTCAGCTCAAAACGTGGCATAGCTACGGCGATCACCACACCGAATGCCGCCATCGGCGAAAACGCCGTTGAAGTTTGGATAGCGCTATCGGACGAAGCGTTACTGGTGTCTTGCTCGGAGGGCGCGCCGCCGCTACCGCGCGTGACGCTCAGCCCTGTCACGCCGTTGTAGTCAACGTGAAATGCGCCTTTGGCGATCTCCTGCTTTGTACTGAAGGCAGGGTGAAAGAGCAGAGCCTCTCCTATCTCCAGCGTGAATGGCAATGCGCCGATATAGAACGGAACAGACATCAAGGGCGGCAACTTCAGCTTCTCCTCGCCGAGTTCTGGAGGCTTGCCCGAGGTGCCAACAGTCCAGTTGAAGTCTATGATGCCGTTCATATCCTTGTTGCTGAAGTCGAACTGGTTCACCTGGCTGTTGTTGATCGTAAGCGCGAGAGTTGATTGGAAGTTCTTTATATAGCCTTTGCCGGTGATCGTTGCGTCAAGGTCACCGCTCCGTGTCAGGTCTACCTGGAAATCGACTTTGTCAGGGCTGAAATTGGTATCGTACTTGATGTGCCAGCCTTCTTCGTCCTCTTCGTTGGCGGCAGCTAGGACCGGTTGTGGTGAAAGCCATGACCGCAGAAGTCGATTCACGGCGACGTCGCGACGTTCTTTCAGAAGTTGCGCCTGGCGATTGTGTATTTCGAGAAAGTTGATCGGGGCCTTCCAGCGGATATCGGCATCCTTGAAGAGCTGCGTGAGTGAGGCATCTTCGGTACCAACAATGAGGTGCGAGTTATCTTCGGCTATCGCCTGAATTCGCTTGAAACTGAGCCCTTCGAAGAGGACCACCTCGCCGGGCAATAACTTCGCGCGCAGCTGCGGGTCATTCTGGAAGATGTAGATATCGTGATCGCGATTCGCTCCAATCAGAGTCCGCTTTACCGTTTCAGAACTGATGCGTACAACATTGTCGGCGTATGTTGCCCGGTAATGTGTGTCGGGTAATTTCGAAAGGTCAATACCGGTCCGGATATCAGTGAAACACGCCGGAGTATTTGAGGCGTCGTGAGACGTCGACGATGCCTCAGGTTCTGGCGCAACCCCGCTCCTATGACAGGAAAGGCAGCAGACACTGATGGCGATCAATGGCAGTAAGGCTATGTGGTGGAGTCTTTGCCGATGGGCACGCAAATCCGGGTCTGAATCGCGATAAGTGCGGGACATCGTCATGACCCTCCGTTCTTTCAGTGACTGCAAAATTGCGTTCGTGCAATTGGAGGGACCACGTCGCGCTGCACATCATACGCCTGCTCAGCAAGAGCCGAATATTGGTTTATAAACTGCGGCTGGGCGAAAAAAGCAGTCAGCGAGCGGTCGACACGGCGCTGCTGGTAAGGTGAAAACCGGAGCGGTCAAGCATGCGCTCGATCTCGTCTCGCGTGGCGCCCACCTTCCATGCCGACCGTCTGAGGTCGTCCGCGTCCACCGGGTACCACGGCATGGCATGTTGAGCGCGGAGCCCCGCGACGTCGAAGGGCTCGATTGCCCGCCGCACTTGCTCGACGAATAAAGCGCTATCATGTTCCGCGATACCGGCCTGTGCACGTTCCAGCAGGCGCCGGGATGCGGGACCGAAGTGTGGATCATTGCAAAGTAGAAAGCTTTGCGCCAGGTGTGGTTTCTCCAGTCGCCGCACCGTCTCGGAAAAGCTTGCAGCCGCAAAGTAAAGCATGGAGATCGCTCGAAACACGGCGAAATTATCCATGTTGGCGTAAAGGGCGTTAATAAGTTGTGCGGTTGCCTCCAGCTCCGTTTCCGTAGTGGTCGAATAGCCGGATAACTCTGCTCGCAAGCTGGCCTGGCCCCAGTGATGCTCAATAGCCGCAGCCAGCCGGCTGATTCCGAGCAGCGTCAGCGGAAATCCGGTTGATAACAGCGGATCGACGAAGCCGGCCGCCGACGGCAGAAGCGCCCAGCGTTGCCCAGTTATCTTGCCGCTGCGAAAGGACATGCGCGGCAAATGACTGAAGGGAGAAATAGCCTTGGCATCTGCAAACTGATCCGCCAGAGACGGAATCAATTTCAGCAATAGAGCCAGGCGGCTGCTGGGTCGGGAAAGCCGAGGCGATCCGCCATCGCTTCCGTCACAGCGGCGCCGGCACTCGTGACGCCGTTGTTGAAATGCAGCAGCCATACCCAGCCCCCGTCAAAGACGTGATGCACGGCGGCTGCTTCGATGGGATATGGTGGGCTGCCTTGCCAATGAGCGGAATGTGTTGCGAATGGCTTCACGCCGGAGAAATGGCTGTAGATCGCCTGTGTTGCCGGATAGCTCGGAAAATAGATTTCGGGAAGGTTCAACAGGCGATAGAGGCATCCGCGTGGGCCCGTTGCATCGACTACAAAGCGTGCGCGTACTGTTTCTTCCTTGCCGTGACGTGTTCCTACCAGTTCGACGTGGTCATCAGTGTTCGTCAAAGCGCTGCAGATGCAGCTCATCCACATATTCGACGCCAAGCTCTTTAGCCTGATCCAATAGAAAGTGATCGAAGTCTGCGCGGTACCAATGTGTGTCGGCGATTGCATCGTGAGGACTTGCTGCGACGAGAAAATGATTCTCTGGTGTAATTTTCGATGGCCCAGGGTGGCGCAGATCATGCTGGAAGAAAGAGAATCCGCGCTTCAGACCGCACGGCACGTGAGGATACTGCGCCTGCCAACTTCCCCACTTCGCGAGCGGCCGCACAGCCGAGAGATCATATCGGTTCGAAAGCTCCTCCAACAGAAGATTGGAGAGAGGCGTGGATGATTCGCCGATAACCATCCGCGGATGGCGGCCACGTTCCAGCAGAATGACAGAGCGCCCCTGCCTGCGCGCGATCATCGCAAAGAGCGAGCCGGCGAAGCCCGAACCTATGACCGCGATGTCATAGATCGATGCTCAAATGCGTTCTCCGCAGCAGTCGCATTGCGCCTTGTCGCAAATACGTTGTGATTCATTGATCGCGGCGAGTCGCGCGATCCGCTGCGCGTGGCATTGTGGGCATGAGGCCACGCGCTCGATGTCCCATAGATCTGCGAAAACGCGGCCTCTCTTGAGGCAGATGCCATATTCGAGCGCATCTTCGACGACATGCAGGTTTGGCGGGACGAAATCACCGCTCGCCATAAGGCGATCTGTTGCTCCGTTGCCTGCGCGGGTAGGAATCAACGTCACTACGGTTGCGCCGCAATCAAAAGCAAAGTCCAGCGACCGCTGTGCCCAGTGAAGCGCATCTCCGGGGCTAATGAACGGTGGCTGTACCAGCACGAACACGCGCAGGTCGATTGAGTTCTTCCGGAGATGCCCCGCAGCCTGGGCGAACTCCGCGGTCGTCATGCGCTTGTTCAGATGCTCAAGAGCAACGGGATGTATGGTCTCCAGTCCGATCGCTACCTCAAGCTGCGCTGCTCAGAAGATCGCGAAAACGAAGGCATCGATCCCCGACGAGCGCGGGATGACTCTCCACGATGACTCGTTCGAAGGACGCTACTTGCGTTGCTACGGTCTCGTAGTCTGCAGGCGGGACGGCTTGCATGTCGAAGAAGCTTCCGCCGTTATAGAGCTTGATCTGCCGAGCTGCCGGAAGCCGGGAGAGTGCGAAGTGTATCTGCTCGGGAATGGCTCCGACAGGAACGGTGTTCACAAGCGTGTTGCGCCACAGGTCGCACATCAGACAACGCCACGGGCACTCCCGATTGGTGAGGAAGACGGTCGCGACAGGAACTAGCTCTCCAGAGGCGGAGCGCTCGTTTTCTACGTGAAATGCGTACGGCCGGCGCGGATCGAGGGTATTGCGCGACGATCGTTGATTGAGAATCCAGCGGTCGCGCTCCGCGGCAGTCTCCGGATAAAGAGGAAGATCGACCGCCATCACTGATAACGCGAGAGAAACTGCTTTCGGTACTCTGCTTCGCGAAATGGAAGGGTCCGGCGCATCGTCAGCTCTGACATCGCGCCGTGCTGGAAGCGCCGCTTGGAGAAGGCCGGCATCTTGAGGCCGGTAAGACTTTCCACTCCATGCGAGACGATCTCGCCCTTTAGCTCGTACAGCCGCTCGACACTGTAGTTCGTGAGATCGATGAACGGGAATCGACTCGGCGACCGCAATAACCTTCGGCCGGGTGTATGGACTGAAGCTGTGGAAGCCGAAACGCTTTGCGGGCGCATACGTGCGCGTGCAGGAGCGGCTGAGGCCACCGCTGTAGGTGAGCGAATGCTTGATCTTCCCGACGCCCCAGCCCTCCTGGTAGAGCATCGGATTGTGGATCACGCTCCGGATCGTCAGCTCAGGATTTTCCTCGATCGGATAGTCCTTCAGGTTCTCATCGCCGCCGTCGCCGTCCAGGAGATATCGCCATTCGGGATAGCGCGCGCGAATACCGCGGAGCAGTGCGATGGCCATCGATGCCGACTGGACATCCAGGGCCTTGTAGTCTTCGACAATCTCGATCGTCTCCTGCACGTCGATCGAAGCCGGATCAACCGCGATCGTCTCCAGAAAGAGAGACAGCCCGGATTCGTGCAGGAATTCGCGGCCCTGCGCCACGTCGGGTCCATCGCCTAAATCGAGCACGAATGCCTTCAGCCGGCCAAGGTTCATGCCTCGGCTCTTCATGACATGATAGGTGGTCAGGAAGACGCTGCCGCTGTCGATGCCGCCTGAAAAGCAGACGCCGACTGGCTCTATTGCTGGGACCCGGTCGAGCCACACAGCGATCTCATCTGCGAGCGCGCGAATATAACGTTCGCCAATACGCCGCGGGTCGGGCTCCATGGTAGCCATCTCCGGCGTAAAGAACCGTGTGTAGACCGGATCGGGATCGGGGCAGCCGATGAGTTCAATTTCCACGACGTGATGCGCTGGAACCATCCGGGTGTAACTGGGATGGAACTGTCCTTCCAGGCTTTGAGTTCTAAGCCATTGGTGAATGGCGTCGATGCGGTTCGCAACGACCAGCACCGGGCCGTCCTTTTGTTTGGCCAGAAAGTACCGCATCGGCCGATCTAGAGAACGGACCATCCGCACGGTCCTGCCGTCCTTGGCGATCAGCGTGAAGGAGCCCTCAATTTTATCCATCGCTGCAGCGGAATGCTTCGCCAGCAGGTCGCGCGCGTGTTCGACTGTCAGGCCGTAAATCTCATTTGCGGATGGGTCCGTCAGATCGACGACGCGTTCTATGTAGTGGTTCAACGATGCCCTCAGGGAGTTTGATTCGCCATCCAGTGTACGCCGAACCACCCGGTCCTGAACCACATTGAAATCCTGCTCTGCTTGAGTGTGCGAGCGGGAATAGACGTCGCAGCAGTCGATATAATCGTTGCGATCTGCGGGATGCCGCGCGTGCTTTCTGATTTACGATGGGCGCGGCGGCGCCATTACATCGTGATTCGCCCGTATCTTCGCGGAAAGCAGCTTACCTTTGAATCGTTCATTCACTCCTCGAACAACGCTCCTGCTTATCATCCTGTTTCTTTCGCTTCCCGCGTGGAGCGTTGATCCGTCGAAGGCGGATCTGCAGGCGGCGCACGCCAACAATATCGGCGTAGCGCTGATGAATCAGCAACTTCCTGGAAAGGCGCTGGTCAAGTTTGAGGACGCTCTTCGCGCGGACCCATCCTCTTCCGTCCCGCAGATCAACAAGGGAATCGCGCTGATCTATCTGCGCCGTCTGCCCGAGGCGGAGCAGGTTTTGTCCGCCGCAACCACGAGCGATGCAAAGAACCCGAGAGTCTGGTACAGCTTGGGGCTTGCGCAACTCGATGCCGGCAATCAGACATCGGCCCTGAGCTCCTTCCGGCATGCGGTGGAAGCCGATCCGAGCGATGCAGATAGCCATTACTATGCCGGCACAGTGAACCTTGCGCTGAAGAATTACGATCAAGCGATCGATGAGTTCGAAAAGGCGCTCGCGATTAGCCCGCTCCACGCGTCTGCTCAGTATGGGCTGGCTCGCGCGCTACAGCGGGCTGGCAAAACCGATGAAGCGCGGAAGCGGTTCCAGCGATTCCAGCAGATTACGCAGCAGAAGATCGGCACCATCTTTAGCGACAACTATGGAGAGCAGGGCCGGTACGCAATGGCGCAGGACATGCTCGCGCCGGCGACTTCGGCAGGCGCCATGATCCCAGTGACGTTTGCGGCCGCGGCATCGTCCGATAAGTCAGGGATCGAAGGCTCGGGAGCTTGCATGCTGGACATGCAAGGCGATGGCGAACGGGACATCATCTCCATGCAGAGCGGCGCGAATGCGATTCAGGCATATCGCATTGCGAAGGATGGCTCAGCATCTCCGATCGATGCAAAACAGACAGGTCTGGCGGCGGAAGGAAAAGGGATCGCTTGCGCCGTGGGCGATTACGACAACGATGGATTGCCCGACCTGGCGGTCGCTCTCGCGGATCGCATCGTGATCTTTCACAACCTGGGACACGGCAAATTCGCGGATACGACCTCGTCTGTTGGAATTCATTCCCTGAACCATCCCGCCGGGTTGACCTTCGTGGATTTCGATCATGACGGTGACCTCGATCTCTTCATCACGGGATCAGTTGCCGAACCGGGCAAAGGGCCGAATGTCTTGTGGCGCAATAACGGCAACTCTACATTTACGGAGTGGACCGAGCCTACGGGGCTGGCCGGCAGTGTAGATAGCGCGAGTGCTATTTTGTCTGACATCAATAATGATCGAGCGGTCGATCTGGTTGTGACCGGACACGATGGGCCTGTGATCTTTGAAAACCAGCGCGAAGGAGCATTCAAGCGAGTCGCCCTGTATGACGGCGAAAAGTTACCGGCAACTCGTGGCGTCGCAATTCTGGATTTCAACAAAGACGGCTGGATGGATGTGGCCGTGACGCACACCGGCGGTCCGGGCCTGACATTGTGGAAGAACGTGGATGGGACGCACTTCGAGCGCGTGCCACTGCCGATGGGCGATGTTACCGGTGCGTGGGGGCTTACGCCGATTGATTTCGACAATGACGGCTGGATCGATCTGGCCGCTCTGGTCCAGACTCCGCATGGAACGCGAATGCGCGTACTGCGAAATCGCGGCCCGGCGGGTTTCGAAGATGTGACGCAGGCGCTGAAGCTTGCCGATGTGGATCTTTCCGGAGCGAAATCACTCATGGCTGCCGATGTGGATGGCGACGGCGCGCCGGACCTGATTGTGGCTCGGGGCAGCGCGGCTCCCCTCGTGCTGCGCAACCTTGGCGGAAATCGTAATCACTCGCTGCGCATCGCATTGACGGGTTTGGCCGACAACAAGCTGGCATTGGGAACGAAGGTAGAAGTCCTCTCGAATGGCATGCTGCAGAAGTTCGAGATTGCTGGAAGTTCTGGATATCTAAGCCAAGGGCCAACGGATATTCTCGTGGGCCTGGGCCGCGCCGACCACGTAGATGTGGTGCGTATGCTATGGCCTACAGGTGTGCCGCAGGATGAGATCGATGTTGCGGTTGGCAAGCCGCTTGCGCTGAAAGAACTGGATCGCCGCGGCAGCTCGTGCCCAGTGCTGTTTGCCTGGGATGGACAAAACTATCAGTTCGTTTCCGATGTTATCGGCGCGGCCGTTGTCGGGCATTGGATCTCGCCATCGAGTCGGAACGAAAGCGACGCCGATGAGTGGATCAAGGTGGACGGCTCCAAGCTGCGTCCGCGCAACGGCACGCTGAGCCTCCGTTTCGGCGAGCCGATGGAGGAGGTCAACTACATCGACCAGCTTCGCCTGGTCGCCATCGATCACCCGGAGGGAACCGAGGTCTATCCGGACGAGCGATTCCTGAGCGAAAAGCCGTTTGCGAGCGGCTCTCCGGTTGTCGCGTCCCCGGAGACACATGCACTCGCGGGAGCCTGGGATGATGGGGGCAACGATGTGCTTTCGTTGCTCGCCGCCACGGATCACAAATATGTTCGAGACTTTACAGATCTGAGCTACGCGGGATTTGCGAACAGGCATACGTTGACGCTGGACCTCGGCGAGTGGTCATCACAGCGGCCATTGCGGCTCTTCCTGAGCGGCTACATCGAATACTTTAGCGCCAGCTCGATGTACGCAGCTTGGCAGGCAGGCTTGCATCCGGAGCCGCCATCTATGGAAGCACAGATGCCGGATGGCACCTGGAAGAGAGTCATCGGCGACATGGGGTTTCCGGCGGGTCTCCCGAGAACCATCGTCGTGGACCTGACGGGCAAATTGCCGGCTCACACACGGCGCATCCGTATTCGAACGAATCTGCAGATTTACTGGGACCAGGCTTTCGTCGACAACGGTGCGGGTGCACCACACTCGATGCGCTCGACGGAGTTGCCGCTTGCATCGGCCAGGCTTGCATTCCGCGGCTATCCGAAACAGATCGAGGGCACGACGCCGGGCGACCTGACTTACGACTATCGGCTGATCAGCCAGACTGGGCCATTCCAGTGGCCGAGGGGGAGCTACACGCGCTATGGCACGGTGACACCGCTTCTCACCCGGCAGGATGACGAGTATGTGATCTTCGGGAGCGGGGAAGAGATTGACGCGGAGTTCGGCGAAAGCGCGCTGCCGCCACTGCCGCCTCACTGGACGCGCGATTACTTCTTCTATGCCGAAGGCTTTGTGAAGGACATGGATTTCTACGAAGCCATGCCCTTTACAGTGGCCCAGCTTCCATTCCTTCGGATGAGCAGCTATCCGTATCCGCACAGCGAGCATTTCCCGGAGAGTACGCGGAGCATGGACTACCAGTTGAACTGGAATGACCGGTTCGAGAGTGGGAACCGTATCCAGAGCTACCAGTTCCACTACGTCCCTGTGCAAACGGAGCCGGATGCGGTGCAGCGCTAAACCAAAAAGTGTTTCCAATCAGAAATGCGTTGCAAGCGCGGCGAACGAATCCAGCTGGATAAGCCGCTGCGGCGGCACAGGATCCACCAGATCATCGTGCTCCAAGACCCAGGTGTTGGGGTGGTGCACGTAGACCGCATGCAGACCGGCGGCGAGCGCAGGATTGATGTCAGAGCGCGGACTGTTGCCGATCATCCACGTGGCCGCCGGCGTGAGCGCGTGCCTGCTGAGAATCTCGCGATAGGCATCAGGATGCTTCTCGGGCGGAATCTCCACGGCAGTGAAGTGCTTGTGGATGCCGGAGCGATCGAGCTTCTTCTGCTGCTCGCGTGCATTTCCTTTGGTCACCAGAATCAGGCGATGGCGTTTTGCCAGCAGAGGAAGGGTGTCGGCGACGCCGGGAAGCAACTCGATGGACTGTTCTGCAATGGACCGCGCAAAACCTGCAATACGCCGGCACTGCTCTACCGTTGGGGGCGCCTGCGAAAGCTTCGTGAAACAGTCGATGAGCGATCGCTCGAAGCTCGCCATCCCATATCCGTGTGCTGCGATGGTTGCGTGTTCACATTCGTCTAATACACAACGCACCTCGGCGGGCGCATGCCGATGATGATTGAGGTACGCGATGAACGAGGCGATGGCGCGCTCGAAATAGATGTTGTTTTCCCACAACGTATCGTCGGCATCAATCAACAGTGTTTGTGGTGAGACTGAATCGAGATACATCTTTTCGCATCATCGCACAGGCTTGTGCGAACGCAACGTACGGGTCGTGCGTCCTAAAAAGAGTGTGAAAAGAGTTACGGGATTCGCAGAAGTCGGCGATCGGTATTATGATTAAGGAGTCGCAGACGGGAACGATGATGATCGTTGTGCCTGTGAATGCTTTCGATACCTGCAGATGAAATCTCGCACCTAGGTCCAAGAACGGCAAGCGAATTGCTGAGTACATCTGAAGATGGCATTGAGAGATTGCCAACGTCCCCGCGTTGAAGACTAATAAATATGGGCTAAATGAATTGCGGCATGATTTTCTCCGCGGATAGCTCAGTTGCATACGCCGCCGCATGTGTATGTGGCACAGGGAGATCACCGCGCACCTGCAGGTGACCTAACAAGCACGGAGGGCCGTTGCCGACCGCGTCTACTTCAGAGATTGAGCGCTTCCTAAAGCGACCGATCCAGCTTCCAGATAGTGCGGAGAATTTGCACGCGAGATATGTAACGGCGCGTCCGTTCCCTCATTTGATTTTGGACGGATTCTTCAGTGATGAAGCGATGGATGAACTGCTTTATGAAATTCCTTCCCTGCGGGATGACCGCTGGGTGCACCACGAAGAAAAGCGGTTAACCAAATCGAACCTTCGCTCCGCAGTAGACCTGGGAGAAATTGGATACCAGCATCTTTCTTTTTTGCACTCTGCCGCGTTCCTCTATCTGCTTGCAGAGCTGACCGGTGTCTGGCACACGGTACCGGACCCCTATCTCTCAGGCGCGGGATATCATGTTGTACCCGCAGGCGGCCGATTCGATGTGCATGCCGATAGAAATGTGGACCATAACACCGGTCTAACGCGAAGACTGGCAATGATTACATACCTGAACAAGGACTGGCGGCCGGAGTATGGCGGCCAATTGGAATTATGGTCGACAGATGCGAGTCGATGCGAGATGGTGGTCGAGCCGCTCTTTAATCGCACCATCCTCTTTGAGGTGGCCGATAAGAATTATCACGGCGTACGGCCGGTAGAAAAGGAAGGCGTGGAGAGAAAATCTTTCGCGATTTATTTCCACACCGTCGGATTCGGAGATGGTAAAGCAGCGTCTCCGCATAATTCCATATATGCGCCTACCTTCTACCGAAAGCGGTCCGAAATGAAGCATATCTTGCGGGACTGTATTCCGCCTCTGGTGATGCGAGGGGTTCAACGAATGCGCGGCAGGTAGGCAACCCGTAGCAGGCAGAGGGCATCTGTGCAACCAAGCCCCGAAAATTTTGCCCATGACGGCTTGTTCTCCTAAGCAGTTCATTCGTGCCTTCAACGGCACGGCACGATTGCTTCACGAGGATATGGTGTTTCCGCCGCAGGAAACAGACATCGAGAGGGCTTGGCGCTGGCCTTGTGCCCGCCGATGGGCACCTGAACTTGTAACGAAACTGGAATGAACCTGAAACGAGCGCGCATCGTATGTGATGCGCACGATGGTGATTATGAATCGGAATTTACTTCTTACGGCGGAGTCAGGTGCGGGCTACGAGCCCGGCTTCGGCGGAAACCGATCTGGCCTGAATCCTGAGGAACTCACGATTCGTGGGCTGTTGAGTGTCCTTCGGCGGCGTCGCGGAATCATTCTTTCTACGGCGCTGGTGTGCTTTCTGGCTGCTGTGCTGCTGTGCGTCTTTATGACCCGGCAGTATAGCGCCTCCACGACGATTCAGGTGCAAAAGAGCAACTCCGATGGCCTCGGACTGAACACGCTCAGCGGAGACGGCCCCGCCGCGCCGGCAGATGCTCTCGAAGAGAGCATCACCATGCAGACGCAGGCCAACATCCTTCAGTCGGACAGCCTGGCTCTGAGCGTGATCAAGAAGCTGAATCTGGAGCAGAACGACGACTTCAAGCCGCACTTCAATCCCATCGGATGGGTAATGGGGTTGCTTTCGCCGAGCGGCGTAAAGGACCCGGCCCATGCCTCGTTAGACAACAGTCCGGCACGGCGCACGCGGCTGATCAAGGCGTTTGCCAAGCACCTGAAGGTGAAGCAGGTCGCCGGGACGCGGCTGATCACGGTCGCCTTCACCAACTCCGATCCGCAAGTCGCGGCCTCGGTTGTGAATGAGCTGACACAGGCGCTGCTCGAGTACACATTTCAGACCCGCAACGAAGCAACGCAGCGTGCTTCCAATTGGCTGAGCCTGCAATTGGGGGATGTGCGGCGTGAGGCGCAGGAGAAGCAGGCGCGAGTTGCGGAGCTGCAGCGTGACACCGGAGTCTATAGTCTGGGCACCACTGACGCCGCCGGCCATGATCAGACCTACAGCGCAACGCTCGACCAACTGCAGCAAGCAACAACCGCGCTGGCCACTGCGACCTCTAACCGCATTCTGCGGGGGGGTATCCTGCAGGCGGTCAAGAGCGGCGATCCTGATCTCATCTCCGGCCTGGCAGGCAGCTCATCGCTGAATGGCGCGGGGACGACGACCAACAACGCCTTCAACCTCTTGCAAAGCCTGCGGCAGCAGCAGGCGGCGATGGCATCCCAGATCGCGACCGATCGCAGCCGTTACGGGTCGGCGAACCCGAAGCTGCTGGACGATCAGGCGACGATGAACAGCATCAACAATGCGATCAGCGCAGAGGTGAAGCGCATCGGAGAACGTGCGGAGAGCGATTACAAATCCGCGCAGACGGTGGAAAACCAATTGCGCGCTCAGTTCGATAGCGCCCGCGCGGATGCGAACAACCTGAACAACAAGGCCATCGACTACACAATCGCGCGTCAGGAAGCGACCGACAGCCGCGATCTGTACGACACGCTCTTCCAGAAGCTGAAAACCGCCGGGGTACTGGAAGGTCTGCACAGCACCAATGTCAGCGTGGTGGATCCGGGCCGGGTGCCTTCCAAGCCGGTGAAGCCGAACGTTCCGGTGTATCTCGGCCTCTCGGTCTTTGGCGGAGTTTTCCTGGGCGCGTGCTTTGCGCTCTTCCAAGAGGCGACCGACGAACGCATCCAGAGCCTCGAACTGGTGGAAGATAGCCTGCAGGCGCCGATCGCCGCAGTGCTTCCGCTGGCACCCGGTGGGCAGACCCAGGGCTTCGCTTCTTATCTGCAAAACGTTCCGGGCGCGAGACGCCTGAAGAATTCCGGTGCGGGCGCAGATGTACCGATTGCCGCCATCGACGGACCTAACTCGGCGTTTGTTGAGGCGATGCGCGGCCTCCGTACGGAACTGCAGCTTTTCTCAGGCACGAATCCGCCACAAACAATTCTCGTCACGAGCGCGCTGGAAAAGGAGGGCAAGAGTACGGTTAGCACAAATCTTGCTGCCGTTCTGGCCCAGGGAACAGGCCGTGTACTGCTGGTGGATGCCGATATGCGTCACCCGGGAATCTCGCGGCGTTTCGGATTCTTTGGGAACGGGTACGGCGGGCTGAGCACGTTGCTTTCCGGAGACGACATTACTGCAGAGGTCGTGCAATCAACGGAGATTCCGCGCCTCTCGATCGTGCCTGCCGGGCCTGCGTGCTCCACGCCCTCCGAGCTGCTCGCGTCGGCAAGAATGCGGCAATTGCTCGAAGAGTGGAAACAGTCGTATGACTACATCGTCATCGACACGCCGCCGATGCTCGTGGTGACCGATGCGACCATTCTTTCCCGGCTGGCAGACGTGACGCTGCTGATCGCCCGCCACGGCGTGAGTACACGGCGTAGCCTGCGGCGGGCTCACAAGAGCCTTGCAGAGCGGGCGGACGCAAATGTCAGCGTTGTCGTAAACGGGGTCAGCCGCACCTCGCCGACCTACGGCGAATACCACGGATATGCGGGCACGAAATACTACAGGGAGGTAGGATGAAGCCCTTTCTGCGTGTGGTTCTAGCGGCGTGCGTGTGCGCGCTACCGGGTTGGTCGACAGCGCAGGTCGCTGCTCCTCAGGCTCCGGGGCGGCTGTTGCCTCCCGCTCAAAATACCCAGTCTGCACGGCCGGAGAGTCTGCTGATTGGCCCCGGCGATGTGCTGCACGTTCAGGTGGTGGATGCGCCGGAGATGGAGCAACATGTCCGCGTGACGGACAACGGCATGATTCCACTGGTCGGCGCGGGCGATGTGAAGGTTGGCGGTCTGAGCATTGCTGAGGCGCAGACGGCGGTTCACGATCATCTAATCGCGACCCACTACATGAATCATCCCCAGGTCCTCGTATCGGTGGAACAGTATGCGACGGAGACGGTTTCGGTCATCGGCGAGGTAGCAAGACCGGGCGTGTTTCCGATCACGACACCGCGCACTGTGCTGGACGTGCTGTCATTCGCCGGCGGCATCACGAATGTGGCGGACCGCAATATCACGATCCAGCGCCACGGAAGCAAAGACGATTCTGCGCCCTACTACGTGTCGAATGATCCGAAACAGGCTATCGCATCGCAGGTCATGGTGAACCCCGGCGATACGGTGATCGTGCCCAGGGCCGGCATCGTCTACATATTGGGCGACGTGAATCGGCCGGGCGGCTTTGCCATGTCGAACAACCAGGACCACATGACGCTGCTGCAGGCGCTTGCGCTGGCAGGCGGCGTGACTCACTCTGCCAAGCAGGGACATGCCCGGCTGATTCGGGTGGCAGAGGGAAGCCAGCACGAGCAGCAATTGAACCTTGGTGAAATTCAGAAAGGAAAGCTTCCGAACCCAACTCTTTACCCGGGAGACATTCTGTATGTGCCGTTCAGTTGGACGAAAAATTTTGTGACTGCCGGCGCGCCGAACCTCGCGGGATCCGCGGCTACGGCTGCGATCTACGCAGTGCCATAACACTTGCTCGCTACACCTGGCAGCATTACCGCCATTCCCAAGGAAAGTTAAAAAGGGGGCCAGATTGTCCGCAATCCGATTGAAAAGCGCTACACGAGAAAGGCTCGCTCCTCCGACTGCCGCTGTCGGATACGAACAGTCGGTTCCTATTGGGCCTATGCGGGTCAGTAGGCTGTCCAGGCAGGCCCTGATAGATCAGCTTATTCAGCGCATTTTCGAGGGTGCGCCGACACAACATATCGCCACCGCAAATGCACAGTTCTACGTATTGGCCGAGCGCGATGCGCGATTCCGGCAATGCCTCGCGCAGGCTGACTACATCTGCGCGGATGGCCTCCCTATCGTGCGCATGTGCAATTGGATGGGCGCGGTGGACATAGAACGCATCACCGGAGTGGACCTGATACCGCTACTTTGCGAACGCGCAGCGCAGTTTGGATTCCCGGTGTATTTGCTGGGCGGATATCCCGGTGCTGCGGCCGCATCAGCATCGTTGTTGATGGACCGTTATCCAAATCTGCGAGTGTGCGGCGTCGGCTGCCCACCAAGAGGATTTGAAAATTCGCCGGAGATACTTACGGAAGTTCTCCGCAGTATTGCCGCGGCGGAGCCGTCGATCATCTTCGTCGCATTCGGAGCGCCGAAGCAGGAATACTTCATCCAGCAGCATATCCGGGCGCTCGGAATCCCCGTCGCCATCGGCGTGGGCGGCAGCTTCGAGTTGCTTGCCGGCATGCGCAAACGCGCACCGCGCTGGGCGCAAGCGGCAGGGATGGAGTGGGCATTTCGATTAGCGCAGGAGCCGCGACGCCTCGCCAAGCGGTACCTGGTCGGCAATTCAGTCTTCTCGTACTACGCGCTGCGTTATCTGTTTTCAGAGCAGGCACTGCAGGCGCGCGATGCATTTCACGCTCACGTCCATAAACCAGAAGACGAGGTAGAAGCGCCGGCGGCAGAGCAGAATCGGGAGGTGGGCTGAACGTGAGTTCCTCTCTGATCAGTAACCCTTCTGCCCTGGTGAGTGTCGTGATTCCGACTCGCAACCGGCCTGAGCTGGTGGTGCGGGCAGTAGAGAGCGTTGCCAGACAGGCGTATCGCAATCTGGAAATCATCGTCGTGATTGACGGCCCGGACGCTGAAACCGAAGCGGCGCTGCGCGCATTCGGGGATGTGCGTCTCCGTACGCTGGCCTTGCCTGAGTCACGAGGCGGCTCCGACGCGCGCAATGCGGGCATTGCAGCGGCGCAAGGGGAGTGGATCGCTTTTCTGGATGACGATGACGAATGGCTTCCCGAGAAGCTGGATCGACAATTGAATCACAGTGCCGCCCGGCCCGAGCGCCCTGTATTCATGGCCTCCCAGTTCATCGAACGATCGGAATTGGGCGACCGCATTCTGCCTCGGCGATCCCTGGAGTGCCGTGAGCCATTCAGCGAATTTCTCTTCTGTCGTCCAGATCTTTCGGCGGGCACCGGATATGTGCAGACCTCGACATGGCTTGTCTCCCGTCCGTTGATTGAAGCGGTGCAATTTACCAGCAAGTTGAAGCGAAATCAGGATGTCGACTGGATGCTGCGGGCGATGGCCGTGAAAGATGCGACGCTCACCATTGTGCCGGAGCCGCTAGTCATCTTTCATGAATCCGGAAGTGCGGGCAGAGTCAGCAAAAAGGCGGACTGGCGGTTTCAGTTCGAATGGCTGGAGCGCAACCGTGCGCTGTTTACGCGCCGAGCCTATTCCTACTTTGTCGCGACGGTGTGCATTGAGGACGCGGTCCGGCAGCGTTCTGGCATGCGTGCATATTCGGGCCTGCTGCGCGCGTTCTTGTTTCGCGGTCGGCCGGCAGTGCGCTCGGCGTTCTTCTTCGCCTACTACGCGCTCTATCCGGAGCGGATGCGCGCGGCACGCCGGGCGCGGGCGAGCAGGAGAATAAGGTTGCGTGAGATGGCTGTGTCCTAGAACGTCGCATAGTCGATCCTTTCGAACGAGTCGTATTTCCGGTCACGGTAAAGACGTAACACGCAATATGAATCTGAAGGAGTGAGCGCTGCTTATGCGCGTAGCCATTACATATGCAAACTCGCTAGCACTTGGCGGAGCCGAGCGGGTGCTGGAAGTGCTGGCCCGGATGTTTCCGGAAGCACACTTCTTCAGCCTGATGACGGAAGACCGCTTTATCCCCGAGGCATTGAAGGAACGCCAGATTACGACCTCCTTCCTCAATCGTTTCGCGTGGGTGAAGCGTTCGCATCGCAGCTTTCTGCCGCTGTACCCGATGGCGGTGGAGAGCCTGAATCTCCGCGGATACGACCTGATCATCACGGCTGACGGTACCGCGACCAAGGGAGTGATTACGGATCAATCGGCGGTGCAGATTTGCTACTGCCACAGCCCGCACCGCTCTCTGTGGGATCAGTATGCCTCTTATCTGGATGAACTATCCGGAGCCCGCCGAAAACTCTTCATGTTATCCGCCCACTATGTCCGCCAATGGGATTATCTGGCTGCGCAACGTGTCGATGCCTTTGTCGCGAATTCGCGCTATATCCAGGATCGGATACGCAAGTACTATCGTCGCGACAGCACCATCATCTTTCCGCCGGTCGATACAAGCTCAGGGTATCTGGCCGAATCACACGGCGACTACTACCTCACCGTTGGCCGGCTGGTTGATGTGAAGCGGATTGATCTCCTGATTGAAGCCTGCAACCGGCTTGGCCGTCATCTTGTGATCGTTGGCCGTGGGCCGCTTGAGAGCGCACTGCGTGCCAATGCCGGACCCATGATCTCGTTTCGCGGGCACACCTCCGATGCAGAGTTGCATGAGCTTTACGCGCGCTCGAAGGCACTGCTCTTTGCTGCGGAGGAAGATTTCGGCCTGGTCCCGGTGGAGGCCCAGTCCTATGGGCGTCCGGTAATCGCATATGGCCGGGGCGGCGCGATTGAGTCGGTGGTCGGAGGGTTCTCGAATGATCTGCAGAAGGAGGGTCGCGCAACGGGGGTGTTCTTTGATGAGCAGATCGCCGATAGTGTGGCGGAGGCGATTCTCCATTTCGAGAAGATGGAACGATACTTTGACCCATCCCTCATTCGTGACCACGCAAAGACGTTCGATACGACAGTCTTTTGCGGAAAGATGCGTGAGTTTGTCGAGCGCCAGATAGAACTCCGCAAGGAGGGCGCGCGCCTTCCCTTGCCGTTCCCGGCAGCACATGCAAATCTGCGAGTTCACGGCTAGGGCCGTAACCACGAGTGTCCCTGTGCGGCACATATCAAGTATGTCAGACCTGCTTAAGGAAGGTGGCTTAGTAGTGAAAATGACCCGTAGAGATATTCTGCATTCCGGCGTTGGATGCCTGATCGCATCTGCAATTCCGGCAAGCGTGCTGGCCGATTCGGGAAATGCGCCGCTGAAGCAGCTTGCCTCCCATACCGGCGTCGCCGTCGGAGCACAGGCAATGCGTTCACAGTTGCGGAACGATCCGTCGCTCGCCGGCTTCATCGGGCAGAACTTCGATGTGCTGACGCCCGGGATTGAGTTGAAGTGGGAGCGCATCCACCCGGCGCTCAACACATACTTCTTCGATGACGGCGATTGGATGGTGAACTTCGCCCACAGCCACGGCATGCAGGTGCACGGCCACAATCTCTGCTGGAACAACTTCAACCCGGCGTGGATGGCGAAGACCATTACGAAAGCCAATGCAGAGCGCATCCTAACTGATCACGTCACAAAAGTAGTGAGTCACTATCGCGGCCGGATCGCCTCGTGGGATGTGGTGAATGAGCCGGTCCGCAGCCAACAGGGGCGGCCCGATGGCCTGTCGACCGGGCTCTGGATGGACGTGCTTGGACCGCGGTACATCGATATCGCGTTCTCCGCGGCCCGTGCTGCCGATTCAGACGCAAAGCTCATCATGAATCTGGATGCGATTGAACAGGATACTGGTCGCGAACCCGACAACCGCCAACATGCTCTCGCACTGATCAAGGGGATGCAGAGCCGGAACATACCCATTGACGGTATTGGCAGCGAGTCGCATCTGGACGGTAATTCCAGCGTAAAGAGCCAGGGCGCTCTCCAGTTTTATCGCGCGATCAAATCGCTTGGACTGAGCGTCTCTCTTTCCGAGCTGGACATTAATGACACGTCGGAAGCAGGAGATACCGGGTCACGCAAAGCGAGGAACGGAAACGTCTATGCCACATTCATCGATTGGGTGGGCAGTGGCATACAACTGAGCCGTATCAGCTTCTGGACCATCTCGGATGCGCGCAACGGCTATGACGGCGATGCAAAGACAAATGTGCATCTGCAGCGGAAGGATGGAGGCGCGCATTTTCCGGGCCTGCTCGACCTCAGTGATGCGCCGAATCCGGCCTGGAACAGCATTCGCCAGGCTATTACGTCTCTTCCACGGCGGGCCTGAGAGAAAGGCTGCATGAACCAGATACTTAAAGCCGAGAAACAATGAGCGTGTTGCAAACCGCGAATGTCAGAGTGAAGGTGCGCGTCAAGCGACCCGGTCCGACTGCGCCGCTCACCGCCGTCGCAGCTCCCCTGACGGTGGTTCGGCCGGCTCATTGGCTGAATTCACTCACCACATATGTCATGGTTGCCGTCCTGCTGTATTTCTCGGCGGCAGGAACATTCTCGTTTTACGATCCCGAATCGAATACGCAGATCGGAGCGGTGACCGGTGGAGGAGGATCGACCTTCCTCAGCGCGATGATCGGCCGATTCGTTCTGATCGGTCTTTGCATCATCGCGTGGCGTTCTGCGGCTCAGGTGCGCAAAGCAGCCTTTTGTGTGCCTGCGCTTGCGCTATTAAACTGCATGGGAGTGATCTCGGCACTGTGGTCGCCTGAGCCAAGCTTCGCTTTCAAGCAGGGCGTCTACTTGCTTGTTACCTATACCTTCGCCATTGCATTTGTCTCGCAGCCGGCAGAGTTGCAGATGAAATACATGCAGCTCGCGGGTACGATTGCTCTCTTCCTGACTGTTTTCACGGTGGCCCTGTTCCCGCAGTTCGGTCTGAACGGACGCCAGGGGTTTACAGGCGAATGGGAAGGGATCTACGCTGGGAAAAACGTTTGCGCCATGGCGATCATGTTTCTTCTTATGCCTGCGCTTTACCGGAAGCCGGTTGCATTGCGAGGGCGCGTCCTTCGCATCCTGTACATCCTGGCCATGCTGTTCATTGTGGCTATGACCCGCTCCCGCACGGGATGGGTGATTGCTGCGCTACTTATCGCTTTCTCGTCCAGCCTCAAGCTTCTCGCGCGATTCAAAAGCTTCGATCGTCTGGTTCTTTTTATTCTGCTGAGCTGTGCCACCCTGACGATTGGCGGACTGATTCTCCTGAATCTCGACTCGATCTTTCATCTGATTGGAAGAGACGTTACATTCAGCGGCCGCATTCCGATCTGGACGGCAATTCTTCATTCCATCTCCCAGCGTCCATGGACCGGGTATGGCTACCGCACATTCTGGCGAGGCATGAACGGCGAGTCGGCGAATGTGATGATCTCCATCGGCTGGATGATGAGTTATGCGCATGATGGGTTTCTCAGCGTATGGGTGGAAGTCGGTGCATTCGCGCTCATTTTGCTCGTCATATGCCTGCTGAAGGGGCTGAAAGATTCTCTCTACTGCCTGCTCCGGGATCCGAGTCCGCAAGTTCTCTGGTACATCACGATCGTCGTTTTTGGCATTCTCTATAACATCGATGAAGCGACCTTCCTTTTCCGCTATCAATTGATGTGGGTGGCGGTGATCGCGGCGATCCTCGGTCTTGACCGCAAGCGGCGTCAACTTCGCCGGAGGTCGGCGATGCTGGTTGTTCGCAGATGATCACGTATCACCTGTTAAGCGAAACGGAACCTTTTTCTGAGCCCAACGGCGGAGCCATTGCTCGCTGGGCGGCTAACGTCCTGCGTGACGATGAGACAAGCATCATTCTTGCGCCCAGCGCGGACGATAGTTGGGCCTTTCCCGCGCATCGCGTCAGGACGACCGAGCGGTTGCAGAGTTATGCGCGAAAGCCCGGCGGCCTGACCAGACACCTGCCGTGGCCCCTGCATCGGCGCTTTCTGCGCTGGGCGCTCAGTGCGTTGCGTCCATTGCTGAAGGAGGGCGATACGGTGTGGGTCCACAACCGGCCGGAGTTTGCGGCCACACTTCAGCCGATCGTCCGGCGCGCCGGGGCGCGGCTGTTTCTACACATGCACAATTCGCACTTTAGCGATTGTGCGGAGCCGATTGCGGCTGCCATCGATGCAGACCAGCATGTCTTTGTCAGCAGGTTTCTCGAAGAGGAGGCGCGCCGCGCGCGGCCATCCATGGGTAGAAGCGCTGTCCTGTACAACGGCGCAGATGGCGCCCTGTTTCATCCAGCTACAAGTCGTAAGGAGGGTCCGCTACGGGTTCTCTGCGTGGGAAGGCTGGTGCACAACAAGGGCATGCACGTATTTGTTGACGCAATCCGACTGCTTGCCGAACGCGGCCGCGAGGTGCAAGGCGTCGTTCTGGGCACAGCAAACTTCGGCAACGTTACAGATACGGAGACCAGATATGTACGCAAGCTGAAGAGCGATGCGCCGTCGAATATCGAATTTATCCCTTATACCTTCGGCAAAGCGCTGGCAGAAGAGTTTCGCGCGGCCGATATCTTCTGTTGTCCTTCCATTTGGGAAGAGCCGTTCGGCATGGTGAATGTAGAGGCCATGGCCAGCGGTCTGCCAGTGGTTGCAACGCGGATGGGCGGCATCCCGGAGATATTCGAAAATGGCGGCGCACTGCTTGTGCCTGCCAACGACGTCACAGCGATTGCCGATGCAATCGACCGGTTGATCATGAACCCTGCGGAGCGCAGAGAGATAAGCCAAGCCGGCTTGCGCTCATTCCAGGCGCGATTCTCTTGGGATGCTGTGCGAGAGACCTATTGCAGGCTGCTTGCGGAGGGAGCGTGATGCCGTTACGTGAGCAACTTCTAAAAATCCGGGGTAGCACGCTGGCAAGAAATTCTGCCTGGATGTTCATGGGACAGGGGCTGTCCGTCGTGGTCCAGGCCGGATATTTCTTTGTGCTCGCCCGTCTGCTGGGCAGCGTCGAGTACGGCGTGCTAGTGGGTTCCTTTGCGCTGGTGATGATGTTCTCGCAGTACAGCAACTTCGGGTCAGGCCTTATCTTCATGCGGTACGTTTCGCTGGATCGCAAAACGTTCTCGCAGTACTGGGGCAATATCCTGCTGACCACGTTGACGTTCGGCTCCATCCTTGTAGTTGGAGTGCACCTGGGCGCGCCTTGGCTGATGCGGGGCAGTCGCGGCATTCTTACTACGCTGGCGATTGGCGAATTTCTCGGAGCCCAGCTCGTTGGAGCGATCAGCCAGATCTTTCAGGCGTTCGAGCAGATGCGGATCACGGCAACCTTGAACCTGCTGACGAATTTGTTGCGCTTTCTTGTGGCGCTCGTGCTCTTCCTAGAGTTTCACCGGATTTCTGCCTGGCAGTGGGCCTATGCCTCGATGAGCGTCGCGTTGTGCGCGGCTATCGTGAGCGTGGTCACGGTCCTCATAAAATTCGGCAAACCTGTATTCCATCCAAAGCTCGCGCTGCGGAGAGCGGGCGAAGGCTTCATCTTCGCGATCTCCGGAACCACGACGTCGGCCTATAACGATCTGGACAAGGCCATGCTCGGCCACTACGGCATGAACGCCGCCAACGGCATCTACACCATGGCCTATCGCGTGGTGGATATCAGCTTCATGCCGATGCGGTCCATCTACAACGCTGCATTTCCCCGGTTTTTTCAACTCGGCGCCGGCGGTCTGACTGCCACTTCGAAGCTCGCGCAGCGACTGATCCGGAAGACCACCGTGCTTGGTATCCTGGCGGCCATCGGCATGTTTGTGTGCGCGCCGCTGATACCATTTCTCGCCGGCCATGGGTTCGACAAAAGCGTCACCGCGCTACGGTGGCTGTGCCTCATCCCGCTCTTCCGCTCCTTCCATATGTGTGCCGGCGACGCGCTTGCCGGCGTGGGCTTGCAGCCCTATCGACTGGCGGCTCAGACAGTTGCGGCTCTGGGGAACTTCGGTCTCAATCTTTACCTGATTCCGCATTATTCCTGGCGCGGCGCCGCGGCCGCCAGCCTGATGACGGATGGAGGATTGGCCGTCATGTGCTGGCTGCTGCTCTTCGGCCTCCGCGCGCGTGAACGCAGCAGAGGCATACCATCTCCTGAGCCATCACCAGAGTTCAATGTTGGCTCAAGCTGAGCGGCAGGAGATGCGCAATGCGCTCATCTTCCGCGAGCTGCTTCTTCCCCCCAGTGAGACCTTCGTGCTGGCGCAGGCGGCGGCGCTCCGGCGTTACAAACCTGTCTTCAGCGGGCTCATCGATGTGCCGAACTCGCTTCCGGTGCCCGCACCGATTTGCCTGACCCATCGTGATGCGCCGCTCTCGCGCTATCGCGTGGAAGCGTACCGGCGCCTGTTTTGGGCGCCGAGCTTCCATCAGCAGATACGGCGTGTGCATCCCGCGCTGATCCACAGCCACTTCGCCGTGGATGCAGTCGATACACTGGGAATGCAGCGTGGTCTCAACGTACCACTTGTAGTAACGCTGCACGGCTTCGACGTCTCGGCATCGAACGAAGACTTCGCGCGGAATCGCAGCGGTCGGCGCTTTCTCAAACGGCGCCCGCGATTGTGGCAACGAGCGTCGCACTTTATATGCGTGTCGAATGCCATTCGCGAGATCGCGCAGCAGGCTGGCTATCCTGAAGAGAAGCTCGTCGTGCGCTACATCGGCATCGACTGCGAGAAATTTTCACCGGGACCGATCACCGGCCGTGACCCTGATCTCATCCTTTTCGTCGCCCGGCTGGTTGAGAAAAAGGGCTGCGAGTATTTGATCCGCGCGGCGGCCCAATTGAGGGACCGTAACCGGAGCGCGCGGTTGATCATCATCGGTGATGGGCCACTGCGCGGCGAGCTGGAGCGGCTGGCGACGATCTTGAAAGTGCAAGCGAACTTTCTCGGAGTGCAGGGGCCGGAGGCCGTGCGGGAGTGGATGCAGCGGGCCTGGGTACTGTGTAACCCGAGTGTGACGGCAGCGAACGGCGACACCGAAGGGCTGGGCATGGTCTTTGCGGAAGCGCAGGCCACCGGCCTGCCCGTGGTGAGCACGTCGCATGGCGGCATTCCTGAAGTTGTCCGGAACGGCGAGACAGGATTGCTGGCGCGGGAGCGTTCGACTGAGGAGCTAACCGAACATCTGGAGCGGATGCTTGTGGATCGCGCCTTCTGGAATGCATGCAGCGAGCGCGCGAAAATATGGATTCGGGAGCAGTTCGATATCCACAGGTGCACGGCTGGACTCGAAGAGGTCTACGACGAAGCTATTGCACGTATCCAGAAGGGCTAATGCCGATCGCCGGGACTTGCCATCGGTGCACCGAATCGTGTCTATTCATCTTCGCCCCGAATGGGCGATTCTTTTTAAGTACGAAAGGGAAAAGCGATGCGTGGACTTTCTCTGGTATTGGTAGCGGCGATCTCAGGCGGGATGATGCCTGCTGCGATGTTCGGACAGACAGCGGCTTCCGCCGCTGATCAGGCGGCTACTCAGACGACCAAGACAGCCAAGAAGGCGAAGGCGGCTGTGACGATGCCAACGGATGCCGAGATCGCCGACGCCAAGGCGAAAGGCATGGTCTGGGCCAATGAGAACACGAAGGTCTATCACAAGGATGACGCTCAATATGGCAAGACCAAGCATGGCAAATTCATGAGCGAGGCAGATGCGCAGGCGGCCGGATACAGGCTCGCCAAGGCGTCGCCAATTGGCAAGAAGAAGGGTGCTGCCGCGTCCAGCGCCGCGCCCCAGTAGTCGGCTTTCAGGACCAATAAGGGCCGGTACGGCCGGCCCTTATTGTCTTCCACGCGGAATCAAGCCCCACCGGTGGCACGGTAACCTACGCTTCCGTGCGATGGGCTGAATGCCTCATTCTGTCTACACTTCGTGTATGACTAATTATCGATTGAAAGTTCTTGGCATCCCCACCGCGGTCATTCTGCTCTGCGCGGTATTTGTGGAGGCTGCCTTCCATCTGGATCAGTCCGTTTTGCTGCAGATTGTGGGGCTGCTGGCACGGTTGACCATCGTGGTCTCATTCGCATATTTTCTCCGGGCATGGCGGAAGACGGTCCTGCCCTATTGGTGAGTTGCACTTTGGTCCATATTATAAGTTGCTCAAAATCAGTCACATATAAACCATTTAGTAAGCTATTAGTTCCGCTTTGCACGGGCCAGATTGAAGAATAAGGTCGTGCCGACGACGGCAGCACCCGCTGCTGCTTGCAAACCATCCGCGCAAATTCCAGCGCAATACAAAAACTCCCACCAATTCATGAGCGCCGCCGGCGGTTCGTCCTAGTGACGCGCCCTGGGCCGCTCCGGCGCTTCGTAAAAGGTATAGAGAGCCGCATATGACACGCGTGCGACGGCTCCGATGTGGTGGGCGTCGCATCCTGCGGGGGGCACGCCTCCGTGCGTATCGGAGCGGCGCACATAGGTGACTCGGGCAAGCATGCCCGTAGGCGCGCTGTCGATCGAAGGCGATGCCGCAAGCAGGAGCCACGGGATCGAACCGTGCTCCGGCGCGGGTTGGCTGATGAGCAGACGGCCGATGATTGCAGTACCATCCTTCCATCGCCAGGTTGGGCCGGTGCTGTGCGTGCCGACGGCCTCAGCGCCGGCATAGAGGGTCGCTTCCGGCGCAACAAAGACCCACGCCGGTGCACCCTGCTGCTGCTGGCAGTGATAGATCTGCACACCTCTTCCTGTGACCGGGGGGAGGGGCACAACAGAAGGATCTGGCGGAAGCGTGCGGTCCTGCGCACCCATGCTGCCGGCAGCCAGGAGGATTGCGGCGATTGCAGGGAAACGCATGGCGCTAGGCTAGCACTTCCCGGTCGCGTTGAGTATGACGGTTCATGGAACTACGGCTTCGGCGTCGATCTCCACCTGAACATCCGGACGAAAAAGCGATTCGACACCGGCAAGTGTGCTGGCCGGCGGATGTTGCTTGTCTAGAAGTGTGTCGCGGGCCTCACGCAATGCGGACAGCTTGTCGTGGTTGATGCCGACGACGTAGTAATTCAGCTTGACCAAATCTGCCGGTTTCGCGCGTGCGGCGGCGAGCGCGCTCTTGAGGTTGGCGAATGCCTGCCTGCGTCGCCTGCGCGGAGAAGTCGGAAGAGATATCGCCCTTGCTGTTGAGCCCGGCGTGGCCGGAGATGAAAACCAGCTTGCCATGGTTCACGACGACCACGTGCGTGTAGCCGTTGGGCTTTGAAAGCTCAGGCGGGTTCTAGAATTCGACGCTCTGGGCATGCGCAGCGCCTACGATGGAGAGCATGCCTGCGGCGATAAGATGAACAGCTCGATTCATTGCTGTCGTTCTCCTTACTGAGCAAACTCCCAATAGATTGGCAGAGGTGCAATTGGATTCCGAATGGCCGCTACTTTGCGGAACACGTGTTCCGGCTGGTGTCGGCGACGCTGGCGATAAGCCACTGGCCGTCCTGACGAACGAGATTGAAGAGGTCCGTGCCGCAGTGATTGACCTTGCCGTCGACATAAAAATCAAAGGGCGCCCAGACGACGGCGAGGTCGTTGTCAATGCGGACGAGCGGATCGTGGATGCGTTCTTCGATCTTCGATGTGCCTGGCTTGCCGACGCGTGTGGCGAAATCTTCGAAGGTCATCTGTACCGGCTTGCCGTCGCGCATCAGGACCATGACTCCATTGGGCAAGGTTGGCTTTTTGATTGCGGCCGCGTCGCGCGCGGACATGCCGGCGAACATCGCTTGGATGGGCGCGAGGACGGCTTGTTCATCGGGCGTGGCAGCATTGAGGGCGAGAGGGAAGAGGGCGGCGAGAAGCGGCAGAACAGCGAATGAATGGCGCATGGCCCCTCATCTTACGATGAGCAACACGTGCTCTGCGAACAAACTGCAGGTTAGGCGACCCCGAATGAGCACGCTTCGCTGCCCTCATTACGGCAGAGCAGGATGACGGCTGACTTGCTATTCGTGCTTCCTGTTCTCTTCGCGGATATGCGCTATCTCTGCCATTCGCTGCTTCAGTAGCTTTTCGCGGCCTTCGCTGGTGGGCTGGTAGTAGCGGCGATCGCGCAGGCTTTCGGGCAGGCAGTCCATGTCCGCTACTTTGCCTTCGATGTCGTGCGCGTACTGATAATCCTTGCCATAGTCGAGCTGTTTCATCAGCCGTGTCGGCGCATTGCGCAGATGCAGTGGAACGGGCTCCGCGCGGGTATTTTCGATATCGTTCTGCACTGCGCCCCAGGCGGTGTATACGGCATTCGACTTGGGTGCGAGCGCGAGATAGGCAGCGGCCTGGGCGAGGGCGAGCTCGCCTTCCGGCGAGCCGAGGAAGTCCATCGCATCGCGGGCGGACAAAGTAAGGTTGAGCGCCTCCGGCGCGGCGAGGCCGATATCTTCCGACGCCATGCGGACGAGGCGGCGCGCGATGTAGAGCGGATCTTCGCCGGCGGCAAGCATGCGGCCGAGCCAGTAGAGCGATGCATCCACGTCACTGTTACGAATGGATTTGTGCAGGGCTGAGATGAGGTCGTAGTGCTGGTCGCCGCTCTTGTCGTAGAGCAGCACGCGCTTCTGCAGGGCTTCTGTGGCGATCTCGCGGGTGATGCGGCGATCGGGCTTAGTGGCGGCGAGGCGACCCGCGATCTCGAGCGCGTTGTAGGCGCCGCGCGCGTCACCTGAGGCATAGGAGGCCATGAGAGCGAGTGCTTCGTCATCGGCCTTGAGGCTGTCTTTGGCGAGACCGCGCTCGTCGGCGAGCGCGCGGCGGAGCAGCGAGATGAGTTCGTCTTCAGTAAGCGGCTGGAGAGTGTAGACGCGGCAGCGGGAGAGCAGCGCGGAGATGATTTCGAAGGAAGGATTCTCGGTGGTCGCGCCGATGAGCCGGATGGTGCCGCGCTCGACGTAGGGCAGGAAGGCGTCCTGCTGCGCCTTGTTGAAGCGATGGATCTCGTCGACGAAGAGGATGGTGCGCGAGCCGTAGTGCGCAGCTTTTTCCGCGTCGGCCATGACCTGCTTGATCTCTTTTATGCCGGAAAGCACGGCGGAGAACTCGATGAAGGTGGCCTGAGTGGTCTCGGCGATGATCTTGGCGAGGGTGGTTTTGCCGACGCCGGGCGGTCCCCAGAAGATCATCGAGGCAGGGTCGTCGGATTCGATCTGCATGCGCAGCGGTTTGCCGGGTGCGACCAGGTGCTGCTGGCCGAGGTATTCATCGAGCGAGCGGGGGCGCATGCGCTCGGCGAGCGGCGCGGCGCGGCGGGTGGATGCCGGAGCGAGTTCGGGTGTGCCGCCGAAGAGACTCATAGGAGTTAGTTTGAATGCACAGAGTTAACTTAGACGTAGATTTCTATTCAGCCGTTCTGCTTCAATTTGTGGAGCATTGCGTCATATTCTTCTCCGCAGTATCCAAAGCGGACGCAGAGAACATTCACCAGTCCCTCTTCATGGATGCCCTCACGCTCAAGTTCGTGATTTCTGAAAAGGTCGAAGGTTCCGTTCTGTCCCTGTATCAGTTCGATTATGGTCCCTTGTTTTGAATCTTTGTGGGTTAGGCTCATGCGCTCTGTCCTTAATCAGATGTTCGCGATGCCTTCCCGCATCCGGTGGCGCGACGCTTCATAGAGCAGCAGGCTGCCGGCGATGGCGGCGTTGAGACTTTCGACCTTGCCGGGCATGGGGATGGTGATGCGATGGGCGGCGGCCGCGATGAGCGTATCGCTGAGACCTGCGCCCTCGTTGCCGATGAGTAGGGCCGCTGGGCCCGCGAGCGGGGCTTCGCTGATGGGAGTGCCGTCGCGAGCAACGGCAGCGATCGCGGGGACATTGTGCTGCGCCAGCAGAATGAGAGCCTCGTCTTCGCCTACGTTCAGATGGCGGGAACGCGGAACGCGGAGCCGGCAGAGGCGCGGAGTGCTTTAGGGTTCCAGGGGCTGGCGGTGCCAGGCAGCAGCAGGACGCCAGTCGCGGCGAAAGCTTCGGCCGAGCGGAGAAGAGTACCAACGTTGCCGGGGTCCTGCAGGCCTGCCAGGACGAGCACAAGCGGGGCTGAGCCTGGGAAGAGGCGCTCGGGGGTGAATGCCGGCGGGTGGACGAGGGCGGCGATGCCCTGGGGCTGCTCGGTCGCGACGGCGCTTGCGAAGACGTCAGGCGGTAGCAGGAGATGGTCGGCGTCTTCCGGAAGCTTGATGCGTGGCGCGTAGCCGTCACGCAGGAAGATCGATGCGAAGCGCAGATGACTGCGCACCGCCTCGGCGACGAGGTGCTCGCCTTCAATGGCGACGAGGCCACTAGGGGTTCTTCCTGTGCGTGCGAGCGCGGCGCGCAGCTCCTTGACGCGAGGATTCTGGCGGCTTTCGATGAAACGCGAGCGCGTGCGCAGTGTGCCGGCGGGCATTCCCGGCGATTTTACGCCGAACAGCCGCGGCGTTGTGCTGCCGCGGCTGTCGGGACCGAATAGGAGAGGTTAGTTGGTGTCGAAATCGAAGAGGCTGAAGAGATCTCCGATGGCAGGGCTGTTTACCGGTGCATAGGGATTTCCCGGAGTAGTGATGGGGTTCGGGAAGTTATCGCGGCTGCGCCGCGTAACGGTCTCCAGGCCCCAGTTCCTCTCGATGAACTTCAGGATCGATACGTGGTCTGAGTATTCATGCGAGATGTGGCCACCCTTCGAGTAGGGCGAGACCACGATGAGCGGAATACGCGTGCCGTCGCCGAAGAAATCGAGCGGCTGCACGTAGCCGGAGTCGTAATAGCCGCCGCCTTCGTCGAAGGTGATGAAGATAGCCGTATCCTTCCACAAAGTCGGGTTCTTCTTTACGGCATCCACGATCTTCTTCGTGAATCCTTCAAACAGATCCAGCTTCGAGGACGCGGGATGGCCGTCCACCAGGCCGCTGGGCTTCACGATGGAAACGGCGGGCAATGTATCGTTCGCGATGTCGCTGTAGAGATTCGCAGTGTCCTGAATATGGGCAGTACGAACTGCGGCATTGCTCATGATGGATGTGTCGTATTGGAAGGGATTGCAGATGGTGCAGTATTCGTCCGTATTCTTTCCAATCAGCGTTGAAATTGAGCTGATATGGATCATTGACGTAGTTATTCCATTGATCGCCGTAGTACTTCCACGAGATATTCTTCTTGAGCATCTCGTCGCCGATGCTGCGAACCGAAGACGGTGGAATGGTGAAGACGGTGTTGTTGGCGTTGTTATCCGTGTAGGCGTTGTTGCCGTTGCCGAAGTAACCGGGGTTGTAGTTGTTCAGCAGATAGTAATGTCCGGCCTGGCAGCGAGCGGGAATCTTCGGCTCGAGCGAATGCAGATACTTCACGATCGGTGCAACGCCGGGCTGCGTTGTATCGGGCATTCCGAGTAGGAACCGCCGCCGAAGGAGGCCGATCCGAACGATCCGCCACCGTAGCCGTCTTCCATGTACCAGTTGTTGGTGCCTGGACGCCGGGATTAGGATTTTCGACTTCGTCGACGACGCCGGCGTTGGCCGTTCCCTTCGCGACTTTCTGATTGTGCGGAGGCACTGCAGGATGGCCATTGCCGTCGCTGAACCAGATCATGTCGCCATGACCGAGCATGATGTGGTTGGCGCCGGTGCCGCCGTTGACCGACTGATGGAAGTTATCGCTCATCGAGTACTCGTCGGCCAGCTTTTTGAAGTAAGGCAGCGTCGCCATTCTGCACGTTGTAAAAGCCCATGGCAGTTGAGCCTTCGCCAGTCGTTACGGCGGTCGACGAGTATTCTGTGCTGAAGTTTGCCGGTTGCTTAATACCGTTTGTGCCGGCGCCCACAGTGGTTTCCACCCAGGGAAAGAGTCGCGCATCGCAGCCGGAGGGATTGCTATCTGTCGCGTTGTCAGCGTTGCAGTCCAACTGCTGCCACATCTGATAGAAGCGATGAACCGGACTGGCCGCATAGGAGTTGTAGGTGAAGGTATCTCCGTTGGTCAGCTGGAATGGACCGGGAGGAAGCGCGTTCACATTCTTAATGCGCGCATCGGGGGTCTTTGATGTCTGGCCGGTACCGCCGGTCACGAGATAGCCGTAATAGTCTGCCGGAAGACCATTTTCAGATTGTCTTGCCAGGCCGAGGTTATCGTTTTTAACGTAGGAATCCTGAGGGCCACCGACGAGTGGAGCAGGAAGTGAACCGTCCCTCAAAATCATCCTTATCCGGGCTCAGCAAGAATGCATCCGCCGCCTGGTCTTTGGCTGCGTTCTGCTCCGCCTTGGAGAAATTCGGTCCGGGTGTGCCGTCTTTGTTCACGATCCCTTCAGAGAGGAGATTCCAGACGGTCTGGCCTTTCTTCGGCACATAGGTCGCGAAGACGTGATCGAAGCTGCGGTTCTCGCCGATGATCACGATCACATGCTTGATCGGCGTAGCGGTGTCGTCGTCGCGTGAAGGCGGTTGGTTGGATAGGGGAGCGGCAAAGGCACTGCCGATTGCTAATTGGAAAACGGCGGCGGAGATCACTCCGGTGTGGATCGCCCGCATTGCCGTGGATGCCAACTGCTTTGCGTTCATACAGCCTCCTGGTCAAGGCGATGAGCCTTGCCGCGAGGAGCATAAGACGGCAGCGATTGCAGGCAGATATTTGCCAGTTGAACGATTGATGAAATATCAGGTGCCACGATGGGCATCGTTAGCTTGTTCGGAAAATCTGGAACTATCTGCCGATGGTTTTTACATCGTGCAGAGTTTTTACATGATCCGGAGAGTCGGCTGTATTGCGGATCGATGAGGTCCGGATTCGAGACCGGGGGAAGCACTTGGATGGTTCCCATCATGCCCTTGTCTTCATGCTCCAGCAGGTGGCAGTGATAGGGAAAGGTGCCGATGATATTGGGGTCGCGGAAATCCATGCGCACGCGAATGCTGGGGTAGGTCAGCGTTCGGCCGTTGAAGTAGGGCACGTTGACTGTGTCACGGAGGAAGTTCTCGTGCACATCCCGCTCCATATATTGCAGCAGCAGAAAGTGCAGTTGATGGATGTGGAAGGCGTGCAGTTCGCTGGAGCGGTTCTCGATGATCCAGTCCTCCACCGTTCCCTGATGCGCGACGATGTTGGGCAGATCCGAGTTCATGTCAAACATCTTTGGAGTCTGGCCGTCGACGGTGAGATAGAACTCGATGGCGCTGGTCGGGTCATTTGGGTCTGCCAGCTTTTCGGAGAAGTAAAGATGGCGCACGCGCACTGGCGGGACATCTCCCAGCCAGGGCTGCGGATGGCAGGCTTTGGCGGCGTCGTTGATTGCGGCAGCCGCGATTGCGGTTCAGGCGCGTCCGGCGAAGCGACGATGGTGGCAAGAGCGCGATTCGGGTCGTTCTCTCCACCGGGCCCGGTGTCCACGGTGCGAGTCACCAGCAGGCCGGCCTGACCTTCAAGTGGACCCTTCACAATGAACTCTACCCGCGCGCCTGGCGGTATGCCGAGGTGCGTCTGCCAGATGACAGAGTCTCCACGGCCGTTCTCGTCTATTGGCACACCATCCATCGCGACGATGCCCAGAGGCTGCGGGGACCGATTATAGAGAACGGCGAGGTTGAGATAGGTAAGCGCGGAAGCATTCAGCACGCGCCATAGCTGATGCTCGCCGGGGCGCATGCTGATGACGCCCGGCGGATAGTCCGGATACGGAACCGGCACGTAGTTGATGGAGAGATCTTTCGCGGGTTTGCCGAATCCGGTTCCGTTGTTGGCGGCATCCCCATCGCGGTCCACCATGAATTTGGGCACCACGGGCTCAGACGCGGATGGAGGGCGTTCGGATGAACCAGGTCCTGGTCGCGAATGATGAAGACACGCTCCGGCAGACCTGCAACTTCGGGCCGGGCGCGCTCCATGCCTTCGACGATCAAGCGCGCCGGAAGCGCCGCCCAAGCAGTTGTTGCTTACTGAAACCATGAATATGCGGGTGATACCAGTAGAGGCCGGGCGGCTCGTCGTCGGGGATGCGAAATCGATATTCGAACGGAGCAGTCGCCGGGCTGCACGGAGGTCCGCAGAACGTCATCTTCACCGCAGGTTGGGCGGAATTGTCAGCCCGTGGAAATGAAGATTGGTGGACACCAGGCTCATGGTGTCTGTAGCTGTGCATAGTTTTCTGGAATAGTTCGGCGGTGTCGCGTGCATGGGCGGCGCCGCGGCGTTGGCAGCCGGCAGATCCTTGAGCTCATTCTTGAGATGGATGATGACTTCGTCGCCCGGATGGACGCGCAGCGTGGGCGACTCGTGCCCCGCCTGGTCCGTATAGCAGAATCGCGTTGTGCCATCCGGCTGCCTGGAGTTCGCCGCGGTCAAAGCTCAATTCCAGAATGCCGTTTCTGCTCCGGAGGTCGGGTGGCTCGCCGATTTTGGTGCCAACTGCCGGCCGGGGACATACCTCGGGCGCCGCAGGAGAGGCGTGCAGAGCGTTGACGCGATCAGGAACGAGAAGGCGATGATCGCGCCCGACCCGCACCCCGATGATGACTGCCTGGATGACGATTTCGGGGAACTTCCATCGAGCGAGGAGGAGGACGCCACCTGACGATTGTTCCAAGATTCCTTCCGTTCGTCGTTAACGGCGTATAAACAGTGACTCATTTCGCTGAAAACGGGCCGGGGTGGCTACGCGGCAGGAACAACAGATGCGATGTTGGCTCGCGGAAGTCTCCGCGTTACTCTTGGCGTGCTGGTATACAAATAGGTTTCGGCACGCTGATGTGCGAATGGTTTCCAGGAGAACCCTTGTCAGCAGAGATACTTCGCGTCCATCCGGATGAGCCGGAAGCGGACCGTGTGAAATATATCGTCTCGTGTCTTCGCGCCGGCAGCGTCGTTGGCATGCCCACGGACACCTTCTACGGTCTGTCCGTGGACCCAGTCAATCTGCGCGCCGTGGAAAGCATTTATGAGATTAAGAGCCGCTTAAAGCACAAGCCGCTCTCGCTGCTGATCGCGGAAATGGAGCAGGCGTACGATCTCGCCCGCGACCTGGGAGACAGCTTTGATGTGCTGGCGGAACGCTTCTGGCCCGGACCGCTGACGCTGATTGTGCGGGCCGGGGCGAAGCTGCCGCTTCGATCCACGGCCAACACCGGAAATGTGGCGTTGCGCGTGCCGGATGCCGCGATACCCAGGGCGGTGGTGACGGCGTTCGGACTGCCGATTACCGCGACCAGCGCGAATCTGCATGGCGCGCCGGAGTGTACCCACGCGGCGGGCGTACGCGACCAGATCGGGGAGCGGATTCCGCTGATCGTGGATGGCGGCCCGACCACCGGCCGCGCACATACGACGATCGTGGATCTCTCCGGCGGGAAGAAATCCTGGCAGATTCTACGAGAGGGAGCGATCCCCACGCACGAAATTGCGCTGGCTCTGCAAGACTGATGCGCTGAGGGAGTGCCGTCGAGGGGTGAGATGGGGGTTGCGGAATCCAGGGCGACGGGAAAGCGGGAGGCCTGGCAGCTTCCCCGCGGCTGGCTGCGCCGGACAGTCAGCGGCCTGCTGTTGCTGGCCGCGGCAGGGATGGGCTGCTGGGTGCTGTGGGTCTACCGGGAGATCGAGCACTACGCGACCGTGGATGAGGCGCGGTCCGCGGATGCCATCGCGGTCTTCGGAGCCGCGGAGTATGATGGCAGGCCGTCGCCGGTGCTGCGCGCACGGCTTGATCAAGGATTGCTGCTCTACAGGCAGGGTTTGGCGCCCCTGATCATCACGCTGGGTGGAAGCGGCGATCCGCGGCACTCTGAAGGCGGCGTAGGTCATGATTTTCTGGTCACGCAGGGCGTGCCGGAGAGCCGCATCATCGCCGAGACGCAGAGCCGCACGACGGACGAGTCAGCGCGGCGCCTGGCGGCCATCGCGCAGGCGAACCACATCCACAGCATTTTGGCCGTTTCCGACGGAACGCATCTCTTCCGTATCCATCAGCTCTGCGAGAGCTATGGGCTGACCGTGTACACGTCGCCGCGGCCGACGGGCCGGCCCATCGGCCGCTGGGCGCGTGCACAACGGCTGGCGCATGAAATCGCCAGCTATACCGGTTGGAAGCTGGGACTGCGCTAGAGCTTTCCCTATAGGGTGGTCGACTCTGCTCAGCATTTTGGCGCTTTTTCATACTCAAAGCGTCTCAATCCAGAGCATTCAAATATTGGACATATCGCCAAATTGATCCTAGCCTTTGAAAACGGTCAGGGCGATGACGGAGCTGCGCATCTTTCGGGCAGGTGAACAGGAACGCGAGGCGGCGTTCCGAATAGTTGAGGAATATAACCAGGTCGTGAACGTGGCGGTGCGCGATTCGCCGGAGAGCTTCGCAAAGGACTACTTCCAGCCCGGCACCGGAATCTGGCTGGCGCAGGCGGGCAAGCAGTTTGTGGGCTGCATAGCACTGCGGCTGCTGCACACACGCCAGCAGGCAGGCGAGATCAAGCGCCTGTATGTGCGACCGGAGTATCGCGGCTCGGGTGCGGCGGTGGCACTGCTGGAGGCGCTGGAGCGGTTTGCCGAGACAAGCGGCTACTGGTGGCTGTATCTGGATTCCAAAGATGATTTGCAGGCGGCGTTGCGCTTCTATCAGAGACATGGCTATGAGCCATGCGAGCCCTACAACCAGAATCCGCAAGCCACGATTTTCATGCGCAAAGCGGTGCGTCCTCGAGCTAATCCGCGGCAGAGCACTGGCTGATTTACAATCCCATAGAAGAATCTCGAAGAATCTGTTGTCCATGAGGTAGATGCGAGTGCTGAGTCGAGCAGGGGCTACGGCCCTGTGGCTTACAGCCGTGGGCCTGCTAGGTCTGCTGAGCGGTTGTGGTGCCCAATATCGTCCTGTCGTTACGCCGATAAATCCAACTGGTCCAGCGCCACAGGACAACAACGCCAACTTCGTCGTGCTTTCGACGGACACCTCTGCTTCGACCGGTCTGGCCACGCTGATCAACGGGCTGGGCGACACTATCATGGCGCAGGCCACGCTGGGGAATGGCGTGTTCTCCTTCGCGCTGAACAGCAGTGGCAGCGGCGGCTACAGCCTGAACAGCAACGGCGATACGAATGTGACGCTGGACGCATATCCCACGACGGCGCCTACCTCCGCGGCGACGAGTTTTGGCCTGCAGACCAGCCATGTGACGAACTCCACGTTGACGCCGGGCTCGAATCCAACCGGCATCTTCGTCGGAACCAATGACATTTATCTGCTGGAGCCCTACACCACGCTGTCACCGACCGCACCTGCGGCTGCGAATGCGGCGCTGGCTGTTCTGACCCTGCAAGCGGCGCCGACCACCGCCGGGCAGGTGGCCACGGCGCCTGCGCTACAGCAGGAGATTCCGATCGCGCCGAATCCTGTGCAGTTTGCGGGAACGCCGACGTCAAGCCGCGTCTATGCCATCAGCCAGGGCCAGTCGGTTGCGACCAGCGGAACCGGCGTCCCCGTCACGTTGCCGATCGATGCTTGCAACACGCCGGGGTCGGTAACGACTCCGGGAGAAGTCGGATCGCTCGAAACTACAGTGAATACCGTGGACTCCCATATCCCGGTGGGAATCTGCCCGGTCTTCGGCCTCATGTCTGGAGACAACAACCGCGCATTCATCCTGAACCGCGGCAGCAACGACGTGACCGTGATCAACGTGCAGCAGAACGCGATTGATCGCGGTTTCACCATTAACCCGGCGCCGGTACCGGCACCAGCACCCGGAACAATCCCGGTGGGGAACGGGCCGGTGCATGCGGCACTCTATCAGCCCGCAGGTCTGCTGGTGACGGCGAATTACGACTCGAATACCGTGACCGTGATCAACGTCGGCCTGGACATCTACGGCAACGATGCTCCGAACTTCGGCCAGACGCATACCATCCCGGTAGGCAGAGGTCCAGTTGCGGTGACTATCCTGCAGGATGGCTCGCGCGCCTACGTTGCGAACCAGCTGGACGGCACAGTTTCGGTGGTGAACCTGACGAGCTTTAGCGTGACCTCGACGATTCCGGTGTACGGCGGCGCGCATCCGGATGCCATCGCCTCGGTCTCGGCCATCGGCACAGGCACCGTTTTCGTGCTGTCGAAGGACAGCCAGTACGTCACGGCGATCCGCACTGATACCGATCAAGTGTCGGCGAACCTCTTCCTGCAGAGCTACGGCATGGCAGTACAGGCCACAACGCAGACCGCGGGCGGCCCCAGCAACTCGCCGCCGGGCGGGAAGAACAGCCAGTACAACAGCATCGTTGTGAGCCGCGCCGGGGGACAGGGCGTGCCGTGCAATCCGGTGCGCGACCCTTCGCCGTATTGTCCGGTCGTGCCGTAAGCCATAGATAAACTTCGATTAGCTGAATACGGTCAGCGAGGTTACCGAAACGCCGACCGCTTTCTACCCGACCCGGAGTTTGCTCACCGTGTTATACCCAGCCGCCTCTCAGCTGCCCTCCACGCCGAGCGTGCGGAGGATGAAGGCGTAATCAAAGGCGATCTCGCGCAGGTAGTCGTAGCGGCCCGAGGCTCCGCCGTGTCCGGCGGCCATGTTGGTGTAGAGAAGCAAGGGGTTGCTATCCTGCTTCAGCGTGCGTAGCTTCGCGACGTACTTCGCCGGTTCCCAATACATCACCTGGCTGTCGTTCAACGATGTCTTGACCAGGGTGGCGGGGTAGCGGCCGAGCTTCAAGTTGTCATACGGCGAATAGCTGAGCATGTAGGCGAAAGCCTCCGGCTCATTCGGATTGCCCCACTCCTCGTACTCCGGGACAGTAAGCGGCAGGCTCGCATCGAGCATGGTGTTCATCACGTCGACAAACGGCACGTGCGAGATGACGGCGCGGAAGAGGTCAGGACGCATGTTGGTGACTGCACCCATGAGCAGGCCGCCGGCACTGCCGCCTTCTATAGAAACTCGCGCCGGGTCGCCGTATCCATTCCGTGTGAGATGCTCTACCGCGTGGATGAAGTCGGTGAAGGTGTTTCGCTTCTCGAGTAGCCGTCCG
Organism: uncultured Acidobacteriaceae bacterium; assembly: GCA_963790555.1. Taxonomy (GTDB): domain Bacteria; phylum Acidobacteriota; class Terriglobia; order Terriglobales; family Acidobacteriaceae; genus KBS-83. Next base: position 302,913 of record CAWBPB010000019.1, on the reverse strand, counting down.
GCATCGTGCCAGGGCTTGCCCATGTCGCCGCCGCCGCGGATATGAGCAAACGCCATCACGACGCCGCGATCGAGCAGGCTGAGACGGTTGCTGTTGAAGCCGACCGGCAATGAATACCCATAGGAGCCGTAGGCGTAGACGTGCAGGGGATTGCTTGTGGTCTTGCGGTCGCGACGGTAGACGATCGAGACGGGAACCTGGGCTCCGTCTTCGGCAGTGGCAAAGACGCGATCCGAAGTGTAGAGCGTGCGGTCGAAGCCGCCCGGCACCTCCTGCCGCTTGCGCAAGGCGGACTCGTGGGTGGTGATATCCAGTTCGTAGACCGAAGCTGGCGTGACCAGTGACTGATACCCGTATCGGTAGCTCGTAGTCTGAAAATCCGGATTCGTGCCGCCGTGCACAGAGTAGACCGGCTCTGGCAAAGCGATCTCACGGGTAGCGCGGAGACGCGCGCCATCAAACGGGGCAATTTCAATGTGAGGGAGGCCATTCGAGCGCGTCCCAATGGCCGCGAAGGTGGCGAAGAGGTCTACGTCTTCGAGCATGACCTGATCGCGATGGGGAATCAACTCGCTCCAGTGGGCGCTGGAGGGCTGGTCGACTGGCGTGGTGACTAGCCGGAAGTTACGGCTGCTGTCATTGACGCGGATGTAGAAGAGGCCGTCGCGATGATCCGGGTAATACTCGATGTTGTCGCGGCGCGGCTCGATCAGGCTCCAGGTTGCGGTCGGCTCGGACGCGGGGATGAAATGCGCTTCGCTCGTGGTATGGCTCCCGATTTCGAGCAGGATGAATTTCCTGTCGCGGGTTTTGCCTGCACCCAGGTTGAAGCGCTCGTCCGGCTCCTCGAAAACGAGCCTGTCCGCCGATTGCGGCTGACCCAGCGTGTGCCGGTAAAGCTGATAGTGGCGCTTGGTATCTTCCTCTTCGACGGAGTAAAAGAGCGTCACGTTGTCGTTCGCCCATACGATGGAACCAACACGCTCGACGGAATCGGCCAAGGTCTCGCCGATACGCAAGTCCTTGATATGCAAGGTGTACTGGCGAAAGCCGGTGTGATCTACCGAGTAGGCGAGTAGGTTTTGGTCTTCCGAGATCGCAAAAGCACCCAGCGCCATGAATGGATAGCCGATGGCCAGCTCGTTGCCGTCGAGGATGATCTCCTCTCGGGCCTCGATGGAGTCCTTACGGCGGCAGTGGATCGTGTATTGCGAGCCTTCGATCGTGCGCGAGTAGTAGTAGAAGCCGGCGTAGTGGTACGGGTAGGACTCGTCGGTTTCCTTGATATGGCTGAGCATCTCGCGATAGAGCGTGTCCTGCAGTTCCTTTGTAGGAGCCATCCAGGCTTCGGCATAGGCGTTCTCGGCTTCAAGGTAATTGATGACCTCGTCGGAGTCCTTATTGCGCAGCCAAGCATAGTCATCGTGCAGGGTATGACCGTGGAGGGTGACGGTCTTCGGGTCGCGGCGGGCGACGGGAGGGGTTGGCATTTCAGACATGGATTCAGCATATCTGCTGGCGAGACACAAGATTGGTTGCCTTGTTGTGACCCAAAATTCAAGTTCCTCGCGCCGTCCGGATTGGTTCGTACCTTACCGGGCAACAGCATTCACGCCGGTGGCTACTTACTGGAGAGAGGCGATCGTCCCGGAGGAAAACGCGACTGCGTTTGCCCGGTAGATGGCCTGAGCCGCAGGCACGGATAAGCGGCGGTTGCAGGAACTTCAAGCAAGGAGATGAGCAATGCGGACAGTTCGAATGTGGAATCTCGCGGTGGCAGCGGCTCTGTGTTGCAGCCCGGTTCTGGCGCAGGCGCCAGGTGGAGCGCCGGGAGGCGGCGCGGGGCAGATGCAGCAGCCTGCACAACCCGGAGGGGCAAACACGCCCTCGATGCAGCAGCAACAGGAGATGGGCGCGAACGGCGCCGGCGCCATGAATGCCGGTCCAGCCGTGGACAAGAGCTTCGTCAAGAAAGCGCTGGAAGGCAACATGGCCGAGGTTCAGATGGGTCAGCTTGCGCTCGAGAAGAGCAATGACGATCAGGTGAAGCAGTTCGCCCAACGCATGGTGGACGACCACGGCAAGATGCAGGACCAGCTGAAGCCTATTGCCGAGCAGATAGGCGTCAAGGTGCCAGATGGGCCACCGAAGGGCGAGGTGAAGAAGATGGACAAGATGAAGAGCTTGTCCGGCGATGCCTTCGACCAGGCCTATGTCAAGGACATGGTGAAGGATCACAAGAGCGACGTGAGCGAATTCAAACAGGAAGCGCAGTCTACGCAGAATCCGCAGTTGAAGCAGTTCGCGACGGAGCGTGGCCAGACGATTGAAAGCCATCTCCAGCAGATCCAGCAGATTGCTCAGTCGAAGGGAACCACGCAGAAGGCAAAGATGTAGGATTCCTGGGACGGCAGTCGCAAAGGGGCGCTTTTTGCAGCGTCCCTTACTTTTTGTCCGCAGGACGCGAATAATCGAGGACGGTAGAATGGCGAGAATGTTCGTCAGTCGTTACCGCCTGCTGGCACTGCTGGTGTTGCTGCTCGTCTGCTGTGGCTTGCCGGCCGAGCAGGTTGCGCAGCTGCCAGCACCCTCCAATTACGTCAGCGATTTCGCGCACGTCCTCTCACCCCAGGTCACCGATCAGACCAATGCGCTCTGCCTGCAATTGCAGCAGCGCGCAAAGGCGCAGCTTTTTGTGGTCACCATCAAGTCGCTCGAAGACGAGCCAATCGAGGAATTCGCGAACGATCTCTTCCATAAATGGGGCATCGGCGATAAGGCTACGAACCGCGGCATTCTGCTGTTGCTGGTGACGGAGGACCATCGGGGGAGGATCGAGGTTGGCCTGGGCCTGGAGGGCGTGGTGACGGACAGCATTTCTGGCCGCATAGGGCGCGGGCTGCGTCCAGCCATCCAGTCCAATGACTTCAATACAGCGGTCACCAATGGCAGCCAGCAATTGGCTGGCATCATTGCTGCCGACGCCAAGGGTCACACTTGAAAATACGCAGGCTTTGCCGCCGGAACCGGTCCAGCGGCAGCCCGGGACCGGGGGCGGGATCATTGGCTGGCTGGTAGTGATCGCCGTTTTCCTGCTGATCTCGCGGATTTTCGGCGGCCGTCGCAGTCGCGGCGGATACTATGGCGGCTACTGGGGCGGCGGTGGAGGCTGGGGTGGTGGAGGCGGTTGGGGCGGCGGTGGCGGGGGATTCAGCGGCGGCGGCGGCGGCGACTCCGGCGGTGGCGGGGCATCGTTCTGAGGCAGGAATAAATCTTAGTTTTGCATTCTGAGGAGCCAGGCGAATGAAAGGTTTATTGGTTGCGGTGGTCGTGATCGTGGTGGTGGCGCTGCTGGTAGGCGGCAGCTATGTGAGCTCAAAGAACCAGATGGTGGCGAAGGATGCCGATGTGAAGGCGTCGTGGTCGGACATTGACACCACGCTGCAGCGTCGCGCCGACCTGATCCCTAACCTGGTCGAAACGGTGAAGGGCTATGCAAAGCATGAGGAAACGGTTTTTGCGGATATTGCGAACGCGCGTGCCGGTCTCCTGAACGCGAAGACGCCCGGAAGGCAAGATGCAGGCCAATGGGCAGCTGGATTCGGCCTTAGGCCGGCTGCTGGCGCTGTCAGAGGCATATCCTGACCTGAAGGCCAACCAGAACTTCCTCTCGCTGCAGGACCAGCTCGAGGGGACGGAAAACCGTATCCAGGTAGCGCGGCGACGGTACAACGAGAAGCTCCGCGACTACAACACGTTCATCGGGCAATTCCCAAACAGCATTTGGGCGGGGATTGCCGGGTTCCACCAGAACAGTGCGTACTTCCAGGCGAGCGAGGGTGCTCGCACGGCCCCTCAGGTGAAATTCTAGGATTTGCCATCCAGGCAGAGGCGCAGGTGGTGCATGTTGCGGGATTCGCTTCCTTCGGTCGCTTACGCCTGGCGGTTGTCGGCGTTCTGAGCGGCGGCGGGTATCTCGCATTCGCTTAGGACAGCACAGACCCCCAAACGGAGAGAGGCCACCCCAGCGGGGTGGCCCTCTGTCTGTTATGGGATGTGGTTACTTTTTGAAGGAGGCGATAGCACTGGCCTCGTCGTCCTTCACATCGAACACGGTGTACAGCTTGGTGATCTGAAGCAGGTCGTGGACCTTGCGGGTCAGGTTCAACAGCTTCAGCTCCCCCCCCTGGTTTTTGGCTGTGGTGAATGCACTGACCAGCTCTCCAATGCCGGAGCTGTCGATGTAGTTCACATCGCCCAGATTCAGCAGAATGTGCTTTTGTCCCTTGGACAGCAGGTCGCGCACGGCATCACGAAGTTGGACGCTGCCTTCGCCGAGGGTGATGCGGCCGCTTGTGTCTAAAACGGTGACGCCATCGACCTGACGAGTCGAGATTTTAACGCTCACTGAGAGATCCTCCTGATGACTGCGACGGGTTAGGCACTTACAAGGTGCTTGATAAGGGTGAGCTCAGTACCGGGATTGAGCTGACGAAACTCTACCTCATCCATGAACGACCGGATGAGAAAGATGCCGCGACCGGAGCCGCGCAGCAGATTATCCGGCGCGAGGGGATCGGGCAACGTTGCAGGATCTAGGCCCGGGCCCTGGTCGGCAATGCGGATGACAAGGGATTTGGGTGTCGTCTCAAAGGACGCGGTGATGCGCTTGTCGGGGCTGTAGGCGTTTCCGTGAAGCACAGCGTTGACTGCTGCTTCGCGGGCCGCCATGGAGACTCGAAAGACCTCGTCGTCATCAAATCCAGCCTTCTGTGCCACCTGCTCTGCGGTTTGCTCAACGCGGTTCACGCTGTCGAGGGAGGAATCGAGCGTGTAGGTAATTCGACTTGCCTGGGATCCTGTCACTCTCACTCCTCTTTGATCCTCGAATGCTGTCGCAGGGGCCCATGGCATGCAGCAGCGCGTGTTCCGGCAGTTTGCTTTGCAACCTGTCGCTATGTCAAGGATGGGCCCTTGTGAAAGCACCGCGCACGGTGACGAACGGCGGGTTTTTCGCTGCACCTGATTACGACCGTCACTCTGGCAAGAGGTTGCGCGAACCCGGGTCAGATCGATCGACCTGCCTGCGTGCGACCCGCAGCCTCTGCCTTTTTATTGGGCTGGAGATGGTATGGGGCGCAGGTGAAGCTAGTGACGATAAGATTGAGACGGAGCGATCCTGATTTATGTGGCCTGTGCTGTTGTCGCTGATGCTTCTGTCCCCCCAACTTACCCCGGGCCCGCCCTCGCCCCAGGCACCGGTCCCGGTGCGCATTGAGAAGCTGTCTCCTGATGAACAAAGGCAGTTGAAGGACGCGAAGGCCGAAGTGGCTGACGCGCAGGCGAAGGCAGATGCGGCGAGCAAGGCGCAGGAAGCCAGGAAGAGCGATGCCGCGGTCAAGGCGGCAGGCGATGCACAGATGAAGCTTGCGCAGGCGCAGCGCGAGTTGCAGGGGACCGAGGACGGTATCAGTCTGAATCATCACGCCAACACGGAATGCGGCTGCTACGTGCAGTCGCAGGGCCGCGACTACGATAGGGTCGAGTTCAAAGACGATACGATCGTGATCCGCCACGTACACGAAGGGCCACCCTCGCTGCACTAGTGGCGCCGCTCGGGCAAAACGTCTGCGGGGCGAGGATGAGTTTTCTCCTTTTGGACGCTCATGTTGGTTCTGCGGACGAGCGGACCAAACTGACACACTTCGTGTCGAAAGGCAACGGTTCAGCCAGGCTGGGAATCGCGCTGGTATTCTCTCCCTCGGAGGCCGCGCGGATGCATACGAACAACGGCCAGGAGAGCAGTCTGACGCTGCTGGAAGGCACGCCGGTGGTGGATGCCGCCGGGCAGATGCGGGGCCGCGTGGCGGATGTCGTGGTGGGCACAGGAGCCGAGGCCGGCCGCGTCTTGTCGCTGGTTGTGAAGAGTGCGCGAGGCAGCGAGCACATCGACGTGCAGGCGCTGAGTCTGACCGAGGCCGGTGGCCTGATGATGGCCGCCGGCGCCGAGCTGCAAGCGGCCAATCCGCATGAGAACGCGCTGCTGCTGCGGCAGGACCTGCTGGATCGCCAGATTATCGACGTGTACGGACGCAAAGTCGTCCGCGTCAACGATGTCGATCTCCGCTGGCAGGCGGTGGAGCGCGGCACGCCGCTGCAGGTCACCCAGGTAGAAGTCGGGCTGCGCGGCGCGACGCGGCGCATGCTGAAGGGCCTGTTGTCGGTGGCTCGCATCGCCGCGATTGCAAACCGCATCCCGCCGCGGGTGATTCCATGGGAGTTCGTGGATGTGATCGAGGTCGACCCGGCGCGGCGCGTCAAGCTGAAGATCGAGCACGAGCGGCTGGCGCAGATGCATCCGGCCGACATTGCGGACATTCTTGAAGAGCTGGCGCCTGCCGAGCGCGAGGCCGTTTTCCAGACGCTCGACGAGGAGGTAGCGGCAGAGGCGTTGGAGGAAGTAGAGCCGAAGCTCCAGCGCTCGCTGATCTCCTCGCTCGACTCGGAGGGCGCGGCGGACATTGTTGAAGAGATGGACCCCGACGCGGCGGCCGATCTGCTGGCAGACTTGCCGGAGGCGCACTCGGACGCAATTCTCGAAAGCATGGAGCCGGAGGAGAGGCACGAGGTCGAAGAACTGCTCGAGTTCCGAGAGGATTCGGCTGCCGGGTACATGACAACGGATTTTGTCGCCGTGCCGCACGACGGCGCGGTCTCGGAGGCAATGGAAGCGCTGCGGCGGTTTGAAGGCGATCCGGAGACGGTCAGCGAGGTTTATCTAGTCGACGAGCGCCACACATTCAAGGGCAGCGTGCCACTCCTGCGGCTGATGCTGGCCGAGCCGGGTGCGCGGCTGACAGAACTATCAGCCGGCCAGATGATCAATTGCCGGGTGGATACCGATGAAGACGAGGTAGCCGAGCTCTTCGACAAATACAATCTTCGCACCCTGCCGGTGGTCAACAGCGGCGAGAAGCTGGTCGGGATTGTTGAGGCGGATGATGTGATCTCCTTTCTACGAAGACGCCAGTAACTTGTATTTGGCATAGATGACGAACGACAGATTCCTCCACTTTGCTTTTGCTATGGTCGGGATGACGATCCTGGTTGCCCTCGATCGGTCCGCATTCCGCAGACCGGAGTTTGGTCGATCGCTTCTCAGCGGCCTCGCCGACTTATCCATCTCTTCGCTTGCCGACCTCAGCCTTACCTCTGGTATGTTCGCATGTGGGCCGTGCGCTCTGTGGCGCTCTCCTGCTGATCCTCAAACCCACCCCGTTGGACGAGCTTGATGAGCGCATGCTGAAGAGATGGCAAGGCCGGTTCTTGTTGTTCCTCGCAGTGCTGGGACCCGGCTTCATAACAGCCAATATCGACAACGATGCGGGTGGCATCCTGACCTATTCGGGGGCCGGTGCGCAGTTCGGCTACTCGCTGCTGTGGACTATCGTGCCGATCACGATCGCGCTGATCGTGGTGCAGGAGATGTGTGCTCGTATGGGCGTGGTGACGGGGAAGGGGCTAAGCGACCTGATCCGCGAGGAGTTCGGGCTGCGAGCCACGTTCATCACCATGCTGCTGCTGCTGATCGTGAACTTCGGCCTGGTGGTGACGGAGTTCATCGGCATTTCTGGCTCGCTGGAGCTGTTTCACATTAGCCGTTACGTCTCCGTGCCGGTGTGTGCTGTGCTGGTGTGGCTGCTGCTGGTGCGCGGTGACTATAAGAGCGTCGAAAAAGTGTTCCTCGCAGCCAGCGTTTTTTACATCGCCTACATCGTGACGGGCGTGCTGTCTGGTCCAAGCTGGCGTGAGGCTATGCTGGCGACGGTGAGGGTGCCTACGACAAATGTGTGGCACACGCCAGGCTACATCTCGATGACGATTGCTGTGATCGGCACAACAATCTCGCCTTGGATGCAGTTCTATCTGCAGTCTTCCGTGGTGGAGAAGGGTGTATCGGTAAAGGACTACGGAGCATCCCGGCTGGATGTGATCGTCGGGTCGATCTTCACCGATGTTGTTGGATGGTTCATCGTGGTGGCATGCGCGGCGACGCTGTATGCGCATGGCGTCGGCCCGCTGAATGTGCCGGCCGATGCTGCAGAAGCGATGAAGCCGTTGGCCAAGGAGTATGCCTATCTGCTGTTTGCAGTTGGGCTCTTCAATGCGTCCTTCTTCGCGGCTTCCGTGCTACCGCTTTCGACCGCGTATACGGTGTGCGAGGGACTGGGCTTCGAATCTGGTGTCGACAAAAGCTTTCGCGAGGCGCCGGTCTTTTACTGGCTGTACACGCTGTTGATCGCGGGTGGAGCGGGCGTGGTCCTGTTGCCCCACATCCGGCCGATGAAGGTGGTTGTCGACACACAGATGCTGAGCGGCGTGCTGCTGCCGGTGATCCTGGTGATGATGCTGCTACTGATCAACCGCAAGGACCTCATGGGCCGCTTCGTGAATCCGCGATGGATGAACATGATCGCGTGGACGACGGCGGCTGTAGTGGTGGTGCTATCCGCGGCGCTGGTGTTTGTCGGCTAACGGGACGTCTAAGCAACAGCTGGCTAGAAAGAGGTCAGCGATACGGCGGTTAGCGCGTCCCACGTGCGTTTGGAGCATGCAATCGCCTGGGTTGAAGGCTCGCTAGCCGGTTTTGGCTGACTGCTACAGGAGCTTCCCGGCGGCAAGGTCGCGGACAAGATTACGGTCGGCGGTGACAAAGTCGTATTCCGGCAGATTGCGCAGCGGACACCAGCGCACATCCTGGAAGATGAGGTTGGCCAGATCCCCCGAGAATTCGCGGACCAGGAAGAATTGCAGATCGACTGCGCCGCCACTACGATAATTGTGGCGGACGTGCGCAACGCGCGTGCCGATAGCGGCCTCGATGCCGAGTTCTTCTTTAAGTTCGCGGCGCAGCGCCTCTTCGGCAGTTTCGCCCGGCTCCATCTTGCCGCCGGGAAACTCCCACTTGGATCCGAGCGGCTGGTCGGGACGGCGTTGACAGATCAGCACCTCATCGCCGCGCAGGATCAGTGCGGCAGAGACTTGCCGGACGGTCTTGCTGCCGTTTCGTGGTTCGACCGGCTTGTGGACGCCAGCGGCCGCATCTTTGTTTTGCTCTTCGGTCACCTGATCCCTAGATGGTAATTCCGGCGTGCGCGACTGTATGGAAAGCCGGGTCTTTCTTTTGCGTCGAGCTGGGATGGGTGCAGTGCGGCCGCAAGAGCGTGTAAGCCGAGCAGCAGTGTCGGAGCGGGCGTGTTCAGCCACTCGTCTGTGATGCAGAAGACGCGGCCTTCGCGCGCGGCGCGCAGAGTCATGCCATCCACGCTGCGTAAGGACGCGATCAAGCGGCACACGGTCGCCCGCGCCGCACCAGGCGAAGATCATCACGTCAGGATCGGCAGCGGCAATCGCTTCCGAAGTGGTCTGCTTTGCGGGCTCTCCAAGAAATTGTCCACCGGCGGCCTCGACTAATTCCGCGACCCAGGGCTGCGAATGGATGAGCGGCTTGCCCCATTCTTCGCAGTAGACCATAGGCCGCAGTGCATTCTCCGAGGCGCGGGCACGTACGGACGCGATCTCCTGCTGCATTTCCGCGACGAGCGACTCTGCTGCTTCCACGCGATGCACGATGGAGCCGAGCAGGCGAATGTCGGCGTAGATGTCTGCCAGTGTATGCGGCGCAAGTGTGACTACCGGGCAGCCGGATTTGAGCAGCGCGGCAAGAGACTCCATGCGATAGGGAACCGAAGCTAGGACGAGGGTAGGCTTTGCCCGGAGAATCTCGTCTGTGGTGCAGGCCCAGGAGTCCTTGACGATAGTGATCGAACGCTGGGCGAGCGCGGGCACGGCATCCACACAGTAGTGCGTGCAGGCGACCAGCGTGTTGAGCGCGTCGAGCCGGTCCAGGATAATACTGATGCTGGGCTGCAGGGCAGCGATGCGCAGTCCAGCAGCGCGCGGCATCGGCTCTAGCGCCGATCCTGCGCGACCGCAGCGGGAATGAAGACCGGCCAGTTGCGCTCTGCGGCGATTTCGATAAGGGCCGTCGTGGGGTTCACAACGAAAGGCGCGCGGGCCAGCGCCAGCATGGCCGAATCGTGGATGGAATTGCCGAAGACGACATCAGGGTGCGCGCGGTTGACCCGCTCGAGAGCGCGCGCCTTGCCTTCATCCGTGGGGACATCAAGCAGTGTGCTGGTGATGAGACCATTCACGACGGCCACACGAGCGGCGAGTATGCGTTCCGGCGGGATGCCGAAGTCGCGAACGCCCTCTTCGATGACCCAGTTATTCGTGGAGCTGACGGCCCACATCTCGCAGCCTGCAGTGTGAAGATCCGCGATGAGGCGTTGCATCTCGGGAAAGATATGCGCCTGTATCTGGCTGCGGAAGAAGGTGGCCGCGGCGCGTCGTAATTCTGTCTCCTCGAGCTCGGTGTAGAGTTGCACCATCTCGCCGCATATGGCGACCTCGGAGATTTCGCCGCTGCGGTAGAGGCGATAACGTGAGTCCATCCAGTCCGCGGCGTTGCGTGAGACAAGTCCGGTTTCGATGGACCAGAGCATGAAGCCATAGCCGGCGTCACCGCTCCACAGAGTGCCATCGCAGTCAAAGACTGCGATGCGCGGCGCGAGCGCGAGAACGGCGCGTTGGAAGTCGCTGGCGGAGAGGCGTGCTGGCAGAGTCGTGGTCAAGCGGGCTCCTGCTTCCATGATAAAGGTTGGGCTGGCAGGATATGTGAATAGCTGTAAACCGGAGGGATGCCAGATGCGGGCCGGATTGTGGCTGATAGCAGTGATCTTGGTGAACAGCGCCGCGTGGGGGCAGGCTTTCAGCGGCATGGACCGCAACGACTATCCCGGCGACACCATGCTGGGCGCGCTGCATAAATCGTTCAGCTACACGAGCTACTGGCTGAATGCGCCGCCGGGCGGGAAGTCGAGCACCTGGACGGGCAAGCGCGCGCTGCTCAGGGAGCGTGGTTTCGGCTTCCTGCTGCTTTGGAATGGCCGGCTGGATAAGGAGCTAAAGGGAAAGGACGCTGCATCGCTGGCACGGAGCGATGCGGCAGCCGCGGTCGCGGCTGCGTCGCGCGAGGGATTTCCGAAGGGCGCGCTGATCTTTCTGGATCAGGAAGAGGGGGGCCGACTGCTACCGGAGCAGCTTTCCTATGTGCTGGCGTGGGTTGATGTTATGCGGCGTGCGGGCTGGCGCGGCGGAGTGTACTGCTCCGGACTCCCGGTGGATGACGGCAACGGCGGTACGATCACCACCGCGCAGGATATCGAGCGGCAGGCGGGGTCGTGGAAGATTCCGCTGTGGGTCGCTCGCGACGAGTGCCCGCCGTCGCCGGGCTGCGTGATCGAGAGCAGGCCGCAGCTGCCGTCGGCGGCGCTGGGTCTGCCGGATGCGGTGGTGTGGCAGTACGCGCTCTCGCCACGACGTCCGGAGTTTACCGGCGGCTGTCCGAAAAACTATGCGCCGGATGATTACTGCTACGCCCCCGGCGTCTATCGTGGGCCGTACGGCTTTGTGGACCTGAATATGGCGAGTTCGCCCGATCCCTCGGGCGGTCGTTAAGATTTTTCCCTGCAGATGTAGACCGGTCCGCACGCGCTCGTGTTGTCTTAGTGAATCGACTGAGCGCCTCCGATCCAATTCATAGGAAAAGGTCCAGCGCAGGAAAGCGACCGCATTTTGCAACCAGAAACAGCACAAACCGAATTAGTGCAGCCAAGCTTATGGCAGGCGATCAAGGAGGCCGTGCGCGGGTCGCATCGCGACTTCACGACCGGCAGCCTGAACCGCGCCATCGTTCTGCTCGCCATCCCGATGGTGCTGGAGATGGTGCTGGAGTCGCTGTTTGCCGTCGTGGACATCTTCTGGGTCGGCCGTCTGGGGTCGGATGCGATCGCTACCGTAGGACTTACCGAGTCTATGCTGACGTTAATCATCGCGGTCGGGCTGGGGCTGGGCATGGCGACGACTGCGATGGTGGCGCGACGTATCGGCGAAAAGGACCCGGAAGGCGCAGCGGTTGGCGCGATGCAGGCCATTCTGCTGTCGTTGGCCGTCTCGGTGCTGATTGCGATCCCGTGCATCCACTACGCGCCGCAACTGCTGCGCATCGCCGGCGGTACGCCCTCGATCGTGGCTACTGGATCCGGTTATACGCGCATTGCGCTGGGCGGCGGCGGGGTGCTGCTGCTGCTGTTTCTGAATAACGCAATCTTTCGCGGAGCAGGCGATGCGGCAGTTGCTATGCGGCTCTTGTGGGTGTCGAACATCATCAACCTGGCTCTCGATCCGTGCCTCATCTTCGGCTGGGGGCCGTTCCCACGCATGGGCGTCACGGGCGCCGCGGCTGCGACGTTCACCGGCCGAAGCATCGGCGTGCTGTACCAGTTTTACCGATTGGCGCGCGGGACGGAGCGTCTGCGCATCGGTGTGCGTCAGATGCGGCTCAACCTGCAGGTGATGGGCCGGCTTCTCCGTGTGTCATCTACCGGCATTCTGCAGTTCCTCATCGCGCAGGCAAGCTGGATTGGGCTGGTGCGCATCGTGAGCGTCTTCGGCGCGGCTGCGCTTGCCGGCTACACGGTGGGGATACGCATCATCATCTTTATCCTGCTGCCCTCGTGGGGGCTAAGCAATGCCGCGGCCACGCTTGTAGGACAGAACCTGGGCGCGGGGCAGCCTGATCGCGCGGAGAGCTCGGTCTGGCGTACCGGCCTGTGGAACATGATCTTTCTCGGCTCGGTGGGCGTGGTGTTTTTCATCTTCGCAGCGCCTGTAGTGAGCATCTTCACCGGCGATCCCGAGGTGGCGCGCATTGCGGCCAATTCGCTGCGCATCTTCAGTTGCGGCAACATCGCGTATGCCTTCGGCATGGTGATGATGCAGGCCTTCAACGGCGCGGGCGATACGATCACACCAACGATCATCAACCTCGTGGGCTTCTGGATATTGGAGCTGCCGCTGGCGTGGTGGCTGGCGCACCGGACACGGCTGGCGGAGAATGGCGTCTTTCTGTCGGTAGTAATCGCGGAGATGTTCATGGTGGCGACGAGCATTGTTCTTTTCCGGCAGGGGCGGTGGAAACGGCAGAAGATTTGAATCACAGGAAAAATCTTCGCGATCAGGGATCAGATAAGCAAGCTGCCGAATTAGATTCCTGCTGGATGCGACGAGGGACGTATACACACACAGAACCGATAATGAAGCGATGGCGGCTGCTTCGAATACGGCGCTGATTCACGAGTACCTGCTCTACGTGCGGGTAGAGAAGGGCCTGCGTCCGCTAAGCTGCGAAGCGTACGGACACGATCTGGAGCTTTTTGCCGAATATCTCGAAGGCACGCATGCCGTGCTCGAAACGGCGCAGCAGCGCGAGGTCGCGGGTTTTCTCGACCATCTGCACCGGCACCAGATCGAGGCTCGTTCGATTGCGCGCAAGCTCTCCTGTCTGCGCGGCTTTTACAAGTGGCTGCTGCTGGATAAACGCATTCGGCATGATCCAACGGTGAATATCGAATCGCCCAAGGCTTGGAAGGTCCTGCCCAAGGCGCTGGCGGAGAGCGAGACCGCCGAGATGCTGGATACCGCCACAATGGCGGCAACCGGTCCGGCGGGCGATTCCGTTGCGCTGCGCGATCGCGCGATTCTCGAGCTGCTCTATGCCGGCGGGGTACGCGTCTCGGAGCTGACCGGGCTGCGCGTGGAAGACCTGCAGCTCGATTTCGGTCAGGTGCGTGTCCGCGGAAAAGGTGATAAGGAGCGAGTAGTGCCCCTCGGGCGCGCTGCTGTGGAAGCTCTGACGGATTATCTGGAACGCGGTCGGCCGATGTTTGCGAAACGCAACCATGCCGGTGGCTTGTTCCTGTCCCAGCAGGGTAGAACGCTGACGCGCGGCTGGATCTGGGAGCTGGTGAAGCGCAGCTCCGGCGGCCATGCCAGTCCGCACATGCTGCGGCATAGTTGCGCGACCCACATGGTAGGGCACGGCGCAGATCTGCGTACCGTGCAAACGCTGCTCGGCCATTCCGACATCGCGACGACGCAGGTCTACACGCATCTTGCCATCGACCGGCTGAAGGCGGTCCATCGTGCGCATCATCCTCGTGCCAAGGCACGACGAGGCGCGGAATGAGCCACTCCCTGGCTACATTGCAGGAAGACTATCTGGCGATGCTGCGCGGCGAGCGCGGTGCTTCGGCCCACACACTGCGCGCGTATGAGCGCGAGGTAGCCGGCTTCATTGCGTACCTGACGAGGCAGTTTGGCGAGCGCTGTGACATCCGGCGAATCGAGCATCTGCACATCCGCGCTTACCTGGCGGAGCTGTATGTCCTCGGGTTGTCGAAGGCGTCCGTTGCGCGCGCATTGGCAGCGGTGCGCTCCTGGTTCAAATGGCTGGCGCGGATGGGGCATGTGTCGCAGAACCCGGCCGCGCTGGTCTCGACGCCCAGGCTGCCGAAGCATCTGCCGCGCGTGCCGACCATCGAGCAGATGAATCGCGCGCTCGACAGCAAAGCAGCGGATGAAGAAGTCTCGACGTGGCCCGCGCGGGACGCGGTAATCTTCGAGCTGCTCTATGGTTGTGGCATCCGCAATGCAGAGCTGGTGGGGCTGGACCTGAAGCATATCCGCTGGGCGGCGGAAACGCTGTTGGTGCGCGGCAAGGGCGCGAAGGAGCGGCTGGTGCCGATTGGTGATGCGGCGGCGGCGGCGATCCGCGCGTATCTGCCGGAACGAGCTGAGCGGCTGGCTGCTTCGCGCAAGCAGACCGATGCGCTGCTGGTGAGCGCGCGTGTGAAATCCAGCGGGCGGCTGACGACACGCTCCGTAGGCCGGATCGTGAAGCGCATGGCCATGGCGCATGGCATGGCGCCGGAGACGCATCCCCACACGCTGCGCCATGCTTTTGGCACGCACATGCTGGAGGAGGGTGCGGACCTACGTGCGATTCAGGAGCTACTGGGGCACGAGCGGCTCTCGACCACGCAGCGGTATACGCAGCTCACGGTGAAGCAGATAGCTGAGGTATACGACCGCACGCATCCCAGGGCAAAGTAGCGCGACGCACATCGATTGCCATGCGATGCGTATCGCCGAAGAAGAGTTGTCCGCATGCTATTGATCTTTGGCTAAACAATCAATCCAATTGATGACTTGACAGTACATAGGAGAGACACATAAAAGGGAAGCCGTGGTAGCGTTCCCAGATTTTG
Source organism: uncultured Acidobacteriaceae bacterium (assembly GCA_963790555.1). GTDB lineage: Bacteria > Acidobacteriota > Terriglobia > Terriglobales > Acidobacteriaceae > KBS-83. Next base: position 287,680 of record CAWBPB010000019.1, on the reverse strand, counting down.
GGTCATGAAACGGAAACGCACTCGGTAGAAAACTTGCAGCCCGGAGGCTCCCCCATGTCCACCTTCCGCGCTGCGAGCAGGGCTCTCCTGTTCGCGGCACTCATCCCTACAGTTCCCTCTGATCATTGCCGGCACGCAGGCGCTGGCGCAATCTGATACTTCATCCATCTCCGGCACGGTTACCGATTCCACTGGGGCCGTGGTTCCCAACGCAAAAGTGGCGGCGAGGAACGACGCGACCGGGCAGACGCGTAACGTCACTACCAATAGCGTCGGCGCATATACGCTCACCAATATTCCGAGCGGCAGTTACACCGTCACGGTGGAAGCGCAGGGCTTCCGGACCGCGGTGCAGCAGGGCACCCACGTGGACCCAACCATTGGCGCACAGGCGAACGTGTCCCTGAAATCAGGCAACACCAGCACCACCGTGACGGTGCAAGCGAATGCGAACCGGCTGCAGACCGAGTCGGCTTCCGTAGGCCAACTTGTCACCGCGCAGCAGGTGAAGTCGATCCAACTCAACGGACGCAATCCGCTCTATCTTTCGCAACTGGAGCCGGGCGTCACGCGCAATGCGCCGATGTCCTCGTTCAATTTTTCGCTGGACAACACGCTCTATGTGAACGGATCGCGTTCCCAGGAAAATCTTCTTGCCTGGGACGGGGCGCCCATGGTGCGCACGCGCTCGAACAATAATAGCGTCGGCGTGGCGGACGTGGACTCGACCTCGCAGGTTCAGATTCTGACCACAGGCTACCAGGCGGAATACGGCCGGACCTCCGGCGGTCAGGTGCGCATCATTCCCAAGAGCGGCACCAGCAGCTTCCACGGCTCGGCATTTGAGTATCTGCGCAACTCGTTCTTCAACGCGAACACCTGGATACGCAAGAACAATCCCGATCCGGCGTTCTCACAGCATCCGCAGGCTTTCCGTTTCAACCAGTTCGGTTGGAACCTAAATGGACCGGTGTACATCCCGGGCCACTTCAACACTGACAAACAGAAATTGTTCTTCCTGGTGGGTCAGGAGTATGTGCGCTATCGGCTATCGCCGACACAGCAGGAGACAGTGCCGACGGCACTGATGCGGACTGGAAACTTCAGCGAGCTTCTGGGGCCAAACATCTTTTATTCGAAGCCGGTGCAGATCGTGAACCCGGTTACCAAGCAGCCGTATCCCGGCAACGTGATACCACCGGGCGATCTGAGCCCGAACGGGATTGCTTTGCTGAACGCTTATCCCGCTCCAAATGTGAACGGGCCTTCCTACAACTGGCAGGAGTCTTTGCCGAATCCGCAGGACCAACGTAAGGACACGTTGGTGCTGGATTATGTGCCCGCCGAGGCGCATCGGTTGCGTCTCTCCATCCTTAGCTATCATCTGGACTACATCACGCCCTTCGCCGGCAACTTCGATCGCACGCCGGAAAAGTGGCATTGGCCCAACCAGACGGCGGCGCTGCACTACACCTGGACGATCAGCCCGACGATGGTGAATGAGGCCAGCGTGACCGGAACGGCCGACCACATTACGATCAGCTACGACACAGCGAACGGCCTCTATAACCGTTCGCTGTATGGAATTAACTTTCCATACATTTACGGAACTGCAAGCAAGCTGATTCCGAACAAGATTCCGACAATCAATATTGCAAACTTCCAGACACTCGACGGCGGTCCGTATCCTTCGCACTCGGGCGGCCCGATCATCGATGTCGCCGATAACCTCACCAAGGTTATTGGCAATCACACACTGAAGGTCGGCGGCCTCTGGGAGTATTCGGGCGAAAACAACTTCGATCAGATCAGCGTGAGCAGCACCACACCAGGCTCGACCAATAACCAGAACGGCCAGTTCCGCTTTACCGATACGCGTCTGGGACTTCCTAGTTCGGGCGCTGGGGTGGCAAATGCGGCACTGGGCCTCTTCGATACCTACGGAGAGATCGGCACCAAGAGCTATACGCTCTTCCGCGGTCACATGTATGAAGGCTTTGCGCAGGATACATGGCGCGCCAGGCCGAACCTGGTGATTGAGTACGGCGCGCGGTACACGGTGATGCGGCCCTATTACGCGCCGTGGGGCAACCAGTCCTTCTTCGATCCGGCAGCATGGAATCCAGCGGATGCTCCGGTCATTGATCCGACGACGGGCGTGGCTATCGGCGGAAATTTGTATAACGGTATCGTCATTCCTGGCACTCATTTTCCAAGCGCTGCACAGGGACACGTTCCGGCGGACATCCTCGCCAATCCTCAGGCGTCCTTTACAGGTAAAAACCCCGGCTATTCGAACACGATTTGGACTGACATTCAGCCGCGCATTGGCTTTACCTACCAGGTACGGCCAAACACAGTGATCCGTGCCGGCGGGGGACGATATGAGCAGCGGCTGGGCATCAGCGATCAGGTGCAGTTGGGCGGCAATGCGCCGTTCCAGCCGACGACCTTCGTCACCGGTGGGAGCGTCGACAATCCAGGCGGTAGTACGGGCGGCGTCTTGCCGCGGCTCCCGTTATCCATGACAACGCAGCCGTACAACTTCCCCAATCCCAACGCGTGGGCATGGAATGCGGCTATCGAGCAGGACATTCCCAGCTTTGCCACCTTCACGCTCGCATATGTGGGACGCCGCGGACTGCACCTGCAGCAAATGGAGCAGTTGAATCAGTTGCAGCCGGGAACGATACCACCGGGATCGACGATCAATCCGGATTCGTTGCGCCCCTACAGAGGCTTTTCAAGCATCTTGCAGATCGACAATCGCGGCAGCTCGATCTATCACTCGCTGCAGGCCAATCTAAATCGTCGTCTCAGCCACGGCTTGCTGTTCGGCGTGGCTTATACGTGGTCAAAGAGCATGGACTTTGGCTCAGACCAGAGTTACCAATTGCCCGACTATTACAACCCGAGTGTTGATTACGGTCCCAGCGATTTCGATATCCGCAATACGCTGGTTGTGAACTATGTGTGGGACATTCCTTACGGGCGCAGCATCAGCAATCGGTTCGCCCATGGAGCGCTCGCGAACTGGCAGATTTCGGGCACCACACAGGCCCAGTCAGGTGAGCCGTTCAGCGTGACCAACGGCAACGACTATGCGGGTATTGGTCCTGGAGCGGGCAGCCAGCTTTGGCCTGCTATCCACCAGGCGCACGTGTCGAAGCAGTTCGGCACCAATGGGCACTGGTTCGATCCCACAGCCTTTCCCGCGCCTGCAGCTTTTGGAACGCTGGCGCCCCGAGACAGTCGCAACTTGATCCACGCACCTGGCTTCCAGAGCTGGAACGCCGCACTGCAGAAGGATTTTCATGTCATTCCAGGACATGAGAATCACGTGCTGACCTTTCGCGGCGAGGCCTTTAACTTCACGAATCACCCCAACTGGGACACGCCGGGGAACGATGGCGCGATGAGCAATCCGACCAGCGGCACCTTCGGACAGGTCACAACGAAGGGTCAGACCTACGCCTCCGACCGTCAACTGCAATTCAGCTTGCGGTACGCCTTCTAATCGGCGACCGCTGGTTCCCCCAGGCCGTCAGGGTGGCTCCTACCTGGCGGCCTTCCTTTTGCTTCTGCGTGCTGTCTCCGGCCTGGTGCGCCATCGCGTAAAATAAGGAGTCAGCCCAGATCGTCGAAAGGGCCTAGAGGAACTCCTTGATTAGCAGTGCATTTACCAAGATTTTCGGGACGAACAACGAGCGTGTCGTCAAGCGCATGCTGCCCACCGTCGCGGCCATCGGCGAATGGGAGCCGAAGATGCAGGCGCTTTCGGATGCGGAACTGCGCGAAAAGACCACCGAGTTTAAGGCGCGCTTTGCGGAGCGGGTGAAGGATGTCCCCGACACTTCAGAAAACAAGGAGGCCCGCAAGGCCGCCGAGACCGAGGCCCTGAACGAGCTGCTGCCGGAAGCGTTCGCCGTGGTGCGCGAGGCCGGCAAGCGTGCCGTCGCCATGCGACATTTCGATGTACAGCTTATCGGTGGCATGGTGCTGCACTCCGGCAAAATCGCCGAAATGAAGACCGGCGAAGGCAAGACGCTGGTCGCCACGCTGCCGGTTTACTTGAATGCTCTCGCCGGCAAGGGCGTCCATGTGGTCACGGTCAATGACTACCTGGCCAAGCGTGATGCCGAGTGGATGGGCAAGATCTATGAGTTTTTGGGGCTGAAGGTGGGCGTCATCGTTCATGATCTAGACGATGCGCAGCGCCGCGAAGCCTATGCCGCGGACATCACCTACGGCACCAACAACGAATTCGGTTTTGATTATCTGCGCGACAACATGAAATTTGAGCTCGCCGACTGCGTGCAGCGTGGGCACTACTTTGGCATCGTCGACGAAGTGGACTCAATCCTGATCGACGAGGCGCGTACTCCGCTGATCATCAGTGGACCGACCGACCAGACCACGGACAAGTATGCCCGCGTGAATCGGATCATTCCGCAATTGGAAAAAGGCGAGGAGATCGAGCAGGGCGAAACCAAGATTCTGACCGGCGACTACACGGTGGACGAGAAGCACAAGACCATCAGCGTGAGCGATGAGGGCTGGGAGAAGATCGAGGGCCTGCTTGGTATCGGCAACATTGCCGACCCGGAGAACTGGGAGTTCAAGCACCACGTCGAGACGGCGATCAAGGCGCACTCCTTGTATCGGAACGACGTGGAGTACGTGGTCAAGGATGGCGAGGTGATCATCATCGACACCTTCACCGGCCGTCCGATGCCGGGACGCCGCTGGTCCGATGGTCTGCATCAGGCGGTTGAAGCGAAGGAAGGCGTAAACATCCGGCGCGAAGACCAGACGCTCGCGACCATCACCTTCCAGAACTATTTCCGCATGTATCAGAAGCTGGCCGGCATGACGGGTACTGCGGAGACCGAGGCGGCGGAATTCGACTCTACCTACAAGCTCGACATCGTGGTGATTCCGACCAACAAGCCAATGCGGCGCAAGGAGTATCAGGACGTCGTCTACCGCACTTCGAAGGAGAAGTACTTCGCGGTTGCGGACGAGATCAAGCGACTGAATGAGTCGAAGCAGCCGGTCCTGGTGGGCACGACCTCGATCGAGAAGAGCGAGTTGCTCTCGCAGATCCTGCAGCGCAAGGGCATCAAGCATGTGGTGCTGAACGCGAAGTACCACGAGCGCGAGGCGGAAATCGTAGCGCAGGCCGGACGCCTCGGCATGGTGACGATTGCGACCAACATGGCAGGCCGCGGAACAGACATTCTGCTGGGCGGCAACGCCGAGTTCATGACCAAGCAGGATCTGGTAAAGCGCGGACAGGCGCGGTCGATCAGCGTGGCGGAAGGCGCCATCTCGCCAACGGCTGCCCCAGGCATGATGCGTTTCTACTACCAAGGGCAGGAGTTTGAGAGTCCGCAGGAAAGCTGGGACCGCGCCTCACAGGTGCACGAAGCGAATGCCAAGCGTGAGCATGAAGAGGTGCTGGCGACCGAAGGTCTGTGCATTCTGGGCACGGAGCGGCACGAGTCACGCCGCATCGATAACCAGCTCCGCGGGCGTGCCGGCCGCCAGGGCGATCCCGGCGCATCACGCTTTTATCTCTCACTCGAAGATGACCTGATGCGCATTTTCGCGCGCGAGTGGGTCGGACCCCTTCTGCAGAAGATGGGCATGGAAGAAGGTGTGCCGATCGAAAGCGGCATGATCACGCGGCGCATCGAAGGCGCGCAAAAGGCGGTCGAGTCGCAGAACTTCGAGGCCCGCAAGCACCTGCTCGAATACGACGATGTGATGAACAAGCAGCGCGAGGCGGTGTACGGCACTCGCAAACAATTGCTTGAAGGGGTAGAGCAGAAAGAGCTGATTCTGGAAGACTATGTTGCCGGACTCATCAGCAATATTCTGAACGAATTCGCTCCGGAGTCGCAACATCCGGACCAGTGGGATGTAGCCGGAATCAAGCAGAGGCTGATGGAGCATTTCGGCTTCAACGCAGAGATCGAAGGCATCGCCTTCGACACGCTGAATCGGCACGAGCTCGGCGATACACTCTTCGACAAGCTCAAGGAGAAGTACGAGCTGAAGGAACAGATCATCGGCTCACAGGGCATGCGCTATCACGAGCGCATGATCATGCTCAGCGTGCTCGACGGCCTGTGGAAGGATCACCTCCTGAACATGGACCATCTCAAGGAGGGCATCGGGCTGCGGGGCTATGGGCAGCAGGACCCGCTGGTGGCGTACAAAAAGGAGTCCTTCGACATGTTCGAGGGGATGATGGGCCGCTTCCAGGAAGATACCGTGCGATATCTTTTCCTGATGCAGATCGTCGGTCCGGACGGACAGCCGGTCACGCGCCCGCTGCAGCAGCAGGCGCCCCAGCAGCCGCCTGTGCGGCAAGCGCCGCCACCCATGCAGCTTCCCGCAGTGCAGCCGCTGGCGGAAGGGAATGGGCGCGGCGGGCAGCCGCAGCCCCAGCATGTGCAGAGTCCCGCGCCCAAGCAGACGTGGCGCCCTATGCCGGTGGGCGAGGCGCCGTCCGGCACACGCACTCCAGAGACTCGAACCTCCATCGACGAGATGGAGCGCGAGTTCGCGCGCAAGAAGAAGAAAGAACTGGAGCAGGCGCGTGCCGCCGGCTCGAATGGCCATGGGACAACGCAAGTAGAGCAGCGCCGTACCGGCGAGAAAGTCGGACGGAACGATCCCTGTCCGTGCGGATCGGGTTTGAAGTACAAGAAGTGCCACGGCAAAGACGGCAGCGAGGGCGACTAGACTGCGCATGGCCGTCGAGGAATAGAGGACGGGCTTCGGCTCGTCCCTTTTACTTTGAGACGCATCCGAGGAACTTTGACCGGTGGCCTGCGTATCATCCCGCCTATGATCAGGTGGCGATGGGTGCGCAGCTGGCGTTGTGGGTGATCGTTTTGCAGCTCGGATACTGTGCGCTCGCGCAGGGGAAGCACGAGACAGACTGGCCCGCGTATGGCAATGATCCTGGCGGGATGCGCTACTCATCCTTGCGACAGATCGATGCGGCGAATGTGACGAAGCTGCGCGCGGCGTGGACGTTCCATACTCGAGACATCTCCGACGGCAGCAACGGCCGGCGGCGCAGCGGCCTGGAGACGACGCCGATCCTTGTCGACGGCACGCTTTACCTGACGACCGCATTCAACCGCGTCGATCGCGCTGACCCGGCGCGGCAAAAGGGGCCTTCGATCCGCAGATCGACTTGAGCCTCGACTACGGCGACGGGCTCATCAATCGTGGTGTCGCGACATGGCTGGATTTGTCGCGCCGCACACTGCAGCCATGCCGCAGGCGCATCTATGAAGCCACCCTCGATGCGCGCCTGATTGCACTGGATGCGACGACAGGCCGGCCGTGTACCGACTTCGGACACCACGGTCAGGTCCAATTGCGCGACGTGTCCGGCTACGAGAGCCACGGGCTCGGCGAGCATCCGCAGGGGTGGTATCACATGACCTCGCCGCCGGCAGTGATCGATGATCTGGTGATCGTCGGCTCTGCGATTGACGACAACAATCGGGCTGATATGCCTTCCGGTATTGTGCGGGCATTCGATGCGCGGACAGGCGAATTACGCTGGAGCTGGGACCCGATTTCGCCCAACCCGTTCGCGATGGCCAAGGGCAACTCTTCATGGAATACCGGCGCGGCGAATGCATGGTCGGTGATGGTGGTGGACCCGAGCCGCGATCTTGTCTTCATACCAACGGGCAGCGCGAGCCCCGATTACTACGGCGGCCTGCGCCCGGGTGACGACAAGTGGGCCAACTCCGTGGTCGCGCTGCATGCAAAGACGGGCAAGCTGGCGTGGGGCTTTCAGCTTGTTCACCACGATCTGTGGGACTACGACACAGCCGCGCCTCCGCTGCTGGCGACGATTCATCGCGACGGCAGAGACACTCCCGTTGTTGTGCAGGGAAACAAGACGGGCTTTCTCTACGTCCTGAACCGCGACACGGGCGTGCCGGTCTTTCCTGTGGAAGAACGGCCGGTACCGCAGAGCGATGTGCCCGGCGAGGTGAGTTCCGCCATACAGTCAATCCCGACAGCACCGCCTGCATTGTCCCTACAGCATCTCTCCGCCGACGAAGCGTGGGGACCGACGCAGGAGGATCGCGATTTCTGCCGTACCGCGCTCACGAAACTCCGCGATCAGGGCATCTTCACGCCACCCAGCATTCAGGGAACGCTGGTGATGCCGGGTCACCTGGGCGGGATGACGTGGAGCGGTTACGCCTTCGATCCTTCGAACAACCTACTGATCGTGGACGTCAACAACCTTCCTGCCCGGGTGCGGCTGATTCCGCGAGACAAGGTCAAAGACGACACGGAAGATGGCGAGTACGGGCGGCAGGCGGGCGCACCGTACGGTATGCTCCGCCGCTTCCTGCAATCGCCTTCTGATCTGCCATGCAATCCTCCGCCCTGGGGCACGCTCGTCGCGGTCGATCTGGCTAGGGGAACCATTCGCTGGCAGGTTCCGCCGGGCTCCATGAAGGAACTTCGGCGGCACTCACGGCACGATTCCGGACGGCTCGATCAGTCTGGGCGGCCCAATTGTCACCGCTTCCGGTCTCGTCTTTATCGCAGGCACAACCGATCCCCACATTCGCGCGTTCGATATTGTGACCGGCAAAGAGCTATGGAAGGCGGAATTGCCGGCAAGTGGGAATGCCACGCCGATGACCTACGCGATCGGCGGCAAGGAATATCTCGTGATCGCGGCCGGAGGGCATCAGAGAATTCCGGAAGAAGCGCAAGGCGATGCGATTGTCGCGTTTGCATTGCCGTGACTCGCGGCGTCTGTTAGGGCAGATCTCACCGCACCGGCGCAAGGCCGCCCTGCTGTAATTGCTGCGCGACAGCGGGAGAGTGCAGATAGCGAAGAAAAGCCGCCGCGCCTCTTGCATTGGCGCCACCCTTCAGCGCAACGGCGCCCTGCAGGATCGGCTGATACGCAGTTTGCGGCACCGCGATGTAATGGCCCAACGCCGTCAGCGTGAGCGCCGACGTCAGTGAGATCAGCCCGACATCCGCATTGCCCGTGCTGGCGAACTGCGCGGCCTGGGCGATGTTCTCGGCGGTCCGTAGCTTCGGCTGGACCACGGGAAGGAGCGCCAGGCTGGTGAGCGCCTGCATCGCGGCGCGGCCATAGGGTGCGTGTTGCGGGTTGGCCACGGCGACGCTGTGGATGGTGGGCGACGCGAGCACTTGCATACTGAGCTGACCCAGACCGCTCTGATTCCGCGTCCATAGCACCAGCGTGCCGCGTGCATACGGCTGTGCGGAAGCTCCAGGCGGCAGCGAAGCCGTCGCGCACGATCCGCTCCGGCAGCGCCATATCGGCGGAGAGAAACACGTCGAAGGGCGCGCCGTTCTCAATCTGTGTAGCCAGTGTGGCCGACGACGCAAACGAGGCTTGGACGTGCTGTCCGCTCTGGCGCTCATATTCGGTAAGAAGAGAGGGAAGCAGCGGCTCGAGATCCGCCGCGGCCGCGACCCGTACCGGCGCATGATCCTGTGCGCGGAGAATCTTTCGGGCTCTGTAGAAGCAACAACAGCATGACCAGCTGCCGACAGCGTCTTCAGCCGATGCTTCTGCGTATTACCTGCTGTGCTGTTTAGACACGGAGCAACATCACTTCTGTCGACTTGATGAGCGCCGCTGCGGTTTCTCCTACTTCGAGCTGAAGCTCGCGCGCAGCATCGGACGTAATCAGCGACGTAATGATCTGGCCACCGATCGAAAGCTTTACCTGGGCGAGCAGCCCCTCGATCTTGATCTCCACGATCCGGCCGACTAGTTGGTTTCGCCCACTTACCGTGCGCAACATCTGGCGTTTCGGCGTCTCCGGCCGCCGTGCCTTGTGCAGCAGGCCATCCAACTCGGCCTCGGGAATTCGATAGTGGCCGCCGGGGGTCTTGATCGCCTTCAACTTTCCCCGGTAAAGCCATTGCTTCATTGTTGGATACGAGATGCCGAGGCGAAGAGCTGCCTCGCGCGGAGAGAGTAGGTTCGCCATTTGTCGAAGTATACGATTTTTTCCAATTTGCATTGGGTTGCCGCCCGCGCGGCCGAAGTTACCCGCGAGCGTCGGCCCGGGTAATATGCTGGCCGATGACCACAAAAGTACCTAAGTTTTGTTTACTTTCTGCACTTGCACCGCCTACCTTCTCACCCGTGGGCAGTTCTGGGGGAGGGCTGCTCTAGCGCCTGTGGCTCCTGTGTGAGCCACAGGCGCTTTTGCTTTCCACAGCCGGATTGTCGTTTAGCTCGGTAAGATGGAACAGGACGGACTCCGGGGGTGCGACTTTTCGTCCCTTGTTGCATCTCTCTAAGAGCACAATTTGGGTGCGGAAATCGAGCCGGAAGGCGTTTAAGATGCCGTTTTCGAAGACAAAATTGGAGCCGTTTCCGGTCTCCAGATGGAGGAACGATGGCAGGTCATGGGATCACCGAGGTCAATGATGCGAGCTTCGAACAGGAGGTTCTGAAGTCCAATGAACCGGTCCTGGTGGACTTCTGGGCGGCGTGGTGCGGTCCCTGTCGCGCATTGGCCCCAATTGTCGACGAGGTGGCTGCGGCCTACCAGGGCAAGCTCAAGGTCATGAAGATGGACGTGGACCGCAATGCGTCTACCCCGGCCCGCTATGGTATCCGCGGGATCCCCGCGCTGCTGCTTTTCAAAGGCGGCAAGGTCGCAGAGCAGATCGTCGGATATGTGCCGAAGGAGACGATCGATAAGAGCGTCGCGAAAGTGCTGGCCACCACGGTGGCTTAGGGTCCCCGCGCCGGAGTTCAGCGCAAAGGAAACGGCCTGGCAACTTGCCAGGCCGTTTCTGTTCTTGGCGTAAATCAGGCGTATTTGCGGAGGATTCCCAACACCCGGCCCTGAATCGCGAGCTGTTCTGCCGGCACATAGATGGGCGCCATTTCCGCGTTGGAAGGCTGGAGACGAACCTGGTCTCCCTCGATATAGTAGCGCTTCAAGGTGCTTTCGCTGCCCCGGACAAGCGCGACCACAATCTCTCCGGGACGCGCCGTCTTTACCCGCTCCACCAGTACATAGTCGCCGTTCACGATGTGTTCGTCGCGCATCGAATCGCCGCGCACCTCAAGTGCAAAAACGTCTTTGTTGCCAATAATATCGCCGAGGGAAATCGATTCCGCAGCCTCTGCAGCCTCTACCGGAAAGCCTGCCGCGATCCGGCCGGCGAGCGGCAGCCGCTCCGGTTGCCGGGTTTTGCTCTTGGGCGGCAGAATGTCGATAGAACGGCTACGATTGTGCGCCCGTTCGAGCAGCCCTTTCTTCTGCAGGTTTGTGACGTGTTTATGTACCGTGGCGAGGGACTTGAGGTTCAACCCCCGTGCGATCTCGTCGAAGGAGGGAGAATAGCCGTTTTCCTCGACGAAGTGGCTGATGAAGTCGACTACTTCTTTTTGGCGGCGCGTGACGGACATGCCGACATTGTAGCGAACAAATAGCGAATTGGGCGAAGAAATCTTCGCCATCGTTCACCATGCGTTCCCAAAATGAAACGAATGGTCCGAGGCGTACCAAAAGCGAAATATAGGCGAAGAAAAATCAAAACAAGATATTGCCAAACAGGGTGCTTTGACGAGATGGTGTCTTTGCAAGCCGGGAATTCATCCGGCGCTGAGAAGAGGAACCACCTTGAGAATCCTGATTGCGGAACATGATCCTGCCCTTGGAATGTTTGTTGAGCGCTCTCTCGAAAAGGAAGGACACACCGTTACTGTAGCGGCCGATGGAGCCGTAGCCGCCACCGCTATCGCCAGCGCGGACTATGACCTCTTTCTTCTGGACCTGGACCTGCCGGGCGGATTGGGCATGCGGGTCCTAGAAGTAGCGCGGCAGCTTGGCAATGAAATGCGCGTTCTGGTGCTGACAGCCCAGGCCGCCGATCTGGAGACCCGGATTGCCTGCCTGGAGGCAGGTGCGGACGACTGCATGATGAAACCGTTCGCTATGCGCGAGCTGAAAGCGCGCTGCCGGGCGCTGGTTCGTCGGCAGGATGGCGGTTCCGTCCTGCGCTGCGGCGATCTGCAACTGAACCGGCTGCAGCAGTCGCTTGAATGCGGTGAGGAGTCGATTGCGCTGAGCCGCCGAGAGTTCGGATTGCTGGAATACCTGATGATGAACCGCGGCCACTGCGTTTCCCGCGCTGACGCTCCTGGAGCGTGTCTGGAGCGCGACTGAAGCCGGGAATACCAACGTCGTCGACGTGTACATCAACTATCTGCGGCGCAAGCTAGGCCCCAGCGCTTCGCTGATTGAGACCGTCCGCGGCCAGGGATATCGAATCGGCGGCCTCGACAGCAGCCGGCCCGTAGACACGGTGCCACGCCTGCCATCTCTGCCGCCGGCTCCGGTATTCCAGCAGCCGGCCGCGTACTGAATCCTTGCCGTATAGCTGACAACTGAAGAAACAGAGAGGGGCCAATGGCAACAGCTTCTGTCATGACCAAGAATGCCGCGTCTGTATTGGTGGTGAGCACGGATGCAATGGTTCGCGCGCGATTGCGCGCGGCGCTTACGGCGCAGCGCTGGGAAGTCCACGAGGCAGACGGGGGTGCGGCCGCCCTGCTCATGATGGAGCACACGCATCCGCAGGTCACGCTGTTAGAGGGCGCGCTGCCCGATTTGCACCTGGAGGATTTTGGGGAGGAAGTCCGCTCCAGTCATCCAGCGATGGACCTGATCGCGCTGGACGGGGCGCTTTCGGGCCTAACCGGCGGGGCGAAAAGTCCGCGTAGGGGAGAGCTGCTTCAGGTGTTGCGCTCCGTATGCGGTGACGGCGCATACGCCACCGATATAGATACGATTACCCATCCCGTCCATGCGGTATCACCTGTGAAACCGTCCGGTGCTGCTGCGAAGCAAGAACCGCTGGATATCATCCGTGCGGTGCGGGTGCCTGAACTGATTGGCGACTCGGACCGGATGCTGGAAGTGAGCCGGCGCGTCCGGTTGGTGGCCCGCCGCCGGACAACAGTATTGATCCAGGGGCCAACCGGCACTGGAAAAGAGGTTGTGGCACGCGCTCTCCATCGGCTCAGCCCGCGTGCCGACCGGCCCTTCGTCGCGCTGAACTGCGCGGCCATTCCGGAGGCGTTGCTCGAAGCTGAGCTCTTTGGGCATGCACGAGGCGCCTTCACCGGCGCGGTGCAGCGGCGCACCGGACGCATTGAGGCGGCGAATGGCGGCACGCTGTTTCTGGACGAGATCGGTGAGATGCCGCTGGCGCTTCAATCCAAGCTGCTGCGTTTTCTGGAGAGCGGCGAATTGCAGAGGGTCGGCGAAAACGAGACGGTGCGTGTCGACGTGCGCGTGGTCGCGGCGACGCATCAGCCGCTTGCCCGACGGGCGCAGGAGGGCAGTTTCCGCGCCGACCTCTTCTACCGCCTGTCGGTTTTCCGGATCGAGACTCCCGCTCTTGCCGAGCATGCTGAAGACCTGTCTGCGCTGACCGAGCATTTCCTGAGGACGACGGCGGCAGATGATGCTTCCAAGCAGCTTAGTGAAGCGGCATTTGCGCGGTTGGCGGCACACGCGTGGCCGGGAAATGTGCGCGAGCTACAGCATGTGCTGGAGCGGGCGAGCATCTTGGCCGAAGACCGCGCGGTGATTACCGAAGCCGAGATCGAGTTCGATCTGCCTTAAGGCAAAAAGCACAGATACAGCGATGTAGCGAAATCGGTTCTATACAGCCGTTCTCCGAGAGAAGAGCGGCGTTCGCAGTTGCTCCCAATCTGGCACCCTCTGTGCTTCTGCCTTAGAGAACGCTAATAGCCAGCCGCCGTGCTATGGCATTGCGATTGCAATCACACAGGACAAGCGCGACGCAGATGCGCAGATTCCTCGCCCGTATAGGTGTGGTCATGGAAATCACAACCCCGCTTTCCGATCAGCTTACGCGCTATATGGATCTGGCCGCCGCACAGTTGAAGACGACGGCCACCAACATGGCGAATGTCGATACCCCGGGCTTCCACACGGTCGGGTTCGACTTCGAGGCGGAGATGCGTCGCGCCCTGACTAGTGAAGGAACGGCTGCAGATTCCGCCGCGCCGCAGTTGCAGGAAGTCGATGGACTGCTTGCCCGGCCGGATGGAAACAACGTCTCAATGGACCGCGAAGGACTGGCCATGGCGGAGGCGCAGTTGAAGTTCCGCACGGGCGTGGAACTGGCGAAACGCGAATATGCACGGGTGCTGGATGCGATCCATGCCGACAGCAAGTAACCGTCAGAAAGGACTATGCCGCAGATGAATCTCTTCGGAGTGCTCGGGGTCAGCGGATCGGCATTGAGCGCCGAACGCGTACGCGCAGAGATCACAGCTTCGAATATGGCCAACGCGGAGACGACCCGGACGGCTGATGGGAAGCTCTTCCAGCGCCAGCACGTGATCTTTCAATCCGCGGGCGAGACCGGCAACGACACCACACCGCCAGGTCTGTTAGGCGGCAGCTTTGCCACGAGTTTTCAGACGCAACTGGCGAATGCGTCGTGGAATGGAGAGCCGTTAGGCACGCCGGACGAGGGCGGGGTGGAGATTGCCGGCATCGTGACTGACCACAGCGAGGGATTGCGGCGCTACGATCCGGGCCATCCCGATGCGGACAAGAACGGTTACGTGACCTATCCCGATATTGACCCGCTGACCGAGATGGTCGATCTGATGGGCGCCACGCGTGCTTACGGTCTGAACGTCTCTGCTGTGCAGGCGACCAAGAGCATGATTGGAGCCTCGCTGGACATCTTGAAGTAATCGGAACTGCTGAAGCACTTAAGAACGAGATATATGAGGAAATATGCCCATGCTGCCTATATCCGGCATTACGCCGATCCAAACTTCACAGATAAGCGGCACATCGCCAACGGCGCAACCGGGCGCGCCCTTTGCCGCGCTGATGCGCAATGCTATGCAGCAGATGCAGACGCTTGAGTCCAAAGCCACCCAGACAGTGGACGGCTTGATGACGGGCAACGGAACAGACGTCCACACGGCGATGATCGCGACACAGAAGGCGGACCTGGCCTTTGAAATGGCGCTCGCATTCCGCAACAAGGCGGTCGGCGCATACCAGCAGTTGATGAGTACGCAATTCTAATTCTTTGAACAACAATCGCATGGATACCTCCTCCAATCCAGTTCAGTCGCTCGCCCTCCTCGCCCCGGTAACGCGTTCCTGGCAGCGCATCATGACACTTCCCAAGCGGACTCGAACGGCGCTGTTCGCCGTAGGAGCGGCGGTGCTGTTCTCTGCCGGCCTCTTTGCATCGCTGGTCATGCAGCCAAGCTGGCGGGTGCTCTATGCCCACCTGGATCCGGCGGATGCGCGGGAACTCGGGGATGCGCTGACCGCTGCGAAGGTTCCTTTCGATGTCACGCCGGATGGAACCACTTTGAAAGTCCCGGCCGATCAACTGGACAAGGCAAGGCTGGAGACCGCTGCGAAGGGTGGCCCGAAGAGCGGGCGGCTGGGATTTGAGCTCTTCGATAAGCCGAACTGGGTCGGCTCAGAGTTCGATGAGCGCGTGAATTATCAGCGGGCGCTCGAGGGCGAGCTGGAGCACACGATTGAGAGCCTGGCTTCGGTGAAATCGGCGCACGTACACCTGGTGCTGCCGCATGAGTCGCTGTTTACGGAACGGCAGCAGGAGGCGAAGGCGTCTGTTCTGCTGAAACTGAAGCAGCGGGACCTGAGCCCGCAAGAGGTAGATGCCATACGTAATCTGGTAGCAAGCGCGGTAGATCATCTGAGTCCTGCCAACGTCACTCTGGTGGATGCCGATGGCCGCGCACAACTGGGCGTCAGAAATCCTGATGCGGCAGCAAACGAGGAAGAGCAGCGTCTCGCAGACCGGCTGATCGCGACGCTCGAGCCGGTTACCGGCGAAGGCAATGTGCGCGCCTCTGTGCATCTGGAGTACGACACGACCGCCTCCGATGAGACGGACGAGACCTATGACCCAACCGGCACGGTCACGCTCTCGATGCAACGATCCGAGCAGCAGACCGGCGATCATGCTGCGCCCGGCGGCGTACCGGGAACTGTCAGCAACGCTCCGAACGCACAGGTGCCTCTGCTTCCACCGCCTCACACTGCGCCGGCGGCGAGCATGAAGGAAGAAAGCGGCACCTATGGGGCCTCGAAGAAGACCCGTCACATCGTGGAGGGGCCGGGCAAACTGAAACGCGCCACTGTCGCAGTGTTGATCAACGATCGTAAAGCGGCCGGAGGTCATGGTGCTTCGGCTACTCGGGTGCCCTGGACTCCGGACCAGATGAAGCGCATCACCGAACTGGCGCAGGCGACGGTAGGCTACGACGCGTCGCGCGGCGACGTGATCTCGGTCGAGAACATTTCGTTCGGCAGCGCTCCGGATACGGAAGAGTCTTTCACGAACCGCGCTCTGAATACAGCGCAGAGCCTGGATCTGCCGCGGTACGGGGCGGCGCTGGTCGGACTGCTGGCCCTGATTCTCCTGGTGATCCGTCCGGTGACCCGCAGTTTGCGATCGGCGGCATTGCCCGCACCGGGTGGATTGATCTCCCTAACGGATGCACTTCCGGAAGAGGCGATCCACAGTCTGCCACTGAACGAATCCCGGCATCCACGCGAGGCTGTCTTCCAGCGGGTAGCCGCCAGCGTTAAGGCGGATACGGCACAGTCCGCGCGGCTACTGCACATGTGGGTTGAAAGCGAGTAAGGACAGAGATGCCGGAAGGGATGACGACAAATGCCGTATCCGCTAATCACGCACAACCGACGCTGAGCGGCCGGCGGCGTGCTGCGATTCTGCTGATGGCGCTTGGCGATGACCTTGCGCGCGAGCTGCTGCAGGACCTGCCGGATCCGATGATCGAATCGATCGCGGCGGAGATCGCGTCTCTCGATCACATCGATCCGG
This sequence comes from uncultured Acidobacteriaceae bacterium, assembly GCA_963790555.1. GTDB lineage: Bacteria > Acidobacteriota > Terriglobia > Terriglobales > Acidobacteriaceae > KBS-83. Next base: position 270,727 of record CAWBPB010000019.1, on the reverse strand, counting down.
AGCTGACCATCGGCGTGCTGGAAGATTTCGAGGCAATGCTGACGACCCAGCAGCAGACGATGCGGGGCGGTCTGGCGTCGGCCAGTCGGCTGCTCACCGGGGCGCTGGGCCGCTCCCGCGCGGATGCCGTGATGCTGCAGTTGCAACGGACAAAAGAGGCCAACGACAGCAATCTCACGATGCTGCAGCGGGTTGACCCAACGCAACTGAGCAAGTCGCTCGAAAACGAGCATCCGCAGACCGTCGCGCTGGTGCTGGCGCACCTGGACCTGCAGCGCGGTTCGCAGGTCCTGTCGGGCCTGGGCGAAGAGCAACGTGTTGCTGCGGTGCAGCGCCTGGCAGAGATGCGGCACTTTTCGCCGGAGGTGGCTCAGAAGGTAGCGCGCATCCTCAATCAGCAACTGCAGACGATCGGCGATACGCAGAAGCGCTCCTATTCCGGCTATAAGGCCGTGGCGGACCTTCTCAACGGACTGGAAGCAGAGGCTTCAAAGAAGATTCTCGATCGGATCGAGGCGGAGTCGCCGGAGACAGCGATCCACGTGCGCAACCTGATGTTTACCTTCGACGATCTGCTGAATGTTCCGAGTGCGAGCGTTCGTGATCTGGTGGCCGGAGTTGACCGGCGGCAGCTCGCTCTCGCGATGAAGGGAACCAAAGAGGAGCTGCGCGCTCATATTTACAAGGCGATGTCGACCCGTGCAGCGGAGATGCTGCAAGAGGAAATCGAAGTGATGGGTCCGGTACGGTCGCGTGAAGTGATGCAGGCGCAGCAGAGCATCCTGGCCATTGCCCGGCGTATGGAAGCGGCTGGCCAGATCATTCTAAAGCTGGAGCAGGGCGACAGCCTGATGGTGTAGCTGGACCGCGCTGCGCATAAAGGATTCAGGGATGGATGCAGAGATTCGAAAGCTAACGTATGTGACGCGCCCAGGTGGAGTGAAGCCGGGAAGCGGGTTGTCGGGTGGCGCTGGAATATCGTTCGGCGAGTTGCCGCCGTTTCTGCGTCAAGCCCATATTGCGAAGCAGCCGTCGAAAGTAACGGATGTTCGATGGGAAGCTCGCCTTATCGAAATCGAGCGCGAGAGGGAAGAGGATGAGCGTCGGCATCGCGAGGCGCTCGCCGCCGCACGCGAAAAAGCGGCGGATGAGCTTGCCGCCGCTCTGCACGAACAGCAACAAAGGCTGTCGCGGGAGTATGCAGGCTCTGTGCACGCGGCGATCGTCGACTTTCAGCAGAAGCAGGAGCAGTATTTCGCGGACGCGGAGGTCGCTGTGGTTCGGTTGGCGCTCAATATTGCCGCTCGCGTTCTGCACCGCGAGGCCCAACTGGACCCACTGCTGCTAAGAGGAACGGTGCGAGTGGCGCTGGAAGACGCTCAGCAGAGCGCGGCCTGTGTGCTGGAGGTATCTGCAACCGGGATAGAGGCGTGGAGGGAGTGGTTAGCTGGAGCGGGCATGCAGGTGCGAGTTCAGCTCCGCGGTAGGGAAGATGTGCAGCCGGGACATTGCCGCCTTGAGATTGGAGCAAGCTCGGCCGATCTGAGCGTGCACGCTCAGCTTACAGAGATAGAGCGCGGCTTTTTCGACCTGCTGCAGAGCAGGCCCTCCATCATGGACAACGAGGCGAAAAGCGACCGATGACGCCCGCACTGGCCGAAGCCCTGGATAGCTCTCTGCGGAGGCAGTACGCGTGGCAATGGACTGGCCACGTGCTTGATGCGGCGGGGCAAAGTGTCGAGTGCTCTGGCCCGTTGTGCCGCATTGGCGACTGCTGCGAAATTGTAGATAGCGTCGGCAAACGCTACGCCGGCGAGGTAATCGGCTTTCGCGGCCAGCGCGTGCTGGCGATGCCGCTGGAGGGAATTGAGGGCATACGCCACGGCGATACAGTGGTGGGCTTGGGTCGACCTCCGAATTTTCCCGCCGGCGAGGGTCTGATCGGCAGGGTGCTGGATGCCACCGGAAACCCGTTGGACGACGCGGGCCCGCTTCACGTCCCAGGCCGCGAGCCGGTGCATCGTGCACCATCGGCCGCAATGGACCGAATCCCGATTCGCCAGTCGCTCTCCACCGGAGTGCGTGCGATCGACACGATGTTGACGGTGGGTCTAGGCCAGCGTATCGGGATCTTCGGCGGATCTGGTGTTGGCAAAAGCACGCTAATCGGCATGATGACGCGCAACACTTCTGCCGATGTTGTTGTTGTCGGGCTTGTAGGAGAGCGCGGGCGCGAGGTGGCCGAGTTTCTGGAAGACGCGCTCGGCGCGGAGGGCAGGCGTCGGGCGGTCGTGATTGTGTCGACGTCAGACCAGTCTCCACTGGTCCGCATGCGGGCGGCGCTGGCCGCGACCAGCGTTGCGGAAAACTTTGCAGCCGAGGGCCGGAATGTTTTGCTGGTGCTCGATTCGCTGACGCGATTCGCGATGGCCGCACGCGATGTGGGATTGGCGGCGGGTGAGCCACCCACCGCGAAAGGCTATACGCCCTCAGTCTTTAATAAGGTGGCGAAGTTAGTGGAGCGCGCGGGACGGTTCCGCTGCGGCAGTATTACCGCGTTCTATACCGTGTTGATGGAGGGCGACGATCAGCACGATCCGGTCGTCGATGCAGTGCGGTCGTTCGTCGATGGTCACGTGATGCTGTCCAGATCGCTGGCGTCGGAGGGATGGTATCCGCCGATCCACACACTCGATTCGGTCAGCCGGTTGATGCCCGCAGTCGCAGCTGCAGAACATCAGCAGGCGGCCGCAGCGCTTCGTCGCGCAATGGCGATTTACGATCGCGCGTCGGACCTGATTCGCATCGGCGCATATAAGACAGGCGCCGATGAGGAACTGGATCGTGCCATTGCCCTACAGCCGGCAATCCGGGCCTTACTGATGCAGAGTGCCGGAGAGAAAGTTTCGCTTCAGGAGGCGGTGGATGCGCTGCTCCGGCTGGGGACAGTATGAGCAACAGAACCTTGAAAAAGCTGCTGACGCTGCGCGCTATCGAAGAAGGGCGGGCGGAGACAGAGCTCGCGAAGCAGCGGCAGCTCAGGCAGGCTTGCCTCGATGCGCTACACGCGCATCAGGCCAGGAAGCACGTTGCGTCGCGCGCTCTGCATCATGCCCTGGAAATTGGCGATCGTTCAGAAGCCATTTCTGCTGAAATGGCGCTGGCATACGGCCCGCTCGAACGCCGGATTCTGCAAAGGCCGCTTGCACAATTAGAGCGAGGCGTCGGATCCGCAGCTACGGCTTGGCAGCATTCGCGGGTGCGTCGGCTGCAAATAGAAACAGTATTAGAGACGGAGGACGCGAAGCGTAGACGCGAAGCGCAGATACGCGAGCAGAAGACGCTTGATGCGTGGTTCCTCTGTTCGCGTCCGGTTCTTCGCACTGCACATGCAGATGAGAATTTTCAAAGAGAACCAGGAAACTGTACCAGGCACGATGGCACAGTGCGTGCAACGAGCATCGAGGAATGAAATTGTCTCCACAACCCGCCGGTGTCTTGCTGCCGCTATCGTCAAAGGCCGCTCCCGCCGCTTTGTTGGACAAAGGTGTATTTGCCGCAACCATGCAAGGCCTAATGGTGCCGCCTTCTGATCCGGCTGTCTCTGCAGTCATGCAAAGTCCGGCGCGTGGGCTTCCGCAGATTGCGGTGCGGATTGAACCGGTCCTGCTGCGCCAGGAGATGCATGCTTCGGCGGGAGAAGAACACATCGGAACGGACAATGTTCCACCCCAGACATCGATTGTTGTCACGTCCATTGCAGCAGTGCCGGTTCCGCGCGACGGGATGAGATACCCGGCCGGTCCGCAACTCAGCGTTCAAGTCTCATCGCCCACTGAAGAGCTCTCTGAACTGACAATTTCGATGCCGAAGGTTACAAATCCCACTGAGGAAACAGTTCTACCGCAACTTCTTCCTGCGCCAAGGGAGCCTAGGCTTGCGGCAGATTCTCATGCGTCATCACGTGGAGAGCATAAGGTGGGCGCGGTGACGCGAGGTCCAACGAATCCGGCCATTCCCCATTCTCCTGAGACCCTTCCTGCTGCCATGATACCGGCGCAATGCGCGATTCCTGTTTCCGTACCGCAGCCGGAGAGGCCGGAGCAGACGTCTTCAGAAAAGAACGTGCAGCCGGCGATCCACAGTCGTGATAAGGCAGGTGGCAACTGGCGCAGTATTTCCGTCTCTTGGCCCGAAGCGATGGCTCCAACGACTGCTCAATAGTCGAAGTGAGCTTCTCCACGTGGCACAAGAAGAACCGCTTCCGAAGAAACCCGCGACGGCAATGAAATCGCAATCGTCTGGACCGGCACATGAAACGACGATTCGCGACACCCTCCCGAGATCGAATCAGGATGTTCTTCCCGGATCGGGGGTGCATTTAAGAGAAGATCATGAAACGGCCGCAATGCAGGTGGATGCTCACACTTCGCAAGAGACCGGAAAGACATCCTCAGCCGTGACGAAGCCTATTGTCGGGGCGCAGCCAGCCATTCACCCGGCTCTGGATCAGTCTTCAATGCAGCGTCCGCCATCGGGAAATACTCCTGATCCATCACCAGCCATGCACTGGCCGGAAGCACTCACTGAAACCCATCGTGCACAGGCGAATGTTGCCCAGGTGCTGCAAAGAATGGACACAGCTGCACCGTCCGGCGCCGTGCAGTTGCGGGCGGATGCACGGCATCTGGATGTCGGGGTCTCCTCCGGCGTCCTGGGCTGGGTCGAGGTACGCGCAACAGCAACTTCCTCCGGGAGAGTGGATGCGGCGCTCCATGTCCAAACCAATTCGTCGGCCCACATGCTAACCGCGCAATCGAAAGAAATCGCAACTTATGCGCGAGAGCATTCGGTCGAGTTGGGTCAGCTTTCAGTCGGTGTGGGAACCGGAGACAGCGCGCGGGGGCACCCACGTTCGATGCAGGATGCGACGCGCGGCGAGGACACGGTGCCCGTCAAGAGATCGTTAAAGACAGCGGTCAGCAACGAGCCGCGGCAGCCTGCGGAGAAGTTGTCGTTTATCAGTATTCGAGCTTAAGCAGGCCCGGTAGAGCGGGCCTGAAAGGAGTGACATGCAAATTCCAGGAAGTATCCCGGCGTTCCAGTCAGCGGCCAGTAGTCCGACCGACACCAACGGTAGCAGCAGCGATCAGAACAATTCGATGATTACGGCGAACGACTTCCTCACGCTTCTGGTGACAGAACTGAAGAACCAGGACCCAACAGCGAATACCGATCCTAATGCCTACGTCGATCAGTTGGTGCAGGTAAACAGCTTGCAGCAGTTGATCCAGATCGACCAGAACACAACAGGTACAAGCGGTACGCAGCCGGCCACTTCCGGCTCATAGAAGCTCAGCAGCCAAGAAGCGATACACCAGAAAGCTGCCGCGTTGCGGCCAGGAGGAACACCATGCCATCTTTTGCTACGGCTCTTACCGGGCTGGAGTCCAATAACACTGCGCTGAACACCATCGCCAATAATCTGGCGAATATGAGCACCGTCGGCTACAAGGACCAGACGGACCAGTTCAGCACGCTTTTTTATCAGCAACTCAACAACGGCGTGAATGGCGGCGTCCAGGTAGGTGTCGGCACACAGGTCGCCACAACCGAGACGGATTTTTCCGACGGCAGCCCAACGGCCACCACCCAGGCGACAGACATGGCGCTGCAGGGCAACGGTTTTTTCGTGATCGACGATCATGGGCAGCAGGAGCTCACCCGCGCCGGCGATTTCGTCTTGAACACCACGGGGGATTTGCAGACGACCAGCGGGGCCTCCGTAATGGGCTATCCGGCTGCAAACGGCAGCATCACGGTGGGCAGCGGAGTACAGCCGATCGTGCTGCCTCTCGGCCAGACCATGGCCTCGAAGCAGACCGGCACCATGAATGTCCAGGCAAACCTGGATGCCTCTGCGGACGTGACAACCAGTGTGCCTGCGCCGGTCACGCTGTATGACTCGCTGGGGGCCGCGCATCAGGCGACGGTGACATTTACGAAGACAGCTTCGAATACATGGAGTTACAACATCGCATTACCTGCTGGCGACGCCGCGGGCAGTGTGGGCACGACCGGTACGCTGACTTTTGATGGCGCCGGCAACCTGACCAGTCCCACTGGAAGCGTAGGCGGTATTTCATTCACAGGGCTTGCCGACGGCGCTTCAAACATGAACTTCTCCTGGAACCTGAGTTCCATCACGCAAACCGCCTCCAGCTCGAATGTGGCCGGCGCCACCCAGGATGGATATGGCAGCGGCAGCTATCAGGACTTCAGCGTGGATGGGAATGGCGTTGTGCAAGCTAAGTTCAGCAATGGCCAGAGTCAAGTCATTGGACAGGTAGCGGTGGCAACCGTAGCAAACATGCAGGGGCTGCAGGCGACCAACAACACCGCCTTTCTTGCTACTCAGGCGTCCGGGCCCGTGGTCATTGGCACGCCGGGCACAGCAGGACGAGGGACGGTTGAAGACAAGGCGTTAGAGTCTTCTAACGTGGATGTCTCGACTGAATTCTCCGCACTCATCGTGGCACAGCGCGCCTTTGAGGCAAATTCGAAGTCGATCACCACCTTCGATCAGGCCACCCAGGAAGCGATCAACATGATTCACTAAAGCATTTCGCTTCGAGCCAGGCCTGCTTTTGCGGAACGTCTGCGGTGTGCATACGTTCCGCTGTGCTTTCTTCTTGATCTGGGCCGCCACACGGCCGACCGGCGTTTCTGACAGATCTCTAAGATCACCATCCTGATGGATGGCATTCCGCTTGCAATCTCCCGGGCATGGAGAACACAGCCCATGCCCCCCAGGGGCTTCCGCATGCCGTTGCGATCGCGGACGTACCGGTGACACCAACGTCGATGCTGCCATCGCCCGCTAAAGAGGCCGATGCAGAATCGAGCGAGGCCGACCTCACGGAGATCGTGCCCTCGTTCCAACAACAGCTCTCATCCGGCGGGGAATCAGTAATACCAGGAACGCTGGCATTGTCCGAGCACCTTCGCCAGATCCCATTTCGTCTTGAGCTGCGCGTACCGTTGTCGCGCTTTACGCTTCGCGATCTGCAGCAGCTCAAAGCCGGCGCGCTGCTGGCGACAGAACACCTGTCGGTCAGGGACCTCGTGCTGACCGCGGCGGGTGAGCGCCTGCTTCTGGTTGAGCTTGAAGCGATCGAGCAGCAGCTTGCAGCCCGGGTCAAGCGCCTTGCCTGGCGGCACAAGTGGCGGAGGAAGGCATGACGCCCTTGCAAAGCTGGCTGAGCAAGCCGCGTGCTACTGTCCGCATTGACACTGTTGTTCCGTGGGCCGCCTGGATAAAGATGCTGCGGCGCCCATTCGGCAGCGGCAAGCAAGATTTCCGTCCCCGGATCGAGGTGCTTGATCGGCTGGCGCTTGGCGGGAAAAAGTCATTGCTGCTGATCTCGATCGAGGATCGACGGCTTCTGGTAGGAGTGGGAGAGGACGCTACTCCTTCCATTGTCCAATTTGAAGGCGAACGCCGCGCATCATCGAATGCTTTGATTCGCCGTAAGAGGGCTGCATTACGCGGGCGGCGGCGGGTGCGCGGATGATCGCCTCTCTTGCATTCTTTCTAGCCACGCCGGCTTCCTTGCCCTCGCTCCACGCGTTGAACGCAATCGCGGACAACAATTCCGTGCCCTGGACGATTGTCGGAATCCTTACGCTGCTCACGCTGCTTCCGGCAATTGTCCTCTCCATCACGCCCATGGTGCGGCTGTTGGTGGTGTTTCACTTTCTCCGCCAGGCGCTCGGAACGCAGACAGCGCCAAGCAATCAGACATTGATGGGGCTTGGCCTGATGATGACCTGGTTCTTGATGCAGCCCGTGATGATAGCTGTGAACCAGCAGGCGATTCAGCCGTTTCAACAGGGGCAGATATCAGGATGGCAGGCAATCGAGTGCGGCGCTCAGCCCGTAAAAGAGTTCATGCTGCACTACGCGCGCGAAAAGGACCTTGCGCTCTTCGTGAATGCCGGAGCGATCCCGAGACCGAAGACACCCATGGATCTGCCGATGCGCGTCGTGGTCCCGGCGTACATGCTGTCGGAGCTGAAATCGGGTTTTCAGATTGGCGCGATCCTCTTTCTGCCGTTCCTGCTGGTGGACCTAGTGGTGGCCTCCATTACGACCTCCATCGGCATGCTGCAGCTGCCTCCAGTGACCATTTCTACTCCGCTTAAGATCCTGCTCTTTGTCATGGTCGACGGATGGAACGTGCTGGCCGGCTCGCTGCTCAAGAGCTTTTCCTGAACGGGCACGACGAGGAGAAACGATGACTGCCGATCAAGTTGCCGAGTTGATGCGGAGCACTCTGCGCGAGGCGCTACTGTTGAGCGCACCCATCCTGGTGGTAGCAGGGATTTCCAGTCTGCTCATCAGCCTAGTCCAGACCCTGACGTCGATTCAGGACCAAACGCTCTCGACGGTGCCGCGCCTGCTAATCGTTTCCGCAGTCCTGCTGGCAGGGATGCCGTGGTTTCTCCATCGTCTGGTATGGTTCACTGCCTCCATTCTGGGCGACCTTCAGCGCTTTGCGAACTAATGGTAATGACAGTCCTCCTCTCGAACGACACGGCCGGATGGGAGCACTTTCTGACAGCAGGACTACTGGTATGTATCCGCATCAGCGGCCTGTTCGTCTTTGCTCCCATCTTCTCCTCGCAGGCGTTGCCGGTGAAAGTGAAGAGCGTATTCCTCATTGTCCTGACGGTAGTGCTGGCGCCGGTTGCCGCGAGTCTCCCAGGATCGCACGTGGAGATAGGACTCCGAAGCGTGCTGGGCGAACTAGGAGTCTCCGCTCTACTTGGGATGTCTCTCGCCATGCTGAACGAGCTGGCATCGCTAGCGGGGCAGCTCCTGGGGATGCAGTTCAGCTTTTCACTCGTTAACCTGCTCGATCCCAACAGCGAAGTACAGACACCGCTGCTGGCGCAGCTGCTTAACCTGCTCGAGATTACAGTGCTGCTGGCTGTTGGTCTTCATCGGACGATTCTCGCGGCTTTGCTTTACACATTTGCTATCGTGCCGCTGGGCTCCGGCCTTGCGCCGCGGGAGATCGGGCTTCCGCTGGTTGGCATGATGAGCGGCGTATTCCTCGCGGCGCTCCAGCTTGCAGCCCCAGTGATAGCCGCAACTCTGCTCGTCGAGATCGGTGTTGCGCTAATGTCGCGTGTTTCGCCGCAACTGCCAGTACTAGCGCTCACAGTGCCGGCGAAGACGGTTCTCGGATACGTGGTGCTCATCGGGTCGCTGGCGCTGTGGCCTGCCTTTTTCGAAGCGCGCTTCGACGGCTTGCTGAACGCCGCCCAGGGGCTGCTGCATGACCTGGCGTTACACGCTTCCTAACTACGCAGAAAGAAGAGATCCGGATGAGCAGCGAGCGTACAGAAAAAGCCAGCCCAAGGCGTCGCCAGAAAGCGGAGCAGGAGGGCGACCGCCCTCGCAGCCGGGAACTGCTCTCCGCGGCAGCCCTGCTCGCGGGAAGCCTCACGTTGGGCTGGGCCGCGCGGACTTGGCTTCCGGTCTGGACTGGTGTCTACCAGGATGCCCTCGCACTGGTGTGCACGCCGAACCTGTCGGTAGATGCGCTGAGAATATCCATGCGCAATCTGCTTGTCGCCGGCGCCGCACCGTGCTTGTTTGTGATGCTGGCTGCAGCCGGCGCGAGCGTGATAGCCGCCATGGCTCAGAATCGCGGATTGCGCCTGCAGCCGGCGGGAATTGCCCCGAAATGGTCGCGACTGAATCCCGCCCAAAACGCGAAACACCTCTTCACCACACGCGCCCTGGTGCGACTGGGAAAATCGCTGATCCCAGTGCTGCTGCTGGCCGTCCAGCTGGTTCATTTCATCACCGCGCTTACCGCGATGCCGGTATTCAGCCTTGCGCGCCTGCCGCTGGTCTTTGGCGACGCGTATCAGCTGCTGGTCAATACAGCATGGATCATGCTGGCCTGGTCGCTGGTGGACTACGTCGTCGAATGGCGGCAGTGGGAAAGCCGCCTGAAGATGAGTAAGCAGGAGATGCGCGAGGAGTTCAAGGAGATGGAGGGGAACCCACAGATGAAGGGGCGCATCCGTTCTCTGCAACGCCAGATGCGCCGCCGCATGCTGCGTGCCGATGTAAAAAAAGCAAGTGTAGTGATTACGAATCCTACGCACTATGCGGTGGCCCTCTCCTTCGACATGAACACGATGGAAGCCCCCAAGGTGCTGGCGAAAGGCCGCGATCTGGTGGCTGCGCAGATCAGGGAAGAGGCCCGTTGGGCCGGCGTGCCGCTGATTGAAAATCCTCCGCTTGCGCGCTCACTCTACCGCGCCGTGGAGCCGGGTCAGAGCATTCCGACGGAGTTGTACGCTGCAGTGGCTGCAATTCTCGCATACCTGGTTCGCCAGGAGGCGGAAGAACGTATGCGCCGCGAACACGAGCAGCGACACAGAAATGTCGCACAAGCCACCGGCCCTACTCACTCCGATCCACGAAGATCTTCGGCCGGAGTTGCCTTCGGCTCTGCCCCCAATGAGGAGACACGATGAGTTCTTCTGCCGTTTTGACCGCCCCCGCTTCGAACCAGGCGAGCAGTGCGAAAGAAAACAGTTCAGCCAGGCCAGACTGGAAGCAGTGGCTGAGCGGTATACGCCAGCTTGCGCTTCCCGGCGGAGCGATCAGCATCGTCTTCGTGATGCTGATCCCGCTGCCGTCGCTGGTTCTGGACCTCCTGCTCGGCCTTTCCATCGCGGCCGCTGTGCTGGTATTTCTATCGGCCGTACAGGTGCGCAAGGCGGTCGATCTGTCTGTCTTTCCGACCGTCCTCCTATTGCTCACGCTGTTTCGGCTTTCCCTGAACATTGCGTCGAGCCGCCGAATCCTGCTGCACGGGAGTGAAGGGACCGCGGCAGCTGGCAGTGTGATTGAGTCATTTGGCCAATTTGTGGTGGGCGGCAACTACGTTGTCGGATTTGTGCTATTTCTCGCCCTCATCGCAATCCAGTTTCTGGTGGTTAGTCACGGTGCCGTGCGCACTGCGGAAGTCACTGCGCGCTTCACGCTGGACGCGCTCCCGGGAAAGCAGATGGCTATCGATGCCGATCTGAATGCCGGCCTTATCGATGAAGTTGCCGCGCGCAGGCGCCGGGAGGCCGTCGCTCGCGAGGCGGAGTTTTACGGCGCAATGGACGGCGCAGCCCGCTTTAATCAACGCGACTCCATGGCAACAATCCTGATTACAGCAATCAACATCATCGCCGGCCTGCTGATCGGCACGCTGCAGCAGGGAGTAGCGCTGGGCGATGCTCTGAAGACCTACACCACGCTCACGGTGGGCGACGGCCTGGTCACGATGATTCCTTCGCTGCTCGTCTCGGTTGCCGGGGGCATAGTGCTCACACGGGCGTCTTCGGCGGGCGCGCTTGGTTCGGAGATCGGTTCTCAACTGCTGGGCCGCCCGGCGACGCTCTACATGTCGGGTGGAGTTCTCGGTGTGATGGCGCTAGTACCCGGACTGCCGAAGGTGCCGTTTGTTCTCGTTTCTGCGATGTTGCTCCTGATCGGGAGGCAGATCGCGCGCCGGCAAGGGGCACAAGAGGCCGAAGGCGCGATCGATACCGCGAAGAAGAATGATGCAAAGGCGCAAGGCGAAAACTTGGCCGGACTGCTGCGCATGGATGAGCTGTCGCTCGAGATCGGTTTTCAGTTGATTCCCTTCGTGGATGAGAAGCAGGGCGGCCAGATGCTCTCGCGTATCCGGACGCTGCGACGGCATCTAGCAACCGACCTCGGCTTCATCGTGCCGCCGGTGCATATTGCGGACAATCTGCGGCTGAGGCCGCGTGAGTATGTCATCTCGCTACGCGGTGTAGAGGTCGGGCGCTGGCAGACGGAGGGCAATCAGTTGTTAGCCGTCTCTGCCGACCCGCAGGCGCGTGCGCTGCCGGGAAAAGAGACGCGGGAACCCGCTTTCGGCGTGAGTGCCCGCTGGATTGCGCCAGCATTGGAAGAGCAGGCACTGGCGGCAGGGTACTCGGTTGTCGACGCGACTACGGTGATCACCATGCATTTGTCGGAGCTTGTTCGGCGTCACGCACAGGAACTCCTGAGTCGGGCCGAGACGAAGCGCCTCATCGACACGCTGAACGACTCCCATCCCAAGCTGGTCGAGGAACTAATCCCGAAGGTAATGACTCTGGGCGAAGTGCAGCGCGTCCTGCAACAGCTCCTGCGCGAGCAGGTATCGATTCGCGACCTGGGCGCCATTCTTGAAGTCCTGGTTGAGGCCGCGCCCGCAAATAAGTCCTTGCCCCACCTGGTGGAGTTGTGCCGCCAGGCGATGGGACGGCGGCTCGTGCAGCCTCATCTGGACGCAGACGGAGCGCTTCCAGTGCTGCTGCTCGACCCGGCCATCGATGAGGAGCTGCAGTCCTGCTTTGGGGAAGGCGGCAGGGCGATCGGCGACAGGAGCGCGCTGACGGTCCCGGTGATCCGGCATATGGCCGATTCTTTGAAAAAGCTAACTGGAGGTGCAAGCGCAACGGCATGGCCCGTGCTTCTGTGTCAGAGCCCGGCGAGGTATCACATTCGCCGCTGGCTTGAACCAGCAGTCCCTCGCGTGACGGTGTTGGCGCCGAGTGAAGTGCCGGCCGATGTGCGGGTGCGGTCACTCGGAACGGTTCGCTGAGCCGGCACTGCCGGCGAGCGGAAACGGAACTACAGGAGCAGCTATGCAACAGAGAACGTCCACAGGTGAGAACCGCAGCGAACTGCCGGCCACTCTCTATCCCCTACTGGCAACGCCGCCTTCGACTGTATCGGAGGCTGCATACGACCAGGCGCCTTTCGCAAAGGCCACTGCCGCTGAGGTGTATCCGTCGCCCATGTCGGAAGAGGCACTGCGGGAGCATCTCCCGATGGTGCGCTTCCTTGCGCTTCGCATTCGTGAGCGGCTGCCCCAGCAGGTCGAAATGGAAGACCTGATCAGCGCTGGAATCGTCGGGCTCATGGACGCGATGCAGAAGTTCGATCCGAAAAAGAAGGTGCAGTTCCGCACGTATGCGCAGTTCCGCGTGCGCGGTGCCATGCTGGACAGTCTGCGCGCTCTGGACTGGGGGCCACGCGATTTGCGCAGGAAAGCTCGCGCAGTCGAAGAAGCTATTCGGTCTCTGAGCGCAATGCTGGGCAAGGCTCCGACAGAGAGTGAGGTGGCGAAGGAACTGGGGCTGGATCTGCACGCATATCAACAGCTCCTCGGCGAGCTCTCCGGTCTCGAATTGGGCAGCCTAAACGAGACCCCGTCTGACGATGCAGGTGTGGAGGCGCTGGCGCTTCTTCCCGCAGGGCCAGAGGACGATCCCTTCCTCCAGTGCCAGAGCAGCGAGATGCGGCGTCTGCTGGGGGAAGCGATTGCGGCGCTGCCGGAGCGCGAGCGTATGGTTCTGACGCTCTACTACTACGAAGAGCTGACGATGCGTGAGGTGGGCGCGGCCCTGGGGGTGGTGGAATCGCGTGTTTCGCAGTTGCACTCTTCGGCGATGGCGAGGCTCCGGGCGGCGCTGGGTGCGCCAGCTGGAAGACGAGCGGCGCGCGCATAGCGCTGATCAGGATGCGGGATGAGCGAAGAGGAGATGCAATGACCGACGCGAGAGAACTGGGCGGATTGTTGGATATCGAACTGGAGGCCAACATACGATTTGGTGCGCGTGAAATGTCGCTGGCCGAGCTGCTGGAGGTAGGTCCGGGCGCTGTGATCCCGCTGGACCGGCAGGTCACAGATCCCGTGGACTTGATCATCGGCGAGAAAGTGGTCGCGCGCGGTGAGGTTGTTCTGATACAGGGCAAATTCGGGCTACGCGTCACCGAGGTCCTCTCGGGATGACGCAAGCATTGGCCACGATGAAGATAGAAAACACGGCAGATGCTGGTTTCCCCCGCTGGACGGAGGTCTGCGGCAGTCGGGAATGCGAAACTGGCTGGCTGCAGCTCTTTCGCAGCCACTCTCTCCCGCGCTTTGAAGGCAAATGGGCTTGCAGCACAGGCTGCATGGAGCGGATCGTCGCCGATGCGGTCCGCAGTCAGATGGACAGTTGGGAGCCGGTTGCCGCGGCACGCTCACTGCGCATGCCGTTGGGCCTCATCCTCCTCAGCCGCGGGTGGATTACACATCGGGAGCTCCGGGAAGCGCTCGAGGCACAGCGCAGCGCCGGGGCTGGCCGCATCGGCGAGTGGCTAGGACGCCTGCATGGCATTTCGGAAGCAACAATTGCAAAGGCGATGGGTATCCAGTGGAACTGCGCAGTTCTGCGATCGGTAACGCCGGGCACTGAATTCGCAACATCGCTCATGCCAGACTTCCTCTGCCGTCGATACGGCCTCGCGCTTCTTCGTCAAAGGCGGGACGAGGTGTTCTATCTCGCAGGCAAATACTGTGCCGATCATGCTGCCTCGCGCGCCGTAGAGCACATGCTGGGCGCACCCGTCCAGGCAGTATTTCTCGAAGATAGCGCGTGGAGTTCTGTAGCATCGGATGCCGCCGACTTGGTGGAATCGGATTCGGGACGCGATGGTATCGCAGCCTGCATTGCTGCGCTGGTCGAACGATGGCGTCCAGCAAACGCCCGGTTGGTGAGGATACATGATCACCTCTGGCTGCGAATGTGGCTCCGACGCCGGGAGCGCACCACCCAGATAGAGGACGCCGTCTTTCCCTTGCGTGCAAAAAACGAAGAGCCCAGGGGAACGGGCGCATTCCTTAGAGGGCACTAAGGATATCGGCCGGCCGATACCTCAAAAGTGGCCCTCTCCTTGCATGAACTTCAGCAGGAGGGCTGGGAATGGACAGCGGCTACTACGCAGCCTATTCGGCATTGCTCGCGCGGACGGAAGCAATGGACGCCGCATCGAGCAACCTCGCAAACGCCAATACAAACGGCTATCGGGCGCAGCGCGAATACTTCCGCGATACGGTGGCTGGTGACGGCGCAGCGGACTCACAGTTGAACGGCGCGGTCAATCGCTATGGAGTGCTTGGCGGCGACCAGATAGATCTCGGCCAGGGTGCGCTAGTGAAGACGGGGAATTCCACCGATGTTGCTATCCAAGGTCAGGGCTTCTTCGCGGTGAAGACAGCCCATGGAGAGAGATACACGAGGGACGGATCATTTCAGCGTACCGCGAACGGAACCCTGGTGGACAGTGCCGGTGATCCCGTTCTCGACACCACACACAAGCCAATCGTAATGCCCGGAGGCACGATTGCCGTCGGCACCGATGGAGCAGTTTCTGTCGATGGAGGAGTAGTCGGCCAACTGGGAGTCTTCGTCATGCCGGCCACCCAGATGATTGCCGAAGGCGCCAATGAGTATCGCGCAAACGACGCCAGCACGGTGAAGACAAGCCAGCAGTATTCGGTCGCTCAGGGCGAGCTCGAAGGATCCAATCAGGACATCGTGAGCGGCAGTCTTCAATTGATGCTGATCCAGCGGCAGGCCGAGATGATGCAGAAGGCGCTCTCCGCATTCAACAACGACTTCGACCGCGCTGCAAGTGAGGATATTCCAAAGGTCTAAACAGCGAATTGTGCCATAGGAAGCACCGGAGGAAACGAATGATAAGAGCACTCTACACAGCAGCGAGCGGCATGAGCGCTCAGCAACTCAATCTGGATACGATTGCGAATAATCTCGCGAACTCATCGACTGCCGGCTTTCGCCAGACGCGCCTGCAGTTCCAGGACATGCTCTACCAGAACATGGTGACACCCGGCGCGGCGCAGAGCGCGCAAACTGTCTCGGCTGGGTTACAGATTGGCCTTGGCACCAAGTCCGCGGCGACCGAAGTGATCATGACGCAAGGCGATCTCAATCAGACCAATAATCCGCTCGACATTGCAATTGAAGGCTCCGGATTCTTCCAGGTGCAGCTCCCCGACGGGACCACCGCCTATACTCGTGCCGGGAGCTTCCATCTGAACAACCAGGGAACAATGGTAACGGCCGCAGGCGACCTGCTTCAGCCTGCCATCACGATTCCTCCGAATGCGACCGCCGTCACCATCACGCAGTACGGCCAAGTGAATGCGACCCTTCCGGGGCAGCAGAACCCGCAACAGCTCGGTCAGTTGCAGTTGGCGACATTCGCCAATCCGGGCGGCCTTGAGGCCATAGGAGGCAATCTCTTCCGGGCCACGCTCTCCTCCGGCGATCCGGTCACGGACAACCCGGGCGGCACACAAGGGCTGGGCCAGGTGCAGCAGGGCTATCTGGAGGGCTCGAACGTTGATGTGGTCAGCGAGTTTGTCCAGATGGTGCTCGCCCAACGCGCTTATGAGAGCAATTCCAAGGTGATCAAGGCGGCCGATGATATGTACTCGCAAGTGAACAATATGTCTCGATAAGGCTGGAACAAACCATGTCTGCCCTTCGAAAGATACTGATCAGTATCGCGGTCGCTTTCCTTGCCATGACCACGGTTGCCGCGTCGAGCACAGGTGTCGCGCACGATGTACCCGAACCAGATTCGATCTCGGGCTTTTACTGGCAGCGCTTGATCGACAAGGCGCACCCGGCCGCTCCACCGCGCCTCATTCATCTGCATGACTCCGCGGCATCATTCGGTAGCCACGATACACAACGGCCGGTTGCGTGTGTGCGGGCCGGCGAGCATCTGCTGCTCCATGAGAGTCGCAAAGGTTTTTCCACTTTGTCGCTCGGAGCTACTGCGCTGGAAGGCGGCGTCTGCGGGGGACGCGTGCGAGCACGCATTGAGGTTACCGGGGCTTTGACCGAAATCACCGTGCTGGGCCGGGGAGTCGGAGTCCTCGATAGAAAGGGGAACAAATGGCGGTGAAGCTTCCGAGATCGATACTCCATGCCGGCATGGCCTTTGGATTGATTATCGCGCCGCACTGCATCGCACATGCAGCGGCGCCCAATCCGAAAAAGAGCAACGCGATCCAGGGAGCAACCGATCGTGCGCTGTCGGACTATATTGCGCGCGTGCGCCAGCAAAGTGAGGCCGAGCCGCGCGCCATGGGTTCGATCTGGAGCGAGGGCGGCGCTTTTACCCGCCTCACGTCCGATGTCCGAGCGATGCACCAACACGACCTGATCTCCATTGTCGTCGTGGAGGCGCTTTCCGCCTCGACTGATGGTTCCGTAAAGAATTCCCGAAGCTCCAGCGCAAGCTCGCAGGTCGCGTCGCTTTTTGCGAAATTATCGGCGAGCAATAGTCTCCAGAACCTGCTCTCGCAAAATTCCGCCAGTGCGCTCAGTGCGCAGGGGCAAAGCGTCACCAATTCGACGCTGAATACGACGGTAGGCGGACAGGTGGTCAGTGTCCTGCCCAACGGCATTCTTGTCATCGAAGCCGAGCGCCAGGTCGCCTTCAACCAGCAGACGCAGATGATTCGGCTGCGCGGGCTGGTGCGGCCCAGCGATGTGAATGCAAACAACCAGGTGCTCTCCACCGCGGTGACCGATCTTGAACTGGAAGTAGTTGGAAAGGGAATTATCAATGACTACACGTATCGACAAAATCCGCTGGTGCGCTTCCTTGAGCATCTGGTTGTTTTCTGATCGGATGCCGGCTGGTTTGCTGATGCGGAAGCATATTCCATGGGCAGGGATACTGGTTGCACTAGGCGTCTTCGCTCCGGTGCGGATGCATGCTGATTCAGCTGCATACCGCGTTCGGATCAAAGACGTTGCGACCATCGAAGGCATACGTGAAAACCAGCTCGTTGGCTACGGCATCGTCGTCGGCTTGAGCGGCACGGGCGATAGCCAACAGACGGTCTTCCCGGTGCAGACGCTCATCTCCACCTTGCAGCGCATGGGCGTGAACGTGCCTACCACAGGCAGCTCCAGCACGCTTCGCGTCCAGAATATGGCGGCGGTCTTCATCGCGGCCACCCTGCCGCCATTTTCCGAGCCGGGCACGAAGCTGGACGTTACGGTCTCGTCAGCGGGCGATGCCCGCAGTCTCAACGGCGGTCTACTGCTGATGACGCCGCTGTACGGGCCGGATGGACGCATCTACGCTCAGGCCCAGGGCCCAGTGGTGCTAGGGGGTTATGCGGCCGCGGCGAACGGCAATGCAAAGATGGTCAACCACCCGACAACTGGGCGGATTCCTGGCGGAGCGATGGTGGAACGCGGAGTGCCGCTCGATCTGTCTCGTCTGCCATCGCTCTCTATATTGCTCAACGATGCCGACTTTCGGACCGCGGAGCGTATGGCCGACGCTATCAACACTGCCCTGCAGCGTCCACTTGCACATGCCGCAGACAGCCGTCGCGTGGATCTGCATCCTCAGACGGGCGAGGATCTGCCGGCTCTGCTGGCGCGTGTCGAAGCGGTCGAGATTGAGACCTTCCCGCGAGCGAAGGTCGTTGTCAATGAGCGCACCGGGACTGTAGTGATCGGTGGAGACGTTCGACTGCAGCCGGTTTCCATTCTGCACGGCGGTCTGGTCGTGAATGTCGTGAGCGACTTCGCGGTCTCGCAGCCCGGACCGCTCAGCAACGGCACCACCCAGACGGTGCAGGAGACCCGGGTCGAGGCGCAGGACAAGCCTGTGAATCAGATCGTGCTGAAGCGCGGCGCCACGGTGGATGACCTGGTGCAGGAGCTGCAGACGATCGGCGCAAGCGCGCGTGACGTCATCTCGATCCTGCAGGCGATGAAAGAGGCGGGCGCGCTCGAGGCCGAGCTGGAGGTGCTCTGATGCATCTGGCGAAAGTAGCGATGCAGGAAATGGTGTCACAAAATTCATCCGCAGCAAAGGATCCCAGGCTCGAGCGTTCCGCTCATGAATTCGAAGCCAGCCTGATGGCGGAGCTCTTGAAACCGCTGCAGCAGACGGATGGCCTTACCGGCGAAGGCGGCGACGGCAGCGGAGCGGGAAGCGGAGGTGCACTAGGGGACTTCGCCTCGGAATCGCTCGCGCGGGCCATTTCGGAACGTGGCGGCTTCGGCATTGCCGAGCAGATACTCCGCCAGCTCAATGCAGGCTCCCGCGGTAAACCCAAAACGGACGCTACAGGCCCCGTCTCCAGCAGCCTCAAGGTTTCTGGGAAGCCGCCGATATAGTCTGCAGGGAGGCCCGTCCATGGACATACGCGATCGCTCCACCTACACATCGAATCTGGAGAGTCTCGGCATCGAAGGGGCGCTCCGGCTACGCACGGACAGTGCGTCCGCGTCTTCCGTCACGCAGACGCCATCAGCGACGGATTCGAGCGAACTCAGCCCGGCGGCGCAGGCGATGTCACAAGCGATGCAGATGCCGGACATCCGTCAGGACCGCGTCACGAGCCTGCAACAGCAGATCGCCACCGGTAACTATCACGTCGCTGCTCAGGATGTAGCGGACGCAATGCTGCGGAATTTTGCCGGATAAAGGACCCGTGAATGGCGCGCGATGAAATGGAAACCTCGTGGTGTCTTCCGGCGGCGGAGATCGAGCGGTTGCTCGACCGCGTCATCGACGGACTCGCAAAAATGGACGTGGACATTCTTGTGCAGCTTGCATGTCACTGCCGCGAGTGGGAAGGGAAGAGCCATAGGCTCTCTCTCTCCAGTGGAGCCTATGCGCGTCTCTCATGGAAGCTGCTGCTGCTCGATCGTCTGCTTCGCCAGACGCGCATCAACCTGAACGTGCTCGGGCTCGAGCCGGGACGATATAGCCCGGCGGAGGGCTACCGAGCGTTTGTAAGGGGTTGAACGGTATGGCTTCGCTCAATCAGGCATGGAACATTGCAACGGGCGCGCTTGCCGCCGATCAGGCTGCCATCTCAGTCGTAGCAGGCAACATCGCCAACGCAAACACACCCGGCTATTCGAGCGAGACTGTGCAATGGGGATCGGCCGACACCGTCACGGTCGGTGGACGCTCACAGGCGGGCGGCGTCACGATCACAGGAGTTACCTCGCAGCGCGATCGGGTGCTGAATCAACGCATCGATCAGCAGGCACAGGAACAATCTGATACCGCCGCCCGGCTCGCAGCCCTGAACGATCTGCAGTCTGTGTTCGCGGGAGCGATCACAGCGACAGGGAGCGGAAGCAACAGCGGCGTCGCCGACATTGGACAGCAATTGACGGCGTTCTTTCAAAGCTTTTCGTCGCTCGCCGCGGACCCATCGAACACGAGCTTGCGAACCGGAGTGCTCTCGGCAGCGCAGAGCTTGGCCGCAACGTTCAACCAAGTTTCCGAAAGCCTGGATCAGCAGCGTGCAGGACTAGATGCGACGGTGGCTTCGGCTGCCACGCAAGTCAATGCGCTGACAAAAGACATTGCCGATTTGGACGCAAAGATCAATACCGGCAGCCCGAACGCAGATGCCGGCACGCTCGAAGACCAGCGGCAGTACGATATCCAGCAGTTATCGCAGCTCGTTGGCATTCATCAGATAACGAACGACGGCAACAGTCTCACCATCACGACGACTTCCGGCGCAGTGCTGGCAGCGGACGGCCAGAGCGTCGATCTTCAGACGCAAAGCTCGGGTGGCGTCACACATCTGCTGCTTGGTGGTGTAGACCAGACGACTGCCCTGACCGGCAGCGGTGGCCAGATTGGCGGCGCGCTCGAGGCGCGGGACTCCGACATCCCCAACGCTCTCGGATCGATCGATCAGCTTGCATGGAGTGTCGGGAATGCAGTAAATGGGCGCCAGGCAAGCGGCACAGACGCCAATGGAGCTACGGGCACAGCGATATTTGCCTTGGGCGGCAGTACGACGGGCGCCGCAGGGGCGATCTCGGTTGTCCTCACGGATCCGAATGGTGTGGCGGCATCGGCTTCGGGAGCCGGCGCACAGGACGGATCGAATGCCACGGCGCTGGCGGCTCTAGCCTCGGCCAAAATTGTGGCCGGCCAGACAGCGAGCGCGTCCTATGCAGGGCTGGTTGGTCAGATTGGCGCGAACGTTAGCCAAGCTACGACGGCACAGGCATCGCAGAGTGCATCTCTCGCGCAATTGCAGTCACAGCAAAGCGCGCTATCTTCCGTAGACATGAACGATCAGGCGGCCCTGCTGCAGACCTATGAGCAGTCCTACCAGGCGGCTGCAAAGGTGTTCACGATTTTGAATTCGGTGATCTCAAGTGCAATCAACTTGGGCGTTGAGACCGCAGTATCTGTGTAAACCCTCTTGGGAAGAGAGCGCATGAACGTCAATCCAAACTACATCCAGCAGCTCACGGCTGCGCTCTCGCGGAACACGGCGCAGCAGCAGGCGCTTGCCAGTCAGATATCGAGCGGCGTGCGCCTGACCGGAATCGGTGACGGACCGGTCGCGGCAGCACAAAACGTCCAGATCTCCGCGCAGATTGCCGTTGACAGCACGTTCACGCAGACAGCGGCCACGACCACCGCACGCATGCAGGTTGTTGACTCCACGCTTGGGTCGGTGGTCGATCAGATCAATCAGGCGATCTCAGTTGCGACCGCCGGCAACAATGGCACCAACAACGCGAGCGATCGGACCAGCGTTGCGGCGGAGCTCAGCAGCATACGCGATGAAATCCTTGGCCTGGCAAATACAAGTTACAGCGGTACATACCTCTTCTCCGGAAGTCAGAACGGTAGCGCGCCGTTTGCGCTGGACACCTCGACAAGCCCGGCCAGCGTGACGTATTCCGGTGACAGCCTGGTGAATTATGTGAACACGCCCGGAGGCCAGTCGATTGCCACGAATCTGCCGGGCAACCAGATATTCACCGCTGCCGGCGGCGATCTGCTGGGTACGCTGAATGCGCTAATCCAGGGCTTTTCGACGGGCGATACGGCAACGACCATCGCGCTAACATCGCAGCTCGGCACTGCGCTGTCGCAGGTGAGCACACAACGCGCTTCGCTAGACGGGGCGATGAACCGGCTTAAGTCTGCTTCTTCCTATGCTTCGCGTGAGCAGACGCAGTTGGTGTCGAATCAGACCAATCTACTGCAAGCCGATCTTCCGACGCTCGCGACGCAGCTCTCTGCGAACACTACGCAGCAGTCGGCGCTGGAGTCGGTGATTGTCGCTATCGAGCATCAGGGAACTCTGTTCGATCATATGTAAATTCCGAGATGAACTGCGGTCAGATATGTTCATCTGGCCCATCAGCGCTACCCCTCTAATCAGTGTTACCCCTCTATACTGATGCCGGAGTTCGATGGCAATGCGAGGCGCGGTCAGGTTCCTTTGGAGTGCAACACGTGGACATCGCTTGCGCCCCTGGCGGAGCGATTACCTGCGCTGGCGGATTGAAACGTATTCCGGCCGTGAAGCGCACACCATCGGCGCCAAAGAGTTTTTCCGGTTCGTCTGGCAGGAAAAGGGGCGTCTGCTTCGATTCCTGCAATGGACCGGCTATCTCGGCCCGAGAAGCTAGTTTTCCGCGCCCGCGATTTAGGGTCTTCATCCAGATGAACGACAACAGCGCGGGCGGCCTCAAAGCTGCCTGATTCACCAATTCCGATCGGGAACCGCAGTTTTTGCATCTATAGAGCAAAACCATCAAGGCTCCGTCGCGCTGTTTTGCCGTATCCTTGCGCCCGGGCGAGTCTACCCTATAGGAGCGAAACGAGTCCATGGCGGCGGCGGCAGCAGCGGTTCCCATGACGGCGTGGAAGCCGAAAACGAACCCGTGGGTAATTGCTGCGACCGTCGCGATGGCGGCATTCATGGAGGTGCTCGACACCTCCATTGCAAACGTAGCCTTGCCATACATCGCAGGCGGCCTCGGCGCCAGCCGCGATGAGAGTACGTGGGTCTTGACGACCTATCTCGTCGCCAACGCCGTTGTGCTCCCTATGGGCGGTTGGGCCTCCAGCGTGATCGGCCGCAAAAACTTTTTCATGTTGTGCCTGCTCATTTTTACCGGCGCATCGTTCTTGTGCGGTCTCGCGCCGTCGCTCGGGCTGCTCCTGCTCTTTCGCGTCATTCAAGGAGCTGGCGGCGGGGGATTGCAACCGATGGCGCAGGCCATCATGGCGGACTCATTCGAGCCGAACAAGCGCGGGCTTGCGTTTTCGCTTTACGGCCTAGTGGCTGTACTCGCGCCGTCCATCGGGCCGACCATCGGCGGCTGGCTAACGGATAACTACACCTGGCACTGGATTTTTTACATCAACATTCCGATCGGCATTGCCGCACTGTTCCTGGTGCAAATGGTCGTGGAGGACCCGCCGTATCTCAAGCCCGACCACAAGAACTTCTGGCGCATCGACTACATCGGCGTGATCCTGCTTGTGATCTCGATGGGATCGCTGGAGATATTCATGGACAAAGGCGAGGAGTGGGACTGGTTCGGCTCCCACTGGATCAAGTTTTACGCCATCACCTTCGTAGTGTCGTTTTGCGCGCTCATTTGGTGGGAGCTGCGGGGATCAAAACGTCCGCTGATGGAGATGCGCCTTTATAAGTACAAGAATTTCGCGGTTTGCTCGTTCCTGATGCTGATGACAGGTGGCATCCTAAACGCCGCCACCGTATTGCAGCCGCAGTTCACGCAGCAGCTCCTCGGGTACACTGCGACGATCGCCGGTCTTGCGCTCTCCTGGGGCGGCCTGATGCTGATCGTCGTGATGCCGATGGCGGGCATTGCCGTCTCCCGCTTCCCGGCGCGCAACATCATTGTCTTCGGGTTCACCCTGTTCGTCCTTGGCTATGGATACTCGGCCATGCGCGTGAATCTAGGGATAAGCTTCGGATTCGCCTCGTGGCTGCGCATCGTCCAGGTGGCGGCAATCCCGTTCGTCTTCATCTCAGTCACAACGGCAGCATATTTCGGTATCCCCCGCGAATTAAACAACCAGGTGGCCGGCCTCATCAACTTCGCCCGCAACATCGGCGGCTCCATCCTGATCTCGCTCACCAATGCGTTTGTCACGGAGAGCACCGCTTTCCACCAAGCAAATTTCCTGCAGTCTGTGAATCCTGGCAATCCCGTCTACCAGCAGCGGCTGCAGGCCACGGCCAATGCTCTCTCTCCTCATCTCGGCCCAGCGAATGCCCAGGCCGGCGCCGTGGCTCAGATTTATAAAGCCATGCAGGCCCAGACAGCGGCACAGGCCTATGTGGATGTGTACTATGCGCTTGCCGCAGCGTCCGCCATCATGGTGCTGCTATCGTTCCTGCTCCACAAAAATAATCCCCGTGCGGCCGGCACGAGCGAGATCGCAGTCCATTAGCAGACATCCACCTGTTCTCCGGAAAGCACTCTATGTTACTCTTGTGTCAGACACTTAGAGAGTGGATTCGATCGAGAGCATAGAGAGGTTAGCGTGCTGGCAACAGAAAAAAAGACAGAGGTGATCTCCCGTTTCCGGACACATGAATCGGATACCGGTAGCCCTGAGGTGCAGATCGCGATTCTGAGCGAACGGATTGGCGAGCTCACAGAGCATTTCAAGATGCATAAGAAGGACCACGCATCCCGGCGTGGTCTGTTGATGCTGGTGAGCAAGCGTCGTCGCCTTCTGAATTACCTGAAGACCAACGACTCGGTTCGCTACCGCGACGTAATCGGCAAGCTCGGCATCCGCAAGTAAAGCCCTACAAGCCTTGCCTTTCTACCGCACGCTTCCCATGACAGCGACGTGGACTTCCGGCCATGGCCGTCCAATGCCGGTGTCGCACGTCGCTTCCCGCACGCTCCACTCGCCGCCACGGCTGAGAGGAGGTCGCGTGCGCACAAATAACCCGCATCAAAATCTGTTGATGGGTGCTGCGTGCCTTCCTGCCTGGAGTAAAACCATCTCCTGCGCTGCACAGAAAATGAGGATTCCATGAAACAAGAAGTTTCCGTTGAGCTTGCCGGCGGCAAGCGACTGAATTTTGAAACCGGCCGTATGGCAAAACAGGCGCCCGGCGCCGCTTTAGTCTCCCAGGGTGACAGCGTAGTGCTGGTTACCGCAGTGTCTTCAGCAGACCCACGCGAGGGCATTGACTTTTTCCCGCTTACCGTTGATTACCGCGAGTACACCTACGCAGGCGGTCGCATTCCCGGCGGCTTCATCAAGCGCGAGGGGCGGCCCAGCGAGAAAGAGATTCTTACCTCGCGCCAGATCGACCGTCCGATCCGGCCGCTGTTCCCCGAAAACTTCCGCAACGAGACCCAGGTCATCGCATTCGTGCTCTCGGCCGACAAAGAAAACGATCCGGACGTGATCGCCATCAACGGCGCTGGCGCCGCGCTCGCGCTGTCGGACATTCCATTCGGCGGCCCGGTAGGCGCAGTGCGCGTGGGTCGCGTGAACGATCAGTTCATCATCAATCCCACCTACGCAGAACGGCATGAAAGCACGCTGAACATCATGGTCGTCGGCACCAAGGACGGCATCGTGATGGTGGAGAGCGGCGCGAAGGAAGTCAGCGAAGAGATTGTGGTCGACGCCATCGACTTTGGACATGGCGAGGTCAAGAAAATCATCGCTGCGATTGAGGAACTCGTAGCCAAAGCCGGCAAGCCTAAGCGCGCTATTGCTGAGATCGAAGTCGATCACGCGTATGCAGCGGAGCTTGAGTCGAAGATCGGCGCCCGTTTGACGGATGCGCTAGATACCAAGACGCATCCCAAGGCCGAGAGCTACGCGATGGTGAAGGCGATCAAGGACGAGTTGGCGAAGGAGTTGCCAGCCGACCAGCCGGACGCGAAGAAGAAGCTGAGCAAGTACTACGAAGCGCTGCGCGAGCGCATCTTCCGCGAGCAGGTGCTGCAACAGAAGGTCCGCCCGGACCGCCGCGCATTTGATGAGATCCGGCAGATCACGATCGAAACCAGCGTACTGCCCCGCACTCACGGCTCGGCGCTCTTTACCCGAGGCGAAACGCAAGCTCTGGTAACCATCACGCTAGGCACCACCGACGACCAGCAGCGTCTGGAGACCTACGAAGGCGAGCAGAAGAAGCGCCTGATGCTGCATTACAACTTTCCGCCGTTTTCAGTCGGCGAAACCGGCCGTATGACTGGTGTCGGCCGTCGCGAAATTGGACACGGCGCTCTCGCCGAGCGCGCTATCTCTGGTGTGCTGCCCTCGGCCGAGGATTCTCCGTACACCTTCCGCATCGTCTCCGACATCCTGGAATCCAATGGCTCCTCCTCGATGGCGACCGTCTGTGGTGCAAGTCTTGCGCTGATGGATGCTGGTGTCATGCTGAAGGGTTCGGTGGCCGGCATCGCGATGGGCCTGGTGAAAGAGGGCGAACAATACGCCATCCTGACTGACATCGCCGGCGCGGAAGACCACTACGGCGATATGGATTTCAAGGTAGCGGGTACGCGCAAGGGCATCACCGCGATGCAGATGGACATCAAGATTCCTGGCATCACCGGGCAGATCATGCGCGAAGCCATGGAGCAGGCGCGACACGGCCGGCTCTTCCTGCTGGACAAGATGGATGCGGAGTTGCAAGGCGCTCGCGAGACACGCTCGAAATTCGCGCCGCGCATCCACACGCTGCAGATTCCTACCGACAAGATCCGCGATCTGATCGGACCCGGCGGCAAGGTGATCCGTGGCATCATCGAAGCGACCGGCGTAAAGATCGACGTCGACGACACAGGCCGTGTGAATGTGGCATCGAGCGACGAGGTCGGTCTGAACAAGGCGCTTGGCATGATCAACGATCTGACAGCTGTGCCCGAGATAGGGAAAACCTACCTGGGTAAGGTTGTCCGGCTGGCGGAGTTTGGCGCATTTGTCGAACTCTTCCCGGGCACAGACGGTCTGCTGCACATCAGCGAGATCGCCGAGCATCGCGTCAAGGACGTCAAAGACGAGTTGCGTGAAGGCGATCAGGTCATGGTGAAGGTCCTCGGCATTGAGGGCAATCGCATCAAGCTTTCCCGCAAAGCGCTTCTCAAAGAGCAGCGGCAGAAGCTTGGCCTGCCTGAATCTGGCAGTGAAGGAGGCGAGCCCGCAGCGCCGCGTCCACCACGTCAGGAGCGTTCGGAGCAGCAACCCGCCGATCGTCAACCTTCCTCGAACGCCAGCACCATCATGATCGAGGGTGGCGATGATTTCGAAGAATCCGGTGACATCGACGAGGAGAACGAGCCCAACTTCAATCGAGCCGACGACGCACCGGTACCTGCGGGTGCCGCGCAGAACGGAGGAGCAGCCGCCGACGCCAATCGTCGCCGTCGTAGACGCGGACGTGGTGGTCGCGGCGGAGGTCAGGGTGGTGGTGGTCGCCGGTAACTGATAAAGGAAAGGGCTACGCGGTCCGCGTAGCCTTTCTTGTCTATGCGCTATTTGCCTCTGGCAGTGTTTGCGGGGCTTTCTTTGCTCTGGGGATCTGAGTGGCTGCTGACGGCCTCCCTTCCCACGCAGCCGCGCCTGCACGCTCTCGCAATCGAATACGGAATTGCTGCAGTCTGCCTGCTGCCCTGGGCTGTCCGCCGCCGCTTCTGGCAGCACAAGTTGCGGAGTGCTGGAGGTGTCGCCATTACAGGAATTGGCATCCTGTGCATTCCGCAGATACTGATATGCGTGGCGGGCAGGACGCTCTCACCCACCATTTCGCTCCTCGCGTTGGCGCTTGTTCCGGTGTTTCTAGCCATCAGCGGTCGGGTCACAATTTCGCTTGCTGTCTGTGGTTTCGCAGGCGTCGTTTTCCTGGTCGATCGCAGCCTCAATATCTCAGCTATCCAATTGCGGTGGCTGCCGTTGCCTCTGGCCGCAACAGCCGTCCTTGCGCGGTCGCTGGTCGCTGCCGAAAGGCAGAGGAACGTCTTGTCCATTCCCGAGGTGCTTCTCATGCAGTGTGTCGCGTCAGCATCTCTGCTATGTATCGCCTCGCCAATGTTGGAGCATGAAACGATAACGTGGTCGGTAATGGCGGCAATAGGTTTTATCATCCAGGCTGTTTTGATTGTCGTCTGCGGGTACCTGCTCTTTTACTGGCTGCTGCGCAAGCGCGGCGCGGGACGCACCAGCATGCTGCAATGGACACAGCCGCTGATTGTCATTGGAGAATCCGCAGTCCTCATGCAGTCTCGGCTGCTATGGTCGGATGTCGCCGGAGCGATTCTTGTCGTAATCGCCATCGCGTTGGCATTTTCAAATCGGGAAGGCGACGGGGGAGTATTCTTTGAGATTACTCAAACCTGAGCACCCGCAATCAGCGACCCGCATCTCACATTCCCTGGAGTACACTGCTGGCGTGGCTGCGTCCATGTACATCGTCGTTGAGGGTGAGGACCCCGGATTCGACATCTTTGTGAACGGTCGTGCCCTGGCCAGGAACGAAGATGCGCTGGAGAAGCTGGCGCATCGCCTTGGCGTGCGGCCGATCCTCGACTTCTTCTCTGCCGATGAAAACTCCATGGCACTCCTGCTCGAAGAAGGAGCGGGCGACCCGGAGTGGGCAAAGACCCTGCCGCCTCCCCAGTGGTTCGCTGCCGAGGATGGCCTCATCACAGTCTGCACGCTGATCGATTTCCTCCGTGAGCATCCGCTTGCGCTCGGCAACGAGACCCAGGAGGTCCTGAAGGAGATCGAAGAGTTCGAGCGGGTGTTACGCAAGACGGCGCAGCATCACCTCCGCTGGCAGTTGGCTGTCAGTTGGCGCTGAACAAGAGCAGAAAACCCGATCCGATTCTGATTCAGCTCTTCCAGATTCCCAGCACCCGCCGCAGCAGTATCAGCTCGCCCAGGTGATAGCTAGTGTGGTCGGCCGCCAGCAGCACTTCGCGCAGCAATGTCTCGCCATTCTTGCCCCACGGAATTACCGCATACAGATTGCTGTCTGGAGAATGGACCAGCGCCTCGAACCTCTTCATATCGGCTTGAATTGCCTTCACGGTTGCCTTCCAGGACTCGTCCGGCCCCGGAGCCGCATCCTTCGGCCAGTAGCCGGCCGGCCATTCCAATTCCACATATTCGGAGTTGGTGGCAAATTCCATCAGGTCGTGAAGCGTGATGCGTATGTGTTCCAGCAACTGCCACGCAGAATAAGGACTGCCCGCCGGCCGCTCGCTGATGCGGTCCACGGGAAAGTTTGCCACCGCCTCAGACAACGTTGCATGCGCCTGTCCGCCCTTGAGGAGAGCGACCAGTTGTTCTCTGAGTGAAGAATTGTCTGCTCTTGGCATACAGTGTCGCGCTCCTCCAGAATCTCCGATTAGATTCATTAGATGCTCGATCACTGCTCGCCGATATTCACAGCGACATTTGCGCCTCAAGCACATCACGAAGCCGCAGCGCAGGCCGTTCCACTAAGTAGAAGGACAGGATGGCGCATCCGAAGGCAGCCGCCAGATTGAGCGGAAACCAGTCCAGCCAGAGTTTCACGAACAATTGCTGCCACAGATAGATGCTATAGGAAAGCACCCCAATGTATCGCATTGGCCGTAGGTTCATAAAAAGGCCGGGCAGAGTGTCCGGTCTTCGAACCAGGTAGATGAGAATGATGGATAACGCTAGACCCTCAATCGTTAACCAGAAGGCATGGTACATAGATCGAAACCAAATGTTCAGTATTGGGCCAATGCAAATCACAAGAGCGGCTGATGTGTAGAATGCGGACGGCCCCAGATACCGGGCAGAAAAATGCTTGAATTTCTCGTGACGCCATACCAGCGCGATGAAACAGCCAAATATGATGGTGTCGATGCGGGTATGAAACATGGCTGAGATTTTCCCGCTTTCACGAAGCGCGGGCATGTAGACAAAGGTGAGGACCCTCACCAAGGGCTCAAATAGGATAAGGCCAATCGCCACGAAGAGGGTTCGTCGTGGCTTCAGCACTTTCAAGAGCAACGGCCAAAATAAATAGAACTGCTCTTCCAGAGCTAACGACCACGTGTGACCAAGGATGCCGCCGTTCCGTGGCATGTAGTAGTTCCAGAGATACAACCCGGCAACGAGAAACTGATGGGGGTGCACGCAAAAAACGCTGGCGCTGGAGAGAACCGCAGTCACGATCAGATAGACATAGAACGGCGGAAAAATCCGAAATGCGCGCCGCGTGTAAAATCGTTTGAGCGAAATTGCCGACGTTTCGGCATGTTCTTTGCAAAGCAGAAATGTGATTAAAAAGCCGCTTATCACAAAAAACATATTGACGCCGGTTTGACCTAGAAAAAACAGGTAGCTATCCAACCACGGTATCGCCTTTTCGGCCGGTCCATAATGAGACGCAATGACTAAGCCGACTGAAACCGCACGTAGTCCATCGAGGGAAGGAATAGACCGCTTATGTGAAGTCTCTTGTGCGCCGGATTCAGCATGGACGACGCTCTCAACATTAGCGCAACGATTTCGTGGCCGAGTCATGGACATGACGATTGTTGGCCAGCGAGAGGCAGGCACCATCATTCTGTCGCGGTAGCTTGACACTATCTTGTAGCCAGAGTTGCTTGAGCACTGACCGTGGCCGGTATACTGTCCTGCATGCTATAAGCTTTCGGTTCAATCGAGCACTGAACGCATAAAAGGACGTATATGGGGAATTCATAACGAGGCTGGACAAACGGACTTACTGCAGTAACTAATAGGTAAAGATAAATCAGATAGGGGATCGGTCGCGAAGGGCTGAGCCGGCGCTTAACGAAAGCTACAGTCATCAATATCAACATCGCCAAGGTGTGTAGATGGATGATAAGACTGCCTTGTAGTTCCGAAAAGTCTGACGCGAAAAAGGCAGGGCTGATGAAGTATTGCGGTAGCAGCCAGCGGTTGAATAGGTTCATTAACATTTTAGGGATGATAACGAGAGGAAGGCCGAAATGTGCTTGGATGTCGTCCAACCTTGCAATGGTGCCGGAGACTTCAGCCACAGCTAAAAATCCTGCCAGATTGATTCCTGAATACTGTACAACCGCGGTATACATGACGGTCAAGACGGATAGCACGAAGGCGAGAGAGAGCTTATGTCGTCCTCGAAATGGCGAGAGACGACTTTCCAGCAACAAATACAAAATAAGAATTGCCAATTGTTCCCACCGCGCCATCAATGAAAGCATTGCTGCAAGTATTAGATATCGCTTCCGTCCTGATGTGCCGGAGATTGCTGCCGTGAACGCCACGAGTCCGACGGAGGCCAAGATTTCCTTATTCAAGCTGACGATTGCGACAAAGCTCTCCGCATTCAAGAAGAAGAGAAGTACGAAATAGCGCCGTCTCAGCCCGGGTATTCTTGCTGCAGTCTGGATCATCAGCAACAATAAAAAAAAATTAAAGACAGCAACACAGAATGGATACCGGAAGACTTTTGCGATCAGGACGGGACCAAAAAGATTGCCAGCGAAACTGACTAGGCTTCGAGGCTGATCCTCAAAGTTCGACGACCCGATTCCGGCAAACCGATAGTAGGTGCTGGAGTCTGCCTCGATATTGGGAGGAATCCAGTATCCGTCGTATCTCGCCTGGATGAAACCGAAGAAGACTCCCCAGCAAATCAGGATCAGGACAATAAAGATCCCGATGGCAACCCAACTTCCGATGGGTCTTTCACGGAAAATGCCCGGCATGGGGTGAGCATCGGATGTAGGCGCAGGAGCTATCATGTGTCAGCTTAATACACGATACAGAATCGCCGCTCGTGACGCGACTAAGCGGCACCCTTTGAGTCAAGCGGTCGTCCGAACTGTCTGGAGTCGTATCAGCTAGCTGTTGATTGTGGAGGCTCTCATCTGCTCGCAAAGATGTTTCCCGAGCCTGCGGATCTCTGCGCCGACGCCGCGCAGCTTCTCCTCGATGCGCTCATACCCGCGATCGATATGGTAGACGCGGTCGAGGATCGTCTCTCCTTCAGCGACCATCGCAGCAAGCACAAGCGAGGCGGAAGCGCGCAGGTCTGAACACATCACCGCAGCGGAGGAGAGCGGCGTCTTGCCGCGCACCGTGGCTGTGCGTCCGTCTACTTTGATGTTCGCTCCCATGCGGGCCAGCTCCTGCACGTGCATGAACCGGTTTTCGAAGATGTTCTCGATCACAACAGAGGTTCCGTCGGCCTGCGTGGCCAGCGCCATGTACTGCGCCTGCATGTCAGTGGGGAAGCCCGGATATTCCTCGGTCGAGATGTCCGCACTGCGCAAGCTTCCTTCGCTGCGCACGCGAATCGAGTCGCCTTCAACATCCACGCGCACACCACATTCCTGCAACTTGGCGATGACGGAGCTCAGGTGCGCTGGATTGCACTGCATCACGCGAAGATCGCCGCCGGTGATCGCGCCTGCAACCAGGAATGTCCCTGCCTCGATGCGATCAGGATTGATGCGATGGCGCGTTCCATGCAGTTTCTCGACACCGCGCACACGGATAACGCCCGACCCGGCGCCTTCGATCTTCGCGCCCATGGAGACGAGCATCGCCGCCAGATCGGTCACTTCTGGCTCGCGTGCGCAGTTTTCCATCACCGTTTCGCCGTCGGCCAGCACAGCCGCCATCAGCAGGTCTTCTGTTCCAGTTACGGTGATTTTGTCGAAGAGGATATGCGCGCCTTTAAGCCGGTCTGTTTTGGCCTCCAGGTAGCCGTGTTCCTGGGTGATGGTGGCGCCCATCGCTTCCAGTCCTTTGATATGCAGGTCGATCGGGCGCCCGCCGATGGCGCAGCCGCCGGGCATGGCGACGCGGGCAAGCCCAGTGCGGGCGATGAGTGGACCCAGAACGAGAGAGGACGCGCGCATGGTCTTCACGATCTCGTATTTCGCAACCGGATCAGAGAGCAAGCGACAGCAGATGGATGTGCGATGCTGCGCCCGGCCATATCCGAGCTCAACCTCAGCGCCCATGGAGACCAGCAACTTGCGCTCCGTTTCGATATCCCGGACCTGCGGAATGTTTTCGAGAATGACTTCATCTTCGGTAAGGATGGCGGCAGCCATGCAGGGAAGGGCGGAGTTCTTGGCGCCGGAGACGCGGATCGAACCGAGCAGCGGATTGCCGCCGCGAATGACGAACTTTTCCATGAATTGTGCGGACTCCTGACGAATCGGGGACGCCTGCCATGTCCCGTCCCCTCAGTGTACGGATGACAACGCGCGCGTCAAACGCTCTCCGCTCAGGAATCAACAGAAGTTGTAGACAGCGTATCGACTCGTTCAACAGGCCGACTATAGGCCAGCCGCTACACGGGTTCCGGCTGTGGAAGAGAAGGCGTGCGATAGCCGTGGTCCGCCAGATGCCGGCCCATGGCCGCGTACATCGATTCATCCCGCGGCTGCAAGGTCGCGAGCCCGTCGACATAGCGGTTGTACATGCAGAAAGCCGCCGCGATCAGCACTGTATCGTGGATTTCCAGGTCGGTCGCGCCAAGGCCGCGTGCTGCCTCCACGGCCTCACGCGTTATCTGCTTGCCGCCCTGCTGCACCTGCCCGGCGATCACCAGAAGCGCCTTCAGTCTGGGCGAGATTGCCGCCTGTTGCGGATCGGCCTTCACCGCCTGGACCAGTTTTGGATCCTGCAGATGGGCCGCCGCCGCACGCGCCATGGCTGGTCTGGCAGAAATAGCAGTCATTCCGGGATGAGACGTAGGTCGCGATCAGCTCACGCTCGCCCGGTGTCAGGCTGTTTGGTTCGTGTAACAGAATATGCGCGAGCTCGCGCATCGGCTTCGCCGTCTCCGGACGGAAAGCGAATGCGCCACTGATTCCTGGCAGGCCGTCAGGCAGTGGGATGTGCGGCATATTCCGCCTCCTTTTCGCGAGATCTTTTCGGGACCGCAGCAGCACTTCTACTAGATCATTGAGAGGCCTGGCCGTCTCAGGTCGAAAGGCCATGGCTTTCGGATGCCGGTCATGGGTTCGTGGAAGTTGGATATGAGGCACGAGCATCAAGTCCTTTCGATGCGAGAAGGGATGCAGATGGATAGTGGGCGCGAATGACACCGCGCGATGGATGCCGAAGAGAACGATCAGTACACCGAGCAGGGCAGGCACCAGGCTGTGCAGCAGCAGGAGCACAGCGATCACGGCGCAGCAAACAAGAAAAACAGCTGGCGCCCCGGGAAACCACCAGGTTCGGGGCCTTGGGGACATGCGGAACAGAGTCATCACCGTGATCGCGAGAAAGAGCACCGCGGAAAAGATGATGTACGCGAGTATGCGATTAAAGCTCCCAAGCAGCAGCACAATCAACGATAACCCCGGCTGAAGCAGGATGGCGTTTGCTGGCGTCCTGAAAGCGTCTATGCAGCCGCTGGCAAGCGGCTTCTTCGCCTTTGATCGGCTGAGTGGGAGGCCGGGCAAGCTGACCAGGCGACAATGCGCGATCCGAAGCGCAATCTACCGATCGCATTCGTGGCGGTGTGCTGCTGCAGCTGACAGCCACGTACCTGATTGTCAGTTTCACATTTCTCACCGTGGTTCCAATCTCGGGGCTGGCTCGAGCATCGATTTCGTCAGCCAGTTCGGCCGCGCGCTCTTTGGAACCGCAATGCGGAGGTGCCGAGTTTTCGACGATCGGGAGGCACGTGCGCGAGGATAGCGGCGGAAGGACGGGCCGCGCATCCATCGAACGATGGATGTATGTCTCCACGCAACGCCAAAAACCAGGCAAAAGCCCTCGGACGATGCCTAGGGCCTGGGACAGAATCAAGAATGCGATCAGAGTTCGAGGACAGTGTCCTCGATGGCGAGCCGAACATTGCCGTCCGCCTTGGCGAGGCGGCGAACAGCTTCCGGCTTGTCCACGGCAGCCTTAAGCATGACAAGCGCGATTGGAACGCTCTTGCCAGCTGATTTGATGGTCTGGACGGCGGTTTCGCGATCGATGTTGCAGGCGCGCATCAGCACGCCGATGCCGCGCTCCACCAGCTTGGCGTTGTGCATGTGCACATTCACCATCATGTTCTCGTAGACATAGCCCAGCCGCGTCATCGCGCCAGTCGTGATCATGTTGGTGATCATCTTCTGCGCCGTCGCTGCCTTCATGCGCGTGGAGCCGGAGATCACTTCCGGGCCGACTTCGGCGACGATCGCAATTTCCGCTGCTGCTGCAAGCGCGGTGTTCTGATTACAGGTGATGGCGGCGGTGTGCGCACCGCGGCTGCGCGCATATTCTACAGCGCCTACAACGTACGGCGTCCGTCCTGAAGCCGAAAGCCCGATCACGACATCTTTGCGCGTCGGGCGGCGTCGTGCGATATCGCGTTGCCCAAGCTCGGGCGAGTCTTCGTTTACCTCGACGGCAGACGCAACCGCCTTGGGACCGCCGGCGACGATGTACTGCACGGACTGCGGAGTGGTGGAGTAAGCAGGCGGGCACTCCGAGGCATCCAGCGCGGCGATGCGGCCGCTCGATCCGGCGGCGACATAAATCAGCCGGCCGCCATCGCGCAGCGCGCGGGCCACAGCGTCGATTACCAGGGCGATCTCCGGCAGGGCTTTCTTCACGGCACCGGCAATTTTGCTGTCTTCGTGATTGATGATCCGCGCGATTTCGAGAGCAGATTTGGTATCGAAGCCCTGCGACGCGGAGTTGGCGCTCTCGGTCGTCAGTTCGTGCAGGTCGCGCTCAGTTGGGGTCTGAAGTGCCCCGTCCTCAACGGTCGTGCTCATACGGGTTGCGGGGGTCAAGGTAGCCATAGTGGTCGGAAAAGCCCTTAAAGTTATTTTACCGCTCCTGTCAAACGGCGACTCAGGAAAATGCGGGGATCGGGTTACTGGAATTGTGACCTGGGTGCCTGATCGGCGAGCATTCGATCAACTTTTCTGATCGGCAGTCAGCTCGCGCCGCAGAGTGTCGTGAAAGCGCGGACGTAGCTCGCGAATGGCTTGGTTAGAACGGTCCGGCCAGGTTCGGTTTGTCAATAGCGTTACAGCGATGCCTGCGTCCAGATCGATCCAGAGCGATGTGCCTGCGTATCCGAGATGGCCGATCGATCGCTGCGAAAAAAATCTCCCCGAAGAAGACGGCATTGACGGAGTGTCCCAGCCGAGTGCACGCGATGTACCGGGCGGTTCCCCCGATCGCTTTGCGAAGAGCGCCGCAGTTTGTGTCGAGAACAGCTGCACGCCTGACGGCGCTACGCCGCCTGCCAGCATGCATCTTGCCACGCGCAGCGGATCCAGTGCGTTCGAAAAAAGACCCGCATGTCCGGCCACTCCATCCATTACAAAAGCATTTTCATCTTGGACTTCACCCTGGATGATCCGGTGGCGGAAGGCGCCGTCGTTCTCCGTGGGCGGCATCGAAGAGCGTATCTCCCGATCGGGACAAAACTGCGTCGTGTCCATGCCGAGAGGCTCGAAGATTTCACGCCGGCAGTAGGAGTCCAGCCGCTCACCTGTAAGCTTCTCGACCAGGTGGCCCAGGAGGATGAATCCAATATCCGAATACTCGGCACGCGTTCCGGGATCGGCCGTCAGCGGTTGCCGAAGGCAGGCCTCCAGCATCGCGTTGCGGCTGTGTGCCGATTCGAAAAGTCGCATGTAGCCGGGCAGCCCGGACGAGTGGTCCAGCAGCATTCGCAACGTGACATGCGAGCGACGGGTGTCCCTGGGATCGGCGCCGGCAAATTCCGGCAGCCATTCAGCTATGGGTGCATCGAGCGCGAGCTGCTGGCGATCGTAAAGCCGCATGACAGCCATTGTGGTTGTCAGCACTTTGGTGAGGCTGGCGAGATCGAAGACGGTATCGCGCTCGACGCGCGGCGAGTCTGGCTCGTAGGTAAAGCGCCCGACTGCCTGCGCGGAACCTGGCGAAGGCTCGCTCTCGCCCGGCAAGAGAACGGCAAAGGCACAGCCCGGAAAGACACGGTCGCGAACTGCCTGCTCGAGCACGGCGGTTGTCTCCGGGAAGCGGGGTTTTGTGGATGAAGTCAACTAGGGCTCGGCTCGGAAGATTCTCTTTCGTAACGATGTTGCCACATCGCGCGATTACCGCGAGATGCGACGCCTCTATCCATCATGGTTCCGGTGCGTCTATAAAAAGAGTGGGTACCAGATTCATGAAACGAACCAACGCCGCTGCGTGGCTTATGTGCAGCACACTCTTCGCCGTACCGTGTGTCTTTGCTGCACAGCAGGCGCCCACCCCACCGGCGTCGCCCCAACACGCGGATGCTCCAGTGGCCCCCGGTCTGGCGGCGGCCGAGAATGCCTTGAACGGAAAGACTTATACCGTGCCTGCCGGGACGAAAGTCCTGTTGTCGCTGAAGAGTGGAGTCAATACCAAAACGGCGCGTCCCGGCGACGGCGTCTACCTGGTCTCGACCTTCCCGGTCATTGTCGGTTCGCACGTTCTCATCCCGTCCGGCGTCTACGTCCAGGGCGTCATCGACAAGGTGGATCGCCCCGGCCGTATCAAAGGCCGTGCCAGGTTGCTGATGCACTTCACCACCATGATCTTCCCCAACGGCCAGGTCGTCGGCATTCCGGGCACGGTGGACAATCTGCCCGGATCAGGCGGCCCCTCTGTCAAAGGCGACGAGGGCACGATTGAGCAGGCAAGCAACAAAGGAAGGGACGCCGGCAATGTGGCAAAGGGCGGCATGATCGGCGCAACCGGAGGCGTGATCGGCGGGGCCGCCAGCGGACATCCGGGCGTTGGAGCTCTCGGCGGTGGACTGGCCGGTGTGGCTGGAGGACTGGTCTACACGCTGCTGACACGCGGCGATGAGATCGTTATTCCGGAAGGGACTAGTCTTGAGATGGTGATACAACGTCCCCTGGAGCTTACGGCATCGCAGCTCGATGGAATAAATGACGTGCGCGGAAATCCGCAGTACATTCCTAGTGGAGGGCAGCCGCAGCCGCTCTCGAAGCCTGCACACATCGTCTGCCCGCCCGGCAGTCTCGGTTGTCATTGATGGACATACAGGAAAGCCACTCGCTGGGTCCACACCCGCTCGACGTTCCTAATCGGCGCAGCCGCCGTCGTGCGGTCGCGGTCTGGGCGCGTGACATCCTCGTCTCGCTCGCCGTGGCATTCTTCGTCATTACGTTTCTCTATCAACCGGTGCGCGTCGAAGGCACCAGCATGTTGCCGCGGCTGCACGATCAGGACCGCATCTTTATCAACAAGTTTGTGTATCACTTCGAGGACATCGGCCGCGGCGACGTTGTCGTCTTTTACTATCCACAGGACCCTTCGAAGAGCTACATCAAACGCGTGATCGCTCTTCCCGGAGATCGTCTCGAAATCGACGACGGTCGCGTTTATGTGAATGGCGTTCACATTCCGGAGCCGTATGTGCCGCAGCGTTTTCGCGATATGAGATCGGCGCCTCCAATCGTGCTGCCGGCGCACTCGTATTACGTGATGGGCGATCACCGCTCCATCTCCAGCGACAGCCGCGACTTCGGCCCCGTGGACCGCAGCTTCATCTACGGCAAGGCGGCATTCGTCTACTGGCCCACGGAAAAAATGCACGTCGTCGAATAGCGCGCTGCAGCGCGTTCGAGTATTTACGACAAGCCGAGCATTGCGAAGAATCTGTGTCCTTTTCTGTGCCTTTATGGACCAGCGATTGCTCACCGCCGGTTTCATCGGAAACCGGCGGCGCGGATCGCACGGGAGTGCCGTCGCCTACGGGCGGCGAATCCGGAAACCTGCTAACATCGATTGAATCCACCCTATGGAGCGGCGATGCAGGCCATTCTTGCGCTCGAAGACGGGCGCATCTTCCGCGGTGAGAGCCACGGCGCGGGCGGTGAGCGCGCCGGCGAAGTCGTTTTCAACACATCATTGACGGGTTACCAGGAGATCTTCACCGATCCCTCCTATACGGGCCAGATCGTCGTGCTGACCAACCCGCAGATCGGCAATTACGGCACCAATGCCGCCGATGCCGAGGCGCAAAAACCGTATATCGAAGGCCTGGTGACGCGGGAGTTTTCTCCCGTGAGCTCCAACTGGCGCTCTGAACAGGTTGCGGACGAGTATCTGGAACGCCATGGCGTGCCTGCGATCTCGGAAATCGACACCCGCGCCTTGGTGCGTCATCTGCGAACCTATGGCGCCATGCGCGGCGTCGTCTCAACCAAGTCTTCGAGCCCCGATGCGCTCGTCGCGAATGCAAGGGCCCTCCCGAAAATGGACGGCACCGACTTGGCCAGTCTCGTCTCGACGAAGGACAGCTATGAATGGGCCCGCGATCACGCCGGCAATGCGATCCCGGGACTGATGCCTGATGTGCCAGAAGAGAAACTTCACGTCGTGGCTTATGACTACGGGATCAAGCACAACATTCTGCGTATGTTGACGCGCGAGGGATGCCGCGTGACGGTGGTGCCGGCGCGTACTCCTGCGGAAGATGTGCTCTCCCTCAAGCCAGATGGCATTTTTCTATCGAATGGTCCCGGCGACCCTGAGCCGCTGCACTATGCTCAGGAAAATATCCGGCAACTGGCAGGGAAGAAGCCGATCTTCGGCATTTGCCTCGGCCATCAACTGATCGGCCTTGCGCTCGGCGGCAAGAGCTACAAGTTGAAGTTCGGTCACCATGGCGGAAATCATCCGGTGCAGCAGACAGGCACTGGCAAGATCGAAATCACCGCGCACAACCACAACTTCGCCATTGACCCCGATTCCCTCAGGCAGAGCGAGGTCGATCTGACGCACGTCGATCTGAACGACAACACGCTGGAAGGCCTGCGGCACCGTTCAATGCCGCTCTTCAGCGTGCAGTATCATCCCGAGGCAAGTCCGGGCCCCCATGACTCGCATTACCTCTTCCGCGACTTCCGCAAGATGATGGAGGAGTCGAAGCGGTGAATGCGCGATCGTATTGCCTGCTGGCGGCTGCAGCGGCCGTTTTGCCGGCGGCGGGCACGCTGGCCGCGCAAGTCCCGGATTCCGGCACCGGCCTGCGCTACGGGCTTCCGGATAAGGCGGCGATGAACTATGTCTCGCGATGTCTAGGGCAGGCGCCTCCGCATCCCGTCCAGCTATATGCGCGCGGCGGCTGGTATGTCACCGAAGATCTCCGCCAGCAGTTGCTGGAGCGGCAGGGAAATATGGAAGGCCTCGCCATGGTCTGGAAGCTGAAGGATCTGCCCCGCGCCGTGTATCAGTGGAACCACGACGGTGAGTTCAACCGCGACGTCATTGCCTGTCTCGATTCCAGCGGCAAAGTCATCCGATCTGAAAGCCAGTACACACCGGGCAACTCCGAACCTGACCAGCGCTGGATCTATGTGCACTCGCTGACGACCGCCGGGCACCACGGGAACCTTCAGGGCTCCGGCCGTTTCACGGACCGGCAGGGACATCCCAGAGGACGTCCGCATCTGACGCAGGAAGATCAGGACTTCATCGCAGGAGAGCGCGTATATCGTGCGTGGACCGATTTCGATTTCGCCGGCCTAGTCGGCAAGCAGGAGCAGTAAGGGAGATAGATGCCTCGTAGAAATGACATCCAGAAGATCCTGGTGATCGGCTCCGGCCCCATCGTGATTGGCCAGTCGGCGGAGTTCGACTACTCCGGCACCCAGGCGGTGAAGGCGTTGCGCGCAGACGGCTACGAAGTAGTGCTGGTGAATTCGAACCCCGCCACCATCATGACCGATCCTGAACTCGCCGACCGCACGTATATCGAGCCGCTGACGCGCGAGTACGTGGAGGAGATCATTCGCCTGGAAGCAGCGATGATGACTGGCATTGACGGCAAGCGCAAAGGGAAGTTTGCGCTGCTGCCGACCGTAGGCGGCCAGACAGCTCTGAACCTCGCCGTAGACCTTGCGGATGCCGGCATTCTCGAAAAGTATGATGTCGAGCTGATCGGCGCGAAACTCGATGCCATCAAGAAGGCGGAAGACCGGCTGCTCTTTAAGGACGCGATGCAGAAGATCGGCCTGGACATGCCGCGATCTTCGCTGGTCAACAATCTGCGCGATGGTATGGATTTCGCCACGAAGATTGGCTTCCCGGTCGTGATCCGCCCCTCATTCACGCTTGGGGGCTCAGGCGGTGGAATTGCATATAACCGTGAAGAGCTGATGGAGATCCTCTCGCGCGGGCTCGATCTTTCGCCCGTCCACGAGTGCCTGATCGAAGAATCCGTCCTGGGATGGAAAGAGTACGAGTTGGAGGTGATGCGCGACCTTGCCGACAACGTCATCATCATCTGCTCAATCGAGAACATGGATCCGATGGGCGTTCATACCGGCGACTCCATCACCGTGGCCCCGGCGCAGACGCTGACAGATCGCGAATATCAGATGATGCGTGACGCGGCGATACGTGTCATCCGCGAAATTGGCGTGGAGACAGGCGGCTCGAATGTGCAGTTCGCGGTGCATCCGCAGACTGGTCGCATGACCGTGATTGAGATGAATCCGCGTGTCTCGCGTTCTTCCGCGCTCGCGTCTAAGGCCACCGGTTTTCCCATCGCGAAGATTGCGGCGCGGCTTGCTGTCGGCTACACGCTGGATGAAATCCCCAATGACATCACGCGCAAGACTCCGGCATGCTTCGAGCCGACGATCGACTACGTAGTCGTCAAGGTGCCGAAGTGGCAGTTCGAGAAGTTTCCCGGAGCAGATGAGACGCTGGGGCCGCAGATGAAGTCGGTCGGTGAGGTGATGGCGATCGGCCGCACGTTCAAGGAAGCGATGATGAAGGCGCTGCGCTCGCTGGAGACGGGCAAGCGCGTCGGCTCAGAAACAATCGAGCCACGACGCCTGATGCAGCGGCTGGTGACGCCGCAGCCGCAGCGGCTGGACTACATCCGTTATGCCTTCCGCACCGGGATGACCGTCCGCGAAGTTGCCCGAATCACCGGGATGGATCCGTGGTTCCTGTATCAGATCAAAGAGATCACGGACATGATCACGCAGCTCGGAACAACACAGCCCGCTACGATCAATACGGGTCTACTGCGCAAAGCCAAGCGCATGGGAATCTCCGATGCACGTATCGCCGAGGTCTGGCACCTAGATTCTGCCACCGGCGCAGATCAGGTACGTGAGCTGCGCTACAAGGCCGGGCTGAAGCCAGTCTTCAAGCTTGTCGATACCTGCGCCGCTGAATTTGAGAGCGAGACGCCCTATCTCTACTCCAGCTACGACGAAGAGGACGAAGCGCCACCGACGGCGAAGCGGAAGGTCATCATTCTGGGCTCGGGGCCGAACCGCATCGGCCAGGGCATTGAATTCGATTACTGCTGCTGCCATGCTGCGTTCGCGCTGAAAGAGCTGGGATACGAGACCGTCATGGTGAACTGCAATCCCGAAACAGTCTCGACCGACTACGACACCAGCGACCGTCTCTACTTCGAGCCGCTGACGCTGGAAGATGTGCTCGCGATCTATGAGCGCGAGAGCTCCGGCGGTGCCGACGTGGGAATGATTGTCCAGTTCGGCGGCCAGACTCCGCTCAATCTCGCATTGCCGCTGAAGCAGGCTGGCGTCAAGATCCTTGGTACCTCGCCGCAGTCCATCGATCTGGCAGAAGATCGCAAGCAGTTCGGCGCGCTGCTCGAGCGCCTCAACATCCCGCAGCCCCCGGGCGCCATGGCAACCAGCGTGGAGGAAGCCCTGGCTGGCGCGGAGCGTGTTGGCTATCCCGTGCTCGTGCGGCCCAGCTACGTGCTCGGCGGCCGCGCCATGGTGATCGCCTACGATGCCACAGCAGTGCGGCGCTACATGGCGGAAGCCGTCGAGTACTCGCAGGATCGTCCTGTGCTCATCGATCACTTCCTCGAAGCAGCCGTTGAGGTCGATGTGGACGCGCTCTGCGACGGCAAAGACGTCGTCATTGCCGGCATCATGCAGCACATCGAAGAGGCCGGTATTCACTCCGGCGACTCTTCCTGCGTGCTGCCGGCGGTCGATCTGCCGCAGGAAACGCTGGCTACGCTGCGCGACTATACGCGGCAGCTTGCGCTCGCGCTGAATGTCCACGGCCTCGTGAACCTGCAGTTCGCAATCCAGCGCAGCCGCCAGAAGGGCGATCGCGATCGCGTCTTTGTCATCGAAGTGAACCCGCGCGCGTCGCGCACCGTGCCGTATGTCTCAAAAGCCACCGGCGTGCCGCTCGCCAAGGTCGCGTCGAGCATCATGGTCGGCAAGACTCTCAAAGATCTACTGCCGGAGCAGGTGCGTGAGGGAAGCGATCTCGATACCGGAGCACACTTCTACGTGAAGTCGCCCGTCTTCCCCTGGAACAAGTTCCCCGGCGTGGACACGGTTCTCGGCCCGGAGATGCGCTCGACCGGCGAGGTCATGGGGGTTGCCGACAATTTCGGCGAGGCCTTTGCCAAGGCGCAGCTCTCTGCCGGGCAGCGGCTACCCCTCCGCGGCACGGTCTTCTTCAGCGTGAACGATCGCGATAAGGATGGTTTGGTCGCACTCGCACGCGAATACGTCCACCTCGGCTTTCGCCTGGTGGCGACGCACGGCACCGCCGATGTGCTGGAGCGCGCCGGATTCACGGTAGAGCGCGTTTACAAGGTGAAGGAAGGGCGCCCGAATATCGTCGATCTCATCAAGGGCGACAGCATTCACCTGATCATCAACACCCCGCAGGGGCAGGACACCTTCTTCGATGAGAAGGCGATCCGCCGAGCGGCCGTGCAGCAGCGCATTCCGACCATTACCACCATGGCCGCGGCGCGCGCAGCAGCCGAAGGCATCGCTGCGCTGCAGCGCGAAATCATCCACGTAGACGCCCTGCAGCAGCTCCACGCGGCGCGGGCGCTGGCAGCGCGCTAAAGGACCGCCATGTTGCTTGAAGGAGTCTTCGCCGCGATTCCAACGCCGTTCCATCCGGATGGCCGTCCGCACTGGCATCATCTGGAGCGCAGCGTCGAGCGCTATTGCCGGTCGCCGCTAGCCGGGCTGGTCGTGCTTGGCTCGACCGGCGAAGCCGTCATGCTGAACGATCAGGAGACCCGCGATGCGCTGCGGGTTGCGCGCGATGCAGCTACGGAGGATCGCGTTCTCATCGCGGGCGTTGGGCATGAGAGCCTCTCGGAGACGCTGAAGCGCATCGAACACGCAGCGTCGCACAATTACGACATTGCTCTGGTCCGTACGCCGCATTTCTTTCGGCCCCAGCTATTGTCCCCATCGCATCCGGCAGCGATGCTGAACTACTACCGAATGGTCGCTGACCGATCACCACTGCCGATCCTGCTCTACAACATTCCGCCATACACGGCTTACGAATTGCCGGTCGAGCTCATCGCCGAGCTTTGCGGGCACACCAACATCATCGGCGTGAAGGATTCGAGTGGTAAGCCGGAGCGTATCGCAGCGATCGTGCAGGCGACGGCGTCCGCGCCTCGCCGTAACGTCACCGTCACGGCGACATTTACCGCCGTCACCAATCGCATGCTGGATGCGCAGGCAAACGCGGCGGGATTTGCAGCGGCCATGATGCCGGCGGATGCATTGATGGCCGGGGTCGGCTACGCAGCGGCGCCCCCACCGACGATGCTCAAGACACGGACGCGCGAAGTCGGCTTCCAGGTGCTCTGCGGTTCTGCGCAGACGCTGCTGCCTTCGCTCGCCGCGGGCGCGACCGCCGGCATCCTGGCCATGGCCGCCTTCGCTCCGCAGGCGTGTGCCGAGATCTATATGGCCTGGAAGGACCGCGATTCGAAGGTTGCCGA
This sequence comes from uncultured Acidobacteriaceae bacterium, assembly GCA_963790555.1. GTDB lineage: Bacteria > Acidobacteriota > Terriglobia > Terriglobales > Acidobacteriaceae > KBS-83. Next base: position 226,217 of record CAWBPB010000019.1, on the reverse strand, counting down.
AGAAAAGCAACAGCGCGTCGTCGATGCGGCCGATCTCATTTGCGGCCGTCTGGGCATCCCGGGTGTGAAGTACGGATGCGACCTGAATGGCTACTACGGCGGCTCGCCGCGGCTCCCGCTGCTGCCTCTGACGGCAGAGGAGCGCCAGCAGGTAGAGGATCGTCTGAGCAACATCCGCCAGTAGTGACATTTCAGCACGGCTCAGCACCCACTCAGCCTTGAGCCTGCGCAGTTAACCCCGGTGACCTGAGTCCTCTGGACAGTGCTGTCCTATACTTACAAGATAGCGACGGCTGACGCGTGCACGCATCGGCCGGCAGGAATATGGTGTTTTGGAAGGGAATCCGCTCGATGGCAACAGGTGATGTGGCCCTCAAGACAGAGCAGCCGCGCGCTGCGGCCGGTCACTCCGGCGAGGTAGTCAACGACTTCAGCATCCAGGTAGCCACAGTCAACGGCTCGGGATCGCAATCTGCAAACAACGTCCTGCTGAAGAGCCTTTTCGCGATGGGCATTCCTGTCAGCGGCAAGAATCTCTTCCCCTCGAATATCGCCGGCCTGCCCACCTGGTACACCATCCGCGCCAGCAAGCACGGTCACGTCGCGCGCAAGAAAGAAATCGACATCCTGGTCGCCATGAATGCCGAGACGGCGAAGGACGACATTCTCTCTCTGCCCGCCGGCGGCATGGTCATCTACGAAGATGCTGCGAACCTGAAGCAGTACCGCGACGACGTGACGTGTTATCCCGTGCCCTTCGACAAGATCACGGCCGCCGTCTGTCCTGAGGCCAAGCTGCGCAAGCTGGTCAAGAACATGGTCTATGTCGGCATAGTCGCGCAGCTTCTCGATATGGACTTGGCGACGGTCGAAGCCGCGGTGCGCCGTCAGTTTGCGAAGAAGCAGAAGGCTGCGGACCTGAACTGGTCGGCGGTGCAGGCAGGCTACGACTATGCGAAGGCCTCGCTGACCAAGCAGGATCCCTTTCGCGTCGAGCGCATGCACGCGAATGAAGGCAAGATCATCATTGAAGGCAATGCCGCGACTGCCCTCGGCTGCATGTTCGCGGGTGTCACAGTAGTGACCTGGTATCCGATCACGCCTTCGTCGTCGGTTGTCGAAAACCTGATCGACCTCCTCAAGAAGTATCGAGTAGAGCCCAGCGGCAAGGCGACCTTCGCCGTGGTGCAAGCGGAAGACGAACTGGCCGCGGTCGGCATGGTTCTGGGCGCTGCGTGGACCGGTGCGCGCTCGATGACCGCGACCTCCGGCCCCGGCATCTCGCTGATGGCGGAGTTCACCGGCCTGGGCTACTTCGCAGAGATTCCCGCCGTCATCTTCGACATCCAGCGCGTCGGGCCTTCGACCGGCATGCCGACGCGTACCGCGCAGGGCGACATTCTCTCAGTTGCCTTTCTCTCGCATGGCGACACCCGTCACGTCATGTTGATACCCGCTTCGGTGAAGGAGTGCTTTGAGATGAGCGTCGAAGCATTCGATCTGGCAGAGCAGCTTCAGACACCCGTCTTTGTCCTCTCCGATCTGGATCTGGGCATGAACAACTGGATGACCGAGCCCTTCACCTATCCGGAGAAGCCGATGCAGCGCGGCAAGGTGCTGAGCGCGGAGGACCTGACGCGTCTCGGCGGCTTTGCCCGCTACAAGGATGTTGATGGCGACGGTATTGGTTATCGCACGCTGCCGGGCACGGATCATCCGCAGGCAGCCTTCTTCACGCGCGGCAGCGGGCACAACGACCGCGCGCTCTATACCGAGCGGCCGGACGAGTACCAGCAGCAGATGGAGCGGCTGACGCGCAAGTTCGATACCGCGCGGAAGATGGTGCCCGAGCCAATTACCGTTGCAAACGGCACTTCGAAGGTTGGTCTCATCGCCTACGGCACCAGCGATTTCGCCGTGATGGAGAGCAGGGAACAACTGAAGGCCGAGTACAAGGTCGAGACGGATTATCTGCGCATCCGCGCTTATCCGTTTACACGCGAGATACACGACTTTGTTGCGACGCACGAGCGCATATACGTGATCGAGCAGAACCGCGATGCGCAGATGCTGAGCCTGCTCAAGCTGGATCTACCGGCAGAAGATGCAACCAAACTGCGCAGCGTGCGGCACTACAACGGCCTGCCGATTGATGCGCGCAGCGTGACCGATGAACTGGTCATGCAGGAAGGGATCTAAACAATGGCGACCACACCCACCGCTCCGGCGCCGAAGCCCGCCCCGAAGACCAACCGCATCGGCCTGCCCGTTCTCGAGTACCGCGGCGGCAAGACCAATCTCTGCGCCGGTTGTGGCCACAACGCCATCTCCGAGCGCATCATCGACGCCTTCTACGAGATGGGCTTGCAACCCGAGCGCGTGATGAAGCTCTCCGGCATCGGCTGCTCGTCGAAGAGCCCGGCCTTCTTCATGAGCCGCTCGCACGGATTCAACAGCGTGCACGGGCGCATGCCCGCGGTCGCAACCGGTGCGTTGCTGGGCAATCACACCATGAAGGCGATCGGCGTCTCCGGCGACGGCGACACGGTGTCGATCGGCATGGGGCAGTTCGTTCACCTGCTGCGGCGCAATCTGCCGATGATTTACATCGTCGAGAACAACGGTGTCTACGGCCTGACCAAGGGCCAGTTCTCCGCGACCGCCGACATTGGCTCGAAGCTGAAGACGGGCGTCATCAACGACCTTCCGCCGATCGATACCTGCACGCTAGCCATTGAACTGGGCGCGACGTTTATCGGCCGCTCCTTCTCCGGCGATAAGAAGCAACTGCTCGCCATGATGAAGGCCGCCATCGCGCACAAAGGCACGGTGTTCCTCGACGTGATCTCGCCCTGCGTCACCTTCAACGACCACGAGGGCTCGACCAAGAGCTACAAGTACATGCAGGAGCATGAAGAGGCCATCTCGGAGGTCGGCTTTGTGCCGCACTTCGAGGACATCACGGTGGACTACGACGCCGGGTCAACCTATGACGTCGAGATGCATGATGGCTCGCACCTGCGTTTACGGAAGCTGCACGAGGACTACAATCCCACCGATCGCATTCATGCCGTGCGCGCCCTGATGGAGTCGCAGCAGAAGGGCGAGATCCTCACCGGCGTCTTTTATGTCGACACGCAGAAGCCCAGTTTCACCGACCTGCTGAACCTGGTCGACGAGCCGCTTGGCACGTTGCCGGAGTCCCGGGTGCGGCCTCCGAAATCTGTGCTGGACGACGTCATGCAGCGCATGCGCTAGGGGCTCGGCGTCCCGGCATACGCGCCTGCGGCGCGATGCGCTGGGTGCGGGCCCTCTGGTAGCTCTCGCCTGATTCTTAGGCGAACCCAGGTCACGTTACCCGCTACCCCTCCCCCCTCCCGGTACGGTACGGCGGCTCGCAAGCCCTTGCCATACAGCGATTTAGAGGGCTTTCGGCCGCCAAATTCGTCCATCTAAAGGACTTAACACCTAAAATCGTCATTCCAAATGACTTAGGGCCTAGATTCTGCCCCAGGTTGTGGTGCATGAGGGGTTTGGCTGAAATATGGTCAGTGAAAAAGCGCTCCGCAAAAATGCAAACGCCCGCGGATGAGCGCGGGCGTTTCTGGTGTCTCTATTTCAAGTGTAGCGAAATCGGTGGGGCGAAATGGCAGGTTTTGCGCAATTGTTCCTGTTGCAGTTCCAAATTGAAATTCCGCCTTGCTTCTTGCGGGCGCGCGTCTCGGGTGGAGCGCGACTTGTTTACGACGCCGACAAGCCTCCGGGCCTTGCGTGCCGATCGCTGAAGGTTCCCTGTATCCTCGAAGTGTTCTCGGAAGTGTCCTCGAACCCACATGCTCAATAACCGGAAAATTGCCGTTGTCCTGCCCGCCTATAACGCCGAAAAGACGATTGAACGAACCGTCGATGAGATTCCGCGCGACGTCGTGGACGACATCATCCTGACCGACGATGCGAGCCGGGACAATACTGTCGCGCTTGCACAGAGGCTTGGCCTGTACGTGATCCGGCACGACAAGAACCGCGGCTACGGCGGCAATCAGAAGACGTGTTATGAGGCGGCGCTCGCCCGGGGCGCGGACATCGTCGTCATGCTGCATCCGGATTATCAGTACACGCCGCTGCTGGTGACGGCTATGGCCTCGATGATTGCCTACGATCAGTATGACTGCGTGCTCGGTTCGCGGATTCTTGGCAACGGCGCGCTGAGAGGCGGCATGCCGCTCTACAAGTACATCTCCAATCGCTTTCTGACCCTGATCGAAAATCTGCTGATCGGACAAAAGCTATCGGAGTACCACACCGGCTATCGCGCCTGGAGCCGCGCTGTCATCGAGCGGCTGCCGCTGCTGAGCTGTTCCGACGACTTCGTCTTTGATAACCAGATGATCGTGCAGGCGGTGTATTTCGGATTTCGGATCGGTGAGATCTCCTGCCCGACCCGTTATTTTGAAGATGCCTCTTCGATCAACTTCAAGCGCAGCCTGGTATACGGCATCGGCGTGCTCTCTACAGGGCTCGGGTTCCTGCTGAAGAAATGGAAGCTGGCTAATCCGGCGTTTTTGAGTGACAGAAACGCGAACCGTCTTCCGCAACGGGAGCTCAGGCTTCCGGAGCGGAGCCAGGCGGGGTTGGAGCGGAGCCGGGCGGGGTAGGAGCGGCGGCGCTTCGCGCCGATATGGAGCGATAAATACAGCAGATCCATCACTCCGCCTTCGGTTACGTTCAGGATGACGAACTTAGAATCAACTGCCAGGCTCGCCGGAGTGCTCTTCCCGGGCGTCTGGCCCGGGAAAGTCAGAATCGTTGTCCTTTACATCGGGATTGGCGGTGCGGTGGCCGAGCTGGCCGGACATGGATGGGCGGCTGGTGGTCGCGCGGGGCGACTCTTCTTCGACGACACCTTTGTGTTCGTCACTATCGGAATGTTTGGTCATTGCTCGATTGAGATGATACGCAAACTGTGTTCCGTTGTATTCGCGGGCTCAATCAGCGGCGGTACGCTGTCGGCTTTGGAGTGATGCGAATGCCCAGCCCGTTCAGCTTGCTGCGTGCTTCGGCGGCTTCCGGCGTTTGCGGATAGCGCTGGATCAGCGAACGCAGCTCCTGTGCGCCGGCGTCGCGCTGCTGGTTCTCGATCAGGCATTCGCCCTTGCGCAACTGCGCCGCCGGAGCCTTGGGATTTCCGGCGAATTGCTCCAGCACCATGTCGTATTGCTTGACTGCGTCGGAGTATTTGCCCTGCCGGTAGGCGATCTCGCCCATATAGAAATGCGCATTGCCCGCCAGATCGTCATGCGGGTAGTACTTGATGACGTCGCCGAACTCCGAATTCGACAGCTCATACTTGGCGGAGTTGTAGTCCCGCAGCGCAGCCTGGTAGGTCTGCTGCAGTGGAGGCGCAGGAGCGCCGGCGGCATTGTTTGCAGGGCCCTGCTGGGGACCTGGGCTTCCCGCCGGTGGAGCATTGTCAGCCATGCCACCGGGTCCGGCCGGCGGCGCGCCGGTGGTTGCCGGGTTCTGCACGTTCTGCAATTGCGCCTGCATCGACTGCAGGGTGGCGTCCAGCTTGCCGATGCGGGTCTTCAACTCGTCCACCGAATCGTTCAGCGCCTGCATCTGGCCGGATAGCTGCTGGTTCTCGTTCTGCGAGGACATCGCCTGCTGCATCGTGTTGACCTGCGTGGTCATGCGCGAGATGTTGTCCGCGTTCTGCTGGACCATGTGGAGCAGAACGCCCATCCGCTCGTCGTTGGACTGCTTCATCTGCGTGATCATGTCCTGAAGCTGCGAGACCTGGGTCTGTAACTCGATGATTTCCTTGGCGACTGCATGGGCACGGGGAGGCAGAAAAGTGACGCTGAGCAAAAGAAAAGCGGCGGCGGGAAGAAGTGATTTACGCATGTTGAAGCCTCGAAACGGCATAAACTCCTATTCATTCTAGACGTTTTGTCCCAGCAAAAGGGGCAGCACGACCGGCATGGTCACGCTGCCCCTTTATTACTTTGGCACGAGGACTGTTTTGGTACTCGGCCGATTAGACCGTTTTCACAAATACCATGTGCAGCCAGCAGTCGCGAGGAACAGCTTTTCTTGACGGAAAACTGCGTCAGCATTTATCACAAGCCTGCACCCTTGTGAAAACTGTCTACCGGTCGACGGAGAATCCCGCGCGCCGATTCTGCTGATAGCACTGCTCGTTTGCTTCCGTGCAGAACTGTTTCTCCTTGCCATAGGAGACAGTGCGGATGCGGTCCGGGTTGACGCCGGCCGAGACCAGTGCCTGCTTGGCTGCATTGGCGCGGTTCTCGCCCAGGGCCAGGTTGTATTCCGTCGAGCCGCGCGCGTCGCAGTAGCCGCCGATCACGATCTTGAGCTTGGGATGAGAGGCGAGGAACGCCGCATCCTTCGAAACGACCGCCTGCGACTGAGGGTTGATGTCGTAACTGTCGTAGTCGTAGAAGATGTCGGTCACGTTGCTGTGGAAGGTCGCGTCATCGACCGTCTCGCCGTTGAGGTCGCCACTGGTCGGTGCACCGCCAACTGTGACGTGCGCTGTCGCATCCGTGGAGCCGCCGAGGCCGCGTGCGACCAGGTGGTAGTCCGTGGTTTGCGTCGGCGAAACGGTCTGCGTTCCGGAGGAGGGCACGGCGCCGATGCCGTCAATCGAGACGTCGGTGGCGTCGGTCGTCTTCCAGGAGAGGATCACCTTGTCCCCGGGCGCGATGTTGTCCGGCGTCGCCGTGATGGTGGCCGTTGGCGCAGCCCCGGTTTCGGCGGCTGGCGGCGGCGGAGGCGGCGGCGGAGCATGCTTCTTACCGCACCCGGCAAATGCTGCAATCGCAAGAACAGCCAGGCAGGAAGCCGCACGGCGGCGCATATTCCAGGTACGAACAGGAAGCGAATTCACAGTCTCTTCTCCTCAAACAAAAACTTGTTCGCGGCCACACCCGCATGACCGCGGAAATCTGTATCAATGCCCATCGCGGCAGGATTCGAGCATATTCAGGTTACACGGATGCACCATCCTCTGTGCACTTATTTCCAGCTCCAGCCCGGCATGGTGTTGTTTCCGTCATGGGTCAATGCGTGTTGCTGTGTGCCATCGGCCAGCATGGACCATATCTCGGAATGACCACCTGTCTGTCTCTCAAAGACGATATGCCGGCCATCCGGCGCCCAGGAGGGAAAATCGTTGCGGCCGGCGTCGTGGGTAAGCTGCACCCAACGCTTGCTCGCGATGTCCATGACGTAGATATCCTGGTTGCCAGGAGCACCCGGACCGTACTTGCGATCCCAGGCGAAGACCAGGAACTGGCCGCTGGGCGACCAGGATGGCGATGTGGCGTAGCCGCCGTCTGTGAGGCGCTGGACGTTCGCGCCGTCCGACTCCATCGTGTAGATCTGCGGCAGTCCGGTGCGGCCGCTTACCCAGGCAATCTGGTTGTTGGTCTTGGGATTCCAGCAGGGCGAGACGTCTGGTCCGCGGAAGGTGGTGACGCGGTGAGCGCCGCCGCCGTTGGCGTCGGAGACCCAGATCTCCGGATCACCCGAGCGATCTGACGAGAAGGCGAGATGGGCGCCATCCGCAGACCATGCCGGAGAGATCGTAGTGCCGCCCGGAGACGGGAAGCTGACCATGCGTCCCAGCACCAGCGAGTACATGCGGATCGTCCAGCCGGTTCTGCCGAGCGATGCGAAGGCGACGCGGCTGTTATCCGGGCGAGACGTGCGGGGAGAGCGAGACTTCGCCCAGGTGCGTGACGGCGTGCTCGCCCTGGCCGTCGTAGTCCATGGCCCAGATCTCCTTCACGCCGGAGCGCGAGGAGACGTAGTAGATCTTGGTTTCGGCGATGCCATTGACGCCGCCGCCGAGCCGCAGGATGATCTCGTCCGCGAATTTGTGGGCGATCAGGCGGGCGTTGTCCTGGGTCGCGACGTCGCCGTACTGCTTGCCGACGATGGCGGGCGCGCCGGCCTCTTTCACGTCCACCAGAAAGCCGCTGACGTTGATGCGGCCACCCTGCACGGCGAGCGAGCCCAGCGCGAGCATGGCGGCGTTTGCGGGCGCGGCCGACCACTGCCCGAGGTTGACTTCCGCTGGAGTTGCCGGGGTTGCGGGCGGAGCCATGCTCTTCGGAACCATGTCGAAGAATCCGGCGTTCGACAGGTCGTTATAGAGGGTGTTGTCGAAGGTCGCTTTGAGGACCGGAGTCTGCGGATCGGAGGAGCTGGGCTTGAAATCGGCCGCGGCCATCCGGATCTTCTCGACGCCGAGGTTGGAGCCGGTTCTTACCCAGTCCTGCGCATGGAGGGGTGAGGCGAATGGAAGAACGAGCAGAGAGAAGAAGGCCAGATACAGGGAGGATCGTGATTTTTGTGTCGTCGGGGGTATTTTCACTTGGGGGTTTGATCTCCGTCAGCGACCTGTGAATTCACAATAATATGACACCTGCAAGGTTGAACCGTTATACCCCGAAGGGAGTGGACCGTAACTGTCAACACGCTGTACGGCCCGCAGGCATGACTGGTCGAGCGATGCGGAACCGCTGGATTCCCCGACTTTGACATCGGATGGCGCGCCGTCGCGGCTGATAGAGTGAAGTAGATATAGGCCTTCGCGCCGCTGGGAGTGGAGGGATCGACCTCCTGCTTCAGCCAGTTTTCCTGAGTCTTCCGCTGAATAATCGCGACATAGTACGGGAAGCGGAAGCCTCCGCCTCCGGTGACAGATACCGGCGCCGCCGGCCCTTGCGCCTGCTGCTGCGCCATGGAACGGGGAATGCTGGAAGCCTGCTGCTCGCCGAAATTCGCTCGATCCTTGGGCGGCTGTTGCGGTTGCGGATGTTTCTGTTCCTGCTTCGGCGGAACTTCCTTCTTGGGCGGCGGCTCCTTCTTTGGCGGAGCCTTTACGGGAATCGGGATCGCCTTGAGATCGGGCGTCGGAACGGTCTGCTCCTTCTCGATGGCAGGCGCGGGGCTGGGGTTCTCGGTTGCCAGCACGTTGTCGGTCGGCTTCTGAATCTGCGGCAACGGGATCGATGGGGCATTCGAGACAAGATTCGCCTGGATGGCGCCGTCGAAGTTCTGTCCCCATTCGTTGCCGCGGATGCGGCTGTGCAGCCAGACCGAGGAGACGAGCGCACCGATGACCAAGGCGTGCAGTCCCAGCGATTCCGCGAAGGGAACACCGAAGGGCGCGCGTCTCTCATATCGCTCTTCGAGGTCGATAGACATGGATGCCGCTGCTCCTACTTCTTGCCGGGCGCGTTGGTGAGGGGCTGGGTCACGATCGAGACATTCGTGATGCCCGCCTGCTTCACCGCGTCCATTACCGAGGCGAACGCGCCGAAGGGCACACGCTCATCGGCGCGGAGGTAGACGATCTGCTTGCTTGCGTCCTGATCCGGATGGTGCAGCGCCTGCGGGATGTCGTTCACGTTGATTGGATGGTCGCCAAGAAAGACGCGCTGATCGCGATCGATGGTGATCACCTCATGCTGCTCGGTGGCCTCGCGCACGGTGCGCGTCTTGGGCACAGCGACATCGATGCCGGATTGCAGCACGGGCGCGGTGAGCATGAAGATGACGAGCAGGACCAGCACCACGTCCACCAGCGGAGTGATGTTGATGTCCGCGAGCGAGGACTGGGTGCGGCCTCCCGCGTTAGTAAACGCCACGGCCAGGCTCCTGCATGGCTTCGCGTCCTGCGCGCTCGCGCTCCAGCGGATCCTGCTGCGGCCGTAGCGTGATCTCTTCCATGCTGTTCAGCAACTCGCGGGCAAAGTCGTCCATGCGCGAGCCGAATTCGCGGATGCGCGCGGAGAACTGGTTGTAGGCAATGACTGCTGGCACCGCGACGACAAGACCGGCCGCGGTGGTGATGAGTGCTTCCGAGACGCCCGGCGCGACGGCGCGCAGGGTGGCGGCTCCGGCCGTGCCCAGGCCGTGGAAGGCATCCACGATGCCCATGATGGTGCCGAATAGGCCGATAAAGGGCGAAATGGCGCCGATGGTGGCCAGCCAGGTCAGGCGCTGCTCCATGTACGTAAGCGCTTCGCTGGAAGCCGACTGCGCAGTGCGCTCGAGCGCCGTGATGTTGCGCGGCGGCCCGTAGCCTCCGGTCTGCCGGCGATAGGTCTCGTAGACCTCGTCGAAGACGTTGACCAGCGGGCTGGGTTTGTACTGTTCCGAGATGGCGCCGATCTCCTGCAGCCGCGCTGCCTTGCGAAAGGCGCGAAGAAAGGCGCGGCTCTGGCTGCGCGCGCGGCGAAACCCGATCCACTTGCCCAGAATGATGGCCCAGGAGAAGAGGCTGGCGATAGCGAGAAGACCAAGGACGGTGAGCGCGATTGGCCCGCTGGCCCGCAGCATTTCCAGAATTGCGTTGCTGCTGGAGTGCGGCGGCGGCACGGGGACGCCCTGGTCATCGCCCTGAAAGAGCAGGAGAATCGCGAAAAAAATCGGATGAGCTGTCATCTGCGGCTACTAGAGCAGATTTTCCATTCCTATGTCCCGTCCATGTTCCCAGCGGAGCAACTTTTCTGACGGAAAAGCCACATTCACTTCCGCTGCTTCAGGACATATCGATGGGAAATCGCTACTAGAGAGGGTAGCAGGAAGCAACCGCAGCGGATAGAGATTGCAAGTGACGAAAGGGCTACTCCGGCTGATCGGCGCACAGCGGTAATCGAGCCCGGACCTCTGCTATGCTCGGCCACGGATACGCCTATGTTGCTGGAATTGCGAGCCGAAAATTATGCGGTGATCGACCATGCATCCGCGACGCTGGGGCCGGGGCTGAATCTGCTGACGGGCGAGACTGGCGCGGGCAAATCGATCCTGGTTGACGCACTGGCGCTGCTGCTCGGCGGAAAGGGCTCGAGCGACGTTGTTCGCCATGGGGCAGAGAAGGCGGTTGTCTCCTGCGTCTTCGAAGCAACGGACGACGCCGAACGCATTCTGGAGGCACACGGCATCGATGCCGGCGACGGCGAGATCCTGCTGCGGCGAGAGATCGCGGCTTCGGGCAAGGGACGGGTTTTTATCAACAGCCAGCCAGCAACGGCGGCGGTGCTGAAACTGCTGGCGCCGGAGCTGGCGCTGATCCACGCGCAGTCGGAGACGCTGGCCGGCTTTGATGGAACGCAGCAGCGCCTGTTGCTCGATCGCTTCGCGGGCATTTCGACCGAAGCGGCACGCGCCAGGTATGCCGCGTGGCGCGCGTGCGCGGAGAAGCTGCAGTCGCTGGAGAGCGATGAACAGGAAAGGCTGCGGATGGCCGACCTGTGGCGCTTCCAGTTGCGCGAGATCGAGTCGGCCGGGCTGCGCGATGGGGAAGACGGCCAGCTCGAAACAGAGAAGCGGGTGCTGGGCAATGCGGAAAAGCTCTTCGCCGCAGCGATGGGCGCGTATGAGCAGCTCTACGACGGCAGCAATGCCGCGGAGGCGTCGCTGCGAGCGGCCGAGCGGCACCTGGAAGAGCTGGCGCGTTACGAGCCGCGTTTTGCCGATGCGGCCCATCAGTTAGCCTCGGCGCGCGCGACCGTCGAAGATGTCGCGGAAACGGCCCGTGATTTCGGGGAGGGAATCCAGGCATCGCCCGAGCGGCTGACCGAGATTGAAGACCGGCTCGCCCTGCTGGACCGGCTGAAGCGCAAGTACGGAGCGGGGACCAGCGAGGTCATCGCCTACGGGCAGGAGGTTGCGGCAAAACTCAACGAAATTGAGAACCGGGACGTGCTGCTTGCCGAGCTGCGGAAGCAGCTTGCGGCAGCGGCGGCTGAGTATGGTCGTGAAGCGGAAGCGCTGACGACCGCCCGCGGCGCCGCCGCGAAGAAGCTGGCAGCGCTGGCGGAGCGGCACATCAACGATCTGGCGATGAAGGCGCGCTTTGCGGTGGAGATCGAACCGCAGAAGGACGAGGAGCATTGGGCAGCGCACGGCTGGGATGCCGTCCAGTGCAGGATTGCGACCAATCCCGGCGAGCCGTTGAAGCCCCTGGATGAGATCGCCTCAGGCGGAGAAATGAGCCGTGTTCTGCTCGCCCTGAAGGTTAGCGTGGAGGAAGGTGCGGCGCGGGCCGGGAAGGGCCGCAAAACGCTCCTGCCGCGCACGCTTGTCTTTGATGAGATCGATATCGGCATCGGGGGACGTGCGGCGGAGGCGGTGGGGCAGAAATTAAAGCTATTGAGCCGGGCGCAGCAGGTGCTCTGCGTGACGCATCTGCCGCAGATTGCGGCGTTTGCCGGCCAGCACTTCGTAGTGGAAAAGAGCGTGGAGAAGGGCCGGACGCATACCGCCGTCCGCCGGCTGGAACCGGCCGAGCGCATTGAGGAAGTCGCACGGATGTTGAGCGGAGCAAAACGTTCGGAAACGTCACTGCGTCATGCCGAGCAGATGCTGGCCGAGGCCTCGGCGGGGTGAGGGAATCAGCACTAAAAATGGTGCAATCTGCGAGAGACAAGCACTCGCCGCGCCGGTATACTACGGGATGTGACTTCCTACACGATTGAGCCCCCCGCTACTGAAGCTGTCATCGACAAGCCCGACACCGCAAAACGCGTGATGCTGCTGAAACCGAGAGGTTTCTGCGCGGGTGTGGTGCGGGCGGTGGACATCGTGCGGATTGCGCTCGAGACCTTTGGCGCGCCCATCTACGTGCGCAAGGAGATCGTACACAACAGCTTTGTGGTGAATGAATTAGCGGAGAAGGGGGCGATCTTTGTCGATGACATCGACGACGTGCCCCAGGGCATGCGCGTGATCTACTCCGCGCATGGCGTGTCGCCGGCGGTGCGACAGCGCTCGAAGGAACGCGGTCTCAAGGTGATCGATGCCACGTGTCCGCTGGTCACCAAGGTACATGTCGAAGCAGTAAAGTTTGCCAAGCAGGGTTACTCGCTTGTCCTGATCGGCCATCGCGACCACGACGAGATCGAGGGCACGCTGGGCGAGGCTCCGGATGTCACCCAGGTCGTCTCCTCGGCGCAGGAGGTTGCCTCCCTGCAGGTGCCCGATCCAAACCGGGTTGCGTATCTGACGCAAACCACCTTAAGCCTCGATGAGGCGCGGGATATCATCCAAGCGCTTAAGGAGAAGTTTCCGAATATCGTGGGACCGCACTCGCAGGACATCTGCTATGCAACGGAGAATCGGCAGGTGGCAGTGAAGAATGTGGCCCACACGGCGGACCTGGTGCTGGTGGTGGGCTCGACTAACAGCTCAAATTCAAACCGGCTGGTAGAAGTTTCGCGCAATCTGAATACGGTGGCGCATCTGATTGATAACTCGAATGCGATCCAACCCTCGTGGCTGGAGGGCGTCGCTACCGTGGCGGTCACGGCCGGCGCGTCGGCGCCTGAGATCCTGGTTTCAGAGGTGGTTGCGTACCTGAAGAACAAGGGCTTCGGGACCGTGGAAGAGGTAGAAGTGATGCCGGAGAATGTCCGCTTCGGGCTGCCGGCAGAGATCGTGCAGGCGATTGGGCCGGCGGCGGTTGCGGTTCGCTAGACCGTTTTCACACATACCGTGGGTCGCCGGCAGCCGCAAGGAGCAGCTTTTCTTAACGGAAAGCCATGTCGGCAGTGCTTATAAACCTACACCGTTTGTGAAACGGACTTGTTTGGCGAAAGAGATGGCATGAATCGATCTGTGGATGAGAACCCGCCCCGGGCTTCTGTCGAAGAGATGCAGCGGCCCACGATGCAGCCGCAGACGACGCAACCAAAGTTCGGGCGTATCGATGCCAGCCTGGCCCAGGTAGAAGAAGCACTCGAGGCTTCGAAACAGCACATCTTTTCCATGCAGCACGAGGACGGCCACTGGGTCGGCGAGTTGGAAGCCGATGGGATGCTGGAGGCCGACTACATCTTCCTGCATGTGCTGCTGGAGACATCAGACCCCAAAATCCGCGAGCGGATGCAGCGGGCGTTCACCGAGATGCTGCGCTACCAGAACGAGGACGGAAGCTGGAGCATTTATCCGGGGGGGCCGGGAAATATCAGCCTCGCGGTGAAGTGCTATTTCGCCTGCAAGCTGATGGGCATGTCGGCCGATGAGCCGCTGATGGTGAAGGCCCGCGCATGGATCCGCGAGCATGGCGGCGTGGTGAAGTGCAACACCTTTACGAAGATCTATCTCTGCGCGCTTGGCCAGTACGACTATGAGGCTGTCCCGGCCATTCCGCCGGAAATCGTACTCGCGCCGAAGTGGTTCTACTTCAACATCTACGAGATCTCTTCGTGGTCGCGCGCGATCCTGGTTCCACTGTCCATTGCTTACGCAAAAAAGCCTTTCAAGAAGATTCCGGCCGAGAAGGCGATCGACGAGCTCTTCGTCGGGGGACGCGACAAGGCGAGTCTGAAGTTGCGCTGGAACCGGGACAAGATCGTTAGCTGGCGAAACTTCTTCCTGCTGCTCGACCGCATGGTGCACTGGGCCGAGCGGGTGCATATCCGCCCGCTGCGCGCGATGGCGCTGCGCAAGGCGGAGAAGTGGATGCTGGAGCGGTTCGAGATGTCCGACGGCCTGGGCGCGATTTATCCCGCGATGATGAACGCGATTATTGCGCTGCGCGTGCTGGGCTATTCGGAAGACGATCCACACTTCATCCGCGCCATGGATGAGTTTGAAAAGCTGGGCATCGACGAGCCGGAAGGCACGCCAGACTATCCGGAGCCGACATTCCGCATGCAGCCCTGCGTCTCGCCGGTGTGGGATACGGCGCAGATTGTCTATGCGCTGGGCGAGGCCGGGGTTTCGCGCACCGACCCGCGGCTGCTGAAGGCCGCGGACTGGATGCTGGCGAAGGAAGTCCGCCACAAGGGCGACTGGGCGGTGAAGGTGCGAAATGCACAGCCCGGCGGCTGGTATTTCGAATACAACAACGAGTTCTATCCGGATACAGACGATTCCGCGCAGGTGCTGCTGGCGCTGAACAAAGTCGATAACCCGCGCGAGCGCTACCAGTACGAGGTGTCGCGGCGGGCGATTGACTGGATCTTCGCCATGCAGTGCAAGAACGGCGGCTGGGCGAGCTTTGACAAAGACAACACGAAGATGATCTTCCAGCACATCCCCTTTGCCGATCACAACGCGATGCTGGACCCGCCGACGGTGGATATCACGGGACGCATCCTGGAGATGCTGGCGACCTACGGGTATACGCGGAGAGATAAGCGCATCGAGCGGGCGATCCAGTTCATCCTGAAGGAACAGGAGCCGGACGGGAGCTGGTTCGGGCGCTGGGGCGTGAACTATCTCTACGGGACATTCCTGGTGTTGCGTGGGCTCGAAGCGATCGGGGTGTGGAACCATGAGCCCGAGATTCAGCAGGCGGCGGAGTGGATCCGCTCGGTGCAGAACGCGGATGGAGGCTGGGGCGAGAGCTGCCACAGCTATGACGATCCGACGACCCGCGGGGTGGGTGTGAGCACGCCATCGCAGACGGCGTGGGCCATCCTGGGCCTCCTGGCGGCAGGCGATACGCGCAGCGACTCGGTTGCCAAGGGCGTGCGCTGGCTGCTGGAGCGGCAACGTGGCGATGGGTCCTGGGACGAGAGCATGGGTGAGGGAAAGACGCGCGAGGCGATCATTACCGGCACGGGTTTTCCGCGCGTGTTCTATCTGGCGTACCACACCTACCGCGACGTTTTTCCCTTGCTGGCCCTGACGAATTACCGGCGGGCCATGAGCGCGCCGGCCGACTGAAGCCGAGCAATCAACACGCTACGGCGTGAACGGAGAATTGTACTTATGGCAGTGCCCATTTCACAGATGTGGACGGTAGCCACTTACGTGCTCAGCCAGCGCTTGAAGGCGGCGGGAGCGCTATCCGCTGGTCCTTATGCTGGAGCCGCTCTTCCGCTGCAATCTGGCCTGCGCCGGCTGCGGCAAAATTCAATATCCGGCGCACATCCTGAAGCAGGAGCTAACTCCGGAGGAGTGTTTCCGCGCGGTCGAGGAATGCGGAGCGCCGATGGTCTCGATTCCCGGCGGCGAGCCTTTGATGCACCCGCGGATTGTGGAGATCGTCGAGGGCCTGATAGCACGCAAGAAGTACATCTACCTGTGCACCAATGCGCTGCTGCTGAAAGAAAAGATCGGGCTGTTCAGGCCGAGCAAATACCTCACGTTTTCTGTGCACCTCGATGGCCAGCGCGAGCACCATGACTTCTCGGTCTGTCGCGAAGGCGGCTACGATCAGGCGGTCGCCGGCATCCGCGAGGCGGTGGCGCGTGGCTTCCGGGTGACGACCAATACGACGCTCTTCGACGGCGCAGACCCAAACAGCGTGCGCGCGTTCTTCGATGAGGTGATGTCGTTTGGTGTCGAAGGCATTGTGCTGAGCCCCGGCTACACATACGACAAGGCTCCGGACCAGAAGCACTTCCTGGGACGCGCCCGTTCGCGGCGTCTCTTCCGCGCTATTCTGTCGAACCGAAAAGCGGAGTGGAAGTTCAATATGTCGCCACTCTTTCTGGAGTTCCTGATGGGCAAGCGCGACTATCAGTGCACGCCCTGGGGCTCGCCCGCATTCAATATCTTCGGCTGGCAGAAGCCTTGCTATCTGCTGCAGGACGGCTATGCCGATACCTACCAGGAACTGCTCGACACCACGGACTGGAGCCACTATGGCACGGAGAGCGGCAATCCGAAGTGTGCGAACTGCATGGTGAGCTGCGGGTATGAGCCGACCACTGTACATCACGGATTTACCTCACTCGTCCGGCTTTCTGGGCATGGTGAAGGCCACGTTGTCTTCCAGCTATAAGGATCGTGGCGCGCTGGACCTGTTGAATCAGCCGATCGGGCATGGCCGCGGACCGCTGGTACAGATCGCTTCTCCTTCAAGCAAGGAGTTGGAGGAATCGCACGTATGAGTGAACAGGCGCTGACAACTCCCGCAGTGACCGATACTCAGGAGGTCGCTGCCGGCTTCGAGCATGAACAGCTCGAGGGCTGGATTCCGGCGCTTGCGAACGAAGACGATGTGCGTCTTGCGCTCGAAAAGGCGTTTGACTATCGCGGCGATATCCAACTAACGCTAAAAGACGGGCGCGTGGTTGAGGGTTATATCTTCGACCGCAGGACCGCGGACACGCTCGCGGCCTCAATGGTGCGGATCATCCCGGCCAAGGAGCGCACGAAGATCGCCATCCCGTACAGCGAGATCGCCGGCCTTGCCTTTACCGGACGCGACACAGCGGCAGGCAAGAGCTTTGAGGCCTGGATGAAGAAGTACTCGGAGAAAAAGGCGGCAGGAGAGAAGGGAATCGGGATCGAGGCCGAGAAGCTCGATTGATTCCTGCCGTCCGCCGCGGTTCCACTCCAACGGTCGCTTCAACGCTGGCCTGATCACGCATGAATGTCTTCCTGACAGGGGCAACCGGATTTGTGGGCAGCCATGTGGCGCGTGCCTTTACCGCGCAAGGGGCGCGCCTCTATGTCCTCGTCCGGCCGACCAGCCGCCGCGAAAACCTGGAAGGGCTCGCTGCCGAGATCGTGACGGGCGACCTCCGGAAACCGGAGAGCTTCCGCTCCGCGCTGCAGAACTGCGAATTGCTCGTTCATGTGGCGGCCGACTATCGCCTGTGGGTGCGCGATCCGCAGTCCATGTACGCGGCGAACGTTGACGGCACGCGCAACCTGCTGGCGCTGGCACGCGAGCTAGGGGTGGCGAAGGTCGTCTACACGTCGAGCGTGGCAACCATGGGCTTCAAGGAAGACGGAACGATTGTCGACGAGAACACGCCCGTCTCACTGGACGACATGATCGGGCACTACAAGCGGTCGAAGTTTCTTGCGGAGCAGGAGGCGATTGCCGCCGCACGCGACGGGCAACACGTCATCATCCTGAACCCGACTACGCCGGTTGGCGCGAATGACATCAAACCCACGCCGACGGGGCAGATCATCGTTGATTTCCTCAACCGCAGATTTCCTGCATACGTCGACACCGGGCTGAACCTAGTGGACGTCGGCGAAGTGGCGCGCATGCATGTCGTCGCTTCGGAACGGGGAGTTCCGGGCGAGCGCTACATCCTGGGCGGGGAGAATCTTTCACTCAAGCAGATACTGGATAAGATGTCCGCCATTACCGGCATACCTTCGCCGACCGTGCAGGTGCCGCACGCGCTGGCGATGGCGTTTGCGTTTTTCGATGAGACGGTCACGGGAAGGCTGCGCGGCAAGGAGCCACGCGCGACGGTAGAAGCGGTGCGCATGGGGAAGAAAAAGATGTTTGCATCTTCGGCGAGGGCGGAGCGGGAGCTTGGCTTCCGGATCGTGCCGGTCTACACGGCGTTGAGAGCGGCCATCGACTGGTTTCGCGCGCATGGATACGCGCCGGCACAATGAGCTATCGAATCGGCATCATCGCGGCGCTGCCCGGGGAGTTGAAGCCCCTGGTGCGCGGGTGGTCGCGGCAGCCGGATGGCGCGTATCTCTCGCAGCGCGGAGAGGTGGCCGTTATCGCCGTCGCGCGGGGAATGGGTGCTGTTCGCGCAGAGCAGGCAGTCGCGATCGCCGAGACCTATGGCTCGCTGGACGCGATGGTGTCGGTAGGCTGGGCAGGAGGAGCTTCGTGCGGCGTGCAGCCGGGGACGGCGTACGAGGTGGGCGAGGTGATCGATACGGCAAGCGGCGAGCGATATGCCACAGTGACGGTGACTAGTCCGATCAAGCTGGCGACGCTGGATCACGTTGCCGGACGGGAAGAGAAGCGTAGAATCGCAGAGACCTATGGAGCCTCGCTGGTGGATATGGAAGCGGCGGCGGTTGCGAGGCTGGCTCGCAGCCAGGGCGTCCCGTTCTTCTGCTGGAAGGCAGTGACCGATATCGCCACGGAAGAGATGCCGGATTTTAATTTATTTCTCGACAGCGAGAAACAGTTGCGCATTCCCCAGCTTGCCGCATACGCTTTGACGCATCCGCGATATGCGGCGGCGCTGCTGCGGATGGGCAAGAACGGCAAGAACGGCGCGGATGCAATGGGCCATGCGCTTCACCGCTGGATCGACAAGGGCAGATATGCAGACAGCAACGGTTGAGAAAGAAGTGGTTAGGACAGAGCGTATTCCGGAGACAATGCAGGCCGCCGTCTATCGCGCAGTGAACGATGTGCGCGTGGAGACGGTGCCGGTCCCGCGCATCGGTCCCGGTGAAGTGCTTCTGCGCGTGGCGACATGCGGCGTCTGCGGGACCGACCTTAAAAAGATTCGTACCGGGTCGCATTCCGCTCCGCGCATCTTCGGTCATGAGATTGCCGGCGTGATTGCGGCCAAAGGGGAGGGCGTCAGCGACTTCGAAGTGGGCGATCACGCCATGGCCTTCCACCACGTGCCGTGCGGCGATTGCTACTACTGTCGCAAGAGCACCTTCGCCCAGTGTCCGTCGTACAAGAATGTCGGGTGCACGGCGGGCTTTGAGCCCTCCGGCGGCGGATTTGCTGAATATGTGCGGGTGATGGATTGGATTGTGCGTCGCGGTCTGGTGAAGCTGCCGAAGCATCTGCCGTTCGAGCAGGCGGCTTTTATTGAGCCGCTGAACACGACGTACAAGGGTGTGCGGGCGCTTCGTCTGGAGCCGGACGAGACAGTGCTGGTGATCGGGCAGGGGCCGATCGGCATCCTGCTGGCGACGCTTGCCAGGCGTACGGGAGCCAAGGTTGTCACTTCGGATTTGTACCCACAACGGCACGCTGTGGCGCATGCCTACGGGCTGGAGTACCCGATTGATGCGAGCAAGGAAAACGTTGTGGCGCGCGTCCGCGAGGAGAGCGGCGGCCGCGGCGCAGACGCGGTTCTGCTGGCTGTGGGCGGTAACGCGCTGATCCGTACGGCCATCGATGCGGCGCGCCCGGGAGGACGCATCATGCTGTTTGCGCAGACGCAGCACGGAGACGCGAGCTTCGATCCGGCTGTGATCTGCATGGATGAGAAGACACTGATGGGTTCGTACAGTTCGTCTGCTGAGATCCAGGACGAAGGCGTGCGCATCGTGCTGGATGGCTACACACAAGGCTATGATCTGACGCGGCTCATTTCGCACCGCTTTCCTCTTTCGCGGGCGGCAGAGGCAATTGCTTTTGCTTCCGAGCCGCACCCCGATTCGATGAAGATCATGATCGAACCCGGAAACTAAAACGTTTTTCTGTATTACTGTGACTCGCGGAGATCCACCCGGTTTGGCTTTGCTTCAAGAAAAGCCGCCAGAGCAGTGGTTGGGCCGTCTACACCGATACCGAAAATGCGTTTTAGGGCCGGCCTAATCTGAGAAAATAGGGCTAATGGCGACCTGTATGCAGGCAGCCGTACTTTACGGCAAGGAAGATGTTCGGATTGAAGACGTGGAGCGGCCTCTGCCCGCAGAGGGCGAGATCGTTGTGCGTATCCGGGCGGCCCTGACCTGCGGAACGGACCTGAAGACCTATCGCCGGGGCTATCACGCGAAGATGCTGCATATGCCGGCCCTCTTCGGACATGAACTGGCGGGCGTGGTGGCGGCTGTCGGCGAAGACGTGAGCGCATTTCGCCCGGGGATGCGTGTTGTCGCGCTGAATTCCGCGCCCTGCGACCGTTGCTACTGGTGTCGCCACGGGCAGCAGAACCTGTGCGAAGATCTACTGTTCAATAACGGCGCTTATGCCGAGTGGATTCGAGTGCCGGCGCGGATCGTCGAAAAAAATACGCTGGAGATCCCGGCGCATGTGACAGACGAGCACGCGGCGTTGACCGAGCCTTTGGCGTGCGTTCTTCGCGGGCTTGAGGAGAGCCGGGCGCAGCGCGGTGACACAATGGCTGTCATCGGCGCAGGTCCGATCGGTTTGATGATGATTCATGCGGCCGCTCTGGCCGGCGTGAATGTGATTGCTGTCGTAAAGCACGATCAGCAGGTATTGGCGGCGGAGCGGCTGGGCGCCCAGCATGTTGTGCAGACGACGAAGACCAGGGACTGCATTGCTGCGGTCCGCGCGCTGACTCCTGAGCATCGTGGGGTGGATATTGCGATTGAGGCAGTGGCTCTGCCGTTGACGTGGCAGTGGGCCGTGGATATGGTGCGGCGGGGTGGCCTGGTGAACTTTTTCGGGGGGCCCGCCAAGGGAACGCGCGTCGATCTGGACACCAATCACCTGCATTACAACGATATCGAGCTGAAGGCGAGCTTCCACCACACTCCCGCGGTTGTTCGCAGAGCGCTCGCGCTCATCGCCAATCCGGCCTTCGATGCGGATGCGTTTATCACCGGCCATGCGCCCCTGCGGGACTTGGCTTCGGTTTTCCAGGGCATGATGCGCCGTACCAATGAAATCAAGACGGTGATCCTGCCATGATGGCGACGCAGAGCACGGCAGCCGATACGAATACGCTTGCTGAGCAGGGATGGGCATCTCTGCCGGCCTCGTATCGTATGCCGGAGCGCACACCCACACTGGCAGAGGCGCAGCAATACTGCAGGGAGCTGGCTGAGTCGCATTACGAGAATTTCCACGTCGCTTCCTGGTTTCTGCCAAAACGTTTCCGTCCTCACTTCCACAGCATCTATGCCTACTGCCGCATCTCGGACGATCTGGGTGACGAGGTGGGAAGCCACGCCCAGGCGTTGGCGCTGCTGGATGTCTGGCAGGAGCAACTCGACGCCTGCTATCGCGGGGAAGCAAAGCATCCGGTTTTCGTCGCGCTGCGCGAGACGATCCGTAGCTGCGATATCCCGAAGGAACCTTTCGCGGACCTGCTGACTGCTTTCCGGCAGGATCAAACGGTTACGCGCTACGCGTCGATGGCAGATGTTTTGCAATATTGCCGGTACTCGGCCAATCCCGTCGGGCGGCTGGTGCTGTATGCGTGCGGCTATCGCGATGTGGAACGGTTTGCACTGTCCGATGAGACGTGTTCTGCGCTGCAGCTCGCGAATTTCTGGCAGGACGTTCGCGAGGATTTCGCGCGCGGGCGTATCTACCTTCCGCTGGACGCGATGCGGATGGCAGGTGTGGACGAGACGACGATCGCGAACGGGCGCGCCACGCCGGCGTTTCGCGCGCTGCTGCAGGAACAGGTTGCCTATGCGCGAGCGATGTTCGCACGCGGTGCGAAGCTTATCGGAATGGTGGATCGAGAGCTCGCGGTTGACCTCGACCTGTTCACGCGCGGCGGTCTGGAGATTCTTCGCGCGATCGAGGCGCGGAAGTATGACGTGCTCTCGGGCAGGCCGACCATTTCCAAGCCGCGCAAGGCGATGCTGCTGTGGCATGCGCTGGCTGGCCGTTTCGTGCCCGGAATGCGGCCGGCGGGTACGGCGGCTTGACCCAGCCGCACACGATAGAAGAGGCCTACGCGGAGTGCAGGACAATCGCTCGCCGCGAGGCAAAGAACTTCTACTACGCTTTCGTGGCGCTGCCCGCACAGAAGCGCGATGCTATGTGCGCGATCTACGCCTTCATGCGGCATGCCGACGATATCTCGGACGATGAGTCGAAGGACCGCGCGACACGGCGCGACGAACTGGCGCGATGGACAGCGGCATGGCGGGACGCCACAGACACCACCGATCCGGTGTTTATTGCGGTCCGTGACACACAGCAGCGTTTCGATATTCCGGGCGAGCTGCTGGAGCAATTGATTCACGGCACGGCCATGGATATTCAGGCGGACGGTGTGGATCGCGAAGCAACCGATGGACTCAGCACCTTCGCGACATTCGCCGATCTGTATCGGTATTGCTACTACGTTGCGTCCGTCGTGGGACTGGTGTGCATACGGATATTCGGCTACAGCAGCCCGGCTGCCGAGAGACTTGCTGAAGAGACAGGCGTCGCGTTCCAGTTGACGAATATTCTGCGCGATGTGCGCGAGGATGCGGAGCGCGGACGAGTGTACATTCCGTTGGAGGACCTGAAAGGCGCAGGCACCAGCGCCACAGACCTGGCTCGAGTGAAAAGCGGCAGAGATCTTACAGCGCCACAGCGGCTCGCGCTGACTGGTGTTGCGCGACGCGCGCGTGCCTACTATCAATCGGCGGACCGCCTGCTGCCATTGATCTCCCGGGATAGCCGCCCCGCACTGCGCGTACTGGTAAAGATATATTCGCGTCTGCTGTCGAAGATCGAAGCGCGGCACTTCGATGTATTTACGACACGCGTGCAGGTGCCGACCTGGCAGAAGGTGCTGATTCTTTCCGGCGGCATGACGCGGATGCTAACATTGCGCCTCCGCGGCGGGATGCGATGACGCGCTCACGAGAACCATATCGTGTCGCGGTGGTTGGGGGCGGTGTTGCCGGACTGGCTGCGGCGTGCGCATTGGCGCAGGATGGCTACGCCGTGGAGCTATTCGAACGGCGACCCTACGTAGGCGGGCGCGCGTCCTCATATCTTCATCCCGGCGTCGACGAAGTCGTCGACAACTGCCAGCACATTGTTCTTGGCTGCTGCACGAACGTGCTGGACCTGCTTCGCCGTGCGGGTGCAGATGACGCGATGCGCTGGTCTGATGGCATCACGTTTCTGGAGCCAGGTGGCCGGCAGACGAAATTAAAGCCGGCACTGCTTCCGGCGCCGCTCCACAGCACGCCGTCTTTTCTCTGGGCCAAGGCCCTGGGCTGGCGCGACAAGCTGGCCATCGCGCGCGCCATCGCGGTATTTCTTCGGGGCAGCCGCCCGGAAGAGGACCGGCAGAATTTTGCAGAATGGCTCCAGCGCACCGGGCAGACAAAACGTGCCGTAGAGCACTTCTGGAAGCCCGTCTTGTTCAGCGCGCTCAATGAAGACCCGGATCGAATCTCCGTACGCTATGCAGCCAAGGTATTTCGCGAGGCATTCCTGTTTTCAGCGGAGGCGGGGCGCATGGGTGTTCCGCGCGTGCCGCTCAGCGAGATGTACGGGCAGCGTTGCTGCGGCCGTCGAGCAAGCGGGCGGCAAGGTCCATCTGCGCAGCACAGTCGAGGGACTGTGCCATGACGAGGGAAGCGCGCGCTGGCGGCTTCGGGTTGCCGATCACGTCGAGGTCTTTGACGCGGCGGTGCTGGCGTTGTCCTTTGAAGGACTGCAGAAGCTGCTGCCTGCTTTGCCAGACGAGGCGCCGCGCGCCCGCCTTGAAAACCTGCTGGCAAAGTTTGATCATTCGCCGCTGACGGGCATCCATCTCTGGTTCGATCGCGAGATCACCCAGCTCGAACATGCGGTGCTGCTCGACACCACCATGCAGTGGCTCTACAACACCTCGCGTATCCAGCCGGAACGGCAGTCCATGCGGGCCGGCCATCTTATCGAGCTTGTTGTCAGCGCATCGAAGTCGCTGGTTCCCATGGAGCGGCAGGCGATCATTGACCTGGCGCTTCGCGAGCTGGCGCTCTTCTTCCCGGCGATGCAACAGGCACGCCTGTTGAAAGCTGCAGTCGTGAAAGAGGTGCGTGCAACATATTCGATTGTGCCCGGGCTGGACGCCGTTCGTCCTGAAGCGGAGAGCGGCTGGCAGGGCCTGATGCTCGCAGGTGACTGGACCGCCACAGGATGGCCGTCCACGATGGAGAGCGCCGCGCGCAGCGGTTACCTGGCGGCCGAGGCGGTCAGCCGCGAGGCTGGTAATCCGAAACAGTATCGTGTCCCGGACTTGCCCAGGCGTGGGCTCATGCGCCTCTTGCCGTAGGATCGATATGTCTCGGGCCGCATGTCCGGACGCAGACGGGCTGTTTGCCATGCAAGGTAGATTACTCACATCGAGCCGAAGGAGCGTTCATGGACTTTCAGCCAATCGAAGATTACGGCGTCATTGGCAACATGCGATCGATTGCCCTGGTAGGAACGCACGGTTCGATTGACTTCTTCTGCTTCCCGCGATTCGACTCGCCTTCGGTTTTTGCCGCTCTGCTGGACCCGCAGAAAGGCGGTTTTTTTTGCATACAGCCGGAGCTGGATGGAGAGAGCAGCAAGCAGCTCTATCTGCCGGAAACGAACGTCCTGGTGACGCGGTTTCTCTCGGAACAGGGCATCGCCGAGATCACAGACTGCATGCCGACCTTAACGGCGGATGTGCCCAACCAGCTCATCCGTCTGGTCCAGGTGATTCAGGGCAAGATCACCTTCAAGATCGAGTGCAGGCCAGCCTTCGATTATGCGCGGCGCAAGCATACTGTCGAGCGTCGCGGCGATGTGGTCACCTTC
Source organism: uncultured Acidobacteriaceae bacterium (assembly GCA_963790555.1). Taxonomy (GTDB): domain Bacteria; phylum Acidobacteriota; class Terriglobia; order Terriglobales; family Acidobacteriaceae; genus KBS-83. The sequence goes on along the minus strand of CAWBPB010000019.1, from coordinate 201,058 downwards.
CGGCCCGAGGGCGCGGACATCCAGCCAATGGTGTTGAAGGCGTCGATTCCGCTCCATGTGAAAGCCGGCGGCGTCGTTTCGACATTCACAATGAAAGAAGGGGAAAAGCTCTTTTTTCTCTTCAGCGAAGAATGCGGGGAGACGGAGAGACCCCTGGATGAGCAATTGCTGCAGTCACGGCTGGACGAGACGGTGGAGTTCTGGCGCCGGTGGTCGGGGAAATCGCGTTATCACGGCCGCTGGCGCGAGACCGTGAGCCGCTCCGCGCTGACGCTTAAGCTGATGCAGGACGATGAGTACGGCTCGATTCGTAGCTGCGCCGACTTTTGGCCTTCCAGAACATCCCGGCGGAGAGCGCAACTGGGACTACCGATACACGTGGCTGCGGGATGCTTCCTTCACACTGTATGCCATGATGCGGCTGGGATATGTGGAGGAGGCGCAGAGGTTCCAGAAATGGCTGGACGCTCTGATGGATTATGACTCCGAGCAGGGACCGCTGCAGGTTCTGTATGGCATTGATGGACGCCGTAAGATTCCGGAATCGACGCTGGATCATCTGCGCGGCTATATGGACTCGAGACCGGTACGTATCGGCAACGCTGCCTACACGCAACTGCAGTTGGACATCTATGGCGAGATGATGGATGCCACCTACCTTGCCAACAAATATGGAGAGGCGATCAGCCATGAGGGCTGGCTTTCCCTGAAGCGCATGCTCCAGTGGCTGGCGAAAAACTGGCAACGGCCCGATGACGGCATCTGGGAAGTGCGCGGCGAGCCGGCAGCACTTCCTGCATTCGCGGTTGATGTGCTGGGTGGCATTCGATCGCGCGATCCGGTTGGCGGACAAGCGTTCTCTCGCCGGTCCGCTCGACTGGATGATCCGGCGCGGGACGCTATTGCTCGACGATATTCACGACAACTTCTGGAGCGAAGAGCGCAAAGCCTTTGTTCAGCGTCTGGGCTCGACCGACCTGGATGCGGCAGTGCTGCTAATGCCGCTGATGCGCTTCATCAGCCCCACGGATCCGCGCTGGCTTTCTACTTTGCAGGCGATTGAAGACGAATTGACCGTGGACACGCTGGTTTATCGCTACAAAACGGAGAGCGGCGTGGATGGGCTGCAACAAGGCGAAGGCGCGTTTACCGCCTGCTCCTTCTGGTTTATCGAGTGTCTCGCGCGCGCCGGGAAGCTGGACAAAGCGCGACTCCTGTTTGAAAAGATGCTGGGCTATGCCAACCACGTGGGCCTTTACTCCGAGGAACTGGGGCGGAGCGGACAACATCTGGGCAATTACCCGCAAGCCTTCACGCATCTGGCACTGATCAGTGCAGCCACTTATCTGGATCGTGCGCTCTCCGGCGACCTGCCGACCTGGCGTTGACGCCGCAGGGAATCGCAGCGGCAGAGCCAAATCAGGTCTTAGCGGGGCCGATCAATGCTTCAGCAGGGCCACTCCACAACAGACGAAGATGGCTGCCACCCAGCGACGACGGTCGACGCGTTCCTTGAGAAAGACGCGCGCCGCAATGGCATTGGTCACAAAGGTAAGCGAACCGGCGGCGGGCGCTACCAGGCTTACATCCGCGTGGCTCAAGGTGAAGAGGAGAGAAAAGAAGCTGATCGCCATCGCGGCGAAGCCGCTCAGGAAACGCAGGTTGCGAAGCACGGTGAGTATCGCGCGTAGAAGTCCGGCCGCGCGCAATGATGACATCAAAATCGCCGATCTGCCGGAATGCAGAGGCGATGAGGATGTCGCCTGCCGTCGCGGTAGCGACGTTCACGGCCAGCATGGCGGCGAGTTCGAGGCCGGTGACGCTGGGGGTCATTGCTTTGCTCCATGCTGGGCAATGGTTATCGGTACGGTTGCCGTGGAATCTCCGGGATCCGCGGGCTTGACCGGATGCTCCGTGTAAGCCGGACCGCGTGTGACAAATCCAACACCGGCAACGATGCAGAAGATGCCGAGCCAGCGTGCGGGTGTGATCTGCTCGTGCAGCCAGAACCGGGAGAGCAGCGCCACAACGACGTAGGCGAAGGAGGTGGCCGGAAGCACGAAAGTGACATCGGCCCAGGAAAGCGCGGTCAGATAAGAGGCGAAAAATCCGAGAAGAAGAACGATGCCGGCGAGCACCCACGGCACCTTGAGGGCGACGATCAGGGTGCTCAGATGGTGGAGGGACACCGGGCCTAGCTGCTTCATTCCGACGTCGAGGAAGGTATCACCCAGCGCCGAAGTAAGCGTGACGATGGCGAGGATGAGGTATCGACGTGGTGTCATCGAGTGTCCTGTGAGCAACAGAGGCGGCCCGCAGGCCGCCTCGTTAGAGATGCAGGAGGATACCGATCAGACTCCGGCATTCACGACCGGAGCGGTCTTTGTCGCCTGTTGCTGCTTGGTGTCCTTCACGATTTTGTTACGCTGCGCGCGCAGCTTCATGAAGCTTTTGGCTTCCTGATAGAGACGCGGCACATCGCGGTTCACGATGGCTTTCCAGACGACGCGGGCTGCAGCCTTGGGGCGGAAGTAGTACTCGTCGTAGAAGCGGTGGACCATCTCCAGCACATACTCGGCCGGCAGGCCGGGATACTCGATGTGGGCCATCTGGTGCCCGCCGGAGTCCGACATGTTGTGGTTGGTGATGAAGCCGTTCTTTTCCGCGAAGTCGTAGAACTCCGTGCCCGGATAGGCATGCGCGATGGAGACCTGGATGGTCTCGCAGTCCAGCGTCTTGGCGAAGTTGATGGTATTGCGGATCGATTCCTTTGTCTCACCCGGCAGGCCGAGGATGAAGTCGGCGTGGACGGTGAGGCCAAGGTCGTGGCAGTCCTTGGTGAAGGCACGCGCGCGTTCGACGGTGGCGCCCTTCTTGATGTTCTTCAGGATCTGCGGATCGCCGGACTCATAACCCACGATCAGCAGACGGCATCCGGCATCCTTCATCGCCTTCAGCGTTTCGCGATCGGTGGTGACGCGCGAGGTGCAAGACCAGGTGATGCCGAGCGGCTTGAGTTTTTCGCAGAGTTCAACGGTGCGCGCCTTCTGGATGTTGAAGGTGTCGTCATCAAAGAAGAATTCCTTCACATGCGGGAAGTTCTCCTTTGCCCACTTCATCTCGGCGGCCACGTCGTCGGTGGAGCGCTTGCGCCAGGCATGTCCGCTGAGCGTCTGCGGCCACAGGCAGAAGGTGCATTGCGCTGGGCATCCGCGCGTGGAGTAGAGCGCGATGTAGGGGTGCAGCAGGAAGGGGACGTTGTAGCGGGTCACGTCCATATCGCGCTTGTAAATCTTGGTCGCCCAGGGCATCGCATCCAGATCTTCGAGCTGCGGGCGATCGGGGTTGTGCGCGATGGTGCCGTCGGCATTGCGGTAGCTGATGCCGAGAATTTCCGACAGCGGCTTGCCGTTTGCATACTCCACCACCGACATATCGAATTCGCGGCGGCAGATGAAGTCGATCGCGCTGCATTCATTCAGGGCGCGGTCCGGCGAGGTGGTGACGGGCGGTCCTACGAACGCGATCTTGATGGACGGATTGGCGCGCTTGATGGCCTGGGCCAACGCGTGATCGCCGGACCAACCGACGGTGCTGGTGAAGAGCACCAGGAACTCGTAGCCCTTCGCGATCTCGATCGTCTCCTCGGCGGAGACGTGATGCGGCGGGGCATCCAGCAGGCGCGAGCCTTCCAGCATACCGGCGGGATAGGCGAGCCAGACGGGGTACCAATAGGACTCGATTTCGCGCGTCGCGGGCCAGCGGCTACTTGCGCCGCCGTCAAAGTTTTCAAACGAAGGCGGGTTCAGAAAAAGCGTCTTCAGGGGCATATTGTCTGTCCTTTAGTGTACCAGTCGTAACGAGGTAAAAGGGCGAAAAGATGCACCGAAACAGGTGCAGTCTCTCTCGCGCGCAAACACATGTAAATCGCTATGGATGAGGGGCCTGCATCGCCCATTCCTCGACCGTGCCCAGCGAGCGCTGCAATTGGATTTCCGCCTGCATGAGCTGGAAGTCCGCATCGAGCTTATCGATGAAACGGCGGCGCTCTTCGATGCGGGCCTTTTCTTCGTCGCGAGGAGTCAATGGGGACGCGTTGGGACTTGCCGGCCCGTTCTGCAACTGCGTTTCCACGGCGTCCACGTTCTCCTGCGCATAATCGCTCTGCAGGCGGGCGATCTTCTGCTGAACCCGCAGTTCGGCAAGGCCGCCGGAGAGTTCGCGGGTCTTTTCCGCCAACTGAAGACGAAAGAGGTCCGCCTGTTCGCGGGCATGAACAGCATCTGCTGCAGACCCGCGGGCCTGATCGCGAGCCTGCGCGTCAAAGATGGGCAGCGTTAAGTTAATGCCGACGTCGAAGTTATTGTGTTGAAACCGAAGATAATACTCGGCGTAGTTGTTGAACTTGGCGTAGCGGCTGTACTGAACGCCAAAGGAGACTTGCGGACGCCAGTCTTTCCTGCTGTCGCCAATGGCCAGGTACTGCTTCGATTCCGCATCTGCCTGGGAACTGGCAATTGCCGCACTGTGGGCGACCAGGGTTGCGTTCAAGGTTTCCGGGCTGGGGGCCGCAGGGCCAGCGGGGATCGAGGGAGACTCCGGCGTCACGGAGTCTTCGGTAAGCCCGGTGAGATTGGCCAGGCGCAGCCGCAGGAAGCTGATGTGATCCTGGATATGCAGCCGGCGCAACTCAAGCTGCGCGTTGGTCAACTCTGCCTGAGTGACATCCATGGCGCTGGATAGTCCTGCGGCATTGCGCTGGCGCTCGACCTCCACGAGGCGCTCGCCAAAGCTGTGCTGCTGATCCATGGCTTCGAGTTCCCGGCGGTCGGTATCCAACTCGATGTAGGCGAGTGCGGCATCCGCCACCACCTTTTCCCGGGTATCACGCATCGAGGCCTGCGCGGCGGTGAGCGATGCGCGCGCGGAACGGATCATGGACGGCTGCGAAAAAGAGAGCACCAGGGAACTGGCGGTGGCATTGACGATAGTGGGTTGGCCGACAGGGAATCCGTAGGAATAGCCCACGCTTGAGCCAATCACCATGGTGGGCACATATGCATCTTTCGTCTGGCGCAGACCGGCCGCTGCGCGCTCAACATCGGCGGCAGCCATCTTCACTTCATGGGAATTGCGCAGCGCCAAGTCGACCGCTGTGTAGAAAGAGATCTGCGCTTTCGCCGGTTGTGCCGCGGTGATCGCCAGGGTTGCGATGGCGAAGAGCACGGGAGTAGCAACTCGCGAACAAGGAGGCACGTGTGGCAAAGGCAATGTCCTGTACGTCAGCGTCCGGTATTGGTAGCAACCTGCCTGGTTGGATGATAGATGCTGGCGATGGAGGCCGCTGCCTGAATCTCCCGTGCGGCACCCGTTGTGTCACCTTGTTTACTCAAGAGGCTGGCAAGAAGTAAGTGTACGCGGAAGGCCGGCTCATCCTCCGACTTGTCTGGAGATGCCAGGTATTCGCGCAGCAGGCGAATCGCGGCCTGCGGATCCTGTGCGGATCGAGTCAGCAAATGCGCCGCATCCACCAGCGGCTCGCCGCGCGATCCATCTGCCTCCAGTCCGGCGCGAATCGCCTCCTGCATACGGAGCAGATCGTTCTGCTTCTGATAGAAAGACGCCAGAACCATCCAGTAAGTGGCCGGACGGGGAGCCGCGGCGATCGCCTGCCGGAAGTGCTGCTCCGCGGCCGCAGTATCTTTATTGCTCGCCGCAATACGTCCGCGCAGTTCCTCGGCACGGGCACGGTCCACGTTGTCGAGTTTGCCCGCGACACCTTCCGCCTTGTCTTTCCCGCCGCCTACGATGGCCGGCGCCTCCGTGTAGTAGTCTCCGAGGTCCGAGAGCGCTTCGGCATTACGGGGGTCGAGCGACACCGCCGTTTCAAACTCGGCCTTGACCCGCTTGGCCAGCCCATACGCTTTTATGAAAGAGGCACGGTCGGCCTTCTCGCCGAGCGCGCGCCCGTACCACAGATGGTTATCACTGCTGCCGCTGTCGAGAGAGACCGCCTTTTCGCATGCGGTAACCGCCGCGTCCCACCGTTCGATCTGGAGGGCAACCCGGCAGAGCAACTGCTGTGCTTCGGCATCTCCGCTGCCCGACTCTATCAGCCGGCTGCAGAACTTCCATGGCATGGTCGGCACGGCCCTGTTGGAGGTCGCGAATCACGTCCGTCCGGTCTGCCGGATTGAGTGCCGAAAGGCTGAGCGGCAGGAACATCAGAATAAGGAAGAGGGGAGTTACGCGCATGAGTACTGAGTCCGTTCCAGGCAACCGAATCGATGCCTAGCGGTCGATGTGCACCGGCACACCTTCCGCCAGAGGCTCGCCATTGGTTGTGCTCAGCGCCACTGTGTCGTTCTCTGCCAGCCCACTGACGATCTGCACCTGGGTGAGGTTCAGTGCGCCTTTGGTGACCTGCTTGCGCCGCAGGGTATTGCCATGCAAAAGGTAGACGTAATCCTTTCCCCCTTCGCTATGCAGCGCTTCGCGCGGAACCGTGAGGACATGATCAAGGCTCTGCACAGTGATCGTGACCTTCACGTTTGTGTTCGGCAGCAACGTTCCATCGGCATCATCGACGCTTAAGAGCACCTCGCCAACATTGCGAGTCGTATAAGTAATGATGGTCGAAGGCATGCTAAGGATTCGGCCGTGCCACAAGCGATTCGGGAGCGCATCCCAGACAATGGACGCCGGCTGGCCCACATGCAGCGTGCCGACATCCGGTTCGTCGAAATAAGCGCGCACCTGCAGCTTGGTCAAATCCGCCATCTGCAACAGCAATGCGCCGGGGCTGATGTACTCCGAGACGGATACCGGCAGGGAATAGACCGTCCCCTTGAATGGCGCGCGGACGTTTGACTGTGCGACGACTGTATTGGCGGCAGAGTACGCCGCCTGGGCCTGCTCCAGGTCGGCTTTGGCATGGGCCATGTCGGCGGAGGAGTAGCGAGAGCTCTGCCTCTTCTGGAGCGTCGCAACCGACGCGTTGGCGGCCTCCAGCCGCTGCTGCGCGGAGGCGACCTCGCCGGGTGCCGCAGCGCCCTGTGCGACGAGCTTCTTCAGCGTGTCCACGTCGCGCTGTGCCTGGTCGCGGTCAAGCTGCGCCTTGGTGATCTCTCCGGCAAGCGAGGTGCGCTCTTCCTGCGTACCGCCCTGCTCCGCCGCCTGATAGCTGGCCTGTGCACCGCGTAAAGTGGCCAGCGCGCCGGCGCTGTGCGCAAGGGCATCGGCGTCATCCAGCGACAGCAGAAGCTTTCCTTTCGGCACCAGGTCTCCGGCATGCACGTAGAGTTGTTTCACGGTGCCCGGTGCGGGGGCGTGTGCTTCAAAATTGTGCTGCGGCTCAACCTTGCCCATGGTGCTGCGGGTCGTAACCAGGTCCTGAATGGTTGCGTTCGCGACGCGAAGAGGCAATTCTTCACGTGTGAGCCTGCGCACCGCGAAAAAGACAATCACCAGCAGAATTGCGGCGAGCGACCACAATACGATCGGTTTCGCTCTGCCATTTGAGGTTTCGGCCATTCGTTCTAAACCGTCGGTAAGTATATAAGACGCGCTCGCCGCCTCTTTGGAGTCAGAAAGATGCAGGGAGTCTTCCTAGGTACAATACGAATATGACCACCACGCCGCGATATACCGACGAACACGCACGCGCGGGTCTTGCGACGCAATTTCCGGAGATCGAAACCTGGGAAAATCAGTTTCGCGGCTACGAAATCGTGATCGATAATCCGGAATTCACATCGGTATGCCCGAAAACCGGCCTGCCCGATGCCGGCGTCCTTACGCTCCGCTACATGCCGCGCGAGCGCTGCCTGGAGCTGAAGTCATTCAAAGAATATCTGTTCTGCTATCGGAACCTCGGAATCTTTCAGGAGAATGTCGTCAACCAGGTGCTCGACGATGTCGTGAAGGCCTGCGATCCTGAATGGGCCGAGGTCAAAGGTGACTTCCGTCCCCGGGGCGGTCTTTCCACAGTGGTGACGGCGCGCTGGCCGCGGCCGGCGAATACTCGCTAGCGAATCCTGCCAGGCCGAATCGATGCCGCCAGACGAGCACCCACGGTACAGTCGCGCAGCGTGGGCGCTTGGCCTGCTGACCGCGCTGAACCTCTTTAACTTCATTGATCGCTACGTTCTGCCGGGTGTGCAGCCGCTGGTGCAGCACGAATTCCATGCCAGCGACGAACGCATGGGCGCGCTTACCTACGCCTTCTTCATCACCTACATGCTGGCGGCTCCGCTTACCGGATGGCTGGGCGATCGTGTGGCCCGGAAGCCGCTTGTCGTAGCCGGCGCGGTGCTGTGGAGCGTCGCCACGCTGCTCACGGCGACGGTCCACAGCTATGGGCAACTCTATTTCCGTCACGCGATCGTCGGTATTGGCGAAGCGACCTTCAGCGTCTTTGCGCCCGCCATGATAGCGGATATGTACCCGGAGCGGGTACGAAACAAGGTGCTGAGCATCTTCTATCTCAGCATTCCGGTGGGCGCGGCGCTGGGATATTTAGTTGGCGGACAACTCGGCCCCACATACGGCTGGCGAATGCCATTTCTTGTAAGCGCCGGGCCGGGGCTGGTCATCGCCATACTCATCCTGTTCTTCGTCCGCGAGCCCGTGCGCGGCGCTGCCGACCTGCTGAAGCCCACGCCGTCACGCGCGACCATCCTGGGCGTATTTAGAAATCCATCGTATTGGACCGCAACGCTGGGAATGGCGATGCTGGTCTTTACCATGGGCGGCATCTCGGTCTGGCTGCCGACTTTTCTTTCGCGTGTGGAAGGCTACTCGCTCTCGCGCGCGAATCAGATTCTCGGCGGCGTGACGGTGATCGACGGGATCCTCGGCACCATTGTGGGCGGATGGATCGCGCAACGCTGGCTCAGGACGAATCACCGCGCACTCTATCTCGTCTCGGCGTGGAGCGCGGTGCTGACGCTTCCTGCGGCTCTGATGGTCTTCTTCGGGCCGCGTCCGCTGCTTGTGCCTTCGATTCTGCTGGCGGAGTTCTTCCTCTTCCTCAACACCGGCCCGCTGAATGCGGCGATCGTGAATTCCGTCTCTGCGGCGGTACGCGCTTTCGCCATCGCGCTGAATCTTTTCCTGATCCATGCGCTGGGCGATGCGCCGTCGCCGCGGCTGATCGGGGCAATCTCGGACCGGCATGGGCTGCGGCTCGGCCTTGCGCTCACGCTGATAACGCTGGTGCTTTCGGCGGTGATTCTGTTCTTCGGTGCGCGATTTGCCCCACCCCTCCCCAAGGAGGCGGAGGCGTGACCGCGCTGCGGACACTCGGCCTTGCGGTGGGGTGGGGGGTAGCGCTGCTGTGGGCGGCACGGACAGTCGGCATGGGTGCGTGGGATGTCGCGGCTGCCGGACCTGCTCACGATGCCGCCGGGGGTGCCGCGCGGACGGCTGAGCGTCGTCGTGCCGGCTCGGAATGAGGAGGAGCATGTCGGTGCCGGATTGAGCTCGCTGCTCCGGTCGCAGGATGTGGATATGGAGGTGATCGCGGTAGACGATCGCTCCGAGGACCGCACCGGCACGATCATGGAGGCTCTTCAACAGGAGCAACGCCTGCGCTACGCGGTACGTGGTGGAGCATGTCCGCGAGCTGCCGCCGGGATGGCTGGGCAAGCCGCACGCGATGGCGCGCGGCGCGGCGCTGGCGACAGGGGAGTGGCTGCTCTTTACCGACGCTGACGTGGTGTTTGCCGAAGATGCGTTGGCTCGGGCGCTGGCGTATATCGAGCGTGACGGCGGGGACCATCTGCTGGTCGTGCCGACGGTGGTGGCGCCGGAGCGCCGGCGAATGGATGATGCTGCCCTTCCTGCATGTGCTCTCGATCTGGGGGCCGCGGCTGTGGCGGGTTGCCGATGCGCGCTCGCGCGACGCAGTCGGTGTTGGGGCCTTCAACCTGATGCGCCGAACTATATACGAGGACGTGGGCGGATGGGAGCGGCTGCGCATGGAGGTCCTCGAGGACGTTTCGATGGGCGTCGTCATCAAGCAGGCGGGCTTTCGCTCGCGCGTGGTAACCGGGCGCGACCTGGTGCGCATCCGCTGGGCGCATGGCGCGCGTGGCATTGTCACGAACCTCAGCAAGAACGTCTTCTCCGCATTTCGCTTCCGCATCGGGCTGGTTGCGGCGGCAAGCGCGGCGCTTACGGTGATGTGCCTGCTGCCGTTTGCCGGGATCGTCATGGGGTTGGTCTGGAACCGCGCGTGGTTGTGGCCGAGCCTGGTGTCGCTTGCGGCCCTGGCAGCGCTCTACTGGCGGTATCGGCGCTTTGCCGATGCGGGTGGCGCGATCACCATGCTATGGCTGCCGGCGTTTCCGGTTGCGACTCTCGTCTTCGTCTACGCGATGGTGCGATCGACGGCGCTCACGCTTGTGCGCGGAGGCGTGGAGTGGCGCGGAACGTTCTACTCGCTACGGGAACTGCGCGAGCATATGGGTCCACTGCGTTGTGCTAGTGAGTCGCGCGGAAGACGCTGAAGTGGTGGTTGCCGCTGAGCGATGGGTCGTGCACCGGGGCTTTGCCTTGCTCGGCGGAGAAGCCGGCGAGCAGAGCAGGGTTGGGGTGGAACTTCTCCGAGCCGCCGTGCAGTTGCTGCGATCTGGTCAGATACATCAGGCTGCGGTCGTTCACACTGTGGACGATGCCGCGAAGCTGGATGTCCTTGCCGCGCAGCGAAGTCAGGTCGCCGACATCGCGTGTGTCCTGGGGCAGGCTGGCGATGGTGACGCGGCAGTCTTCGTCCGTCGTCTCGGGGCTGCAGATATCGAGGAAGCGCGTGCCATCGCGCAACTGGGCGATGTCATAGACGTGGGCGGTGATGCAGATGTCTTTGCCGCTGTAGCGCGCAGCGTCCGAGGCTGGATGGCAGGTTGCGGCGTGAAGCCCCGCGGAAACAGGCGATCGGGAGCAGCAGCAATGTGGCGATCGTACGCACGCTGCGAGGCTATGCTGCTCCGCAAAAGCTGGCGATCCCACATTGGTGGTGCTTGCCGCACGGGCGGACGCGCCGCTGGCGCTGTTTGTGAGTTCGCTCACGTTGGGATTTGTGGGCGACTCATGCAAACAGCAGATCCCTGCACTCCGCGGGTTTCGCTGTTGCGAGACAGCTCCGATCGGGATGACGAATTAGTGAGTGGTGAGGGCCGGTTCTTCCGATTTGCCACTGCCGTAGTGGCTGGCTACGTAGTCGTCGAGGATGCGCTTGAAGTCCGCGATGATGGTGTCGCCTTTGAGGGTGACGGAGAGCTTGCCGTCGATGTAGACGGGGGCCTTCGGTTCTTCGAAGGTGCCGGGCAGCGAGATGCCGATGTTGGCGTGCTTGCTTTCGCCGGGGCCGTTGACGATGCAGCCCATGACGGCGAGCTTCATCTCCTCCACCCCGGGGTACTGCTTCTTCCACTCGGGCATGGACTCGGTGAGGTAGTTCTGGACCTGCTGGGCGAGCTCCTGGAAGTAGGTGCTGGTGGTGCGGCCGCAGCCGGGGCAGGCGGTGACCTGCGGCGCGAAGGAGCGGATGGAGAGCGCCTGCAGGATCTGCTGGGCGCAGCGGACCTCTTCGCTGCGGTCGCCGCCGGGGGTGGGGGTGAGGGAGACGCGGATGGTGTCGCCGATGCCGGCGAGCAGCAGCGGCGCGAGGCCGGCGGTGGAGGCGACGATGCCCTTCATGCCCATGCCGGCTTCGGTGAGGCCGAGGTGGAGCGCGTGGTCGGTGCGCGCGGCGAGCGCGGTGTAGACGTCGATGAGGTCGCGGACGCCGGAGACCTTGGCGGAGAGGATGATCTGGTCGCGGCGGAGGCCGTAGCGCTCGGCGGCCTCGGCGTTGTCGAGGGCGGAGCGGACCATGGCCTCCATCATCACGTCGCGGGCGTCGAGCGGCTCGGCGAGGCGGGAGTTCTCATCCATCATGCGGGTGAGCAGCGCCTGGTCGAGCGAGCCCCAGTTGACGCCGATGCGCACCGGCTTCTGGTGCTTGACCGCGACTTCGACCATGGTGCGGAAGTTGTCGTCGTCCTTGCGGCCGATGGAGACGTTGCCGGGATTGATGCGGTACTTGGAGAGCGCCTGGGCGCAGGCGGGGTATTTGGTGAGCAGCAGGTGGCCGTTGTAGTGGAAGTCGCCGATGATGGGCGTGGTCCAGCCCTTCTCGCGGATGCCGTCGACGATGTAGGGGACGGCTTTGGCGGCGTCGTCGTTGTTGACGGTGATGCGGACGAGCTCCGAGCCGGCGCGGGCGAGCGAGGCGATCTGCTGGACGGTGCTCTCGATGTCGGCGGTGTCGGTGTTGGTCATCGACTGGACGACGACGGGGGCGGAGGAGCCGACACGGACTTCGCCGATGCGTGACGGTGACAGAGTTTCTGCGCTGGATTTCCGGCATAAGGGTCCATTCCAGTTTACCGTGACTGCACTGTGTGACCGGGCAGTCACGTTACCGGCACCCCCTCCCCCCTCCCGTTGCCGGAGCGGGGCTTGTAAGTAGCTTGTTTTCAGCGGCTTACAGCTGCCTCCCGAGGGCTAAATTCGTCTAAACAAATGGGCTTATCGCTAAATTCGTCTATTCATTGGACTTAGCGGGCCTCCATGCTGTTTCGCTCAGCGGTTCGCAGCAAATGCGAAAATGCCACCGATGTGGTGGCGTTTTGACTATGGTGGCTCCGCTGAATTTGTTTCTATTTCCAGTGTAGCGAATGGGATGGAAATAAATGGCAGATTTTTGCGGTGGTTCCCGGGATGGGAGTTACCTGAGGACATCCGAGGTGGCGAAAGCAGATCCCTCCACCTCGCTTCGATGGGGATGACGATGCCAAGGGGAATGAGCATTTGTGGTATCTCACGGTCGCTTCGCTCAGATTGGGCCTGGTCGCAGATGCGAAATCAACGCTCGAGCACCTGTTGTGCGGCGCGGAGGCCGGAGCGCAAGGCTCCGTGGACGGTGCCCCAGTGGCCGGTGATGTCGGTGTGCTCGCCGGCGAAGAAGAGGGTGTTCTCGACCGGCCGGCCATTTCGCGCGGAGCAATCCGCGGCGCCGGCGGGCGCGTAGCTGTATGCGCCGCGGGTCCAGGGGTCGTTTTGCCAATCGTGCTGGTATGGAGTTACGTAATTCGGATTCGAGAGAATGCGGCGGGAAGCGAGAAGATCTGCTCCAGCGAGCGGAGCGCCTGCGCTGAGGAAGCTGAACCGCTGCGCGTCGCGAACCGCGTCTGCTTTGGGGCCGCCGAGCCATGCGACGAGCATGGGGAGGTCGCGGGGATGCTGGGTCCAGTAGGTGGGCGGCGTCATGCCAGGTGCGAAGAGGAAGCGCATGTCGGGCATCTTCTGTTTCCAGAATGCGCTACGGAAGAGGAGCACGAGACGGCGTGCTGAGCCGGCTTCCATGCGGTCTGCCGCGGCGAGAATGCGCACGGGCTCCGGATCGAAGCGGACGCTGCGCGCTTTCAGGACGCCGAGCGGAAGCGTGATGATGGCCCGCTGTGCAGAGAACGATTCGCCGGATGCGGTGCGGGCGGTGACCGAGCCGGGCTTCCACTGGAGCGAGACAACGGGCGAGCGGAGCAGGATGCGTGCGCCTGCCTGCTCCGCCTGCGCTGGCGAGATGCCGGGGCAGCGCGTCGTAACCGCTGAGGGGACGGGAGGATTCGTCGCCGCCGATCTCTTCTTCGGCCTGCTGCTGGCGGGCGAGCGCGGCGATGCCGATGCGGCGTGCGTCGGCGGCGTTGAAGCCTTCGACGAAGGAGCGCGCCTGCGCCGCGGTTTCCGCGCCTGGCTGGCGACGCGCGAGGAATTCATCGAAGCTCATGTCGCCTTCGCGGCGCGCGAAGGCGGCGAGCTCGTCGAGGAGAGCGAAGGAATCATTTTCCGGACAGGCGGAGAGCTTGCCGTCGCGGAAGCAGGCGTCGATGCCGTTGATCTCTTCGAGCGCGACATGAGCATCGCGGAAGTGGCTGAGAAGCTCGGGCGGATGGCCGTGCACGAACTCCGCGCCGAGCTCGACGGGAGAGCTCGCTTCCTGTGGATGAAGTGTGAAGATGCGGCCGCCGATGCGGTCGCGTGCTTCGAGGAGGGTGACATGCCTGCCGGCGGAGGCGAGGTCACCCGCGGCGGCGAGACCGGCGACGCCTGCGCCGAGGATGAGCACGTCAGTCGGAGCTTCCAATCCAGAGTCCTCAGATCGCGGTGTTTCGCAAGATTTGGATGCAGGAATCGGGCGCGAGGCATTGGTTGTTTCCACCCTTCGCTGCGCTCAAGATGGCGCACCCACATTTGAGGTGTGGTGCATGAAGACTGCAGGCCCTTCGCTCTGCTCAGGGTGACACTTATGTTGTTGGGGGCAGGAAAATGAACCGGGGCGCCGGTTTTGCGAGCGCCCCGGTTGTGGTTCAGGCTGCGGCGCGGGCGTTCGCGTCGCGGGCGATGCCGGTGAGTTTTTCGTCGGCGGCTTTTTCCTCTTTGAGGATCGATTCGAGGATGGGCACGTCGCCGCTGTGGCCCATGGTTTCGGCCCAGGTGCGGAGGGTGCCGTAGACGGCCATCTCGTGATGCTCCACCTCCTGCGCGGCGGCGATGAGGGTGACGTCGAGCACCATGGGGTCTTTCGCGTCCTTGATGCCGTCTTCTGCTTCGGTGATGAGAGCAGAGATGGCCTTACACGTCTCGGTCTTTGCAGAGCCGGTGTGGCGCTGGAGAATCTGCTCGACCTTGGAGACATGGCCTTCGGTTTCCTTCAGATGACTGCGGAAGGCGTTTGCCAGCTCCGGCGTAGTGGACTTCTCGACCATGGTGGGAAGAGCTTTGGTGATCTTCTGTTCCATGTCGAGAGCCTTCTTGAGATGAGTGATGTAGAGCCCGTGCAGAGTCTTGAGGTTTTCGGATGTCAGCTTCATAGGGGAATCTCCAATCGATTGGTGATGGGTTCGTGAGCTGTTGCGGGCTACGGAAGCATTGCGCGAGGAAGTGGGCGCCTTCCGCAGCGAGAGCTTGCAATATTTCATAAGACGGTTGCAGATTGCCGGGCGTTGCCCCGATTGCGTATTGCCCAGATGTAGACGGCGAGCTAACAGCGCCCTGTGAAATGCATCTTAAGAATTTGAGGAGGCAGCGATGCCGGCGCGAGCAACCAAAACGAATCCAAACAAGGGCAAGGACGAATCGCGAGCAGAACGGACGACTCCACGAAACGCGCAGCCAGCGGGAGTCACAGGAGCTCTCATGGGCGGCGGAAGTGGTCTGCTGCTGTGGATACCGAATCGACGTATCCCGAGGAAGGGCTGTTCAAGAAAGATGCGGCGACGATTGCGCGCAGCCTGGCGTCGAAGAAGGTTTCGCCGAAGGGGCCCTCCTCCGGCATGCGGATGCTGACCTTCTATGTGAACCGCGCCGGGAAGAATCTGAGCGCGAGGCGGCGGCATGAGCTGGAGCGCGCGAAGGAGCTGCTGCACGCGCGGATTGAGCGAGCGAAGGGCGGCGCGGCGAAGTAGCAACTTTAGTATGAAGCTCAGTACGTAGCCAGCCCGCTTCATGGGCTGCTCGGTTCCGGGACTCCAAGCACGGGATAGAGCAGAGCATCATTCCAACCAAAATGTTGAGATAGCGGCCCATCTTCCGGGCGACGACAAGGCCGTCGCGGCGGAATAGTGTTGGCCGAACAGATATCAAAACACTTTTCTGCGGACGGGCCATCGCGCGCGGCAGGGCCTGCGTGTGTCCTGTTCTGCTCTTTTTCGGGTGAGGCATGATGCGCACGGTTGTTGCAGTCCTTCTCTGGATAGCGGCCAGCACTTTGGCCTATGGTCAATTGCCAAGCGGCACCATCAACGGACGGGTGACGGACCCGCAGGGCGCGAGCGTGGCGCGGGCGCAGGTGACGGTGACGAACCTGGCGCAGGGCACGGCGCGTGAAACCGAGACGAACGCGGAAGGGCTGTATGTCTTTCCCAACCTGGATATCGGCACATACGACCTGCGCGTGGAGGGGCCGAGCTTTGCGCCCGCGGAGACGCGCGGTGTGGTGCTCGGGGCAGGGAAGGCACAGACAATCGATGTAGCGCTCGCGCCGGCGGGCGCGCATACGACAGTGAATGTGACAACGGCGAATCCCGGGGTTGATCTGTCGCAGTCCATGATTCAGGGACAGATTACGTCCACGACGATTGAGAACATCCCGCTGAACGGCAGGAATTTTCTGGAGCTGGCGTACCTGGTGCCCGGGAATCGCCCGGCGCCCACTTTCGATCCGACGAAGACAAACACGCTGGAGGTCAGCTCGGCGGGGAGCTTTGGGCGCGGTGGAAACATCACCGTAGATGGCGGAGATAACAACGATGAGGTGGTGGGCGGCACGCTGGCGAACTTCCCGGCGGACTCGGTCGAGGAATTTCAGATAGCGACGGCGCGGTTTACCGCGGAGGTGGGGCGCTCGGGAAACAGCATCGTCAATATTGTCACCAAGAGCGGCACAAATGATTTTCACGGTTCGGCGTTTGTGTTCGAGCGCAACCGTAACCTGCAGGCGCTGCCCGCGACCTTCGATCGCTCGCTGCCGACGCCGCCCTTCGACCGGCAGCAGTATGGGGGCTCGGTAGGCGGCCCGATACACAGAGACACGGCGTGGATCTTCTCGTCGGTGGAGTACCGGCACCAGAATGCCGCGCTGCAGACGGGCGCGCGGCATTTTGCGACCGATTCGATCCAGAACACCTCTGCGCCATCGCCATTGCGCGACGCGCTGTGGTCGACGCGCTACGACCAGAAGCTCGGCGCGAACAACAGCCTGATGGTGCGGTATTCCTTTAATCGCTCGACGGACACGGGCGAGGCGACGCCGTCGCAGGCGACGCCGGCATTCAGCGCGGCGGAGCGGCAGAATTCGCTGAACCGATTCAATTCGATTGAAGCGGGACTCACCACGGTGCTTTGCCTCGACGCGGGTCAACAATCTGGCATTCCACTACGACAACTTTTACAACGATATTCCGTCGTTTCCCACGGATGCCGCGGTGACGGATCCGGCCGCTGAAGCTGACCAATGAACTGATTTTTCCCGAGCCTTGCGGACGGGGCGAACTTCAACCTGCCGCAGGCGACGCACTTGAACCGCGTGCAGTTGCGCGACGGCTATGCGTGGAGCCTGGGCAGGCATTCGCTACGGCTGGGTGGCGAGTTTCAGCACTACACGGCGAACGGGTTGATCAACGTGTTCGGGACGGGGACCGTGATCCTGACCAGCAACTTTGGTTTCGCCGATCTGAACGGCGACGGGCAGGTGAACGATCTCGACATTCCGATCGCGGTGGCGTTGAAGAGCAGCGCGCCCGTGGTTCCGGTGCCGATCCCGACGGTCTTCAACAGCTACTTCGCAGGCTATGTGCAGGATGACTGGCGGGTGAAGCCGCGGCTGACGCTGAACCTCGGATTGCGTTGGGAATATGACACCAACATCACCGGTACATCGAGCGCGCATGGTCCGTGCCCGACGCTGACATCGATTCCGAGCACGCCGTGCACCTGGATGGCGAACGTGATCAATCTGAAGAAATCGCCGGACACGAAAGACTTCAGCCCGCGCGATCGGATTTGCCTTCGATCCATTCGGCAAGGGCAGAACGATACTTCGCGGCGGTTATGGAATTTACTATGACCGGATCATCCTGGAGGCCGGTTCCGAAGAGCTGGTGCAGAACGATCGTGCGTTGACGGTGACGCAGTACGCCGGGTCATCCTGCACATCGCCGTTTGTGCCCGGACCGCCCAGCCTGGGGGCTGTGCTTTGCGCCGGAGTCGCAGCTTTGCCGGCGGCAGCCCAAGCCTTGCGGCGCCGTTCAGCGGTCCTCACCAAACCGGCGGCGTGGGGATGATCGCGATGGGGCCGGATTCGCATCATCCGCTCTTCCAGCAATTCTCGCTGGGCGTGCAGCAGCAGTTTGGGGATGCATGGGTGCTCTCCGCGGATGGCCTGCATGTGTTCGCGTACCGGCAACTGAATGGGCATCTGCTACGCACAACAAATTCAACCTCGCCTTACGTGAACTGCCCGGGGAACAATGCGCCGTGTACGCTGACCGACCCGGCCAGCGGCATCTCGGACAACATCACGATTCTGGAGTCAAGGGCGAAGTCCTGGTATGACGGGCTGATCTTCAGCCTGCAGCACCGCACAGCGAAGATCGGGCGGATCGGATATCAGTACAACGTCAGCTACACACTTTCAAAGACGCTGGATTACTCAGACGACGACCAGCTTACGGACGGCAACTCCAACGAACAGGTGAACCTGGCGGAAGGCGTGTATATGCCGCTGCTAGAGAAGGGGTATGCCGTCACTGATGAGCGCAGCCGGATCACTCTTTACGGAGTGGCGCAGCTGCCGTGGCGCTTCTCACTGGCGCCGATTTACACCTTCGGCTCGGGTGTGCCGGCTAATACGTTCCTGCCCGGCACGGCGATCAACGGGGCTAGCGGCGCGCGCCTGCCGCTGATCGGGCGCAACTCTCTGGGCCGCGGCATCAAGAACAGCAATCAACTGAACGCTGCGATCGACACATGGAATGCGCTGCCCGCCTGTCCGGCGGCGTTTCCATGCCTGGCCGGCGGAACATTGCAGCACGTGCCCGGGAACATCAACTTCTACAGCCCGTTCAGCTCACTCGATTTGCGGCTGAAGAAGGACGTCCCACTGAGCGACCGGATCATGCTGAGCCTGGTGGGCGAGGGCTTCAACCTCTTCAACGAGACAAACATTCGCGGGACCAGCAATAACAATTATGCCGGACGCAACATCGCGATCAGCCCCTACCAGCCTGCGCAGAACGGCCAGCCCGCGCAGGCCGTACAAAGCGATTTCTATTCGCCGGTCACGACTGCCGGAGGGTTCTTCGGCTCGGGCGGCCCGCGGGCCTTCCAGTTTGCGGCGCGGCTGACGTTCTGAGGCTGGAAGCAATGAAAGAAGCGAGCGAAATCACCGGCACGAATCTGCCTCTGGTGGAGGAGGACGGCGCGACGGGCACCGTCGCGCGGGTGTATGCGGAGTACGGGGAACGGTTTGGACGGCAGCATGTACCGGGGATCCTGAAGTGTTTCGCGACCCATCCGCCGCTGCTCGAACAGATGGTGGCGCTGGCTTCCACGCTGCTGTTTACGGATGGGCACCTGTCGCGGCCGGCAAAAGAGATGCTGGCGACGTACGTTTCTTGCCTGAACACCTGTCCGTATTGCATGGACAGCCACGCATCCTTTCTGCGCGAGCAGGGCGTAAACGCGGAGTTGCTGCACGCGCTCTTCGACCGGAAGCTGGACAGCGCGGCGGTGAGCGAGAAGCAACGCAGGCTACTGGAGTTTGCGGAAAAGGTCACGAGAGAGTCGCACCGGATATCGAGGGCCGACGTTCAGCAAGTGCAGACGGCGGGATGGACCGAGCCGCAGATTGCGGAGGCAGTTCACATCATTGGGCTGTTTGCCTATTTCAATCGCGTCGCGAATGCATTCGGATTGCCGTCACAGCATCTCTTCGACGCGGGCGAGATGGCAGGAACAAAGGAGGAGCGGTGAGCGAACAGATCGTCGTACAGGAGCCCATGTTTCTTCGCGGAGTGGAGGAGAATCCGAAGCCGAGCGTGTATCGCGACCTGATCGGGAAGGCGAAGGCGAGTGGCGGCGATTGGTGGCAGATATGGCATCTGCTGGCCTTCGACCCGAAGGCGGCGCATCCCCTGGCAGCGCTTTCGCAGGTGCTGATGCACGACGATGCGCCGCTGAGCGCGGGCTTGCGGGAATTGATTGCGGCATACACATCGTCGCTGAACCAGTGCGAGTTCTGCATGATGGCCCACGGGACAGTCGCGGCGAAATTGCTCGATGATGAGGAACTGGTGTGGGGCGCGATCCGCAACCTGGAAGCCTCGAAGCTGGGCGAGAAGGAGAAGGCGCTTCTTCGATTTGTGCGAATCGTCACGCTGGCGCCTGCATTGATCACAGCGGCGGATACAGCAGACCTGAATGCGGCCGGATGGGACGATGCGGCGATCTTTTACGCGATATCCTCGTGCGCTCTGTTCAATTTCTACAATCGCTGGGTGATGGCGAGCGGCGTTCATCCGGTAAGCGACGCCGTATGCGAACGGCTGGCCTCGCGGATGGCTGTTTCGGGCTATGCCCGGTAGCCATCTCCCTGGACAGAACACACGGAATGGGGCGACCCTAGCGTCCCGGATGGGCGGCACCGCAGCGGCGACCCGGGCGCTGAGGGTCCGAACGGCAGACCCGTCCCGCTTTGCATACGAGGTACGGAGCGCTCGAGATGTTTCTTGCTGCCGGGCGCATAAAGCACGTATTCTCGGCTACACAGAAATCTCTCCCGGATTTTGCTGAGCAATTTCTTGATGTGAGGCAGCATAGCTGCCCTATCTCGACGTGCGGCTGTCGGCCGAGGTGCTCACCTCCGAAAGGAAGAGCGGGTGCGGATGATTCGGGGCATGGACCGGAGAGGGTCGAGAGGGTTTCGCTGGCGGGTCCTTCTTCTGCTTGGCTGTCTGTGCCTGCTGACGGCAGGCGCACAAGCCGACGTTTTCCGGGCGCCCAATCCCGGCCCCGGCTCGGTCACGATTACAGGGCCGTGGCAGTTTCACACCAGCGATGACATGGCGTGGGCGAATCCAGCCTACGACGACTCGCACTGGGAGCAGATACGCGGCGACGATACATGGGGCGCGCAGACGCATCCGAGCCATACCGGCTTTGCCTGGTACCGCAAACGGATCGATATCACCGGGGCGGACAAGTCACTGGCCATCATGGTTCCGCCGGTCGATGATGTGTATGAACTTTACTGGAACGGGCAGAAGATCGGCCGGTATGGCGAGCTGCCGCCGCACGCAATCTGGTGGCCGTTTGGTCATAGCGCGGTTTACTCGGTGCCGGTGAACAGTTCCGGCAATGCCGATGGTGTGCTTGCGATCCGGGTATGGAAGAACCCGCTGGGCTCCACCGATTCTGCTGCGATTGGCGGCCTGAATGCTGCGCCCGTCCTCGGCAACCGGGCGGTTCTGTCGATGCTTGCGATGAAGCCCAGATATGAGCGGGAACGGAGAGTGTTGCCGGGCATTCTTATGGCAGGCGCCATCTTTGTTGCTGGTTTGATCGCCCTATTGCTCTACCTGCGCGAGCGAACGCAGTGGTTGTATCTATGGCTGGCGATCTATCTGCTGGCGGACGGAATGATTGGTTTCCGGCGTCTGGATGCGATTGCGTTTGGGCTGCACTTTCTGTCGGAGCAGCTGTATATCCAATTCATCAATTCGTTTCAGGACATCTCACTCTGGCTGCTGTTGCTGACGCTTTTTGGTTTGAGCCGCGAAACGAAGTGGCGACGCTGGACCAAGATTCTTGCAACGCTCTACCTAATATCCCAGGCTATCGATTGTGCGACGTTCTTTCCATGGCAGTATGCAGGCCCGAAGCTGCAATGGATCGACGCAATCACCACGACGGTCTATTCGCTTACCCCGTGTTTCATCTTTTTCATTGTCGGTTTCGGACTGGCGCGCAGACGGCAGATGAGGCTATGGCCGATGGCTATCGCCGCTTTTCTTTACGGCGCCTATAACCTGACCTTCCAACTGTCGGGACAAGGCCGGCGATTTACCCACTGGACGCTCAACGATCGGATGGCCGCGTGGGGAATTAACGTCGGCGCGTACTCGTTCAGCGCGCCTTTCCTATTGGATCTGCTGTTGTTTATCGTGCTGCTGATCACGATCACCCGCCATCAGTTCATGGAGCGGCGGCGGCAGTCGGAGATCGAGTTGGAGGTAAAGTCGGCGCGCGAGGTGCAGCATGTGCTGGTCCCGGAGCAGACACCCGCAGTGCCCGGGTATTCGATTGCCAGTATTTATAAGCCGGCTTCCGAGGTGGGCGGCGACTTCTTCCAGGTGATGCCGCAGCCGGGCGGCAGTGCGCTGATTATGGTCGGCGATGTGAGCGGCAAGGGGCTGAAGGCGGCCATGACGGTCTCGCTGATCGTGGGCACGCTACGCACGCTGGCCGACTACACGCAGCAGCCGGCGGAGATTCTGCGAGGGCTGAACCGACGGCTGATCGGACGCATCGACGGGGGCTTTGTCACCTGCCTGGTGCTGCGCATCGCGGCCAACGGCGAGACTACGGTGGCGAACGCGGGACACCTGGCTCCGTATCGTGATGGCCAGGAGCTGCCGGTGGCGGGCTCGCTGCCGTTGGGGCTTTCGGCCAGCGCGGTGTACGACGAGCTGACCTTCCGGCTGCACGAGGACGAGACGCTGAATCTGTTTACCGACGGCATCGTGGAGGCGCGGAACAGCCGGGGCGAGCTGTTCGGGTTCGAGCGGCTGTCCGCGATGCTGGCCTCGCGGCCGGAGGTGGGGAAGGTCGTCGACGCGGCGGAGGGCTTCGGCCAGCAGGACGATATTACGGCGATATCTATTACGCGACATGCGGCGGGAGAGCCGAAGCCTGCCACGGTCAACCTCACGGCCCAGATTGCGACGGCATGAAGGAGTGTGCGCGACTATGAGTACCTCCACAACACATCCGGTGACTCCAATCGATATCGTTGACCTGCAGCAGCAGGTGGCACGGCTGCAGGCGCTGCTGGAGACATCGCGGCAGGTGCACGCGACGGTCGAGCTAGATCCATTGCTGAGCACGGTGCTGCGGATCGTGGTGCGGGAACTGGAGCTGCCGGGCGCGCTGATTACCGAGCCGCGCATGATGTATGGCGCGATGCCGGCGGAGCCGTGGGCGGGGTGCCCGCGTTTTCCGCTGCAGAACAAGGATGGCCGGCTGCTGGCTGAGCTGGTGGTGGCGCCGGCGGCGGGGCGCGAGCTTTCCATCTACGAACAGGATTTTCTGGAAGGGCTTGCGCTGCAGGCGGGCGTGGCGCTGGAAAATGCGCACTACCACCAACGGAACCTGGAGTGGACGCGGGTGCAGCGGGACCTGGAGGCAGCGCGGCTGATTCAGCGCAGCCTGCTGCCACAAGCAATGCCGCATATTCCGGGGTACTCCATCGCGATCCGCTCCACGGCGTGTTACGAGGTGGGCGGCGATTACGTCGATATCGTCGAGCTCAAGGACGGCAGCCAGATCATGGCGGTGGCCGATGTTGCCGGCAAGGGGCTGGCTTCGGCGATTGTGGCTACGTCGTTTCGCTCCGCGTTTCGCGCCATGGCTACGAGCGACGTGCCGCTTGCGGAGCTTGCCGCCAGGCTGAGCGAGCAACATTATGCGGAAGGCGTGGAGGCGCGGCGGCGCTATGTGACGGCGATCTTTCTTCGGCTCGAACCGAAGACGCATACCCTCGAAGTGGTGAATGCGGGCCACAATCCTGGATTTCTACTAAGTAACGGCAAGGCGCACTGGATGGTTGCGAGCGGAACCCCAATCGGCCTGGTGCCGGGCATGCAGTATTCTGCGGAGCAATACGCGTTTCCAGAAGGATCGAGGCTGCTGTTCTACACGGACGGGCTGACGGAGGTGTTTCTGGGCAACGAGGAATTCGGGGCGGAGCGGTTATTGAAGTCGTTTCAGGGATGTAATTTCGAGGAAAGCGCCGCCATTCTCGACGGGCTGTGGCAGGAATTGCACGATTTTTGCGGCGGCGCACATCAGGAAGATGATATGACTGCACTTGCGCTCCTGAGAACCCATTCGTGACGAGGATCACATGGTCAACTTGAAAGGCAAGCCGGTGGAGCTCCGCGTTCCGTCCCGCATGGGATACGAGAAGGTTGCGATGGGCACCGCCGCCAGCGTAGCGAAGCTGATGGGTTTTCCTGACGACCGCATTGAAGACCTGAAGACGGCTATCGCAGAGGCGTGCATCAACGCCATTGAGCACGGGAACCACCTGAATGAGAACCTGTGCGTCGGGGTGACCCTTTCCGCGAGTGACGACAGCCTGGAAGTGAAGGTTCTGGATGACGGCGCAGGCATTTCGAAGACGCCTTCCAAACCGGATATCGACCGCAAGGTGCATGGCGAAGAAGACCCACGCGGCATGGGCATGTTCCTGATCCAGGCGCTAGTGGACGAGGCGGAATGGGTGAAGGACAGCAAGGGCCAGGGCAGCTACGTGCGGTTGGTGATCAGGCTGGACAAGGAGAGCGAGTAACGTGCAGACGGAAACGAAAGCGAACGTCGATCAGATTTCCGGTGACCACGGCGGGGCCATTACGGTGCTTCGCTTCAGTGGCGATATTTCGTCCACCTCGCACGATGCGCTGCTGGGCACTTACGAAACGGTGAGCAAGTCCCAGCCTGTGCTGCTCGATTTCTCCAAGGTGGAGTACATCAACTCCAGCGGCATTGCGCTGGTGATCCAGATGCTGATGGAAGCGAACAAGAACAGCCAGAAGATTGCCGCCTTCGGATTGACGCCGCACTTCCAGAAGGTTTTCACCATGGTGGGGATCACGAAGTATGCGTCCCTTTATCCGGATGAAGCGGCGGCGAAAGCAGCGATCTAAACCACCTTCATATACGTGGTGTAAGGCCGGTCCCCGATCGAGGTGAAGGGCAGCAGGGAAACGGGGCCGTTGGTGGAATTCGCCTGCCACTGACGCTGGCTGATGCGTTTTGCTGCGAGCAGTTCCCGGCGCGCAATGTCAGGCGCGGGGCCGTCCGGCTGCTGCTTGATGGCCATGAGCACCAGCGGTCCTCTCACTAAAGCCACCGTCTCTGTGTGTTGTGCGTCGATGGACTCGAGGCGCATCGTGAGGGGGAGCTCCAGCTCGATGCGGTCGCCGGTCTTCCACTCGCGATGAACCGCTGCGAAGTGGCCGGGAATGGCGAGACCCTTCTGGCGCGCTCCATTCACCGAGACGGACGCTCCTTCGGCCCATTCGGGAATGCGGAAGTTCAGGATCAGCTCGGCTGGGCGTGAGGTCGCCACTGTGAAGGTGACGTGATCCTCGTAGGGATATTCACCCTCCTGGGTGAGCGAGAACGCGGCACCGTTCTCGGTCCAGCGCAGGGTGGATGGCATGTAGAGGTTGACGTAGACGGCCTGCGACGCGCGGAAGTACATATTGATGCGGTAATCCGTGGCCACTTGTGGCAGCGTGCCGGAGCAACAGGGCCAGCGCGCTCCGTGATAGAAGCGCTTGCCGTTGTAGTTGTAGTCGGAGTAGTAGAAGGTTCTGCCGTTCTCCTCGAGCGGCTTCGCGCCGAGCACGGTGTTGTACATGACGCGCTCCATGCTGTCGCCGTAGCGAGAGTCGCGGGTGACGCGGAGCAGATAGCGCGTCAGCTTGAAATGCGCGTAGGAGCCGCATGGCGTCTCGAAGCTGTTGTGGGTTTTGGTGAGGCTCAGGTAGACGTCGGGACTATCGGGCGCGCGCAGGGTTTCATCGGGACCCCAGCCACCGGTGGCGTAGCTCTGAGCCTGAAGCATAGCGAAGGCGTTGCGCGCGGCGTGCAGATGCTTCTCGCTGCCGGCGACCATGTACGCCATCATGGCGGAACAGAGCGAATTCACATGGCTGTAGGCATGGCGGCCGTTGAGGACGTCCTCGTTGCGCGAGAGCGGATCGAACCAGGGCTTGTCGTCGAGGTACTGCAGGCCGAGGTCGTAGTACCGGCGGCCGGCGCCGCGCTGTGAGGCGAGGAAGAGATTTTCCGACAGGGTGTAGGACTCGTCCCAGGTCCAGGAGATGTCGTCCTTGTGGTCCATGCGCCAGGGGACGCCATGCTCGACCGCATGGCCGGGGAGATGCGGGAGCGCAATGTCGGTGGTGTGTTCGAGGATCGCGAGCGCCTGCGGATCCTTTACGTAAGTATGCGAATCGAGCAGGCCGAGCAGCAGTTTGTCGTAGGTGTAGGCCGGGAAGCGGTTCTTGATGTAGAAGTCGGCGCTGATGGTTTCGGCGTAGAGGCGGTTGAGGCGGAGCACTTTCTGGCGGGTGGCTTCGTCGCCATTGATCGCGTAAGCGCGGGAGAGCGCGGAGACCCACTGGCCGAAGGTGCACGCGGGAGCGAAGCCGCGGTCAAAGTGCTTGCGGTAGTCGTAGTCGGGATCGTAGTCATACCAGCCGCCGAGGTCTTCGCCGGGCGCAGGAAGGCCGGACATCTGGCGCAGCGGCTTGAGCAGGCTATCGTCGCTGAGCGCCATCAGCACGGCATGCGTGTTCATGAGCTGCGTTTCGTGCAGATCGCTGGAGAGGATGATGTCGCCATAGCCGAACTCGGAGAGCAGCGGCGCTGACGGGGTTTCAGCGCCCAAGCCCGTTTGGGACCATAGGTTGTTGCTGGCGACGGCTGCGGCTGCGGCTGCGAGTGAGCTGGTTTGAAGAAAGCGCCTGCGCGAAACCTGTCTCATGCCTCCGTTGTACAACATACGGAAGAGATGCGACGGATACTGGCGGCCGATTGTCATTGGGGGCTGTTACACTGCGTGGCAATGTTCCACTTCGGTAAGCCCAAAACAGCCGGCGAGTGGGTGGTCCACATTGTGGGAGCCATCATCGCCCTCTTCCTGATCTGGTGGATGTTCCGGCTGTATGTCGTATGACGCCCGATCACGCGCAACTGCGGCGAAAGCGCCGCGCCCAGATGCCAGTACATTGTTCCGGCGATGTGGATGAGCCAACAGGAGGATGACGGCTATGGCTGCAAACAGCTTGATTCCGCCGTTTACGCACGAGACTGCCGTTCTGAAGGTACGGAAGGCGGAAGATGGATGGAACTCGCGCGATCCGGAGAAGGTATCGCTGGCTTACACGGTGGATAGCCAATGGCGCAACCGATCGGAGTTCCTCCATGGACGTCAGGAGATCATCGAATTTTTGAGGCGCAAGTGGGCTCGGGAACTTGACTATCGTCTGATCAAGGAACTTTGGGCCTTCGACAACGACAGAATTGCAGTGCGCTTTGCCTACGAGTGGCACGACGAGGCAGGGAACTGGTGCCGCTCTTATGGCAATGAGAACTGGGAGTTCGACGGCAGTGGCATCATGCACCACCGGCATGCGTCCATTAACGATTTACCGATCCAGGAGACGGATAGGCTGTTTCACTGGCCGTTGGGACGGCGCCCTGACGATCATCCAGGGTTGAGCGCACTGGGACTGTAATCCGTGGTGACCGTGGGAAGATTCGACCTTCCGACCTGCGGCTTAGGACACCGCATTGATTCCTTTTGCGTTGAAATGCATGACTACGCATTACGCTGAATAAACCTTCATATCGCGACATATGCAGGCAAACTGACCACTGCATAGCGGTGCACTTGAACGCATGTTTTTTCGGTACAAGGTGTGACCAAAAGTGTCACCTGTCTGGCAGCTCGTGTCTGGCCGGAGCATCCGCGATCGAAATCTAGAAAGCAGCAAGGCATCGCGCCATCGCGATTGCAGCACGCTGCTCGCTTGTCATCGCGAGGCGCACTATCTGTGGCTTCCTGTATCGCAGGAACGCTTAGCACCCGCTGAATTGCAGCAAGTCAGTTATCATCCTCGCTGCATTTTCGCTTTCGGATCGATGTTACGTGGCACCCCTACATGGGACGAAAGGGATGGGTCCCCGGAAAACGCCCTAGTGTTCACATATTCTGCGGTATCCCTGATCTTGAGTCGAAAGTGAAACGGAACACGACGACACTTCACTATCTGGTCATGAATCCGGCTCGGGTACATGCAGTAGACAGAGCGAATAGAAGGCTCCGGTAGTGTTTGCGATGCCATCGCGTATGGATACGAATAGAACTGGCGACGAACATGATCAGGTCCTTGCCGGCCGAAGCATCTTCTCAGGTGGAATACTACTTGCCAATTTATTGTCTAACGTGTAAATATCTCGCGGTTCGACATTATTCGGCCTTCCCCTGGGACAACCTGTAAGTATTCGCATTGGCCTGCTGCTGAGCCGTGTGCGCTATCTCCTGAATGGAGTGTGTTTAATGGCGTGGAAGGGGATTCGTAGGACAGGGATATACGAAAGAGGCTTTCGACGGCTATGTCAAAGGTCTGACCTTTGGCCTCTGGCGGCCAAGCTTCGTCGTGCTTCACAACACTGCGGTACCTACCTTTGCGCAGTGGCACGACCTCTCAGGAGCGCAGCGGATGCAAAATCTACAGTCGTATTGCCGAGATACGCAGCACTGGTCAGCCGGACCCCACTTATTCGTAGCCGATGATCTTATCCGGGTGTTTACACCATTGACGACGCAGGGCGTGCACTACCCGAGCACCGCTTTCCCGGGCGAAAATCCTGATATGCGGACAGTGGCTTAGTAGCACTTGAGATCCTGGAGGCAATTGGTATGCCGATCGACAAAAACAAGGCAGGAATTAAAGCTCTACAGCATGTAGTGGTCCTGATGATGGAGAACCGCTCCTTCGATCACATGCTTGGCGGCCTGAAAGCGCGCAATCCCAAGATCGACGGACTAACGGGTAACGAATCGAATCCG
Organism: uncultured Acidobacteriaceae bacterium; assembly: GCA_963790555.1. Classification (GTDB taxonomy): domain Bacteria; phylum Acidobacteriota; class Terriglobia; order Terriglobales; family Acidobacteriaceae; genus KBS-83. The sequence goes on along the minus strand of CAWBPB010000019.1, from coordinate 172,590 downwards.
GATACAACGGGGACGCTCGTCAAGGTGCAGCCGCTTGCTGAATATCAAAGCCAACTCGATCCCGATCCGAACCACCATTTTGCTGCGGTGAACCTGCAGATATTCGGAGACCCCAGCAACGGACCTCCACTCCAGCCGAGCATGCAGGGATTCGTAAAGAGCTACTTCAACCAGCAGCAGGACGTGGCTCACTCTGGCGAAATTCTGTACTACTTCGCGCCGGAAAAGCTTCCCGTGCTGACAACGCTCGCGACAGAGTTTGCGGTCTTCAATCGCTGGTTCTCTTCGATACCCGGACCGACTATCTGTAATCGCGCCTTCGCTCACTATGGCACATCGTTCGGCCAGGTAAGCATGAACATGTTCTATGTAGGGAAGCAATACAAGAGCATCTACGAGCGTCTGCTGGCGGCAAAGCATACATGCAAGCTCTACTACTACGACGAAGCAAGTTCCACTATGGAGGTAGTCAACCTCCTGCAAAATCAGCCTTCGCTGTTCGGTACCTTTTCTGACTTCCTGAACGCCTGCGATCAAAATGCATTGCCGGAATACTCCTTCCTGGAGCCGAACTACACCGACCACGACGCGCTGGATGGAAGTGGTGAAGCGATCGCCTGTGACCAGCATCCGGATCACGACGTGCGTGCCGGCGAGCAGTTCATCGCAACGGTCTACAACCGTATTCGCCAGAACCCGAAGCTCTGGCCTAACACTGCGCTCCTCGTTGTGTACGACGAACATGGCGGCATCTACGACCATGTTTCGCCGCCCGCGTGCACGCCAGACGGATTCAGCGCCACACCAGCTGACACAGGCACGCACGACGGCTTCAACTTCGATCGTCTGGGTGTGCGGGTCCCGGCGATTTTGGTTTCTCCCTGGGTGGAGAAAGGCAGCGTGATCGAAGAGGTGTTCGAACATGCATGTATTCCCGGCAGCATCACCGAATTCCTGCTCGGAAGCTATGCCGCGCGTTCTCCGCGCGAAATTGCTTCCAGCAACTTCCTGAACTATCTATCGCTCGATGCGATGCGGGCTGACAACGACATTCCAAACTTTGCTCTGGACTGAGCGGGAGTGAGACTCACATGGAACCTATTCGCGTCCCGGGGCCATCACCAACTGCATTTCATAAAAATCGTCGCATATCGGATCTGCTTCTCTCGCAGATCCGACATTTTCAGCACGTTGCAGAGAAGAGGTCGCTGAAGATCAATCGCGAAATCGCACGCGATGTGCATACAGAGGGAGGCGCGGCACGCTATATCGCCGTGGTCACCCGAGCACTTCGGAAGGGTGTCCCGTCCACGGCTGCCAAGCTCGTGCCAGTGAGCGGCAGCAAAACCAAGCCTGACAACGCGGGCACGGTTACGAGTATTGCGGCAGCAGCGAAAGAGCCGAGATCGGGCCGACCCAAAAAGCGCGCGACTGCACAACGAGCCGTCGCGAAAAAGGCGAAAGCGGGTGCAGGCTCCCACCGATAGCGCCGCCGGCAAGAAGTCCAAATCCCGCACGGCGTCTCGGAGAAAAGCAGGATCCAAAGTGAGCGCGAAGACAAAGCCGAGGAAAAGGGAGAAAGCATGATCCGCCGATCGTGTGTGATGCTTTTTCTCCTCCTGGCCATGTGCACCGTGCCTGCCTCCGCACAGTCGACAGGTCACGAGGGTCGCATCGCATCCGACTTCCGGCGCGAGGGAGAGCAGCTGCAAAACTGCAAGAGCTTCGATTTCCGCTCCATCGCCGCCTGCGCGCAGGCCCTGGCTACCGCGCAGCCAGTGCACATCGCCTTCGGCAGTCTCGCGCCACAGAACGGCTTTGCGGCAGGGCTGGCGTTTGTTGAACACAAGAACTGCCCCGATGCCTCGTCCCCAACGCCGCATACCTTTTGCCCATCCGAGTGGCGATTCACCTGGAACGTGGATGCGGTTGCCTCTTCGAATGGTTCGTGGCGCGCGGGCGCCTACATGAAAGCCTTCCGCCTCAGCGGAGGCGCCATTCACACTACCTATGGCAACCCGGGCGGAAAGATCTCCGCTCCTTTATTTCATTCGGCGCCCCTGTTCAATCTCTATGCACAGGCAATCTCGTTGAACCGTATCTTCTATTACGGCCTTGGCCCGGACACCGTACCGGCCGACAAAGCTGCATTCGGGCAGACACAGACGATTGTGGGTGCAAGCGCGATCGTTCCCGTTGGCCTGGCGAGCACCTCACTTTATGGGGAAATCAATGGGCGGCTGCCGCAGATCCGCGGGAATCACGGTGAGTCGGTTCCTTCTATTGAAGTTCGCTACAGCGAAGCGACTGCTCCGGGTCTTACCAGCCAGCCAGCGTTTTTGCAGTTAGGCGAGGGCTTGAGAATCCAGCCTGCCATTTTCCAACAGCACCTGCATTTGCATTACGCGCTCGGCTTTCAGCAGTTCGTGGGTGTCTCCGACTCTCGATTTACGTTCCGCCGCTGGACAGCCGATCTCGGTCACGATTTTCCGCTCGACCGCAAGGTACAACTTACGGCCGCGAACGATCGTAATGGTCCGGACAGCTGCACGACGGACCCGAGCAGCCCGTGCCCCTCGCCCACGATTGTGCCCCGCACTTTCGATCACGAGGGGACAGTCAGCATCCGTCTATTGATGACCGGCTCGATTGCGAATGCGCACAGCGATGTTCCGTTCTACTTTGATCCGACGATTGGAGGCTCTGATCTGAACGGCCAGCCTCTTCTCGCGAGCTATCCCGATTACCGCTTCCGCGCGCCAAACCTTGTGCTGCTTCGCGGATCCATCGAACACTCCATCCCCAGGCTTCCACTAGGAGTCCTTTTCTCCGTTGATGGCGCTAAAGTGGCGGTCCGGCGAGACGACATCGACTTCTCTAACTTGCGGCACAGCTTCACCGCCGGAGTTACCGTGCACGCGGGCGGGCTGCCCGTTGTGTATCTGCTGTTCGCGTGGGGAGGGGACGAAGGCACCCACACCATTGCAAGCGTCAGCAATGTACTACTCGGTGGATCGTCGCGACCTTCGCTTTTTTAAGTAACAGCATTCTGAGTTACAACCAGGGCCCCGAAAGTCCACGAACTGCAATATCAAACCGACGGAGCGCGGCATGAATGCGATACGCATCAAGCGGATTGTCATAAACGAGGTTGTAGGCGGCCTGCTCTTCAGAGCCAGCATGACGTTGTTGATTGCTTGCCTGCCTGCGCAAGCATTCGCACAAACGTATCAACCGTCAGCCCCCGCTTCCGCGGCGCAAGCTGCCACTGCTGCGCCACCGATTGCAACCGGTCCATCGCCGACCACGGACTTGATTCTGAGTGGCGAAGCGCATTGCGGCACTGATGACACGACCAGGAGTGAGTGCCGCCTGGGCGACCATCTCTATGTTGGCTTTCAGAACTTGAAGGCCTGGATGGACAACAATCCTGGCCGTGTCGCTGATATCGCGCTCGTCCTGAATGGCCAGGTGATTCGTGGTATTCCGCCGTTAGGTCCGGACAACACATACAAGTATCTGAGATTTGATCTCACCCGCTTAGAGGATAACCAGGACACGAGCAAGCAGAACCGGTTGGAATGGAACACGCTGATGAGCGACCTTCGCGATGAGAATGTGCTTCATATCCGCGTCGCCGCGGGTGGCACTCCCCCGTTCTGGGGTCCGGAGGAAAAGGTCACATTCCAGGTTCTGCCGCGCTATAGCTGGGTAGCATTGGTCTTACTCCTCGGACTTCTATTTTCTTTTATTGTTCTCGCCAGAAAGAGCGACATTCTTCGTGACAGCCCCAGTGTTAACGGAATCAAACAGTCCTACAGCCTGGCCCGCTGTCAGATGGCGTGGTGGTTCTTCCTTGTTGCCGCATCGTACTGCTATCTGTGGACGGTGCTCAGAAACCGCGAGTCCCTCACCCCGGGTGTGCTCATCCTGACGGGAGTCAGCGCTGGAACGGGCCTTGCGGCGGCTGTTATTGACGCGAACAAGCGTCAGCAACGCGATCAACTCGCGCAGGAGAAGGATCAGCTCACTACCACTTTGAGCACACTGCCCACGGCCATCAGCGCCGTGCCTGCGGGATCCACTGCGGCGGCGCAGTTGGCGGCGGAGCAGCAACAGAAGGGCGCTCGTCTGATAGAGGTCAACAGCGACCTGGCAGCACTGCCATCGCCAATCGCCAAGTCCGAGGGCTTCTTTCTGGACATCCTGCGCGATGAAACAGGAATCAGTTTTCATCGCTTTCAAATGATGGCCTGGACCATCATCCTCGGTCTTGTGTTTGTGGCTTCCGTGTGGAGCGATTTCACGATGCCCGACTTCAGCGCGACGCTCCTCGGTCTCATGGGAATCAGTTCCGGAACGTATGTGGGCTTTAAGCTGTCGAGCTCACCGAAATGAAGGTTGTGATTGTTGGCAGAGTTATTCGGAAAGAGCTCGACGCAGGGGCAGACAGGAGAATCGCAATGGGCGAGTGCGCAGCACAGGTATTTTCTAACTTCAGTTCCGATCGATTCGCTCGACTCACAGCAAAGGCGGCAGCCGACGGATTAACCATCGCAAGGCCCTACCGGGACATTCACGCACACGGGCGTCACCGTCACCTGGGCGTATGACGCAACCGCGCAGACGCTGACGATCCAATGCATCAAGGCGCCTTTTCTGCCGGGCTGCGGTTCTATCAATGCGAGCATTCACAACCTGATCGATAGTTGTCCCTAGTAAGGGGACTAGCGATTTCTGCAGGCGAATGCTGGATAAGTCATCCAGGCACGCGCTGCGGAGGAATCCGGAGGAAGCCATGAGCCGAAACCCGATCTTGCTCGGTGTTCTTGCATTTGCAGCCGCGACGACTGCGCTGCACACGGTGAGCGGTCCACCGGCTCCCATTGCTCATGAGAGCGGCACAAGACACGCATCCCACGCCGCGACTGTAAGACGGGTCGAACCCGCAGACAGTGGTCCCGCAGAGAATTCATGGTCTGATTCTTTCAAAACCGACCCTACCGAAGAGGGCAGGGAAGTGGCGCAACGGGCATTGCGTTCCAAAATCTGCGCATTTGTCCCGTGTGCCACATCAAAGCTCCCGGCCGGTATTGCTGCTGGACCCCAAACCGCGGCTGGCGAGTTAGTCCCCTGGTTAACAGAGACTCGCGGCACTGCCTTCTCCTCGGCGGATGCGATGTATCAGGAGCCGGCGGAGATCATTCTCGCCACAGTACCCGATCCAGTTCACACACATGGAGCATTGTTGTTCGACCGATCCATCGATGCGATCGAAGATGCCCTCCAAGACAGTGGGTGGGACTACCAGGGAAGCTGGATGCCTTGGACTACGGGCACCGACAAGGCCGAGGGCGACACAATCGAAGATGCCGAAGAGGAGCGGCTGTTCAAGGGGGGACGTGAGCAATATCCCGGTATCATCCTGTTCCGGCCTTCAGCATCACACAAGCGCGAGCGGCCTCTTCTGCTTCTGATTTTGGGCGACTCGCCGACCACGGGGGTGGTGGCATCGCAGTTCCGGGAGGCTATCGGGATATTTCTTAAATTATCCAGCGATACTGAACCGCTTAGAATCCTTGGGCCCGACTACACAGGAGCAGAACCTTCCTTCTATGCCCTGTTGCAGCATGCGCGCGACTACCACGGAGAACAGCTGATTGCCGGGACACCGCCCGATCTCGGTGGCAAGCGGCACTGTCAGCGACTCGCACTGCGACCATGTCCTGCCAGGTATCAGGCGTTCTGACCCAAACAACCACGATTGTGTCGCTGGAGCCAGCCATTTTGTCTCATTCGGTATAGATAGCGAATGGGAGTTGCAGCAGACCTGGACCTTCCTCGAACACCATGGACTGAAAGCAGAGAACATCGCGGAACTATCGGAGGACGAGAGCGGCTTCGGAGAACTGCTGTCACATGCACCAGCACCACTGCATCAGTCGCGCACAAAGGGTGGCGAGGCGCCTTTTGATCAGATCCTCCACCTGAAATTTCCACGAGGCATCTCGCACCTGCGGAGTGCCTATCAGAAGAATGCGATCTGGGGCTTCGGTGCAACCACCGGATCCGGCAGCATGAACCTTAGCCTCGAGTTCGACGAGCCTCAGGAGAGCAACGACTCTGTGCAGACCTTTGGTCAACAGCAGTTGGCCGTCTCGCAGGAGGCCAGTATGGGGCAGGTCGCCTCTACTCTCGAGGAGAATCAGATCAAAGCAGTCCTCGTCAGCGCGTCCGATGTTCTGGACGAGCTCTTCGTCGCGCAGTTCCTGGCTCACCGGGCGCCGGGTGTTATGGTCATTCTGCGTGGAACTGATAACTTGTTTCTCGGAGCCGGCGAGCGCGGCATAAACCGAAATACGTACGTAATAAGTCCATGGCCTTTAATACCGGCGAATGAAACGTGGACCGGCACGGCGCTGCAAGCGGAGTCGCCGCGCTCTTTTCCAAGCGGCGATGCGGAAGGTGTCTATACAGCGACCCGCTATCTACTTAAAGAACGCACGGATGAATTGCGGGACTACCGGTCGCCAGCTGACGCGGTAAGCTCGCAGCTTAGTTCCAGCTCCGCCGCCTGCTCGACGAGGCAGACCACCCCTCTGGCTTTCTTCTGTTGGACGCGGCGCATTCTGGCCTGTGGCCCTACTCAATGATCCGGCCCCAGAACCCTCGATCCCGCGGTCGGCGATCAATCTGCCTGTGCTCGACGAGAAACCGATCACGCGGATTGCCTCTGTCCCAGCATCCCCGCTCTCGCAGCGGTTGATCCTCGTGATAGCGGTTGTACTCAGCGTCCTTCATGCCGCCAAGTGCCTTCGCCTTCGACTGCTGGAGCGTATCGCGCCTTGGTATCAGTCGTATGAATCAAGCACGCTGCGCCCCAAGCTGGCGCTGCAATGCGGCATAAGCCTGCTTGGCATCGTCCTGGTCTGTCTGATTTACGAGCCACCCATTGGATCGAATCTGCGTAATGGTGTCTGGCAGGAGATCCCCTGGATACTCTTCCTCATCGCCATCGCCTTCCTCAGTCTGGCGGTTGTCCACGTCTGCTGGCAGATGCTGCATACCCGGAACGCCGCATCCGGCAATCCGCGCGATGCAATCATCGATCCGCGCGTGCTGGCCATCTGGCCTTTCGTGATCATTGCCTGCATTGCGTTCTGGTGGGGTATCTGGAAATGGCTGCCGGGGGCGACTGGATCGCCCGATAACATGGCGATGTTTTTTGACTTTCGTTCACGGCATCCCCTGGGCGGCGCTTCGCCCGTCTTTCCTCTCTTTATTGCAATCAACGGCCTCATCATCGTGCTGCTCAGCCGTCTCTGCCTGTTCAACTTTTCTCCATCCATGGCGCCGCGCGTTCCCGGTCAGGTCCCTCCCTGCCTCCACTGTCCCGGACCCAATGCAATATGGGAGATCGGCAGGCTATTGGCGTGGCCCATCCCCGGCGATAACCTGCTTCAGAAGGCGAAGACGATTCACATCAAGATTCAGATGTTTGCGGTAATCGCCGTGATCGTGCCGCTTGTGGCATCTTCGCTGAACATCGTTCCCATGATGCTCGAAGAGGCGCAAACGCGATGGATACTATCCGTAACACTCTGCATCGTTGTGGTGGCGCTGGTATGGGATCTCGCTCTCGCGGCCATCCTGTGGAACAGGTTGAAGGCAGGCTGTCTCGTTCCACTGGAGTCCTCTCCTCTCCGAAGGGGTTTCAATGTCATCTCCGGTTTGACTTGGAAGTCTCTGTGGCTCATGCCGCAGACCGCGAATGTGCAATATCGCGCCATCACTCGCTCTCTGGAGCAGGCAATGAGAAAAGTCATGGACCCGTGGGCCGATGATGCGGCGGGCGGGGAGACCCTGCGGGAGGCAGCCGAAAAGATGTGGCTGGCCCACACCAATGGTCAGGAGCAGGAAGCAGTTGTGAGCTTCGGAGTTGTCCAGGACAAGATCGCCTGTATGGCGAAAGGCGTGCTCCTTCGTCTTCAGGAGTTGTGGAGAGACGAGGTAGAGCTTGTCACCTTGCCCGATCAGTACGACAAGACACCGTCCGCCGTTACTGAGCAATCGGACGCTTCAAAGTTGAGAAGCATCCTCGAAGAGTGGGTGGCCTTGATTTACGTCCATTACATACGGCTCATCCTGGTTCAAATCCGCACCCGGCTGGCTACCGCTGCGATGCTCTACATCCTGACAGTGTGGGCTGTCACTTCCTATCCGTTCATCAATCGCCATGCTCTGACAATCGGGTTGTCGGGGCTTCTGGCAATCCTCGCAGCGATCGTCATTTCAACATATGCATCCATCAATCGTGACCCTGTCCTCAGCCGCACGATCAACGAAAAGCCAGGACGATTCGACATCGATTTCCTATGGAAGACAGCGTCGATGGTTGGGATACCCATCCTTGGCTTGGTGGCGTCGCAGTTTCCAGAGGTCAGCAGCTTCTTGTTTTCCTGGATTGAACCTGGTCTGAACACCGTCAAATAATGGCCTCGGTCGTATGCTTGCGATAATTTGATCTCCGAAACCGGAGTGGGTTACGTCAGGGCCAAGCCCCCGGTACACTATCGCTTCAGCTGCCCTTCGGAACGATCCGCGTCTTACCTCCAGGAGTGACGCCGGGCGACCTGCATAGCCTACGGTCGCCAGGCTGCTCTTCATCGACAGGATGTCCGGAACTCCTTAATAATCTCGTCAGTCAAATCAGTTTTTCTGAGACGATGAGCTAGCCTCTGAAAAAGCGCGGGCCTCAATATCAGAATCAAAACGCGTCAGTCGGCCGAGCGGCTGCGATGGAGCTGACTGGCTCCTTGACAAGCTACCTGACATTTTCGCTTGACATTTCAAAAGTGAATTCGCTAGGGTATGGGCCATCGATTGTCGTGGGATCGTTACCACAGGGAAATATACCCAGGGCCCCCACCCGAGACCGCTCAGAGCGGCTCCTTAAACAGCAGCTGATTGTATGACTTAGTGTTTCAGGAGGCGGTTGTGATATCCACATTCCAGGACCGTGGTGCGCCACGTCTATCCACCCAGCTTGCAATCCAGTTTTTGGCGTTATGCTTCGTGCTGTTTGCCGCCCGCGGTGCATTTGGGCAGGCAAACGCAGGCATCACGGGAACGGTGACGGATCAATCCGGGGCCACCATTCCCAGCGCCAACGTGACCGTTACGAACGAGGGCACCTCCGTTTCGAACAAAACGGTCAGTAGCACCGCCGGCACCTACTCGGTCACAGGCCTCATCCCGGGCGCCTATAGCGTCACGGTGGAGAAGACAGGCTTCAAAAAGGCAACGCAGAACCACGTCAACGTGGAAGTCAGCACGACGTCAACGATCAACTTCTCGATGACGACGGGCGCTGCGACGGAAACGGTCGAGGTTGAAGCCAGTTCGATCGCGCTGAACACGACCGCACCGCAGTTGGGATCTACGATCGAGCCTGTAGTGGTGAAGGCGCTTCCCGCGGAGGTTTCCGGCCGCGGCCGTCAGATCGATCAATTGCAATTCCTGGCTCCCGGCATTACTGGCAGCACCTTCTCTCACCGCATCGGCGGCGGCGTCGACTTCGAGCAGGAGATTGTTTACAACGGTATCCCCGCTCCGCAGCCCGAGACCGAAGGTTACACGGTCAACTTCAACCCTCCCTACGAGATGGTGCAGGAGTTCCGCGTGGAGCGTTCGACGTTCTCCGCACAGTTCGGCCTCGGCCAGGGCGCTCTCACCTACCAGATGGCCTCCGGCACGAACCAGTATCACGGCGATTTGTTTGAAATTAACCGTAATAGCATGTTCGACTCCGTCGGCTTCTTTAACGGGCCCGCATGGGGTGGCTCAACCCATCCTCCGACGGACCACGAGAATAACTATGGCTTTACTGTTGGCGGCCCCATCTCGATTCCCAAGCTCTATAACGGGCGTGATCGAACCTTCGGCCACTATAGCCAGGAGTGGTATAAGCAGAACAACTTAGACACGGATGTTTCGACGGTTCCCACGGCTCTGGAGAAGACAGGCAACTTCAGCGATTTTGTCGATGGCAGCACCGGGCAGCTGATCCCGATCTTCGATCCGCTGACGGGGCAGCCGTTCCCCGGCAACATCATTCCGCCTGACCGGATCAGCCCTACCTCGGCTAGCCTGCTTCAGTATCTGCCCAATCCGGACCGTCCGGGCAGCGGCGTCGGCGGCTTGGATTCCAACAAGAGCTACGCGCCATTCGTTAATCCGCACATTCAGCACGTGTGGGGCTTCACTGTCGACCAGATCCTGACGCCGAGCCAGTCAATTCACTACAGCCAATGGCGCAACAGTTACAGCTACTACGCCTTTGACAATCACCCGTTTGTGGTCGAACCCAATCCGCTGAACAGCATGAAATATCAGCCTTCGTTAGGCAGCGGATTCCTGCTGAGTTACAACAACACGCTGAGTCCGAACTTGGTGATGACGGCGGGGTTCGGCTGGATCGGCGAGATCAACAACCAGTTCAACCAAACCAAGTACAGTTTTCCCGCTGTTGCAGATGGCATTATTCCCACGAATATTACATTTGATGGGTCACACGCTCCCACTAACTGGGGCACAAGTGGTGCATGGCTACAGTCGATCAATCGCAAGCTGGGCATCGCGATTGTGAACAATTACCTATGGAGTCACGGCCGCCATACCTTCAATATAGGGTGGGAGTTCCGCAGGTCGTATCAGGACGACAACGAAGACCAGACTGAAGGCGGGCGCTTCCAATTCAGCCAGATACAGACCGCGGACCCAGCCAATACAAGCACGACTGGCAGCGCTTTTGCCAGTTACCTGCTGGGATTACCGAACTCTGCAAACCGCAGCAACTCGCAGGAGCTGCGTCTGCGTAATCTCGATTTCTCTCCTTACATTCAGGACGACATTAAGATCACACCGAAGTTGACCGTGAATCTAGGTCTGCGTTGGGATATTCAGGTTCCCTTCACAGAGGTCAACAACCTGGTGGTCTTCTTCGATCCGAACAGAAAGAATCCTGAAGCAGGCAATCTACCGGGTGCCGCTACCCAGTTGGGCAACTGCAGCCTCTGCGCCGGCTTCAACCGTGCCGATATCCATTGGGGCCACATCGGACCGCGCTTGGGCTTTGCCTATCAGGTCAGCAATAAGATGGTCGTCCAGGCGGGATTCTCCGTGGCCTTCCTGAATGGCGGCGCATATGAATACGGAACCAATAAGGTGGCCGTGAACTACGGCAACCTGCTGGTCGGCTCTTTCACTCGCGGCTCAACCGGCGGTACAGCTTCGTCTTATGGAAGCTGGGACAGCAACATCATGCCCAACCCCTCGCCGACGCCGCTTAGTCCCAGCCTTGGCGTCGGGACTCAGATCAATGGTTTCAGCAAGAATGACGGTTATGCTCCTTACAGCCAGCAGTGGAACGTGAACGTTCAACGCGAACTGCCCTGGAACACGTTAATAACGGCAGCTTGGCTAGGCAACCGCGTCATCCATTTGCCCAGCCAGTTGAATACTCCCAACCAGCTCGACCCGAAGTATTTTGCTCTAGGAACAGATCTCCAATTGAGCTTTGCGGATGGAAGCGCACAGGCGGCCGGATATTCACTTCCGTATCCTAACTTTGTAGCGGACTTCGGCGGATCGGCGACGGTCGCCCAGTCTCTAACGCCTTTTCCCCAGTATTCGTACATCTATAACAACTTTGAAGCTTTCGGAACGACCTATTATCAGGGTCTGCAGTTCCAGGCCGAAAAGCGTTTCACCAATGGTATGTCATTCCTGGCCGGGTACACACTTTCCAGGTTGTGGGATAACACCAGCAGCGGCTTTGGCAGCTTTACCGCAGCTGCGCTGAATAAGTACAACCAGAAACCGGAATGGGCTATATCTGGTGCAGACGAGACCAATACCGTCAAAGTAAGTGGCACTTATGAACTGCCGATCGGGCCAGGTAAGAAATACTTCACCAACAAGGGAGTAACCGGACAGGTTCTAGGCGGTTGGCAGGTGGGTTGGATACTTGACTATGAAGGCGGCCAGCCCTTGTGCACTTGCAATAACCCGATAGGAAACAACAATTCGGGAATCATAGAAAATGGCGACCCGTATCCGGGGCAGGCAACATCCGGACCGAACATTACGCTGCGGCCTGATCGCAATCCTTCAGTAGGCCTTAGTACGGCATCCTACAGCCGAGCCAGCGCATACTTTACCGGAAAGATCAGTGCGGCACAGATGTTCAATCCGAAAGGATTTTCGCCTACACCTTCAATCTATGTGTTGGGCAATGCAACGAGGAACTATTCCGAATTGCGCGGGCCTGCTAACTACAACGAGAATGCCAACATCAGAAAGCACTTTTACTTCGGTGAGCGCTTTCAGGGCATTTTGCAGCTGGATTACTTCAACCTGTTCAACCGCACTATCTTCTACCCGCCAGATACCAATATTGACGATGGCACATTCGGACTAATCAATCAGCAGGGCGCATACAATTCAAACTTCGGCAGCAATCAGAACAACCGGCAAGGCCAGATCCAGTTCCGATTAGAATTCTGACATTAAGTATTCGGTTCGTGTCCTCCCAGCCGGACTGTGGCAATGCAGTCCGGTTTTTCTTCTCGCTGCCCATCGCAACAGGAGAAATGTTCTAATGCGGATGTTATGAAATCGGCCCATCCAGCCTTGGTCCCGCGTATCCTCCGAGGGATCGCCGCGCTGTCCTTTTGCGGCGTCGCCGTAACGCTCCACGCGCTGCCGCAAAACGAGGAAGTCACGCCACAGGTGCAGCAACTCTACGCGGAGGCGCAGGCTGCTCAACAGCGGGATGACACCGCCCTAGCCATCGAGAAATACCGCAAGATGATCGGCCTCTCGCCTCATCTCGCGGCCGCATACAACAATCTCGGCCGCCTCTACTTCAACCAGCACGAGTACGACCGCGCCGCGCAGGTGCTTGCGCAAGGGCTGAAGCTCAATCCTAATATGCCCACAGCTTCCGCCATGCTGGGTATCAGCTATCTCGAAACCGGCCAGACCGAAAAGGCCGAAGAGCCTCTGGAGACTGCCCTTCGCGCGAATCCCAAAGACCCCCTCGTACAGATGACCCTGGCCAAGGCGCGCATTCATCTTCATCAATATGAAGGCGCTGTCGAGCTGTTAAAGACTTACACAGAAGAGCACCCGCGTGACCAGCAGGCGTGGTATCTGCTTGGCAAGACTTATCTGCAGCTATCGGAGGATTCCCTTGGCAAAATCAATCAGATCGATCCCAACTCCGTCGTAGCGCATGAGGTTGCTGGTGAAATTGACGAGAGCATGCACAATTACGACGGGGCTCTCGTGGAATATAAGAAGGCGATCGACCTGGCCCCCAATCAGCCAGAACCGCACATCCACATGGCCAACGCCTACTGGTCAATCGCCAAGTGGGAGTCGGCACGCGCAGAATTCGAGGCCGGATTGGTACATGATCCCAACAACTGTACGACTCACTGGAAGTTGGGCAACTCGATTTTAGAGGCCAACGGCGATGTCAACGAAGCGCTCACGCACTTGAATAAGGCAGTCATGCTTTGTCCCAATCTGATGCAGGCCAGGGTCGATCGCGCGAGGGCGCTGATCAGAAGCGGCAAGCACCAAGATGCTTTGCCGGACCTGCAGGCTGCAGAAAAGGAAAGCCCTGACGAGCCTTCCATCCATTTCCTTCTCGCTTCCGTATACAGGGCGCAGGGCAACACGGCAGCCGCTCAGGAGGAGACCCATACCTACGGGCGCCTGCAGCGGCAACAGAGCGAAGGGGTTGCCGCACAAGCAAATGAATCGCTGGATATCAAAAGCACCGCTCATTAAGCGGCAGTGGTCGTGCATTGCACAGGGTTCGCCCGCATGTAAATTGTTCGCTGCCGGCGTGCTTGTCTTCGCGCTCTCCTGCAACTTCGCGACAGCGCAGCGGCCTATGCCTGGTCAAACCACTCAAGGTGGGGCAAGCACCGGAGGTGTCTATGCCCCCGTGCACGATGCGGAGCATCGTCCAATCACGGCAGGCGGCTTTGTCGCGGACGGACCGATCGTATTTCAGGACGTCTCCAGGCAGGCCGGTCTGACTGCCTGGCACCATGCCGCTGGCTCCCCGGACAAGAGCTATATCGTGGAATCACTTGGAGGCGGCGTGGCACTCCTGGACTACGACGACGATGGGTGGCTCGACATCTACCTTGTCAATGGCATGACATACGACGCGATGAACGGCAAAGCAGAACCGCCTCATGCGGCGCTCTTTCATAACAATCACGATGGCACATTTACGAATGTCGCGGCCCAGGCGGGCGTCACGAATGATCGCTGGGGCGTCGGCGTAGCGGTGGGTGACTATGACAACGATGGCTGGCCTGACCTGTATGTCACAAACCTAGGGAAGAACCGGCTCTACCACAACAACCATGACGGCACCTTCACGGACGTCGCGGAGAAAGCGGGCGTTGCGCTCGGCGGCTGGTCGACCGGACCTACTTTTGGCGACTATGACGGCGATGGCCGGCTGGACCTGTTTGTGCCGGGCTATACGTATTATGACTTCCACAATCCGCCTGCCGTTGGCTCTTCATCTGTAGTATCCAATTACTGTCAGTATCGAGGTACAAGTGTGTTCTGCGGACCGCGCGGATTGAGAGGGGAACACGATCACCTCTTTCATAACGACGGCGGCGACCGGTTCACCGACGTAAGCCAAAAAGCGGGAGTCGTCGATGCGCCTGGCTATTACGGCCTGGCGTCGTTGTTCGTTGATCTTAACGATGATGGAAAGCCCGAGCTTTTGGTGGCCAACGACTCAACACCAAACTATCTCTATCGCAATAAGGGCGACGGCACCTTTGAGGATCTGAGCTTCGAGTCAGGTTATGCAGTGAATCGTGATGGACGAGAAACGGCGTCGATGGGTATTGCCGTTGGCGACGACAGAAATATTGGACGTCTGGACATCGTGAATACGGATTTCTCGGACGACTACAAAGTGCTCTATCGAAATGAAGGCGATCTGAACTTCATTGATGCAAGTTATGAAGCTGGAATCGCAAAGGATGGTATTCCATTTCTCAGTTGGGGAGCCGGCTTCATCGATTACGACAACGACGGCTGGAAGGACCTCTTCATAGCCAACGGCCACGTGTACAAACAAGTGGACCAGCACGACTGGGGCACCAGCTTTGCGCAGCGCCCGCTGCTGTTACGGAACAGCGGCAGCGGCAGGTTCACGCTCGTGCCAGCGGTAAAGGGTACAGGACTGGCGACGGTAACCTCGGCGCGCGGGGCAGCATTTGGCGACTTATTCAACAATGGCAAGATCGACGTTGTGTTGAACAATCTGGATTCCGGCCCGACACTTTTGCGGAATGTGAACCCTGATCAGCATCACTGGATCGAGTTCCGGCTCATCGGCGGAGCCGGTAAGCCGCGCGACGCGGTCGGTGCTGCGGTATTCGTGACTACGGGCAAAATCACACAGCGCGGCGACGTGCTGAGCGGCGGTAGCTTCGCATCCTCGAATGATCCACGCGTGCACTTCGGGTTGGGCGACGCCACATCGATCGATTCTGTAGTAGTCCGCTGGCCTGGAGGAGGACCGACCGAAAAAATTGCTATTCCTGGGGTGGATCGCATTCTTACTGTACAGCAGGGCCGCGGTGTTACCGTCGACTATTGTCCTAAGTGCTCAGGGGAAAAGCGTAAGTAAAATGCGATTCAAAGTTGCATATCTGCTTCTGCTGCTGTTTTCGACGCTAGCAAGAGCGCAGGCGACTCTGCCGACGCCGGTCCATGTGGCCGATGCAGTCTGCGAACATTGCCACAGAGACATTTTTCAGCGATATCTGTCCACTCCTATGGCCCATGCCAGCGGAGTTGCTGCGGAGAATCTCATCCCCGGCACGTTCGTCCATGCAGGCAGCAATGTGGAGTACGCGGTCTCAAGTGAAAACGGGAGGGCGTATCTCACTTTCCGAAGCAAAAAGGATGCCAGCGTTTTTGGCCAGTATGGACTAGCTTATTTTCTTGGCTCAGGTCATCTGGGTACAACATATCTCTACACAATTAACGGATATCTCTTTGAATCACCTGTGGCTTGGTATTCGGCTTCCCACGGCTATGACATGAAGCCGGGTCTGGAAGAGATGAAGCAGATTCCGCCCGCTTTGCCAATACAGAGCAGTTGCCTGCGATGCCATATGAGTGCCGTGCAGCCTAGCGACCCCGGAACAGTCAATCGTTATACAGGCGCGCCTTTCCTTCACGGGGGCATTACATGCGAGGCATGCCACGGAAATGCGCAACAACATGTGAGCAGCCAGGGCAAAGAGCCCATTGTAAATCCGGTACGCCTGTCTCCCGAGCGCCGCGATTCTGTGTGTATCAGTTGCCATTTGGAAGGGGATGTCTCTGTGGAGCGAGCGGGGCGCTCTGCGCTGAATTACCGTCCTGGCGACCCTATCTCTGACTATCTAGCTTTCTATGTCTATGCGGGCAACAACCTGACAGCTCGCGGCGTCAGCGAAGTTGAACAACTCGCGCAGAGCACTTGCAAACGAATGAGTGGGGATCAAATGTCGTGCACGAGCTGTCACGATCCCCACTTTACGCCGCCTCCGGAGCAACGTGTCGCATTCTTTCGGTCCAAATGTCTCGCCTGTCACAGCCAGCCGCAATTCGCCGCATCGCATCATTTGGAAAATCCCGATTGCACGAGCTGCCACATGCGTCACATCGGGGCACAGAATATCCCGCACGTTGCGTGGACCGATCACCGGATTCTCAGATTGCCCTCAGCTTCCTCCGCTGATAAGGAGCGTCTGACGGGTGGGGAACTGGTACCGATTTTTTCGCCCCATGTTACAAAGCGAGATCTTGCTATGGCGTATTACCAGGCGCTGCTGGAAGGAGATAGGTCGGCCGAGCCCAAGGCTTGGGACTTACTACGACAGCAGGGAACCGCAATAGCGAACGACGGAGCAGCGCTCGATGCCTTCGGCAATCTCAGCGCAGAGCGCGGAGATACCCAGACTGCACGGCAGGCATTTGACCAAGCTTTGAAGCTCGATCCACACGACCTTACGGCACTATCCAACCTGGGCATACTGGAGGCAAAGCAGGCCAACCTGGAAACCTCGCTTACGCTGTTGCGCTCGGCCTTTCATGCAAATAAGGATGTCGCCGGCCTGGCGAGGAATTTAGCGCGCGTGCAGTGTATGGCAGGTGATGCGGTAGGCGCACGCGCCACGATTGATGAGGCCCTCGCCTACGGTCCCGGATTGCAGGATTTGCAGCGCATGCGCGAACATCTGTCAGAGTGCAAAGTGGGCGGTCACGCGGGGGCCGTGCAATGAAACGCGTCATCCTGAGCGGCATTTATTGCGTGCTGCTTAGTACCGGTTCTGCGCCCGCTCAATCGCAGACTGCGGCCTTGCAGACGGCACGCTCGCTCCTTGTAACAGATAAGGTCCAGGAGGCAGAAACAACAGTCCGGACGTATCTCAGCGAGAATCCATCGTCTGCCGAAGGTCATTTTTTGCTCGGAGATATCTTGTTTCGCGAGGAAAAAGCACGTGAATCGCTTGCCCAGTTTACTGCCGGAGCAAAGGTTCAGCGTCCTGGCCCCCGTGAACTAAGAACCGTGGCGTCGGACTATGTTCTGCTTGGGGATTTGGAAGATGCGGACAAATGGTTTTCCGTAGTCACGATGGACACGCCGAATGATCCAGAGGCTTGGTATCTGCTCGGACGAACCAAATATAACGAGAATCGGTTTGCGGAAGCTATCAGCAGCTTTGAGCGCGTGCTGGTTCTCCGGCCGCGGGATATTCAGGCGGAAGACAACTTGGGCTTATCGCAGCAGGGATTGGGTCACACAGAGCTGGCAAAGGCCGCCTTCGAGAAGGCGATTGCATGGCAAGGCAGTACCCCGGAAGATGCGCAGCCGCTGTTGAATATTGGGATCCTGCTGACCGACCAGGGCGAGCTTGCTGGAGCAGTCGAGCAACTGACAAAAGCTGCTGCATTGGCTCCCGACAATCCAAAGGTTCACGAGGAACTGGGCCGCGCGCTGCAGGCCGGAGGCGATATCGAAGGCGCGCAGGTCCAGCTTGAAAGAGCAGTCAAACTCGCGCCGAATGCCGCTGGATTGCATTTTAAACTGGGGCAAATCTATCGTCGTCGGGGATTGAATGAGCGCGCACAACAGGAGTTCGCAATCTGCGCTAAATTGAATGGCGCGCATTCCTCGACCGAAGTGCCGAACCCGTTCTCACCGACAAAGCCAACACAGCATTAATTATAGAAATGGCTCTCGCCAGGCACCTCACACGTTGGTTGGCCAATCAGCCGTTGAGCTACGATGTGGCGATATGCACCGACTCGTCTGAACTTCTTACGAGCCTGCGATGTGTCTTTCGCATCAGGGTGCTCAGAATGACATAGAGGGCCGGTATGAAGAACAGGTTGAGCACGGTCGAGAGCAACATCCCGCCGACGATCGAGGTTCCCACGGAGTGTCTTCCCAACTTGCCTGCACCTTGCGCAAAGACCAAGGGAAGTACGCCCAGGATAAAGGCGAACGAGGTCATGAGAATGGGGCGAAGCCGGAGCTCCGCGGCTTCAATCGCCGCCTCGACGATCGATCGGCCTTGCCGCCGCAGTTGCTCGGCAAATTCAACGATCAAGATCGAGTTCTTCGCGGACAAGCCGATCAGCATGACCAGCCCGATCTGGCAATAGATGTCATTGGGAAGACCGCGCATGGTCTGTGCCAGCAGAGCGCCCAGAACCGCCATGGGAACAGCAAGCAGAATAATGAAGGGAAGGGCAAAGCTCTCATATTGAGCGGACAGGGTGAGATACACGACCAGAATACCCAGTCCGAAGATGATGAGTGCTTTTCCGCTGGACTCGATTTCTTCAAGCGCCAGTCCGGTCCAGGAGAAAGTCATACCTTGCAACATGTTCTGTTTGGCCAGGTGCTCCATTTCCGTGAGCCCCTCACTGGAAGAAAGGCCGGGCGCGGCCGAGCCATTGATCTCCGCTGAGCGGAAAAGATTGTAGTGGCTGATGACCTGTGGCGCAGATGCATTGCGGAGGGATACGAGGTTGTCGAGCGGGATCATCTGGTTGCTGTCGGAGCGCACGTAGAACTGGCGGATGTCCTTGGCAGTCTGACGGAAATCCTGATCTGCCTGCACGTAGACCCGATAGGACCGGTTGTTGAAGTCGAAGTTGTTTACGTACTCCGAACCCATGTAGACCTGCAGAGCATCTGTGATCTGCCCGAACGAGACGCCCAGCGCTTTCGCCTTTTCACGATCAATATCGACGATCAATTGCGGATCGGTGGAAGTGAAGCTGGTGAAGAGTCCCGCGAGCCTGGGATCCTGGTTGCCTTTTGCCGCAATGGTGTGCGCCACGCGATCAATGTCCTGGAGCGTATTTCCACCAAGATCCTGCAGTTCGAATTGAAAGCCGCCAAAACTACCGATACCCTGGATTGCCGGAGGCTCGAAGGGAATAATCAGTCCGCCCGGAATCGTCATCAGTTTGCCGCGAAGATCGCCGACGATCTCTGCCGCGGAGTGGCCTTTGCCTTTCCGGGCTCCGACAGGTTTGAGACTGGAGAAGATGATGCCGTAGTTCGGCGCACTACCCGCGAAGCTGAACCCGGTAATCGCAAACGAGCCTTGGATGTCGTGGTAGTCGCGAAGTACTGCCTGTGCCTGATCCACCAAGCGGCCGGTGTAGGAGAGCGAAGCGCCTTGCGGAGCCTGTACCTGAATAATGAAGTAGCCCTGATCCTCCTGTGGCACAAAGGCCGTAGGCACGTGTTTGTACATATAAGCAGTGGCCGCGAAGTCCGACAAAGAAGATGAGCAGCATGAGGTAGCGGAGACGAAGCACCACGTGAATCGCGCGCGCATAACCACTGGACATGCCTTTGATGCCGCGGTCGATCGCATGGAGAAGTCCGTGAGACAGATGGGGCTTCCGCAGTAGCAACGCGGCCAATGCCGGAGAGAGGGTAAGCGCATTGAAGGCGGAGATCGCGATCGAAAAGGCGATGGTCAGCGAGAACTGCTTGTAGAGAATGCCGGTGGTTCCCGGAAAGAACGAGACCGGGATGAACACGGAGATGAGTACCAGCGACGTTGCGATGACCGCGCCGGTCACCTCGGCCATGGCGCTCGAAGTGGCATGGTGGGGATCGCTATCACCCTCCGTGATATGCCGCTGCACGTTTTCGATCACGACGATGGCGTCGTCGACTACCAGACCGGTAGCGAGCGTGATGCCGAACAGGGTGAGCGAATTGATAGAAAAGCCGAAAACCTTAATAAATGCAAAGGTCCCCACCAGCGAGACAGGGATAGTGACAGCCGGGATGATGGTAGCGCGCCAATCCTGTAGAAACAGGAAGATGACGACGATCACGATGACGATCGCTTCGCCCAGCGTTCGGACGACTTCGCGAATGGAATCCCCGACCACGGTGGTGGTGTCGAAGGCGATCACATACTTCATGCCGGGCGGGAAAGTCTTCGATACCTTGGCGAGGGCGGCTTTGGCTTCACGATCCACCTCAAGCGCATTGGCATTGCTGAGCTGCTGTACACCGATACCAACCGTATCGATTCCATTGAACTTCAACTGGCCGCCGTAGGTCTCTGCGCCAAGTTCGGCGTGGCCCACGTCCTTGAGCTGCACGATGCCGTTCGGCGTGTTCTTGACTGATGATCCTGTTGAATTCGTCTGGAGTACTCAGCCGTCCCGCTGCGCTCACGGTGATCTGGAAATCTTGTTTCCCGTTCGAGGGAGGCTGTCCGAGTTGACCCGCGGCCACAACGACGTTCTGCTCCCGAAGCGCGTTGACCACGTCGGAGGCCGTCAGAACGCGGGCGGCCAGGCGCGCGGGATCCAACCAGATGCGCATCGCATATTTGCGCTCGCCGAATATCTGGACGTCACCAACGCCGGGGATGCGCTTGAGCGCATCTTTTACATAGACGTCGAGGTAGTTGCTGATGAACAGATTGGAGTATTCGCCGTTGTCCGAATAGAAGCCGGCCGCGAAAACGAAGTTGCTGTTGGCTTTGGTAATGGTGATGCCAGTGGAGTTGACCTCCGCCGGTAGTTGCCCGCTAGCGGTCGAGACTCGGTTCTGCACATCCACCGCAGCGATGTCGAGGTTGTAGTTGGTGTTAAACGTGGTCGTGATCTGGCTGGTGCCGTCACTGCCGCTGGTGGACTGGATGTAACGCATCCCCGGCACGCCATTGATCTGTTGCTCGAGGGGAATGGTGACCGCGGATTCCACCACCTGCGCGTTGGCGCCCACGTAATTGCTGGTCACCGTCACCTGCGGCGGAGCGAGCTGGGGATACAGCGAAATTGGCAGGCTGGGAATGACCACCGCTCCCGCAAGGACAATGAGGAGGGCGCAAACAGTGGCGAAGACTGGCCGATGAATAAAGAAATTAACAAACAAAGAGAGTCATCCTCTAGTCGATCATCGTGTTGAGGCAGACGCGCAAATCGCGCCGGCCCGCAGCTAGCCGGCGGGCTGCACCGGTGCCCCATCAGCAAGGAGTTGCGTGCCGGAGACGATGACTTGATCTCCATTCTGCAGTCCTGACAGAACGGCATAATCGTTGCCGACGGTGTCGCCTAACTGGATAGGGCGCTGTCTCGCTACTGATTTGCCCTCCTCATGTTGCACGACGAAGACAAAAGCCTGCCCACCGAGGCGCGAAATAGCCAGCACCGGAACGGTCGGGGTAGCAACCGTGCTCCAGATCACGCTGGCCTTCACAAGCTGCGCGTTGCGCACCGCATCGGCTCCAGACCGGAGCTTGGCCTTTGCCAAAATGCCCTGGAGGCCGTTATCCACCTGCGGAGAAACAAAGTCGATATGGGCACGCTCGATAAGCTTGCCGCTGTTGTCGAGGATGTCGACGGGGAGGCCGCGTTTCACCTGAGCGGCGCGCTCCGAGGGAATATAGATATACGCTTCAAAATCTCGGTTTTCGTCCACCGTCGTGAGGAGGACGGTGGAAGACACGTAATCACCGACGTGAACCGGGATGTCGCCCACCACACCGTCAAACGGCGCACGAATTTGATAATAGCCAAGCTGGCTGGCCTGAGTCTGCCGTGACGCGACGGACGATTCGTAGTCTGCTTTTGAGTTTCGGTACGCTTGCTCCGCCTGATCGAGAGCGTCGTGGCTGGTCACGCCTGCGTTGAATAGTTTGCGCTGACGTTCCACCTCCACCTGGTTGTATTGATATACCGCCAGCTTCTGGTGCTCGGTGGCTGCCTGTGCGTCGTAGGTAGCCTGCTGCTTCAGCGGGTCGATCACCATCAGCAACTGGCCTGCCTTCACTCGATCGCCAGAACGCGCGAGGATCTTGGTGAGGTTGCCATCCACCTGAGGTGTCAGAGTGGCAGAGCGGCGAGATTTGATGGTCGCCACATACTGGTCACTTTGCGGGACAGGGGCGGCCTTCACAGTGATCGTCTGTACCGGCATCGCCTGCCCGCGAGCCGCGGCAGCAGGGTCGGCGGCCGGTTTGCTGCAACCGGCGATGAAGACCGTTGCCCCAATTAGGACGAGAGAATTACGAATTCGGTCGATCAAGATCGCTCCACTTCCAAGCTTTCCTACTCTGTCTACAACTTGCCCATTCTGCTAGAAACGAAGGACATTCCTTAAGGTTCACTCGGCGCTGGGGCCAAACAATTGAGCAAGCCCTATTCAGTTTCGCTGGCGTGCGCCTTGATTATGCCAGGGGAAGTGCGAGGAAGTCCCGGTCCCGCGGAGGAAGATAACGCCCATCTTACAGCGCGACAATCGGCGGTTGGGAATTGACTCGGTGATCTGGCCAGACCACCAGAAATCTTCCCCGACTTGTTTTAGCAGTCCAGCACAGAATATATAGTTGCTATTCGGGGACCGGCAAGACTTCTGTGTCTAATTCGAAGAGGAAGTACGTTGCCCGGTGGAACTCGCTGGTTGGGAGTGGAGCGCTTTGTCGTACCGCCTCATTCCGTTCTTCTCAGCAATACCGATTTCTTCAGGCAAGTGCTTTCGGCGTCGCAGTCAACCGGAGCTTCGTACTCCCGGATGATGGGCACGATGAAACGTGGCTTGGTGGATTGTTCGCGGTATTTCGGCACAAAGACACCTCATCGGCTCTGTCGAGAGCGGTGACGGCTAGCGCCTTCAGCGTACCAATCTGCAGGTGACGAATGGCAGGTGCAAAGCAACGTCCGGACCAAGGCCGTTTCTTCGCGGCATATCGGTACATAAAGACGCCGAAGTTCCAGCCGCGTTTTGTGCCATGGAGATTATCAGCTCGGATTTGGAGCAAGTTTGCTCGGGCGTGAGATGGCCGCCAATGGGCAGCGGGGCATCGTAGCGCTTCCGCCTTGGCCTCGTTCCAGGTCATACCTTGGCTTTGCTAGCCTCGACCACCATGCGGACAATCGTGATGGAGTCCGAGATGATAGATCGCACCCGCGGACTCCTATCGACCCGTGCCAACTTCACCGCAGCGATCAGGCCGGGGCCATAACGCCAAGGGCCCCCGCCAATTTATCTGCCGCAGCCGCAGGCAAGGACTATTGCGGTGCACCATATTGCTTAGTCATTTACATTGAAATACATACGAGAAATCGTGCCACTGAATGGCCATGCACAAGTATGCATCGTTTTCCAGTGCAAGGTTTCACCAGCTTGCCACTGCCGGTCTGCCTCGACGTTGATTTCGGATGACGCCGCGGTGCGTTTCTTCGGTGTGATCATTCCAGTGACCGCTACTTCGCGAGAATAAGGCTCTTCTCGATTGGGATCTCGTGGATTTCCTGTCCGGTCAGATTCAGATCTGCCGTAACCATTTCTGGCGGTAGGTGTCTCAGCCAGTTATTCAGGCCGTCAACCGGGAACTTGTCCTAGTGTACTGGTCGATCGGCTGGGACATTCACGAGCGCCAGAATGCCGGGGGGTGGGGTGCGAAGGTCATCGATCGGCTGGCCCATGACCTGCAGAATGAGTTTCCCTGGAAGTCTTCAGCCCGCGCTCGCTCAAATAAATGCGGTCGTTTGCTGCCGCTCGGCCGGACGAACCAATTGTGCAGCAGGTTGCTGCACAATTGCCTGGGGCCATCACATGGTGCTTCTGGACCGGGCCAAGGATGCTCCCACTTGCCTATGGTACCTCCGCTCTGCCATTGAGCATGGCTGGAGTCGCAACATTCTGGTCCATATTCGGCCACAATTGCCGATCGGCATCTATCAGATGCTGAAGGTTGTCGGAAATGATCTTATCGTCCATAACGGAGGGGTGCCAGTCGCACGCTCTAAACCTCAGATTTCTGACGAGAAGAAAAGTGATATGTGCATCTCCCTGTCGCTTACGCTGCGCCACGATCTTGCTAGCCTCCGTTGCAATCTCATTCTGCGCTAGATCTGTCGCCCAAACAATAATGTGGGCTTGGAGATACCGTGCCCGCAATTGTTGAAGGAAGCGCGTATAGATCGCCTCGAAATCCGCATGCAACTCGTCTCTGGTCTTCCAGCGCTCGCCCGGATTCAGTGGTGTGGAGAAGTCATTGGTTCCGAGACCAATCACAATGAGCTGTGGCTCCCAAGAAGGATCATCGTAATGCTGCTTCTTATCAAACAATATGAAAGGATATACTTCCGGCAGCGTATCGGCTTTGAATCCGTTATAGTTGCGAATTATGCCACGGCCCGAGATCGCGTTGATCTGATAGTCGGCGCCATAATGAGCTGCTATCAGTGGGCCAAACGCCTGGCTGTTATCCGTATCAGCCCACACCTCATCTTTTGTGCAAGTGCGCTTGCCGGAGGTGTTGCCATATCCGACTGTATGTGAATCGCCAATGAACTCCACCTGACGGTGCCGCTCTCGCGGCGCGAGCGCGGTTTCCGCTTCAGGGACAGCGAACCCATCGAATGCGTTTGGAGCCGCCTGGCTTTCGGTCGCAACAAAGATAGACACCTCGTGTGCGCCGCTGCCGAGACCTTGAACCTCGTACACGCCCGGCTCGGGTCTTACTAGGACCATGGCAGCGAGGTGATCCGCGACGATGTGGAGGATCTCCTCGTTCTTGCCGACACGGAAGAAAACAGTGGGGCCATTGAATGCAACGCGGAAGTAGCTTCCCGGCCACTGTGATGTGTACTCGTTACCCCCAAAAGCGCTTATCGAAGCAGAAGGTGTTCTCACTGTTCTTCCGCCAATGAGCATCTCCAAGGGCTTGAGTTCAGTATGCTCAGCAACTTTGTGCACTGAAGGCGTGGCTGCCGCTGTGCAAACGCAGAACAACGCAGTACAGACAAGTGCGAGGAAACAATTGCCAAGGGGACGATGGATGATTTTCATCGCACTCCACACATCCTTCCGCGGCCCAAGCTTTATGAGCATTGCCGTTCGTAAACTCCAATTCCAGATTGAACGCCACAGATTCTGATTATGGAGGCCGGTGGGACCGATGTCACATAACCTTGCGCATAATATGGGCAGAACGAGTCTGCTTGACTAGGGGATTGCAGGCCATCATTTAGGTCTATTCGCGAATGGCACAAACGGGCCATGCACCGAGTCGTCCGCTTTCCGTGTACATCGACACGAGAAATACGCTAGCCTCGAGGAGCACAGAAGTGTGCTCCTGGCAAATAAGGTTATGTGCAAAGTCTGCGATCCTACCTATCTCGCTAGCCGCCAAGTTACTGCCAGAATCGTCATTGTTGTTTTTGTTGTGTTGTTAAGCATCTTCGCGAGTTCTGCAGTCTGTGAACAAGCCGAGGGCCATGAGGCTCCCAGCTATTCTGCCGCCGCCGCCGTTTTGGCCCTGTCTCCAGAACAAGCCGCTAAAGGGTATCACGCACAAATTCGTGGCGTTGTTACCCAATCTCTCGATCCAGGACTGGTGATTCACGACGCCACCGCTGGGATTTGGGTCTACTTGCAGCATGCCGAAAGATATTCCTCGGGTCAGGCGATCGAGGTCCAGGGAAGAACTTCACCGGGCTTGTTTGCGCCGGTAATATTTGCGGAATCGATTCGGGTGCTTGGTCACGCCCCTCTCCCAAAGCCCCAGGCAGTCAGCTTTAAGCAATTAAGTACTGGAGATTTCGATAACCAGTATGTCTCGGTGATTGGATCAATCCGCTCAGTCGAAGTGCAGAGCTTGCCGGGATCAGAGAGGCTAGTTCTAAAACTCGCCCTGGATCGGGGCTTTCTCACGGTGACTCTGCCGATAGACGATCTACAAGCTATCTCTGGTCTTACAGATGCACTTGTAAGGATCACCGGAACGGCAATGTGCTCCAAAAATGATAGTCGGCAGATCATCGCGCCGACTCTCGCAGTTCCGGGTGTGCGCAACATCATGGTTTTAAAGCCTCCTACCGCCAACCCATTCTCAAAACCATTGATCCCAATTGGCGGGTTGATGCAATATCGGTCAGGCGTCAGCTTTTACGAGCGCGTCCATGTCATAGGAACCGTCACTTACTATCGCCCGGGAACAAATCTCATTCTTGAAGACAGCGGCTCTGCTCTTTACGTCACGACCGGCCAAGACATCGATCTTTCCGTCGGAGACCGTGTTGAGGCGCTTGGATTTGCGGCACCGCAGGCAGGAGGGCCAATCCTGGAGGATGCTGTGCTTCGCCGGGTATCGGTTGGTCCTGCTCCGGTGGCAAAGACCGTCCAACTCGCGGATATTTGCTCGGGAAAATTGAACTACAACCTCGTCAGCACGGAAGGACATCTATTGGGGCGCTTGCTTGGGCCTTCCCGCGAGACACTGCTGCTTCAAGACAAAGCGAGTGTGCTGGTCGCAGAATTGAGTACCACTGGTAGCAAAGACGCTTTGGCTCAGATTCGGGATGGAAGTGTACTTCGTTTATCCGGTATCAGTGTTCTCGATGTTGAAGGCATGTGGAACTATGGACTCGATAGCGCGCAGGCAGTCCACTGTAAAATTCTTCTTCGAACGCCATCCGATATACAGGTCGCTCAACTTCCTACCTGGTGGACCACGCGGCACGTTCTTTATATAGCGGTGAGTCTGGGTGCTTTGGCGCTGTTGTTTCTTATCCAAGTGGTTCGAAGCCTCATAGAACGCTCGAGGCTACGGGCCACTCTCGCTGAACGAGAACGTGTAGCCCACGAGATACATGATACTTTGGCACAAAGCTTTGCTGGAATCGCATTTCAATTGCAGGCCATCCTCCGTGCCATTCCACGCGATCTAGCTCACGTCCAGCAACAGGTAGAGTTGGCTCGGGATCTTGTTCGCCACAGTCACAAGGAAGCTCGTCGAAGCATTGAACCATTGCAACCTGAATCAGAAGAGGTCGCTAAGATCCTCAGCGCACTTGAGGAAAGTGCGCAGAGGATGGTCAAAGGAGCTATAAAGATATCGGCTGTGAGCGAGGGAACGCCGCGGGCGCTCTCGCCGCGCGTGGCAGATGCACTCTTGAAAATAGGACAGGAAGCCATTGCAAATGCGGTGCGCCATGCAGATCCCAGCCAGGTAGAGATTGCACTCACCTATAGGGCCGATACCGTGACACTTTCTGTCCACGACGATGGCGTTGGCTTCGTGAAAAGTGGAAATTTGCTTGGATTCGGCCTGCGCGGAATGAGAAAACGAGCTGCTGCTGTGTCTGCTGATCTGGCAATCGAAAGCCAACCTGGTAAAGGCACAAAGGTAACGGTGACCGCTCAGTTGCCCTCAATCTCTAAACCTGCCATGGCATTTCGCACGCTATGGCGGAATATCTCGGGGTATTCACAACATGCTTCATCAGAATGATGGCAGTATCACTCTCCTTATTGTTGATGATCACCCGGTGGTTTGCGCCGGCCTAACCAGTATGTTGGGCGCGCACCAGGAATTCGAAGTCATAGGATCGGCCGCCAGCGGGGGAGAAGCATTGGCGATCATTGAAGAGTCTCAGCCCCGTATTGTCTTACTGGATCTTCGCATGCCTGGCATGGACGGTATCAGTGTGCTGCGCGCGTTGAAGCGTATGAGCACGCCACCGCGGGTAATTATCTTGACGAGCTTCGAGAAGGATGAAGACATTTACCGTGCAATCCGCGAAGGTGCTCACGGTTATTTAGTGAAAGACACGACAGAAGCAGAAATGGTTGCTGCGATCCTGGCGGTCAATAGTGGAAAACGTTATATTCCGCAGGAGATCGCTGCTCGCCTCGCAGACAGAATGATACGTTCTGACTTGACAGGTCGCGAATTGCAGATTCTGGAGCTGGTCGCGCGCGGAGCAACCAATAAAGAGGTCGGACGGGAGCTAAACATCAGCGACAACACGGTTCGCCATCACGTCAACAGCATTATGGAGAAGCTGGAAGTGTCTGATCGCACGGAGGCCGTAGCGATCGCTATTCGTCGAGGCGTTTTGTCGGAAACAGAACGAGAATCCTCGAGATAAAGAAGTTCCATCAAAAGTGATCGATGGCGTAATCCGCGGGCATATCGCATCTTTTACAGCAAAATGTTAACGGCGTGTGGTGCACCTGATGGTCCGTTTGTGCCCTCAAGCCGTGACGAAAACGTCAACGCTCTGCCGGCTAACCTCACCTCGAAAATAATGGCACATTTGTACGATGCGAGGGCCTTTCTGGACGCATTACGATGCGCGGGTCGATGAAATCGTGTGCGTGCGGCGCATGCAATGTAACCGGTTTCCTGACCGAAAGATGACCCATGACAGCCGGAACACAAATACGATCCGGGTCCTTTTGGGGGGAGTGAGGTAATTTTGATGGCCAGTGATTTTAGTGCTAAAGCGTTTTCCTTTCGATCGAGCTCGTTGAACGATCGCCTACTTCCAGAGAACGGTTCGAATCGGGGCCTCGGAAGAGCCACAACATCCTCGAGCACAAACAGCTATGGCTCCGCAGGAGGCAACATCAAGCAGTGGGTTCGAGGAAGCCTTGCTCTTGTGTTGATGTTGCCAGTCCTCCCAGCGGTCGCACAGAACACCAACTCCGGCGATATTCGAGGCGTCGTCACTGACTCTGCAGGCGCCGTTATCCCCGGCGCCACTGTGAGGGTCGACGATGTCGACAAGGGCATCTCGCACACTTACACAACCGATGGAGCAGGGCTCTATGACACCGGGTCTATAGTTCCCGACCACTACCTGATCACCATCATCGCGCCAGGCTTTCACAACTACGTGCGCGGCCCGATCGATCTGCATGTGGCAACCGTGACTATCGACGCCGCCATGACAGTAGGCGCCGCGCAGCAGCAGGTGATTGTGAAAACCGACGTACCGCTGTTGCAAACTGAGACCGGTGCTCAGTCTACGACGCTGGAATCACAACAACTTTTGAAGCTCCCGCAGGTGGGCGCCGACTGGGAAAACTTCGTCTCCCTCATTCCCGGCGCGTCGAGCGTGAACCCCGGCGGCGGCCCCGGCCAGATAGCGTCGATCAACGGCAATCTGCCTTATAACACGGTATTGGCTGATGGTGCGACGACCACGCTGCCCATGAGCCAGAACTCGAACGTGATGGTGATGGAAACCGTGTCAGAGGTGAAGATTGATACGTCGGCTTTCTCAGCCCAGTATGGAATCGGTGGCGTCACTTTTAACCAGATCAGTAAGGGCGGCACGAACCAGTTCCACGGTGCCGGGTACGAGTACTTTCAGAATGATGCCCTAAACGCGGCGAGTTACGCCTTCGGGCAGGGAGCGGTTCCTTACCTTCGCTACAACAACTTCGGATTCGCTGTAGGCGGTCCGATTCTGCGGAACAGACTCTTTTTCTATTTCAACTACGACAAGACCATTAATCCCGGGACCAGCTCAAGCGGCTTCTTGACCGTACCGACCACGGCGATGCGCCAGGGTGACTTCACCGGCCAGGCTGCCATCTACGATCCAACTACCCAGACCGTCGATGCCTCAGGAATCGTCCATCGCAAATCCTTCGCCGAAGAATACGGAAATGGAAACAAGGTCCCTGCAAATATGATCGATCCTGTTGCGGCGGCGATCACAAACTATTACCCCGCACCCAACGCTCCCGGGACGACCGCAGTCGATCCTGTAACCGGCGGCACCTATACCACAAACAACTTCTTTTACAACGTTGCTAGCTCGAATCCGCTTACCCAGTATTTTGGGCGGCTGGATTGGCAGATCAATCAGAACAATCACTTCATTGCTTCGGAAACGGAGAGCGATAATCCGGCAATCTCTCTCAATCAGGGCATCTGTCCAATCAACTGCCAGAACGGCGACGGCAGTCGTAATAACGCGCAGCTATCCTGGGTCTGGACCCTCAGCCCTCGCACAATTAACGAGGCCCGCATGGGTTTCACAAACCAATTCGATTTCTATACCCCGTTCTCTATCGGGCAAGGCTTCCCATCCAAGCTGGGGTTGAAATTCGCCAAAGCGGATCTCTTCCCGACCATCAACGTCAGTGGCAATGGTGGATGCTGCTTCGATGGCAACTTTCAGCCTTCGTCCAACTCTGTGTACAAGGAGTTTGTCTTCGATCCTTCTGATGTCGTAACCCTCATCCGTGGGCGACACGTGCTGCATTTCGGCGGTGAGTTCCTAATCAACCGCGCAGACTCCACGGCCTGGGGCAACGTGAATGCGGCTACACTCAACTTCTCTGGAAATTACACGGCGTCTGACGTCAGTTCCCAGAGCAATACCGGTCTGGCCTACGCAGACTTCCTGCTGGGCTATGCGCAATACTGGAGCGCGGGCGTAACCCCTGAATGGGGCGGACGGTTGAAGAGCCCCCAACTGTTCGTACAGGACGACATCAAGCTGCGTCCAAATCTGACCATCAACGCCGGCCTGCGCTGGCAAGGCATGACGGGATGGCACGAGGTTAAGGGCAACATGCGCGACTTCGACCCAACTGTCGTGAATCCTGCCAGTGGCTCTTTGGGCGCGGTCTGGTACGGCACGACGAAGGCGAATGGCCGCGATAGCCTGCAGGCTCCAACCTGGGGTACCTTCCTGCCCCGCTTCGGCTTCTCTTACAACTACCGACCGAAGGCCGTAGTTCGCGGGGGCATTGGTCTTTACGGCTACACCTGGAGCGTTGACGCCTACGGTGCGGGCATGGGCAGCGCCTTTGGGGCGGGGGGGAGCCTAAGTGACAGCACGAACGGAATCAACCCCGTCGTGCTTCTTTCCTCTGATGGCAACACGAACTACCAGGGACCGGGTGGACTCAGCGTCAATCAGGCTTACCTGGCCGCTCCGTCTACTCCCGACGCTCTGAACGGACAAAGCGTTTCCTACCAGGCCTACCACACACCCGTGCCGAAGATTCTCCAGTGGAATTTCGAGGTACAGCAGGAACTGAGCGACAGTACGGTTGCGAAAATAGCCTATGTTGCCAGCCATGGCTATAACCTGCTCTTTCCAGTCGACATCAACCAGGTTCCGGAGCAATACCTGAGCCCCGATGACGCGACAGGGGCTACCAACAAGCGGCCCTATCCGCTTTTCCAGGGCATCAACAATGGGCTCCAATCCGGCGGCACCAACAAGAGCGTATCCAACTACAACTCGATGCAGTTGTCGATAGGGAGGCGCATGTCATCGGGCCTCAATCT
Source organism: uncultured Acidobacteriaceae bacterium (assembly GCA_963790555.1). Taxonomy (GTDB): domain Bacteria; phylum Acidobacteriota; class Terriglobia; order Terriglobales; family Acidobacteriaceae; genus KBS-83. The sequence continues at coordinate 140,890 of CAWBPB010000019.1, read as the reverse complement.
CGATGCCAGCTACGTTTGGTCGCACATGTTGGATACTTATGACACTGCAGGCTGGGGCGGCGCTTACTCGGGCGCCCAGCATTATCAGCGGGCATACAACCCTGGCGCAAACTATGGCGCAGCCAATTTCGACGTGCGGAATGCGTTCAAGGCATACGCCGTTTATGACCTGCCGGTAGGCAGAGGACGCCGCTTCCTGAATAGCAACCTGGTCGTCGATGAAGTGCTCGGCGGATGGGACGTTTCGCCAACAGCGATATGGACGTCAGGCAGCCCATTCACGCTAACGACAGCGGCGAACAACTCGTATGCACAGGCCGGAGATCAATACCCGAACCAGACCGGGAATCCGACTCCCGCGCATAAGAGCATTAACGAGTGGTACAACGCTAGCGCCTTCGAACCGCTGCCGCTGCCCGGCACTTTCGGCAATGATCGGCGCAATAATCTGTATGGACCTCAGTATCTGCTGATGAATCTCGCCCTTGGCAAGACTTTCCATGTGTGGGAGAACGTGAACGTCGAAATTCGTGGCAGCGCAAATAACTTCATCAACCATCCCAGCTTCGGTCTGCCGAATACCACAGTGGGTGGGGGCAACATTCCCAACATCACTTCTGTTACCGTAGGAGGGCGCACGATGCAGCTCTATGGTCGCATTTCCTTCTAGGTCTGATATTTGTCGATGACTGGTTGTAGATCTGACCGACAATGGCGCGGCGAAATCCCAACCGCCCTGCATGAACCTACGCGTACCTGTACAGCAACTCAAACGAATGCAGCCAGGAGCGTTGCCCTTGGCTGCATCAGTACAACTGGCGATCTCGTGATCCTCGCCGTAGATTAGCAATTGCTTCGAAAAGCAAAAACTATATCTTTGACAGCAAGATGATGCGCACACTCCGGCTCTCACTCTCTCTCCTGGCACTAGCTCCCATTGCAGCTTATGCCTCTAATCCTCTGCAGATCAAAACCAACAAGGGCAAGGTGCGTGGAGTGCTCTCCACCTACGGAAAGGTCCGCGCCTTCAAAGGCATTCCCTATGCGACGGCACCAGTGGGTGATCTTCGTTGGCGGCCGCCGCAGCCGGCTGCAAAATGGAAGGGTGTTCGAGACGCATCTCAGTTTGGATCGCGTTGCATGCAAAGCGATGTTTACCATGACATGATCTTCCACGATCCCGGGCCAAGCGAAGACTGCCTCACGCTGAATGTCTGGACCCCTGCCCATGCTAAGAAGGGTAGCCTCCCAGTCATGATCTGGATCTACGGTGGTGGCTACCAGGCCGGTGGAACCTCAGAAGGCCGACAGGATGGTCAGTTCCTCGCCGACCGGAACGTCGTTGTCGTTTCCATGAATTATCGGCTCGGCATCTTTGGATTCTTCGTTCATCCCGAGCTCACCGCCGAATCGTCTCATCACGCATCCGGCAATTACGGCCTTATGGATCAGAATGCCGCCATTGAATGGGTTCAGAAAAACATCGCCGCGTTCGGCGGAGATCCGGCCAACATCACCGTGTTCGGTGAATCTGCAGGATCATTCTCCGTGAGCACGCTCATGGCATCGCCGCTCTCGCAAGGTCGCTTTCAAAAGGCCATAGGCGAAAGCGGAGGCGCATTCTATTCCGGTGGCTTGAGTTATCAGCCACGCGAAGCGCGCGAGCAGGAAGACCTGAAATTCGTGCAGGATGCGTTTGGCACATCAAAGCTTGCCAACCTACGCAAACTCTCTGCCCAAGACCTCGTGAACGGCGTAGCAGCGAGAACCTCCGACGAGCACATTCAATTTAGGCCCGACATCGACGGCTGGTTTCTTCCGGATACAATCCCAAATATCTATGCCGCGGGCAAAGAAGCTCACATCCCGCTGCTTGCGGGCTGGAATGCCAATGAAGATCGCACCAACCCACAGTTGACAGCAGAAAGCTTCAAGCGTCAGGCACAGGCTGAATTCGGCGCGGATGCCGGCGAATTCCTCAAACTGTATACAGCATCAACCGACGCCGAGGCCCTACAGTCCGCCGACGATCTCGCCAGCGACCGCTTCATTGCCTATTCCACTTGGCGCTGGTTGGAAGCGCAGGTGAAGACCGGCGAAGCGCCCGTCTATCGCTATCACTTCGAGCTCGCGGCCCCCGTCGACAAATTCCATCCCGCCGGCAGCGGAGCGTTCCATTCGGATGACATAGAGTATGTCTTCGGAACTCTCGACTCGCGGGAAGGTGCGCAATGGCGGCCTGAGGACCGCGCGCTCTCTGATTTGATCGGGCAATACTGGACAAACTTCGCGCGCACCGGCGATCCGAATGGTACCGCCCTCGGCGGAAATCCAACCCTGCCGAAGTGGCCCACGTATAACGCCGCAGACGGCTGGCAGATCATGCATCTCGATGCCACTTCCGCAGCCCGACCGGATATTCAACACGATCGCTATCTCTTCCTCGACAAGGTATGGGGCAAGCCGAGAAGTTAAGTCTCGTAAATCTTCTTTGACATAAACGAGCTTCACAAGCCGCTTGTCCCTTCGCGCGGCCTGTTTGATTCCTGCAAGTTCGATCAATACAAGCGCATCCTGTCCGATCTCGCGAAGCCGGATGCCGCGATTCTTCATCGTCGCGGGCAGCTTCTCTCCACGGAGGATCTAAGTCTTCCTATCCGTATGTGCAGCGATAGCATCACCGCGCCTGCCGATCTTCTCGCGACGTGTCACTCCGTTGGATTTTGAACCGTATCCACCAGACCCCGGTTCTTTTCATAGACTCCGGTCTCCTTTCGTGATCTTTCTCTGCATCCCGCACTCCTGTTTCGAGGAGCATAGCAAAGCCGGTACGAGGTGTGACCGCGGAGTCACCCCGATAAATCCATAGGTGCTCCGTGTCTTTTTTCGCCTATATAACTGATTTATATGCGTTTAGTGGTGACCCTGGGAAGATTCGAACTTCCGACCTGCGGTTTAGGAAACCGTCGCTCTATCCATCTGAGCTACAGGGCCACTCGATTGCGCCACTCTTCTTGTAGCTCAGTTTACTGCAACGGAAAGATGCCTGATCGACGCGATCCTGATTGGGCGATAGCGAGAAGAGTGACAATGAAAACGCGGGCGGTCAGGTGCCATCCGCCCGCGTTCCATGCAGTGTGTTGAGCCACTCGGTTAGCGAACTACGAAGTCTGCGCGGCAGCCGCGATCGACCCAGATGCCGCGGCGATCGTATCCCCAGCTGTAGCCCTGGGTGCAGCGCGCGTCACTGCGCTGGCGCACCAGTTGGACACCTCGGCGCGTATCGGCGGCACAGTAGTTCCTTTTGCCGTTGTCAGACGAGCAAGTGATGGACTGGCCGGGACCGTAGCCGGGACCTCCGGGACGACCGCCGGTGCGGACGACAAAGTCTGCGCGGCAGCCGCGATCAACCCAGATACCGCGGCGATCGTATCCCCAGGTAGAACCCTGGATGCATGGCGATCCGCTGCGCTGCCGCACCATCTGGACACCGCGGCTAGTATCCACCGGACAGTAGTTTCTTCTGCCGTTATCGGATGAACAGGTAATTGATTGGGCACTGGCTACAGGTGCAGCTGTAACGGCCAGCGCCATGATGCCCAAAGCCGTGAGAAGAAATCCTCGCATTCGCATTCGTAACTCCTCCCGCCGGGAATCGTACACGCAAATTGTGTTTGTTTTCCGAATTTTGCAGGCTTAGCAATTTGTTGCGGCGGGCGGGGCATCGTGGGGGCCCAAGCGGCGAGGGCTATGCGCGGTATTTGTCAGACGTTGAACTTGAAGAAGAGGATGTCACCGTCTTTGACGACATACTCCTTGCCTTCCGAGCGGAGCAGGCCCTTTTCCTTAACCGCCTGCTCGCTGCCGAGCGCGAAGAGGTCGTCAGAGGAGTAGCAGTCAGCTTTGATGAAGCCTTTCTCGAAATCGGAGTGGATGACGCCGGCTGCGCCAGGGGCTTTGGTGCCGCGGCGGATGGTCCAGGCGCGGACCTCCTGCACGCCGGCGGTGAAGTAGGTGATGAGATCGAGGAGACGATACGCTGCGTGGATGAGGCGATTGAGGCCGGGCTCGGCCAGGCCCATATCGGTGAGGAACTCATCGCGCTCGGCCGGCTCGAGCTGCGCGATCTCCGCTTCCAGCGCACCGCAGATGCGGACGACCTGGTTGCTTTCTTCGGCGGCGCGCATTTCGACCGCAGCGGTGTAGGCGTTGCCTGCCGAGAGGCCGGCTTCGTCGACGTTGGCAACGTAGAGCTGCGGCTTGGATGTGAGAAGGAAGAGATCGCGCGCGATCGGCTTCTCGTCCGGCGCGAGCTCGACGGTGCGCGCGGGTTTGCCGGCGTTGAGGGCGGCGAGCAGCTTCTGCAGGACTGCTAGCTCAGACTTCACCTTGGGATCGTTTGACTTTGCCGCCTTCTCGGCTTTGGCATGGCGCTTCTCGACCGTGTCGAGATCGGCAAGGAGGAGTTCTGTGTTGATGATGTCAATGTCATGCAGCGGATTGACGGCGCCGGCTACGTGGACAACTTCGGGGTCGTCGAAGCAGCGGACGACGTGGGCGATGGCATCGGTAGCGCGGATGTGGCCGAGGAACTGGTTGCCGAGGCCTTCGCCCTTGGACGCACCCTCGACAAGGCCGGCGATATCGATGAACTCCATCGTGGTGGGGACGAGGCTTTTGGGATGGATGAGGTCCGCGATTCTGGTCAGGCGCTCATCGGGCACGGTCACGACGCCGGTGTTGGGGTCGATGGTGCAGAAGGGATAGTTGGCGGCCTGCGCCTTGGCCGAGGTGAGGGCATTGAAGATGGTGCTCTTGCCGACATTGGGCAAGCCGACGATTCCACAATTCAGGGACACTGGAGCTCTTTCCTTTTCTTTCCATTGAAACATGGAGAAGGAAAGCGGAATCTGTGCCAGCGTTCCTGCTGAGAGGACAGCTCCGTTCGGAAGTCGTGCCCTGCCTTAAACGAGCTGATCGTTTTCCGACGGTCCGCCGTGTGCGGAGCAGGTCCTACAAGGCAATGTGGCCGAAGAACGTCCTCATCGCCTGCGCGCTGTTTCTTGTCATGAGCTTGAAGATCAGGAGCATCTTGATCATAGGGGAGAGCCCTTCCAAGTGATGTGTGAACAGGATGTCGGATGAACTTATCTGCTGCGTGAATCACGCAACAAAATCCTGAGAATTCCCGCCGCCGATGCGCTTGCAACGTGCACGGACGGGAAGATCTGGTGAGGGGCGAGAGGCCCGCATGGTTATTTGGATGCTACGCGACATGGGGCTGGCTGGCTCGACATGCCCTGCCGAATGTGTCAGGCTGAAAACATGGTTCGATCATGCCGACGCGTAGTTCGGCAGTGAAGCGAGGTCGCATTGGCAGCCATTTGCAACATGTGGTACCGGGGATGGGCAACGGACTGTGGCGAGTGGACTCGCCCATTGAGCCGTGTGCTTATCCTGCTGACCACGTTGCTGCTGATGGTGATGCCTGTTACCGAACACCTTTGCAACTGGGATCGTTTTCTGCGCGGCGGACCTGACGTTGAGTTCAGCGTGCTGGCGTGGCTGTTGTTTGCTGCGATGATTGTACTTTCGATGCACGGAACCATGCTGCAACCCACGGTGATGCATCCTGAGAGTATGCGCTCGTCTGTGGCAACAACCATGCCGTGCGGTCGAGGCGCCGCCGGGCTTGCGTCGCACCGGACTCTGAACTCGCAAGCGTCGGACGCAGGTGTGTGGCGACGACAGTTGACCGAAGCAGGCGCAGCTTCGGAGTTTTGCCTGGCTGTACCGATGCGGATCTGAGTCTCCCCTGCCACGAAACGGCCGGCTGAGATTACCCGGTCGATGCAGGTCCTGCTCGAGTACGCGAATCGTTCGCCATCGGCTTTGTATCCGGCCCGATGCCGGCATGAGGCAACCATGAAGAAATCTGAAGTCCTTCAGGCGTGGCGCGGCATTCTTTCCGGCCGCCGGCCATCGCTTTCTATCGAGATCACCAAAGAATGCCCGCTGCGGTGCCCGGGATGCTACGCGTTCGACCAGGCGCACCTGGGCGGCGAGCAGGAGCTTCGCCAGCTTTCGGATTTTCGCGGCGATGAGCTGGTGCGACGCGTGGTCGCGCTGGTGGATGAACATCGGCCGCTGCACGTATCGCTGGTGGGCGGCGACCCGCTGGTGCGCTATCGCGAGTTGGAACAGATCATTCCTGCGATGGAGGAACGTGGCATTCACACGCAGATCGTGACCAGCGCTTTCCGCCGCATCCCGCCGGAGTGGTCGCGTTTCGAACGGCTGAATGCCGTGGTGTCCATCGACGGGCTGCAGCCGGAGCACGATGAGCGGCGCAAGCCGGCTACGTATGAGCGGATCCTGAAGAGCATTGCAGGAAGCCAGGTCACGATCCACTGCACGATCACCGGAAACATTGCGACGCGTCCGGGATACCTGGAAGAGTTTCTGCGCTTCTGGACGCCGCGGCCGGAGATACGGAAGGTATGGTTCAGCCTGTTTACGCCGCAGCGCGGCGCCACCGGGCCGGAGATCCTGACCGCCGCGCAGCGGCGCGAAGTGATGGAAGAGCTGCTGCGGCTTCGCCCGCTGTATCCGTCGCTAGATATGCCGGAGGCTGTGATTCGCGAGATCGCTACTCCGCCGAAGAGTCCGGCGGAGTGCGTCTTTGCGCGGACGACCGTTACCATCTCCGCCGATCTGAAGACCAGGGTGACGCCGTGCCAGTTTGGCGGCGATCCGGACTGCGCGCAATGCGGCTGCATCGCCACGCTGGGACTGGCGGCGGTGGGCCATCACCGTGTGGCCGGCGCGCTTACGGCAGGACATCTCTTTCGCGCCTCCGACAATATTGGCCAGCGCTGGCGTTGGCTCACGCAGCGCACACCCGAACCGCAGCCGGAAGCACAGCCTTTCACGATTTTATGAAGCCCGAGGCCAGGATGACCGAGATGCCATTGACTCAGCTTCCGAAGATGCGCGCCACCGCACATTCCGAGAGCGCATCGAGTTCAGTTCGCTGTGAGCGGACGCTGCGCGAGGAAGCTGGCCGGCTGTAGTACGGACTTGCACACGCTCGGCTTCGCGCCGGGAACATCGGGGAATGTGTCGGCGCGTCTGGATGGAGCGCGCGTGCTGGCGACGCCGACGGGCTGCTCGAAGCGCGTGATCGGGCCGGAGGATGTGGTGGTCGTGGATATGGACGGCCGGCAATTGGCGGGCGCGCGGCACGTGACCAGCGAGATCGATATGCACCTGGCGATCTATAAGGCGCGGCCGGATGTGGAGGCGGTGGTACATGCGCATCCGGTATTCGCGACTGCATTTGCTTCAAGCGGACTCGCGCTGGACCAGCCGCTCTGCTCTGAGGTGGTAATGACGCTGGGCTCGATTCCGCTGGCGGCATACGCGACTACCGGCACCTGCGAGGTGCGGCAGACGCTTGCGCCCTATCTGAAGGACCACGACGCAGTGCTGCTGGCGAATCATGGCGTGGTGACATATGGTGTGTCGCTGATGGATGCACTGATGAAGATGGAGACGGTAGAGCACTTTGCGCAGATATGCCTGGCCGTCAGGCAACTCGGCGGCGGCGTGACGCTCGAAGGCAAACACCTGACCGATCTGCTGCAGGCGCGGGCTGCGTACATGCAACGTGCGGGACGGCGTTTGTACTGCGCGAACGGCGGGGCAACGCGCGCGGCGCAGATGCTCTGACGACGAATTGCGGCAGCCGCTCAGTGCGGTGGGGATGCGAGCGTCTCCTGCGCGTGGACCGCGAGCCAGCGGCCGTGGCGAAGGCAGAATGTATCGCTGAATGAAATGGTGTAGACGGGCGCGCCGCTGCTGCCGGTGGCGACAACCTGTCCCGTGGCGATGGCGACCGCCGGTCCAGGAAAGGCGACGGCCAGGTGCTCGAAATGAACGGCGGTTGCGGGCGGCTGCGGGTCGGCATGGAATCGGGCGAGACGCTGGCTGCGCGTTTCAATGACGCCGCGCGTGCTGACCCCGACAAAGTCCGGCGCCATGAAGCGGCCGGCTTCCTGCGCGGTCTTTGCATGGAGCCACTGGTCTTCGATCTGGAGGATGGTTTCGGTTGCCGCTTGGGAGTGCGGCGCGGGCGCAGCGACGCAGAGCAGCGGCAGGCTGGCGAGCGCCAGGGCGGGGATGAAGCGATGCGGTCTCAAATCTTGATAAAGATCTTTTTGCGATAGAGCGGCAGCACGATGAGCCAGCACACCAGCACGTAGAGCAGTGAGTAAGCGAGCGAGCCCAATGCGGGATACGAGGGCATGGCTCGAGCGATGTGCTCGGCAGTCCAGCGCAACACATTGCTGTGTGCGCCGACGCGAACATTGCCCAGGCAGTCTGCCATGACCTCGGAGACAACGTAGGCGGTGATGGCATTCATGCCGAAAACGAGCAACGGCCAGGTGCCGCGGCGGTAGTTGCGTACCTGCACCAGGAACCAGAACGCCGCGAGAATGAGCAGCGACCAGCCCGCCGCGTAGAGGACGAAGCTCGATGTCCAGAGCTTTTTGTTAAGGGGGAACCAGGGGTTCCAGATGAGGCCTAGAATCACGCCGCTCAGGCCGGCGACGGCAAGCCCCAGCGCTTTGCGTGCGTCCGAACGCGGCGAGCGCAGGAAGAGGCCAGCGAGCACGCCGATGAGCGTGGTGCCGATGGATGGGATGGTGGAGAGCAGGCCTTCGGGATCGCGCGTGCGCTCGTAGAGGTGCTGCGCGGCAAAGATGTGGCGGTCGAGCCAGGCGACGATATTGGCGTCGTGGTCGAGGAACGGGATGTCGCGGCCGGGCACGCCGAAGCCGGGCACGGGCACGAAGCGCATCAGGATGTAGTAGCCGATGAGACAGACGACGAGCAGGCCGACCTTGTCCGCAACGGTGGGCTGTCCGGCGGCAGAGCCGGCGGGGCGGCGAATCCAGATGTAGAGCGTGGCGACGATGAGATAGCAGAGCGCGATGCGCGGCAGCACGCCGTAGTAGCGCATGGTGGAGAGGCGGAAGAACGGAGCGCTGTTCACGACCAGGCCGAGCAGGAAGATGATGATGGCGCGCCGCACGGTGTGCGCGAAGAGCGAAGCGCGAGTGACGCCGCGTGCAAGGCGCGACTCCGTAGAGAAGACAATCGAGGCGCCGACCAGGAAGAGGAATGTGGGGAAGACCAGATCGGTGGGCGTGAAGCCATTCCATTCGGCGTGCTTCAGGGCGGAAAAAGCCCGCTCGCTACCGTTGTCGTTGACCAGGATCATGAACGCGATGGTGAGGCCGCGCAGCAGGTCGACCGCGAGATAGCGCTTTGAGGCGGAGACCGAGGAGACCAGCGGGTCAGGAGCGGATACGGTGCGTGTGGCGGAGCTCATGGCGGAGTGAGAAGAAGATTACGAGCTTTGCGGCAGGATGGAAAGGGGCAAGATACGTTGCGAATACACTTGGCCCGGTGACGAAAGAGTGGTCGCGGGTGTGACCCCGGCACGATGTACACTCGGGGACAGCACTATCACCGCGAGTGCGTGCTGTCTGCTCGCAACAACATAACGAAGACACCTGGGATGTACGGGAAGGCGGTGAAAAGCCGCCACTGCCCCGCAACTGTATGCGCGTTTGCTGCTGTTCCGCCGTTCTGTAAGAAGCGGAATGAGCAGCGCCTGACTGCCACGAACCACTGGATCGGATGATCCGGGAAGGGGCAGGGAGGCGGGCGATGAAGCCAGCGCGCGAGTCAGGAGACCGGTCCCGGCGTGCGTTTTACGAAACCGCGTTCCGAGGGGAACGAAGGAGAGCCCTGATGTCCGTACGCATACGGCGCCGCTTGCGCCGATCTCTAGCTGCATCCCTTGTTATTACTGCTGCCAGCGCATCGCTCGCTTTCGCTGCCGAGGTGCATGGCCGGGTTACCGATCCGCTGGGCGCCCCTGTTGCCGGCGCGGAGCTTGCGCTGATTAAAGGCGGCAAGATTGTCACCACCGGACGCAGCGCGCCCGATGGGACTTATTCGTTGCGCACGGGCGAGACCGGTCAGTTTTACGTTGTGGTCGTGAGCCAGACCTTCCGGCAGATTTCGACGCCGTCTTTCTACGCGGGAGTGCTGGATTCGCGTCTGCAGAATGTTGTGCTGGAGCCGCCGCGCATCAATCAGCAGGTCGTGGTGACGGCAACGGGTACGCCGACGCCCGAGGCGCAGGTGAGCGGCGCGATTACGGCGGTGCAGCAGCCGGAGTTCCGCGATCGCGCTGTAATTGTGGATGCACTACGTCAAGCGCCGGGAACCTTTGTTGTGCAGCAGGGAAGGTATGGTGGGATCACGTCGCTGTTTGTGCGCGGCGGCAATTCGGCGGCGAATCGCGTGGTGCTGGATGGCGTGCCGATTGAAAATATCGGCGGCGTGTTCGACTACAGTACGCTGGCTACGACGGGCATCAAGAGCTTCGAGATCTATCGCGGCGCGAACAGCACGCTGTATGGCTCGGACGCCGCAGCGGGCGTGGTGAACCTGGAGACACCGCGGGGGACGACGTCGTTTCCTTCGCTGCTGTATGAAGGCGACGCCGGGAACTTTCATACCTATCGCAATGCGGTGCAGGCGGGCGGCACGTGGCACAAGCTGGATTACTACGGCGGCTTCGATGCGCTGCGCTCGTCGAATGCGCTGCCGCAGAACGAGTATCACCTGAACACGGAAACCGTGAATCTGGGATATGCGATCAGCAGCGCGACCTCACTGCGTGTGACCGCCCGCAATGCGGACGCGACGGTTGGGCTGCCGGGCCCGTATAGCTTTACCTGGCTGGCGAATGACGGCAAGCAGAGCGATCAGAATACGTATCTTTCCGGCACGATCGAGAACCAGACCACGGAGAAGTGGCACAACCTGGTGCGCTACGGGTTGACACGCAAACGGGAGCAGAGCGCGCAGTGGTATCCGGCGGGCGTTCCGATCGCCTCCGGCGGCGATGCTACATTCACGAATTACTACGGGCTGCTAGTGCCGATTCACGGCGCGAACGGGTACAGCACCGGTGGACAGGTGCTGATGAACTATGGGTCGGCTTTTGGCGGGGTCTATCCCAACTCCAGCGATTCGGCGAACAATCGCGATCAGCTTTACTTCCAGAGCGACTTTCGATTTACACCGCACCTGACCGGCTTGCTGGGCTTCCGCTATATGGATGAGCGGGGGAGTTATCACAATCCGGCATTTTTTATTTCGCAGACGCTCGAGCGCTCCAACTACGACTACATCGGGCAGTTCGCCGGCGACTTCAAGAACCGTTTGTTCTATACGCTGAGTGGGGATATCGAAAAGAACGAACTCTACGGGACAGTGGGGCAGCCGCGCGTTGGACTGGCATATTTTCCGGTGCGGCCGGGGGCGGGCATTGCTCACGGCACGAAGCTGACATTCAATTTTGCGAAGGGCATTCAGGAGCCGGATCTGAACTCGCAGCTTCAGTCGCTGCAAGCCATCCTTGAGCAATACGGATATACCGATCTCGTCGCTCAATATCACGTTCCGGCGATTGGTGGGGAGACCAGCCGCAGCTATGACGGCGGTGTGCAGCAGACGCTCTTCAATGAACGATTGCTGATGAAGGCGCTTTACTTCCACAACGAATTCAAAAACCAGATCGAATTTGTAGGCGGCACGACGCTGCCGCTGATCGGCGTGAGCCCGGCGGTGGCGGCGGCGATTGAGAACAGCTATGGCGGAGCGAGCGTAAACTCGCTGGCATTCCGCGCGCAGGGTGCGGAGGTGGAGCTTGAGTCGCAAATCAGCTCGCACATCTTTGCACGCGGCGGTTACACCTATACCGATGGTGTGGTGCAGCGATCGTTTTCTTCCGATGCAATCGGGCCGCAGGAGAATCCGTTGTTTCCGGGCGTGGAGATTGGCATCAACTCTCCGCTGATCGGCGCGCGGCCCTTCCGGCGTGCTCCCCATGTTGGATTCGCGGGTGTGACCTACACGACGCCGAAGTGGTTTCTACAGGTGCAGGGCAGCTTTGCCAGCCGCAGCGACGATTCGACCTTCCTGTCTTCGTTCAGCAGCCTGTCCGGCGATAACTCGCTGCTGCTGCCGAACCGCAATCTCGACTTTGGGTACGCGAAGATCGACGTGGGCGGCAGCTATCAACTGAAGCCATGGGTGGCGGTGTATACGCAGCTCGACAACCTGGTGAGCGATCAGCACATCGGGCCGATCGGGTATCCGTCGCTGCCGCTTACCTTCCGCAGCGGGATGCGGTTTGCGATCGGGCACACCAAGAAATAGACGCTACTCGTTGCGCAGCGCGACCGAGGGTTGGAGTCGCGCTGCGCGCAACGCCGGCAACAGCGCAGCGATCATGGCGGCCAGCAGCAGCACGCCTGCAGCGACCACGATGGAGGAGATGCTGCCGCCGGAGAGCGCAGCGAAGAAGTGCGTGAGCGTTTGCTGCGCAATGACGACCAGCACTACTCCCGACACCTAGTCCAGCTGCAAGAAGCGGAAGAATGCGGCGCGCGATGAGGTACGCGATGTCCACGCGATTGGCGCCGAGCGCCATGCGGACACCGACCTCCACTGTGCGCTGCGTGGCGAGGAAGCTGAGCAGGCCGTAGATGCCGATGGCGGCAAGGAAGAGTGCGAGGCCGCCGAAGAGCGAGAGCATCCAGACGAGCAGATGGCGCGGCGCGAGCGATGCGTCCACGAGCGCGCTGAGCGGCGTTACATCGTAGAGCGCTTCGGCGCCATCGGCGCCATGGACGGCATCGACCATTGGCTGGCGCAGACTTCTCCGCGTCACCGGTGGCGCGCGCGACGAAGGTGACGCCTTGACGGGCTCCTGTGCGAACGGCGTGTAGACGACGCCCTTGTTCTCGTCGACCTCGAGCGAGTCGCGACGCGTATGCGCGACGATGCCGACGATCTCCGCCCAGGTATCACGAGAGCCGAAACGGATGCGCTTGCCGATGGGATCTTGGTGCGGCCAGTAGGCCCGCGCGAGAGTGTCGTCGATTACCGCGACGCGCTGCGTGGTGGCGGTATCGCTGTTTGAGAACCAGCGGCCGCGCTAGCAGCGGAATCTGCATGGCAGCGAGCAGCCCGGGAGTGGCCCAGCGCTTGTCGGCATGCGGGCCTGGCTCATTGGGTGCTATGGGGAGATTTTCGATGTTGAAGCTGCCTGAAGGTTTTATGGATGCGCCGAAGGGCAGCGGGAAGACCGCAGCTGCGGATTTGACGCCGGGCTGCTGACGCAAGACGAGAAAGCACATCATCGACAAAGACGGCTCGTCGTGCTTCGTTGTCGCGATACTGCGCGCTGGTGAGCGTGACGGAGCCGGTCATGACGCCGGCAGGACGGAAGCCGGGATCGACCTGCTGCAGGCGCATGAGGCTGGAGAGAAAGATGCCGGTGCCGGCGACGAGGAGAAATGCGATGGCCATCTCGCTGGCGACCAGGATGGCGCGCAGGCGCTGTTTTCCGGAGCTGCCGGTCGCGGTGCGCACGGAGTCGGCCGAGCCGCAGCGATTTGCCTTGGCGAAGCACGCTCCCACCGGCGCCATGCCGGCGCAAAGCGCGGAAAGGAGCCCGATAGCGGCCGCGGCGAGGACGAGGCGGATGTCGGTGTGGACAGAGAAGCCGGCGGCGAGGTCGTGCGGGATGGCGCGCAGGATGAGACGGCCGAGCAGGGGACCGGCGAAGACACCGAGAATAGTGGCGAAACCGGCGAGCAGTAGAACTTCCGTGATGAAGAGCGATGCGATCTGCGAGCGGGATGCGCCGAGCGCGATGCGAAGCGCCAGTTCACGCGAGCGGGCCGATGCGCGCGCCAGGAAGAGACCTGCGACGTTGAGGCAGGCGATGAGCAGGACGCCGGCAACGACAGCGAAAAGGGCGAGAAGCGGTTTGCGCAGATCGCCCGCGGTGTCGTTGGTCCAGGGCTCGGCGAACATGCCCCAGCCGGCGCTCTGGCCGAAGCTGCCGGAACCCTCGCGGCGAATCTGCTCGAGGTGCTTCTGATTGACCGCAGCGTTGAATTGCGCGACAGAGACACCGGGACGGAGACGAACGACGCTTGAATAGAACTCGTTGTATCGCTGATTGGCGGCGTAAGCGTCCGGAGCCAGGCCGAGCGGCACCCAGACGTCGCGTCCACTCGGCCAGTCGAAGTCGCTGCGCATGACGCCGATCACGCGATAGGGCTGGCTGTCGAGAACCAGAGACTTGCCGACGGCATCGTGCTGTCCGCCGAAGAGTCGCTGCCATGCGCTGTAGCTGAGGACGACGACGCGACTGGCGCCCTTCTGGTCGTCTTCCGGCTGGAAGGTGCGGCCGAGGATGGGTTGCGCGCCAAAGGTGCGAAACCAGGGCCAGGTGACCTGCGCGGCGAGCAGATGCAGCGTGCGGCCGTCCTGTTGCGCGTTGAAGCTTTGTTCGTCGTACATCGACGATGAGGAGACCAGAGTGGACAGGGACGCGGCATCGGCCTGATCAGGCGCGGAGACGCCGATGCTGGGCAGATTGAGCTGCGTGTAGCGCGCGTGGAAGGAGACGAGGCTTGCCGGGTCTTCGACACCTGCCGGATGCAGCAGCACGCCCTGGATCACACTGAAGATGGCGGTATTGGCGCCGATGCCCAAGGTCAGCGTGAGGATGGCAATGATGGTGAAGAGCGGCGCGTGGACGAGACGCAGCAGGGCTTGGCGAAGGTTGGTCAGGAGCATGGGGACCTCAGCAATCACTTAGGACTACGTTGCCGCGGCGGCTGAGGTTCACGGAAATGTGACGGTTCTTTACTGCTCGCTTTCGAGGATACGGATTGCGTCCTTGTAGGTAAGGGTCGGACTGACCGGTTTGTAGTCCGAGCCATCCTCGACGGTTTGATAGCTGACGCTGTGGACCATCAGAATCTTGCCGGTGAGATCGAGCTTCATGTGGGTGGTCTCCCAGTGGTTCCCGCCTACGTCTTTCTGCTCCACCAGGATGGTCCCGCCTTTGTACAGGCGTCCGATGACACCCCAGCCGAAGTTCACGTCAGTGATGAGGTGGGCATCGAGGCGGGCCATGCGCTTTTGCGCGCAATCGATCCATAGTTCGCCGGCCATGCCGTGGTAGACCTGCGCTTCGCGGTCCGGCGGGATGAATTTCTCATTGGGCTGGAAGCTGAGCCGCCACGCGGGGCCACTCGGCGTCTGCGCAATGCCACGATAGGTATAGAGGAAGGCGTCCGGCAGCAGGCGGACCATTTCGTTTTCGCGGTTGCTGTCCTCTCTTTCTTTCTTCTGGCGATGCGCCTGCAGCTCCGGATGAGCGAGCAGGTTGTCGAGCCGAGCACGCTCCGCCTGGGCGCGCTCCGGCGTCAGGGGTTTGTCATTGACGGCAACCAGGCGCGCGATATCGCCGTCTTTGGTTTCGATGATGTCTTTGGTGGCGACACCGTTCTCATCCTGCTTGCGCAGGCGGAAGCGGAAGGGATGATCTTTGTTGGTGGCGTGGAGCTCGTTCCATGACGCGGCGCGGACGAGCGCAACCGGATCTTCAGGCGGCTCCTGCGCGCGCACATGCGCCGCGAAGAGAAAGACTGCAGGCAGAACGGCGCGCAAAACAAGGGCAAACAGGCGAGAGGAAGCCAATCCTGACAAACATTTTCTCCTGAAAGCAGGGCCGCATGGTACCCAAGCGTTTCTCGCGGACCTTGCCACCGATTCGCTTTCGAAAAGAGTAGCAGCCCGCGGTGAGTATCGCTCAGTTAGAGCGCAAGAGCGCGCAGAGAGTTGCGGCTCAGTTTGGAGGTTGCGTATAGAGGGCATCTTCTTTTGCAGAAGCAGGCGGTCCAACGATGGCCGTGGTGGCTTTTCTTAACGGAAAAGCCACATCGAGTGAAAGCCCCGCGGCCCACAGATTGCCGAAAATGCTATAGTTCGCTCAAGAACTTGACGCCGCGCGCGAGTGGCGTGAACTCTTCAGGAGACGTGATATATGGCGGCAGGCGAGTCCGGCGCAGCGGTGATTGGGAAATCGGTCCAGATCCGCGGCGAGGTGAATGGCAGCGAAGATCTGATAGTGGACGGTGTGGTTGAGGGAACGATCACGCTCAACGACAGCAGGCTGACCATCGGGCAGAACGCGAAGGTTGCGGCCAACGTCTCCGCGCGAGACGTAGTCGTGGTGGGGTCGCTGCAGGGCGACGTGCGAGCTACGGGCAAAGTGGAGTTGCGGCAGGGCTCGACTCTGACGGGCGATCTTACGGCGGCGCGGCTGTCGATCGAAGAGAACGCGAACTTCAAGGGCAAGGTGGACCTGGTGCAGAACGCACAGAAGGCCCCGCAGACGGTGGAGAAGCGCTAAGGCAGCGGCAAATGGCGCAGGAGGACGCCGAAGATACGTGTTCAAGAACCCGTTCCAGAAATCCAAGGATGATACGCAATCAAACTCGCCGACGGTGCTGACCGGGCCCCGTATCACTAGGCATTCGAGCGGATGGGCGAATCTCAAAAAGGAATTGCTGACGGAGAGCGGGCTGTACATCCTGGATATAGGACCCACCTCGCCGACCAATATCAATCTGCTGACCAACGCCGGCCACAGCGTCTACATGGCAGACCTGGTTCCGGAGGCGCAGAGTCCGGAGTGGATGAAGAAACCGGAGGAAGGCGGCGACCCGGTCTTCGACGTAGCGGGATTCCTTGAGCACAACCTGAACTTCACCGGTCGCGAGTTCGATGCCGTGCTCTTGTGGACGACGCTGGATTACCTGCCGGAGCCGCTGGTGCAGCCGACGGTGGACCGTTTGCGCTCGTGCATGCGGCCGGGCGGCAAGGTGCTGGCGCTCTTCCACAACAAGCAGAGCGGCGAGAACACCGCCTATTGCCGCTATCACCTGAGCGAGACGGATGCGATCGACATGCAGGGGAGCGCGCCGATCCCGCTCCGCCGATCGTTCACGAATCGCAATATCGAGAAGACCTTCGAGCGCTACAACAGTTGCAAGTTTTTCCTCGCGAAGGACAATCTCTACGAAGTGATCATCACTCGCTAGGGCTCTCCACTTCCGGCAAAGACGGCTGAAGTGAGGCGACCGTGTCTGTTGCTACACTCCTCGCATGTACTACGTGAGGGTGGTGGACGAAGCCGGCAATGGTAAGGATTATGAAGTAGAGTTCATTCCGCGAATTGGCGAACGGATTGTTTTGGAATATGGAACCAATCGCGAGGAAATTCGGCGGCACTACTTCCGGGTCAAAGACGTTGCGTTTCATCTGGACCTAAAATCCGGGGATCAAATCACGATTTTGATCGAAGAGGCTAATCCTTTCCCTTGGCCCAACGACTGACGCTGAGACCTGCCTGCGTGAAAACCCATATTCTTCAGGCCATCACCGGCTGCGGCGGCTTGCGAGGCACTGCTGCGAGCGCTGAGACGGGGAAGAGCCGCGTCTCGGCCTCGCGCATGGATGGCGGGATGTTGCTGGCGTAGAGTGTGTCATCCGTGCGCTGGCCCAGGCCGTGCTTTTTGCAGGCGGCGCGCAGCAACTCGCGGCAGCGCTGAGCGTAAGCCGTGGGCACGAAGGCGGCGCTTTCATAGCGGGTGCGGTACATCGGCTCGAGCGCGGGAAAGTGCTCGCGGATGAAGGCCATGTACGTCTCCTTCGAGCACGGCTTGAGGAAAAGCGGATTGGCGTAGAGGAAGCAGGCGCGCGCCTGGCGGGAGAGCTCGGCCATGCGGTTGAGGGCGGCGCCGGTGTCGGTGAGGCCGGGAAGCAGCGGCGAGCACATTACTCCTACGCGAAGGCCGGCCTCGCGCAGACGGCGCACGGTGGCAAAGCGTATGTCCGGCCGTGGGGCCCGCGGTTCGAGCAGGCGGGCGAGCTCGGCGTCCGGCGTCGTGATGGTCATGTGGATGGTGATCTCGTTGCTGCGGGCGATCTCGCACAGGTAGCGAAGGTCGCGGGCGATAAGCCCCGATTTGGTGACGATGCCGATGGTGAGGCCGCGCTGCTCGGCGAGGACGGCAAGGATGCTCTGCGTGATGCGCAGGCGGCGCTCGATGGGCTGGTAGGGATCGGTGGCAGTGCCGATGGCGATCTCCTCGCCGGGGCGGACCTGGCGCAGTTCCTGGCGGAGGAGCCAGGCGGCGTTGTCCTTGGCAAAGATTTTGCTCTCGAAGTCGGCCGGGTTGCGGAGCTCCATGAACTCGTGGGTGTAGCGCGCGTAGCAGTAACGGCAGGCGAACTCGCAGCCGCGGTAGGGGTTGATGGCCCAGGCGAAGCGAAGTCCGCGGCGAGAGGCGACGCGGTTCAGCAGTGAGCGGACAGGCAGCGAGCGGAACTGGACCAGGTGGCCCTGGTCGACCTCTGGTGCGCCGGCGGCCATGCGTGCAATGCCGGGTGGCTTAGGGGGAGGGAGCTCCGGAAAGAGGGGGAGCGAGTTGGCCTGTATTTTCGCCATTTGTTCGCCTCTAGAATCAGAGTAGTCCCGGGGCCGGCCGCCGTCAAGGAGACGATCACAGCAGGCTGATAGAGTGGGCTGCGATGCGATGGTCTGCAGTTTGCCTGGTCTGGTTCCTGATGGCGGCGTCCTCTCCGGGCGGCGGGAAGCCGGCGAAGTGGATGATTGGCCCGTTTGCGCGGCCGGAGCATGCACAGCCGGTGATCACGGCGCGGCCAGAGTCCGTTTTCTTTGACCCTATTCTGGGGAAGCCGGTGCACTGGGAGGCGCTGCACACCTTCAATCCGGCGGCCGTGGTGCGCGATGGGAAGGTCTACGTGCTTTATCGCGCCGAGGACGATAGCGGAACGATGCAGATCGGGATGCACATCTCGCGGCTTGGGCTGGCGATGAGCAAAGACGGCGAGCACTTTACGCGGGAGGCTGCTCCGGTTTTCTATCCAGCGAAGGACAGCGAGCAGGCGCGGGAGTGGCCGGGCGGCACGGAGGATCCCCGCGTCGTCGAGTCGCCGGATGGCGGATATGTGCTGACCTACACACAGTGGAACCGCCAGACGTATCGTGTCGGCGTTGCGACCTCACCCGATCTGCATACGTGGACCAAGCATGGGCCGGCATTTGGCATGGCTAAGTATGGCGGGCTGAAATATAAGTCCGCTGGAATCGTCACTGAGTGTGTGACGAAAGGGCGGTGCGTTGCCGCTAGACTGAACGGCCGCTACTGGATGTACTGGGGCGAAGGCGAGATTCACCTGGCAACATCGAACGATCTTGTGCATTGGATGCCGGTGGAGGGCGCGGATGGCCAGCCAAAGGTGCTGATGCGGGCGCGTCGCGGCAAGTTCGACAGTGGATTGCCGGAAGTGGGGCCGCCGCCGGTGCTGACCAAGGACGGTGTCGTCCTCCTGTACAACGGAAAAAATGCTGATGGTCCGGGGCACGATCCTGCGCTGGCGCCTGGGACGTACTCGGTCGGGCAGGCGCTGTTTGCAGCAGATGATCCGACGAAGCTGCTGGAGCGAACGGATAAGCCGTTCTTTCAGCCCGAGCTTCCCTGGGAGCGGAGTGGGCAGTATGCGGCCGGAACGACTTTCGCCGAAGGGCTGGTGCGGTTTCACGATCGCTGGTTTCTGTATTACGGCTGCGCGGACTCGCGGGTTGGGGTAGCGATGAGTCCGGCTGCTTCAGGCCGATAGAATTGCAGAATATGCAATCACTGGAAGGGAAGACCGCGCTGGTGACGGGCGCGGCAAAGCGGATTGGCCGCAGCCTGGCTTTGGCGCTGGCGCGGGCCGGCGCAGATGTGGCGATCACCTATCGAAGCTCGGACGTGGAGGCGCAGGCTACCGTCGAGGCGATCAAAGCTTCCGGCGTGCGGGCCGCGGCGGTGCACTGCGATGTCAGCGATGTGGCCTGCGTCGAGCGCGCTGTGGACTCGGCGATTCACCAACTGGGCAGGATCGATCTGCTGGTGAACAACGCGGGCATGTTTGAGACGCTGCCGCTGGAATCGATCACCGCGGAGCAGTGGGATGCGATGCAGAACACGAATACGCGGGGGCCTTTCCTGGTGGCGCGCGCGGCGCATGCGGAGCTGAAGCAGCGCCGCGGCCGCATCGTGAACATCGGATCGCTTGGCGGCATTCATCCGTGGGCGACGCATGGGCACTACTGCGTGTCGAAGGCTGCGCTGCACATGCTGACGAAGACCATGGCCAAGGCGTGGGCGCCGGAGATCAGCGTGAACTGCGTGGCTCCGGGAATGATCGTGAATGGCGAGGTCGATCCGGGATACGAGCAGTTTGCGGAGAAGACGCCGATGCGCCGCAACGGGACGCCCGATGATGTCGCAGCGGCGGTGCTCTTTTTCGCGACCGGACCTCACTTCATCACCGGACAGGTGCTGAGCGTGGATGGCGGGCTGGGATTGTGAAGCAGAGGATATTCTTAAGGTCATACTTTAAGGAAGGCGGGACGCAATTTCCGCCGCGAAGGCGGAGGCGTGACGCGGAGCCTTTGCTGCTTGCGCTGCCGCCAGTAACTGCGGGTGACCAGGCGGCGCAGCTCCGAAGCGCTGGCTGGATGAAGGCGCGGACCAGTGGCGGCGATTCCCACGGTACATCATGATAGGCGCCGCTGCGGATCAGTGGGCTTGCGGGGTCGCGGTTCCATTCCTGCGGGAAAAGAGCGATGGTGTCTTCGTTCGTTACGGCCGGGCGGGGACGTACAGGAAGACCGGTGACGGCGGCGAAGGCGGCAGCGGGCAGATCGTGGCCCGGGCCAAGGGCGAGATGCGGAATCTGCGTGGCGCGGCTGTTCATTTCGAGCAGCCAGGGATGCCGGTCTGCTCTTCCAGGATAAAGTCCAGTCCATAGAAGCCGGACAGATTGAGGCGGGACGCCAGGATCTCCGCCGTCCGGTCCATTGCGGAGTTGTGGATGCGGCGAAGGACGGTGAAGGGTCCGAAGCGTACCCGATGGCGACCACCTGCATGCTGAGGCTAGCAAGCACACGACCGCGCCAGCAGAAGATGGCGCTGTTGACGTCGCAAGCCGATGACGGGCGCTGGATGCTGATGGCGGGACGGTGGCGGCGACGGAACAAATCAACAGGTCGGATCGTCGATCAAGCGTCCATGCGCTTCACGGCACGTCAGGCGCTCGGCGGCTCGTGGAGCGCATGCGAAAGCGGCTTCGGCCTGTTCGTAGGTTTGGACCGGGCGTACCCCGAGAGCGCCGAATGTTCCATCAGCCTTGAGGTAAGGCGGGAAACCCATTGGTAGTCAGCCAGGCGCGCAGACCTGCTGTGTCGGCGATGGCGGCGCTGGCGGGCACGGCGGCTCCGCCATTTGCTGCGGTCTTCAAGGACGTAGGCGCGATCGGTCAGCCTTTTCAGATTTGCCGCAGACCCCAGAGAGTATTCGATGGCCCGGAGAACCGGATCGAGGTGCGGCGTTGCGGTGGCGCGCTCGGCAAGCTGCTGCAGGTCGATAGTAGCGGGCTCGTCGCAGGGAACGATGAGATCCGGGCCGGCGGCGAGGACGGCGTCTTCCAGCGAACCAACCGGGTCCAGAAGCCGATAGGGATAGTGCCGGTGAACGACGCCGGTCAGCAGCAGGACATTGGCATGCGGGCACCAGATGCTGACGCGAAAGCCGACTGTCCGCAGCGCCAGCCCAAGCCGCGCGCCGACAGGCCAAGGCTGGGTAGCGAGCAGCAGTACGTGAGGCTGAGCTCCAGGCTCCGACGATTCACGCATACGATGATCCAAGGCCGGCAATGACACACGGATGAAAGCAATGTAGCAGAACTGTTGCTGGGACAGCTACATTCGTATCATCCGCCGGCGTCGGAGACGCCTCCAATCTTAATTGGATGCCATTTAGTCTTTAAGTAATCTAGCAAAGAGATACTCGCGTTACCAGTGCTTTCGAGTTTTACGGGATTTTGACGGCAGCACGAGTCACACTTTGGCCTAGTCCGTTTCACGATACTGGTGTTCTGCGCATGTGGCTTCAATCTGTGAGGAGCAGCGCTTCTCTGGAGAATATCGCTTCGCTTCCTATCTTCGTCGAAGCGCATTATTTGTAAGAACGACTTATCCACTGACACTACTGAACTTGAGGACGAGCGAGGCACATGCATCGCACAGAAATCGCCATCGTAGGGGCCGGACCTTATGGACTTTCCATTGCTGCTCATCTGCGCGGCACCGGGATTCCTTTCCGCATCGTTGGCCGGGTGATGGAGATTTGGCGAGAGCAGATGCCGGAAGGCATGCTGCTGAAGAGCGACGGCTTTGCCAGTGACCTCTCCGACCCGCGAGGCGAATTCAAGCTTCGCAATTATTGTGAAGAAAAGCAGCTTCCGTATCGCGCAACCGGCATTCCGGTAAAGCTTTCCATTTTTACCGCCTATGGGGTGGAGTTCCAGCGGCGGATGGTCCCTCAGGTGGAAGAAGCGAAAGCTGGTGCACCTGGAGAAGAGCCGATGGCGAATTTCTTCTGACGCTGGATACGGGCGAGATCTTCGCGGCGCGCAAGGTCATTCTGGCGGTTGGAATTTCGTATTACGCCTACGTTCCGCCTGCTCTGAGCGTTTTGACGCCGGAAGTGCTCAGCCATTCTTCCCAGGTGCCGCGTCCCGCGGTGTTCGCGGGAAAAGAGGTCGCCGTGGTGGGCAGCGGCGCGTCGGCTATTGATCTGGCCGCGCTGCTGCATGAAGCCGGGCGCGAAAGTGACGATTGTTTCCCGCCGGCGTGCGTTGACGTTCCATGACAAACCCACGCGGCCAGAAGCGCACGCTGCGGGAGAGACTGCGGGCACCGGGCTCCGGACTCGGGCCGGGATGGAAGTCTCGCCTGGCGACGGACTTCCCGCACTGGTTCCGGCTGCTGCCGGTTCGCAAACGTTTGGATTTGCTCAGCCGTATGCTGGGACCTTCTGCGGGATGGCCGATGCGCGAGCGTGTGGACGGCATCGTGAAGGTGATCCCCAGCGTGACGCCGAAGTGCAGCCGAGATGCGCGGCAGTCGTGTTCTGCTGAATCTGCGCCGCGAGAGACGGCGAGGTGGAGCAACTGGAGGCCGATCATGTGATTGCGGCGACCGGCTATCGGGTCGACATCCGGCGGCTAACGTTTCTCAGCCAAAGCTCGCCTCGCAGATTCGCGTGGTTGAGCAGATGCCGGATGCTCTCCGGAAATTTTGAAAGCAGTGTGCCGGGATTGTACTTCGTCGGCATCTCGTCGGCGCTCAGCTTCGGGCCGATGATGCGGTTTGCGTATGGTTCCGCTTACACCGCACGGCGGCTGGAGCGCCACCTGGCGCGGCACGCGGAACGGCGGTCGGCCTACGATAAACGGGCGGCTGCGACGGTGTGACAGGTTTTTGAACGCATAACGGGGAACTTCGGTTCCCCGCTTTTTTTTGCCGGCTTACCACGGTTGCGGTGGAGAGGTGCGACCGCCGCGGGTTTCCCTCCATGCCTGTTCCATAAGCTCGGCCTGCGCGCGGAAATACTTCGCCTCGTTTCGGCGCTGGAGATCGTGGCTGCGGCTGCGGCGCAGCGCGCGGAAGTGATTCCATGCCACCTCCAGGAAGCGTGCGCCCAGGCTGGAGAGTCCGTGATGTTTGCGGTAGTAAAGCAACGTGCTCCGCATCCGCCAGAGCGTGAGCTGCGCACCGACACTGGACATCTGAAGCGATTTGAGCTGGCGTGAAGATTCTCCGCCGATGTGGATGATGACGATGTCCGGCCAGTACCAGACGGTATAGCCCGCAGCCTTGATGCGGCGGCAGAGATCGACTTCTTCGTAGTAGAGGAAGAAGCGCGGGTCGAAGGGCTCCGGCGCACCCAGCGCGTCAGGATGGATGGCCTCCGGGCGAAGAATGGAGTAAGCGCCCGGAACCCAATCGACCTCTGCTGGCTGCATCGGATCGGCCCATGTACGGTTGTAACAGCCGAAGATACGTGATTGCGCGTAGCGATCGGCGAGGCCGCTGTAGACGAAGACGTCGGTGACCAGCGTGGGAAAGCGGCGCGCGGAGGGCTGCCAGTTTCCATCGCGGCCTATGAGACGGCCGCCGCCGAGCCCAACACCGGGATCGGCGTCCATGTGCTCGACTGAGCGCCGGAGGGAGTCCGGCGTGAGGAAAGCGTCGGAGTTCAGCAGGACGATGTAGCGGCCGCGAGCCTGTTCGAAGGCGAGATTGTTCGCGCGGCCGAAGCCGAGGTTCTCCGGACTGACGATGAGCTGGACGGAAGGGAAGCCGGCGCGCAGCATCTCGATGGAGCCGTCGTGCGATCCGTTATCGACGACGATGGTCTGGACACGCAGGCCGTCGGATTCGCGCGCGAGCGACTGGAGGCATTCGCGCAGTACCTCGCGGGTGTTGAATGAGACGATGACGACGGAGACATCGTAGGGGTAGCTCTGCCGGGATGTCATGATCGTTCGACCATCCCTTCGCTCCGATCTGTCCCGGTGAGGCGGCGGCCCAGTGTGTCGGCCAGCAGCTTCAGGTTATCGGAAAGCGAGTACTCGCGCAGAACACGATTGCGCGCCGCCGCTGCGAGGCGCCGGCGCAATTCCGGGTCGCGCGCGAGACGCAGGATGGCGTTCGCCAGATCATCGACGGAGCCGGCCGGCACGAGGATGCCGTCGCGCTCGCTTTCGATCAGCTCCGGGATGCCGGCGATGTATGTGCTGACGCAGGGAACGCCAAGCGCCATCGCCTCCATCAGCGAAACGGGGATGCCTTCTGCGAAGCTGGCGAGGACGAAGAGATCTGCGGCGGCGACGCGCTCCAGCGTCTGGTCGTGATTGAGCGCGCCAGTGAGTGTGACGACTTCGGCCAGGCGATGTTGCCGGATGAAAGTTTCCAGATCGGCGCGTTCCGGGCCGTCGCCGACGAGAGTGAGCGAGACTCCTAGACCGTGATTGCGGACGCGCTCGATGGCCTGCAGCAGCAGCAGCGGTCCCTTGGTGGGCACGAGGCGGCCAACCATGATGATCTTGAGCGGGTTTTCAGGAGCGCGTGCAGTGCGCTCGGGCAGCAGCTCCGGCCGGATGCCGAGCCGTACGGTAACGAAGCGATCCCAATGCTCAGGTGATGCAATACGCATGAGCTGGCTGCGGCAGTAATGGCTGATGGCAATGACGAAGGTCGCGTTCTCCAGCTTTTGACGGAGATGAAAACCTTCCTCGTCGAAGAACTCGTCCGGTCCATGAATTGTGAGCGAGTAGGGAATACGCGCCGCTGCCGACGCAAGGAATCCCACGGTGGCGACTGCTCCGCCGAAGTGGACGTGCAGCTGAGTGATGCCGCGACGGCGCATCCAGTCCGCGAGCAGAATTGCTTCCGCGACATAGAAGAGCGAGTAAAGCCGTTGGCGCACGGATGACGGCGCAAGCCGGAAGGCCGCACGAACGGCGCGGAGAATACATCCCGGCGCGGTGCATGCGATGCGAAACAGATGCAACGTCGCGCGAGGCCAGGGCGTGGACTTGATGTAGAACGTGGTCTCTGCAGCTTCCGCTTCGGCAGGAGTGAGCTGATCCTGTGCGCGATCGGGAGCGTTGATGGAAGCAGTCGCGATGTCGAAGCCGAGCTCGCGCAGTCCGAGGATTTCCTGCAGTAGAAATGTATGCGAGATGCCAGGATATTGGCTGAGCAGATAAGCGAGGCGACGGGGGCTCGCTGAACGCTGGAGCTCTCGAGAATTCACGTGCTGTCTCACCTTTGCGATGGAGTGCTGAGCGCTTCGTATCGCAAGCGCATCGATCTGTAGAAGTCTCTCCCACGTTTGGGGAATGAGATGCTTCTTTTGTGAAAGTGCAGAAGTACCCGGAATTATCTAATGTCTCACTAGCAATCCGGTGAACTTGCCTGTAGGCTAACGTTCAAATATCCATCCGTTGCGACACGCAATCCCGCCCGAGACAAGCATAAGAGCGGTGTGTAAAGAGTGTTGTTCCATTTGCGTATGCTTGGGAAGAAATTCCCGTTTTTCTGTGAACTGATCTCGTTGTGATTCGGATCTCTGCGGGCCCCGTACTGCAGTGTTTGTCTCACTTTCGAAATGTTTTTACAGAAATCCGGGAGTTATCAGTGAAGCATCACCTTCGGTCCATTCGGGCTTTCGCCCTGTATCAGTTTTCCTCCTCCTCTCTTTTTTACATGGTAGGCCTGGGGCTGCTCTTCTTCGCGAGCCTCGGCGGCAATACTTCCGTCGCTTCGGCGCAGGCCGGCGGCGTTACGGATATCCAGGTCGGCACAACGGTCAAGACGGCCAATGTGAAGCGGCTGGGAATCAATCTGAGCGGCCAGTCGTTCTACGACTCCGGCCAGATGCTACGGAACCTGATCTTCCGCAATCCCGGCTTCGAAGGCGAGATGTGGCGTTCCGTCCTGAAGTGCAAGACGGTTGTGGGCGACGGCTGCTATGCCGACGATCCGTGGTCGTCGTGGCCAGCGAATTTTCTCCAGGGTGCGAGCGTTCAGTTCATCAGCGGCAAATCCAAGGGGCTCACGGGCACGATCACCGGGCTCGACATCGCAAATGCGAACGCCAATGTCAGCACGCTGCTGCACATGAGCGGGCTGGCGCATGCACCCACGGCCGGCGATTACTACGTTGTGCAGACGACGATCCCGGGCAATCCGCAGGCGGGTTGGTGGCCGAGCACTTCCGGCGGCGCGACTTTGACCGCCAACACAACCGACCTGTCGCCGGAGTCGCCGGGCAAGCAGGCGCTCCAGATGAGCGCGGCGAGCTCCGGCCAGAGCGCGAGTGTGGCCTCGTATTTCGACACGATGAACGGGCGCTCGTTCGTGCAAATGAACGGTACCTACACACTGACCTTCCGCGCAAAGGGGCTGGGCGGATCGAATGCGCTGTCCGTCACAGTGGCACGCCAGCAGACGCCGAAGCACGGGACGGTTACGTATCTGAACCAGAACGTACATCTGACGAACCAATGGCAGGATTACACCTTCTCGTTCCACGCGGATGAAGATGGCTCGTATATCGGGGTCGCCGGCGTGACGTTCGCGATCAGCGGCGGCTCGGCGCTGCTGGACGACGCCGCGCTGACGGAAGAAGCTGCGTCGGATAATCCCACTCCATTCCGCAATGCCGTAGTCGATCGCCTGCGCGAGTTGCATCCGGGCGTCCTGCGGTACATGGACAACGGCACGGACTTCGGCAGCACGATCGACAACATGATCGCGGTGCCGTTTGCGCGCCAGCGCGCCGGCTACAGCCAGAATTCGGCAGAGCAGGACGATGTTCCGATCGGGCTGGAGGAGTTTCTTGAGTTGTGCCAGGCGATCGATGCGGAGCCGTGGTTCACGGTGCCGAACGCTGTCTCGGCGACGGAGATGCAGAACCTGATCCAGTTCCTGAATGGCGATGCGTCAACCAAATATGGACACATTCGCGCCGCGCTGGGCCAGGCTGCGCCATGGACGACGGTCTTTCCGATGATCCACCTGGAATTGGGCAACGAGAACTGGAACACGGCGTCGTTTCCCGGTGAGACGATCAACGATCCAGTAGCCACCGGACAGCGGACGCAGGATATTTTCACCGCGGCGCGGCAGGCTCCGGAGTATGACGCATCGAAGTTCGATCTGATCATGGATGGCTGGGCCGCGGTGCCCTGGTACAACCAGCAGGAGCTCCTGCAAACGAGCGCCGCCGACACCATCGACGTTGCGCCGTATACCTTCAACAATTTCAATAGTTATGGATCGAACGAGGCGATCTTCGGCCCCATGTTTGCCGAGCCGGAGGCGATCGATAGCCTTTCCAGCGGCTACATGTATCAGCAGATGCAGACCGCCGCAGGCGCAACGCATCCAGTGAAGCTCGCGGTGTATGAGGTGAATCTCAGCACCGTCTCCGGTACCGCGTCGCAGAGTATGGTGAACCAGGTTGTTCCGTCGATTGGCGCAGGCCTCTCCACGGTGGAGCACATGCTGCTGATGATGCGCGACGATGGCGTCACCCTGCAGAACATGTTTGCGCTGCCGGAGTACGCGAACGGCTTTCATAACTCGAACGGCGGCAGCGAGAGCACACCGCTGTGGGGCACGGTAGTGGACATGGGCGGCCAGACGAATTTGTGCCGGCCACAGTTTCTTGCCGAGGCGCTGGCAAACACGGCAATTGCCGGAAGTCTGCTAGAGACCATCCAGACCGGCACGAACCCGACCTGGAACCAGCCGACCAACCCGAATACGAACATCGCGACGCCGAATGCGCATTACCTGCAGTCGTTCGCGTTCGCCGATGGAGCGAACAAGAGCGTGATTGTCTTCAACCTGCATCGCACCAGCGCGCTGCCGGTGACGTTCTCCGGTGCAAATGCTCCGAAGGGCACGGTAAAGATCGGTGAGCTGACGTCGAAGAACCTGACGGACACGAACGAGCAGAACAATGTGGTGGCCGCGACGAATACGACGGTGAGCAACTTCGACCCAACCAAGGGTTATTCACTGCCGCCGTTTTCGATGACTGTCTTCACCTGGGGCGGCGACTCGAGCACTCCCGACTCGCCTTCGGCGCAGGATACGACAGCGCGGCTGACTGCATCTCCGGCGCAGGCGACAGCGGGCCAGGCCGTGACGCTGAGCGCCTCGGTGACAGCAAGCAGCGGGACGCCGGACGGTACTGTCAGCTTCCTTGATGGCTCGACCTCGCTGGGGACCGCCCCACTCGCAAAGGGCACGGCAACGGTTACGACATCATCGTTGTCTGCAGGCGTACACACACTGACCGTGCAGTACCAGGGAAGCTCCACCTACAATGCGTCGGTATCGCCGCCGGTATCGATTACGGTGTTAGCTGCGGCGAAGAAACCTACCACGACGGCGCTGTCAGCAAGCAGCGCGAGCGTGAATCCGGGTGCGGCGCTGAGCTTTGCGGTTGCGGTGGCGGCGAAGAGCGGCTCCGCCGTGCCGACGGGCTCTGTTGGCGTTACGCTGAACGGGAAAAGCTTTGGCTCTGCAACGCTGGCGGCCGGCAAAGCGACCGTGAGCGGGAAGGCGCCTGCTGCCGGCAGCTACACGGCAACCGCTCAGTATGCGGGCGACAATTCCGATGCGGCGTCCACATCGAATAACGTGTCGATCGCGGTGGCGAGCGCACCAGCGAAATCTGTACCGACCACCACGACCGTTTCGGCGAACCCCGCATCTGCAACACAGGGACAGCGGGCCGTGGTGACCGCGAAGGTCTCGACTTCGTCAGGATCGGTGACACCCACCGGATCTGTTCAGTTTTTCCTGGGCACGACTCCGATCGGCTCAGCCTCGTTGAATGGGGGTGTGGCTGCCGTCTCGATTACGGCACCTTCCGCGGGAACGTATGGGTTGAGCGCAAAATACGAGGGCAGCAGCGATGCGAGCGCGTCCGCATCGCAGAATCTGCAGTGGCTGGTAAAGGCTCCGGCACCCGCGGTAGTCGCGACCACCACGCAACTGCAACTGAGCGCTACTACTGTCACAGCAGGAGACACAGTCGGCATCACGGTGAAGATCGCGTCGGCCGACGGAAAGACAGTTCCGAAGGGAACAGTCTCGATCACCGGCAGCCCAAAAGCGCTCGCGCCGGTAGTCGGCCGTCAACGGCATGGCGGCGTTGCAACTCAACACAAGTCAGGCTGGGGTGTTCACGCTGGTGGCAGGCTTTACCGGCGACGGTACGACAAGCGGCAGCTCGGTTTCCAAGGCTGTCATGTTGACGGTGAATCCTGCAGGCGCAGCGGGGCCGGCACAGCCAACCCCTACGCCTCCAAGTCCTACGCCGACTCCAACGCCCACTCCACCCGCTCCTCCAGCTCCGGTGCCCACACCGATTCCTGCTCCGACGCGGGACGGTCTCGCTGCAACTCAGCAGTTCATCGGTTGCGTTGCAGCCGGGCCAGACATCGCCCGTCACGGTGCAGGTGACGCCGCAGGGTGGCTTCAACCAGACGGTGAACCTGGCGTGCCAGGGGCTGCCGGCGAACGTTGATTGCAGCTTCTCACCGGCGGCGCTGCCGGTGGCGAAGAGTGCGGCGAGCGCGACCATGAACGTCAGCAGCAGCACTGCGGGGGCGAGCGCGAGTAACAGAACTTCCAGTTCGGGGCTCTCTTCGATCGCATACGGCGCGATGCTGCCGTGGAACCTGATTGGGATGCTTGCTACGGCGGCGGCGCGCAAACGCAGGAAGCTGAGCGCGCTGCGGATGCTGCTGTTGCTGGTGCTGACAGGCGCGGGGGCGATGGCGATGACGGGTTGCGGCTTGGCCTACAACACCGTCGCGCAGACCTATCACGTGACGCTGACCGCGACTGCGAACGGCAGCACTGTGCAGACGACAAGCTTCGATGTCGTGGTGAGAGAGAAAGCGGGGCCGTGGTAGAGCCTTGCTGAAATGTGGTTCATTGGGCGCAGCCTCAAGGGCGCCCTGCGTTTTCCTGATTATTTTGCTTCGACAGCGCCGTGAACGTGAGTCGGGATGTTTTCCGGCTGGCTGCCATCAAGGCAATGCCGGATCAATGCCGTCGTGGCCTGAAGGTTTTCTCCGAGAAACATTGTTTCGTGATCGCCAGGCGCCCACAGCACCTCGACGCCCTGGGTGGCTACCTGCTCCCAACCGCAGCCTGGACTGGCGCCAAGAATCTCACGCGAGTCGTGCGCACGAATCAGGTTAAGACGAATCGGCACCGGCTGCGGATGGTAGGCATTCATGGCAGCAAATGTGGTCAGCGTGGTGTTGTACATGAACTGCGGCAACGAAAGACGGAAGCGGGTCGCCAGGACGTTGAGGGTGCTCCAATGCCGGATGAAGAAACGGTTGCGACGGCTCAGCGCGTAGCGTGCGACGGCGGCTCGCAGATACTGCGGGCGCTGCGCCATAGAAAGAGTCAGCATCTTCTGGTTGTGCCGCCGCAACTTGGTCCGCAGCGTGCCCCATCGGGACACAGGCGCACCGTGCTCCCTCGTGCCTTCGACGCTGTTTAGATAGCCCGGAAGCCAGGAGTCGAACAGGATGACCGAGGTCACGCTCTCGCCGGCTTCGATCAGATGACGCGCGACCTCTACAGTGAGCGGGCCCGCGGCGCACCATCCCATTACCGAGTAGGGACCATGCGGCTGCACGCTGCGTATTTCGCGCACATAGTTCACGACACGCTGCTGCATGGCCAGTTCGCTGTCCGTCTCCAGCTCGCGCAGCCCGTAAAACGGCTGCGATTCTCCCAGCGACTGCGAGAGTGCCTGGTAAAGCAGGTAAGAGTGAATCATGAAGACCGGCGGCCGATCTCCGTGCGTCTGCACCGGCACCAGCGCGCGGATGTCGGCATGGTTGCGCAGCCGCTCAGAGAGGCTCCCGGCCGTGGCAGCGTCGAAGATGGTGGTGATTGGCAGGCGCGTGCCGAAGCTTTTGTTCAATCGGGCGAAGAGGCGCACCAGCAGCAGCGAGTTGCCGCCGGCTTCGAAGAACGGTACGTTTGGGTCGACAGCATCGAGATTGAGAACTTCCTTCCAGATGTGGCTCACTTCGCGCGATACATCATCGTCCTTCGCGCTCGATTTGTTCTCAACAGCAGCCGCAGGCGCGGCTTTGGGTACTAACTGCGATGTGTCGACTGAGCCATCGGCCCGCAAGGAGAATGCCCGCACGACCTGCAGGTGTTGCGGGAATCAGATGCTGCGGCAGGGTTGCGATTAGCGAGTTTCGCAACTGGACTGTATCGAGCGCATCCTGCCCGATTGTCCACGCCGCGATCTGTGCCGTGCCGTCTTCACGCTGCTGAAGCCGGACTGTGACGTCGAAGACGCCCGGCATGCTGAGAAGCGCGTGCTCAATATCCGTCAACCGCACGCGATGTCCGTGCAGATGCACAACGGAGCTGGTGGTACCCAGAATGCGGATCGTACCGCCCGCCGTGGCTTGAGCAAGAAATCCGGTCCGCTGTGAATCGGCGACAAGCTCGCCCGTAGCGCCGGATGGTGTGGCGACGCCGTCGGAATCAACGACGGAGAGCTGTATTCTGGGCAGCGGCGTGAACTTCGGTGCTTCGCAGCAGTCGCGAGCGGGCGCGAGGATCCAGACAATACAGCGATTCGGGAGCGAACTGCGATGCTTTCTCCTGCCCAGTCCGGTTGGGCCGCATGGCGACCGCGGGCGATTGCTGTAAGACGGCGGTCACCGCTCCAGCCGTTGGCAATCCATGTGCGCCATTGTGCCGGCTCGGCGATGGCTATGGTGATCTGGCGCTCGTTAAGGAACTGCTGCAGCGCCGCATCGCTGCGGAATGGAGCCAGATCGAGGGTTGCGCCGGAGTAGAGACCGAGCAGCAGATCAAAGAACGCGTCTGCAGGCGATGCGGGCGGCACAGTGAGCAGCGCATCCGCAGAAGAGAGGTGCAGCTGGCCGGCAAGGGTTGCTATGGATCGCAGCGTTTCAGATAACGATACGTCAGCGGTTACGAATCTGTCGTTTTGGTCGGGCGCGGCCTTTAGCGTTGACCAATATTGCGGAAGTGACTGCTGGAGCAGCGGCCGCAGAAAGAGGCGGGAGTGCCGCGATGTCCTCATAAGCAACGGTCCGTATTGCGGGCGCGGCGATCTCCCGAATTTGACTGAGCGGCGCCAGCAGCAGTGAGGCAGCAATCTCGGTGAGAGGCAGATCCTCGATTCGAACGTGTGCCGGCAGCGGAGTGATGCGCGGAGCATCCTCGCCAAGCCTCAGTAATGCGAGCAATGCGATGGCAGATTCTATCTGAGGCGTCAGGACAATCCATGCGCGAATTTTGGCATCGAGCGCACCCTGCCGGACCAGGTATGTTGCGAGCGTACTGCTGCGCTCCTGAAGCTCGCGCCATGTCAGCTGGTGCGCGCCGGCGCGAATGGCGATCGCATCGGGTCGTGCGGCAACGTGATGCGCGATGATTGCAAGAAGATCTGCAGACACGGCGCTTGAAGGAGCGGAAACCGCTAATGCAGGAGATTCGACCACTAAGGACAGTGCGACTTGCGAGATGGGCCGTTCTGGATTTGCGAGCACCGCGGCAAGCATCTGCCGGAAGGCGGCAAGAAGTCCTTCGATGCGCTCGCTCGAGAACAACTCGGTGTTGTATTCGATCTGCAGCCGTGGCCCTTCCGCGCGCTCCACCACGCTGACCAGGAGATCGAAATCGACGCCGCCGGAGACGGAGCGCAGCGGATCAAGCCGCAGACCGGCTATTTCCTGCGGCTGCATGAATGCTTTTTGATAGACGAACCAGACCTGTAGGAATTGCGATCCGGCGCCCTCCTGGCTCATCTGGAACTCTTCGATGATTCGCGAAAAGGGCATGTCCTGATGCGTGTACGCGGAGGTCTCCCAGTCGCGCACACGCGCTTCGAGCTCGCGGAACGTGGGATCTCCCTCGACGTCAGCGACGATGATCTGCGGATTCGCAAAACGGCCGACGATGTTCTCCATGCCGGGCTGCGTGCGGTTGGCGATCGTGGAGCCGAGCAGGAACCTTCGCTGACCGCTGAATCGTGCACAGACTGCTTCAAAACAGGCGAGCAGCACGATGTGCTTGGTTGAGCCGGTCTTGCGACAGTATGCGGCGAGCGCGTCATTCAGCGATGCGGGGAGAAGCGCAGATGCGATGTTGCCGGGAAAACTGCGGCCGGCTTTGCGCGAATGGTCCGCCGGCATGTCGAGCGCGGGCAGATCACGCGGGATATGGCTGGTCCAGAATTGGAGAGCGGTACGGGCTTGGTCACTGGCCAAATATTCGTTCTGCCACACCGTAAAGTCAGCGAACTGGAAGGGCAGCTGGGGCAATCCGCTCGCATGTCCGGCTGCGATGTCTTCGAGTGATCCGGCGCCGGTGCGCAGCGCATGATAGATCCTGATGAAATCGCGCAGCAGTACGCCGTTGGACCAGCCGTCACAAACGATGTGGCTCATCGTGATGGCGAGCACATGCCGCTCCTTTGCGAGGCGCAGCAGTCGCGCACGCAGCACCGGGCCATGCTCAAGATCGATGTATGCATGACTATGAGCCGAGAGTGCCGCGGCCAAGTCGTCCTGCGGAACGGCAGAGTGATCCGCGGGGCTCATGTCCTGCTGCGTGAACTCGTAAAGCGGCCGCGTCAGAATGATCTGCGAGAGGTGCCCATCGACGATGCGGAAGAGAGTTCGCAACGCCTCATGTCGAAGGGTAAGCGCAGCGATGGCCTGCTCCACCAGCAGCGGATCGAGCGGCCCGGCGATTTCGCAGGAGATCGCCATATTGGAAGCGGTCGAGCCGGAGTCGATCTGGGCCAGTGTCCAGTAGCGGCCTTGTTCCAGACTCGCGGGAACGACGTATGTCTCTTCCGCGCCGGAGTGGGACGCCTGAGGAGTGGTTAGCGTTTTCTGCGGCGATCTCGTCCGGTGAATGCTGGTCCAGAGCGTCGAAATGGGGGAGCCGTGTCATGCTTGGGCAATACTTTCGGTGCGAGCTGTGCCCATCCTCAGACCATCTGCACCTTACGAAAACGGTCCCGGGCTATAGGTTTAATAGTATGCGTCGGGGATGCCTCCTGGGGGTCGCCCTCGCGCTTTGTTTGCTCGATTTCTGCCGCAAGAACAGCGACGCTTTTGCTCTGAAATAGCTGCTTCGCCGTCACTGGAATACCGGCCTGCATGGCTTGCGTTGTAATACGAAAGATGGACAGCGAATCGCCGCCGAGCTCGAAGATACTGTCGTCGATAGAGATGGCAGGTATGCCGAGAACGCGGCTGAAAATCCGCGCGAGCTGCTCTTCGAGCGGCGTGCGCGGATCTCTAAGGGTCCGCTCGGCCGTGCCGTTGACCTGCGGTGCCGGCAATGCGCGGTAGTCTATCTTTCCATTCGCCGTGCGCGGAAATGACGGGAGCAGCACGATGGCCTGCGGCTGCATGTGCTCCGGAAGCTGGGCGCGGAGAAAGTCACGCAACTCACTGGTCAGCTGTGACGGCTCCATGCCGTTGCGCGGAATCGCATAGAGCGCGAGCCGTTTATCGCCGGGCACATCTTCCGCGCCGCTCCAGCCATCATGGGCGTACGCAACTGCAGCACGCACCTCAGGAAACTGCTGGGCAGCATGCTCGATCTCGCCCAGCTCGATGCGATAGCCGCGGATCTTGATCTGGGCATCACGGCGTCCGAGAAATTCGATGGTGCCATCCGCAGCGTAGCGCGCAAGATCGCCGGTGCGATAGACGCGGTCCGCGACCGATTTCGGCCCGTCCTTCAAGCGGATTTCGACAAACCTGGACGCGTTAATCTCCGGTGCATTCAGGTAGCCAATGGCGAGGCCATCGCCCGCGGCACAGAGCTCACCCGCCACGCCAACCGGCACCGGACGCTGCGCTTCATCGAGCAGGTATACGCGGGTGTTGGCAATCGGCCGTCCGATGGGAACTGTGCCGCGATCGAGGTCGGAAAGTTTGATCGTGTGGCAGCAGGTGAAGGTGGTGTTCTCGGTCGGGCCGTAGCCATTGATCAGACGCAGCGCCGGTGCAGCTTCGAGCAGCGTGCGGACATGGGCAACGGAGAGCACGTCGCCGCCGGCGAGAAGCTGACGCAGGGGCTTCAGCGCGTCAAGATGGTCCATCACCATCAGATGGAAGAGTGCGGCCGTGAGCCACAGTGTGGTCACGCCGTGCTGGCGGATGGCCGCGCCGATCTCTTCCGGAGCAGGCTTTGAACCGGGCATCAGGACCAGTCGGCCGCCATTGAGGAGTGCGCCCCATATCTCAAAGGTGGACGCGTCGAAGGTGATGGGCGCAAGTTGCAGGATGACTTCATCCGGACCGAAGTGCGCGTAGTTCGTGTTCGATACCAGTCGAACCACCGCGCGATGTGGCACGATGACGCCCTTCGGCTTGCCGGTTGAGCCGGAGGTATAGATCATGTACGCCGGCGCGGTTGCGGGGATCTCAATTTGGCTGACCCGCACTGCGCCGTCGAGTTCGATCGACTCGAAGGCGATCGTCTTCACGGGCAGATGCGAGAAGCGCTCCGCCAGCTTCTGTTGCGTGATGAGCAGCTGCGGCTTCGCGTCTTCGATCAGCAACGCGAGCCGCGCTGCCGGATATTCAGGATCGATGGGCACATACATGCCGCCGGCCTTGAGCGTGCCGAGGATGGCGATGATCATCTCCGGCGCGCGCTCCATCGCGACGGCGACGCGCAGTCCAGCTTCGCCATACTCCGCGAGAAGCCACGAGGCGAACGCATCCGAGTGCGTATCGAGCTCACGGTAGGTCATGGACTCCGAACCGAAGACGAGCGCGACTCCATCGGGACTGTGCGCGGCCTGCTCGCGAAAGAGCTGCGCGATCGATTTCTCGCGCGGGTAGCTGGTCGCCGTCTGGTTCCACGTTATGAGCAACTGCTCCAGCTCGGAATCGGAAAGCATCCGCAGTTCGCCGAGGGATTGCTCCGGATTGGCTGCGGCATCGGTGGCCAGGCGCTCCAACGCGCTGATCCATCGCGCAATCGTTTCGCGATCGAAGAGGCTGGTGTTGTAGTCGCAATCGAGCAGAAGCTCGCTTCCGCGGTCGACAAAGTTGAAGAAAAGATCGGAAGAAGCGGCAGCCTTCGGATTGGGATCGAGCTCCGCTGTGAGGCTCTCAAAAGAGAGGCGCGAACCAACCTGCTCCAGGTTGAACTGGACTTCGGCCAGCGGCAGGCGTGAAGGGTCGCGTTTCAATCTCAACTGTTGGATGAGAGACAGTAGCGTAAATTGCTGATGATCCAGCGCATCGTAGACCGATTGCTGGGCTTCGTTTGCGAGCGCCGTGAAGGTCTTCTTCGGGTCAGGACGAAGACGTAACGGGCAGGAAGTTCACCGCATGGCCTACGTAACTGCGGCCGGCGATCTCACGCTGACCTGCCATGGGCACCCCGATGACCAGGTCGCTCTGGCCGGTGAGCCGCGCGAGCAATGCAGCATAGGTGCCCAGCAGAGTTACGAATAGGGTGGTGCCGTTTTGCCGCGAGCCGGCGCGGAGTTTTTCGAGGAACTCGCCAGAAAAGACATGCCGGTAAGTGGCTCCTGCGTGCGATCGCAAAGCAGGGCGGGGGTGGTCCGTGGGAAGCGCAAGCGGCTCCGGCAGAGTGATGTACTGCGCCTTCCAGAATGCTGCGACGGCAGAATGGTCCGCACTGGAGCGGGCGGCGTGTTCCGCGTGTGCCTGCTCGAGCAGTGAATGCGCGGGCAGGAGCTTCGGGCTTATGCCGCTACGTGCCGCCGTGTAGAGCGTGCCCAACTCGTCGAAGAGCACGTTCATCGACCAGCCATCGAGCACGATGTGATGTGCAGTGAGAATCAGTGCATGCCTCTCCGGCGCAAACGCTAATCAGGACGGCGCGAACCAGCGGTCCATGGAAAAGATCAAAGGGTGTAGATGCCTCGTCGTGGAGCAGAGCGCTTTGGCGGCGTGCTTGCTCGTCGGCTGCGAAGGCGCTCCAATCCTCCTCGCGAAGGGCGACCTTCGCATTTGGCGCAACGCGGATGCGCTCGCCGTCCGGCGTGATGATGAGGCGCAACGCTTCGTGCCGAGTCACCAATGTGTCGAGCGAGCGGAGCAATGCATCGCGGTCGAGTGGACCTTCGAGGCGCAGTGTAACCGACTCGTTGAAGGCGCAGCTTGCCTCCGCATCCACTTGCGACGCGAGGAGAATTTCGCGCTGCGAATCTGTAATGGGCGCCTCGGCGGCAGCGATGGGTGTATCACCCAATCTCGTATCGGCAGCGGTGGCGAATGAGCGAACCTGCACGGGAGACGGCAACGCCTCCCCGGAGCGCATGGCTTCGAGCGCATTGCGAAAGGCTGAGCGCACTTCAGCGAGATCGGCTTCCGTATGGGCTGTGGTGAGGAAGCAGGGGAAACCTTCCTGCAGATGGATGCCTTGCTCGCGCAGGTGATAGTAGAGGAGCCGCGCCAACCGCGACTCAACAGGCGACGGAAAGAAAAACCATGAAGCGAAGGTTTCGATCTGCGATGGAAAACCATGCTCCGCGAAGAGCGTGCGGAGGTCCCCGGCCAGCGCGGTGGCCTTTTCATTGAGCGATTCCTGCAGCGATGGACCAGCTTCTTTGAGGTGTGTGAGCGCGGCGCGGGCTGCGGCCATGGTGAGCGGATGGCGCACGAAGGTCCCGGCAAAGAAAGTGACGCCGGCCTGCGGAATGGAGTCGTCGCCGAAGCGCCAGCTTCCGCCGTCGAGCGCATCCATATAGGCGCGGCTGCCGGAGATGACACCGATCGGCATGCCGCCTGCGACGACTTTGCCGTAGGTGGCCATGTCTGCGCGAATGCCGAAGAGCGCTTGCGCTCCGCCGGGATGTGTGCGGAAGCCGGTGACAACCTCATCGAAGACCAGCGCAGCGCCGGACTCTTCCGTGATGGAGCGTAGCTCGCGCAGAAACTCGATGGGGCGCAGCGCGGGATGGCGACTTTGCACCGGCTCTACAAGCACGGCGGCAATCTCGCCGCTGCGACGGCGGATCGTCTCAAGCGCTGCGGGAGAGCCATACTCGAGCACCAGCATGTTGTGCACGCTCTCGCGCGGAATGCCAGGAGCCGCGGGAATGGAGCGCTCGGAACGCGTCGACTTTACCAGCACCTCGTCGATCATCCCGTGATACGCACCGGAGAAAAGTACGATCAGGTCGCGGCCGGTGACCGTGCGCGCGAGACGCATCGCAGCCATCACCGCCTCTGAACCGGTGTTGCAGAAGGAGACCCGCTCCATGCCGGTCATGCCGGCGATCAGCGCGGCACATTCCCCGGCGAGCTCCGTCTGCGGCCCGATGGGGAAGCCGAGCTCAAGCTGCGCACGAAGGGCGTCGGTGACAAACTGCGGCGAATGCCCGAAGAGGATCGAGCCGTAACCATTGAGGATGTCGATGTAGCGATTGCCGTCCTTATCCCACAGATGAGCGCCGTGCGCCCGTTCCACCACCAGCGGATAGACCAGTTCCTTCCACTCCGGATGAAAGCCGGAGGCGACACGCGGATCAGCCAGGAGATCGCGATACTGCGCAACGTGCTGCTTCGATGCACCCGTGCGCGCGTTCGAGCGCGAGACAAGACCAGCGATGTGCTCTTGCTGTTTCGCGGTGAGCGGCGCTTCCTGGCGCAGCTCAAGCGGCTTGAGCGGCACCATGGTGCCGAGTGTTGTTTCCATCGCGCCGTTGTGGTGCGCGACGCTGGGCAGCGGCTTGGCGAGATTTACGGCGGCAGCGGCGGTAGCCTTGGGCAGAGCTGCGGGAACTGTCATGGCGGCAGCATTATTGGTGCCCAGGACCGCAAGCTGCCGCTGCACGAGATCGGTCAGCGCCTGAAGCTGTTGCGCGAAGAGTGCCGCGTAGCCTTCGTCCGGCGCTGCTGGAACGGCGGGTACTGCGTGAGTGGAAAATGTAGCCGGTTCGGATGCAGGGAGCTGGATTACCGCTTTGATATGCGGACGAAGATGATCGGCCAGAGCAGCGAAGGTGCCGAGCTCGCCCATAATCTGACGAAACGTCAGCTTGACACCGTAGCGGGAACGAATTGCTTGCGTGAGCTGTGTGAGAAACAGGGAATCCAGTCCTAACTCGACAAACGAGGTTGTGGCGGCAACCGAAGAGAGGTCAAGATCGGACAGTTCCACGACCATCGCCTTCAGTTCGCTCAGGATGGCATTGTCGTTGGACACGGTTTGGATGTCGGAAATGGGGGAGTTTGAGGCCATAGATGTTCTTCGAGGTCCTGCGGAAATAGGCGATGCGTTGTCGGGATCTACGGGAGCAAGCGGCGGCGCAGCTTGTAGTGAAATCGCGGGAATGGGC
This sequence comes from uncultured Acidobacteriaceae bacterium, assembly GCA_963790555.1. Taxonomy (GTDB): domain Bacteria; phylum Acidobacteriota; class Terriglobia; order Terriglobales; family Acidobacteriaceae; genus KBS-83. Next base: position 101,066 of record CAWBPB010000019.1, on the reverse strand, counting down.
TTCGGGGCGTCCACCCAGTAGCGCTTGCGTTCGAATGGATAGGTCGGCAGCAGGACGCGCTTCGGTGTTCTTCACTCCTGAGTTTCTCCCACCGTGGTTCGACACCCAATGCAGCAAGACGCGCGAGGGCAGCCAGCAATGCATGCTTCTCCGGCTCCTCTGTTGCGTCATTGGTGGACGCAATGCCGGTGAGAACGCGCTCCACTTGCAGCTTGCCGGCGAGCGTTTCGCGCATGGCGTGCTGCAGCGTGGCGGAGGTCGCCACTTCCAGAAAGATGGCGTCACCACTCAGTGTCGTGTGTGCAGCGCGGATGGCGTCTGCGAATCGCACTGGTTCCCGTGCCTGGCGTGCCCAGTCCCACGTGGACAAATTCTCGACGGTAACGGCTGATCCCATATAGCTGGAAATCCAGGGCAGCCGCGGGCCTGCGACCTTCAACCGCAGGAAATGCTTCTCGCAACGCGCCGGGCACCGCGTCCATCGAGCGACTGTGGAAGCCGTGCGAAGTGGCGAGGCGCTTTACGGCGATGCCCTGCGCGGTCAACACTTCTGCGAAGGCGGCGATGTCATGGTCGGAGCCGGAGACCGTGACCGACTGCGGCGCGTTGATCGCGGCCAAATCGAGTGCAGCAGGAAGCAGGCCGCGGACTCGCTCTTCAGAGGCACGCACGGCAAGCATCGCGCCGGCGGGCTGCTGCTGCATCAGGCGGCCGCGCGCAGCGATGAGGGCGAGTGCCTCATCGAGCGACAAAGAACCGGCGATCGCGGCTGCGACAAATTCACCAATGCTGTGACCGACGACCATGGCGGGCACAATGCCCCAGGATTCCCACAAACGCGCCAGCGCATAGCAGACCGCGAAGATTGCCGGCTGAGCAAGCCATGTCTGGTCTAAACGGCTTAATCCACTATCGAATTCGTTTGCCGCCTTACGTGGCGCGGCGCCCTCTGGATACAACACGCCCAACAGGCTTTCGCCAAGTAGCGGAGTGAGGATGCGGTCACAAACATCGAGTTCGCGGCGGAAAACCGGTTCGTGCTCGTACAAACTGCGGCACATCCCGACTCGCTGAACGCCCTGGCCGGGAAAGACGAAGATCACGCGCGGCGTAGCGAGAGCCTTTACCGGAGCGGAACGGCGCTCGCGCAGAGCAACCGCAGCAGCAGGGACGCTGGACGCAACAACCGCATCACGCACCGGCAGCCGAGTGCGGCCTTCAGCCAGAGTGAATGCGACGTCGCTCAGGTCGACTTCTGGAGTGGCCTCAAGAAAATCCGCCAGCCGCAGGCGTGTCTGCTCCAGCGCGGATGGCGTGCGGGCCGACAGCAGAAGCACCTGCGGATGATGCTGGGCACTGCGCGACTGCGGCTCAACTTGATATTGCTCGACGATAACGTGAGCATTGGTTCCGCCTACGCCGAAGGCGCTCACGCCGGCACGGAGCGGGATGCCGTCGCCTGCTTCCCATGCGGCTGGCGCAGCGGAGAAGCGATAGTCGACCGGACTGTCTGTGAGCTGGCGAACGATCTCGGGGTTGAGTTTCTCAAAGCCGGCCAGCCCGGTAATTTTGCGATGCTGAAGCTGCATCACGGTCTTGATGAGCCCGGCGATGCCGCCTGCGACATCGAGATGACCGAGATGTCCTTTGATTGTTCCGACATTTACCAGGGGCCGACCGGGCGCATCGAGCAAACGCGCGCGGTACGCCTGATCGATGCCGGCCATTTCGATTGGATCGCCAAGCTGGGTGCCGGTGCCGTGCGCCTCGATATACGTAACCGTCTCGGGAGCAACGCCGGCCATCTCCTGCGCCGCGATGATTGCTTCGGCCTGACCCTGCGCGCTGGGCGCGGTGTAAGCGCTCTTGGCTGCGCCGTCGTTGTTTGTGGCGAAGCCACGAATTACAGCAAGGATGGTGTCGCCGTCGGCCGCTGCGTCTTCGAGGCGCTTGAGCACAACCACGCCGGCACCGGCGCCGAAGACCGTGCCCTGTGCGCGATGATCAAAGGGGCGCACTTGGCCATCGAGCGAGACGATGCCGCCTTCTTCGGGCAGATAACCGCGGCGCTGTGGAAAGGTGATCGAGACGCCGCCGGCGAGCGCCATGTCGCAACCGTAGGTGAGCAGGCTCTGGCATGCCTGGCAGACCGCGACCAGCGATGTGGAACATGCCGATTGCACGGTGACGCTGGGCCCGCGCAGATTCAGTTTCCAGCTCACACGTGTGGACAGGAAGTCCTTATCGTTGCCCATCATCGTGATGTAGGAGCCGGATTGATAATCGGCGGTGAATCGCTCGAGAAAGCTGCGGTCGTGCGCCAGGTTGTGCAGCAGGTAAGTATTGAGCGCCGCACCGGCAAATACGCCGATGGACGCTTCGGTGCGTTGCGGATCATAGCCGGCGCGCTCCAGCGCTTCCCAGCAAATCTCGAGGAAGATGCGGTGCTGCGGATCCATCTGCTCGGCTTCGCGTGGATAGATGTTGAAGAACGCAGCGTCGAACTGGTCGACATCGTCAAGCACAGAGCGCGCTGCTACGTAACCGGGCTGCGCTGCAATCTCCGCAGGCACTTCAAGGGCTTCGGGGGTGAAGCGGCGAATCGCCTGCTTGCCGCCCAGCAGGTTCTCCCACAGCGCCTCCGGAGACGCCGCGTCAGGGAAGCGGCCTGCCATCGCGATGATGGCGATCGCCGGCCCTGTCGCTGCGTGCTTCGATGGCCCTGTTGTCATCGTGCTTCCTCAGGCCGGATGGATGCGGGGCGAAGGCGCGCAAAGGCCGCACGCTGGCGAGCACCGCGCTGGACGGCGGACGTTGCTGCCGGGTTTGCTGAACCGTTGTGCGCCGTTCCATGCCCCGCGGCATAACGCGTTAGTGAGCGTGCAGTCGGCGCGTCGAAAATGGCGGCGGTAGGTACGTCGAACACACCTGCAGTACGCAGACGAGTAGCGAGCCGCGCTGCCAGCAAAGAACTCCCGCCCGCGTCAAAGAAGTTATCTTCCGGCCCGAGCCCAGGGACGCCCAGAAGCTGACGGAAGATCGTCAGCACTTCTCTCTCACGCTCGGTCTCATCGAATGCCATGATGACTCCTGCTCCATGCGTCAGAGATTCGCCGGCTCCGTTCTGCCGCCGTTGACTGCTTCCGCAGCGCGGGCGCCGCGTGTTGCGATCAGGGTTGTGCCGCGCTGTTTTCTCAGTTGCCGCTGGAATTCCTCAACGTCGCGGATCAGAGCCGGATCGACGCGGTCGCGGCTGACGCGATTGAGGGCAACGGCGACCCCGGGCACATCAAGGCGTTCCAGCAGCTTGGCTGCGCGATTCAACTGCGCACGTGTGGTGCGACCGGACTGCACGATCAGCACTGTGCCATCAGCGACGCGGGCCAGGTATTCGGTATCGGCGGAGATAAGAATCGGGCTGGCATCGATCAACACGATGTCGTAGTCGTCCTTTACCTCGTGGAGAATCTGAGAGACGAACATGCCGCTGTAGATGGGACTGCCGCCGGTTGTCGCGCTCTGCACGAGATCGCCATTCGCGGTACGCCGTACCCGGTCGTTGTAGCGCACTGCGCCCGGCTCCGCAGCCGTGAGCGGGTTTTCACTGCGCACGTAAGCGATTTTGCCGTCAATGTTGGTGGCTGCGACCGTTAGGGTATTAAGGCCGAGGTTGCGCAACTGGCGGCCGAGCTTTTCAACGACTGTGGTCGTGCCGCTTTCCGGCGCGGTCGCGGTGAACAGGAACGTCCGCGCGCCGGCTGAGTTGCGCGCGTGCTGGATGCCGCCGGCCAGACGCAACAGATACTGTCCGCTGGCTTCGCTCGAGAAATCATCATGATCGAGCAGCACGCCGATCGGTGGAAAGCCGATGACGTGCTCCACATCGGACGAGGTCCAGACGTAAGGATCGATGGCATCGGCCAGCAGCGATACTACGATACCCAGGCCGATGGAGAAGAGAAGCGCAGCGATCGCGTAGAGCCAGGTGCGGTTCTTGCCCGGAGTCAGCGGCACCATCGCCGGCGAGGAAAGGTGGATGGTGCCCGGCGAGCTGCTCTCCAGCTCGAGGTCGCGAATGCGCGACGCCACGGCGGAGTAGCTGTCCTGCAAGCGCTGGATTTCATGGCCAACTTCCTTGGCCTGCTGGAATTTCGGCGCGGCGGATGTGGCCTGGTGTGTCTGCGAAAGAAGCTGCGCTTCGATCTGCTGCTCTACCGAGCGTGTGCGGTTGACCTCAGCCTGATACTGCAGCCGGCGGCGGTCGGCAATCTTCGATTCGACGTTCGACAGGCTTGCATTCAACTGCTTATCGATGTCGGCGAGCTCTGCCTGGTTCTGAATGTAAAGCGGGTTGGTCGGCGTCAAGCCGTTCATCGCTGACATCAACTGCGCGCGCCGTGCCTCCAGGTTCTGGCGCAGCGTGGAGAGCCCAACGTCGGTCGTCGCCGAGTCAGTCGCGACCGCGTTGAGCGCGCTGCCGCGGTAGGCACTCAGCTGCGCATCCGCAGCCATACGCTGTTCCTTGGCTTGCGCCAGCAGATCGTTCAGATGCTTTACATTGGCGTCGTAGCTATTGTCGGTGTTGTCCGCGACGCTGACCTGCGCGACGCCCAGCTCGTCCATCAGTTTGGCCTGCTCGGCCAGCTTCTCATCAAGCTGCGTCTGCAGCTTGCCGCGCTCATCGCGCAGGGTGGCCAGGCGCTGGTCGCGTCCGTAGAATTCCTCGCTGTGCGCCTTGGCGACAAAGGCGTCGGTGACTGCGTTGACGACGGACGCGGCCTTTCGCGGGTCGTCCATGGTCAGCGCGATCGAGATCTGGAAGGTACTTCCAATGCGGTCTACATCGAGCGCATGCTGCAGCCGGCTGACCGCGGCGCCGATGCTTTCGTCCGGCTCCTGCCATGTGCCCGGCGCCAGCTTTTGCAGCGCCGCTGCAAGGATGTCGTAACGCGTTACGGTCTGCGCTTCGTCGGCAATGTATTCCTCGTAGGGACGGTCCTGCTCCTTGTTCTCGTCAGAGGAGAGCGTCGACGGGAAGGTAGGCGACACGTATACGTAACTGGTCGCGGTATATGTGGTGCCGGCGCGCCATGCCACGAATGCGCCGGTGATCAGCAGTGCGATCAGCATCGTCCAGGTGAACAGCGCAGGATGTCTCCGTACGCTGTTCGGAATGTCCAGCGGCCGCTTCGCCTTTTCCTCTTGCGGGGGCGGCAGCGACGGCCGCGTGGGAAATACCACCGTGGAAAGGGCTGTCTCGGGGGAAGTGCGGTCAGTTTTCATGGCAGCTTTGTTCTCTCCTGGTCCTCGCTCGCGGCTTAATGGATAGCCGCGCCGAAGGTAAGGGCCGTGGTGAGCGGACTCAACTGCTGCAGTACATAGCCGGTTTTGGCCAGACCGCCGCGCGGGACATAGACAACCTCGCCGGGCTTCAGTGTAACTTCCAATGCTCCGGTGGGGGTCAGCAGATTCTTGTAGCGAATCGGCCGCTTGCTGCCGGTTGCCGGGTCGATGATCATGATCTCCGGATTGTTGCCGGCCTTCTCGGTGATGCCGCCGGCCTCCGCGATCATGGAGGGCAGCGTGGAGTTGTGCTTCAACTGGATCGCGCCGGGATGGTTGACCTCGCCGAGAACCGAGATGAAGCGGTCCTGATCGTTGGGCACAAAGATGGTGTCGTTGCGCCGCAGGCGCATGTCCGCCATGGAGCTGCCCTGGCTCAGCAGACCTTTGACATCCACCCAGATGGCCTCATCGTTGCCGCGATAGATGGCGACACGCTCGGGAATCGGATCGTCGATGGTGTGGCCGGTGCCCGTGGGTTGCAGCAGGCCGGCGCGCGTGATGGCCTCAAGCAGTGTCGGGGTTTGATCGAAGTACATGATGCCCGGATGCTCGACATAACCGGTCACCAGTACGCGGTTGGAGCCGTATTTGTCGACCCCAACGATGCAGGAAATGTTGGTGTAGAACTTCGACATGGCCTGGTCGATCGACTGCGCCGCCTGCTCGCGCGTCAGGCCGGCCAGCGTGATCGCGCCAGCCATGGGCAGAGTGATGCGGCCGTCGGGGCCGATGATGTGCTTGCCCGAGATGTCAGGGCGCCCGGCAAATTCCAGCGTGATCTCATCGCCGCCGCCCAACTGATATTCCTCATTGGCTGGAGGCTCCATTGCCTGGAGCTGCGTCATCGGATTGGGGCGCAGCGTGGGTGTGGTCTGCTGCGGAGTTGTCGTTGTCTGGGACGGCGAGGCCGGTGTTTGAGCGGACGCTGCAAACGGCAGCAGACAACCTAGCAACAGAATGAGTGTGCGGTGGTGAGAGGAGGTCAGGCGCATAGGCGTTGGGGCTCCTGGATTGGGGAAGCCGATGACACGTCCGCATCGTCGCAGGTGCGAGACAGCGAGGGGAGTTTCGAGAGACAGCATCATGGGCGCCCCTTGCCAGATTCGGCGATGATCCGATTGCGACGCGGGAGATCGTTAAAGGGGCGCGGTCCGCCGTCGATAGGAGTGACGGGAGCGGGGCCCCAAGTTTCGCGCGCCGTGCGTACCCATGCCGCATCGTGCCGCGACGACGCGAGGGTGCGGGGCAGAATCTTCAGCTTCCACAGGATGTAGCGAGGCACAGAGAAAAGCGTACCCACGGCGCTCCACCATCCGTGGCCTTCCGCTGCGGCTGCGGCGACGTGCGTCAGGATGATGGCGAAGGCAGCGAGCGCGTAGATGCGCAGCCAGGAAACCGGCAGCAGCAGGCAAATTCCGAGCAGCACAACTTCGCTCGCCAGCGGCAGACACGCCAGTTCAAGTGCCGGCTCCAGCAGCGTGGGACGGCCGCTGAGGGCCCGGCGCAGCAGGCGAGGCAGCCATAGCCGGGCGATGCGCAGCCGGCCGCCCTCCCAGCGGGCGCGCTGGCTCAACGCCGCAGTGGGACTCCTGGGCAATTCGCTGGAGACAGTGGCGTTGCTGAGGAACTCTACGCGGATGCCGGCATTCACCAGTCTCAGATGGTATTCAAGATCCTCCACCAGGGAACTGGCCCGGTAGGGTACGCGTTCGAGGACGGAACTGCGGAAGCCGAAACCATTGCCGAAGATGCCGGCCGACATGCCGAGCCGGGCACGGCCGCGCGGGCGGATTACGTTGAAGCCGAGAAAACCCAGCGCGGTGAGCCGGCTGCGGGCCTCTCGCTCGCCGTCAAACACGATATACCGGGCCTGGAAGGCTTCTGCGCCTTCGGCCAGCGCTTCGGCGATGGCGGCAGAAAAGCCCGGCGATGCCACGGAATCGGCGTCGACGACTGCTAGCACTTTGGCGCCTTGCGAAACAGCGTAGTCGAAACCGGCCCGAAGTGCCGCGCCCTTGCCGTGGCGCCCGTCGTCGCACAGCAACAGCACCTCGGCACCGGCGTCCGTCGCCACCTGGGCTGTGCCGTCCGTGCAGTTGTGCGCGACAACCAGGACAGTGCTGTCCGCCGGCAGGTCAGCCAGCAGACTGCGGATGCAGCGGCGCAACAGGAGCTGTTCGTCATGCGCCGGAACCACTACGGTCATTCGCAACGGCATCACGGGCGTTATCGGATGGATGCGCCTTCGTCGTGGGTGTTCCGGCAACAGCGCACCCGCGGTGAGTGTGAGCAACTCCAGGGTCAGCGGTGCCGTAGCCGCCGCCAGCACGCAAGATGCACTACGCAGCAGGAAGGTCGTGGATTCCATGCTCAGAAAGGACACTGCGAGACGGAATGGCATGCCTTAACTCCACACCCGGCGAAAGGCGAAGCGGACCGACGGATACGCGATAGCCGGTTCGCTTGCTGTCGCCAAGGCCCTCTCCGGCCTCAATTCCTGGGCCCAGCCGGTGATTAGAAAGAAGAGCGTGAAGGTCTGAAAGCCCAGATAGACGGTCGTAATGCTGAGCACGATGGTGACGAAGACGGCAAGCAGGCAGAGCGCAAAGGACGTCTCGGTGCGGTCCGCAGAAGCGACGATGGTACGTATCAGCCGACCGCAGGTGAAGAGAATGAGCAGGGTGAAGATGCCCAGCCCCAGGTAGCCCTGTGTCAGCGCGAGGTTCAGGTATTCGTTATCGATCGAGACCTGGCCCTGGACGGTAGGGAAGTGGATACCATAGCCCAGCATGCCGCCGCGCTGGACCTCAGGCAGGTAGTTGATCACCAGCATGCGCCGGTACTGGGCGTTCTCCTGGTCCATGTCCGAGGGCGCATGATTGATGTTGGTATAGCGATTCAGCGCGACATAAAAGATGGTCATCAGCACGACGCTGGCGACGAGGACATTGCGTAGTGCCCGCTTCTGATTGCGCGCTCTCGCTGCCAGAATCAGCAGAATGCCGAAGATGCCACCCATCCATGGCCCGCGCGACTGGGTCATCCAGACACCAACCGCCAGCCCGAGTACGATGTACATCGATTTGCGGCCGGGAAGGAAGCCGAGGTTGCGGAACTTCTTGCCCCACTGGCCCTCACTAGCCAGCCAGATGGCGAAGAGCAAGGCGCTGAAGAGGATGCAGCCGGCCAGGATGGCGTGACCGTACGGCCCGGCGATGCGGCCATAGCCCCATCGTATTTGCAGGATCAGGTGGCTGGTGTTGTTAAATATCTTGTCCGACCAGGTGCGGAAAAGGTTCCGCTCCATGCGGTACTCGTAAAGAGAAAGAATAGAGATCAGGAAGGCGAGAAAGGTATAACGCTTGACCACCGCCACGCGAAGCCCGGGGCGCTCGATAGCAGCCCGACCGATGATGTAGGCCGGGAAGCAGGAGAAGGACATCGCCGTACCCAGTGCGAGGCCGGCCGATTGGCCATCGGCGTTCCAGTTCGAAAGCAGGCTGCTGAAGCAGTAGAAAAACAGCAGCAGGTCTATCACGGTGAAACGCCACCGTCGGGCGTACTTGAGCGCGAGCGCAATGGCGACCGGTATCGCCACAGCATCCATGATGTCGAGTTCGACACCCTTGAACTTCCATCCTGTGCCATAGGGCCAGAGCATCATCACTGGCACGACCAGGCCGAGCACCGCGCGCTCCGGACCCATTCTCCAGAGAACAAGCAGTGCTACAGCAGAGGCCGAAATGAGGATGGCGGGCTGCATAGTCGTTGGATGTCCGTTCCCTGAGCTAGGGCCAGTCTGCGACGGCCGCTGGTACTACCCAAGACGTCGGCCCAGTGCGGGCTGAATCGCGCAAGTGCCATACGCCAATGTTTCCAAAGGAACTGATAACTGGAATGTTACCCGACGGGGACTACCGGACGCACCTGCCGGGGCCCTCCCGCCCCTTCGGATTGCCTCCCAGCGAGTGCAGAAATGCGCGCGAACGATCGAAAATGTCCGCACCGATGTGGCTGCCATTCACCAACTTGAGCGGAGTTTCCACGACGCAGAATCTCCAATGAATTTTCTGTGATGCGCAGCCTCAAATATCACCCTCCATAAGGTGCCAAGACCCAGCGCTCCGGACAGGGCCGGGAGCCGGCTTGGCTGCCTCGCTCCGTCGTGCGGGAGGAGGTGACCTGCACTGGCAGATGCGCCGGCAGGCCGGGTGCGTTGCATTACGAGGCCATGAATATAGCTTCGGGTGAGGCCCGACGAAGCAGAGAAGGGAACCAGCAGGGCGTAACACCCGCAGAACCAAGGCGTCACACCGGAGAAGGTCACACCGGGAGAACCAAGCAGATAAAACTACAAAACAACAGAAGAACTATTCAGGGCAGACTACTGCAGACTACTTAGGTTAGGGCGAGCAAGAGAGGGGAGGTTCGGATTCTCATGCTGCATTTACCAGAGACCACAATTCCGGCAGAGGACCGCACAACAAGACCACCAAGGCACGACAAAGGTTCCGGTACGTCAGAGTCAGGAAGCTGCGCGATCTTCGCGGAGGAATGTGGGGAAGCTTACGACCTTCTCCCGTTCAAAGAGCCAGTCGACCTCGGAGTGCAGCGCGCCGGCGATTGCCTGCCGTAACGCGTCTCCTGGTTCGCGGCTGCCGTTTACGATCCGGCTAAGGTAGGCTTCATGGATGCCCACCATCTTGGCAAGCCGGTTCTGGCGGATTCCAGTTTTGTAGATCGTCAGCTTCAAATTCGGGTAAATAGACCTCTCATCGGGTTTCACTTTTTACTCGCCTCTTGGGAAACTCACAGCAAAAAGGTGCGGCTGCGATGCTCCCAAAAGTACACCCATCCAAAAGAACTTGCCACGATGCATTGGTACCCATGTAGTCATCACCGCTGCTCGAAGGTAATTATAGCCTAGCCCCGGGGCCTCGCCTTCGAGTGTTTCAGGGAGAATCCCGCCCTTCCGCCGGCAGGAGGCAAATTGCCCGGGACGATGCGCACAAGTGGTAGTCTTTGTTGATCCTCGGCGCGGGCCGTCCGCATTGAAAAAAGATCCGGGCGGTCTGGGAAACTACTTCCGGGGCGCCTGCGAGTGCGTGACGTGTAATTCCTTCACCTTTTTGGGCTCGCTAACGCGGTCCATTTTGGGACGGCACCGGATCAGCTCTTGAGGACGAAAGCGATAACGGTCGGGCCGGAGGGCTCGCCTGCAGCCACGGCAGCATGGTCAAGCGCAGTGGATAGCTCAAGAGCGGGAGAAGTGATGGCTGCCTCCGCGATCTCCGGGTCCGTTGCATGGTGGAAGCAAAGCTCGCAGATTCCATATCCCTCCGGGGTCGCGACGGGGGGACCGAAAAGGCGACAGGTTTGCGGGCGAGAGGCGTATAGGTCACAGCTCCCGCGCTCCGGATCGAGTGCCGGGCACGGCTCATCGTTGGCAAAGTCCTCGAAATCCTCTGAGGGCTCGCCCTCGCTGTCAGCGTAGAGGAGGCCCGATGCGGCATCGCCGGGGAATTGGGGCGCAAGGCGCGCCCACGAAGCTGTCGCACGCTGCTGAATGCGTGCCGCGAGCGGGCGGTCCTCTTGTTTCAGGGCCGCTAAACCCTGCCGCAACCTGAGAGCATCGGCAGGACCGATGGCGAAGACGCCGATACAGCACTGGGTGCAGCCTTCGCGGCATAAAAGATGAGGACCGCTTCGGCTCGCGGCGTCGGCAAACGCACCATCGACCAGCGCGACGAACGCGCGGTTCTGGCGAAGGAAGCGTGCCTCAGAGCTGCTGCGAGCGCTAACGGGATCGGCGTCCATAACTCATCAACTCATCGTAGCCAGCCGGGGCGCTCGTTGACCAGACCGTTGGGTCAGAAGGAGTCGGCCACCCTGCCCGCGCTCTTTGAGACTTTGCGGGCGATGGAGTCCGCCTGCGAAGCTACGTCATCGGCGACATCGCGAGCGCGCGAATAGACCTTGGTGGCGTGCTTGGTGGCATGTTTGCTGAATTCGTCCGCTGTGTCCTTGAGATAGTCGCTGGTGTCGTCGAATTTACGCTTCCATTGCTTGCGGGTCTTCTCTCCCGTGCGCGGTGCATAGGCAAGCGCTACTGCGGCTCCAGCAGCCACACCTATGGAAAAAACAGTCCAGTATTTAAACACGCTCATGCTCTGATCCTCCTTTGTTTCGCTCAATGCGCTGTGGGAATCGCGCTCGTCTTCGCCCGGAATAGCAAGACGTTGCACGGTAAGAAGGGATTGGGGCGGCAGGGGTTGTGCAGCGAGGCAGCTTTGCCCCGAGGTCGGTGAACTGACGGTTTAGCGGGCGCTGGAAGCCGCGACGGAGGGCTGAACCGCGAGGCCGAGAACGGAAGACTCGCTTAGCACGCCTGCGGGGACCGGACGCGCGAAGTTCCGCGCGGCGTGGTGAAAGAGGCCACGGTGCGCATGACCCCGCTCACCAAGCTGCTGCAGGATCGCGGGTGAAATGACGGGCATGGTGGCGCGCAGGTCGGCCGGGTCGAAGCTGGGCTCGCCGTGGGAAGGGGCAAGGAACCCAGAGTGCTGGGGGGCGACTTGGAAGAGCAGATGGTTCCGGGAAGGAATAGGCTCGGCGTATACAAAGCAGAGGGACATGACAAGCATGAAAGCGGCGAGATAGATCAGAAAGCGAAAGCGATAAGTCGTGTCCATTGCAAAGCTCCGTTGCCGGTGTTGCCTTCCCTGATTCCTGTTTCTTCATGAGATTCATCCACAAGCGTGGCAGGATGAATCGCACGCAGGTTGTAGGGGCGGCATTTTCCGTTGTAGCCCAAATTGGGAGACGCGGGAGGGAGCGGTTCTATTGTGCGGGCGGTTGTTGATAGGTCATATATAGGAAGGCATTACTAAGCTGCCTCCTCAGCGGTGTAAGTCCTTGCCTGACATTGTTATTTGCCCAAAAATCGGCTAGAATAGTTTGAGGATCGAGTGAGTGAGACAGGCTCCATACCGTTTGCACAAGGGCAGGGCTGACGACAGCTACTTGATGCAGTTTTCGGTCACGAAAGCTGCTCCTCTCAGATGCGGGTAAGGACCCAACATCTGTGAAATGGGATAAATGTTCCGCGGCCAGAAGGATTGGCCGGGTTCAGGTCCGAATAACTCTCCACGTTGAGGAAAACGCATGGCAAAGCGTCGCGGAAATCCGAATTGGGGTAAGCCGGAGCCAATCGGCCCGGTTGTGCCAACGGTCACGTCGTTCGAGCAGGTAGTGAAGGAGTTCAAGCTGACTCCGGATCAATATGTGCGGTCGACGCGTCTCAGGGAATGGGCACGCCGCAATAAGAATTCCAAGTACATCCCGGAGGCTCTGCTTGAGGCCTGGGGCTTCGAGATCGAGTCCACCTTGTAAGATCACACAAAGCGGTTGGAAGAAAACGCCATCCTTCGGGATGGCTTTTCTGTTGCTATTGCATTCAGCGGGTGCGTGGCGGAAGCGTCGCTGAGATCCCATCCAGAATCGGCACCTGCTCGACGATCTCCAGATCGAAACCTTCCAGCGCCGGCACGTGCGTCGGCGTGTTGGTGAGCAGGCGAATCTTGCGGATGTTGAGATCGGCCAGGATCTGTCCACCGATGCCGACCTGGCGCAGCACCCGCTGGTGGCGCTCTTCATGCGCGGGGTCGGGATGCATTTCGCGTGCGCGGGTTTCGCGGTGTAGCAGGATTCGCGCCGGCGATTCGCGCCGGTCCAGTTCGAATCCGGGACTGTTGTTATGCAGATAGACGAGCGCACCGCGTCCAGCCTGTGCAATCCGCTCGAGCGAGCGCTCCAGCAGATCGCGACAGTCGCAGGTGCTGGCGCCGAAGACATCGCCCGCCAGGCAGTGCGAGTGCACACGGACGAGAGTTGGCGTGTCGCCAGCATCCTCGCCGACGGGGCCGCGAACCAGCGCCAGATGGCTCTCACCGCCCGTCACCTCGCTTTCGTACGCGATCATCGTGAAGTCGCCGTAGCGCGTGTGCAACGGCGACTCGGCGACGCGATGGATGTACCGCTCGTGGCGCAGGCGGTAGCGAATCATCTCCGCGACCGTCAGCATCTTCAGGCCGTGAGTGGCGCAGAAGCGTTCCAGGTCGGGCACGCGCGCCATGGTGCCGTCGTCGTTCATGATCTCGCAGATGACGCCGGCCGAGATGAGTCCCGCCATGCGTGCCAAGTCGACGGCCGCCTCGGTTTGTCCCGCGCGCACCAGTACGCCGCCTTTGCGCGCGCGCAGCGGAAAGACATGGCCCGGACGAGCCAAATGGGATGCTGTGCTGGCGGGGTCGATGGCAACGCGGATGGTGTGGGCGCGATCGGCGGCCGAGATGCCGGTGGTGACGCCCTCGCGAGCTTCGATGCTTTCGGTGAAAGCGGTGCCGAAGCGCGAGGTGTTCTCCTGCGCCATGGGCGGGAGGCGGAGATAGTCTGCACGCTCCTCAGTGAGGGCGAGGCAGATAAGACCGCGGCCATAGCGCGCCATGAAATTGATGGCCTGGGGGGTGACAAATTCGGCGGCGAGCGTCAGGTCGCCTTCGTTTTCACGGTCTTCGTCATCGACCACTACGACCATGCGGCCGGCCTGGATCTCGGCAATGGCGCCGGGGACATCGATGAAGGGAGGATGAGGCATCGCGCTCGCAAACCTTTCTGTGCTGCAACAAGGATGCCGTGCGAAGGGGCTGCGGTGCAAGGATTGCGGAATCGCCGTCAGCGGCGCATTCCATCCAGCGAGTAGACGTTCTCGCTGCGAAAGGCGAGAAGAGCGGCATAGATGGCAGCGTAGATGAGCTGAAGTCCCGCGCTCTCCCAATCCTGGCGAAGAGTAGACCCGAAGGTCAGGGCCAGGATGGTGATCGATGCCGCGATCAGGGCGTAGCGAGTCGCCAGCCCGAAGAGGATGAGCACTCCCAGGACGGCTTCGATCCATGGCAGCACAAGTCCGAATGCGGCGACCAACCATGGCGGAAGTGGTGTCGCGTGAAACATATTCAGCAGCGATGCGGCAAAGGCGTGCGGGCCAGCAATCAGCCTGGTGATGCCATGGACCGCGAGATTCACGCCGATGATGGCGCGCAGGAGCGCGTATGCGATACGGCGGTCCGATTGCGCAGTTGCTATTTCGTTGGGAACAGTCATCTCCGCTCCTCTTTTCACTGAACACGTACTGAATGAGAGATGCAGATCGGGTGCTCGAGTTACAGGATCGAACGGAATGGGATGTTAGACTTCGCAGGTGACGGAGATTCTTGCCAAGTTCCGCAGACGGGCGCGGAGGCTTTGGAATTACCGCCGGATCAAGCGGGCTCTGCGGGACACGCAGGGTCTGGAGATCGGCGGCCCAAGTTCGATGTTTTCCCCCGCGACTCCAAATGGATATATCCCGCCGGTCTATTCCATCGCTGCTTCAGTGGACAACGTCAACTTCGCGACAAATACGACCTGGTCTCAGGGCGAGGCGGGACGGACATTTCGCTATCTGCCCGAGGCGGAGCCTGGAATGCAGTACATCCACGACGCCACGGACCTGGGTTCGATTGGGGATAACTCATGCGACTTCGTGCTGGCGTCGCACATCCTCGAGCACGTCGCCAATCCGCTGCGCGCACTTGGTGAGTTCCATCGCGTCCTGAGGCCTAACGGCTATCTGCTCATTGCAGTTCCGAACCGGAAAGCTACGTTCGATCATCGGCGGCCAGTGACGAGCTTCGCGCATCTCGAAGCCGATCTTGCGGCCAACACGGCCGAGAACGACTTGACGCACCTAGAGGAAATTCTGGCGCTGCACGATCTGGACATGGACAAACCGGCGGGCTCCCCGGAAGAGTTCCGCGCGAGGTGCCTGCGCAATGCCGAAGTCCGGTGCATGCATCATCACGTCTTCGACCTGGAACTGTTGGGCCGCGCGCTCCGCCATGCCGGATTCCGGCCGCTCTACGGCACGGATGTGTGGGACATCCATGTGCTGATCTTTGCCGCAGCGGGCTTAGCTAGTTTGAGGCAGGCGGCAACTTGCCCGCAAGGCCGCGTGCTTCGAGATCGCGCCGTAGCTGATCTACGGTGGTGAACTGGATGCCATCGATGCCGAGCGCGCGTGCCGCGGTGATGTTGGCTGGAATGTCGTCGATGAAGATGGCCTCACCCGGGGTGACGCCGAGCTTCTCGAGCGTGTGGCGGTAGATGGCGGGATCGGGCTTGGCGGTCAGCAGTTCGCAGGACCAGGTCAGGCAGGTGAAGCCGGAGAGCCAGTCGAAGTGCTTGCGCATGTAGGCGAGGTTCACGTCGCCCATGTTGGAGAGAATGGCGGTCTTTATGCCCGCCTTCTGCAGAGCCAGCGCCCATTCGAGCATGGGGGCATTCAGGTTGGCCCACATGAGGGCGTCGTGATGATGAAAGGCGGCGAGGCGTTCCGCGGTGAGTGCGAAGCCGGCGCCTTGCGCGACGTTCTGCCAATAGGTCTCGCCGTTGAGCGCGCCGGCGTCGTAGGCGTGGCGGTGCGCCCAGTAATGCTCTTCGAAGACCTCGTCGGGCACGCCGGCCGTAGCGACGAGCGTGGTGTGCGCTTCCATATCGGGTTGCATGCTGAGCACGCGCCCGAAGTCGAAGATGACGGCGCGCGGCACGGTGGCGATTGCGGGAGAGGCGGAGGTAGTCACCTCTCTATTATGAATGCTGTGCGGTTTGCGAAGAGAACGGAGTGGGCGAGCGAGGAGACGGCGTGGTCGTGCGCGCTGGAGGCGCGGCGGAATAGCGGGTTGCCGGTTCTGGACCTGACTGCTTCGAACCCGACGCGGTGCGGGTTTTCCTATGATGCGCGGCTGCTAGCGGAGTTTTCGACGGAGAGCGCGCGTCAGTATGATCCCGATCCGCGCGGCATGCTCGCTGCACGCGAGGCGGTGTGCGGATACTACATAGATCAGGGCGGGCATATCCGCGCAGAGCAGATCGTGCTTACGACGAGCACGAGTGAGGGCTACAGCTGGCTCTTCCGGCTACTCTGCGATCCGGGTGACGAGGTTCTGATTGCCCAGCCGAGTTATCCGCTTTTTGATTTGCTCGCAACGATGGATGACGTGCGGCTGGTGCCGTATCCACTGCTTTATGATCCGGGCGGCAGTCATGGCTGGAGCCTGGACCTCCACACGCTGCGCCAGCGGATCACGCCGCGCACGCGGGCGGTTATCGTGGTGCACCCGAACAACCCCACCGGGCACTTCACTTCGGCTGCCGAGCGGGCGGCCCTCGCGGCGTTCTGCCGTGAACATCGGCTGGCGTTGATCGTGGATGAGGTCTTTCTCGACTATCCGCAGCCGGGCCATGAAGCTGCTGCCTTGAGCTTCGCGGAGGGAGAGCAGGGGGCGCTTACGTTTGTGCTGAGCGGGCTGAGCAAGATCGCTGCCCTGCCGCAGATGAAGGCTTCGTGGATCGTGTGCCTGGGGCCAGCGGATGCGCGCACAGAAGCGATGCGGCGGCTGGAAATCATCGCGGACACATTTCTTTCGATGAACGCTCCGGTGCAGCATGCCCTGCCGGGGTGGCTGCGAGGGCGGCATGCGATCCAGCGGCAGGTGCGCGAGCGGGTGCAGCGGAACCTTCGGTCGCTTGATGCTGCGCTCGCGGCGCAACATGCCATCACCCGGTTGGCCTCGGAGGGCGGATGGTACGCGACGCTGCGCACGCCAGCGTCTGTGACCGGCGAGGAATTAGCGATCCGGCTGCTGGAGAAGGCTGGCGTTGCGGTGCATCCCGGAGCCTTCTTCGGATTTGCGGAGCAGAACCGGATCGTAGTGAGCCTGCTGCCGGAGCCGGAGGCTTTCGCCGCGGGAATTGCCGCGGTGATGGCCGAAGGATTGGTGCGCGCGTGACCTTGCTGTTCCGGTAATGTGACCCCCACCCCCTCCCCCCTCTCCGGACCGTGCAGGCTGAGACCAGAGAAGCCTTCCGCCTGGTGCCGCGCGGCGTAAACGTCGTCCACCGCCTTCCGTAAGGCGGGATAGTAGGGGTTGTTCCGGGATGCACGCTGATCTTCCCGGTCGCGGCAATGGCCATACGCCGGGCTGACACTCAAATAGGCGAGAGCGACGATCGACATTCCGGCCAGCATGGCCGAGCGCAAGCTAAGAAATGATGTTCTATGCATGACCTTTCCCCAAATCGAGACCGATATCGTTCTAAATCCCTTTGGGAAACTGTTTCGGAAACAGATAGTAAGCAAGACCGACAAAGATGTTTGTTGCCGAAGACATACCGTTACCGCTGTTGTTTCCAATGACGACGAATGTGGCATCGGCGCTGGGAAGATAGAACATTGCAGACGAATAGCCCAGTACGGCGCCGTTGTGTCCGAGGAATCCTTCAATCTTGTAAATGCCCAATCCATACCCGGTTGCGGTGCCGAGGCCGGTGAAAGGATTGATTTCCAGACGCAACTTCTGCAATTCCGGGCTTAGCAACTTACCGGTGGCCAGGGCCTTTACCCAGATGCGGAGATCTCCCAATGTCGAAATCATCGCGCCTGAGCCCGCCGCAAAATCCGGATTGATTTCCGAAATCTCCCTCGGCGGGGCATCGGTGACGGGATAATATCCACGCGAAAAGGGCGGCGGGAGGTCCGGTGTGGTGGGGTACGACGTTTCCCGCATGCCGAGTTTGTCAAGGATTTCGGTTTGAATCACGTCACTCAGTTTGCGCCCCGTTACCTTTTCAACGATTAGGCCGAGCAACACATAATTGCTGTCGGAATAAACCACTGCAGCGCCCGGCAGAAACTCCGGTTTGTGGTTTTGGATAACGGGGACTACGTCCTCTGGTCTCCAGCCCGGCAGCAGTGGGTTGTCAACAAATTTCTTCACCAGTTCTTCATCTGAGGTGAATTCGTAAATTCCTGAGGACATATTGAGGAGTTCTTTGATGGTGATCTGGTTGCCGTAGGGGATGCCGGGAATAAACTTCTCAAGATGATCTTGCAAGCGGAGGTTGCCCTTATCAACTAGTTGAAGGACTGCCGTAGCCGTAAAGGTCTTGGTGTTGCTCGCAATGCGGAAATGGTCATCAAGGCGTAAAGGCGAGTTAGTCGAGAGGTCGCCGGTGCCGAAGCCCCGAACGAATTTTCCTTTTCCAGGTACCCAAATTCCGACCACGAGCCCGGGTGTGGCTGTGGCAGTTCTTCCGGTTTCGGCAATTGCGGTAAGAGCCCGCACGGTCTGATCGTCAAACCCGGCGAGCGATTCCTGAGCGGTTGCGCGGGACAATGAAGTCATGACGAGGATTGCGGCTGCTACAGGAATGAGAATGTTTTTCATCTGCGCCTCACTGGGATATCAAAGGTGTCCAAGCAGCTCCGCTGGCGATATCGAGCGCGGATCCGGTGGCGGAGAAACTGGCATGGAGGCTGAGAGCAGAGTAGCAATCCGCCTGGTGCCGCTTGGCAAAGTAGTTGTCGACCGCCTGCTTTAAGGCGGGATAGTAGGGGCTGTTGGGGGATGTACGCTGATCTTCCCGGTCGCGGCAATGGCCATACGCTGTGCTGACACTCACGCAGGCGAGAGCGACGATCGACATTCCGGCTAGCGCGGTCGAGCGGAAGGCAGGAAATCGTACTCTTTGGAACATATTCTGCCTCCGATCGAAACCAAGAGGTATGCATCAGTGGCTTTCAACTGCGCTCGGGGGGACGAAAATACTAGCATCCTGATATGACCCCCTGCGTTAAAAGCTCTATCACGAAGATGAGTCGCGCGCGACGGGCTTCCATTCTGCGGTATTACGACGCTTTTCATTCCGTCATGTCCGCGCCCCATCGGCCACACTCACGTCGATCTCCGTTCACGCCACGGGTGCTGCGTACCCGTTCTCCCCTCAAGGAAAGCGCTGGGGCTTGTTGGGGAAGGTGACTTCCGAATCTCTCGCAATCCTCCTGGTCAGTTGGTTCATCCAGCGCTTAGCACTCATCGAGCCCATCTGGATGAGTGCATGGGCGATTTATTGCTGCTTGGTGTTGAATCGCCCGTTTCCGGCTTGCAAGGTTGCTGAGCGGGGCTATAATTGCACGACTTTAACTGCACCCATACGCGAGGCACACCTCAAACTGTGCTTGTTTCTCCTGCTAGCTCGTTCATGCGCCGGCTTCGCCCAGAATCTCCGCCACTACTCAACAGGCGAGGAATGAACGAATGATTGTTGGCGTCCCGCGCGAAAGTTATCCAGGCGAACGCCGCGTCGCGCTCGTGCCATCCGTCGTTGCGAACCTCAAGAAAGCCGGCCTGGACGTACTGGTGGAACAGAATGCCGGGCTGGAAGCGGGCTATCCCGACGCCGAGTACACCGCCAAAGGCGCAAAGGTGGCCCCTGACCGAGCCGAGGTCTTTCGCACCGCGGATATTATCGTTCAGGTCCTTTGCAACGGCTCGAATGACAAGACGGGCAAGGCCGACGTTCCCCTCTATCGCCCCGACCAATTGTTGATCGGATTCCTGCGGCCGCTGGGCCAACTCGACACCATCCAGGATATCGCCCGCGCGGGAGTTGCTTCCTTTGCCGTGGAGCTGATGCCCCGTGTCACCCGGGCGCAGAGCATGGACGCGCTCTCCTCAATGGGCACCGTCTGCGGCTACAGGGCGGTGTTGATCGCGGCCAACACGCTGCCACGCCTTTTTCCCATGATGACCACGGCCGCGGGAACGATTACGCCTGCGCGCGTGCTTGTCATCGGCGCGGGTGTTGCGGGGCTGCAGGCGATTGCGACGGCTAAACGGCTCGGTGCGGTCACTTCGGCGTACGATTTACGTCCCGCTGTGAAGGAGCAAGTGCAAAGCGTTGGCGCGCGATTCGTCGAGCTGCCTATCGAAGCGCAAAACGCGCAGGACGCGGGCGGCTACGCGCAGGCGCAAGACGAATCGTTCTACAACCGCCAGCGCGAGTTGCTGACCCGCGTCGTCGCCGAGAGCGACGTGGTGATCACGGCAGCGGTTATTCCCGGAAAGAAGTCGCCGATCCTCATCACGCGCGAGATGGTGGCGGGCATGGCACCGGGTTCGGTGATCGTGGACCTCGCCGCCGAGCGCGGCGGGAATTGCGAACTCACCCAGATCGGCGAGAAGTTCGTTGCCGATGGCGTCACGATCATCGGTTGGGTAAACGTGGGCAGCAGCGTCCCGCACGACGCAAGCCAAATGTACGCACGGAACATGACAGCCTTTCTTACGCACCTTGTAAAAGACGGCAAGCCACGCCTCGACGCGGATGACGAAATCATCCGCAGCACACTGCTCACGCGCCGCGGCGAGGTGGTGAACGCACGCGTCCGCGAATTTTTCGCCATGCCGGCTCTAGCCAATCACAAGCAAGCGCCCTAAAAGGAGAAACGGAGTGCCTGCAGATTTCATCTCGAATCTTTTTGTGTTCATTCTGGCGGGCTTCGTCGGCTTCGAATTGATCAAGCGCGTGTCGCCGCTGCTGCACACTCCGTTGATGTCGCTGACGAATGCCCTTGACGCCATTGTTGTTGTCGCGGCCATCATCATTGCCGGACTGCACGAGACGACGCTTACAACTGTACTCGGCACCATCGCCGTGGCTGCTTCGTTCAGCAACATGGTCGGCGGCTTCCTGATTACTGACCGCATGCTGCGCATGTTTAAGACTGGGAAACCCAAAAAATCATGACTCCAGTCGCTATCGGGCAGCTCATCGACTTCGCCTACATCGCTGCAGCCATCCTCTTCATTCTGTCGCTGAAGTGGCTCAGTTCGCCGGCCACCGCACGTCATGGAGTGATTGCCGGCGAAATTGGCGCGGCACTTGCGGTCATCGCGACGCTCTTCAATCCCGCCCTTGTGCAATATAGATGGATTGCCGTTGCGCTGATCGTTGGCGCCGCCATCGGCATTCCGCTCGGCATGGTCCGCATGACGGCCGTGCCGCAGCGAACCGCCCTCAGCCACGCGTTCGGTGCCTTGTCCGCAAGCATGATCGGTATCGCCGAGTACTACGTGCGCGCGCCACACGTGACGAAATTCAGCATGGTCGAGATTGCTATGGAAGTGATCATCGGCTCGCTGACCTTCACGGGCAGCCTGATCGCCGCCGGAAAACTCCAGGGAATTCTCCCGCAGCGCCCGATTACCTACCGCGGGCAGAACATTGTCAGTCTCTCGGTCCTCGGCTCCGCAATCGTGATCGCGATCGTTCTCACGATGCATTCGGAGTATATGCACCTCTTCCCGGTCATGGTCGGGGTCGCGTTGTTATTCGGAATTATGCTGGTCACTCCTATCGGCGGCGCGGACATGCCGACGGTCATCTCACTGCTCAACTCGTACGCTGGCCTCTCGGCCGCCCTGCTCGGCTTCGTGCTCAACAGCAAAGTTCTGGTCGTCGCCGGCGCCCTCGACGGCTCCTCCGGCTTCATCCTTTCCGTGATCATGTGCAAAGCCATGAATCGCTCGTTCACGAACGTCATGTTCGGCGCATTCGGCCAGGTTCAAGCCGGCGCCAAGGCGGTCGTCGAGGAACGAACCGTTCGGAGCGCCAACGCCGAAGAAGCTGCCGCGATTCTCTCCGCCACCAGCAAGGTCGCCATCGTTCCCGGCTACGGTATGGCGGTCGCCCAGGCCCAACACAAAGTCCGCGAACTCTACGAGATTCTGTCCAAGAAGGGCATCGACGTGAAATTCGGCATCCATCCCGTCGCGGGTCGCATGCCCGGCCACATGAACGTCCTGCTTGCGGAGGCCGACATTCCTTACGATCGCCTGTTCGATATGGATGACATGAACTCCGATCTCCCGCAAACCGACGCGGTCCTTATTATCGGCGCCAACGACGTCACAAATCCCGCCGCGCGCACCGACCAGTCCAGCCCCATCTATGGCATGCCCATCATCGACGTGGAAAAGGCTCAAACCGTCATGGTGATCAAACGCAGCATGAGCCCAGGCTTTGCTGGAATCGATAATCCGCTCTACTACGCGGATAAGACTCTGATGCTCTTTGGCGACGCAAAAGCCTTTGTCGGCGACATCGTTCGCGAGCTTACCGGCACTCAGCACGGTTAAGCCTTGCGCTTAATGCTTCTGATGTTCCGGAGTCACGTGCAAGCCGGAAGTTGTGCGCCAACTGGTGACTTCAGGCCAATGCACACATCCAGACCAGCCTGTTTGCTTCGTTTACCTCTGATCGCATTCTTCCGGCCTTTCGCCGGTGTCAGATTCTTCTCGCCAACCTTGAATGGCCGGACGCCACGAGACCTTTCTTCCAAGCGCAGCGCTCGCCCGCCGGAGAAGAGTTGATTCTTCAGAAGAACCTCTTTATCGAATATCTTCTACCGCTGCGTAGTATCCCCGAGGATGCGTTGGAGGTTTATCGTCGGTATTTCAGGATTCCGGGACCGGCGAGACTCCCAATGCTCGCGTGGACCAGAGAGTTGCCGATCGAAGGTGAGCCCAAAGATGTGGTGGACGTTGTTGACTCATATTCGCGATGGCTATCAGACAGCCCCATTCCCAAGCTGTTCATCAATGCAGAGCCGGCGGGCTTCCTTATTGGAGCACAACGAGAGTTCTGCCGAGCATGGCCGAATCAACAGGAAGTTACGGTCAAGGGGGCTCATTTTCTGCAAGAGGATTCCCCGGAGCAAGTGGCCGACGCGATCGCGCGGTTTGTAGGGAAGGTGCTTGCCGGGCAGATTGGGAGCGAGCAACCCGTACCAAGGAAAGCCGCTTGACCTTGTTGCACCCATCGGACGTTCAAGACGGTCAGAGGAAATCGATGCCAGCGGGGTGATCGAATTTGATGTTGTCGGGAAAAGGGCAACGAGTTTCTAACCTTGCTGCGAAGGACGTCGGGACTGTTTCGAAGAACTTCCCAATCGAGGAAGGCCATCCAGAACAAGGTATTTCTCGATGCGGGCGAGGCTAGAATCGCGCGCCCGGCTGGAGAAACGGGTTCGTTTCGCGCTCCTCTCCGAGGGTCGTCTCCGCGCCATGGCCGGGGACGACCAATGTGTTTTCCGGAAGGGGCATGAGGCGGGCGTGGATGGAGCGGAGCAGTGCCTGGCTGTCGCCGCCGGGCAGGTCGGTGCGGCCAACCGAGCCGGCGAAGAGGGTGTCACCGGCGAGGAGCAATTCCTGCTTTGGGAAAAGAAGGCAGATGCTGCCGGGGGTGTGACCGGGGGTGTGGATGACCTCGGTTTCGAGGCCGGTGATCCCGGTCGTGAGGCCATCTTCGGCGCTGTGATCGAGCGCGACCTTCTCCGGCGGGGCAACGCCGAGCCAGCCCGCCTGCGCGTCCAGCATGGCGACCAGCGGCAGGTCCTGCTGATGAAAAAAGACGGGCGCCCCGGTGACGCGTTTGAGCTGCGCAGCCCCGCCAATATGGTCGATATGCGCGTGGGTGACGATGATCTGCTTCAGGGTGAGGTGATGGCGGGCGAGCCGCGCGAGGATGCCGGCGATCTCGTCGCCCGGATCGACGACGATGGCTTGGCGGGTCTCGGGATTTGCCAGGATGGTGCAGTTGCAGCGGAGCGGGCCGACGGGGAAGGTTTCGCGGATCAAGTTCGACTGCATGTACTGGATGGTAGCGCGCTCCGTCTCCGATGTGCGTTTCGGGTAACAGCAAAGGATTACTGCGAGATTACTAATTGCAGGTCTCTTTGCTGTATGCGGCGGGTTATAAACAGCAAAACGCAAAGGCTCATCCGAATGGCGACATGCTGACCCACGTGCGGAGGAGCGCACAGGCGGCTTCGCCCGTCCGGTTTCGAGCGGCGGTCTTGCGGTCTTGCAGTACTTGCGCCAAGGTTCACGCCGTTCCGACTTGTGAGAGGACCGCACCATGCCGCTGGGACAGCCCGGAAGTTCCAGGTCCACGCGCCCGCCTGGCGCTGACCAAGCGGCGAATGTCCCTGTTCGCACCACACTGGAAGTTCTTTTCTACGAAAGCACTGTGCTCTGGGCCAGCGCCACCGCGCTCCTGGGCGAGGAGGGCCGGCTTTCCTACGGCGACCTGATGGTGCGCGCACAGAACGTTGCGGCAGTGCTGCGGCGTAAAGGAATGCGTCATGGCGACCTGGTCGGGGTAGTCGGACTGCGAACATTCAGCTCGATCGCCGGCATTCTCGGCATTCTGCTGGCCGGCGGGGTCTACGTGCCGTTCGACGTGCAAGGGCAATCTACGGAGAAGCTGGCGCGCCAGGTAGACGAGAGCGCGATTCGGCTGATGGTGACTGATTGCAGCGACGAGGCGGGAGACCGGCTGCCGTGGGCGCGCCGTCTCACGATCATCGACGCATCGATCCTGGAGCGCGAGTTCATGCCGCTCTTCCGCGAGGTGAAGCTGCCACACCGGTTGCCGGAAGATCCGGCGGCGGTGATCTTCAATGCTCGAGGACACGGCGTTCTGGTGACACATGCCGGCATTGTGCGGCTGGTGACGTCGGGCGCGGTGATGGAGTTCGGCTCGTCCGATACTGTGCTGCTGCATGCAGGCGCGCAGGAGCACACCTTCCAGATGGAGCTGTGGGGGCCGCTGCTGGCGGGGGGCACAGTGGCACTGGCGCCGCAAAGCTGGCTGAGCTCGGCCATGCCGGCGCATGAATATGCGCGGGTAATGCGGCGCTTCCGCGTATCGGCAATCTGCGCGCGGCCGACGCTGCTGGAGGAACTGGCGAAGGAGCCGCTGGCGCCACTGGACGAGGTGAAGCAGGCAGTGGTGGATGCGACGGAGCTTGCGCCCTCGCTGCTGAGCCGGCTGAGCGGCGGCGACCGCGCGGTGCGCGTGAGCGGCGGCATTGGCGCGGCGGAAACTACAAGTTATGCGGTGAGTGTGCAAGTAAATGTGGAGCAGATGGGACGCTCCATGTCTGTTCCAGGCAGCGATGCCATGGTGCTGATGCCGGACGGGCACGAAGCCGCGACCGGCACACTGGGCGGGCTGGCGATCACCGGCGATGCGCTGGCGATCGGGTATCTGGGGCAGCCGGAGGCGACGCTGGCGGCGTTTACCGAGGCCGAGCGCGAGAATAAGCAGCGGCTGCGCTGTTTCCGATTGCCGGTGAAGGCTGCGCGGATGGCAGACGGCAGCCTGCTGACCGGAGAGGCCGCGGTGATGGCGGCTGCCGCAGTTAAAGCCGCCGAGAAGCGCATCGGCACGGCGGAGGAAGTCGAGGCTCTGCTGCTGGAGCATCCGCTGGTGCGCGAGTGTATTGCGCTCTCCTCTGCACCGGGCGAGCAAGTCACCTGCGTCTTCGCCACGCTGAAGCAGGGTGAAGACCCGCGCGCGGAGCGTGCTCTGCGGGAACATCTTGAGAGCCAGCTTCCACTCGAAGCACAACCCTCGGCGTTGATCCTGCTGCCGCGTATTCCGCTGACAGCAGAAGGCAAGCCGGATCGCATTCGCCTGTCGGAGCAGTGTGAGGCGGTGCTGCGGCGGTACATGCCGGGGCCGCCGCCGGAGGTGCTGCCGGAGAAGCAGGTGGATGTCGTGCGGAGCATCTGGCAGCGGCTGCTGCACCGCATGCAGGTGGATCCGGATGAGGACTTCTACGCGAGCGGCGGAACTTCGGTGCAGCACATTCGCCTGTATGCGGAGCTGAACCAGCGCTTTCCCGGCGCGTTCACGATGACGGAGCTGCGCTCGCTGAATACGATCCGCAAAGTGATCCAACATCTCAACAGCGATGTTGCACGCGAACGCATGCTGGCCTCTGAGCATCGCGGCGCGTGAGAGCAGCCTCGATGACCTCCGCATAGTTCATTCCTCCCATCGCACTCGGCGGCTGAGTCATGTACAAACAGAGCGCGCGGCTGCGCCGTTATTTACGGGCAAAATCGTTTTTTATGGAGGCGAGATGGGTCGGATGCGAGCGGGAGTGTGTGTGGCGGCAGTTGTGCTGGCAGTAGGAGCCGTGCATGCGGCGACGCAGACTGGCGATCGACCCGCGCGGTGGAGTGAGGCGAAGGCGCAGCAGTGGTATGCCGCACAGCCCTGGCTGGTGGGCGCGAATTTTCTTCCGTCGGACGCGATCAACCAGCTCGAGATGTGGCAGGCGGAGAGCTTCGATCCGGCAGAGATCGACAGGGAACTGGGCTGGGCCGAGGGGCTGGGCATGAACACCATGCGCGTGTTTCTGCATGACCAGCTCTGGCAGCAGGACGCCCCGGGCTTCCAGAAGCGCATCGATACGTTTCTGACCATTGCGGCGAAGCACCACATCAAGCCGATCTTTGTGCTGTTCGATTCGTGCTGGGACCCGGAGTTCAAGCTCGGCCCGCAGCGGCCGCCGATTCCGGGCGTGCACAACTCCGGATGGGTGCAGAGCCCGGGCGCGAAGGCGCTGGAGGATGCGGCGGAGTATCCGCGGCTAAAGACTTTCGTCGAGGGCGTGATCGGGGCATTCGCGAATGATGACCGCATCCTGGCGTGGGACCTGTGGAACGAGCCGGACAACGAGGGCGGCGGCGACTACGCGAAGCTGGAGCCGAAGAACAAAGAGGCGTTGGTCGCGAAGCTGCTGCCGCAGGTCTTTGCCTGGGCGCGCGCGGCGCATCCGACGCAGCCGCTGACTTCGCCGCTATGGCATGGGGGGCGATGGGATGAGGCGGACGGGTCTGAATGCGGTGGAGCGCACGCAGGTGGAAGAATCGGATGTGATCAGCTTTCACAACTACGGCTGGCCGGAGGATTTTGCGAACCGAGTGCATCAACTGGAGGGGTACCACCGGCCATTGATCTGCACCGAGTACATGGCACGGCCGATGGGCTCGACCTTCGATACGATTCTGCCGCTGGGCAAGCAACTGCACGTCGCGATGATCAACTGGGGATTTGTGCAGGGCAAGTCGCAGACGTGGATTCCGTGGGATAGCTGGAAGCGGCCTTACGTAACTGAGCAGCCGCCGGTGTGGTTCCACGATGTGCTCTATCCGGATGGACGGCCATATCGCGAGCGTGAGGCGGAGATTCTGCGCGAGGAGACGGGCCGGGGTACTGGACGTACGAGCGCACGCGCCTCCGGCGCCAGCCGGTAGGCTCGCTTCCTTTGGGGTCGCGTCGGCGGTAACGTGACCCGGCCCCCCTCCCCCCTGCGGTACGGGAGCGTGCGGCGTAAGTTGCGCCGAATCATGAGGATGGAGGGCCTCCCGAGGCTCAAATTCGTCTATCTAAAGGGTTTATCGCTATATTCGTCATTTCTAAGGTGTTAGGGCTGTGCGGCCATGTCCCACCACGGAGATATGAGGGCGATCTTCGTTGCCAAATGAAAAAGCCACCGATGCGGTGGCTTTTGCGTTTTTCGCTCTATTTCCAGTGTAGCGAATTGGAGAAATTAACGGCCAACTTTGTCGAGTTTATTCCCGGTGGTTCCCGGAATGGGTTGCTTGCTGCTCGACGGGTATGATGGCGGCGAATGGAGACGTTGATGTCTATGAGAGATGACGGGAGTTTGCTCGAGGCGCTGCTGGATTCCTGGGACCGAAACAACACGATTCTGGTGAATCTGCTGCGCGCGGTGCCGGAGGGCGGGCTGGAGGCCAGAGCCGCGGAGGGCAGTCCGTCGGTGGCGGAGATGTTCGCGCACATGCACTATGTGCGGCTGGTGTTCTTGTCTGAGGATGTCCCGGAGTTCGCGGGAGCGCTGCCGGAGAAAGAGTGGGGAGACGAACACGACCGCGACCGGATCGCCGGAATGCTGAACGAAAGCGCGCGTGCGGTGCGCGATGCGGTGAAAAACCGGATCGAAAGCAGACGGGAGATGAAGGAGCACTATGACCACCCGATTTTGTTTCTGCAACACATGGTGTGGCATGAGGGCTACCATCACGGCCAGATCAAGCTGGCGCTGAAGGCGATGGGGAAGCCGCTGGACGATGAGGAGATCGGCCGGGTGACGTGGGATGTGTGGATGGATAAGACGGGGGAAGTAGCGGGTGATTCAGCGGATCGTAAAACTATCTGGCCATCGGCGGGCGCCGTGGAGGATGGAGAGTATCTGAATGGCGGAGGCTTCCAGCCGATAGGCGACGATGTAGGGCGTACCCGTGACAACCAACTCGCGCGTACCAGGGACTCTTCCGACATGTCCTTTTCGTGGAAACAGGCTGAGACCCTGGATAGATTCGAGGACCAGACCCAGCTGCCGGTTCGCTGCCGCCAGACTGTCTTCGGCGATGTAGCGATGCAACTCCATCGCCTCCGCCGTGGCGAGCGGTGTCCATTCGATCTGCGTGGGCGACGGCAAAGGGGCCGCTAAGCCTTTTTTCTCAATTTTCGTGCGGCCGCCGGCTTGGTGAGAGAAGCGAGACGCCGACGTACCTCTTCGTGAGGCACAAGTTCACCGGCATCGGCTTGACGGATGCCTTCTTTGATCATAGCGACGTGGTATTCGTTCAGAGAAAGGTATTGATCCACGGCTTCATTGAGGACGAAGCTGCGGTCGCGCTGCTGGAGCGCGGCGAGGGAATCGAGGGCCTTGATCTTGTTGCCGGGGGCGCGGAAGGTGACTGTCTTCTGCTGCATTCATAGAGAATACGTTGTATTACAGCAGAAGACAATCGACGCCTTCGCCTTGCCTGCCATCACCCACGCGCCGCTTCATCCCGGTTTCGGTCGCCGCTAAGCAGCGGCCTTAGACATCAGCCGCTGCTTCGGCGCTGCCGTGAGCAAGCAGCTGTTCGAGGTCGAGCGGATTGGTGACCATGGCGAGTTCGCCCTGCGGTGTGCGGGGCCATTCGGATTCGGGGCGATCCCAGTAGAGCTCGACGCCATTGCCGTCCGGGTCGCGAAGATAGAGTGCCTGGCTGACGCCGTGATCGGCAGCGCCTTCGAGCGGAATGTGGGCGCGCACCAGACGGCGAAGGGCGTCGGCGAGCTCGGCGCGTGTGGGATAGACGATGGCGAGGTGATAGAGGCCGGTGGTGCCGGGCGCGGGCGCGGAGCCATGGCGGCTCTCCCAGGTATTGAGGCCGATGTGGTGATGGTAGCCGCCAGCGGAGAGGAAAGCGGCGGTGTTGCCGATGCGCTGCGTGACCTCGAAGCCGAGGACGTCACGATAGAAGGCGAGTGCGCGATCGAGGTCGGCGACCTTGAGGTGGACGTGGCCTATTCGGGTTTGTGGGTGGATGGTGGGCACACCAAATTAGATTCAGCGTGACGCTAAACGATGCCGCAGCTCGTCATGATGGAGAAGTCCCACCCCGGCTGCTGCGCCAGGGTGAGGAACCCGATAATTTAATTCTTAACGGTCATTGTGTCGGAGTCGACGGCTTTTTTGCCGGTGAGGCCCTCAAGGCCGGCGAGAACGCCGCGATAATCGTTTTTATCGCATTGCATGGCGAAGCCGCCCTTCTTGTCACCGTCCTGCCAAGTGAGGCCGACGAAGTGCTTCTTCGATTTGGTGAGGGCCATGAGCCCACCCACTCCGAAGCTCACAACTGCCAGACCGATGGCGGCACCCACACGACGATGCACGTCCTGTCCGTAGGTGATTTCTGTGATTGCAGAGGCTGGGATGACTTTGATCTCCTGACCACCCTCGCGGAAGTGGATGTCGTTTTCACCGAGAGTCATCACGAGTTTCGCCCCGGTCTTGGTGTTGGGAAGCGAGCCGCCGTCGTACATGACTTTGTAGCCGTTCTCGCTGGCGAAGACAATTGTGGGAACGAGCAGACAGAGAAAGAGTGCAAGGGTTTGTTTCATGCGTTCCTTTGAAAGACGGTAAGTTGATGAGCGGCATGAATGTAACCGTCCAGTGACACTATCCGCAATTATCAATTTGTGCCGTCTCGCTACACCTTTTGAGGTGCAGGCAATAAAGCGGCCCCGCGCTTACACGAGGAGTGTTTGCTTGTAACAACTACGTGGGGCCGACTGAAAAGCGACGGTAGTCTTCCAGCGTATTAAAGCCAGAAGGTCCGTTTGCCCCGGGCGGCTAGCCCTCGTAATGAAGCTTGGGATACCAGTTGGTGCCCCAGCCGTTTGGTTTATGATCCAGCATCGAACAGATAGGATTGAGTTACCGGCGCCATACGTCGGGGGCATCTTGTCGTTCAGCCTGACAAACGATAGCCTCTTGAAAGGCAGACATGGCTCGGATCAACAGGATCGTCCAGCGCTTGGTAGCACCCGTTGCACTTATAGCCTCCGTGCAGTTTGGTTATGCTCAGAAGTCTTCCGCAGGCGACCAGCAGGAAGTCCTGAGCGGCAGGTCGCGGTACATGGCCGTTAGCATAGCTCTTCCGCAAAAGAAGATTCCCGCAGGACAGAAGCCGTTGGTCGTTCTTACGGTGGAGCTCCTTGGCGGTAATGTGACGACCGTATTTCCAGAGACTCGTGTTCATGTAGAGGGAGAGGCGGGTGAACCGCCGACGACGCTGTACCAACGCCAAGTTACCCACACACTTCGATCTGGAGAGCGAGAGCTAAGAGACGATGACTTTAAACGAACTATCGAGCCCGCACTTTCCGAAGGCGACCCCAAAGTTTCCGCAGATGAGACATGGGATCTTAGTCTGTTTTATGACTTGAGCAAGCCTGGTAAATACACCGTCTACATAGAAGCGCTCGATCAGACGGCGTCCGAGAGGAACCGGGTCTGGGTGCGGTCCCAGACCGCGCAGTTCGAAATTCTACCCCCGCACCGTTAACTTATTTGCGGAACCGTGCGCTTGTGATGGCTATGCGGCGGAGTATTGTCGTGGAGGTATGGATAGACGCGGATTTCTGAAGATGAGTGCGGCTGGGGCCGGCTCACTGGCGATGGCACATGCTCTGGCTGAGACGCGGAGCGTGACTCCGCTGGATCTTGAGCGGCATCGCTTTGGCGTGAACTACACACCGAGCCGCAACTGGTGGTTCTGCTGGAACGACTGGGATGCCGACTCGGTGAAGCGCGATCTGGACGCGATTGCTGCGCTGGGCGCGGATCACTTGCGGATCCTGCTGGTGTGGCCGTATTTCCAACCGAATCCCACGTATGTGAGCGCGCTGCACCTGGACCGGCTGGACCAGATGCTCGCGATGATGGGTGAGCGGCGGATGGATGCTCTGGTGACCGTGTTTACGGGACAGTTGAGCGGGTGGTACTTTCTGCCGCCGTTTCAGAAAGAGCGCGATGCGAAGGCCGGAGAAGCCTTCTACTCGGACGCGACTATGTTCGGGGCGAGGAGCGCTTTGTGCATGAGCTGGCGCGGGTGATGGCGCGCCATACGAACATCATCGGCTTCGACCT
Organism: uncultured Acidobacteriaceae bacterium; assembly: GCA_963790555.1. Lineage (GTDB taxonomy): Bacteria > Acidobacteriota > Terriglobia > Terriglobales > Acidobacteriaceae > KBS-83. The sequence continues at coordinate 69,472 of CAWBPB010000019.1, read as the reverse complement.
GGGCAATGAGGTGAATACCTGCTGGAGCGCGCCGGCGGCGATGGGCGATGCGTGGATGACGAAGATGCTTGCGGTGATGGAACGCGAGGCGCCGGGCACTCTGAATGTGAACGGCGTCGATCACCATCCGTGGTTCGATGGGCAGACGTTTTCGCCACGCGCGCTGGCGACGCAGCGCTTCCCGGTGATGCATTGCTATCCGTTCTGGACGGGCGCGCTGAACTATGGCGGACCGATGGATGCGCCGAGTGTGAAGCTGCTGGCCTCGATGGCGGCGTTGATCCGGTCGTACGCGGGCAGGCAGCAAACGCCGGTGTGGGCGGGCGAGTTCAACACCTGCATCGAGTCGCTGAATGAGACTGGGCAGGCGCAGTGGCTGGAGCTGGCGGTGGAAGCGGCCATTCGAGAGGGCGTGGCGTGGTTTACCTACTGGGACAGCCACGATGTGGACCGCAAGTTCACGTTCAATCCGGTGGAGTACACGCTGGGGCTGCTGACCAATGACGGCCGGGTGAAGGAGCAGGGACGGACCTTTCAGAAGCTGGCGGCGCAGTATCGCGGGAAGGCAGTGGTGTATCCGACGGCGCCGGTCCTGCCGCCCCCGACGGAGCTGTCTGTCGAGGGCACATGGCAGTGGATGCTGAAGCGGTTACGGACGCAAGCATAGCGCTGCTTTCAGCACCACTCCTTGACAACGTCCTGAAAGGCTTTGATCATTTCCGCCGTGCAGCTTTAAATCGTTTGAACGTTTTGGAGGCCATCGTCATGCGCTATTCTTTGCGGCTCGGCGTTGCCGTGTTGCCGGCATTTTGTGTTGCCATCCTCTCCCTCCTGCAACCGCCCCTTGCCGCAGCGCAGGACGCGGCGAATACGCGCCCGCATTGGCAGAAGCGCCTGGTGGCCGACTATGACGAGGGCAGCAAGTTTGCTGCGCCGCCCTATGCCTACTCTGCCGAGCAGATCCCCTATGACAAGCTGACCGACATCATCCATGCCGGCCTTGGTTTCGACGATGACGGCAACCTGCAGGTGCCGGATGGCTTTGTGGAACCGATACTGACGGCGCGCGCCCACGATGCCGGCGATCACGTCATCCTGCTGATCGGCGGCGATCTGAGCCAGTACGAGTCCAAGTCCACGGCCACGATGAATAAGCTGATCGCGAATGTGCGTGAGTTCGTCCGCGTGCACGACTACGACGGCGTCGATCTGGACTGGGAGTATCCCGGCACCACCGCGGATGCCGCAATGCTCGTGAAGTTCGAAAAGGCTCTGCGCGCCGTGCTGCCCAGCCCGCGCTATATTCTCTCCATTGATGCCGCCCCGTGGAGCGCTTCCGCCTACGACGCCGGCACGCTGCATAAGGTCATCGACTGGTTCAACATCATGACCTACGACTGCGCCGGCCCCTGGACCGCGCACGCACAGTTGAACTCGCCCATCTTCTGGGATCCGCGCAATCCTGCACCCGAAGAGTGCCAGCCCGGCGGCAGCGATCAGGAGTCGGCCAAAACGTTCCTGGCGGAAGTGCCCGCCTCGCAGCTCAATCAGGGAACACCTTTCTACGGTTACGAATATACCAACGTGAACAAGCTCTTCGGCCTGTGCCCGAACGCGGCTACCACTGATGACGGCGACTGCGACGATGCTGTTTTGACCCTCAACTATGGTTCGGATATCAAAAAGCTCATCAACAAGAAGGGCTGGGAGGTGCACCGGGATCCCTACGCGCTGGTTCCATACCTGCTGAAGAAGGATGGTTCACCGGGCTTTGTCACCTATGACGATCCTGAGTCGACTTACTTGCGTGTGCTTTATTCCGACTATGTGCAGGGTCTCGGCGGAACCTTTCTATGGGCGCTCGATGAGGACTACGACGGCCACTCGCAGGACCTGCTTAACGCGATGTATCGCGCCACCAAGAAGGAGATGCCGCTGGGCGAGGAGCGTCCCATCCCAGCCGGCCTGCGTATGCCGGTCACGGGGGACCCGATCAAATAGGAAGGCTGCCACCACCATTGCGGCAGACCACGACTCGTGGACCTCTCCGCGCTCTTCAGGCTCCATTCGACAGTCGAATGGAGCCATACTTTATGGAGCATCGGCGAGGAATCCTCGGAGATGGCTAGTCCTTGTAGCTGAGTTTGGGGTACCAGTCTTTGCCGCGGCCTTCGGGTGTCCAGTCGAGCATGTGCCAGAGCGGATCGAGGTCGGGGGCGCCGCGGGGATCCTGTCCGGGATCGGCCATGCCGGCGCCCATTTCGTTCGTGTAGAAGTGGCTGATGGTTCCGTTGCGCCGGGTGAAGACGGAGAAGCCGGGGACGTCCGCATCTTCGGGATTGACGTAGGTGCGGGTGTACATGCCGGAGCCGTCGGAGAAAAACGGAAGGTTCGCGAGGCCGCGCTGCTGCTTGTATTCCTTCAGCCTCTCGATGGGCGAGCGGGCAGTGACGGCGATGGCGACGCGCTCGCGCAGATTGACCGCGGTGCCGTTCCACGAGGTGAGAAACGATGTGCAGGAGGGACACGGCGATTTGCGCTGCGATCCGAACATCATGCTGTAGATGAGCAGCGTGTCTTTCTTGCCGAAGAGATGGGAGAGGCGGACGGGACCGGTCTCGGAGATGAACTCGAAATCCTGGGGAATCTCGCCGCCGGGCGGGAGTGCGCGACGCTGGTCAGCGACGCGCTCCAGGTGGCGGCGCAGTTTGATTTCTTCGGCCAGCAGGGCATCGCGCGCCGCGCGGTATTCGGCGCTCTCGTTGGGAAAATGAGCCTTGTTGGTTTCGGCCATGTCGTGTGCGGGAGTGAGGGTGTCGGTCATAAAACCTCCAAGGGCCAATATAGCTCGAGTACGCAGGTCTTCTGTGATCCGTACCGGGTGGCTGGTGCTTCGGAAATAGGCTCCAAACCATCTTCCAGATTTTCGTCCTCAGACTCGGTAATTCGATCACTCTTCATGTGGCCGTTGACAATCGAGATTTGCGGAGGCAGTCTGTTGATGCTGCGTAGGGCGCATCGGTCGAGGCCGAAAGGGCAACGCCCACCTACGGCAACCAAAATACATTGCGCCCATGCCGAACCTCGAAAACCTGAAGAAGCAAGCCAAACAATATCTGCGTTGGCATCGCGAGCGGTATTATCCGGTCGCAGCTGAGATTCGAGCTGCGTTGCCGCGATTTCGCGATCTTAGCGATGCGCAGATACTGGAGGCTGACTTCAAACTTGCTGACGCACAGGAGCTTGTCGCGCGGCAAAGGGGATTCGACGGGTGGCAGGCGCTCAAATCAGGAGCAGATGCCATGACCGATGAACCGAAACAGGCGACGCCACGTCCCATTCTCAATTCCATTGAGGCGCAACTCTTCGTTGCGAACATCCAGAGTTCCTGCGATTTCTATACAAATAAGCTCGGCTTCGAGGTTGAGTTCCTCTATGGCGATCCGCCGTTTTACGGGCAGGTTCGCCGCGACAATGCACGACTCAACTTGAGGATGGTCTGCGAACCGGTGTTCGCTGGTGATATCCGCGAGCGCGAGCATCTGCTTTCTGCTTCGATCACGGTTGCGAGCGCAGATGAGGTGAAGCAGCTCTTTCTGACTTACAAGGCGGCGGACGTGCGCTTTACCCAGACACTGACGAAAGAGCCGTGGGGCGCGAGAACTTTCGTCGTGATGGATCCGGACGGGAATCTGATTCTCTTTGCCGGTCCGGCGGAGTGAAATGTGGTGGACCCACCCTAGCTTTGCCAGGATGGGGCACCGGGCGCAGGCCTAACTATTGACGTGGTGAATAGACGAAGCGGACGAGCCGGTTCTTACTCAGACATGAATCGTCGAGTTCAGCGCAGACTGGATACGTGTGTCCCCATCCCGTTGCGAGCAGAATCTGGTTATCGGCAACGCCCTTACTGACGAGAGATTGTCTGACCCAATCCGCCCGACGCTTTGAGAGGGAGAGATTGTAACCCGAATCGCCTTCCGCGGAGGCGTAACCCTCGATGTAAAGGTGACTGGCTGGATGATCTTTCAGCCATTGGGCATCGGCATCGAGGATGTTCGGGTCCAGAGGTTTGTTAAAGATATCGAAGGGGAAGGAGACTTCGTGCATGTTGGTGTCGAAGGCTTCCTGCTCCTGGCCAAAGATAACCGGTGTTGGTTTTGCCCAGTAAGCAACCCAATAGTTAACAATTTCACTGGACGCTTCCGGAAAGGACATGGCTGAAGTGTCTTGCTGAGCAACGATTCGAAGGCTGGGTAAAAGGAGCATGGCGATCACGACGAGAACGAGTCGGCATTTCATGGTTTCCTCGCAGATTCCGCTTTGATTTTGAATAGCCCTGATTCGGTGGCCATCGGGGGACACCGGCACCCCGCAAGTGTACTGACGCAATGTTTCGTTTTTGCGATGCCCGTAGAGAGTGTCAGAAAAATCGATTCGCAGGTCGGATATATTTCAGCAGACAGCGGTTGCGTTTGGGGCCGGTGCGTTTTGGAAGTGAAGCGGGGTAGAGACGAATGACAGCAACGTCCGCCATGGTGACGGATACGGCAGCGGCGAAGAGGACGAAGCCGCATTTTGTGGTGCTCGACGGGCTGCGCGGCGTGGCGGCGGTTGGAGTGGTGATCTTCCACTTCATGGAGATGGTGATCTGGAATTACAGCAAGCTCTGGATCGGGCACGGCTTCCTGGCAGTGGACTTCTTCTTTTGCCTCTCGGGTTTTGTGATGGGGTATGCCTATGACGATCGCATCGGGAAGATGGGTCTGGGCGAATTCTTTAAGCTGCGGTTGATTCGTTTGCAGCCGCTCGTCGTGCTGGGGGCGGTGCTGGGGCTTATCGCCTTTTATGCAAATCCATTTGGGGTGACGCCCGGCTATGGCCCGGGCAAGGTCGCGCTGATGTTTGCAGCGTCGCTGCTGTTGATTCCGTTTGGGGCGATGAAGGAGAGATCGCACAACCTGTTCAGTTTGAATGCGCCAGCATGGTCGCTGTTCTGGGAGTACGTGGCGAACGTGGTGTTTGGAGCAGGCCTGTACCGGATCAAGCGCGGCCTCCTGGTGGTGCTGACGGTGGCGGCTGCGGTGCTGTTGTGCTGGACCGGCCACCGCGCCGGAAATCTATCGGGCGGATGGAGCTCCGAAAAACTTCTGGGACGGCGGAGCGCGGGTGGCGTTCTCGTTTATGGCGGGCTTGCTGGTCTACCGGATGGGATGGCGGCTGAGGACGCGGCTGGGCTTTGGTGCATTGAGCATACTGCTGGTGCTGGCACTGGCGATGCCATATGCAACGGGTGCGTGGGTGCGCGAGGCAGCCGTTATCGTGATCTATTTTCCTCTGCTGGTGGCGCTCGGCGCGGGAGCTACCGTGTCTGCACGCGTAGAACGGCTGTGCCGCTTTTCGGGAGACCTGTCCTATCCCTTGTATATGACCCACTACTCGGTGATCTGGATCTGGGGTGACTATGCCGAGAAGCACAAGCTGGCGTCGGGCGGCATGGGGATACCGGTTCTGTGCGGCACGATCACGATGGTGGCCTTCGCGTGGTTGGTGATGGTGGTTTATGACAAGCCGGTACGCGCGTATTTGCGGGCGAAGTGGTAGCGCGGAAAAGATGAGGGACCGCGCCGCCTACTTTCCGTCCTCATCCTTCGGAAGCATCAGCTCCACCAGCCCAAACTTCGTCTTCCCGTTCTCGGTGTTGTCAACCCCTACGACCCGGAACTGCTCCGGGGTCCCGGCCCGCAGTTCGTGATCGCTGTCGCTTCCATTCACCGTCATATGCCCGTTCTTGCGGTCGCCGCAGGTCAGCCCGCTCTTCGTCACGGTCAACGAGCCCACCGGCTTCCCATGGTCGCACTCCAGCACCTCGCCGAATTTCCCCAGCGGCTTCCTGTAAAACTCAAGTACATGCTCCGGCGAGTCCGTCGTCACAAAGCTCACTGCCTTTAGGCTGAAGTGAAAGCTGTTCAGCAAAAACCCCAAGTCCGCCGACGATGAGTCGCTGTCCTTGTCCTTGAACGGCGTCGCTCCTGGATATACTGGCAGCCCAATATCCTTCGCCGTCGCATGCGAATTTGCATGCACGTCCAGGTTAAAGTCTGAATTCTGCGCGGAGCTAGGGACCGCAAAAGGAACTGCAGCCAACAGGACAATCGCCGGTACTACCGCGAGAATGGGTCGGCGCATATCAACTCCTCGCAATCCTATACGCTCGCGTTGGCAACAAGGTTCCCACCCCTGCCTTCGTTCGCGACCGAACAGGTCGTGGCCTACGAACTGTGCCGTATCTCGTTGTAACGCATCTCTCCGGTCTGTTTTGTAGCGCAAGTGCGAAGTACCCACGAAACAAAGCCCCTCGCTTGCGCGAGGGGCTTTTGTTTGTAGCTACCGCTGAACTGACTCGACTAGCAGATTGGCGCCGAAGGCGCGTCTGCCTGGACGGCCAGTCCTAGTACATGTCGCCCATGCCGCCGCCGTGGCCGGCTGGTGCTGCCTGCTTGGGCTCGGGGATTTCCGAGACCATGGCTTCGGTCGTCAGCATGAGGCCGGCGATCGAGGCTGCGTTCAGCAGGGCGGTGCGGGTGACCTTGGTGGGGTCGATGACGCCGGCCTTGACCAGGTCCTCGTACTCGTTGGTGCTGGCGTTGTAGCCGAAGTTGTTGTCCTTGTTCTCCAGGATCTTGCCCACGACCACGGCACCCTCTTCGCCGGCGTTGCCGACGATCTGGCGCAGCGGCTCTTCGATGGCGCGACGGACGATCTGTGCACCGATCTTCTCGTCACCCGGTGAGGGTCTTGACGAGCTCGTCCACATCCTTTGCTGAGCGGATGAGAGCAACGCCGCCGCCGGCGACGATGCCTTCCTCGACTGCAGCGCGGGTGGCGTGCATGGCATCCTCAACGCGAGCCTTCTTCTCCTTCATCTCGGTCTCGGTTGCCGCGCCCACCTTAATGACGGCGACGCCGCCGACCAGCTTGGCGAGGCGCTCCTGGAGCTTCTCGCGGTCGTAGTCGGAGGTGGTCTTGTCGATCTGGTTGCGGATCTCCTTGACGCGGCCTTCGATGACCTTGGAGTCACCCTTGCCTTCGACGATGGTGGTGTTGTCCTTGTCGATGGTGATGCGCTTGGCACGGCCGAGGTCCTCGAGCTTCACGTTCTCAAGCTTGATGCCGAGGTCTTCGGTGATGGCCTTGCCGCCGGTGAGCTTCGCGATGTCCTCAAGCATGGCCTTGCGGCGATCGCCGAAGCCGGGGGCCTTGACGGCCGCGACCTTGAGCGAGCCACGCAGCTTGTTGACGACGAGGGTGGCGAGTGCGTCGCCGTCGACGTCTTCCGCAATGATGACGAGGGGCTTGCCGGTCTGCACGGTCTGCTCGAGCAGGGGCAGCAGATCCTTCATCGTGGAGATCTTCTTCTCGTGGATGAGGATGTACGCATCTTCGAGCGTTGCTTCCATGCGGTCCGGATCGGTGACGAAGTAAGGCGAGAGGTAGCCGCGATCGAACTGCATGCCCTCGACGACTTCGAGCTGGGTCTCGAGTGTCTTCGACTCTTCGACGGTGATGACGCCATCCTTGCCAACCTTCTTCATGGCCTCGGCGATGATGGTGCCGATGGTGGAGTCGGAGTTGGCGGAGATGGTGCCGACCTGGGCGATCATGTCGCCGGAGACGGGCTTCGAGAACTTGGAGAGCGCGCCGCCCTGAACATACGCCGTCCGCATCGCGCTTGCCGACGATGGCTTCAACAGCCTTGTCGATGCCGCGCTTGAGCGCCATGGGGTTGGCACCGGCCGCGACGGTCTTGACGCCTTCGCGATAGATGGCCTGGGCGAGTACGGTGGCGGTGGTGGTGCCGTCACCTGCGACGTCGGAGGTCTTCGAAGCTACTTCGCGGACCATCTGTGCGCCCATGTTCTCGAGCGCGTTCGCGAGCTCGATTTCCTTGGCGACGGTGACGCCGTCCTTGGTGATGGTGGGCGATCCGAATTTCTTCTCGATGACGACGTTGCGGCCCTTGGGGCCGAGAGTGACCTTCACTGCGTCGGCCAGTGTGTTGACGCCGCGCAGGATGGCCTGACGCGAGTCTTCGCCGTGCAGAATCTGCTTTGCCATTGCTTTCTCCTTAGTTGCTCTCCGCGAATGATGGCGGAGTGACTGCGAAATTCAATACCGTTGAGTAAGTCGGGTTATTCGGACTTACTTGGACTTGAGGATGCCGAGGACTTCGTCTTCCTTCATGATGAGGAAGTCTTCGCCGTCGATCTTGATCTCGGTGCCGCCCCACTTGCCGAAGAGGATGCGGTCGCCGGCTTTGACGTCGAGGGGAAATACCTTGCCTTCGTCGTTGGACTTGCCCTTGCCGACGGAGATGACTTCGCCTTCCTGGGGCTTTTCCTTGGCGGTGTCGGGGATGATGATGCCGCCGCGCACGGACTCGGTCTCTTCGACACGACGAACGAGGATGCGGTCATGCAGCGGGGTAAACGTGGTCGCTGCGGATGCTGTTGCTGTTGGCATTGCTTCTCCTTCTTGGGTTGCGCAGTTGGCCCGCGCGGGGTGAGGTTTCCAATGGGTTGAGGGCGGACGCCTGGGCCGGAGTCCGGCTTTAGCACTGTCGCCCTTCAACTGCCAAAGGTAGGGTAGGAGAGGCTGTGATGTCAAGGGCAGAGGGCAAAATATGAGCGTGTTGCGCTCAGGTTAATCCGGTTGCGTAGGCTGAGCGTCGCAATGTGCCGATATTCAGGGGAAAAGGGTGAGCTAGTTTGTTGTGAGGGATGGCTGTTAGATTGTCAGGCAGGTTGGGAGGGGATCATGCCGTGGTTTCAGGTGGAGGGTGAGGCGCTGACGGAGGTGGAGATCCGGGGGGCGGTGGTGCGGTTGGTGGAGGAGGCTCGGAAGCGTGTCCTCGCAGGAAAGAAGCGGGATTTGAAGCGGGTTCTGCTGCTGCCGCCGGATCTGACGCGGGCGCACAGCGGAGCTGGGCGGATTACCGAGATGCTTTATGAGGAATTGGCATTGGCGGGCTGCGAGGTGGCGGTGATTCCGACGCTGGGGCAGCACCGGCCGCACACCGAGGAGGAGAACCGGTGGATGTTCGGGAAGATCCCGCACGAGAAGATCTACGCGCACGACTGGCGGAATGGCTGCACGCGGGTGGGGACGATTCCGGCTGCGTTGGTGGCGGAGACGACGGGCGGCGTGGCGGACTGGGATATCCCGCTGGACCTGAACACGAAGCTGATGACGGAGCCATGGGACCTGGTGATCAATGTGGGGCATGTGGTGCCGCACGAGGTGCTGGGCTTTGCCAATCACAACAAGAATTACTTCATCGGCCTCGGCGGCAAGGCGACGATCTGCGCGGCGCACATCGCGGCGGCGGTGTATGGGATCGAGAAGAACCTGGGGTGCCTGATCACTCCGCTGCGCGCATGCTTTAACTGGGCAGAGGAAAAATATCTGGGGCATCTGCCGGATGTGTATCTGCAGATCGTGATGCGGCCGCGATGCAGACGAGAAGCTGGTCACGAGCGGTATCTATGTCGGGGACGATCTGGAGACTTACTTAGCGGCGGCGCGCGCGAGCCGCGACCAGAACATCACGACCTTCGACAAGCCGGTGAAGAAGGTTGTTGCGGTGATGCAGGCGGACGAGTTTCGCAGCACCTGGGTGGCGAATAAGGCGGTCTACCGCACGCGCATGGCGATTGCCGACGGCGGCGAGCTGCTGGTGATAGCGCCGGGGCTCGAGCGATTTGGCGAGCAGCCGGAGGTGGATGCGCTGATCCGGAAGTATGGCTACACCGGGACGGAGCGGATTCTGCGGCTCTACCGCACCGAGAAAGACCTGCAGGAGATTGCGCATGGGACGGCGCATTTGATCCATGGATCGAGCGAGGGACGGTTCACGATCCGCTATGCTCCGGGACATTTGACGAGGAAAGAGATTGAGGGTGTGGGCTATGAGTATGCCGACCTGGGCGAGGCGCTGGCGCGCTATGCGCCGGAGCGGATGAAGGAAGGCTGGAACACGATGCCGGATGGAGAAGAGGTGTTTTATATCAGCACGCCTTCGGCGGGATTGTGGAGCACCGAGGCCAAGCTGAATGATCCGGCCCGGAAGAACTAGCCGTTCGGGCGGATGCGCCTGCGGCGCGTGACGGGGGGTTCGCTCCCTTTGGTCGCTCACGGTGAGTGTCCGGGGCTGATCCGAAGCACAGTAGTTCATGGCGAAAAGGAGGCCTTTAGGGGCGTTCCGGGGTGATTCCGGGCCTCTGAAGGACGTTCGAGGGATAACCAATCGGTTAACTTGCATAGGGTATTCATGACAAATCGTGTCATATATCCCATCTGATTGTCAGACAGGTCTGATTTTGCTGAATGCTGGACGTCCGGACAGCCGACGAATTGGCCTGGATTGCGGAGAGGCCAATTCGGCGGCTATCGACACATACATCTTGATCGTTACTTAGTCGCAGCGAGCATTGGCGCATCTGCTGACTGAGCCGGTGCGCGTTCGGGTCGCAACAGCAGCCGGAATGCGAGGAGATGCATCCAGAAGAGCGCTGGTACATAAAGCATGGGGATCGCGTAACCGGCTCCGAGCTGCCCGGCAACCGATGGCAGATTTACGCTGACCGCCCGCGCCGTGTCGACGACGAGATCGGCAAGACCGACCAGATTGAAAGCCCAGACCAGCGGCCAGAAGAGGAAGCGCACGCGCACCGTCAGCAGCGCGAGGATTGCGAGCAGTGCGGTGGCGAGGTCGCCGTAAGCCACCGTCGTTGCGAAGCCCTGCGGCAGGTTTGGCCCAACAAACCCGGGCAGCAAGAAGGCCAACCCGAAGAAGCGGAAACTGTTGAACGTGGCGATTGCGCGGTGCGCCTCGACCCGATCCATCGCCCTTAGCCGCGGCCAGACATAAGTCGCAATGCAGAGCGCAGATACGAGATAACCCAGCGCCATGTCGATACTGAAGATGTCCGTTGCCGGCATGCCGACCTCCTTGCCATCGGCGAATGCCGATGGCCTGATATGATGGTTCCGTTTAATTGTTCGGAGCTCCCGGGCCCACCAGTGCCCTGAGCGGCATCAAGGGCCCGACGGGAATGTACTCGTGATCCATCAACTGTTCCTTCGCGAGCGGCAGGGTTTCCATGATGGCTCGTGCCTCGTCCTCGGTCCTGGCCTCGACGAGGAAGATGACGCCTTTGCCATCGCCGCGCGAATACCACTCGCGTATCTTCCCGTCGAGGTAGAGATTCACAGTTGCCCGAATCTCTGACGGGATGACGGCCATGATTTGTTGCGGAGTTACACCGTGCCTGGGAGTCTGAATGACCAGCACTTCGCTGGCTTTCGGTATAGCGACGCTGGGCACGCCCGAGGCTTGCCCTGGCTGTGATTGCGCTACGGACGCAACCGGTAGCATTGCAACGAGTAAAGCGATCATCCATTTCATGATTTACCTCGATTCAGTTGGGCACCGTTCTGTTTTTCAAAAGAGCGAAACTGCTCGACCCGGGGCGATCGTCACTGCTGCGGTCCCGCGCCTATCAATGCCCTTAGCGGCATCAGGGGGCCGACCGGAATGTACTCGTGATCCATCAATTGTTCCTTCGCGAGCGGCAGGGTTTCCATGATGGCTCGTGCATCATCCTCAGTCTTCGCATCGACCAGAAAGATGGCGCCCTTGCCATCGCCGCGCGAATACCACTGGCGGATTTTCCCGTCGAGGTAGAGGTTCACAGTCGCTCGAATCTCCGACGGGATGACGGCCATGATTTGCTGCGGGGTTACGCCCTGCCTGGGAGTCAGAATGACGAGCACTTCGGTGGTTTTCGGAATGGCCACGCTGGGCACGGCTGAGGCGGACCCGGACTGTGATTGCGCTACGGACATGGTTTACCTCGATTCAGTTTTGGTTAGGTCTTGTCCATAAGATGACGAACGTACTCTTAAAAGACAAAAAAAATTATTCTTCGACGAAGCACTTTATGAAAAAGTTCTTCGCCTCCATCAACCTCTGCTCACGCTTTTTGGGGTCCGACGTAATCCTGGCCATCATCAGCACTCCCGCCATGCTGGAGAACAACACCCTGATCTTCGCCAATCTTTCTTCTCGCGTCTGACCGGGCATGAACGGCAGGAGCCGCTCGCGATAGGCTTCCAGCGACGCCTCGATCCGTCTCCGCACGGCTACCGGTTTCCGTCCGAGCTCCGGCCCGAGGGCGGAGAGCACACAACCGCTTCCCAGCGAATTGGCGTGGCGGGGGCTTAGATAATATTCGATCATGGCTCGCAGAGCCTGCCCTTCGGGCGCGGACTTTACGACTTCCGCCATGCCTCTTCCCATCTCGTCGAACGCCCGTGCCACCGCTTCGACGAACAGGTCGTCCTTGCTCTTAAAATGCCGGTAGAAGCCTCCTTTCGTCAGCCCTACCTTCTTCATCACTGTCCCGATGCCGCTGCTGTCAGCGCCATGCTCGCGGAAAGAGCGAGCCGCCACGGAAAGGATGTTCTCGTGGTTTCGCGCCTTATGTTCCAGGGAGTACCGCATGATTTAAAGCGTACGACCGTACTCTAATGTTTGTCAAGGCCAACCTTGATCCGGCTGACGCTGGGCTCTCACTGAGAATCTTCACCCTTGAGAACGGGGCAATGCGCCCACGTTACAGTGATCGCAACTCTCCGCAGTAGACGCCAAATCGCCAATGCACTCACCGAAAGAGGAACGGGCTCGCTGCCGGTGAGCGAATCCGTCATCTCAGGTCTCAACCTACCTTCCGTGATGCATTCGCTTTGCGCGCGCCGGCTCCGCCCACACCGGCGAGTTCCTTTTTCAAAGATCCCTGGTTGAGCCAGTCTTTGAACCGGATCTCCCCGAGCTTCGCGTTGTCTTCGGGAACAAGCGTCCGCTCGCTCACATGTATTCCGTAATAGAGAGAATCCGGATCGGTAACAACCTCACGCGGATCACCGACCGCGCCGAGGTAAAGGCGAATCAGTTCATCGAGACGGAACTTCTCAGGACCAGCAATCTCAACTATGCCGTTCAACGGTGATCCGACTGCAGCTCTCGCGACACCCTTGGCGACATCGTCGGAAGCCATTGGCTGGATGAATACTGGCGGGAGATGCACCTGATTCCCCTGGGTAGAAAAGTCCGCGATGCCCTTGGCGAACTCGAAGAACTGCGTGGCGTGAACGATCGAGTATGGCATCCCGGATTCCTCGATGAGTTTTTCCTGCGCCATCTTGGCCCGGAAGTATGGACTCTCGGTGAGCCGGTCGGTACCGACTACGGACAGCGCAATGAGATGTTTCACACCGGCGGCAGCGCCATATTTGAGAAGATTGGTAGTTGAGGTTTTGAAGAAGTTCATCACCGCCTCTTCCTCCCAGGAGGGTGAGTTCGATACATCGACGATGACCGGGGCGCCCTTCAACACTTCGGCAAGCCCCTGACAGGTCACCGTATTCACGCCCGTGTTCGGTGAAGCCGCTACAGCCTGATGGCCGTGCTGGGTGAGATTGCTCACTAGTTTTGATCCAATGAGACCGGTTCCGCCAATAACCACGATTTTCATACGTCTCCTTTCGTTTCTGCGCGCGATTGAACACGTTTGACTGTTGGGAGCATTGCTCCGGCACAAAAGAACTGCACATGTGCTGCCAAAGATATCCACTGGGCCGCATTGCTAGTTGGCTAGAACAAAGAGGCTTAGCACGAAGGGCATCGGAACAATTCAGTAGACTCCCCGGTATTTTTCGCCGCCCGATTGATTGAAATTACGCTCTTTGGCATCGACATGGAGAGGCTGCTTGATTCGTCTACGAATAGAGGACCCGGCCGCGACGCCGTTTTGTGAGAAAGGCGAACGCCCACTGCAGCAGGACGAAGAGACGATTGGCGAATCCGATGAGAAAGTAGATATGCACGCTAGCCCATACGAACCACGCCGGGAATCCGGCAAAGCGCACGAAGCGCAGATCGGCTACGGCATACGTGCGTCCGACGATTGCGAGATCGCCCTTATCCCAATACCAGAAGGCCGCCGGCGCTGGGCGTCCCATGACGCGACTCTTAATCAGACGGGCAACGTATTGCCCCTCCTGAATGGCCGGCTGTGCGACGCCAGGCAACTCCATCGGCGTTCGCAATCTGATTCCGATGAGATTGCGTGCAGGCGCTACTACGTGGGCGGTGTCGCCGATGGCAAAAATCTTCGGATAATTCGGCACAGAGAAGTCCGGCTCCACCATGATCTTCCCGGATCCATCCGTGGGTGCCTTCAGCCACTTCGCCGCGGAAGACGCGATGACGCCGGCCCCCCAAATCACAGTCGAGGCGAGGACACGTCCTTCATTGGAAGTGACGCCCTCGCGATCCACGGCTGTGACTCGGGAGTTTGTACGAACCTCGACGCCAAGGGATTCAAGATGCCGCTGTGCTCGAAGAGAAAGATGTGGGTGATACGTGGGAAGAACGCGCGGACCGGCCTCGTAGAGAAGGATGCGCGCCGAACGTGGATCGATATAGCGGAAGTCCCGCTTCAGCGCCATATGAAACATTTCCGCCAAGGTGCCGGCCATTTCGACGCCCACAGTGCCCGCGCCCACCAAAACGAAAGTGAGCAGGCGCTGGAGCTCCGCAGGAGACGCTTTGCCGGCAGCAGCCATTTCCTCGGCTTTCTCAAATGCCCCGAGCACCTTCGCGCGAATGACTTCGGCGCGCTCAAGCGATTCGAGGGGGATGGCGAACTCACGCCATTCGTCGTGACCGAAGTAGTTGTAATGGATGCCGGTGGAAAGGATGAGGTAGTCGTAGGGTATGTCGCGATCGTGCAGGTGGACCACGCTGGTTGCTGGGTCGATGCCGATGACTTCGTCCATGAAAACATCTACGTTGCGCTGACGGCTGAAGATGGACCGCAGCGGCATGGCAATTTCATCCTGAGAAAGAAGCCCGCTTGCGACCTGATACAGCATGGGGCGAAAGAGGTGATAGTTTCGTTTGTCGATGAGCGTCACGTGAACCGGAGCGCCGTTGAGCTCACGCGCTGCGTACAGACCGCCAAATCCACCACCCACAATGACAACGCGAGACAGGTTCACTGTTCCTCTCATTCAGCGTTACTCAACACGTATCAGAGTAGCTCTACCCGACTGAACGGATAACCGGCAATAGCTTAACGAAAACTTTTGGCACGATTGCAAAATTCCTGGTTCGTGGCCCGAAATCCAGAAGTGCTTTTTACCGCGCAGGCCATTGCCATTTCGGCGTGTTGAACAGGGTCGAGCCTTCGAGCCTGGTTTCGCCAAAGTCTTTTATGAGGTGGAGTCGAGTGCAAAGAGGGGCGGCCGTCAGTTCCTCGATGAGGAGCGGCGCGTGCGAGACCACAAGAATCTGAGTGTTTTTCGCGGCGGCGAGGATCAGCCGAGCAAGGGGAGGCAACAGGTCCGGATGCAGGCTGGTTTCCGGCTCATTCAAGACCATCAGTTCGGGCGGGCGCGGAGTCAGGAGAGCAGCAGCCCATAAGAGATATCGCAGCGTTCCGTCTGACAACTCGGCTGCGGAAAGCGATCGAAGCAGGCCGTGCTGCTGCAGTCGCAGTTCGAAACGTCCACTCTGCACTTCCACGAAAAGGCGGCTGCCGGGAAAGGCGTCTTCGAGAGTCGTAGCGAGAGCTTCATCTGACCGAATCTCGAAAATCGTTTGCAGGGCAGCGGCGAGATTGCTGCCGTCATGGTGGAGTACGGGGGTGAAGGTGCCAATCTGCGCGGCTCGCGCGGGCGAATCGGAGTCGCTGCGGAAATGATCGTAGAATCGCCAGCCGCGAACGGCCTCGCGCACTGCCAGCATCTCCGGAGCTCGCTGCGGGTCGGCGATTGAGGCGAGCATACTGTCCGTGTCAGAGAGATGCTGGGTCAGCATCACCGGCTCTTCATCGCGGGTGGTCGCGAGCCAGACAAAGTTGTTTCTGCGGTCGACGAGGGCAGACGCTTTGCGGTACATCGGCCCATGCCAGATGCACTCGCGCTTGACATGGGGATCGAGGTTAAACATTGTGGCCGGCGGCGGGGGTGGAGGGTAGCCCAGATCGATGCTGTAGCCGTAGGTGTCGCCGCCGAAGCCGAGCTTGAGACTCGCTACTTTCCGGTTCGCGAGGGGCTCCACGGCATAGTTTCCCTGACGGACACCGCGCGCAATCCTCTGCGGACCAGCCCAGAAGGTGGAGGGCAGGCCACCTTCGCGTGCAAGAGAAGCAACGACCGAGTTTAATGCGGCATCCGCGAGCAGGCGCAGTGAGCGATAGACACTGGACTTGCCGCTGCCATTCGCGCCGGTGATCAGGCTTAGCTGTCCCAGCGGCAGCGATACATCGCGCAATGACCGATAACCCTGGACAGCCACAGTGCGGATCATGAAGGACAGCTTATCTTGGCGGGCAATTTTCGAGAGCCGCCAGATCACTTCTCACAATTCGACTTCATAGTAGTAAACGGGTAAAGTCGGTATCGTTGTACAAGGTGCTGAGCTTCCTTTGCGCATAGTTCCCCCGCCCTCTGCCCGTCTGACATTTCGAAGCTGGACTGACGACGATACCGGGCTTGCTGAAGCGTTATGGTGTGATGCAGAGGTGACTCGCTTCTTCGGCGGCGCGATGAGCCGGGAACAAGCGTGTGATCGACTTCATGCCGAATGTGAACGTGAGAGTAGTCTCGGCCTGCAGTACTGGCCAATGTTCTTACGTGAGACAGGCGAATTTGTCGGCTGTGCCGGTCTACGGCCGTGGTCGATGGATTCTGAGACAATCGAAGTCGGCGTTAATCTCATGCGGTCCGCTTGGGGACTGCGCCTGGGCGAGGAGGCTTTGCTCGCTGTACTCGCGCATGGCTTCGATACGCTGGACCTGCCGGTAATCGTCGCCGGACATGGGACCGCACACGACAACTCGCGGAAGCTGCTTGAGCGAGTGGGATTCAAGTACACACACAACATTCTGTGGGGACCGAAAGAGATCGAGGTGTGCATGTGGGCGATCACTGCGCAGATCTGGCGCGTTGAGAATCGGTACCCATAAACGCGCATCTCGTCAGTAATGCGTTTTGTCGGTCACCTTGATGGGCAGACGTGCATTGGAAATGGCGAGCGAAGGGAAGATCGCGCAAGGATCAATAGCCCTGGACAGCCAGAGTGCGGATCATGACCCACAGCATATCTTGACGACCGTTGCGAGGCAGGCTCGGAGGAGGATAGTCCGCCACAGAAAAGAGCCTCAGATTCGATCGAGACTGGCCGGGGTCGGATCAGTTGTTTGAAGCACCCTGCCCGGCTGGTTCCCACAACTCGATAGGGTTTCCCTCAGGATCGTGGATTCTCGCAAAACGACCATTTGGATAGTGCTCAGGACCGACCTTCACTGTGATGCCTGCGGAGCGCAGCTGTGCGGCCATCCTGTCCAGGTTTCGAACGCGAAAATTGACCATCCAAACCTGATGTTGCTCGCCGAAATATTTCGTTGTTTCCGGAAAGGGGCGAATACTGTCGTACCAGCTTGCGTATGCCAAGACAGCTGACCGTAGCTGGTCGGTACTGGGGTTACTCCCAAATGAGTGCGATACCACTCTGCCAGCGATTTCGGATCGTGTGCCCGAAAGAACAAGCCGCCTATGCCCAGAACTCGCTCGGCGGGCAAATCTGAGCCGGTAGCTGACTCTCCGTCTGGCTGCGCTTGTGCGGGTGCCGAGGCAGAGTCATTCGCGGCCTGATCTTCCGATGCTTCCGCCGACGAAGTACGCCCGCTTACGAGGGACCACCCAGTAGCGAGAGCAAGAAGGTGGAGTACGCTGCGTCTCTTAACCGCTAGACTCCTCAGATGTTGACTTATAAATCCTATGATCTCTACCGGCGAGTTCGAGACAGTGGGTGATGGTGATTTAGCTGACTTGAAGATGGCGGAGGTAGGGGACGCTGGCTTTCATCAATGGCAGGTCCATTTCGACGAAGTAGTTCTTGATGCCGCCTATCTTTGCGGCGGCAAATATTTTGTTCCAGTCGAGGGTGCCCTGGCCTACCGCGACTATCTGGCGCGTCTTTGCCGACCAGCCCTGGACGTGCATGGAGATAAAGCGGCCTGGATATTTGGTGAAGTAATCGGCGGCGTCGTAGCCGTCGCTGATGGTGGAGACCTGGAACTGGAACTTGACGAACCTGGGATCGAGAAGCTGGAAGAGTAAGTCGTAGGTCCGCTTGCCGTTGACCTGGGTCAGCTCGAAGTCCTCGTTGTGGAGGCCCTGCGTGATGCCGGCCGAGGCTGCCCGTTCGCCGATGCGGTTGTATTCGTCGGCGGCGCGCTTCACGTCATCCAGGGTGGGATTCTTTGGGCCGTCCAGGCTGGGAACGATCATTTGAGCGACGCCGAGGTCTTTTGTCCACGCGATGCGGTCGTCCTGATTCTTCCTCAACTCGTCCATGGAGAAGTGAGCGCTGACACAGCGGAGGCCCTGGTCGTGAATCATTCGCCGGAGCTCGGAGCCTTTGAATTTGGCGAGGCCGGCGAAGCCGGCGTCAGCGTATCCCACCGGCGAGCATAGCTCGATGGTCTGAAATCCAGACGCGGCAAGTATCTTCAATGTGCCGGGGAAGTCTTTGGCGATCATGGCTCGCACCGGGTATGTCTCACATCCGATGGGCAAGCCAAGAGGGTCGGCGTGAAGGATGCGATGTGGCCGATACAAGTGCGCCGCATGCAGCGGTGGACGAGGCGGTACGGATGAACTGTCTTCTTGAGATTGGGGGCATGCTTGTCTCCTGGTGCAATCTGGGCTTCCATCTTAGACAACCGGAGGATTAAAAACTTTGGTTGCACGGTTTTTCCTGTGGGAGTCGTGCGGAAAGCAGGGAGTCGTGGCCACGCATCCGCAAAAGGTTCCAATGCAACTCGGGCAGACCGCAGCCCGGATGTTTGCTACGAATGAGCGGATGAACCAGATGCTTCTGGAGCATCTGGACCCTTCCGCATGGCGAGCGCAGCCGCCGGGCAAGGTTCGCACGATCGCGGCGATGTTCACGCACATGCACAATGTCCGCACGAAGTGGATCCGCCTTACGGCTCCGCACCTGAAGGTTCCACGACAACTGAATCGCATGCGCGCGACACGCGAGGAGGTGAGCGCGGGATTGGCGGAGAGCGCCGCCGGCTGCATGGAGATGCTTGCCGAAGCACTGGACGGCGGCGGGCGAATCGAGATGTTCCGGAGAGATGGCTGGGCCCGGCCGTGGCCGGCTGGCGTGGAGATGCTGTGCTACATGCTTGCCCACGAAGCGCACCATCGCGGGCAGGTGTGCATGCTTGCGCATCAGCTTGGATTTTCGCTGCCGACCGAGGTGGACTCCGGACTATGGAACTGGGAGAAGTTGTGGAAGGAATGGGGCTGGCAGGATGGTCCTGGCTCGCTTCATAAGTCATAGGAGCCTGATTCTGTAAGGAAGGGCTTGAGAGCGCGCCCGCCCCATTTTTTGGCGGCGATCTGATTCAGCAACCGCCTGTAATTTATCCGTCAGAAAATGGCGGTATACTCGCTGACCGGGAGCGCCAGCTCCTCCATTTCGGCCTGAACCAAACCTCGGGGCCGCGCGATCGTTGTCCGACGCCTGAGAGACGCCCGGTAATTCGTCCACTGACGCGGCGACATTCCCGCCAAGTGGATCACAGCAAGTGTTTCCAAACACCCGATTGAGAATCCAGAGGAGGCAGTTATGGCAACGGCAGATCGCAGTAGCAACGATGAAGGTAGCGCAGGTCCCCGGTCCCGGAAAAGACTTCCAGATCGTCGAGCGCGAGATTCCTACGCCGCGCGCAGGAGAAGTGCGGATCAAGGTACAAGCCTGTGGGGTGTGCCACAGCGACGTGTTCACGAAAGAGGGCGGCTGGCCGGGGATTGAGTATCCGCGGGTCCCCGGGCACGAAGTCGCAGGAGTGATTGATGAAGTGGGCGAAGGTGTTTCCGCGTGGAAGAAGGGTCAGCGCGTGGGCGTGGGCTGGCATGGCGGACAGGACAATACGTGCCTGTCATGCCGGCGGGGAGATTTTCGCAACTGCACGAATCTGAAAATACCGGGCATCAGTTATGACGGGGGATACCAGCAATACATGCTGGCCCCGGTGGAGGCGCTGGTGGCGATACCGGAAACGCTGAGCGATGTGGATGCGGCGCCGCTGCTCTGCGCGGGAATTACCACCTACAACGCGCTGCGACACAGCGGTGCGCTGCCGGGAGACCTGGTTGCGGTGCTGGGTATCGGCGGCCTGGGTCATCTGGGCATTCAATTTGCGAGCAAGTTTGGGTATAAGGTCGCGGCGATCGGGCGTGGACCTGAAAACGCGGCGCTGGCTAAGAAGCTGGGAGCGAGCGTGTACATCGACAGCAAAGCGACGAACGCGGCAGAAGAGTTGCAGAAGCTGGGCGGGGCACGGGTGATTCTGGCGACGGCGCCGAGCTCGAAGGCGATGTCGGAGTTGATCGACGGCCTGGCGCCGAACGGCAAGCTGGTGGTGATCGGTGCGACGACTGATCCGATTGAAGTGACGCCGGTGCAGCTGATCACTGGAAGCCGCACGATTCAAGGCTGGGCGGCGGGGACGCCGGCAGATTCCGAGGACACACTGCAGTTCGCCGAGCTGACCGGAGTGCGTCCGATGATTGAAACCTATCCACTGGATCAAGCTGCTGAGGCTTTTGACAGGATGATGAGCGGCAAGGCGCAGTTCCGCGTAGTTCTGACGATGTGACGGCAACCTAGATCGTCCGGTGACTGGAGACTTGCCGCGAAGTAGCCGCAGCGCAACATTCGCCGCGGGCTGGAGTCTTATAGGTATGAAGACTCCAGCCTGGATGGCGAAGCTGGCGCGACCGGTGTCCCTGTGGCGAACTGCCCTGGGGTGGGCCTGCGTCTGCGCGGGAATTATCGGCATCCTCCTGCCGGTGATTCCGGGCGTGCCGTTGCTGCTGGCGCGGCCTGGTGATTCTTTCCGCCCGATACAGGTGGGCTGCTGTGGGCGTGCGGTGGCTCAGACGCAAGGTGAGCCAGGTGTCTGCCCGCAGAGCGGAGCGCAAGGAAAAGGTTGGGGTTTGAAGTTCGCGGGGAAGAGCAGGTCTTTCGACTGCGCGGCTTTGCCGCTCCGGTCGAGATGACGACCTGTGGGGAAGGGCTTCGGCGCTCCGGTCTAGATGACTATAAGAATGATTTCAAAGGTCTCGGGAGCCGGGAACGCGTTCTACGTGGAAAGAGACGTGCAGAGTCATTAAAATGGATGGCATGTCGTCCCGTACTTTCCTTCGTATTGCCGCATTGTTCCTGATCGTTACCTCGACCCTGTTTGCCTTCGCCCAGCAGGACCGCCGCGGGCGCAAGTACAAAGCTCCGCCGGAGACCATGAAGATCGACATCCTGGTGGTCCGCGCGACGAACGGCAAGCCCATCCCGAATGCCGCGGTGATCTTTCACCCAATCAACGACAAGGGGAAGGACCAGGGTGCGATGGAGCTGAAGACCGACTTAGAAGGAAAGACGGCGCTGGATGTGATTCCGATCGGATCGACGGTGCGGTTGCAGATTATCGCAAACGGCTTCCAGACTTTCGGCAACGACTATGTTGCGAATGCGGACGCGAAACAGATCACGATCAAGATGCAGAGGCCGAAGTCGCAGTATTCCATTTACAAAGGCAATGCGACGGGCGACCAGAGCGGACAGGCGCAGGAGACGACGGAGAAGCCGGCGACTGAGAAGCCGGAGTAGATTCGTCCTTGTCGTAGCACTCGGAATAAACAGCCGATCCCCTTCGACAAGCTCAGGGCAGGCTCTCCATGCGCTTCGCTCTGGTCGGGATGACGAGTTGTTTTTTGAATTTGCGGTATCCCACCTTCCCCTTCGCTCAGAATGACAGGGAAATGCATCTGAACCACAGAGGAGCATGAACGGCATGGCGGATTTAGGCGGAAGCGTACTTACGTGGCTGGGGCACGCGACGATTCACATCCAGACGGCGGGCGGGACTTCGATCCTGATCGATCCATGGTTTGAAGGGAACCCTTCTTCTCCGAAGCATTACAAGCTGCCGGAGAAGATTGACCTGATGCTGCTGACGCATGGGCATGACGATCATTTTCACGACGCGGTGAAGGTAGCAAAGCAGTCGAAAGCCACGGTGGTGGGCATTTATGAGCTGACGAGCTGGATGCAGAAGCAGGGCATCGGCAACATCAGCCCGATGAACTACGGCGGCAACCTGCAGTTCCGGGATGTGCGTATCTCGATGGTGGAGGCGCGGCATTCGTCGAGCATCGTAGATGGCGATAAGACGATTTACGCGGGGAATCCGTGCGGATATGTGCTCGGGATCGAGGGCGCTCCGACGATCTATCTGGCCGGCGACACGTCGCTGTTTCAGGATATGCAGCTTTTCCGGGAGCTATATGCGCCGGCGGTGGCGGTATTGCCGATCGGGGATAACTTTACGATGGGGCCGCAGCATGCCGCGCTGGCGGCGAAGTATCTGGGGGCGAAGACGATTATCCCGGTGCACTACGGGACATTTCCGGCATTGACCGGTACTCCGGATGAATTACGCGCGCATTTGAAAGGTTCGGGGATTGAGATTGTGGCGCCGAAGCCGGGTGAGAGCGTGGACTAATCTGGATTTGTACGCCACGCTTGCTGTTCGCGAAGCTCAAGATGGCGGGGCCGAATTTCAGTGATCATGCAGAAAGAGGGCAGCTTTAGGCTGCCCTCTTTCATTGGATCTGAACCCTGTATTCAAGAAAACGTAACCCGGAGCAGGAAATCCTTATTTCACCGCGAAGGTGGCGAAAGACGCAACCTTCTTAAGGAAAAATCAGGGAAGCTTGCCTTGCTACTTTCCTGATGCCTTCTTGCGCTCTGCCCAGCGTTTCCGCATAGCTTCGGCAATGCGCTTGCGGCCTTCCGCAGACAGTCTCCGCTTTTTACGGCCTGCAGACTTTGCGGGCTTAGCTGCACTCTTGGCCGCCTTTTTTGCGGATGTGGACCCGCGGGGACGTCCGCGGCGCGGCTGGTCACCGGCAAGCAGGTTGCGCGCGTGCTGCAGGCGAGCTATCTCCTGGTCGATGCCGGCCAGTATTTCTTCTACTTTCACGTACCCTCCCTTTGACGACGCATAGAAAATGCGAAGCGATATCTATTATGAAGGAATTTGCCACATTGCGCAAAATTCACGGCGAAAATCAACCATAAAAATGTCGATTATTTTTAGGGCGGCGGAGAAAATCAGAAGGAAGAATCGGTCTTATCCGCATTCGGCTTGGGCGCGAGAACGCTATAGTCGTTGGCACCTTCGCGAGAGGTGCGAGTGCCGAAAGTACGCGCCGGGAGTAGTCTCTTTTGTTGCGCCGCGCTTAAGTCCCTTAAGGATTTCCTGCTTATCGCGCGCGTATTCCGATGCGAGACGTGTTAACGCGTAAGTTACGATATCGCTGTGATGAAGCGCAGCAAGGTCGGGGTCGCGGCGGAAGTTGAGCCACAGGCGATGGACGAGCTGAACATCGTCGGGCTGCAGGTGCGGCGCGTGCGGCCCGATGTGATAAGCCTGCGCGCTGCCATCTTCCATGACGACATTGAAGGTGAACTGGCGCTTCGGCTCAGGAAGCGCTTCCCATGCCTGGCCGACGTAGTAAGCCTGTTCCTGTGGCGTCAATTTCTGGGAAATTCCCGAAACTACCGTGGCTGCTTCGAGCGAATTTGCGGTTTGCACCAACGCGGCAAAGACATCGCCGGCAGGCACCACCAGCAGGTTGATGTGCTTGCCGAAGCTTTCCGCGACCGAGACAGCCTTGGTAAAGAGCATCTGCTCGTGTTCGGAGAAAGATTGCTCGGAGGCATCGAGTAATTCCGGACCACCGGCGCCAACCATGCGCGCGGTAAGGACGACGACATCCTGTTCATCGGTATCGGTGCGGGCGAGCACCCACTTCAACGCGAGCGGGTTGGTGGCATCGCGCATGGTGACCATGACGCAGCCGGGACGGATCTGGAGTTGCTCGCGGCCGATGGTGTCTTCGTGCTCAAGCTGAAAGTGCTCGCGCATCTGGCGATCGGTAAGAGCATGGCGCCGCTGGTTCTGGCGCTCAGAGATAGAGAAGATCGTGAAAAAGACTACGGTGAAGACGATGCCGCTGACGGTGGCGACGGACTTGGTAAACAGATTCACGATGGCGGTGCTGAGAAGCACGCTGAAAACGCAGATCAGGCCGATGGGAATTTCCGTCTTGCCGATGCGGAGATTGGGAGGTACCTTCCAGCCGCGTGCTCCCTTGTATTTCCAGCGCAGGACGAGCATGGCGAGGGCGTTGAAGGTAAAGCTCCAGATAACACCAAAGGCATAGGCCTCGCCGAGGGTGATGACATTGCCGCGGGTGACAATGATGGTGAAGAGCTGGAGGACAGCAACCAGATTGATGATGCGATAACTGGTGCCGAAGCGGTGGTTGGGTTTGCGGAACCAGTCAGTGAGTACGCCATCTTCGGCCACGCGCATGAGCACGCCGGTGGAACCGATGATAGAGGTGTTGACCGCGCCGGAAAGGATGAGAAAACCAACGACGACGACAAAGACGCGGAAGATGATCCTGAGGATCTGGGGGCCAGCCATGTACATGGCAAGTCCAGCGATGAGGTTGTCTTTATAGACCGGGACGCGGACGGCATCCGGAATGAGCATGCCGGCGAGCAGGGTCGCGAGGCCGGTAAAGAGCAGGCTGTAGATCGCGATGACGATGGCAGCGCGCTTCAGGTTACGCAGCTTGGGATGCTCAATCTCGCGATTCACCTGGGCGAGGGTTTCTTCGCCGCTCATAGCCAGCACGGAGTGGCCGAAGGCCATCAAGATGCCGAAGAGGCCGAGCATCTTGGCGTATTCGGAGGGATGTCCGATGTGCTTCAGGAAGCCGAGAGCATCGGGGCTGAAAGTGAGCGTGGAAGGCCGGGGCAGAGGCGGAAGATGCGCGCCGACATGAAATGCCGTGTAGAAGCCCCAGAGCAGAAGGATCACGACCATCACGGTGGTGATCTTCATTACTTCGAGGGCTTTGTCACTGGATTCGTGAATGCCCTTGATGTTCTGCCACCAGTAATACACGGTGACGATGGCGGCAAAGACGGCAGCAGTGCCATCCATAGGCAACTGCACAGCTTGATGCTGCGCATTGGAGCAGGAAAGCAGGCAACCAGCCATGCCCGGCGCCCACCACCATGAGTTGATTTAGCAGTCCGGTGATGTACTGGCCGGCCGAAACGCCAGAGATCGGTCCGGTGAGGATGTAGTCGAACATCAGCGCGGAGACGCTGAGCTTGGCGAAGGTGCCTCCGAGAGCCTCTTTCACGACGCGATAGACGCCGCCGCGGGTGAACATGGAGCAGCTCTCCACGTAGACGGCGCGGACCGCGAAGGAGAAGAGCATGACGCCGAGGATGAACCAGGGCGCGGACTTACCGACGAGTTGTTCGGAAATGCCTCCGGCGTAGAAGGCGGAGGAGCCGAGGTCATTGAGAACGATGGCTGCCGCGCGCCAGAAGGAGATGAACGACAGCATGACCGAGGAGGCAACGACGAGGCGTACGCGACCAGAGGGTACTGCGACTGTTTTTTCGAAGGCCATTCGGTCCTGACGTCCGGCGGCGCACTCCGCGTGGAGTGCTACTAACCGCCCGGCGTACTCGGCTGAGTGTAGAGCGGATGTATAGGGCAGTCAAACGTGCCGGGGACTGCTTTTCTCATCATGTTGGGGGAGATTGGCAAGGCAGTTACCCGTCGGAGTGCCACTGCTTTCAACGATATGAAATGAAATCAGGCGGCGGGCGTCTTTTGTATGTCGTGTTCTTCGTCTTTGTGGAAGAGCTCTTTCATGTCCTCCCAGGTGGCGATGACTACGACGATGGCGGACCCGGCAATGCCGACGAAGAAGAGAACTTCCAATAAGCGCATGCCGAAGAGAATGATGGGCATAGCAAAGAGTGTAACGCCAGAAAGCGAATGGTAGACTCCGACTCGCATGACTCATCACCTATGTTGCTAGTGAGAAGCCAGTTGCGCCTGGGGCTGGCGGTGCTCTCCGCAGTGCTGCTGAACCTGTGCTTTCCGCTGGCCGGAGCCGCTGCCGGTATGGCGGACGGTCTTTGCCTGGGTAGGCGCGGCGCCGCTGCTGGTGGCGTTGCTCGGGAGCGAGCCGGGACGGCGACCGCTGTGGCAGGGATTTTTTACGGGATGGGTTTTCGGGTTCCTCTGGTACACGATCAACTGCTACTGGATCTACCAGACCATGTACCTCTATGGCGGGCTGCCGGAGCCGGTGTCGGTCGGCATCCTGCTGCTGTTCAGCCTGATCATGGGGCTCTACTACGGGCTGTTCGGGTGGTTGATTGCGTTTGTGCGTCACGCGATCGGTGGCGGCGCTGCGCTGTTGGTGACACCGTTTCTGTGGACGGCAATCGATCTGCTGGGCGCGCATTTGATCAAGGTGCCGTGGGACCAGCTGGGGTATTCGCAGATTGATAATGCGGCGCTGTCGGCGATTGCTCCATGGACAGGTACGTATGGAGTTACGTTTGTGCTGCTGGCGGTGAATGCTTTGTTTGCCGCGGGGTTTGTTCTCCGGAAGAAGCAGTGGTGGGTAGCGGGCGCGGCAGCGATGGTCCTGCTGGAAGCGGGGCTGCTGTGGCATCCCGCGGTTTCTCCTACTTCGGCTACGGCGGTGCTGCTGCAGGAGAACCTGAGCGTGCAGCAGGACAACGCCTGGGCAGGCACCCAGTGGGACCCGAAGACGGGGAAATATGTCGACCAGTGGGACGTGAATACGGGTCGCTTCATGCAGTGGAGCGAGCGCACCTGCACGCCGTACATTGCGGGAATGCCGGAGACTGGCGCGCCGCTGGTGACGCCTGACTGTAGTAGCGCTGGCGCGAGCCCGCAGGAGACAAAGGCGAGCCTGATCGTGTGGCCGGAGGCGCCGTCCGCGTTGTCGGAGGGGGATCCGAGGTTTCGCGCGCTGATGGTGCGCATGACCGCGGCGACCGGCGCGGCGGCGATTGTGGGCAATGCGGCGGCGGATGTGCGCGGCACCCATGTCGATCTATACAACGCGGCCAGCGTCTTTGCGCCGGACGGCGCACTGCTGGGGCGCTACGCGAAGATCCACCTGGTGCCGTGGGGCGAGTATGTGCCGTTCGCGAAGTTCTTCAGCTTTGCGCACGGGCTGACGCGGAATGCGGGGCGCTTTACCCATGGATGGAAGCGGAGCGTCTTCCGGCTGAATGGACATCATTACGGTATCTTCATCTGTTACGAATCGATTTTCGCGGATGAGATACGGCAGTTTGTCGTGAATGGGGCCGAGGTGCTGGTGAATATCTCCGACGATGGATGGTATGGAGATACCAGCGCGCCGTGGCAGCACCTGAACATGGCGCGGATGCGCGCGGTGGAGAACCGGCGCTGGCTGCTGCGGGACACGAACACGGGCGTGACGGCGGCGATCGATCCTTATGGACGCATTACGGAGAGCGCGCCGCGGCATGAATTTACGTCGCTGGCGGTGCGGTATGGGTTCAACGACGACCTTACTTTCTACACGCGGTTTGGGGATGTGTTTGCACTGGTGTGTGGGATACTGTCGATAGCGACGCTGGCGCGCGCGGTGCGATTAACCATCGAGCGCCGGGCACTGGCCGTGCGGGTAAAGGCGCCTTCGGCGCGGTAAGTGATTCGCTCCCTTTGGTCGCTCGCATTGAGTTTTGTCTGGGTGTGGGGAAATTGTTCAGGGATATTAAAAGTTCTTACTAAGTCAGGTCAGGCACAAATCTTATGTTGAACGATCTGGAATTTGCCTACGCTCCCGTGCGCGATCGCGTGCGCGACCTGCGGGAGTATCTTTGACGCCGCCCGTCTGCGCGCGGACCTCAAAACAGTAGAAGAGAAGCTGGCTGATCCCGCGGTGTGGGGAAAGCCCGCGGAGTCGCAGGTGCTGATGCGCGAGCGCAAGCGGCTGGAGGAGCAGCTCGCTTATGATGCCGAACTCGGGCGCCGCGTGGGCGACGTGGAGGCGTACTTTGAGCTGGCGCGCGAGGGCGAGGCGGTTGAGCCGGAGCTGGAGCGGGAGATCACCTCGCTGGGCAAGTACGCCGAAGACCTGGAGACGCGGACGATGCTCTCCGGGGAGACGGACCGGCTGAACGCGATTGTGACGGTGCATCCGGGCGCCGGGGGCACGGAGAGCCAAGACTGGGCCGAGATGCTGATGCGCATGTATCTGCGCTGGGCGGAGCGGCTGGGCTACAAGACCGAGATCAACGACTACCAAGATGGCGAAGAGGCGGGCATCAAGTCGGCGACGTTCACCGTGATCGGCGAGTCGGCCTATGGCCTGCTGAGCGGCGAGACGGGCGTGCACCGGCTGGTGCGCATTTCGCCGTTTGACCAGGCGAAGCGGCGGCATACCTCGTTCGCCAGTGTGTATGTATCGCCGGAGATCGACGACACGATCGAGATCGACATCAAGCCGGATGAGATCCGCACCGACACCTATCGCAGCGGCGGCAAGGGCGGGCAGCATGTGAACACGACCGACTCCGCGGTGCGCATCACGCATCTTCCGACGAACATTGTGGTGCAGTGCCAGAACGAGCGCTCGCAGCACAAGAACCGCGAGAAGGCGATGAAGATGCTGCGCTCGCGGCTCTATGAATACGAGCTGGAGAAGAAGAAGGAAACGAGCCGCAAGATTGAGGACTCGAAGCTGGAGATTAACTTCGGCTCGCAGATTCGGAGCTATGTGCTGCAGCCGTATCGCATTGCCAAGGACCACCGCACGAAGGTGGAGGTGGGCGATGTGGATGGTGTGCTGGATGGGAACCTGGAGCCATTTATCCGCGGCTATCTGCTGATGCGGCGGCAGGGTGGGGTGCCGGTGGCGGCGGCGGGGGATGATCTGGACGTGTGAGTGATAGTGACTGGGCGCTTGCAAGCATGATGTATAACTGGCGGCGGGCCTCTTCTGTGCACGATCAGGAGGTGTTCCTTGTCACGCCGATTATTTCTCTCGCAGTTGGCTGCATTCCCATTGATGGCAATCACGCCACGAGCTTTTGGCATGCAGGGTGCGCCGGCGCAGCCCTCGTCCAATCCAAAGAAGTCACTGAACATCATGATGAAAAGCGCCTGGGGGTCGGATGATCCAACCAAGGCGGCTTTTCCCCTTTCTTCATGGATTGGCATTGTCCGATGCAGGACACTCGGTGCAGATTTTTCTGCTCGGCGAAGCGGTCAGCCTGATGCGGAAGACCGTGGCGGAGGCGGTGGTGCCGGTGGGCTGGCCTCCCCTGGCGCAGACACTCGACAAGGTAGCGGCGAAAAAGCTTCCCATTTTCGCTTGCGGTGCGTGCTCGCGTGCGCGGGGGGTGGGGGAGGGTGATCTGTCCAACTACGGCGCGAAGTATGGCAGTCCGACGATCTTCGTTGGACTAGTGGAGTGGGCAGATCATGTGATCACTGAGTAGATGAGTAAGCAAACCCATCCGCTTTCCGGCTCCTGCACCATCGATTCGCAGTTCGCTTCGCATCTTTGTTCGCCCACCCTACGCGTTCGCGTAGGATGGGGCACCCGATTCATTTATGAGCTCGAAAGTTGACTATGGCATCGATGCGCCGGGCGTTGTTCGCAACCTCGCGATCATCGGCGTGCTGCTGATTTGCTTCCTTTTCATTCCGCCGTTCGTCGTGCGCGGCACGACCGGTGAATCTGCACGGCTTCTGGATTACCGGCGCGGTGCTGCTGGCAGAAGCCGGCCTGGATGCTGCTGTACAGCCTCTACGGAAAATTCCGGCATCGCGACCGCATGCTGAAGATGGCGAATCTGCGCGGCGATGAGAGTGTGCTGGACATCGGGACCGGACGCGGGCTGCTGCTGGTAGGCGCGGCGAAGCGGCTGGTGACCGGGCGCGCGGTGGGGCTGGACATCTGGAAGGCGAGCGACCTGAGCGGAAACGCCAAGACGCGGACCGAGGCGGTGATTGCGCAGGAAGGCGTGGCGGACCGGTGCCGGCTGCTGGAGCGTCCCGGCGCAGGATACCGGGCTGCCGGACGCGAGTTTCGACGTGATTCGTATCCAATCTGTGCCTGCACAACATCTCAGCCAGAGAGGAACGGGATGCGGCTTGCCGGGAGATTGTGCGGTTGTTGAAACCTGGCGGCGTGGCGCTCATCTCTGACTTCAGGAACACCGGGCAGTACGCGAAGGTATTTGAGGCGGCGGGGCTGAAGGTGCGCCGCTCCTTCCATGCCTGGGATTGCTTTCCGCCGCTTACGGTGGTGGAGGCGCGGAAGCCGAAACCAAGTTAGCCGTGGAGATGCGCGCATGAATGAGCCGGAGACGATACGGACGATCCTGAAGGACGCGAAGACGATTGCGGTGGTGGGGCTGTCCGACCGGCCGGGGCGGGCGAGCCTAGGTGTGTCGCGCTACTTGCAGCAGCAGGGCTACCGGATTGTGCCGGTGAACCCGACAGGCGCGTAGTCGGACGATCCTGGGCGAGCAGGTCTATGCGTCGCTGGACGATGCCTGCGCGGCGGTCGGCACGATTGATGTCGTGGATGTGTTTCGCAACCCGGTGTTTGTGCCGGAGATCGTGAAGGATGTGATCCGGCTGAAGATCCCTGCGCTGTGGCTGCAGGAGGGCGTTTGCCATGACGAGGCCGCCGGCTGGGCGGAGGCGGACGGGATCAAGGTGGTGATGGACCACTGCATGCTGAGGGAGCATATGGCTTGGGTGCGGAACGGCGGGCAGCGGACGGCTTAGGACTGGCCGTCCGGGCAACGGAGCCTTCGGCGCGTGTCCGTTGGGCTCGCTCCCGTTCGGTCGCTCACGGACTGGATCTGGTGGGTGACAGGACGCACTGCAGGTCCTTCACTTCGCCTCTGGCCTGGTTCAGGATGACAATCTGGTACTCGGGCATTTGAGCACCAGCGGGACCACTTAAGCGTAACCAAACGCGCATCTTGAAGTCCTACAATAGAGCCACGCTCTCTATGAGGAACACACGCCTTAGCGCACGATGGATGAGACGCCGCAGCATCGGGCGGTGGAATTTGAGCCCCGAGCGTCGCCTGCGCGTGGCTCTGATTCTTACGCTGATCCTGACGATGGTGGCGTTCTGCACGCGGGGCGATGCGCAGACGAGCGTGGAGGCGCGGCATTTGAAGGTGTCGCTGGTGGCGGACCGGACCGCGGTTTCTCCTGACGCTTCACACAGAACGGTCCCGCCGCATGTTGGATTGCTCTTCGATCTGGAGCCGGGCTGGCACGTGTACTGGACGAATGCCGGCGATTCCGGCGAGCCGCCTGCCGTGAAGTGGGGCCTGCCGCCGGGCGTGACGGTGGGGCCGCTGCAGTTTCCTGCGCCGAAGCGGCTGCCGCTGGGTCCGCTGATGGATTTTGGCTATGAGACGCAGGTGCTGTTTCCTGCGGAGCTGCATGTACCGGAAAATGCCACCGGAACGGTGGCGATTGCCGCGGATGTGAACTGGCTGGTGTGCCGCCAGGCGTGCATCCCGGGCAAGGCGCATCTGTCGCTGGGGCTGCCGGTGGGAGCGGGCGGCGCGAGCGAGGCGGCGCCGCTGTTTGCGAAGACATTCGCTGCGCTGCCCCAGGTGTTGCCGGCGCGGGCGAAGGCGATCTTTACGCGGGTGCCGGGCGGCTTTCAGCTTGCGGTGCTGACGGGCAAGCGGCTGGAGAATGCGCAGTTCTTTCCCGCGGACCAGAGCGTGATTGCGAATGCCGCGCCGCAGCCGGTGACCTCGCGCAAGGACGGCGCGGTGATCGGGCTGAAGCAGGATGAGAATTTGCAGGCGACGCCGCGGGCGCTGAACGGCGTGGTGCTGCTGGCAGATGGGAGCTCGTATTTCATCCGCGCGGAGCAGGGAGCGATTCCGCCTGCGCCCATCTCCGCTGCAGCGGGCGTGGGCCTACTGCGCTATGTCGGGTTTGCGCTGATCGGCGGCATCCTGCTGAACCTGATGCCGTGCGTTTTTCCGGTGTTGTTCATCAAGGCGCTGGCGCTGGTGCAGTCCTCGACCGCAGAGCGGCGCGCGATGCGGGTGCAGGGGCTGGCGTATACGGCGGGCATCCTGGTGTCGTTCTGGATTGTGGTGGCGGTGCTGCTGGGGCTGCGCGCGGGCGGACAGCAACTGGGCTGGGGCTTCCAGTTCCAGTCGCCGGTATTTGTGGCGATGATCGCGCTGCTCCTGTTTTTCCTGGGGCTGTCGCTGGCGGGGATGTTTGAGATTGGGCTGAGCGTGACCAGTGCGGGCTCGTCGCTGGCGAATAAGCATGGGCTTGCGGGGAGCTTCTTTACCGGCGTGCTGGCGATGGTAGTGGCGACGCCGTGCGCGGCGCCGTTTCTGGGCGCGGCGATTGGATTTGCGCTGGTCCAGCCGTCGCTGGTGGCGTTCCTGGTCTTTACCGCACTGGGGGTGGGGCTGGCGCTGCCGTATCTGCTGCTGGCGTTTCAGCCGGCATGGACGCGCCTGCTGCCGAAGCCGGGCGCATGGATGGAGATGCTGAAGCAGGCGACGGCGGTGCCGATCTTTGGAACGGTGATCTGGCTGGTGTGGGTGTTCGCGCAGCTTTCCGGGGCAACGGCGCTGATCGGACTGCTGACGGCCTTTCTGCTGCTGGCGATTGCGGGATGGGTGCTGGGGCGCTGGCCGGCGCGGCTGCCTGCTACGGCGACGGCGGTGGCGATCCTGGCGCTGGCGGTGGCAACTTGTGTCTATGCCGTGCGAACTTTTGCGACGCAGAGCTCGTCTGTTGTTGCGGCGGCGACTGGCGGCCGTACCGACCACACGCGCAGGTGGGAGCCGTTTACTCCGGATGTGGTGGCGCAATACCAGGCGCAGGGGCGGCCGGTGTTTGTGGACTTTACGGCGGACTGGTGCCTGAGCTGCCAGGTGAACGAGCGCGTGGTGCTGGAGCGGCCCGAAGTGCTGAGCAAACTGCAGGATGGAAAGATCGCGCTGGTCCGCGCGGACTGGACGCGGCATGATGAGGACATTGCGCGTGCGCTGGCGGCGCTGGGACGGTCGAGCGTGCCGACGTATGCGCTGTATCCGGGGACGCCGGGCGCGCCTGCGCGACTGCTGCCCGAGGTGCTGACACCCGGCACGGTGCTGGACGCGCTGAAGGCGCTGCCCGATGCGAACGGGAATGCGCGCACGGCATCCTTACAACCAACCAAGTAACGCAAGCAGGAGGTGGCTATGGCGAGTGAACAGCAGTATGTTCGTCGGCTGGGGGCCTGGCGTGCGGTTGTATACGTGGCGGTCGCGGCGGCGGCGTTGATCCTCGTGCTGGCGGCGCATGCGGCTACTGTCGGGGCGGCTGCGCCGACGTTCAGCGGGAAGGATTCGCAGGGGAAGACGCAGTCGCTCGCGCAGTATCGCGGCAAGTACGTGGTGCTGGAGTGGACCAATCGCGAATGCCCTTACACGAAGAAGCAGTATGACAGCGGCAACATGCAGGCGCTGCAGCGGGAGTGGACGGCGAAGGGCGTGGTGTGGCTGACGGTGCTGTCGTCCGCGCAGGGCGAGCAGGGCTACCTGGATGCGGCGCAGGAAAATGCGCAGATCGAAAAGGTTCATGCGCATCCCACGGCGGCGATTCTGGACCCGAGCGGCACGATTGGACGGGAGTATGGCGCGAAGACGACGCCGCACATGTTTGTGATCGATCCTAATGGGAAGCTGATCTATGATGGCGCGATCGACGACAAGCCGACGACCGATACTGCCGATGTGAAGGGCGCGAAGAATTATGTCTCCGCTGCATTGACTGAAGCGATGGCGGGCCGGACGGTGGAGGTGGCTTCCACGCGGCCGTATGGGTGTTCTGTGAAATATGCGGAGTAAGTGCTGGCCGCACGGGCGTATGCGCCTGCGGCACGAGTAGTTCGCTCCGTTGTCGCTCAGCGTTGGTGATGCACGCGAGTCCGCGGAGCTTGGTGACGGGCGTTTCGGTGCGCGTTGCTTTGGCTCTGCTGCCCGCTCTGATGGCCGGCGCGCAACTGAGCAAGAAGCAGGAAAAACTGAATGCGCAGCACGCGGATGCGATTGCCGCCGCGCGCACAGCGGCCGAGGCGTGGCTGAAGATCGAAGACGCCGAGACCTACGACAAGAGTTGGGCTGCGGGGTCGGAGTATTTTCGCTCGCAGGTGCCGGAGCAGGGCTGGGCGCAGCGCATGGAGACGATGCGCAGGGCCATCGATCCCGTGCTGGAGCGCGATCTGACAGCGAGTGAATGGAAGACCGAGGTACCCAACCTGCCGAAGGGCGAATATGTTGCGTTCGTCTACCAGACTACGTTTGCGAACGGGCATCCGCTGGTGGAGTCGCTGGTGATGGTGCGTGAGGGCGGGCTGGAAGATGGTTGGGTATGCGGTGCAGTGAGTGGCCGTCGGCGCAGCGCCTGCGGCGGTGCTGGCAGCATGGGTAGACGCGCCTGCGGCGCGGTCGCACGCTCGCTCCTTCGGGAATGGGATGCACGAGCCGGACTCGCTTCGCTGCTCAGGATGACATTGCGTAAGCGGGATCTTCAATGCGCGAGCGTTGCGCTCTTGAGGAAGTCGTAGCTGCCGGATGCGGAGACCTGGATGTTCTGGAGGCGGCGCGTGTGCACGACGATGTTGTCCTGGTACCAGAGCGGGATGGTGGGGACGTCGCGCGCGACGATCTGCTGGACTTTGACGTAGTCGGCGCGATCGCGGTCGTGATCGGTTGACGCTGCGGCATCGGCCATGAGGCGATCGAGCTCCGGGTTGATGTAATAGCCGCGGTTCGCGCCGTGCGGCGGCAGGCTGGCGGTGGCGTAGGCGAGACGGAAGATGTCCGGGCTTTCGTTGCCGCCGATCCAGCGCAGCGAGTACATCGAGAAAGCGCCTTTGGTGACGTCGGCGAAGAAGGTGCCGAACTCGTAGATGCGCACATCCATCGCGATGCCGACGGCGCGCAGCTGCTGCTGGACGACGAGCGCCATGAGCCGGGTGGGGCTGCTGGTGTTGGAGATTTTCATCTGCAGAGGGAAACGGATGCCGTCGGGTCCGCGGCGATAGCCGGCGGCGTCGAGCAATGCGTTGGCCTTTGCCGGATCGTAGGGATAGTGCGCGATGTCGTCGGTGCGGGCCCAGTGGCCGGGCGGCAGAAGATCATCGGCGAGGCGGGCCTGGCCGCGCCAGATGGTGTCGAGAATCAGCGGGCGATTGATGGCCATCGCGACTGCCTGACGCACGCGAACATCCTTGAGATAGGGATCGCGCAGGTTGAGGTTGATGTAGTTGACGATGGTGCCGGGCGAGCTCTGGATGACGAGGTGCGGGTTCTGGCGCAGGGCCTGGATGGTATCGGGCTCGAGCGCGTTGATCTCCGCGTCGGCTGAACCCTTCTGCAATTCGAGCGCGCGCGTGGTGTCGTCGGGGACGACGTTGAAGCGGAGTCTCGGAATGGGCGGCTTGGGCTGCCAACTGTCTTCGTTGCGTTCGAGGATGACGTCCTTGTCCTGCTGCTGGGAGACGAATTTGTAGGCGCCGCTGCCGATGGGGTGGCGCCAGAAGTCTTTGCCGCTGCCGGCGGGCACGATGCCGAGCGCGCCGTCGGAGAGATTCCAGAGCAGGAAGGGATCGGCCCGTTTGAGGTGCACGATGCAGGTGAGCGGGTCGGGCGCATCGACGTGGTCGATCTGAATAAATGTGCCGGACTTTGCGGTGATGACCGTGCCGTTGTGCGCGGAGTCGATGGACCACTTCACGTCGGCCGAGGTGAGCGGTTTGCCGTTGTGGAAGTGCACGCCGGGCTGCAGATGGAAGACGTAGGTGGTGGGGTCGGGCTGGTCCCAGCTCTTCGCCAGCCAGGGATGAAGCTCGAAGTGTTCATCCTTCTTCACCAGCGAATCAAAGATGAGCATGTCGATGCGCTCCGATTGCACGTCGACGCCGATGCGGGGATCGAGGTTGACCGGGCTTGATTCGATGAGCATGACGGCGGTGTTGGGATCGGGTTTGCCGCCGCATCCGGCGAGCAGCAGAGCACTGAAGGCCAGCGCCCATTGGATACTGCGGCGGGCACGTTTCGACATACGTGCTCGTTTATACATACGTGACCGAACCGAGGATGGCGGGATGGGTTGCGCCGGTGGCAGCGGGGACATTGCCGGGGAGGCGATGCCAGGTGTGCCATGCGAGCAGGGCGAAGGCGACGGCCTCCTTGGCCTCGGACGGGATGCCGTGGTCGTCGGTGGTCTGGATGCGGCAGCGGAAGGGCGCAAGATCGGCGGCGAGCATGCGCATCAATGTGGCGTTGCGTGCGCCGCCGCCGGCGACGATGTAGTCGACCGGCGTGTTGCCGAGGCGAGGCGCGACGAAGTCTTTGTAAGCGAGCGCGATGCTGCGGCTGGTGAGCGCGGTGGCGGTGGCGAGGATGTCGTGCGGCGAAAGGCGATGACGCTTGGCGAGCGAGAGGAAGCGCTCGACGAAGGCTGCGCCGTATTGTTCGCGTCCGGCGCTTTTGGGTGGACGACGGCGATAGTAGGGATCGCGGAGCAGAGCGGCGAGCATGGGCTGGTTCGGAGTGCCGGCAGCGGCGAGACGCCCGCCGCGATCGTACGGCTTGTCGAAGAGACGCTGCGTGAGCGCGTCGATGACCATGTTGGCGGGGCCGGTGTCGAATGCGAGGATCTGGTCGAGTGCGCCGCCGGGCGGGACGAGCGTGAGGTTGGCGATGCCGCCGAGGTTCTGCAGCACGCGCGCGCGGCTGGGATGCGCGAAGAGCGTGGCATCGAGCAGGGGAACGAGCGGCGCGCCCTGGCCGCCGGCGACCATGTCGGCAGGGCGGAAGTTGGAGACGACGGGCGCGTGGATGGCGGCGGCGATGAGTGCGGGCTCGCCGAGCTGCCAGGTGCAGGCGAAGCTGCGGCCGGCGTAGGGCTTTGCGATGCCCTGATGGTAGATGGTCTGTCCGTGGCAGCCGACGAGATCGAGCGCGTAGCCCTGTGCGGCGGACTGCGCGGCTTCCGCGTAGGCCTCACCGAGGCGCCAGTTGAGGCGGGCGAGCTCGGCGGCGGAGATGTTGCTCGCGTCCATGGCGGCGAGAACTGCTTTGCGCAGTGCGGCGGAGTAGGGAAATGCGCGATGGCGGACGAGCTCGATGCGCGGGCGAGTGCGCGTGGGCGAGATGCGGCAGAGGGCGACGTCGATGCCATCGGCGGAGGTGCCGCTCATGATGCCGGCGACCAGCATCGGCTTACGGCTCACGCGAGTGCCTGCTGGGTTTTCGCAGCGACCTGGTCCGCGAAGGCGAGCACGGAGGTGCGCATGGCGGCGACAGCGGCGGGATCGGGCGGACGCAGACAGGCGCGGCGTGGCGCAGCAGCTTGTGGCGATGTGCGCGGACGGTAGCGGCGGATTCTTCGACGATGGTGCGGAAGCTGCGGGAGCGCTCCGCTTCGCTGAGGATGGCTTCGTATGCGGTGAGGACGAGCGCGGGGTCTTTGCAGATTTCGATGAGGTGCGCGCCGGCAGCGATGGCGGCGACGGCGGCTTCTTCCATGGGCGCGTGATGGAGGATGCCGCCCATCTCCATGTCGTCGGAGATGACGAGGCCGCGGAAGGCGAGCTTGTGCTTGAGCGTGCGCTCGATCCAGAAGGGCGAGATGGATGCGGGGAGCGGCTTCGTGTCCGGCTTGCTGTAGGCCTGCGGGTAGGTGGCGTGCGAGACCATGATGAAGGGCAGCGCGCGATGCAGCTTGCGGAAGGGAAGCAGATCTTCTTCCCAGAGCTGCTTCCAGGTGCGATCGATGGCGGGCGTGGCGTGGTGCGAGTCGAGCGCGCCGCCGCCGAGGCCGGGGAAGTGCTTGCCGCAGCCGAGCGCGCCGGCTTTGCTGAGGCCGGTGAGGAAGGCTTCCGCGTAGGCGATGACGGCTTTCGGATCTTCGGAGACGACGCGGGTGCGCATCACGTCGCTGGAGAGGGCGGTGCGGAGATCGAGCACGGGCGCGAAGGCGACATTGAAACCGAGCAGGCGAAGCTCCGAGCCGATGAGATAGCCGTGCTGGCGGAAGAGCCTTTTATTTGTCGGTCGCGGCGACAGCGGCAGGGGCGGGCATGGGCGCGATGAGATCGCGGAGGCGATCGACGAGGCCGCCTTCGACATCGACGGCATGGAAGAGAGGACCGTCGCCGACAACGTTGGCGACGCTGTCGAGCAGCGCGTGCACCTGTGCGGCCTCTTCGATGTTGCGGCGAAAGAGGACGGTGCCGGAGGGCCGGATGAGGCGAAGCCACGCGCGCTCGGTCGCGCCGAGTTCCGTTCCGGCGAGACCGACGAAGAATAGCTGACCTACATCCTGACGCAGGCTCATGAGTGATTTATGGTAGCTGGCTTGTTCGACGGAGTTGGTGCCGGCGCGTATCTCACTCTTCAACTCTTCGAGCAGATTCAGCGCCTGCAGCGGGGTCAGGCTGTTGGTGTCGAGCTCGCTGAGGCGATCGACGATGCGCTGGGAGAGCGGGGTGAAGATGGTGAGCTGCAGTGGCGCGGAGGCGTCTTCGGCTTCGAGCGCGACGTTGCGCTTCTCGGATTTTTCGTGCTGCGCGAGGACGCGACGGGCGCGCTCGATGACGGAGGCGGGCAGGCCGGCGAGGCGCGCGACGTCGATGCCGTAGCTTTTGCTGGCGGCGCCGGGCTCGATGGTGTGCAGGAAGGCGATGCCGGCGGGCGACTCCTTGACCGCGACGCGCAGATTGCTGAGGCGCGCGAGCTGATCGGCCAAGCAGCGTGAGCTCGTGGTAGTGGGTGGCGAAGAGCG
This sequence comes from uncultured Acidobacteriaceae bacterium, assembly GCA_963790555.1. Classification (GTDB taxonomy): domain Bacteria; phylum Acidobacteriota; class Terriglobia; order Terriglobales; family Acidobacteriaceae; genus KBS-83. Next base: position 30,521 of record CAWBPB010000019.1, on the reverse strand, counting down.
TGCGCGCGCCGATGCGGCCGTGGATGTATTCGAGCGTGGCCCAGGCGAGCGAGAGGCCGTCGAAGGTGGCGGTGCCGCGGCCCATTTCGTCGAGCAGGATGAGGGATTGCTTGGTGGCGGTGTTGAGGATGGTGGCGGTTTCGGTCATCTCGACCATGAAGGTGGAGCGGCCGCGCGCGACGTTGTCGCTGGCGCCGATGCGGGTGTAGACGCGGTCGACCAGGCCGAAGCGCATGCTGGCGGCGGGGACGAACGAGCCCATCTGCGCCATGATGACGAGCAGCGCGGCCTGGCGGAGATAGGTGGACTTGCCGCCCATGTTGGGGCCGGTGAGCAGCAGGACCGCGGGGCCTTCGGTCGAGAGATAGAGATCGTTGGGGACGAAGCGGCCTTCGGCGTTCTCCTCCATGCGGCATTCGACGACGGGATGGCGCGCGGCTGCGGCTTCGAGGACGCACTCTTCGGTGAGGACGGGACGGGTGTAGTTGCGCAGTGCGGCGACGTGGGCGAAGTTCGCGAGCAGATCGATTTCGGCGAGCACGGCGGCGCTGCGGCGGATGCGCGGCGCGGCGGCGAGGATGGTGGCGCGCAGCTCGGCGAAGAGGCGGCGCTCGATTTCGATGGCACGCTCATGCGCGGTGAGGACGCGGGTCTCGTAGTCCTTGAGCTCGGGGGTGGTGAAGCGCTCGGCGTTGACGAGGGTCTGTTTGCGCTCGTAGTCGGAGGGGACGGCCTTGAGGTTGGACTTGGTGATCTCGATGTAGTAGCCGAAGACATTGTTAAAGCGAACCTTTAAGGATCCGATGCCGGTGCGCTGGCGCTCGCGTTCTTCGATGGCGGCGATGGATTGGCGTCCGCTCTGCGAGAGCGTGCGCAGCTCGTCGAGCTCGGCGTGGACGCCGGGCGCGATGACGCCGCCGTCGGCGAGGGTGAGGGGCGGCTCGGTGACGAGCGATGTCGCGATGGCGCTGTGGATGTCTTCGAGGATGTCGAGGCGCTGGTGCGATTGCTGCCATCGTGCTGCCTGCAAGGGCGCGAGAGACTCGGCGACAAGCGGGAGACGCGCGAGCGATGCGCCGAGGGCGAGCACATCGCGGGGACCGGCGGAGTCGAGCGAGACACGGCTGAGGAGGCGCTCCACATCGAGAACGCCGTTGAGAGACTGGCGAAGTTTTTCGCGCGGCTGCAATGCGGTGTGAAGTTCGGCAACGGCATCGAGGCGGGCTTCGATTGCGGGGGCATCGAGCAGCGGGCGCAGAAGGGTGGAGCGCAGCAGGCGCTTGCCCATGGGCGTCTGGCAGCAGTCGAGGGTGTGGAAGAGCGTGGTGCGGGCGGAGGCGTCGGCGAAGAGCGGCTCGACCAGCTCGAGGTTGCGCACGCTGACGGGATCGAGCTCCAGATGCTCGGTGCGCTCGTAGTAACGAAGGCTGTCGATGTGCGAGAGATCGCCGATCTGCGTGGAGCGGACGTAATGCAGCGCGGCGCCGGCGGCGACGGCGGCGGCGGGATGGCCGGCGAGGCCGAAGCCATCGAGCGAGCGAGCGCCGAGCTGGCGTTCGAGCAGCGGAATGGCGTAGTCGGCGCTGAAGGCCCATGCGTCGAGGCGTGTCTTGGTGCGGATGGGATCGAGGGCCGCAGCGATGGTTTCGGCGGGGAGAGCGGGGAAGAGCGAGCTTTCGGCGGCGAGCAGCAGCTCGGCCGGCTGCTGGCGCGCTAACTCATCGAGCGAGAGCGATGCGGCGAATTTTCCCTGGAACTCGGTAGCGCGGAATTCGCCGGTGGAGAGATCGAGCAAGGCGAGGCCGACGCGCTCGTCTTGATACGATTGGACACCGCGCTGCGCGGGCGCGGTGTAGAGCGCGGCGAGATAGTTGTTGCGCTCCGAGCGCTGCGCGGGATCGAGCGCGGTGCCGGGCGAGAGGACGCGGGTGACTTCGCGGCGCACAATCTTCTTCGTGAGCTTGGGGTCTTCCATCTGATCGCAGATGGCGATGCGGTAGCCCTTCTGCAACAGGCGGCCGATGTAGCCCTCGACGGCGTGATAGGGGACGCCGGCCATGGGGACCTGGCGCTCGCGGTCGCGCGCGGTGAGGGTGATCTCGAGCTCGCGGGCGGCGGTTTTGGCGTCGTCGTAGAAGAGCTCGTAGAAGTCGCCCATGCGGAAGAGCAGCAGGGCGTCCGGGTGCAGGGCCTTGGCGGCGAAATACTGCCGCATGAGCGGGGTCTGGACCGACTCAGTGGATTCCGTTGGAGGGCTGGCAGACACAGAAAGGCCAGCATAGAGCAGGACTCGCCATCCCGGCAAAGGACTTGCCGTCCAGGCAAAGGCGCCTGCGGCGCGGGTGCCGCGGTTCGCTCCGTTGTCGCTCACGTTGGAGCTGTGGGATCTATGAATTACAGGTCATTCGCCAGGATGACAAGGTTTGGCGCTTCTGCGCGAGCGGATTGTGGAACTACCCCACCCTGCCTTTGCGTAGGATGGGGCACCCATTGTTGTGGTGAGCGAATGCCGGATTCAGGAGTGACTTGATTTTGGGGCGCGATCTCAGTCGTTGTTGGCGGTGATGGCATCGGAGCCGTGCAGTTTCACCATTTTGTTATAGATACCCAGCAGCAGGAAGGGCGCGGCCCACTGGCCGAAAAAGAGCGCGTTGTGATTTTTGCCCTGAAGCTTGGCGATCAAAGAAGCGGCCATGGAGGCACCCGCCGCGAACGAGGTAAAAGCTGGAGGGCAGTTGCGCCGAGTAGCTTTCCATCAGCGAGGTTACCTGGTCTTCTTCGATATCGCCTGCGCGTACACGATAATCCGTCATGCGAAAAGATCTCCTTGGACCGCGGCTGGGGCGTGCGCGCCACGGGTCGCTACAGAGGAGATGCTATCGGGAAGAGCGCGGTCAACTCGCAGGCGCGATTCTTTCCTATGGGACGAAAAGCTGCGGCGTTATGGCCGGGGTGATGGGATCGCATTTGCCGGTGCGGTGAAAGAGAACTTTTATTCTCCGAGCATGAGTCGCTGCACGGCGGTGGCGCGGCCGGTCGTGGCATCGCACTCAATGAGGAGCGCGCAGAGCCGGGCATCGCCGCGCGCGGGCTCGAATTTGCCGGGCATGGCGTTGAGGAATCTCTGAATTACGAGCTCTTTCTCCACACCGATCACGCTGTCGTAGGGGCCGCTCATGCCGACGTCGGTCTGGTAGGCGGTGCCGTTTGGTAACACGCGCTCGTCCGCGGTAGGCACATGAGTATGCGTGCCCAGCACAGCGGTAACCCGTCCATCAAGATACCAGCCGAGTGCCATTTTCTCCGAAGTGGCCTCGGCGTGGATGTCGACCAGGATGACCTTGGCCTTGACGCCGGCGAGGAGGCGGTCGGCGGTACGGAAGGGATCGTCGATGGCCGGCATGAAGACGCGGCCCTGCAGGTTGAGCACGGCATAGGGGACGCCGGAGGGCAGCGTGCCCTCATAAAGGCCGTGGCCGGGAGTGCCTGCGGGGTAGTTTGCGGGACGGACAATCCGGCGGGGGCGTTCGTGGCTTTCTGAGGGAACGGAGCCTAAATAGTCGATAATTTCGCGCTTATCCCAGACGTGGTTGCCGGTGGTGAGGACGTGCGCGCCGAGGTCAAAGAGATCGTCCGCCAGAGAGGGGGTGAGGCCGAAGCCGCCGGCAGCGTTTTCCGCATTGACGATGACGAGATCGACCTGGCGCTCGCGGATGAGGTGGGGCAGGTGTTCCCGCACGACGCGCCTGCCCGGACTGCCGAAAACGTCCCCGACGAAGAGCAATTTCACAAAAATTCGTACCTTTCCTGGTAACTATTACGGCTTACGATGCAGGCGCCGGAGGCGCTGGTTTGCCACTGGATGCAGAGACGGTGGCAGATGACTTTCGGTGTTGACTTGAAACCAACGTGATAGATTCGTCACGAGTGACAGAAGACTTTTTTATGGTAGCGTTTCGCTTATGGCAGCCAACACACGCTTCGTGACCGGTGTCCATATTCTCGTCCTTCTCTCGCAGAATGACGCGTTGAAGACTTCCGCCGATCTTGCTGAGGTACTTCACACCAACCCTGTTGTGATTCGCAGAATTCTGTCCTCTCTGCAGCAGGCCGATCTTATCGTGAGTCAAAAGGGGCCCTCAGGAGGATCGAAGCTGACTCGTCCGGCGAAGTCGATCACGCTGGCCGAAGTGCATCGCGCTCTCGATTCAAGCAGCAAACTGAATCTTCCGAAGTCGAGCGGGGCTGTGGCTTCGAAGATTCATGCCGCCATCGCCAAAGCCTATCGTGACTGCCACCGTGCTTTCGAGAACGAGTTGGATAAAGTGACGTTGGCGACGCTGGCGAAACGGGCCCAGAAGCCGAAGTAGGACTCGCCGTCCGGGCGACACGCCTGCGGCGGGACTTGCCGTCCGGGCAACGGCCCCTGCGGCGCGCGTGCTTCGGTTCGCTCGCTTTGGTCGCTCACGTTTGCAGATGTGGGCGACCTTTGTGCGTTTAGTTCTCCTTTTCTTCCTGAGCAGCATCGCCCTGCAGCGGCCGCATCAGGGGGAAGAGGATGACGTCGCGGATGGATCGCGCGCCGGTGAGGATCATGGTGAGGCGGTCGATGCCGATGCCTTCGCCGGCGGTTGGCGGCAAGCCGTAGGCTAACGCCCGCACGTAGTCTTCATCCGGCTGGTGGGCTTCCTCGTCGCCGTGCTCGCGTTGGGCTGACTGATCGGCGAAGCGCCGCTGCTGATCGACGGGATCGTTGAGCTCGCTGAAAGCGTTGCCCAGCTCGAAGCCCCCGATATAGAACTCGAAGCGCTCGACCCAGTCGGGCTCGTCGGGCTTGACCTTGGAGAGCGGTGAGACGGCTAGCGGGAAGTCGTAGATGATGGTTGGCTGGATGAGGTGTTCTTCGGCTACCGCTTCGAAGATGCTCGCGATGGTCTTGCCGGTGGGCTCTCCCGGCTTCCAGTCGATACTTGTACGCCAGCCGCACGCACGCGATTGCACCAAGCTCGACCGGACAGTCGATCTCGGTCGCGAAGTCGGCCTGTCGCTGGAGATCGCTCCGGCATTTCTGCGGCCAGAAGGCGGCGATGCGCTTCGCGCATGGAATAGCGCTTCCACTGTGACAAATCGATCGTCGTGCCGTTGAATTCGGTGGTGAGCGAGCCGTTCACTTCCATGGCGACGAACTTCACCAGCTCTTCGGTCAGGTCCATCAGGTCGTGGTAGTTCGCGTAGGCCTGGTAGAACTCGAGCATGGTGAACTCGGGGTTGTGCTGGGTGGAGACTCCTTCGTTGCGGAAATTTCTGTTGATCTCGTACACGCGATCGAAGCCGCCGACGACCAGGCGCTTGAGATAGAGCTCCGGCGCGATGCGCAGGAAGAGCGGGATGTCGAGCGCGTTGTGGTGGGTGACGAAGGGACGCGCCATGGCGCCGCCGGCGATGGACTGCATCATCGGCGTTTCGACTTCGAGATAGCCACGCTCATCGAAGAAGCGGCGCAGGGCGCGCAGCACCTGGGCGCGCTTGACGAAGACGGCGCGCACGTCGGTGTTCATGAAGAGATCGAGATAGCGCTGGCGATAGCGCAGCTCCACGTCGGCGAGGCCGTGATACTTCTCCGGGAGCGCGAGCATGGACTTGGTGAGGAAGGTGATGGTGTCGACGTGGACCGTGAGCTCGCCGGTGCGGGTGCGGAAGAGATAGCCGGTGACGCCGATGTGATCGCCGAGGTCGAGCAGCTTGTAGAGCTGGAAGGCCTGCTCGCCTACGGCGTCGAGGCGCACGTAGATCTGCAGCCGCTCACCCGCCTTGCTGCAACTGCGCGAAGCCGGCCTTGCCCTGGGCGCGGATGGCCATGATGCGGCCGGCTATGGAGACCTGGACGCGCTCGCCGCCGTGCTCGGGATCGAACTGTTCGGCGGTCCAGCCGTCGTAGCTTGCGCGCAGCGCGGGAATCTCGTGCGTGGTGCGGTAGTGATTGGGATAGACGGCGTGGCCCAGCGCGGCGATCTGTTGCAGCTTTTCCTGCCGCAGCGCAAACAGGCTGCGCTCGAACTCTGACTCGAACACTCTCGTTCCTTCCCGGTATTGCTGAAATGATGAGTAGAAAGGCCAGTATAACGAGCAGGTAAGGCGTGGCCGGGATGATGTATAACAACGCAGGAACCGGAAGCACGATGGCGAATGACAGCGAGAACGGGCAGGCCGCTGACAATTCGCGGCCGAAACAGAGCGACACCAAACAGACTGACACCAAGCAGAGTGACACAATGAAATCGCTGGTGCAGGTGGAGAGCCTGATCCAGTTGGCGCTGATGCTACCAATCGCGACGGTGATCGGCTGGCTGATGGGCGCGGGGCTGGACAAGTGGCTGCATCAGCACTGGATTTATATTCCGGGTCTGATTCTTGGCGCGGCAGCCGGCTTTGTGCAGATCTTCCGCGTCGTGCTGGCGCAGGCCAAGGAATAATTCGCGTGTCCCCCGAACCTTATGACTGAACCCGGCGCATCGACATTTACCGACTTTACCGAGCGCGACCTGAAGGCGACGCTGACGCACGCGCTTGGCTGGGTGGCGATCCTGGGCGTCCTAGGGACCGCGGTGACGTGGCTGGCGGCGGGGTGGCAGTCGGCGGTGCTGTTTCTGGTGGGTGCGGCGATTGCGGCGACGGGGCTTTATGAGTCGCAGCGGCTGATGCTGGCGGTTTTGAGCCGGTTCAACGAGGGACGGCAGGGCAAGCCGGTGGCCGGGGTGCTGGTCTGGTTTTTCCTGCGCCTCATCCTCGCCGGAGTCGTTCTGTATGTTAGCCTTAGGAGTTTGGAAGGCTCGGTGTACGCGCTGTGCGCGGGCCTGGGGCTGGCCGTGGTGGCGCTGACGATTGAGTCGATTCGACTGCTGCGCGCCTGGACTCTCTAGGAAATCAAGCCGGATTTTTGCAGGGATTTTCTTAAACACCTTTAAAGGCTTTCGAGAACCGCTACGACACCGCCATGCCAGTACTGCTCCCGTTTACAGCCTTCCTGAACCACTACTTCGCCGGCGTTGCGAATGCCGTGCTCGCGCTCCTGCATCTGCATCCGAAGTATCCGCAGGCGCCCATCGACAATGTGTTTGCCATGGAGCTAGCGGTCGCCCTGGTGTTGCTCGCATTTTTCGTTGTAGTGCGGGTCACGCTGAGCGTGGACAAGCCGGCCCCGGCGCAGCATATCGCTGAGATGCTGCATGGCCTGGTGAGCGACCAGGCGGAATCGATTGTCGGGCATGGCTACGAACGGTTTGTTCCGTACGTAACCGTCATCTTCGCCTTCATCCTGCTCTGCAATCTGATCGGGCTGATTCCCGGCTTTATCACGCCCACCTCCAAGCCATATGTGCCGCTGGGGCTGGCCACCCTGACCTTTCTCTATTACCAGTACCAGGGCATTCGCGCGAACGGGCCCGGCTATATCAAGCAGTTTCTGGGGCCGATCTGGTGGATTTCCTGGCTGATGCTGCCGATCGAGATCATCTCGCACCTGGCGCGCATTCTCTCACTCACTGTCCGTCTCTACGCGAACATGTTTGCCAGCGATATGGTGATCCTGGTTTTCTTCTCGCTCATTCCGATTGTGGGATCAGTGCCGTTTCTTGCGCTGCATGCGGGCGTTTCGATCATCCAGGCAGTCGTGTTCATGCTGCTGACCCTGATTTATCTGTCGCAGGCGATAGCGCACGAGCACTAGGATTTTCCGGCCGCTGCGCATCGCGCGGCCGCAACGACATTTCAGGCAGGGAGCCGCTTCCGCCCAGCCTGCATCGGCCGTGAGCGTGAGGGTGCCAGCACGGTGAGCATCAACCACCCACTGACGGTACATTCCAGGGAGCTACGGAGAAACACAATGCGGAAACTGCAAATCCTCTTCACCACGCTGAGCGTGCTGTTCCTGGCCGCTCCGGCATTCGCACAGGACGCGGGCGGCGGCAACGCCATGGCCATCGGCCTCACCTCGATCGCTGCCGGTATCGGCATGGGCCTGGCGGCCGGCCTTTGCGGCCTGGGCCAGGGCCGCGCTACTGCGTCTGCGACAGAGGCGCTGGCGCGCAATCCAGGAGCACGGCCGGGCATCCTGCTGCTGCTGACGCTTGGCCTCGCGTTCATCGAGTCGCTCTCGCTGTTCACGCTGGTCATCATCTTCGTGAAGGTGCAGGCCACGCTTCCGAAATAGAGTTTCCTGGTCAAGAGCCCCTGGTCATTTGGCCGGGGGCTTTTGCTTTTCCTGCTCAATAATTTCGGGCCATGCCGGCGGTATCGGGAATGGAGTCCAGAATTCTCCAGATACACGCCAGGGTGACAGATGGAGATAGGCCGGAGATGGCGGAGTGCTCTTCGATCCGGCTTCCCATAATTCTGTCAGTGCCGCAGGAGATGAGCTACCTGCGAAGCGATCACACGCACATCGGCAAACATTGTCGCGATGGTGTAGGTCACGCAAAACGCTACGGCATAGAAGGCGGGACTCGGGGTCTGGCACATAGCAGAGGTGCGCCTGGTGGCTCTGAGGCTTTGCATGAGACAGACACACAACACTCCAAGGCCTGCTCCCCCGAGTGTGTCAGTGAAATAGTGAAAGCCCAGATACATGCGAATGCCACTTAGCAGAAAAGCTAATGCAAGGGCGTAATACCCGACCTTGCGATTCACCGAATATATGGTGGCCGCCAAAGCGAAATAGAGCGCGGCATGATCGCTGGGAAACGATGACGCGACGTGCCTGAGCGAATCCGGCTGGACGGTGAAGGGAAGAGTGAGGTGTAAAGAAGGATCCTGAAATGGGCGGGCGCGGTTCGGAAACATGAGCTGGGTCATGCGACTGAGCAGACTAGCCAGTGCCGAAGCGACGGTGCCGAACAGAGTGTTATGACGGCTGCGAAGATCGGGAGAGGAAAACCAGCAATACCAAAGGAGCGCGACAAAGATCAGCCCCGAAGAGGTCGTGTTTTCCGAAATGCCATGACACACAGCGTCAAACAAGAAAGAGACGTGATTGAAGTGGTTCAATCCAACGGTAACTGCGCGGTCAAATCCATCCTGGGTAAAGAGGACGGCTGCACCGGAGATAAGCAGTGCCGCTAAGCTAATTATGGCAACGGAAATCCTTGGCCGGCCTGAATTTTCGAGCTTCACTGTAGTCGTTGTAGTCGTTGTGGAATGCATCGTCATACGGTGCCTATTATCGCTGCATCAGCTTCACAGCATCCCTTCAGTATACGCAATAGCACGAGCCAGATACCGACGCCTGGATCCAGTCCCGGGGGCTGCCGGTTGCGACACATGCGCATGGAATCCGAGATAGGTGAGCTCATGGAACGACCTGGATGCGCGTGGAGCGGAGATAGAGATAGGCCACGAATCAAGTGACGAATATTTATGACCGCTGGAATGCGCTGCAGTGAAGATTGGTTACGATGCTGCTATGCCATCGGCGCTGGTCTTTGACCGCATCACGAAATATTTCGGCAAGACGCGGGCGCTTGAAGATGTGAGCTTCAGGGCGGAGCCGGGCGAGATTCTGGGCCTGGTAGGACCGAACGGCGCAGGCAAAACAACCGCGATGCAGATTGCCGCCGGGTTCCTGCTGGCCACCTCCGGCAGCGGGTCGCTGATGGGGCATCGATTCGCGGATGCTGCGGCACGGCGGCAGTTGGGATTTGTGCCGGACTCGCCGGTGTTCTTTGCGGGCAATGCTTTCGATGCGCTGCGCTTCGCCGCGCGATTGAATGATGCCGACGTGACGCGCGAATCGCTGGAGCAGGTGCTCGCGCGGGTGGGCCTGCGCGAGTGGAAGCGCGATGTGCGGCGCTTCTCGCGCGGCATGCAGCAGCGGCTGGCGTTGGCGCTGGCGCTGGTGCACCGGCCGAAGGTGCTGATCCTGGATGAGCCGGCGTCCGCGCTCGATCCGCAGGGCGTGCTGGATATACGCACGCTGCTGAGGGAACTGCGCGCCGAGGGCGCTGCGATCGTGCTGAGCTCGCACCAGCTGGGCGAAGTCGCGCTGGTGAGCGACCGCATCGCCTTTCTGCACGAAGGACGGCTGCTGCGTTATGGGCGGCTGAACGAGCTGCTGGCAGCGACGGAGCAGATGGAGATTGCGCTGACGTCGTTTGCGCCGGATGCGGCGTTCCTTGCGCAGTGGGGCGCGGAGAGCGCGCCCGGCGTGTGGCGGATTCCGTCGGAGGAGACACGGCGCTTTCTTGAAGAGGCGTGGGCGCGCGGGGCTGTGCTGGTTAGCGTGACGCCGATGCGCGGCGACCTGACGGAGCTGTTCTTAGAATGGACCCGCGGGAGCCGCGGCGAATGGACCCGCGGGGACCGCGGCGAATGGACAGGCAGCGAGGTGACCGGCGCATGAAAAGCCTGTGGATTGCGTGGCGGCTGCTGTGGGCGAATCGCTGGCTGTGGCTGCTGCTGGTGCTGTGGCCGTGGGGCATGGCGGCGGTGATGCTGACGGGCGGGCTGCATCCGGCACCGGAGGACGTAGAAGCGGCGCTGGCGCAGCAGAGCCTGTACGGACTGGCGCTGGTCGCGTTTACCGGCGGAGCGCTGCTGGGCAATGAACAGCGATCGCGGCGGATTGTGCTGGTGCTGTCGCGCGCGGTGAGCCGGCGGCAGTATCTGGGCGCGCTATGGCTGGCGGCGTTTCTGCCGCTGGTGGCTTATGTGCTCGACCTGGCACTGACTGGGCCGGTGCTGGGCGCGGCTGCGGTGACGCTGTGGCAGACGCTGGGCGCGCTGCTGCTGCTGAGTATGACGATGGCGTCGCTGGCTGTGCTGGGGTCACTGGTGCTGCCGGGGGTGATTGCCGGCATCCTGAGCCTGACTGTGCTCAGCCTGCCGTTGCTGTTGCCGCCGGGCTGGCAGATTGCGCAGACGCGGCTGCTGCAGGTTCTGTTGAGCGGGCCGGTTGCGGAGCATACACGCCTGGTCTTTGGTGCGGGCTTGCTGGAGGCGGTGCTGCTGAGCGGCGCGCTGTTTGAAGCGGCAGTGCGGATCTTTGAGCAGCGGGACTTGCGGTTGAAGAGCGAGTGAGCGGAGGTCGCTTAGCTCCAGCTGAATGCGGCGGTTCTTAACTGTTACTGGTCCTTCTGCGAGTGTAGATGGCGCTGCGGCCTGGGCTGGGAGCGCCGGCGCGAAGAAGGTGGCTGCGCCGCGCTGCGCGAGATCGAGCGAGCTGCGCGGCACGATGCCGAGCAGCAGCGTGGCCGAGGCGGCGAGCAGGATGGCGAAGCCGAGCGTCAGCGACATGCGCGGAACGGACAGGACGGGCGAGCCTTCGGCCGGCTTTGAGTAAAGCGCGACCAGCAAGCGCAGGTAGTAGAAGGCGGCGATACCGCTGTTGACGAGGCCGATGATGGCGAGCGCGAACATGCCGCTCTGCAGCGCGGCGGAGAAGACATAGAACTTGGCGAAGAAGCCGCCGGTGAAGGGAATGCCGATGAGCGAGAGCAGGAAGAAGGCCATGGCGCCCGCGAGGACAGGCGAGCGGTAGCCGAGGCCGCGGTAGTCGGTGATGGACCAGAGATGGTCGTCGTACCCGCCGACGTGGCTGATGACGGCGAAGATGCCGACGTTCATGGCGACATAGCAGAGCGCGTAGAAGGCGGCCGCCGCGACGCCAGCGGGCGAGAACGCGGTGAAGGCGACCAGCAGGTAGCCGGCATGCGCGATGGAGGAGTAGGCGAGCATGCGCTTGACGCTCTGCTGGCGCAGCGCGGCCAGGTTGCCGAGGGTCATGGAGACGGCGGCGAGAATCCAGAAGAGGCCCCACCAGTGCTGCTGGATGGAGGGATAGGCGCCGTAGAAGATGCGCAGCAGGACGGCGAAGGCGGCGGCCTTGGGCGCGGTGGACATGAGCGCGACGACGGGCGAGGGCGCGCCCTCGTAGACATCGGGCGTCCATACGTGGAAGGGCGCGGCGGAGACCTTGAAGCCGAGCCCGACGAGGATGAGGCCAACGGCGGTCCAGGCGAGGATGGGGGTCGCGGAGTGGGGAAGCGCGGCGGCGATGGCCGAGATGCGCGTGGTGCCGGTGGCGCCGAAGGTGAGCGCGATGCCGTAGAGGAAGAATGCCGTGGCAAAGGACCCGAGCAGGAAGTACTTGATGGCGGCTTCGGGGCTCTTGCCGCTGCGCTTGCGGAAGCCGGCCAGGATGTAGGTGGAGATCGACGAGATCTCAAGGCCGATGAAGACCAGCAGCAGTTCGACGGCCGAGGTCATGAGCAGCATGCCGACAGTGCCGAAGAGGATGAGCGCGAAGAACTCGCCCATGTCGGGGGTGTTCGATGCTACTGAATCGATCGCGGCGAGCAGAGCAACAAGAACCGTGCCGCAGATGAGCGAGATGAAAGAAGACGCTGAAGGCATCGGTCTGCACGACGCCGAAGTACGCGGTGCCGGGCGGCGAGATGAAGCTGCCAGGCGCTGGCGGCGAAGGCGGCGATCATGGCGAGCACGCTGAACCAGCCGACAGATTTGCGGTTGGCGGTGCGCGGCAAGAGCGGATCGACCAGCATGACGAGGACGCCGGCGATGGTGAGGATGACTTCGGGAAGGATACGCGCGAGCTGCATCTATTCGACCTCCCCGTCGTGCGATCGACCGGATAAGGCCGCGGCCGGATGAGTTGCGGCGGGCGTGTTGCTCAACGCGTGCACACCGCGATCGATGGCGCGTATCCAGTAGGGAGAGAAGACGCCCATGACGACCATGAGGATGGCCATGGGCCAGAGCGCGAGTTGCTCGCGCGCAGCGAGATCGTGCGCGGGCGAGCGATGGACCAGCGCCGATTCGGGTCCGTAGAAGACGCGCTGCACCATCCAGAGCATGTAGGCCGCGCTGAGGATGACGCCGACGGTGCCGAGCGCGCCCCAGACGTGGCTGGTGGCGAAGCCGCTGGAAAGCGTGAGGAACTCGCCGACGAAGCCATTGAGGATGGGCAGGCCGATGAGCGCGAGCGTGGTCAGGACGAAGAGCGTGGCCAGGCGGGGCGTGCGCGCGGCGAGGCCGCCGTAGCGCTCGATCTCATAGGTGCCGTAGCGCTCGTACATCACGCCGAGCAGGACGAGCAGCGCGCCGCCGGTGATGCGATTCGCTGAGGACGTGGAAGACGGCGCCGTCGAGGCCGTTGATGGCGAAGGTGTAGATGCCGAGCGTGCAGAAACTCAGGCTGGAGATGGTGCCGAAGGCGAGCAGGCGCTTGAGGTCGTTCTGCACCAGCGCGACGAGCGCGCCATAGAGGATGCCGATGACGGCGAGCAGGATCATCCAGTGGGCGACGCGATGCGACTCGAAGGGGAAGAGGCCGAGATGGAAGCGGATGAGCGAGTAGAGGCCGAGCTTGCCGGCGACGATCATCGCCATGGCGGTGGGGGCTTCGCTGAAGACATCGCCGAGCCAGCCGTGCAGCGGGAAGACCGGGACCTTCACGGCAAAGGCGACGAGGAAGGAAAGCGAGATGACCCACATGGCGCCGGGCGAGAAGAGCGAGTGGTTCTGGGCGAGCGCGGTCTTGCAGCTCGACGTAGTCGAAGGTGCCGGTGCGCGCGTAGAGCGCGAGGATGCCGACAAGAAAAAGTGCCGAGGGAATGAAGGTGTAGAGGAAGAACTTGATTGCAGCGCGCGAGCTGTTGCGGCTGCCGGGCTCGCGTCCGAACATGGCGATGAGGATGGCCATGGGCACGAGCGAGAGCTCCCAGAAGGCGTAGTAGACCATGAGGTCGAGCGCGAGAAAGACGCCGAGCATCGCGGTCTGCTGCAGCAGGAAGAGCGAGTAGAACTCTTTGACGCGGGTGTCGATGGCGCGCCAGGAGGCGAGCACGCCGATGGGCGCGAGGAAGCCGGTGAGCACAACGAGCCAGACGGAGAGGCCATCGACGCCGAGGTGGTAGTGGATGGGCGGCGAGACGATCCAGAGGCGGTTGATCTCAAACTGGAAGCCGGTGTGGTTGTAGTCGAAGTGCGCGGGCAGATGCAGCGTGAGCACGAAGGTGGCCAGCGTGACGAGCAGCGCCCAGCTCTGGATGAGTTTGCCGCGCTCGCGGCAGCAGCGCGGCGACGAGCGCGCCGAAGGCGGGCAGCAGGAGAATCCAGGTGAGGATGGAGTGATCGATAGAGGCCATGACTAGCGGACCCCCATGTGCAGATGCGCTCCAAAGCCGAAGAAGGAGAGCAGCAGGATAATGGCGGCGCCGATGGCGAGCCAGCCAGCGTAGGAGCGGATGTTTCCGGACTGGATGCGGCGCAGCACAGCGCCTGCAGCCCTGCGCGCTGCCGGCAAGCACGCGATTGCCGCCGCCGATGACGCCGCGATCGAATCCGCCCCAGAGGATGTAGCGGGAGATGACGAGCAGCGGCTTGACGATGAGGAAGCCGTAGATCTCATCGATCCAGTATTTGTTTGCGACCAGCCGGTAAAGAGCGCGCGAGTGTGCGGCGATCTTGCGGGGAGCTCCGGCTTGCGGCGGTAGAGCGTGTCGGCGAGCAGCCAGCCGAGCACCGCGGCCAGGACGGAGAAGCCGGTGAGCATGCGCTCGGTCTGGGGTCTTCCGGTCGGGGAGGAGCCTCGGTGGTCGGAATCGGCGCGCCGGTGCGCATGGCGATCGACACCTGCTCGAAGGATGCCGGCGCTCCGACGCCATGCGTCACCGGATCGAGGAAGCGGCCAAAGCGGTCGGCGCCGCCGAGGGAATGCGGGATGCCGATCCAGCCGCCGGCGACGGAGAGGATGGCGAGCAGCACGAGCGGAACCAGCATGGAATTCGGGGCTCTCGTGGATGGCGTGCGCATGCGGGTGCGCGTGGCCGTGATGGCCGTTGGTGGGCTGCCCGGTGGCGAGCAGATCATCGTTCAGTACAACCGGGAGAGCTTCGTGCTGGGCGGTATGCAGCCGCAGATGGCCGAAGAAGGTCAAGTACCAGAGGCGGAACATGTAGAAGGACGTGATGCCGGCGGTGATGAGTCCAACGGCCCACAGCACGTGGCCGCCATTCGGCGAGCGAAAGACTTCGGCGAGGATTTCGTCCTTCGAGAAGAAGCCGGAGAAGGGCGGAAAGCCGGAGATGGCGAAGACGGCCATGGTCATGGTCCAGAAGGTGACCGGGATGTATTTGCGCAGGCCGCCCATGACGCGCATGTCCTGCTCGCCGCTGAGGGCGTGGATGACCGAGCCCGCGGCGAGGAAGAGCAGCGCCTTGAAGAAGGCGTGCGTGACCAGGTGGAAGATGGCGGCGGAGTAGGCCGCAGCGCCGCAGGCCAGGAACATGTAGCCGAGCTGCGAGATGGTGGAGTAGGCGAGGACGCGCTTGATGTCGGTCTGCAGAATGCCGATGGTGGCGGCGAAGAATGCCGTGGCGGCGCCGATGATGGCGACGACGGTGAGCGCGAGCGGCGCGCGGTCAAAGATGACGTGGGTGCGCGCGACCATGTAGACGCCGGCCGTGACCATGGTGGCGGCGTGGATGAGCGCGGAGACCGGCGTGGGGCCTTCCATGGCGTCGGGCAGCCAGACGTAGAGCGGAATCTGCGCGGACTTGCCGGTGGCGCCGAGGACGAGCAGGAGCGCGATGGCGGTGAGGAAGCCGCTCTGCCATTCCGGATGCTGCGCGATCTGGCTGGCCACTTCGCTGAAGCTGAGCGTGCCGAAGTGGACGATGAGCAGGAACATCGCCAGCAGGAAGCCGAAGTCGCCGATGCGGTTGACGATGAATGCCTTCTTGCCGGCGTTGGCCGCGGAGCGCTTCTTGAAATAGAAGCCGATCAGCAGATAGGAGGCGAGGCCGACGCCTTCCCAGCCGACGAACATGAGCAGGAAGTTTTCCGCCAGCACCAGGGTGAGCATGAAGAACATGAAGA
Source organism: uncultured Acidobacteriaceae bacterium (assembly GCA_963790555.1). Classification (GTDB taxonomy): domain Bacteria; phylum Acidobacteriota; class Terriglobia; order Terriglobales; family Acidobacteriaceae; genus KBS-83. The sequence goes on along the minus strand of CAWBPB010000019.1, from coordinate 14,630 downwards.
GGTTGAGGTAGGCGAAGAAGCGCCAGTAGCCCTCCTCGTGCGCCATGTAGCCGACGGAGTAGATGTGGATGAGGAAGCCGACGCCGGTGACGACCAGCAGCATGACCAGCGTGAGCTGATCGAGCGCGAAGGCGAAGTCCGCATGGAAGGTGGAGGTGGCGATCCAGGCAGAGTGCCGCTCGATGTAGGGCAGCGAGAGCGCCGAGAAGCTGTCGTAGACGCGCAGAACCATGCAGAAGCGGCGCCGCGGTGAAGACGAGCGCGATGGTGGATGACGAGCGCTTTCGGCAGGCGATGGCCGAGGAGTCCGTTCAGCAGAAAGCCGACGAGGGGCAGGAGCGGGATGAGCCACAGATGAAGGCCGTCGTTCATAGTTTCATCAGGTTCGACCTGGTCGACGTTGAGCGTGTTCCGGGTGCGGAAGATGGCGATGATGATGGCCAGGCCTACGGCGGCTTCAGCCGCGGCCACCACCATGACGAAGAAGACGAAGATCTGCCCGCTGACCTGATGCCACTGGTGCGCGAAGGCGACGAAGGTCAGGTTGACGGCGTTGAGCATCAGCTCGATCGACATGAAGACGGTGATGATGTTGCGCTTGATGAGGAAGGCGGCAACGCCGAGCGAGAAGAGGATGGCGCTGAGCACGAGATAGTAGGCGATAGGGACAACCACGTCAGGACTCCTTTCGCGCCAGCGCGACAGCGCCGAGGATGGCGACCAGAATCAGGACCGAGGTGACTTCAAAGGGAAGCAGCAGATCGCGAAAGAGCACGCGGCTGAGGTCGGCGGTGGTGACGAGATATCGCCGCCGAGCGCGCCTTGCCGAGCGGCGTGCGGACGGAGAGAAAGATGTAGGTGAGCAGACCGAGCAGCGCCGCGACGCCGGGAAAGCCGACGAGATAGCGGCCCGGCTGCCGCGCGTGCGCTCTTCTTCGCCCGGCGTTCAGCAGCATGATGACGAAGGTGAACAGCACCATGATGGCGCCGGAGTAGACGATGACCTGCGCGGCGGCGAGAAACTCCGCGCCGAGCAGCAGATAGAGCACCGCCAGCGAGCTCATGACCACGATCAGCGAGAGCGCGCTGTTGATGGGGTGGCGCTGCAGCAGCAGATTCAGGGCGCCGGCGAGGCACAATGCGCCGAAGATGAAGAAGATGGTCAGATACATGACGAAAGCCGTTCTACCAGCAGGAGGAACGAACAGATAGCGGAAGTTTCGATAGTAAATCAACGTGACACTTCTTACGGGAGCGTAGATCAAGGCTGGTGACGACGATGTTGGCAATGGCCAGCGGCACGAGAAATTTCCATCCAAAGCCCATCAACTGGTCATAGCGAAAGCGCGGCAGCGTGCCGCGCACCCAGATGTAGAGAAACAGGAAGAAGAAAACCTTGAGGACGAACCAGAAGAGCGGCAGCAGCGCCTGGATCACGATGTTGTGCGGCGTGGGCAGCAGGTTGCCGAAGGGGCTCGTCCAGCCGCCGAAAAACAGCAGCGTGGCCACGCAGCCGACCGTGATCATGTTGGCGTATTCGGCCATGAAGAACATGGCGAACTTCATGGAGCTGTACTCGGTGTGGTAGCCGCCGGTCAGTTCGCTTTCCGCTTCGAGCAGATCAAAAGGCGCGCGATTGGTCTCAGCGTAGGCGGCGATCAGGTAGATGAAGAAGGCGACGAACTGCAATCCGCCGAAGACGTTCCAGGAAAGAAGGCCGTGCGTGGACTGGACGTTCACGATGTCGCGCAGGCGGAAGGAGCCGGCGCGCAGGACGACGCCGATCAGCGACAGGCCGAGCGCGAGTTCGTAGCTGACCATCTGGGCGCTGGAGCGCAGGGAGCCGAGCAGCGAATATTTGTTGTTCGAGGACCAGCCGGAGAGCGCGATGCCGTAGACGCCGATGGAGGTGACGCCGAGGATGACCAGCAGGCCGATGTTGATGTCGGTGATCTGGAAGAGATCGAAGCGACGCCGTTGACGTGGATCGGAATGTTGGCGCCGAAGGGCACGACGGCGATGGAGATGAGCGCGCAGGCCAGCGCGATGATGGGCGCGAGGATGTAGAGCGGCCGGTAGACGCGGTTCCGGCATGATGTCTTCCTTGAGGAAGAGCTTGACGCCGTCGACGAGCGGCTGCAGCAGCCCGAAGGGCCCGACGCGGCTGGGGCCCCAGCGGTTCTGGATGCGGCCGACAACCTTGCGCTCCAGCAGCACGGTGTAGGCAACGCATGAGCAGGACGATCAGCACGACGACGATCTTGGCGATGCTCAACAGCACATATGTCAGCAGCGGACTCACGGGGCTCTCTTTCTAAAAATCGTTACTGCCAATGTTGCAAGTTAATCGGCTGCGGTCTCCGCGGGTGCGCGGTGCGCTTCGTGACTTCATGCAGCTTGGCGCTGTAGCGGCCGAGCGTGCCGGAAGTGAACAGGGCATCGTCGGCGGGCAGCACAAGGTCACGACGCGGCGCCGAGCTGCGACTCTGGATGGATACGAGCTTCGTATGGACGTCGTTGGCGGTCAGCAGGTTCATGCGATCGACATCGTAGCCGGGCACGAGCCGCTCGATCTCATCGAGGACGGCATAGGGATCGAAGGGGCTGACCTTGGGCTCGATCTGCCGCGCGGCGAGCCACACGGCGTGCCGGTCCGCCTCGCCGGATTGCGCGCCGCGCGACTGGCCGAGTCGGCGCGCAGGCCGCGGCCGAAGGGAACAAGCTGTTGGGGATCGGCGCCCATGCGGTCGGCGAGGCGAACGATCATTTCGAAGTCCGGGCGGACGCCGGCGCGGTCGGCGGCTTTTTTGACGAGCTGCAGATCGCCGTAGGTGTTGGTGACGGTGCCGGCCTTTTCGTAGAGATTGGCGGCGGGCAAGATGACGTCGGCAAGCTGCGCTGTCTCCGTCAGGAACATCTCCTGCACGACGACGAAGGTGTTGTTCAGCGTTGCGGGATCGATGTTGTAGCGCGCGATCGGGATTCGAGCCGACGACGTAGAGCGCGCCGAGTTCGCCGCGCTCGGCGGCGTCGAACATCTGGATCAGGTCCTTGCCCGGGGTCTGCGGGAGGTTCGGGTACTCCTCGGCGAAGGGCCGGGATCGGCGACGGGGCGATAGCCGGGCAGCAGGTCGGGAAGCAGGCCCATGTCGGCTGCGCCGCGGGAATTGGCGTAGTCGGCCAGGCAGGCGAAGCGGGTATCCGGCAAGGACAGCCCGAAGGAGACGAGCGCGTCGATGTCGTGGCCGCGGAACTCCGAGCCGAAGACGATCAAGAGCTTCTGTTCGGCGCGGAGGGCGTCGCGGAACTCGGCTGCGCCTTCGATGCCGTTGAAATCGGCGTCGTTGGAGCCGAGAAAGCGGACCGCGTCGGCATAGCTGCCATCGGGAATCTGCGAGGAATGCCTTGGCCTGGCGCCGCAGCTTGATCGGATGCGCGTTGACGACGAAGAGCTTGGCCGCGTTCAGCCGCACATTGGTGCGCAGCTCCCAGGCCAGCGCGGGATGCTGCTCGGTGGGATCGTTGCCGAGCAGCAGGATGGCTGGAGCGGTTGAGGCATCGCGCAGAGATGCGGCGCGATCGCCATGCCGGCCAGCGCGCGGGCAAAGCTGACGTAATCGGCGGTGCGGTGGTGATCGATGTTGTTGGTGCCGAGCACCGTGCGCGCGAACTTCTGCAGGAGGTAGTTTTCTTCGTTGGTGGTGCGATTGGAGCCGATGACGCCGATCGCGCCAGGACCCTTCGTGTCGCGAATCTCTCTCAGTTTCAAGCGGCGTGGCTGAGCGCCTGCTCCCAGGTTGCGGTGGCGAAGCTGCCATCGGCTTGCCGGATGAGCGGCTTGGTCAGGCGGTCGGGATGGTTCGCGAAGTCGAAGGCGTAGCGGCCCTTGATGCAGAGGAAGTCCCCGTTGATGCCGCTCTTGTCGCGGTTGTCGCCGCGCACGATCTCCATGCCCTCATTGGCGCGCCGCAGACCGAGGGTGGTCTTGCATCCGTCACCGCAGTGGGTGCAGACGGTGGCGACGTGATTCATCTCCCAGGGGCGGGTCTTGTAGCGATAGGTGCCGGAGGTGAGCGCGCCGACCGGGCAGACGTCGATGCACATGCCGCACTCTTCGCAGTCGAGATGGTCCTGGCGGTTGGGCGCGATCACGCTGGAAACGCCGCGGCTCTGCACGCCGAGCGCCCACACATCCATGCCCTCGCCGCAGACGCGAACGCAGCGGTAGCAGAGGATGCAGCGCGGGCGGTCGAAGAAGACGACGGGCGACCACTGCTGCTCCTCGCGGTGCTGCTTGATCTCGACGTACTTCGAGGTCGGCCGCACCGTACTTGAAGGTCATGTCCTGCAGCTCGCACTCGCCGCCCGCATCGCAGACGGGGCAGTCGAGCGGATGGTTGCCGAGCAGCAGCTCAACGGTGGCCTTGCGCGCCTGCGCGATCTCGGGAGTCTCGGTCTGCACGACCATGCCTTCGGCGACGGGCGTGGTGCAGGCGGTCTGCAGCTTGGGCATCTTCTCAATGCGCACGATGCACATGCGGCAGGCCGCCTGGAGCGAGAGGCCGGGATAGTAGCAGAAGGCAGGAATCTCGACGCCCGCGGCGCGGCAGGCTTCAATGAGCAGCGTGCCTGCGGGGGCGGTGAGCTTCTTGCCGTCGACGGTGAAATTTACGTCAGCCATGAACTCTCTTATCTGCACGCGGCGCGGTGATCTGGGCCGGCAATATGGGCAGCTCTACGGGCAGCCATTCCACAACACAGTGCTCGACGCCGTGCTCTGGGTCTTCGCCCGCGAAGTCGTATGCAGTAGTCACTGCGTCCGGAATGGGATCGCCGTCTTCAAGCATTCCTTCCAAGTGAAAGCGCAGGGCCTCGGTCATGTTGAGGCGCGCCTCTTCGAGAGAGACGCCGGCCGAGACGCATCCGGGCACATCTGGCGCGAAGCTGCTGTAGTTCGACGGCGACTTTTCAAACACGACCAGATATCGCTGCGTCACTTGAGACCTGCCTGTTTGCGGATACTCGCCACAACACCTTTGGAGAGGTCGTGATTTCCGTGAAAGGGAACCGTCACTCGCCCGGGTTTCGTGGGATGTGTGAACTGCATATGGCTGCCGCGCTGTGAGCGTAACTGCCAGCCATCCTCTTCCAACATCCTAATCGCCTCTCGTGCCTTCAACCCGTCGCCCTAGACTCCCACTAACTCAACCAGTGCCTGTGTTTCCGGCGTTGCCGGATTCTGCGCCGCGCTGCGCTAGATCGAGCGAACTGCGCGGCGCGATGCCAAGCAGCAGCGTGGCCAGGCAGCGAGCAGATGGCGAAGCCCAGCGTGAGCGACATACGCGGAACCGACAGGACGGGCGAGCCTTCGGCTGGTTTTGCGTAGAGCGCGACGAGCAGGCGCAGATAGTAGAAGGCGGCGATGCCGCTGTTGACGAGGCCGATGATGGCGAGCGCGACATCCCGCTCTGCAGCGCGGCGGAGAAGACATAGAATTTCGCGAAGAAGCCGCCGGTGAAGGGAATGCCGATCAGCGAGAGCAGGAAGAAGGCCATGGCGCCCGCGAGGACAGGCGAGCGGTAGCCGAGGCCGCGATAGTCGGTGATGGACCAGAGATGGTCGTCGTATCCGCCGACGTGGCTGATGACGGCGAAGATGCCGACGTTCATCGCGGCATAGCAGAGCGCATAGAAAGCGGCCGCCGCGATGCCGGCAGGCGAGAACGCGGTGAAGGCGACCAGCAGATACCGGCGTGCGCGATGGAGGAGTAGGCGAGCATGCGCTTGACGCTCTGCTGGCGCAGCGCGGCCAGGTTGCCGAGGGTCATGGAGACGGCGGCGAGGATCCAGAAGAGGCCCCACCAGTGCTGCTGGATGGAGGGATAGGCGCCGTAGAAGATGCGCAGCAGGACCGCGAATGCGGCGGCCTTGGGCGCGGTGGACATGAGCGCGACGACCGGCGAGGGCGCGCCCTCGTAGACGTCGGGCGTCCAGACGTGGAAGGGCGCGGCGGAGACCTTGAAGCCGAGGCCGATGAGGATGAGGCCAACGGCGGTCCAGGCGAGGATGGGAGTCGCGGAGTGGGGGAGCGCGGCGGCGATGGCCGAGATGCGCGTGGTGCCGGTGGCGCCGAAGGTGAGCGCGATGCCGTAGAGGAAGAAAGCGGTGGCAAAGGACCCGAGCAGGAAGTATTTGATGGCGGCTTCGGGGCTCTTGCCGGTGCGCTTGCGGAAGCCGGCCAGGATGTAGGTGGAGATCGAGAGATCTCAAGGCCGATGAAGACCAGCAGCAGCTCGACGGCCGAGGTCATGAGCAGCATGCCGACGGTGCCGAAGAGGATGAGCGCGAAGAACTCGCCCATGTCGTGGGTGTTCGATGCTACTGAATCGATCGCGGCGAGCAGAGCGACAAGAACGGTGCCGCAGATAGCGAGATGGAAGAAGACGCTGAAGGCATCGGTCTGCACGACGCCGAAGTACGCGGTGCCGGGCGCGAGATGAAGCTGCCATGCGCTGGCGGCGAAGGCGGCGATCATGGCGAGCACGCTGAACCAGCCGACAGATTTGCGGTTGGCGGTGCGCGGCAAGAGCGGATCGACCAGCATGATGAGGACGCCGGCGATGGTGAGGATGACTTCGGGAAGGATACGCGCGAGCTGCATCTATTCGACCTCCCCGTCGTGCGATCGACCGGATAAGGCCGCGGCCGGATGAGTTGCGGCGGGCGTGTTGCTCAACGCGTGCACACCGCGATCGATGGCGCGTATCCAGTAGGGAGAGAAGACGCCCATGACGACCATGAGGATGGCCATGGGCCAGAGCGCGAGATGCTCGCGCGCAGCGAGATCGTGCGCGGGCGAGCGATGGACCAGCGCCGATTCGGGTCCGTAGAAGACGCGCTGCACCATCCAGAGCATGTAGGCCGCGCTGAGGATGACGCCGACGGTGCCGAGCGCGCCCCAGACGTGGCTGGTGGCGAAGCCGCTGGAAAGCGTGAGGAACTCGCCGACGAAGCCATTGAGGATGGGCAGGCCGATGAGCGCGAGCGTGGTCAGGACGAAGAGCGTGGCCAGGCGGGGCGTGCGCGCGGCGAGGCCGCCGTAGCGCTCGATCTCATAGGTGCCGTAGCGCTCGTACATCACGCCGAGCAGGACGAGCAGCGCGCCGCCGGTGATCGATTCGCTGAGGACGTGGAAGACGGCGCCGTCGAGGCCGTTGATGGCGAAGGTGTAGATGCCGAGCGTGCAGAAACTCAGGCTGGAGATGGTGCCGAAGGCGAGCAGACGCTTGAGGTCGTTCTGCACCAGCGCGACGAGCGCGCCATAGAGGATGCCGACGACGGCGAGCAGGATCATCCAGTGGGCGACGCGATGCGATTCGAAGGGGAAGAGGCCGAGATGGAAGCGGATGAGCGAGTAGAGGCCGAGCTTGCCGGCGACGATCATCGCCATGGCGGTGGGGGCTTCGCTGAAGACATCGCCGAGCCAGCCGTGCAGCGGGAAGACCGGGACCTTGACGGCGAAGGCGACCAGGAAGGAAAGCGAGATGACCCACATGGCGCCGGGCGAGAAGAGCGAGTGGTTCTGGGCGAGCGCGGTCTTCAGCTCGATGTAGTCGAAGGTGCCGGTGCGCGCGTAGAGCGCGAGGATGCCGACAAGAAACAGTGCAGAGGGAATGAATGTATAGAGGAAGAACTTGATTGCAGCGCGCGAGCTGTTGCGGCTGCCGGGCTCGCGTCCGAACATGGCGATGAGGATGGCCATGGGCACGAGCGTGAGCTCCCAGAAGGCGTAGTAGACCATGAGGTCGAGCGCGAGAAAGACGCCGAGCATCGCGGTCTGCTGCAGCAGGAAGAGCGAGTAGAACTCTTTGACGCGGGTGTCGATGGCGCGCCAGGAGGCGAGCACGCCGATGGGCGCGAGGAAGCCGGTGAGCACAACGAGCCAGACGGAGAGGCCATCGACGCCGAGGTGGTAGTGGATGGGCGGCGAGACGATCCAGAGGCGGTTGATCTCAAACTGGAAGCCGGTGTGGTTGTAGTCGAAGTGCGTGGGCAGATGCAGCGTGAGCACGAAGGTGGCCAGCGCGACGAGCAGCGCCCAGCTCTGGATTAGTTTGCCGCGCTCCGGCAGCAGCGCGGCGACGAGTGCGCCGAAGGCGGGCAGCAGGAGAATCCAGGTGAGGATGGAGTGATCGATAGAGGCCATGGCTAGCGGACCCCCATGTGCAGATGCGCTCCAAAACCGAAGAAGGAGAGCAGCAGGATAATGGCGGCGCCGATGGCGAGCCAGCCAGCATAGGAGCGGATGTTTCCGGATTGGATGCGGCGCAGCACAGCGCCTGCGCCCTGCGCGCTGCCGGCAAGCACGCGATTGCCGCCGCCGATGACGCCGCGATCGAATCCGCCCCAGAGGATGTAGCGGGAGATGACGAGCAGCGGCTTGACGATGAGAAAGCCGTAGATCTCATCGATCCAGTATTTGTTTGCGACCAGCCGGTAAAGAGCGCGCGAGTGTGCGGCGATCTTCGCGGGGAGCTCCGGCTTGCGGCGGTAGAGCGTGTCGGCGAGCAGCCAGCCGAGCACCGCGGCCAGGACGGAGAAGCCGGTGAGCATGCGCTCCAACTGCGGGTCTTCCGGTCGGGGAGGAGCCTCAGTGGTCGGAATCGGCGCGCCGGTGCGCATGGCGATCGATACCTGCTCGAAGGATGCCGGCGCTCCGATGCCATGCGTCACCGGATCGAGGAAACGTCCGAAGCGGTCGGCGCCGCCGAGGGAATGCGGGATGCCGATCCAGCCGCCGGCGACGGAGAGGATGGCGAGCAGCACGAGCGGAACCAGCATGGAATTGGGGCTCTCGTGGATGGCGTGCGCATGCGGGTGCGCATGGCCGTGATGGCCGTTGGTGGGCTGCCCGGTGGCGAGCAGCTCATCGTTCAGTACAACCGGGAGGGCTTCGTGCTGGGCGGTATGCAGCCGCAGATGGCCGAAGAAGGTCAAGTACCAGAGGCGGAACATGTAGAAGGACGTGATGCCGGCGGTGATGAGTCCAACGGCCCACAGCACGTGACCGCCATTCGGCGAGCGAAAGACTTCGGCGAGGATTTCGTCCTTCGAGAAGAAGCCGGAGAAGGGCGGAAAGCCGGAGATGGCGAAGACGGCCATGGTCATGGTCCAGAAGGTGACCGGGATGTATTTGCGCAGGCCGCCCATGACGCGCATGTCCTGCTCGCCGCTGACAGCGTGGATGACCGAGCCCGCGGCGAGGAAGAGCAGCGCCTTGAAGAAGGCATGCGTGACCAGGTGGAAGATGGCGGCGGAGTAGGCCGCAGCACCGCAGGCCAGGAACATGTAGCCGAGCTGCGAGATGGTGGAGTAGGCGAGGACGCGCTTGATGTCGGTCTGAAGAATGCCGACGGTTGCGGCAAAGAATGCCGTGGCTGCGCCGATGATGGCGACGACGGTGAGCGCGAGCGGCGCGCGGTCAAAGATGGCGTGGGTGCGGACCACCATGTAGATGCCGGCCGTGACCATGGTGGCGGCGTGGATGAGCGCGGAGACCGGCGTGGGGCCTTCCATGGCGTCCGGCAGCCAGACGTAGAGGGGAATCTGCGCGGACTTGCCGGTGGCGCCAAGGACGAGCAGGAGCGCGATGGCGGTGAGGAAGCCGCTTTGCCATTCCGGATGCTGCGCGATCTGGCTGGCCACTTCGCTGAAGCTGAGCGTGCCGAAATGGATGATGAGCAGGAACATGGCCAGCAGGAAGCCGAAGTCGCCGATGCGGTTGACGACGAATGCCTTGATGCCGGCGCTGGCCGCGGAGCGCTTCTTGAAATAGAAGCCGATCAGCAGATAGGAGGCGAGGCCGACGCCCTCCCAGCCCACGAACATGAGCAGGAAGTTTTCCGCCAGCACCAGGGTGAGCATGAAGAACATGAAGAGGTTGAGGTAGGCGAAGAAGCGCCAGTAGCCCTCCTCGTGCGCCATGTAGCCGACGGAGTAGATGTGGATGAGGAAGCCGACACCGGTGACGACCAGCAGCATGACCAGCGTGAGCTGATCGAGCGCGAAGGCGAAGTCCGCATGGAAGGTGGAGGTGGCGATCCAGGCAGAGTGCCGCTCGATGTAGGGAAGCGAGAGCGCCGAGAAGCTGTCATAGACGCGCAGGACCATGAGAAGCGGCGCCGCGGTGAAGACGAGCGCGATGGTGGAGACGAGCGCTTTCGGCAGGCGATGACCGACGAGCCCGTTCAGCAGAAAGCCGACCAGGGGCAGGACCGGGATGAGCCACAGATGAAGGCCGTCGTTCATAGTTTCATCAGGTTCACCTGGTCCACGTTGAGCGTGTTCCGGGTGCGGAAGATCGCGATGATGATGGCCAAGCCTACGGCGGCCTCAGCCGCGGCCACCACCATGACGAAGAAGACGAAGATCTGCCCGCTGACCTGATGCCACTGGTGCGCGAAGGCGACGAAGGTGAGGTTGACGGCGTTGAGCATCAGCTCGATGGACATGAAGACGGTGACGATGTTGCGCTTGATGAGGAAGGCGGCAACGCCGATCGAGAAGAGGATGGCGCTGAGGACGAGATAGTAGGCGATAGGGACAACCACGTCAGGACTCCTTCCGCGCCAAGGCGACTGCGCCGAGGATAGCGACCAGGATGAGGACCGAGGTGACTTCAAAGGGGAGCAGGAGATCGCGAAAGAGCACGCGGCCAAGGTCGGCGGTGGTGACGAGAGTATCGCCGCCGAGACGCGCATTGCCGAGCGGCGTGCGGACCGAGAGAAAGATGTAGGTGAGCAGACCGAGCAGCGCCGCGACGCCGGGAAAGCCGACCAGATAAGCGGCCCGGCTGCCGCGCGTGCGCTCTTCTTCCCCGGCGTTCAGCAGCATGATGACGAAGGTGAAGAGGACCATGATGGCGCCGGAGTAGACGATGACCTGCGCGGCGGCGAGGAACTCCGCGCCGAGCAGCAGGTAGAGCACCGCGAGCGAGCTCAAGACGACGATCAGCGAGAGCGCGCTGTTGATGGGGTGGCGCTGCAGCAGCAGATTCAGCGCGCCGGCGATGCACAATGCTCCGAAGATGAAGAAGATGGTTAGATACATGACGAAAGCCGTTTTACCAGCAGGAGGAACGAACAGACAGCGGAAGCTTCATAGTAAATCAACGTGACACTTCTTATGGGGCGTAGATCAAAGCCGCGACGACGATGTTTGCAATCGCGAGCGGCACGAGAAATTTCCATCCGAAGCCCATCAACTGGTCGTAGCGAAAACGCGGCGTGGTGCCGCGCACCCAGATGTACAGAAAGACGAAGAAGAAAACCTTGAGGACAAACCAGAAGAGCGGCAGCAGCGCCAGGATCACGATGTTATGCGGCGTGGGCAGCAGGTTGCCGAAGGGGCTCGACCATCCGCCGAAAAAGAGCAGCGTGGCCACGCAGCCGACCGTGATCATGTTGGCGTATTCGGCCATGAAGAACATGGCGAACTTCATGGAGCTGTACTCGGTGTGGTAGCCGCCGGTGAGCTCGCTTTCCGCTTCGACCAGATCAAAAGGCGCGCGGTTGGTCTCCGCATAGGCGGAGATCAGGTAGATGAAGAAGGCGACGATCTGCCATCCGCCAAAGACGTTCCAGGAAAGAATGCCGTGCGTGGACTGGACGTTCACGATGTCGCGCAGGCGGAAGGAGCCGGCGCGAAGGATGACGCCGATGAGCGAGAGGCCGAGCGCGAGCTCGTAGCTGACCATCTGGGCGCTGGAGCGCAAGGCGCCGAGCAGCGAATATTTGTTATTCGAGGACCAGCCGGAAAGCGCGATGCCGTAGACGCCGATGGAGGTGACGCCGAGGATGACCAGCAGGCCGATGTTGATGTCGGAGATCTGGAAGAGATCGAAGCGGACGCCGTTGACGTGGATCGGAATGTCAGCGCCGAAGGGCACAACGGCGATGGAGATGAGCGCGCAGGCGAGCGCGATGACCGGGCGCGATGATGTAGAGCGGCCGGTAGACCGATTCCGGCATGATGTCTTCCTTGAGGAAGAGCTTGAGGCCGTCGGCGAGTGGCTGCAGCAGCCCGAAGGGCCCGACGCGATTGGGGCCGAAGCGGTTCTGGATGCGACCGACAACTTTGCGCTCCAGCAGAACGGTGTAGGCAACGCAGGTGAGCAGGACGATCAGCACGACGATGATCTTGGCGATGCTCAACAGCACATATGTCAGCAGCGGACTCACGGGGCTCTCTTTCTAAAAATCGTTACTGCCAGTGTTGCAAGTTAATCGGCTGCGGTCTCCGCGGGCGCGCGGTGCGCTTCGTGAACTTCGTGCAGCTTGGCGCTGTAGCGGCCGAGCGTGCCGGAGGTGAACAGGGCATCGTCGGCGGGCAGGACAAGGTCACGACGCGGCGCCGGCGCACTTTGAATGGATACGAGCTTCGTATGGACGTCGTTGGCGGTCAGCAGGTTCATGCGATCGACATCGTAGCCGGGCACGAGGCGCTCGATTTCGTCGAGGACGGCGTAGGGATCGAAGGGGCTGACCTTGGGCTCGATCTGCCGCGCCGCGAGCCAGATGGCGTGGCGATCCGCTTCCCCGGATTGCGCGCCGCGCGACTGGCCGGAGTCGGAGCGCAGGCCGCGGCCGAAGGGAACAAGCTGACGGGGATCGGCGCCCATGCGGTCGGCGAGGCGGACGATGAGCTCGAGGTCCGGGCGAACGCCGGCGCGGTCCGCGGCTTTTTTGACGAGCTGCAGGTCGCCGTAGGCGTTGGTGACGGTGCCGGCCTTTTCGTAGAGATTGGCGGCGGGCAGGATGACGTCGGCAAGCTGCGCTGTCTCGGTGAGGAACATCTCCTGCACGACGACGAAGGTGTTCTTGAGCGTTGCGGGATCGATGTTGTAGCGCGAGATGGGATTCGAACCGACGACGTAGAGCGCACCCAGCTCGCCGCGCTCGGCGGCGTCGAACATCTGGATCAGGTCCTTGCCCGGGGTTTGCGGGAGGTTCGGGTACTCATCGGCGAAGGGACCGGGATCGGCGACGGGGCGATAGCCGGGCAGCATGTCCGGCAGCAGGCCCATGTCGGCTGCGCCGCGGGAGTTGGCATAGTCGGCCAGGCAGGCGAAGCGGGTATTCGGCAATGACAGCCCGAAGGAGACGAGCGCGTCGATGTCGTGCCCACGGAACTCCGAGCCGAAGACGATCAAGAGCTTCTGTTCGGCGCGCAGGGCGTCGCGGAACTCGGCTGCGCCTTCGATGCCGTTGAAATCGGCGTCATTGGAGCCGAGGAAGCGGACCGCGTCGGCATAGCTGCCATCGGGAATCTCGAGGAATGCCTTGGCCTGGCGGCGCAGCTTGATCGGATGCGCGTTGACGATGAAGAGCTTGGCCGCGTTCAGCCGCACATTGGTGCGCAGCGCCCAAGCCAGTGCGGGATGCTGTTCCGTGGGATCGTTGCCGAGCACGAGGATGGCTGGAGCGGTTGAGGCATCGCGCAGAGATGCGGCGCGATCGCCATGACCCGACAGCGCACGGGCAAAGCTGACGTAGTCGGCTGTGCGGTGGTGGTCGATGTTGTTGGTGCCGAGCACGGTGCGCGCGAACTTCTGCAGGATGTAGTTTTCTTCGTTGGTGGTGCGATTGGAACCGATGACCCCGATCGCGCCAGGACCCTTCGTGTCGCGAACCTCTTTCAGTTTCAAAGCGGCGTGGCTGAGTGCCTGCTCCCAGGTTGCGGTGGCGAAGCTGCCATCGGTTTGCCGGATGAGCGGCTTGGTGAGGCGGTCAGGATGGTTCGCGAAGTCGAAGGCGTAGCGGCCCTTGATGCAGAGGAAATCCGCATTGATGCCGCTCTTGTCGCGGTTGTCGCCGCGCACGATCTCCATGCCTTCATCGGCGCGCCGCAGACCGAGGGTGGTCTTGCATCCGTCACCGCAGTGGGTGCAGACGGTGGCGACGTGATTCATCTCCCATGGGCGGGTCTTGTATCGGTAGGTGCCGGAGGTGAGTGCGCCGACGGGGCAGGCGTCGATGCACATGCCGCACTCTTCGCAGTCGAGATGGTCCTGGCGGTTGGGCGCGATCACGCTGGAAACGCCGCGGCCCTGCACGCCGAGGGCCCAGACATCCATGCCCTCGCCGCAGACGCGAACGCAGCGGTAGCAGAGGATGCAGCGCGGGCGGTCGAAGAAGACGACGGGGGACCACTGCTGCTCCTCGCGGTGCTGCTTGATCTCGACATATTTGCGAGGTCGCCGCACCGTACTTGAAGGTCATGTCCTGCAGCTCGCACTCGCCGCCGGCGTCGCAGACGGGGCAGTCGAGCGGATGGTTGCCGAGCAGCAATTCGATGGTGGCCTTGCGCGCCTGGGCGATCTCGGGAGTCTCGGTCTGCACGACCATGCCTTCGGCAATGGGCGTGGTGCATGCCGTCTGCAGCTTGGGCATCTTCTCAATGCGCACGATGCACATGCGGCAGGCCGCCTGGAGCGAGAGACCGGGATAGTAGCAGAAGGCGGGGATCTCGACGCCCGCGGCGCGGCAGGCTTCAATGAGCAGCGTGCCTGCGGGGGCGGTGAGCTTTTTGCCGTCGACGGTGAAATTTACGTCAGCCATGAACTCTCTTTCG
>CAWBPB010000018.1:0-20336 GCA_963790555.1 uncultured Acidobacteriaceae bacterium | reverse complement strand
CGCAACTCGGCGAAAATTTCGATCGCCGCGCCGCGATTCTTGTACCAATGATTGCCGCCAATGTGAAAGAAGTACTGCTCACCCGGTTCAACTCCAACAGAGCGCAACAGCGGCGTACACGTATCGCGGCTGACAGGCCTATACGGCCAGGGCAATGCATTGGGCACAACGTGCAGCCGCTCCTCAGGCACCCCGAGATACCGCTCGAGATCATCGCGCGTCTTTCTGGAAACGCACAGGATCGCCTGCGCCTGCCGCAGCCCTCGCGCAATAAGCTGCTGGAAGGTACGGCCCGTAATGCCAACCGGGTTCTCCGGAAAATGACGCATCGCACTGCGAATCGCAAGCACATCATGGCAGGTGACGACGTGCGCTTTATGCGCCACGGCAGACACGTACATGGCATTCGAGTGGTCGCATAGATGCACAATATCGGCGCCCTGGGCGGCACGGCGCAGCTCGCGCCGGAAAAGAAGAAATTTGTCTGCGTACCCGGACCACTTGAACAGCGGCGACGTCTCCGCAACCCGCGCTCCCAGGATCGCCGGGGGCTGTAGCAGCCGGACCTCGTGGCCGCGCCCACGCATGCCCGCCTCCAGCATGGAGGCGTAAATCTGCATGCTGTCCTGGCGGTCCGGCAGATAGTTGCCAACCAGCAAGACCTTCATCGCGCGGTACCCCAGGCAAGTGGACTTGCTCATGTGTAGTATCTGTTACGTACTGGCAAGCTAATCAATCAACGGCGTCGATCCGGATTCCTTCAGTATCTGCAGCAGATAAGTCCCGTAGCCGCTCTTCACCAGCGGTGCCGCCAGAGACTGAAGCTGATCAGCGGAGATATACCCCATGCGATAGGCAACCTCCTCCGGGCACGCGATCTTCAGCCCCTGCCGCTTCTCCAGCGTCGCGATGAACATCGACGCATCCAGCATCGAATCATGCGTCCCCGTGTCCAGCCACGCCATGCCCCGGCCAAAACAGCGGACCTTCAGCTTGCCCTTCTTGAGATAAATGCGGTTCAGATCGGTGATCTCCAGTTCCCCGCGCGCCGAAGGCTTCAGCGTCTTCGCATACTCAATCACCTTGGCGTCGTAGAAGTACAACCCCGTGACGGCAAAGCGCGATTTCGGTTCATTCGGTTTCTCTTCCAGGCTGATGGCTCTTGCCTGGGCGTCAAACTCAACTACGCCATATGCCTCCGGATTCTGTACCGGATACGCGAATACGACCGCTCCGTCCGTCGTCTTCGCCGCCTCCTGCACCATCGTGGCCAGGTCGTGACCGTGAAAGATGTTGTCGCCCAAGATCAACGCACAGGGATCTCCCGCCGCGAAGGCCTCGCCGATAAGAAATGCCTGCGCCAGCCCATCCGGCTTCGGTTGCTCCGCATACGAGATCGACAGCCCCCACTGGCTTCCATCGCCCAGCAGATCGCGGAAGCGCGGCAGATCGTGTGGTGTGGAGATCACCAGAATTTCGCGTATGCCCGCCAGCATTAGCGTGCTCAGCGGGAAATAGATCATCGGCTTGTCGTAAACCGGGACAAGCTGCTTGGAAACAGCGAGCGTCACCGGATAGAGCCGTGTGCCCGAGCCGCCGGCCAGAATAATGCCCTTCACTGTGCTCTCCCCGTCGCAGCGGCATGTGTCTCCCGGTCGGCATAGTTCCGGTCGATCCACTCGCGATAGGCGCCGCTGGTGATCGCCTCCACCCAAGGCATGTTGTCCAGATACCACGCGACAGTCTTGCGGATGCCGCTCGAAAAGGTCTCCTGAGGCTTCCATCCCAGCTCCGCCGTCGCCTTGCTGCAGTCGATGGCGTAGCGCCTGTCGTGCCCGGGCCGGTCCTTTACAAAGGTGATCAGCTCACGGCGCGAATGCGTGTGAGGCCGCGATTCATCCAAAATGTCGCAGATCGTCTCCACCACCGCGATGTTCGACATCTCATTCAGCCCGCCGATGTTGTAAGTCTCGCCCGGACGGCCCTTCGCCAGCACCGTCGCGATGGCTGCGCAGTGATCGCCCACATAGAGCCAGTCGCGAACATTCAGGCCGTCGCCGTAAACCGGCAGTGGTTTCCCTTTGAGCGCATTCAGCACCATCAGCGGAATCAGCTTCTCAGGAAACTGCAGCGGCCCGTAGTTGTTCGAGCAGTTGGTGGTCAGCGTTGGAAACCCATAGGTGTGGTGATAGGCGCGCACCAGGTGATCACTCGCCGCCTTCGATGCCGAATACGGGCTGTTCGGGCTGTAGGGTGTCCTCTCATGAAAGGCCGGATCACTGGGCGCAAGCGAACCATAGACCTCGTCGGTCGAGACGTGCAGAAAACGAAAATTGTCGCGGGCTGCACCAGCAAGGGATCGCCAGTATTCCAGCGCGGCGTCCAGCAGCCGGAAGCTGCCGACCACGTTCGTCATCACGAACGCCTCCGGCCCCAGGATCGAGCGGTCGACGTGGCTCTCCGCCGCGAAGTGCACCACGGCCTCCGGTCGGTACTCCGCCAGAAGCCGCCCGGTCAGTTCGTGGTCGGCAATGTCGCCCCGCACAAACGTGTACCCTCCGGCATGCTCCACCGGACGCCAGGCTCTGCAGGTTGCCGGCGTAGGTCAGTTTGTCCAGGACCATCACCTCGTCGCCGGCAGCAATCCGATCCAGCACAAAATTGGCGCCGATAAAACCGGCCCCGCCAGTCACTAGAAGGCGACTGGTCATCGTAGCTTTCCGCTAATTATCACTGTCACTTACAGGTACTCCTTCAATTCCTTTGTTAAGCAAAAACCTCGGCCACCAGCAGCGCGTTGCCGACTGCATCCTTGGCGGACAAAATCGGCGACACTCCCGTATCCGGCCATTCAATCCCAATCCGCGGATCGTTCCACAGAATGCTGCGCTCGCCCTGCGGCGCATAAAAATCTGTCGCCTTGTAAAGCACCTCGGCCACCGCCGAGACAACAATGAATCCGTGACCGAACCCAGCCGGGATCCAGAGCATCTGCTTATTGTCTTCGTTCAGGAAATGTCCCGTCCATCGCCCAAAGCTGGGAGAGCTCCGCCGCAGATCGACGGCAATGTCGAAAATTTCACCCCGCACCGCCCGGACCAGCTTCCCCTGCGGCTGAATGAGCTGGTAGTGGATCCCGCGTAGAACGCCCCGTTCGGACCGCGAGTGATTGTCCTGAACGAAGCTCTCGTGGATTCCAAGCTCTGCGAATGTTCGCTGGCTATAGCTCTCCAGAAAAAAACCCCGGCTGTCGGCGAAGACTTGTGGTTCCAGCAGCTTCACCTCCGCCAGGTTCGTCTCACGTATCTGCATGGACCTCCGCTGCGCGTGCTGTCATCACAGCATCAAGCTGCTGCTCCCAATCAGGGAGCCTGAATCCGAATGTCACGGCGAATTTGTCGTTCGAAAGTACCGAATTCGCCGGCCGCGCCGCTGGCGTTGGATAGTCGGCTGTCGTAATCGGGATAAGGTTTGGTTTCACGCCAGAGGCGCGCGCAAAAATTGCCTTCGCAAATCCATACCAGGTGGTCGCGCCCGCCGCCGTCATATGAAACATGCCGCTGATCCACTCCCCTGCCTTTGCTTTTCTCAGGATCCTCACCGTCGCGTCCGCGATCGCACATGCGGAAGTCGGCGCGCCATGCTGATCGGCCACAATGCGCAGCTCCGGCCGTTCCGCTCCAAGGCGAAGCATGGTCTTCAGGAAGTTCGCCCCGTGGTTGCTGTAAACCCAGCTCGTGCGCAGGATCAGAAACTCGCCGCCAGCCTCCGCGATCGCTTCTTCTCCCGCCAGCTTCGATGCGCCATACACATTCCGCGGACCAGTCGGGTCGCCCTCTGTATAGGTGCCGGCCTTCGTTCCGTCGAAGACGTAGTCGGTCGAATAATGCACCAGCTTGGCGCCCAGCGCCGCAGCCTCCCTGGCCATCACGCCCGGAGCAGTCGCATTCACGGCATAACACGTCTCCTGGTCCCCTTCTGCCTTGTCCACCGCGGTATAAGCCGCGGCGTTCACGATCACATCCGGCCTCACGCGCCTTAGAAGAAGTCCCAGACCCTCCGCGTTCGTGAGATCGCACTCCCGCCGGGTTGCCACCACAACCTCGTTCCGTTCGCCGCCGAAGGCGTCACCAGTCTCAAAAGCATGACCCACCTGCCCGCTACTGCCTAAAAGAAGTACTCGCATCTGACCGTAGTCTTTCAGAAATCAATTGCCCGGGAAAATCGACTTGGCCGTCTGCATCTCTTCGTTAGTACGTGGAGACGCGATAGATGCCATAAGTCGTTGCTGAAGCGATTCCCGCAGCGATGATTTGCTGCGTGTACTCCTTGCGAATGCTGGTCGGCACATACAGGATGTCCCCGTCGGTCAGCAGCATGTCCGGGCCGCCGCCATAGAGCACCTTCTGCAGATTTACATTCAGTTCTTCCCTGCCCGTCTGGGAGCGGCGGATCAGCCGCGAGTTGCTCGCCTTGGCGTTGCGCGTCAGCCCTCCCGCAAGGGCGACCGCTTCCAGAAGCGTTAGCCGGTTATTATGTTCCACCTGGTATCCGCCCGGCCGATTCAGCTCTCCCACCACATAAATCACACCGGAGCGGGCGACAAAGATACTGTCGCCGGGAAGGATTTCCATGCGCCCCTGTTCGATCGATTCCGGAGTCTGGGCCCCCACATTCAGCGTGACATGGACTATCTCCTTCGGGTTCGCGGCGTGCACGATGCTCACCGTGCGCGAAGCAGAATCGTTCAATCCGCCGGCCATCGCCAGCGTATCGGTCAGCGTGCGCGGTGCCGTAATCGAATACACTCCGGGCAACCGCACCTCGCCGGTGATGGTAATGGTGCGGCGGTTGAATTCCGCAACAAATACGGTTACTTGTGGCTCGATCAGGATCTTCGCATCCTTATAGCGCTGGGCGACTGCCTCGGTGACTTCCGATAGCATCATGCCCGCAACGTGGAGCGTGCCTGCCAATGGCAGCAGAATGTCCCCTTTAAGATTCACCCGGAAGCGGCCCGAAAGTTCCGGCGTATCGAAAATCACAATGTCCAGAAGATCGCCTTCGGTAATCTGCGTGTTCGGGCTGGTCTGCGGAATATCCATTCCAGTGCCGAACATACCGACACGTCCCTCGTTCATCGGGCCTGTGCCCGGCACATTCATCGGCGCAGCCGGAGATTGCTCTCCGTTACCGCCAGACTGGTCATTCATTCGGCCGCTGGGATTGCTCTGGCCACCCGATTGCGTGCCGCCCGAGCCGCCCAATGGTTGCGGCGATACCTGCTGACCCATGGTCTGTCCTTGAAGCGCTGCGGGGGCTGTGCCGGCCAGACCCAGCAACAGGCACGCGAGCGCGAGCAGCGGATTACTTGACTTCTTCATGCACCGTTTCGCTCGTATATCCGTAGCCGTAGGTATACGGTCCCGAATAATCGTAATAGCTGTCCTTGCGCATATCGATGTCGTTGACCACCGCGCCGAGCAGATGAGCATTCACGCGGCGCAGCATTTCCCGAGTCCTCATCAGCGCCTTCTTGCGGGTCACCCCTGCTCGCACCACCAGCAGCACCGAGTCGGCACGGGCGGCCGGCGCCAGCGAATCGGAGACTGCAAGGATGGGCGCCGTGTCGATAATGACGCGGTCGTATTGCTCCGACCATATCCGCATCATCTCCGCCATGCGATGTGACGCCAGCAGCTCCGCCGGATTCGGCGGCACCGCGCCAGCCGGCAGATACGCCAGGCTCGGCACCTGTGCGACCGGGTGCAGAATCACCGACTCGTCGGTCTGACGGCTCAGCAGATTGGTGAGTCCCTGCGCCGGACGGCGAAGCCCGAAGAGCAAATGCAGCGTGCTGCGCCGCAGATCCGCGTCCACAATCAGCACCCGTTCGCCGCGCTGCGCCAGCATCACGGCGATGTTCGCCGAGAGCGTCGATTTCCCTTCCGACATGAACGCGCTGGTGATCACCAGCGTGCGTAGCGGATTGTCAATCGCGCTCAGCAGAATCGAAGATCGCAAGGCACGATAAGCCTCCGCGGTGGGCGAAGCAGGAGCCGTAATCGAGATGAGCCGGCGGCGCTCGCCCGGTTCCTCGCCCATGTCCTCAGGCCGGTTCGCTCGGGTTGATGTCTGAAAGTGCGGGATAGCGCCGATAGAGAGCAGTCCGGAAAACAGCTCCACGTCGTCGGTCGTCCGCAGTGTATCGTCGAGCGAATCGAGAATGAACGCGGCAAGGATACCCACCAGAAGCCCCAGCGCGGCCGCGATCATGACATTGGTGCGAACATCCGGCGACACAGGCCCCAAAGGCAGCAGCGCCTCATCGATTACGGTCACCGACGCGGTATTCAATCCCGCTGCGAGATTCGATTCCTTCAGCTTCAGTTGCAGTTGGTCGTACAGTTGCCGGCTGGATTCCGCATCTTGGCGGAGCAGCGCATATTGCGCCGCACTCTCGTTCAGCCGATAAGTCTCTTGCATCTGCTTATCGAGCTGTGCCTGCATCAGGTCCAGTGTGTGGGTGGAGGTGTTGTATTCCTCGCGGATGCGCTGCTGCACGTTGCGCATCTCGATGTTGATCTGGTTCTGGACATTCTGAATTTGGTTGTGCAGCTCACGAACGCGCGGGTAATTCTCTCCGAATCTTGTCGTCAGTTGCGTGTATTGCGCCGTAAGGCTCAGCAATTCAGCCCGCAGTGTCATCAGCGTGGAGCTGGGCGCCACACTGGCGACAAGATCAGGATCGTTCGATTCTGCGAGCCGCAGCTTGGCTTCGCGCACGATGCGGTCCGCCTGTGCGTTAGCCAGTCCGCTGTTGCTCATGCGCAGCCGATCGATTTCCAGACTGTCGGTCCCCCCGGAGTTCGGACCCGCTCCGCCCGTTTCGATCAGATTGTGTTCCTTCTGATATTGCCCCAGCCGCGCTTGCGCATCGGTCGCCTGCTGCTTCAGACCCTCCATCTCGGCGGCCAGCCAGCGCGTCACCCGGCCCGTACCTTGCATGTGGTCGTCCAGGTTCCGCTTCAGGTACACCTCGACGATCGTATTCGGCACGTCCTTGGCGACCTGCGGACGCGGGTCGCGATAGTTAATGGCAACGATGTCCGTACCCGTGACCGTCGTCACCTTCAGCGAGCCGCGCACCGATCCGATCATTGCCTGAAGCTTTGCGGCCGGAAATGCGTCCATGCCTGCATCCGACGAAAGGCCGTCGAACGCCGTGGGAAAAGGACCGCGATGCTGCTGCGCCAGTTCCTTGATCGTGTCAAAGACCACGAGGTTGCTCTGCATCCGCGCCACTTCGGTGGGCATGCGCACGTCTTCCGACGAGAGGCTCTCCTGGATCAGATCGCTGAGCCCCATATTGGTTTGCGAAGGATTCAGGTCGATCGTTGCGCTTCCCTCATACAGAGGAACGCGCGTCTTCGAGTAGACATATCCCAGGACGAACCCGATCAGCAGGCATCCCAGCACCAGCCATTTCCACTTAAGCAGAATCGCGCCAATATCGGACAGCGACAGTCCGTCCTTGCCCGAAGCCAGCGCAAGGGGACCCTCAGTCTCTACTGCGATCGGCGCTACTTGATGCGGGGAATCCACCATCTGCGGCGTCTCTCGGCCGTTTCCTTCCACTCTCGCCGGGCACTCCCGGGTTCAATGACTTCCAGCAAACCTCGTGGAACGAGAGAAAAGCTGGTCTTGCAGGCGTGCCGGTGCTCCGATACTACCTCAGTAAACACAGCGGCCCCAATAGGTTTCATGCACCACAAAAGGGGCAGACCACAACTGGCGCCGTCTGACTGCTTCTATGGCAGATGCCGCCCCGTTTCTTCCAGCTCCCGAGTCTTCAGCACAATGAAGTATTCGTAGATCGATTGCAGCACCGAATAGGTCAGCCCCGCCCGCCCGTCCAGAAAGCCGCATTTCGCGAAATAGAGCAGCAGGAACTTCGCGAATGGCCTCGCTGGCAGCCGGTAAAACAGCTCTTTCTGGTGATAGCGCCGCTTATGGAAGTCCTTCTCTGCAAGCGCGGCGAGCACGGAAAATTCCGTCTCGCTCTGCCGGTTCAGGACGATCTGTCGCGCCTCCAGTGTGCTGTAGGCGTTATGCCGCTCGATCCAGTGCGCCATGCCCTTGGAGAAGGGGTAATGATCCAGGTAGCCGCTGACCGTTCCCGCCGGCCCATTGGGAATCGATAACGGATTCACGAGTCGCTCGTAGTGCATCTTCTCCGGGCGGAAGAGCCGCACGTAAAATGCTGAGGCCTGCACGTGCCGCAACCAGGTGCCCAACAGATAATCCCGCCGCTGCACTTTGAAAGCAACGGCATCGCCCGGCATCTCGGCAGCGGCCATCATTGCGTCTCGCAGTTTCGGCGTCACGCGTTCGTCGGCGTCGATGTAAAAGACCCACGGATGCCGGAACGGCACATTCGCCAGCGCCCAGTTCTGATGCGCTGCCCAGTTACCGAACTCCCGCTGAATCACCTGCGCGCCAAGTTCGCGTGCGATTTCTACTGTCCTGTCGGTGCTCATCGAATCGAGCACATGCACATCGTCCGACCACGCAACCGATGCCAGACATCCCGGCAGGTCCTGTTCCTCATTCTTGGTCAGGACCAGAACAGAGATCACGCGCCCGAAACCTCAGGATGTGCGACCCCATGACGCGTGCGATTCCTCACCTTCACTGCCGGCGAGCCGGCATAGACCGTCCACGGCTCCAGGTCGTGTGTCGCGACCGCGCCCAGGCCAAGCACCGCGCCCTCCCCGACATTGATACCCGGGAGCACGGCTGCACGCGCGCAAATCCAGCTATACGCGCCCACCTGCATGGCGAATGCAATCAGAGGAAACGCGGGATCGTCGTAATCGTGCGTCGCCCCGCAAAGATAGCTCTCCTGCGAGAGGATCGCATGCGACCCGAAGCTCATCGGCGATGGGTTATAGATCTCGGCTCCATCGGCAACGGTCACCTGGTCCTCGCAAATCAAATTCCACGGCGCCCACACTTTCGACCTCGGATAGAAGTGGCAGTTCGGTCCCATCCGCGCTCCGAAGGCTCGCAGCAGCATCGAGCGCCAGCCATGAAAAGGCCGCGGCGAAAGACGGTACAGCAGCACCCGCACGATATTCCACGCCAGCCGCCTGGAGCGAACGCTCAGCGGGAATGCCGGCCGCAGATAAGCATCCGGGTTGCCCGCGGAGATCACCTGTGCGGCGTTGTACTCAGGACTACGGCTCATTGAGCCTCATCATAGTGGCTGCTCTTGCCTCGGCCATCCCCTCTCTGGGCCATGAGTATTGAAACCGGAAACACAAGAGGACAGTGCTGCCCGAAGGCCGGCCACATCCTGATCGAAGCTGTATTGCGCAATGTGTGCCTTACCGCGCGCGCCCATTCGCATCGCGGTCTCCGGAGTAGCCAGCACCCTCTCGATCGCCGCCGCCAGCCCTCGAACATCACCGGCTGGAAACACCGCTCCCGTCTCGCCCTCGCGGACCAGGTCCTGCTGGCAGCCCACATCCTCCGAAACGATCACCGCCCGCCCGGCGTTCATTGCCTCATTCACCACCAGCCCCCACGGTTCATGGCGCGAGGGCAGGACGAATGCATCGCATAAATCGAAATACCGCGGCAGCTCAGTCTGATTGCGGAAGCCCAGGAACCGCACCCGGCTATGCAACTCGGGATCGCCGGCCGACTCCTGCTGCAGCTTCTGCCGCTCCTCGCCATCTCCGACAATTATTAGATACGGCCTCTGTGACCCCAGGAATGCGAGTGCCGACAGCAGGTCGCCGCAGCGCTTCCGATGCTGCAGCTTGGAGGCAAAGAGAAGGACCGGACGCCCGGCCTCGAACCCCAGTTCCGCTCGCAGCGCCTCCCGGCCTGGAGCGGCTTCCGCTGCACGCCGCTGGAAGAAGTCGTTGTCCACCGCATAGGGCATACGAAAAATGGGCACATCCTCGCCCATGTACTGCCGCCAATAACGCGCGTTCGCCTCGCCGATGGCCAGCACCGCGCTGATCTGCGGGCGCAGCATGCGGAAGAAGCACTCCTTGGTCAGCAGTTTCGGCACGCTGCGCGCGCGGTCATGCAAGGTCGACTCGGCCCGGAGGAGCACCGGAATGCCCAGCATCGCTGCGCTGGCAATCACCCGCAGGCTGTTCGCCGTGCTGTAGCCGTGACTCCAGATGGCATCGAACTGTCCCCGCTCCAGTGTGCGGAAGATCCCGTGATTCAGAGGCCGCCACGGGCCCGGCTCCTTGGCGTCGTCCATCCAACGCGGCAGAAAGTGTGAAGAATAACCTTCGAGTAGCGGAACATCCCACTCCACCTTCACGCCGAAACCCTCGTCCACATAGCCGCGGACCGAGCGATCGCTCGAAAAGAAGACCTCCAGCTCAATGTCCGGCTCTCTGGCAATCCGCCTCAACAACGGCGCCTGGTACTGGATAGGATGGCTGACGAAGTAGGCCAGGCGCAGCGGTCTTCCCCGTGTAGGCATGTCGTATCTCACAGAAAGCAGGAGCGTTGCCGAGTCAGCTAACCTGATCCTAAACCTTTGCCGATCTTGGCGTGCTGCGCCATCGAATGTTCCACGTGTAACAATTTGGCCATAAGTCTTTTGTTTGCAAATTGTTACCTTTTAGGCGAGCAACGTTACCCCGGGGTGCTTGCCGCGTCAGGATCAGTTTGTGCTACATTAGGCGGCCCGGTATGTGATTTGATCGTATATCTGGGACAAGGGCACTTGGGCCGCCCGGGTCCGGCAGGTAACTCGCTCACTATAGAATGCAGGCAAACCGTGACTGACTCGTTTGGCACCCCCCCATCCAGCGATTTGCACCTCGCCCAGATCGACGAGCCGACCAACTACGGACGGCTCGCACTTCGCGTGCTCCTCGCCCTCGTGCTCTCCTCGCTTATCGTCTTCATATGGGTGCGCTTCGGGCGTAAAACCCCTGTGGCCACGGGCGACATCGCGCGCATCGCCATCTACCCTGTCCAGGCAAAGATCGCCGGCGGCGCCGCAGGTATGGCCGGCCAGCAGGGTCAGGACGAAGTCATCAATCAACTACTCGTCTTCGCGCACGTGCGCCTGCACAATCCCAACCAGGCCCCCATCACTCTTCAGGACGACTGGGCCATCGTGACACTGGCGGATGGCGATATACGTCGCAGCCTCGGCGCCAGCACCGCCGATTTCACCAAGGTCTTCCAGGCATATCCGCAACTGGGTCCGCTCCGCATGGATCCCCTGCGTCGAGATATTAAGATCCAGCCCGGCCAGTCGGTCGATGGGCTGGTGGTCTTCAGTTACCCGCTCTCGCGCGAGGACTGGGACAAGCGCAAGTCCATGCAGGTGACCGTCTCGTTTGATGGCGCGAAGGACGTGACACTGAACGCTCCACCCAGTTAGCTCCGTGCGCTATCGCACCGGGCGTATATACCCGTAGACTTCCTCGCCGGCAATGCGCAGGATCACCAACTGGTAGCCGCGATGCGTCGCGTTGTCAACGAAGCCGAGCGGGCCGTTGATATACCCACGAAGCTGGTAGTTCCCTGCACTGCCGTTCACCATCAGAGCATACGTGCCATGTGCCTGGTCGGGAGACCGCACCGTAACAAACAGGCCCGGCGTAACTTTTGTCTGCACTCCATCGCGCGCGTGGAACTCGCGCAGCGGAACCTGGCTCTGCCGCTGCAAGCCCTCGACAGCCTCAATATTCTGCGCCAGCGCGCTCGCATACACACCGTTGCCCGTTGCGCTATATGTGGGTGAAGAACCGACTCCGTAGCTTGGGGCGGGGTTTGTGCCGGACGCAGATGGTTGCGCCGGCGCAGATGGGTGTTGCATGCGCATCGGTATAGTCGAAGACGCTGCCGTGCTTGCGGATGAGTTGACCGCGGAGGGCGCGCGATCCGTTTGCTGGGCCGGCGGCGGTGAACTGGACGCTCCCGGTGTAGCCTTCTGCGTCTTGGAGACGGTCGGATACGGCGGGACGATCTCCGGGTGGTACCCGGTGTCCACTGGTGGGTGCGCACCCCTCCGCTGCGCCGACGATTGTAGGGAGGGCGGGACAGAGACTCCCTCGCGTTTTCCCGCGCTTGACGCGGCTTGCCCGGGTGACGCAACTGTGTTCGGGGCTGGCGCAGCCGCGCCGGCGTTCGCGACTTGTGCGCTGTCGTTTCCGGACGGAGTCGGCGTCTGCGTCGGCTCTGCCGGCTGACTCGCGGGATTCTGTGTCGGTTGGTCCGCCGCGTTCGTCGGAGCCGAACCCGAAGCGTTTAATGCGCCCACCACCTTCTGGTCTACGTTCATCTGGGCCAGCGCGTCCGCCAGCTTTCGATTCTGCTGCTGGAGCGCGGTCATCTGCGCGTCCTGCCGCAGCACGCGGTCCCGCAGCGATCCACTCCACAGCAGCGCGCCAACGGCAAGGATGGCCGCAATTCCCGGCACCGCGATTGTCAGAAAGGAAGAGCGATGCTCGGGCTCGCGATCAGCGGAGAGCAGCCCCCGCGGCGCTAGCGGCGGAGGAGGCAGGGCCTCCAGGCTAATCCTGCCCTCGCGTCCCGGCTCAAGCCGTCGGAAATCATGAAACTCTGCCCAGCGGCCGCTCAGGTTCGGTTCCGGGAACTCATAAGCAACATCCGGTATTGGCCGAAGTTCGCGCCGTGACTCGGGCCGGGGTTCCGGCGGTCGTCTGAACGGTGGCTCGGCCATATTCTGTGGCGCTTCTGTAATACGAATGCGCGGAGAAACCGGCTCCGGTGGCGCTTGCGTGGCAGGAGCAGGGGAGACGGGCGCGGGAGGCAATTGTGGCGCGGCAACAACCGGCTCAGCGATCGGCTCCGTCCCCGCTTGCTTTGCAGCCGGCCGTTCTGCACTGGGCACCGGCGGCACCTGAGTCACGACAGCCGTCTCTGCAATGGGTTCGAGCGGCGCTTGTGGCGCGGCAACCGGCTCAGCAACCGGCTCCGTCGCCGCTTGCGTTGCAGCCGGCCGCTCCGTAGTGGGCACCGGCGGTGCCTGGGTCACGGCAACCGTCTCGACAACGGGCTCAGGGGGCGCTGGCGCTGCGATAACCGGCGCGGCGGCGAGCACCGGTGGCGCCTGCGTCATAGCAACAGGCTCAGCAATGGATTCCTCCGCCTGCGTCTCAGCGACAGCCGCTGCCGGTGCCGCAGCGATCGGCTCGGCACTGGGCTCTGGCGGCCCTTGAGCCTCAGCGGCCGGTTCTGGACTGGGTTCCAGAATCGCTGGCGGCGCAGCGACCGGCCTTGCGATGGGCTGTGGCGACACCCGAATTGTCGTCGGCTCAGGGGCGGGCAGCGGCTCGACCGGGGCCGCCTCTATCGGGCGCCGCTCGATCCGGTGCACCTCAACCGGATACGGCTCGGGCGCTTCCATCGGATGGCGCTCGTGCGGCTGTATCTCCGTAGGCGTCTCCACATCCGTCTTCACCGGGGGAAGTTCCGGTAGACGTGCGCCAAGTTGTCGCATGCGGCGATGCCCTCCTGCAGATTCCAATGTGCCGGGTAGTTACCCAGTTAGGAAGAAGCCACTCGGCCCCTGGGATGTCCGCGGACGGCAATCCGCAGCCCGGAATTCAAAGTTCTGTGAATTTGATTACTAGAAGATTACCTCACCTGCGTCCCGCTACAATCGAATTCATGGGGCAGGCGCGCCATATTGTGATTGCAGGCGGCGGGATCATCGGCCTCTCCTGCGCCCTGGTCCTGCGACATAGCGGCCTGGAAATTAGCGTTCTGGAGGCGGGCGAAGCCGCGAAAGAGGCCTCCTGGGCAGCGGGCGGGATGCTGGCCGCCGAGGATCCGGAGAACCCTCCTGCCCTGCTTCCACTCTCCCGTTACAGCCGCAGCCTCTACCCCGGATTTCTGCGGGAGATTGAGACTCTTTCCGGGCAACGCGTCCCCCTTCGCACACACGAAACGGTGCAGGTTCTGAACCACGATCCGACGGCTTCCCGAGGCGTGTCCCTGTCACGCGAGGAGGCCGCAAAGCTTGTTCCCGGACTTGAGGGTGCCGAACGCAGCTATCTCCTGCTGGAAGAGGCCAGCCTCGATCCGCGTGAGTTGTGCGCGGCCCTGCGCGCCGCCCTCCTGGTCGCCGGCGTTGATCTACGCGAGCAGGAGCGCGTGCTGTCCGCCGACCTTCAGTACGAGGGCGTCCTCCTGACGACGGAACATCGCACGCTGCGGGCAGATGCCTTTGTAAACTGCTGCGGCGCCTGGGCCGCTGAGCTGGACGCCTCTCTTGAGGTCGCACCACGGAAAGGGCAGATGCTGGTCATTGCGCAGCCGGAGGGCGGACCGCTGCTCACGCGCGTCTTGCGCTCGCCCGAGGTCTATCTGATCCCGCGCGGCGACGGAAGGATCGTCATCGGTGCCACGGTGGAAGACGCCGGCTACTCAAAGCTGGTGGAAGCGGACGCATTGGCCCTGCTGCGCAGGCGCGCGGCCCGCCTGTGGCCGCCGGCCGCGGATGCTCTGCAGATGGATAGCTGGGCTGGGCTGCGGCCGGCCACCGCGGATGCCCTGCCGGTGATTGGACGCTACACCGATGGAAATAATCTGAGGTTCGTAGCCACCGGCCACTTTCGCAATGGCATCCTGCTCGCGCCGGGAACCGCGCAGGTGATTGCGGACCTTGTCTGCGGCAAAATGCCGGCGATTGATCTTGCGGCCTTCGCGCCACGTCGCGCGTCTCTATGGCCAGCATGTGACAACCACTTTGCGGCTGCGCTATAACGGTGAGTTCCCCCTCAGTCGCAAAAAACAGCACGTCGAGCGCTGAGCATCACACAAATACGTAAGGCCGGGTTAAGGCGAAGGAGATTGACGGATGGCGACTGCTGTTGCTGCGAAAGGCCTGGAGGGCATTGTAGCCACCACCTCCAGCATCTGCTGGATTGATGGCGACGCGGGAGTGCTCGCCTATCGCGGCATCGACATCCACAAGCTGGCCGAGCAGTCCAACTTTGAAGAGACCACGTACCTGCTATGGAATGGCCGGCTTACCCAAGGCTGCCGAGCTCGATGCCTTCCGCAAGGAGCTGGCGAAGGCGCGCGTGCTCGATCCGAAGATCATCGAGATGCTGCGCACCTTCCCCAAAGACTCCACGCCCATGGAGGTGCTGCGGACGACTGTCTCCGCGCTAAGCTGCTACGACCCGGACGAGAAGGACAACTCGCACGCCGCGAACCTCCGCAAAAGCTTTCGGCTGACCTCCCAGATCGCCATGCTGGTTGCCGACTACGATCGCATCCGCAAGGGCAAGCCGCTGGTCGATGCCGATCCGTCGCTTTCCCACGCCGGCAACTTCCTCTGGATGCTGAATGGCGAAAAGCCCTCCGAAACCGCCACTCGCACCATGGACGTCGCGCTCATTCTGCATGCTGACCATGAGCTGAACGCTTCCACTTTCGCAGCGCGCGTGATCGCCGCAACGCTTTCAGACATCCATTCCGCAATCACCGGCGCGATCGGCGCACTGAAGGGCCCGCTGCACGGTGGCGCAAACGAAGCGGTGATGCGCATGCTCTTCGAGATTGATAAGAAGGGCGAGGACCCGGTCGAGCACGTCAAGACGATGCTGGCCGCCAAGCAGAAGATCTCCGGCTTTGGGCATCGCGTTTACCACACCGAGGATCCACGAGCGACTCATCTGCGGCGCATGAGCGAGGCCTTGGGCAAGTCGGCGAACAACACCAAATGGTTTGATATGTCCCGCGCTATCGAGAAGTACATCAACGCGGAGAAAAAGCTGAACGCAAACGTCGATTTCTACTCGGCTTCGACGTATACGACGCTCGGCATCGATATCGATCTGTTCACGCCGATCTTTGCCGTGAGCCGCATCGCCGGCTGGGCCGCGCACGTCATCGAGCAGCACGACGACAATCGCCTGATCCGCCCGCGCGCCGACTACATCGGCGCGGAATACCCTGCCGAATACACGCCGCTCGAGAAGCGATAGTCCGCAACAGATACGAAAAGGCGCAGCCCGAAAGCTGCGCCTTTGCTGTGTTCGCGCAACCTAGTCGTTTCCGCCGCGCTGAGCCTGCTTCTGGCTTGCCGGAGGCACGATGCCATTCATGCGCAGGTATTCCACCATCTGCCCGTAGTGATCCATCGAGTGGGCGAGGCAGAAGGTCGCCGCGCCGGCGCGGGTCATCTTCGTGTTCGCCGGTCCGGAGCCGATCACCGTGAAGGCATTTTCCGGCGTTATGGTGTCGACGCCCTTCTGTGCAAAATCGAAGGAGTCTTTCAGCGCCTGTACCAGTTCGTCCTTACTCTTCAAGGCCTTGAGTTTCGCCTGGTCGGGCGCGCCGCTCAGACCGAAGCCAGAGAAGAAGAAGTAATTCGCCTGTACGAGGTGCTGCACTTCCGAGCCAAAGGTACGCACGCCGGCAAAATTACCATTGGTCGGCGCAAAATCATATTTATCCGCGGGCATCGCCTCGGCGGCGCCGATGATCTGGCTCGAGACCAACTTCAGAAACTGGCTGTACGCCGCTGACGGGGCCTGGACTTCACCCGTGACCGCGGCTTTGGCCTTCGCTGTCTGAGCCTTCGCAGATTGGGCCTGCGCCGTTGTCTGCACCATCATGCCGCCCACCAGCATGGCGGCGGCCATGCCCAACACCCGCATCGTTCTACAGTTCATCTCGAAAAGCCTCCCGTGCTCTCGGCACCGCCAGAAGCCTAGCAGAACGACATAGGCACGCGACAGCTTTGGGACGGAACAGCGTGGCAGCAGTCTAGGGCAGCGTAAACTGGAGATAATTATGGATCGCGTCTACATGGATGCCAATGCCACCACCCCCCTTGCGCCGGAGGTGTTCGCGGCCATGCGGCCATGGTTTACCGAGCAGTTCGGCAACGCATCGTCGATACACTTCCATGGCCAGCGGGCCCGGGGTGCGGTTGAGCACGCGCGGGAGCAGGTGGCGCGCCTGCTGGGATGCCGGGCCGGCGAGGTCATCTTCACCAGCGGCGGCACGGAGGGCGACAACCTTGCGCTCGCCGGCATCCTCAAGCCGGGCGATCACCTCATCACCAGCGCGATCGAGCACCATGCGGTCCTCCATACAGCGGAGCGGCTGCGTGACCGCGGCATCGAGGTCACGTTTCTGCCGGTCGATGCAGCCGGTGTCGTCGATCCAGCGGATGTCCGGCGGGCGCTGCGGCCGAATACCCAGCTCATCAGCGTGATGATGGCCAACAACGAGATCGGCACGGTTGAGCCGGTGGCGGAGATCGGCGCCGTCGCACAGGAGGCCGATGTCTACTTCCACACCGACGCCGTGCAGGCGGTGGGTAAGCTTCCCATCGACGTAAAGACGATCGGCTGCGATCTGCTCACCATCTCGGGACACAAGTTCCATGGGCCGCAGGGGACGGGCGCGCTCTATATCCGGCGGGGCACGCACCCGGAGCCGCTGATCCATGGAGGTCCGCAGGAGCGGCAACGGCGTGCCGGCACGGAAAACCTGCCCGGCATCGTCGGCCTGGGACATGCAGCGGAGATGGCCGTAGCCTTCGTCGAGAGCGATGGCCCGACGCGGCTGGCCGCGTTGCGCGACCGGCTGGAGAAAGGCATTCTCTCGCGGGTAAGCGCAGCCGGTAGGCATGGCGGCAACGCGCAGCGGGTGCCGAATACGACCAACATCTGGTTCGACCATCTGGAGGGCGAGGCGCTGGTCATTGCGCTCGACCTCAAGGGACTGGCGCTTTCCGGCGGTTCCGCGTGCACCTCCGGGGCGATGGATCCATCGCATGTGCTGAAAGCGATGGGTGTGGCGTCCGCGCGCGCGGGCGCAAGCCTGAGGTTCAGCCTGGACACGGGCGCAACCGAGAAGGACGTAGACTTTGCGCTGGAGCTGGTGCCGACTGCTGTGGCGCACCTGCGGGAGTTGTCGCCGTTCTACCAGGTGACCGCGAAAGCGCCCGCGCCGAGCGCGACTGCCGAGGCCGGAAGCTCGATTTAGCAATACCTATTTGCAACAGATGGATTTTGTGATCGACACAGTTTCCAATTCGACGCAGGAGCAGACCGCTCCTGCCACCCCGGGCCGGGTGATTGCCGTCGCCATGTCGGGCGGCGTCGACTCGTCGACGGTGGCCGCCATGCTGCAGGCCGAGGGGCACACGCTCGTCGGACTGACCATGCAGCTCTGGAACCAGCGGCGCCTTGCCGGGCGCGAGGGTATGCCGGAGGAGGTCCAGGGCCGCTGCTGCTCGGTCGATGATGTGTACGACGCACGCCGGGTGGCGGAGCGGCTGGGCATTCCTTATTACCTGGTGAACCACCAGGAGCGCTTCGAGCGCGAGGTGGTGAAGCCGTTTGTCAGCGAGTACCTGGCCGGGCGTACGCCGATTCCCTGCAGCCTGTGCAACAACCATCTCAAGTTCGACCAGCTGCTGCTGACGGCACGACAGATCGGCGCGGAGCTGATCGCCACTGGTCACTACGCACGCAACGAGTACGACGAGCGGAGCGGTCGCTGGCTACTGAAGCGGCCTGCCGATGCGAGCAAGGATCAGACCTACTTCCTCTTTGGCCTGACCCAGGAGCAGCTTGCGCACACACTGTTTCCGCTGGGCGGCTACACCAAGCCGGAGGTGCGGGAGCAGGCGCGTGCCTACGATCTCGGCATCGCGACCAAGCCCGACTCGCAGGAGATCTGCTTCATCCCGGGCGGCGACTACAAGCGCTTCATCGATGCGTATCTGGATGAGCAGGGCGAGACGATGCCGGATTCGAGCGGCGAAATTGTAACCGCCGGAGGCACAGTTGCCGGGCACCATGCCGGGATCCACCAGTTCACCGTCGGGCAGCGCAAGGGGCTGGGGGTGGCGTCGCCATCGCCGCTGTACGTGCTCTCGATCCACCCGGAGAGTCATCGCGTCACCATCGGCAGTGAGGACGAGCTTCTGAGCACCACGCTCACCGCGAATCGGCTCAACTGGATTTCTATCGCCGATCTCACCGAGCCGATGCGGGTACGGGTAAAGATCCGGCATCGTCACGAGCCTGCGCCTGCGACGATCCGGAAGACCGGGCCGGATGAGGTGACCGCCACCTTCGAAGCGCCGGTGCGCGCCGTTACGCCCGGGCAGGCCGCAGTCTTCTACCAGGATGATGTGGTGGTGGGTGGCGGCTGGATCGTAGCCGACCGGTAAATCGGGCGGTCACGTTACCCACCCCCTACCCCCTCCCGGTACCGGAGGCTGGCTTGTAAATCCTTCAGTTTCTGTCCTTTAGGCGCTCTCCCGTGAGCCAAATTCGTCATTCCAGATGACTTATCGCGAAATTCTTCCAAACAAAGGGCTTGGCAGCCAAATATTGCGCTGCCCCGGCCCCAAAAAGCAAAAGCCGCGGAGTCATCCGCGGCTTCTTTCTTTGCTCTATTTCCAGTGTAGCAATTCGTACCGATTAAAGTGGCAGATTTCTGCATGCTGTTCCCGGATTGGGATCAGTGCAGGAATGCGAGGACGCTTTGCTTGGATCTTTTTTGAACCGCCGCTCTAGAACCTATCTCACTGATCGACTCCAGCCGGGTTGCTCGTCGGCAGTGCGTCAGTCTGAAAAGCTCAGTCCTCTAAATCGGGTGGCTGAGCACCTTAGAGTAGTATGCCGGCATGACGCGGCGACAGTTGATTCGAGTGGCACTAGGTTTGGGTTCAGTTTCGAATGGCATCGTGGCGCACGCAGCAGGGATATCGCTCCACTGCACACCCACTCCCAGCTTCCCCGTCCCGCTCACTCAGCGAGTTTGGCGTAGTCAGGCGTTTCCAGTCGGGAAGCATGATTACCATCTCGAGCTCGAGGTGGACCGGCAGATGCCGCTTGACGAACTTGATTGTGATCTGGGGCCTCCGCCCCCCTGGGCATCAGTGCCGCACGCCGCCCCTGCTCGACCTGGAATGGGAGGATTTGGGACGGAACGAGGTTGGTGAAGAACTGGCCAGCTATGCCGATCAGGGCCTCTGCGTGGAGTGAAGCCTCGACGAGTTGTTTTCTCGGCGATTTCGAGGGCAAGAGGAACGGCTTTTTCACACTTGAATTAAATGTAAAGAGAGATGCCGGAAGACTGAAAGATCTGCATCCTCGAGTGCAGATCGTGAAGAACCCTGGTTATTGGTGCTGGTTGTAGAGGAGGGATCAAACCAGGGATTCAGCATCCAATTTCAAACTGACCCACTACTTGCTCGTCCCGCGTAACTTCTGCGTTGCCCGCAATCCGCGCAGAGCCCAGAAATCTGTGGCACCGGGGCGGAGTCGAGGTGTCTCTCGCGT
>CAWBPB010000017.1:0-184442 GCA_963790555.1 uncultured Acidobacteriaceae bacterium | reverse complement strand
TTGCGCGGGACTAATCCCTTCTTTCTCGGAATTATCAGGCGACCACATTGAGGACAATGGCGCGAGCAGTCTAAATCCCGCGCAGCAAACCATTGCTATCTGACCTTGACGACGACCTTGCCTTTCGCACGCCCTGTTTCGACGTAAGCCAAAGCCTCGCTCGTCGATTCAAATGGAAACACCCGATCCACAACTGGGCGTATAACGCCGGCATTGATGAGCGAAGTGATCTCGCGCAATTGATCACCATCCGCTTTCATGAAGAGAAAGAATAACTCACGTGATGACGTTTCGCCTTCTTCCTGATTCCATGGCTTAGAAGACGCATAACCTGTCTCAAGAACCAACTCGATCCCTGCTCTTTCGCAAAATCGGGATCTGGTGGGCCGGAGATGCGAAATGAGCTTGCCGCCGGGCTTCAGCACCTCCAGAGATTTGTTGAGCGTCTCCGTGCCAAGACTATTCAGAACCACATCGTAGTCACGCAGGACTTTCTGAAGTCGGTCGTCTTATAGTCGATCGCAATATCTGCGCCCAGGCTCTTGACCAGATCGAGATTTGCCGTGCTCGTTGTCGTCGCTACGGTCGCACCCAGATGCTTCGCCAACTGAATCGCGAATGTTCCGACACCGCCAGAGCCCGCATGGATGAGAACTTTTTGTCCTTTCTTCAGGTTGGCTCTCTCGATCAACGCCTGCCAAGCGGTTAAGCCGACCAGAGGGATGGAAGCGGCTTCTTCCATGGTGAGTTTCCTGGGCATAATCGCCACGGCATCTTCATTCATCGAGATGAGTTCAGCGAAGGAACCGATTCGATCCTGGGGTGGCCGCGCATAGACCTCGTCGCCGATCTTGAATCGCCGCACTCGACGTCCGACCTGATCACGACTCCCGCCACATCATTGCCCAGGATGAGCGGTAAGCGATAAGGCAAAACAAGTTTGAACTCGCCGCTTCTGATCTTGGAATCCAAGACGTTTACACCAGCGGCGTAGACCTGAACCAACACATCATTCTCCCGCAGCTCCGGATCTGGCATTTCGCCAATTCGGCCTTGATCTTTCTTTCCATAACGATCGACGATGAATGCCTTCATAGTTCTCCTATTCTGGATCCCTGTCTGCGAACGGCTGCAGCTAGCGGCGAGCCGATCTTCCTTTTCGATGGCTGGCTATGCCAATCCGAATTGCGAGCGCAAGATCCTTCGAGAAGAGATTCGAGGAATGAAAACGCCGGGCGAATGAGCCTGCCGCGCGGCCTTGCCGGAGGGGTAGCGCAAGCGCTGGAGTCTTTCGCGCGCTGCCAGCACGACTTTCGGCCACGACTTCCGGCCGTGCCGTTTTCCACCTCGCTCGCCTCGATGCCTCGATCATGGTTTGCGCGACTCGCGTCGTAGATCGCGAGCGGTCTGATCCGGCGCCACCAGTATCGTTTCAAACGAAGTCCGCGTGGACGGCCGGCTCGATGGCCGAGACACGCATGCCGAAGTCACGCACCTCGTGATCGAGTGTCTGGAATATCCTTCGATGGCATGTTTCGTCGCACCGTAATATGGCGTAGTAAGGGGCAGGGAGAAAGCCCACCACGGAACCGACATTGATCACACGGCCGCCTACCTTGCTGGCGCATGATCGGAAGGACACGCTTGGTCATCCGGACGACACCGAGAAATTTGGTCTCGAACACCGCCCGGACTTGCGCGATCGAGCTTTCCTCCGCTCGCGGCGATCACCCCGAATCCCGCATTGTTCACGAGCAAGTCGATACGACCGTTCGGCGGCCACCACTGCGATCACCGAAGCGACCGACTCATCGCGATGTCACATCGCACGCAAGCATCGCGAATGCCGTCTCGCACCTCGTCAGGCTTGGCGCTACGGCTGGTTCCGATCACACGGTACCCTGTCTTCATCAGCGCCAAAGCTGCCGCCTTGCCGATGCCGGTCGACGCCCCGGTGATAAACGCCGTTTTCTGGTGGGCCTTCACACCAATCATTGCCATCAGTCCTTACCCCTTTCGTTTGCCCGTGCACCAGTGACGATTGCTACTGGCCTGTTTTTTTCTGCATGGAATTCGTACCTCGCGTCGATTGCCTTATGTTCATAATTTTATATTACAATCATAAGATAAAGCAGAAGAAGCGAGGATGCAAAAAATCATGAGATACGAGAAGGGTCATAAGGACACGACACACGACCGCATCCTGGAGGTCGCAGCTCGCCGATTCCGGCAAGACGGAATTGCGGCGTCCGGTCTGGCAGGCATCATGTCGGAGGCTGGTCTGACGAATGGTGCTTTCTATGCCCACTTTTCTTCCAAGAGCGAGATGGTCGAGAAGAGTCTCGAACGTGCCACCGACGAGCAGTGGCAGCAATTTGAGAAACAAATTGATTCGGGACGCTTGCTCAATATCGTTCGCGCCTATCTGTCAGAGCAGCACCGCGATCACCCCGACTGCGGATGCCCTTCAGCCGCGCTTCTTCCTGAGATTTCGCGCCAAGAGCCGGCTACGCGGCACGTCTATACCGAGAGTGTGAAAAGGCTTTTGAATGCCGTAGAAAAGCAATTGCCCGGTATGCCGAAGGGACCCAAGGCACGTGAGATCGCCATCGGGACCTTGGGTCTTCTGATCGGAACTCTGCAGCTGGCTCGCGCCGTAGATGATCCGTCTTTCTCAGAAGTTATTTTGGCCGCTGGCACTCGTGTGGCCGAAACCCTGATTCAGTCCCGCAAAAGAAGAACGTAGGCGGCTTTGTCGCCTCCGTGGATGCTCAGACTGGGAGTCGCCTCCCGGTTGACAGGCCTTCGCCTCGTTCGATATATCTCATATGAACTATTTATGAAGAGCTATCCGGGACTTTGGGATGTGGCGGTGCTGGCGCTTCTGCGAGAGGCCCCCATGCACCCGTACCAGATGCAGCGGCTGCTCAGCGAGCGCCACAAGGATGAGCTGCTGGTGCTGAAGCGCGGCTCTCTCTACCACGCGATCCACCGGCTGATGGCGGCAGCGCTGATCGAGGCGCGCGACACCAGCCGCAAGGGACGCCGGCCCGAGCGGACGACATACAGAATCACCGCAGGGGGCCGCCGCGAGTTGATCCGCGCGCTCGAACAGATGGTTGGTGTACCGCGCCACGAGTCCTCCGACTTCATGGCGGCGCTCAGCTTTCTGCCACACCTCAGCCACCAGGACGCGATCGCGAGGCTCACCGAGAGGGTGTGGCTGCTGGAAGAAGAGATACGCACGCTGGAGGCGAGGCTGAAGTCGGCGCTGGAGCACGTGCGACGAATCCACCTGATCGAGAACGAGTACCTGCTAGCCATGCGGCGCGCCGAGCTGAAGTACGTGCGTGCTCTGATCGAAGACCTGCGCTCGAAAGAGCTGATGTGGGACATGAAGCTGTTTCAGGAGGCGGCGGGCAGCCGCAAGGCGGCTGCACAGGAGATATCCAGATGAGTGCTGCTTCACAGGATGTGTCAAGAAGCGCGCTGCCATCACGTAACCGTGCGGCAGCATTTACGCTGATCGTGCTTGCTCCGCTGATAGGCGAGGTCCTAAGCGGCGCTACCCGGCTCAGCTTTCTCTTCGTCTTCGTGGCGGAGATGATGGTATGGGGCTGCGGCGCGCTGATCGCCCGTGAAATGGTGCGGCGCTGGCGCGGCGGCTGGACCAGCCTGCTGATGCTCGGGTTCGCGCTTGCCATAGCCGAAGAGATCGTCATCCAGCAGACCTCGCTGGCTCCGCTGCCCTGGCCCGCGCCTGGTGCGGGCTACGGACGTCTGTGGGGCGTCAACTGGATATTTTTTCTTTTCATGCTGGTCTATGAGAGCGTGTGGATCGTTCTGGTACCGGTGCAGACGGCTGAGCTGATCTTTGCGAAAGACCGCGACGAGCGCTGGCTGGGCAACACCGGGCTGGTCGTGTCGAGCGTCGTATTTCTGCTCGGCGCGGTGATCGCATGGTTCCTGTGGATCAAGCGGGCGAGAGCAATCGTGTTCCATGTGCCGGCCTACAACCCTCCGCTGGCGGCGATGCTGGGCGGTGTGCTGGCCATCGCCCTGCTGGCCTGGGTGGCATACGCTCTGCGCCATGTGGGCGCGCGCCCGACGGGCTCTTCGCGCGCGACAGCTCCTGCCTGGACGGCGGGAGTGGCTGCCGTGGTCTTTGCCCTGCCCTGGTATGGACTGATGAGTCTCATCTTCGGCGTGAGGCGAAGCGAGCCGTTCTGGATTCCCGCGATCGCAGCGGTGGCCTGGGCGACGCTCGCGTATGGAACGCTGCGGTATCTGGCCTCCGCGCCTGGATGGCGGGACGCGCATCGATGGGCACTCGTCTTCGGAGCGACACTGGTGTGCATGGCAGCCGGATTCTCCGGGAGCCATGCGTGGCCGCACAAGGACCTGATCGCCAAATGGATTCTGAACGCGCTCGCGGTCGTGGGTTTTCTTCTGCTCGCCTGGCGGATCCGGCGGCGGCGACTCGATGAGGCTCCGCTGTAACGCTGCGGAGTCCTTCTGCTTGTTCGCGGAGCTGAGTCGTCTCTCGTGTGCCGCGCGTGGCCCAGCCTTAACCGGAGCGGTCACGTTACTTCACCCCCCTCCCCCCTCCCGTCACCGGAGGGCGGCCTGCAAGTGATTTACTTTATGCGGTTTACGGGCGCTCCCGTGAGTCAAATTCGTCATTCCAGATGACTTATCCCTAAATTCGTCCAAACATTGGACTTGCCCGCCAACTATGGCGCATTCTCGTCTGGAAAACGACAAAAGCCGCGGACAGCTCCGCGGCTTTTGTTTGCTCTATTTCCAGTCTAGCAATTTGTGCCGGGCAAAGTGGCATATTTCTGCGGGTGCTTCCCGTATTGGGAGCAATGCGCGAATCGGAGATCAGCTCTTTGCGGAGCTACCTCTGGTGGATAGGTCTTTGCGTCGTTCTGCTCGCCCGTCGAATCTGGCAACGGCGATTCGACGAAACTCGACCTGTACCTCTCCGATCCTCTTGCTTTTCGCGGAGCCGAGTCGGCTCTCTCGTGCCGCGTCATAATGAATGATCCCAGGGCAGGAGGAATCATGTCGGGCGAAAGAAATGCAATAGGATCAAGAGTGACCTTGCACGTGGTCTCCAGCCTTGATGGGTTCATCGCGAGGAAGGACAACAGTGTCTCCTGGCTGGATATCAAGGGAAGTATCTACGAACGCGGCGTTTCCATTTCGGCGGAAGAAGCCGCGACCTTCGTCAAAGCCATAGATTGTTATGTACTCGGCTCTCGCACGTATGAACACGCACTTGAGCTGGGCTGGCCCTATGGCGATACCCCGACGGTAGTGGTGACAGGAAGAAAACTGCCGTCGACAAAGAAGAGCGTCGAGTTCTACTCGGGCGATCTCAAAACGCTGGTTGACGCGAAACTCGCGCCGCGATTTCGAAACATCTGGCTGGTGGGCGGGGCCATGCTAAGTCAGCGTTTTCTCGAACTCGGCCTGGTGGACGAAATCAGGTTGACCATAGCCCCTGTCCTGTTGGGTGACGGACTCCGGCTATTCGGTGGTTCCCTGACGGAGGAGAGGTGGGATTTGAAGAACGTGGTCGCTTACAGAAATGGTTTTGTCGAGTTGTCATACGCCGCTTCTGCCCGGTAAAGAACTCCGAAAAGAATCCCAGACGAACGGTAGCGAGCGAGGCCACAAAGGCTGCCGAATGACTCGCTGCTCTAGTAAGGGTCCTGCTCCACTTTGCGGACGATGACTGCCTTCGCGCCGTTCGGGTGAGGGCGCTTGCGACGAAAGGAGTCGATCCCGACGCGCAGGCCATCGAGGACGCCGCTGAGATGGCGAAGCGGCGCGCTGATCCCTTCCTGCACCGCCGCGGTTGCATGGCCGATGCCGTTCAGGGTGCTGGACACGATGTTGTCCACGCGGGCCGCCTGCTGGTGGGTGCGCTCGACGACATCGCTGAGCGAGACGGTGATGTGCTGAGTCTCGCTGCGCAGGATGTCGCTGACCTCGACCAGGTTCTCGGTGATGTGCTTCAGCTTAGGAGAGAGCGAATCCACCAGGGAGCGGGCGCCCTTCACCATAGGCCCGATCTCGGGTGCGATCTCTTTCTCGTAGTGATCCAGGATGTTGTGGATGCGCTTGCGGGTGTAGAGGAGGGTGCCGGCGAGCATCAGCAGCACAACGATGAAGATCAGCACGCCTACGCCAACGATGATGGTGAGCGCCAGCAATATGGGACTGAGTGGATCCTGCATGGTGCCGCTTCCTTTACGCGAGAAGAATCAGACCGCTTTCGCAGACGTTTTTGTGCGAGCAGTCCAGCCGGGGAAGGGCCGCGCATAGTGTACGACGTCGCGACCCATCCCCGAGGACAGCCTATGTCGTTCGATACGCCTGATGGCCTGCTTCGACGGCGTTCGAGATGCGGTCGGCGTCATCGCCGGACGCCGTGTCCTGATACGCGCGCCTGCCCTCATCGACCGCGGTATTCACCCGGTCGACCTGATCGCTGACTACCTCGCGGCCGCGATCGACATACTGGTTCCACTGCGCGCGGCCACGGTCGACGGCTTCCTTGCCGCGATCGACGTACTCGTTTAAGTGGTCGCGTCCGCGATCGGTGAAGTCGCTGACCTTTTCCGCGGCGCGGCGCGACTGCTCCTTCACGTATTCCGATCCCTCGCGTGCCGAGGACGCCAGGTCCTCGCGGGTCTCAGACCCCGCCTTCGGCGCATACAGCACCCCGGCCACAGCGCCGATCCCCAGGCCAATCAGAAACCAACCAAAACCACCACTTCTGTCAGCAGACATGTACCGTCTCCCCCTTGCGCTGCTGCAGGTCGTGCCACAGGCAGCACTCATCATTTTGAGCAAGGACCCTGATTTTCGTCCACGATGTGCCATACCAAGTAGATGCCCCCCGGAGGCCAACTGCTGCCAGCGGACGCACCATGGTCTCACGAATGGCCGGTCTCCGGCGTCTTTCTCCGATGGCTGCTCCCGGAAAGCGCAGTTTGGATGTCGGGTGCTGCCAGGCGGAATTTGCTTGCGCGCGACGCGACATTCGCACCGAAAGGCAGTCACAATAGGAGAATATTGAACTGTTTGAAAGGACCTTGGTCATGACTTGCGTATTCAACCGTCGCGTGTTGCAGGTGGGGCTTCTCGCAGGATCGCTGCTGGTTGCGACCGGCTGCAAGCAGTTTATGCCCGGCGCAAAGAATGAAACGCCGCAGCCCGCGCCGGCCGCAGCGCCCAGCGCCTGCGCCGCGCAGTGATCAGGACATCGCCAACGATATTCAGAACCGCATCAATGGCGAATCGGCGTTGAGCGGACAGAACATCCAGGTGAGCGTGAACGGAGGAACGGCGACGCTGAACGGCACGGTCAACAACGATGCTGCCCGCGCGCTGGCCGCCGCGGATAGCGGGGCCGCGACCGGGGTGCGCACGGTGATCAACAACCTGACGGTGACCCCGGAGCGTGCACAAAAGCAGGAGCCGCCGAAGCCGGAGCGTCGACGGAAGGAACGGCGAGCAGCACAACAGCAGCAGGCGATGAACGAGCCTCCGCCGCCACCACCGGCGGCTGCTGCAGAACCGGCCCCGCCCCCGGCTGCGCCGGCCCCCCCGCCGCGTCCGCCGAAGCCGGTGGCCCGTACCGTCTCGGTTGACGCAGGCACCTCGCTGCCAATCCGGATCACAGAGGCGTTGGACAGCGGCACGACGCAGACGGGCCAGGTCATCCACGGCACACTTGCAGCGGACATCATTGCCGACAACATGATCGCCATCCCGCGCGGGACACCGGTGACCGGGCGCGTGAC
Source organism: uncultured Acidobacteriaceae bacterium (assembly GCA_963790555.1). Lineage (GTDB taxonomy): Bacteria > Acidobacteriota > Terriglobia > Terriglobales > Acidobacteriaceae > KBS-83. The sequence continues at coordinate 176,622 of CAWBPB010000017.1, read as the reverse complement.
GGAGGCCAAGGATGCGACTCACTTCTCCGGTAGCTCGTCCTTATCGGTGGAGCTGACGTCGGTCCAACTGAATGGGCAGTCGGTTCCGGTGAGCACCAGCGCGTTCAGCCAGCAGGGCAAGGGCCGCGGCAAGAACACGGCGATGAAGACCGGCGGAGGCGCTGCACTGGGCGCGATCATCGGCGCACTGGCAGGCGGCGGCAAGGGCGCGGCGATCGGCGCTGCTTCGGGCGGCGGAATTGGCGCAGGCGTGAATGGAGTGACGAAGGGCGAGCAGGTGAAGATTCCGGCCGAGACGCTGATCAACTTCAAGCTGCAATCGCCGGTCAGCGTCACGACGTCGCGGTCAGCCAATGGACCGGCGGCGCAGACCTTCAACGACGACTCGAACCCGAGCCAGCCACAGCAGTAACGCGGTCCAGGAAAAAGGCGGATGCCCGTGGGCATCCGCCTTTCTTGTTGCGCAATGCGGGCCGCCGCCTATTGCACGGTGACCGAAACGGTCGAAGTCTGGCTCTGCGTCCCGCTGGTCGCAGTCACGGTTACGTTGTAGCTTTGCGAACCGCCGCCACCGCTGCTGGTGCCGCCGCAGCCCACCACGCCCACAGCGATAAAGAAGAGCATGAGGCTGAGCATGCGCTGCCAGGCGCGCCGGCGGCCGGGCAGGCCGATCAGCAGAATGCCTGCAAGCGCTGCCCCGCCGGCCGCGTACCAGCGATTGGCCGGATTGGCCGGGATATGCAGTGCCCCGCTGGCTGTTGAGTTGACGGTGAGCTTGTCGGTGACCGCGGTGCTCCCGGTGACTGCCACGCTGGGCGCTGCCAGGCTGCAGCTCAACGGACTGCTACCCGCGCTGCAGGACAGATTCACGGTGCCGGTGAAGCCGGCGGCGGGCGTGACGTTCATGGTCGTGCTGCCCGATCCGCCGCTGGAGATGGTGAGTGTGGACGGGGCGCCGCTCAGGGTGAACGAGCCCGTGCCACCGCCGCCGATGACGGCCGTGCCGGAGTTGTAATTCCCGTCTCCGGCATAGTTGATATTCGCGGGCGTGCCGGTCACCGTGATGGTGGTCTGCGCGGCCTGGCCGTTCGAAGTGTTGACGACCGCCAGCGTGCCGGTGCCTACGGTGGCGCCGCTGCTGCTGGTTAGCGTGACGGTGCCGGTGGGCAGCAGTAGACCACTGTTGTAGTCGAAATTTCCGATCGAAGCCGGATCTACCTCAACAACGACGGTGCCGCTGCTGCCGGTCGCGGAGGCGATCGACACATTGTTCTTGGTGACGGTGAAGCTCTGCGGTCCGGCACTGCTCGCGGTGAAGCTGGCATCGCCGGAGTAGCTGGCCGAAACGGCATAGGTACCCGGCGGATAGGCGACGCTGAGCTGGTTCGGGATCTCGGCAAGGCCGTTGCTGTTCACAGTCGCCTTCTGGTTCAGGGAGGCAAGAGCGGGCGAGCTGCTGAAGGTGACTGTCCCGGTGGCCTGCTGTACGTAAGTCAACGTGCTCAGGTTGGGAACTTCCGCGGTTGAGAATGGCTGAGCCGAGACGGAGACGTAGGTGCCATAGGGAACGCTGGTAACGGTCGAACCCGTACCAGTGGTTGCGGAGAATTGCTGAATAAAGAGCCCGAGTGTACTCGCCTCGGGGCTGATAGTGACGCTGATGGGAGGCGTGGAAGTGCTGGGCGCGAATGTACCGTCGCCTCCGTAGTTAGCGACCAGCGAATAGCTGCCGCCGGGCAGGTAGGCGTAGGCGGGGTTGGTGGCGGCGCCGTTGGTCAGGGTCAGGATGGAGGGCGATGCCGAAGTCCCCTGCACCGCAGCGACGGCCGGCGAGTTGCCGCTGGCCACCAGCGCGACATCGCCGGTCGGTGTGCCACCGGAGCTCGTGACCGTTACGGCGATATTTACCGGCGTACCGTGCACGATCACCCGTGACCGGGCTGGTCGATCCGTTCACCGTCAGCGCAGTGGTCGTTGGCTGGAAGGTGACCTTGGACCAGTTCTGCGACCAGCTGGGTGACGTCCATGCTGCCCAGCCCGGTTGCCAGGTCGTAGCCGCTGCCGGCGTTGTAGCCGGTGAGGAAGCCATTTGCGCCGCAAGCGCCCGGCTCCGAAGCGGGGCTGCCGGAGCAGGGGACAGAGTTGTTTCCGGTAGTCACGTCGTGGAAGGACGCGGCGAACTGCTTGGAGAGCGGATAGAGCGTGTAGTCGGCCTGGCCGAGACGGACGCTGCTTCCGCCGAGCTGCTGCACGACCAGCGAGAGCACGCCGGCAAAGGCCGGCGATGAGGCGGAGGTGCCTCCAATGGTGAGGAAATTGTAACTGCCCTGAGAATCCGGCACGCAATCCGTCGTGTTCGAAGCGGGGCCCAGGTTTGAGGCGCAGAGCACCCACGCGGAATCATGAGAGCCGGTGGCGGAGAAGAACGAAACATCTGGAAGCTGGCGGGTGCTCGCCGAACCGAAGGAAGACTGCCAGGCGGGCTTGGCGTAGGCGCCGCTGCACGACAGGACATCGCCGGTGGCGGAGTCCACGTTGGCGTTGAGGCATCCGCTTGCACCGCCGCCCGCGCCGGAGATGTTGGTGTTGCCCTGGCTGGTGACAGGCTGGTTGCCGCTGAAGGGACCAATAGTGCTGGTGGAGTCATTCCACGGGATTTCCGGGATGGTGCCAAGCGCCGACCCGCCAGCACCGGGGCCCGAGTTCGAAGAGCTCCAGTAGGTGGCTTCATTGCTGGCGGTCTGGTTGAAGTCGGTGCCGCCGACTGCAATGTTGTAAGGCGTGGAGCCGATCCCGTTGACCTGGAGACCCCTGCGCAGCGGAGGTCTCGGTGTTGGAATTGTCGCAACCGGCCGAACCGCTGTCGCCGGTGGAAACGGTCACGGAGATGCCCTGCGCAGCAGCCTGCTCCCAGAAATTCAGGATCTCCTGGTTGCCGCTCTGTCCTTGATAGGCCTCGCAGCCGCCGAAGCTGACGTTGAGGATGTTGACTGTGTTGTCGTCGAGCGCGCGCTGGATGGCGAGATAGAGGCCGGACTGGAAGGTGGTGTCCTGCGCGGTGTAGAGAACGAGATTGGCGCCTGGCGCGACCCCGCTGGCAACTTCCAGATCGAGCAGCGCCTCGACCTCATCATCACTGCCGATGCCGGGATCGCTGCCATCGACAACCACCTTTGAACCCGCTGACAGGGCGGGCAAGCCGAACAGGCTGCGATAGTTAGCGACGTTACTGCCACTGGCAAGGCCATCCACGTTCGAATCCCCGGCAATGCCGATGGTGACGCCGGTTCCGGTCAGGTTCAGGCTGCCGCTTGTTTTTGCTATTCAGCGAGGAGTTGGGCGTGTTGTAGATGGTGGCGAAGTCGACCGGAGCGATGCCATAGAAGTTGCCGTTACTGCTGGGAAACGTAAGCTCGGGCTGATTTCCGCTGGGCCGGCTCGACATCGCCCTGGGATTCGCGCTGGTAGGCGCGGGCGTGGCGGTGCGGACGAGCGAGGGGGTGTGCATCGGCCGGGGGCGGAAGTCGTTGAGCGGCGAGAGGCCGGCGATGACCGGCGCGAGCGCGGCCGGGACCTGCGGGTTAACCACGTTCGCGATGTGGTTGACGCCGTCGAGCTGGAAAGAATGGATCCTGGTTGCGAAGGCACTCTCGATCTGTCCTGCGGTGCCGGAAAATTCAATGGTCGTTTTCGCCTGCGAGACCTTGGCGACGGCCAGCCCTTGCGACTGGAGCCACGCGACGACGGCCTGCACGTCGGAATCCGCCGGGCCGAACTGGCTGCCGAGCTGAGCGGGCGTGAGCCAATGGCGATAGCTTGCCGATCCAGGCGTGTGCGCTTCGGCAATGTATTGCTGGAGCGCCGCTTCCTCTTCCGCAGGGCGCTTCAGCAGGAGCAGCATGCGGCTGGCCGGAGTGTTAGCGGCCACGGCGCCCAGATCGCGGGCGCGCCTGGGCATGGGACGCACGTTGCCCTTGAGCACAACCCGCTGCTGATTGTTGACTGGCTGAGTGATCTGCGGCAAGGCAACCGCACCAAAGCTCAGCGTAGATGTGCCAAGCACGCCAAGGCACACGAGGCATCGTGCGCTGCGCTCGAACAACTGAATGATGGCCATTCCTGAAAATCCTTTTCGTCGTCGATTGCAGCAATGCCCGGTGGCAATGGAGGCTGCTTGACGGATTGTGGCTGTCTGACGCGCCGTTCTGGTTTTGGTCTACTGCCCGGTCGAACTTTGAGCAGGCGTGCCGCTTATTATGCCAAGCCGTAACACAGATGCGCTATGAAAGTTGTGCAACTGGATGTTTCGCTTTCCCGAAGCGCCATTGGTTTGACTTGACCGGCAGAGCGCGGATAGCTTCGATGACAAGCTTCGCCTGGTTCGTTCACCTGCATTTGCCGCGGGTGCGGAGGTTTTGTTGCCTGAGTCTTTCGACCGTTTTCACAACGAGGTCGCCGACAGCCGTGAGGGGCAGCTTTGCCCTTCGTACACTCGTGGCGAAAGCGGTTTACCCGCCCAGCGCTGGAGTCGTGCTGCCTTTGCGCTTCCGCTGATCGCCTGCGCGTGTCTGCCGCCTGCTGTTGCCCAAACCAGCACCCAGACCGGTACCCAGACCAGTTCCACCTCCGATCTGGCGCAGCAGGAGCTCGCGCGGTTCGAAAAGCTGGTGACTGTAAAGGTCCTGCCCAACGGGCTGACCGTTCTGCTGATCGAACGGCCGGAGGCGCCGGTCTTCTCCTACTACACGCTGGTCGACGCGGGCGACGCGAACGATCCGACCGGGCAGTCAGGCCTCGCGCACATGTTCGAGCATCTCGCCTTCAAGGGCACCGATACGATCGGCACAACAAACTGGCCGGCTGAGAAGGTTGCGCTGAGAAAGTCGAAGAGACTTATGCCGCCTACGACCGCGAATACCGCAAGCGCGTGGGCCAGGACCCGGCGAAGCTGAAGCAGCTTCGCGACGCATTCGATGCGGCGAAGAAAGACGCGCAGCAGTACGTGATTCCCAACCAGTTCACCGAGATTGCGGAGGAGAACGGCGCGACGGGCATCAATGCATCGACCGGGCTCGATTCCACCGAATACTTCTGGAGCATGCCCGCCAATCGCCTGCAGCTATGGGCGTATATGGAGAGCGGCCGCATCGGACATCCGGTGCCGCGTGAGTTCTATAAGGAACGCGACGTGGTGATGGAAGAGCGGCGGATGCGCATCGATTCCAATCCCATCGGCCGCATGGTGGAGCAGTTTCTGGCTACGGCATACGTCGCGCATCCCTACGGACGGCCGGGCGTGGGCTGGGAGTCGGAGCTTTCGCAGATTGACGCGACCGAGGCCGCCGCGTTTCACCAGAAGTACTACACGCCGTCGAATATCGTGATCGCGGTAGCCGGCGATGTGAAGGCATCGACCACGATGCCGATCCTGGAGAAATACTTCGATCCGATTCCCGCCGGGCCAAAACCGGAGCCGATGTCAACGGTCGAGCCGCAGCAGAATTCCGAAAAGTCGGTGATCATCCGCGAAGCTACGCAGCCTTTCTATATCGAGGGCTATCACCGCAGCGACTATCTCGATCCGGACGACCAGGTGTATGACGCGATCACCGACATTCTTTCGAATGGGCGCGTGTCGCGCATGTATCGCTCGCTGGTGCGCGACCAGCGCATCGCCGCGGAGGCTGAGGGTTTCAGCGGATTTCCCGGCGTGAAGTATCCCGGGCTCTTCGCCTTCTACGCAGTGCCGCTTCCCGGCCACACGCCCGAAGAAATGCGCACTGCGATTCACAAGGAGATCGACAAGCTGAAGACACAGGACGTAACCGACGAGGAGCTGGCAATGTTCAAGACGCGCGCCCGCGTGGACCTGCTGCGCTCGCTTGCCGATAACCAGGGGCTGGCGGAGAGCCTGGCGACCTACCAGCTTCGCTACGGCGACTGGCGCGAGCTCTTCCGCCAACTCGACAAGATCGACAAGGTGTCGAAGGCAGACATCCGCCGCGTGGCGAACAAGGTGTTTACGGAGAACAACCGGACTTACGCGATCATCGAAACGGTAACGCCGAAACAGACTGCCGGCGCGGCTGCACCGAAGGCGGGTGGCCTGTGATGCGCTCAGCAGCTTCCCTGCTTCTGGCCCTGCTTGTATCTATGCCTGCGACTGCTCCCGCACAGCAGACGCAACAGGCGCAGCCGTGGAAGCAAATTCCGATTCCGGCGCTGCCGGCATTTCACCCGCAGCAGCCTCGGCGCATTGTGCTGGACAACGGCGCGATCATCTTTCTCCAGGAAGATCACGAGCTGCCATTCATCAACGGCTTCGTGGAGATGCGCGGCGGCGGGCGCGACGTGCCGGTCGAGAAGACCGGGCTGGTCGATCTGTATGGAGATGCGTGGCGCACCAGCGGGACGGCGAAGATGTCCGGCGACGCGATGGACGATCTGCTGGAGGCGAAGGCCGCCAAGGTGGAAACGGGCGGCGACGTGGATTCGACCAGCGTGAGCTGGTCCTGCCTGAAGACGGATTTCGATACCGTCTTCGGACTGGCCACCGATCTGCTGCTGCATCCGAAGTTCGATCCGGGCAAGCTCGATCTGTCAAAGCAGCAGATGGCTGCCGGCATTGTGCGCCGCAACGATGACGTAGGTGAGATCGCCAGCCGCGAGGCGGCGAAGCTGGTCTACGGCGCGACGAATCCGTATGGCCGTACGCCAGAGCTGGCGCAGGTGATGTCCATCACGATTGCGGATCTGCAGCAGTTTCACGATCGCACCGTGATTCCGAACGGCATGATCATCGGGGTGAGCGGCGACTTCGACGGCGCGGCAATGGAGCAGAAGCTGCGCGCGGCCTTCGGCGGATTGAAGAAAGGCACGCCGCTGGCGCCTGCCGAAGGAAGACTTTCACGGACCGACGCCGGGCGTCTACTCCGTCGATAAGAACGACGTGAACCAGAGCAACATCTGGATCGTGGGGCTGGGGACGGAGCGATCGAATCCGGACTACTACGCGCTCAGCGTGATGAACCAGATCTTCTCCGGCGGCTTTGGATCGCGGCTGTTTCAGAATGTGCGCACCAAGATGGGGCTGGCCTACTCGGTCGGCGGCGTCCTATGGCGCGTCGTATGACCATCCGGGGCTCTTCTATACCGTGGCCGCAACCAAGAGCGTTAGCACGGTGGATGCGACCAAGGCTATGCTGGACCAGATCGACGATCTGAAGACGGAACCATTCACCGCGGATGAGCTGAAGCAGGCCAAGGATGAGCTGCTGAACTCTTTCGTCTTCCGCTATGACACGCCGGAGAAGGTGCTGAACGAGCGCGCGAGCCTGGAGTTCTACGGCTATCCGGCAGACTTCCTCGAAAAATATCGCGCGGCCGTCGAAAAGGTAACAACGGCGGATCTGGAGCGCGTGGCGCGCAAGTATATCGACCGCTCGAAGCTGGCGGTGCTGGTGGTGGGCAATGTGCAGCAGATTGCCACGGGCACCCCAGGGCAGCCGGGCAAACCGCTCTCCGACCTGGGGCAGGTGCATCCCATCGACATCACGATTCCGATGCCGCCGGGGATGCAGGGCCCGCCGGGCGCGCAGTAAGCCGCACTTCACAAGGGACAGAATGGAAATCGCTATCGTCATCATGGCCGCGGGCAAGGGCACGCGGCTGAAATCGCGCCGGCCCAAAGTGCTGCACCAGATTGGCGGTCGCGCGCTGGTGGAGCATGTGATCGCCGCTGCCGCGCAGGTGGTAGAGCCGAAGGACATCTATGTCGTCATCGGGCATGAGGCGGAGCAGGTGCGTGCCACGCTGGAGCATACGGGCGTGCGGTTCATCGTGCAGGCGGAGCAGCGCGGCACCGGGCATGCGATTCTGACGGCGCGTCCGGAGGTGGATCAGTACGAAAATCTGATTGTCCTTTCGGGCGATGCGCCGATGATCACGACGGAGACGATCCTGCAGCTACGCGACTTTCACCTGGTACAGCAGGCGGCGATGACGGTGCTGACGACGCGGCCGCCGGACCCGACCGGCTATGGGCGCGTGATCCGCAAGCGCGCGGGTGAGCCGGAGATCACGGCCATCGTGGAGCAGAGGGCGCTCACGCGCGAGCTGCTTCCCGCTCCGGAGATCAACGCGGGGATCTATGCCTTTCGTGCCGAGGCGCTGTTCAAGCATATCGGCCAGCTCTCCACGGACAATGCGCACGGCGAGTACTACCTGACGGACATGGCGGCGCTGCTGGTGAAGGCCAAGGAGCGCGTGGTGGCGCTGGAGATTGCGGACTCCCAGCAGGTCCTGGGCGCGAACACCATCGCAGAGATGATGGCGCTGGATGCGGCCATGCGGACGCGCACAGCGAGCGCGCTGATGGCGGAAGGCGTGACCATTTACCGGCCCGAGACTTCGGTGATCGACAGCACGGTTACCATCGGGGCGGACACGATTCTGGAGCCGTTTGTGCAGTTGCTGGGGCGCACTGCGATCGGCAGCGATTGCCGGATTCGCTCCTACTCGGTCATCGAGAACTCGACGATTGGCGATGATGTGCTGGTACGAAATGGGTCGGTCATTACGTCTTCGCAGATCGCGAAGGGCGCGCTGATCGGGCCGTACTCGCACCTGCGGCCGGAGTCGGAGATTGGCGAGGGCGCGCATGTCGGCAATTTTGTGGAGACGAAGAAGGCGCGGCTAGGCGCGGGTGCGAAAGCGAATCATCTGACCTATCTGGGCGATGCGGACATCGGCGCGGGCACAAACATCGGCGCGGGCACCATCACCTGCAACTACGACGGCAAGACGAAGAGCCTGACGACGATCGGCGCAAATGTTTTTGTCGGCAGCGACTCGACGCTGGTGGCGCCGCTCGAAGTAGCCGATGGCAGCTACATCGCGGCAGGCTCGACGATCACGGAAGACGTGCCGGCGGACGCGCTGGCGCTGGGCCGCGCGCGGCAGACCATCAAGCCGGAGTGGGCGAAGAAGATGCGCTCCCGGAAGTAGCGGCCTAGCCAATCCATCTCACATGGTCGCGGGGTTGCATTGGTTGGAGCCGAGCGAGGACTTGCTGACCGGAACGGGCGGGATTGGCGGCGTGGCCCAGGGAGCGTTCTTGAAATCGAAAAAGTCGAGCAGGTTGGGCTGTGCGGCATCGCGCGCGGTGAGGTATTTCCCGTTTCCGATGAAAAGGTCCTCGACGAATTTGATGATGGCGGTGTGGTCCATCGGGATGTGCGAGACGTAGTGCCGCCGGGTGAAGGGCGAAATAACGATGTTGGGCACCCGGAAGCCGATCTGCGCGCCGAAACCGTTGACCGCCGCAGCATCGCCGGCATTTGCGCCGGGACTGTCGCTCCTGAGATCGCAATGCTTGGTCGCTATCCCGGAACTGGGCAGGCAGGGTGTGTAGCCGTCCGGATTCACCGCGATGCTTGCGATGTCGGGAATCGCTCCCAGTGAAAGATCGGTGTTGTCATTAGAGTGCTGCGGCACCGGGGGAACGTGATCGTAGAGTCCGCCGCCCTCGTCGTAGCTGAAGAAGAAGACGCCGTCCTTCCACTCCGGACTGGCCATGAAGGCATTGATGATGCGGGCCATCTGCGTCTGCCCCAGCAGGATGGGCTGGTAGGAGGCCGGGTGTTCATCATTGTTGCCGTATGCGGGCTCGATGAAGGCAAAGCTCGGCAGTGTGCCATTGATGAGATCGGTGAAATAGGCGGACAGCGGCGCGACGTGATTGGGATCGATGCAGAAGTAATTGTATGGATCGCCGACAACGCTGGAGGGCTGGGTGGTGCCGGTGCAGGCGGCCCCGGATGAGTTCTGGTAGAGATAGTTGTGCGTGTACTTTATATATCCCAGCGTGGTGGCGGGATAGTTTGCCGGGCCCGAGCCGCAATCGTCGGCGTCGCCGCAATTGCCCTGGGTAGCGGAGTAATAGACCTTCCATGAGACGTTGGCCGAGTCGAGTGCCTGAAAGATGCTGGGAAGGTCGAGCGTGCCGAGGTTATCGTCGCTGCCGGGATCGAAGACCAGACCCTGCGTGGTGCCGCCGCTATAGGTGGCAATGCGGTTCGGGTGGGTCTTGTTGGCAATGGGCGAGAACCAGCGATCGGAAACGGCAAACTGCGAGGCCATGTAGTAGTAGTAGTTCAGAAATCCTTCATCGTAGTAGCCCATGGCGCGCTGTCCGGCAGTATCGGTGTACGCGCCGGAACATGCGGACGAAGGCGACGCGACACAGCCCTTCGCATACGCTTCCGCATTGTGTACAAATCCGTCGAGATTGATAGAGCGCGTCGCCAGAAAGTCAGATCGATTGACGTTGAGATAGCTCTCCGTCCATGGCGTGGTCGCATCGTCAATGCAGGTGGATTGGAGTTTGAACAGCGGGTGCGACACGCCTTCGTCGTCGGTGTTGGCGAGGTTTAGCTTATCGTCGATGCCATCCACGTCGTACACATTGCCGTCATCGCCCACGTTCCACTGGTGGGCTCGGCGGTAGGGGTTCAGCATGCCGAAGTAGTTGTCGAAGGTACGGTTTTCCTGCAGCATGACGATGACGTGGCGGATTGCACTCGCGCCGCTTGCCGCGCTTACATTCACAATCACACTGGCAGAGTCGCTGCCTGCCGCTCCGCTGGCTTCGGCCGTGTAAGTGGTGGTCGAGGACGGAGTGACCGTTTGCGTTCCGCCGGTGGCCGCCAGCGAATAGCTGCTGCCGTCCGAGCCGGTCAGGGTTACGGCAGTGGCATTGGCCGCCGTGACCGTCAATGTGGACGAATCCCCTGACGTAATCATGGTGGGACTGGCGACGATGGTCACGCTGGTGGAGGGGTTTGTCACGGTGACGATTGCGGATGCCGATGCTGTTGCCGCCGGGACCGGTTGCGCTGGCGGTATACGTGGTATTCGCGGCGGGGCTGACCGTTTGGGTACCGCCATTGGCGGAGAGCGTATAGCTGCTGCCGTCCGAACCGGACAGGGTTACGGCCGTGGCATGGGTCGCGGTGACGGTGAGCATCAAGGAATCCCCCGCCGTGATCGAACCGCGACTGGCGACAATCGTCACGGTGGCGGCGGGCTGGGTGACGGTGACAGCCGTTGTCGCGGACGCAGTTCCGCCGGGACCGGTTGCGCTGGCGGTATAAGTGGTATTCGCGGCCGGGCTGACCGTCTGGGTACCGCCGTTGGCGGAGAGCGTGTAGCTGCTGCCGTCCGAACCGGTCAGGCTCACGGCTGTGGCATGGGTTGCGGTCAGGGTGAGCGTCACGGAATCCCCCGCCGTGATCGAACCGCGACTGGCGACAATCGTCACGGTGGCGGCAGGCTGGGTGACGGTGACAGCCGTTGTCGCGGACGCAGTTCCGCCTGGGCCGGTTGCGCTGGCAGTATAGGTGGTATTCGCGGTCGGGCTGACGGTCTGGGCACCGCCGTTCGCGGAGAGCATGTAGCTGCTGCCGTCGGAGCCGGTCAGGCTCACGGCGGTGGCATGGGCTGCAGTCACGGTGAGGTTCGATGAGCCACCCGCGATGATCGAGTTGGGCATCGCCGTGACGGCCACAGTCGGCCGGAGCGGAGGCGGCGTAACTGTCACCGTCGCGGTTCCCGAATCTTTGCCTCCGGGCCCGATTGCGCTGGCTGTATAGGTCGTATTCGCGGCCGGACTGACGGTCTGAGCACCGCCGTTGGCGGAGAGAATGTAGCTGCTGCCGTCCGAACCGGACAGGCTTACGGCGGTGGCATGGGCCGCAGTCACGGTGAGCTTCGATGAGCCACCCGCAATGATGGAGGCTGGGCATCGGCCGTGATGGCCACCAGTCGGCAGCGGAGGAGGCGGAGGCGCCGTTACTGTCACCGTCGCGGTTGCAGACGCGTTGCCTCCTGGCCCGGTTGCGCTGGCCGTATAGCTCGTATTCGCGCCCGGGCTCACGGTCTGGGTACCACCGTTGGCGGAGAGAACATAGCTGCTGCCGTCCGAGCCGGACAGCCTTACGGCGGTGGCATGGGCCGCGGTCACGGTCAGCTTCGACGAGCCACCCGCGAGGATGGAGGCGGAATCCGCCGCGATGGTCACCACCGGCGCAGGAGGCGGCGTGGGTGGCGCAGTTACTGTCACCGTCGCGGTTGCAGAAGCTTTGCCTCCCGGCCCGCTGCGCTGGCTGTATAGGTCGTGGTCGCGACCGGAGTCACGGATTGCGTGCCGCCATTGGCCGCCAGCATATAGCTGCTGCCGTCCGAACCGGACAGGCTTACAGCGGTGGCATCGGTCGCAGTCACGGTCAGCGCCGATGCGCCACCCGCGAGGACAGAGGCGGGATCGGCCGCGATAGTCACTGCCGGTGCCGAGGGAGACGTCGACGGCGTGGCAGGAGCCGGTTCACTGGAGAAATTGCCAGATTTGGCGCCCCCGCATCCCGCGAGTGCAAGGAACAGGGAAAGCAGCACAATCGCCGCCAAAGGCGGGAAAATCCTATAGACACACCCGCGCAGAGACGTCTTCATGGCCGACTTGCTCACTTACGAATCAGATTGAAAACAACAGGACCCAAAGCAGAAAAATCATCAGAAGGCTCCGCTCTCTATTGGAGTGGTTGGCAAATGCCTGCCTCCCTGCGCCCGGCCTATCTCGCGCTTTTATGCATCCTCGAAGATAGACGCCAGGTTCGCTTAATAGAGAGATATCCGAACGTCACGGACAGAGTCCATGAATGGATGCTGGGCGATCATTTCGGCGGTACCCACCAGGCGGGAAATGGGGGTGGTTACGTAACAGTACTAGTGAGCGAAGTGCGCTAATGAAAGCATGTCAGCCGCGCTCGTAGTGGAAATGGAACTCCTGTTCGCTGGCGACGGGCACGCCGTCCTTGGTTGCCGGCGTGAAAAGCCACTGCCTGACCGTAGCGATGACCGCCTGGTCGATGGCCGGCGCGAGTCCCTTGAGTAGCGTGAGCTGCGTCACCCTGCCGTGCTCATCGATGACGGCATCGAGTACGACGTCACCCCTGGTCCCACGCGCGAGCGCTGAGAGATCCGGCTGCGGATAAGGAAAACGCTGCAACATCGCGATGCGGATATCGCCTTCGCCGAGACCGCTTTCCGTCCTGTTCCCTGTACCGGCGTCGGCTTGCGGCGGTTGGGGCGGCGTTGGCTCGCTGACGGTCTTGTGATGTCCGGATGTTGCATTGCGGGTTTGCCTGGAGTGGACCGAGGAGTCGGAAGCAACAGGCTTAAGGCTGCCCGGGCTGTAGTAGGTGAGGAGCGTGAGTCCCTTGGCTGTGCCCGGCAGTCGGAAGGGCGCGATCCGGGGCGCGTGGTGTATCCAGACGGTGAACGCAAGGATGATGGCTGCGTGCACCGCGATGGAGAACACAGGCCCGCGGGAGCTGAGGCGGCGTCTCGGGTTGAGGTCTGCCAGCATGATGTGCTCCTGAAGCACAGGCTTGGCTTGCACGCATTCAGTTTAGTATCTTTGCCCCGATGGCACTGCAAAGGTGCTCATGCGATATGAGAACAACCTTACTGACGATTGTGCTCCTTCTGTTCAGCGGGCGCATACACTCGCAGTCGCCGATCGTTGATTATCACCAGCATCTTCTGAGCCCTTCCGCTGCCGCGCTGGGATCCTTGCCGACTACATTCACGGCGCGCGACCTCATCCCACTCTTAGACGCTGGCGGAGTCCATCGGGCGCTGGTTCTGTCGCTGGCATATCAGTATGGAAATCCCAACAGGCCGCCGGTGCCGGACGAGTATACGAAAGTCAGGGCTGAAAATGATTGGACAGCGCAACAGGTGGCGCAGTATCCGGACCGTCTGCGAGCCTTTTGCGGCGTCGATCCGCTGAAGGACTACGCTCTGGCGGAGATTGCTCGGTGTGCAAAGGATCCGTATCTGCATTTTGGGCTCAAGCTGCACTTTGGCAATTCAGACGTGGACATGGACCAGCCGCAGGAGGTCGCGAAGGTGCGCGCGGTATTCCAGGCAGCGGACGAGCACGGCATGCCGATTGTGGTGCACCTGCACTCATCCGTGACGCGGCACCGTCCGTACGGAGCAAAAGAGGCTCGCACCTTTCTGAACGAAGTGCTGCCCGCCGCGCCTCATGTGCCCGTGCAGATCGCGCACCTCGCCGGCTCCGGCGGCTACGACGATCCCGGCGTGGACGAGGCCCTGTCCGTTTTCATCGATGCAATCGCGCATCATGATCCGCGCATGGCACATGTGTACTTCGATATCTCCGGAGTGGCAGGGCTCGGTCACTGGCAGGAGAAGAAAGACCTGATCGCAAAGCGCATCCGTCAGGTAGGCGTAAAGCGGATCTTGTGGGGATCGGATGGAGCCTTCGGAGGCGGGTTGACACCAAAGGAAGCGCTGCGCGATTTCGAGGAGCTCCCATTGTCGAAGGAAGAATTTCGGATCTATCGATAGCAATCTCACTCCGTATATGCGCTGGTGAGGTTTGCTATCTCGGAATTCCAAGCGCGAACTGCTCGCGAAGGTCGTAGCGGGAGCCTTCCGGCGTCGGAGTGCTTTCGTAGAGGATGAAGGAATCGGCGGTGAAGCCGGCGAGCTTTGGCTGCTGTTGCATTTGCATTTTGAGATTGCGCAATTCCCTTCCGCCTTTCCCTTTGCGGCGGGCGAGCGTGATATGCGGGTGATAGGGGCGGTCTTCTGGCGTGAAACCGCACGGGGAGGTGGAGGCGGTGACCGCTTGCTGGAGTGCAGCGAGTTCCGGCGTCACGCGAACTTCGACATAGAGAACGCCGGCGCGATCGAACGTGCCCAGGCTGCCGAGGTCTATGCGTACAGGCGGATAGCGTAGCTCGCGGAGGCGCGTGGTGATGCAGTCGTATTGTTCTGGTCTCGTGCTACCGAGGAATTGCAGCGTGATGTGCCAGGACTCGCGAGCGGACCAGCGGAGGCCTTGTGGCGGCGCTTTGGCGTAGAGCTGCTGTACGATCGCGGTCAGGCCATCTGCCGTCGCTGTAGCTAGCGGTATTCCAATAAATAACCGCACTCAGATTTGCCTGACACAACTCGCCACCACATCCGCGGCTTCTCGCATTTGCGCGTCGGTGGTGAGGTAGTCCGGGGACAGGCGAAGCCAGCGGCTGCGCGCATCGGCGGTGATGCCGTGGCGCTCAAGCGACGCGGCGAGTGATGGAGCTTCGGCATGTTCGACGGTGAGGAAGCCGCCGTGTTGTTCGTCCGCTCCCTCGGCAGCGATGCCGGCGGCCGCGAGATATTGCTTCAGCCGGCGGAGTCGGTCCAGATTGTAGGCGCGGATGCGCGCGACGCCGAGCAGAAGCGTGAGCTGCTGGCCGGCGCGCGCCTGATAGTAGGTGAGGACGGGCGGCGTGGATTCGAGGAAGGCGTCGCCTCCGGCGGCGAAGCGCGGCGGATCGGGGCGCTGATAGAGGAACGGCTGCTCTTTGCCGAACCAGCCGACGTCGATGGGCCGGAGGCCGCTGGCGAGCGCATCGGGCGAGATGTAGAGGAAGGCCGCGCCGGGGCCGCCGCGGAGATATTTGTAACTTCCCCCGAGCACGAAATCGGCCTTCATGGCGGCGACATCGACCGGGAAAACGCCGATGGCGTGATAGGCATCGACAAGCAGACGAGCGCCATGCTGATGGCAGTGTGCGGCGAGACGGTCGAGATCGGGCACGACCTGGCCGGTCATGAAGAGCACCTGCGAGACGACGACCAAATCAGCATTGTTGGAGACGGCTTCAAAGAGCGGCGCGAGATCGAGCGTGCCGTCCGATGTGTGGCAGTTCACCGCGCTGCAGGTGAATGCGGCCCACGGCGGCGTACTGCTTCAGAATGACGTCGACGGAATCGAATTCCGATGCGGTGGTGACGACGCGCGGTACGTGATCCGGCAGTGCGTTGAGTACCGTACGAAGTCCCTGCCCTGCGGAGACTTTGGGAACGATGCAGTCGGGGCGCGGCGCATGGATGAGCTGCGCGATACGCGAGCGGTGAGCGTGCTCCTCTGCGAGCCACGTGTCCCATGCATTGCCGAGCTTCGATTGCCAGAGCTGAAAGCCTTCGCGAAGATCGTCTTCGGTCTGATCGAGCGGGCGGCCAAGGGAGTGGTTCGCAAGATAGATGCCGGGTGCGGCGAGCGTGCGTGAGAAGAGCGGAAAGATATGCAGGCGCAGCGCGTCTTCTGTAAGCGCGCCGGGGCCGAGTGCGGCGACAGCATCCGCCAGTGCAATGGTGGCGGTCATTCGTGGGGCGCCTGCATATCGGCTTCGCTGTATGGTGGCTCGGTCCGCGCTGCGTCGCGCGGGGCCTCGGTGCGCGAGGCCAGCAGCTCCGGGAAGAACGTGAGCTCGAGCGCCTGACGGAGGAAGCCTACGCCGGAGGATCCGCCGGTACCGCGACGAAAGCCGATGATGCGTTCCACGGTCTTGAGATGGCGGAAGCGCCAGAGCTGGAAATACTCTTCTACATCCACCAGCTTCTCGCACATCTCGTATGCCTCCCAGTGCTGCTTCGCGTTGCGATAGATCTCGCGGAAGATATCGATCAGCGCTTCATTGCGGACGTGCGGGGCTGCCCAGTCGCGTTCAACGCAGGCGGCGGGGATGTTGTATCCGCGGCGCGCGAGATAGCGAAGGAACTCATCGTAGAGGCTGGGCGATTCGAGCGTGCGGCGCAAGTCTTCATAGATCGGAGTGGCGTGCGCGAAGACTTTCAGCGTGTCGGCGTTCTTGTTGCCAAGAAGAAATTCCAGCTTGCGGTACTGGAAGGACTGGAAGCCCGATGCGTTGCCGAGCACGCCGCGGAACTCCATGTACTCGGAGGGCGTCAAGGTTTCGAGCACCGCCCACTGATCGAAGAGCTGCATCTGGATGAGCTTGACGCGCGAAAGAATCTTGAGCGTGGGAGGCAGCTTGTCGCGCCGGATGTGGTCGGTGGCGGCGGTAAGTTCGTGAATGATGAGCTTCATCCAGAGCTCCGCCACCTGGTGCTGGATGATGAAGAGCATCTCGTCGTGGTGCGGCGGCTGCGAAAGCGGACGCTGCTGTGCGAGCAGGCCTTCCAGCGAGAGATAGCCGAAGTAGCTGAGCTTGTTGGAGAAGTCGCTGACGATGCCGGCTTCGAGGGGGCGCTGGTTCGTGTCTGTCATCTTCACCTGCACGTCATCCTGGAGTGCACAGGGAATGGTAACTCCACTGCGCAGCGGCGAGTACGCAGGGCCGGCAACAATCTATTTCATCAAACTGCAATGCGAGGGGCGGCGTCACGCAGGCAAAGGGGGCACAGCAATTCCCTCCGCCTCGTACACGGCACGGTTTGCAATGGCCGCGCCAATTGCCGATCCATAGCCCACGCGCGCATTCGCCACCGGCTGCCGCTTTGCGCGCACACACTCGATAAACGCGCGGCAGGCCGTCAGCGTCGGATCTTCGGTCGCGGTCACGGCAAGCTTCTCGCCCGGCCCGCGATACGGCATCTCGCCTTTCGTGCTGTAGGAGGCGCCGGTCACGATGCCGTGCGTCACCACCTCCGCACCCGTCACCGCGGGCTTGGGATGCGTCTTCGGCTCGTAGTAAAAGGTGGCGTCTTCAATCGTGATTGCCACGCTGCCTTCCGTGCCGTACACCCACAGCTCGTTGCCCATCTTCGCGTTGTCCGTAATCGAGCTGAACATCAGCCGCCGCCCGCCCGGATAGCTGAAGACCGCCTGCACGTTGTCGCCCACGGTGCGACCGTCGTGATAGCGCACAATGCTGGTCATGCCGGTTGCGCGCTCGGGTATCGCGTCGAAGATCCAGTTCGCGATGTCGATGTGGTGCGACCCCAGCTCGGTCACCAGGCCGCCCGATGTCTCGCGATAGAGCCGCCAGTTGATCAGGTGCTCGAGCTTGCCGCCGGGATCGGGACTCGGCACCGGGCGCCGCCAGTTGTTGTTGCGGTGCCAGTATGCATAGACATGCGTCGGCTCGCCGATGTTTCCCTGCTTGATCTTTTCGACCGCCGCCCGCACCCATGGCGCATATCTATATTGATGGCCGATCTGGAAGAGCGCGCCCGGCAGGCTGGCGGCTTTGTAGATGTCCGCACATTGTTCCGGCGTGAAGCCCATCGCCTTTTCGCCATAGACCGGCCGGCCCGTCTTTAAGGCAGCCAGCACATGCTCGGCGTGGTAGGCCAGCGGCGTTGCGATGTAGATCGCGTCCAGGTCCTTGCGGTCCAGCAGCTCGCGGTAGTCCTTGGTATGCGGAACATCGCTGCCCACCAGTTGATTCACCTGCGCAAAGCGCGGCTCGTAGATGTCGCACACTGCCGCAATCCGCACGCCGGGCACATGTAACAACTGCCGTATCAATTCCTGCCCGCGGCTCCCTGGCCCGATGAAGCCCACGCGAAGCTCGTCCGCTTCCGGCCGGCTCCGCCAGCCCGGCAACACTCTCCAGCCCCATGGCCACCCATGCCGCCGAAGCACCACCCAGCAACTCTCGTCGATTCACTAAGCCTGCTCCTTCATCTCACTCTTCACGATAATCCTGTTTTGTTCCACTCACGTGTCGTGCCACGCGAAGTGCCCGCAGTTTGACAGCGCCATGGCATCACCGCCCCGGCCAGCGATATTTCTCCTGCGCCCCGCCGGCAAGCACGACCAGCGCAGCATCCGCTACTGGGCAGCGAGCGCATGAAGCGTCTCCGCTCCCGTGCAGTCCAGCACGAACACCGCATTCGACAGCGCATCGCTGTCCGTCGCGGACGGCGCAATCACCGTCGCCTGCAGCCGCCCTTCCACTGGCCGCAGCGTCCGCGGGTCCATGATGTGGCAGTAGAGATGGCCGCTCACGACAAAGTGCTTCTCCGAACAGTTCGCGGTGGAGAGCGAGGTATCGTGCAGCACGACAGTCGAAATCGCCGCGCCTGCATGCTGCGGATCAGGCACCCGCACCTTCCACCCGGACGCATCGGGCGGCGCGCCCAGTCCGTAAATCGTGCTGGAGCCGGCCGAGAGCAGCGCCGCACGCACGCCATCCGCGCGCAGTGCCTTCACCGCCGCGTCCACTGCAAATCCCTTGCCGATGCCGCCGGGATCGAGCTCCACGCCCGGCGACGTGAACCGCACCGTACGCGCGCCTGCATCGAGCACGACGCGCTTCCATCCGGTCTGCGCGCGCACCTGCGCCAGATCCGCGTCACTCGGCACATGACCGGTGCTGCGAAAGAATCCCCACGCCTTCATCAGCTTTCCGACCGTGATGTCGAAGGCGCCATCCGAACGCGCGCTCCAGGCAAGCGATTCCTGCAGGAAGCGGAAGGTCTCCGGATCGGTCGTCACTGCACGATCCGCGGCGTCATGGTTGATTCGCGAAAGCTCGCTCTCGGGCTTGTAGTTGCTAAGCAGCGAATCGAGCTGATCCACGATCGCGAAGACCCGCTCCGCCTCGCGGTCGGCTGCCGCGGCATCGGCAGCATAGATATACAGCGTGAAGTCGGTCCCCATCGCAGGGTGCACGCGCGTAAAGAGCGACTCCGCAGAGCATCGGCTGACAATCAGCGCAACGGCTATCACTGCCAGCCAAATTCGCTGAACGCCTTTGCGCCGACCGCTTCTTAGCTGCTGCTACAGATACGCATCCATCTTCGCTGCCATTGCCTCCTCCAGCGTGATGCGCCGCTTCTGGCGATACGCGAAATTCGACATGTGCGCCGCAATCGCGGACTTGTATCCGATATCCACGGAAGCGTTCGGCGTCTTGCGGTCGCGGATGCACTCGAACCAGTTCGCCATATGGTCGGTGTCCTTCGACTCGCCCTTCTCCACCGACGCATCCGGATTGTTTATCTTCTCCGGCATATAGCGTAATCGACGAGACCGATTTGCCGGTCACCATGTCGTTCGATCCCGACACATGCTGGATCGTCCCCTTGTCACCCAGAAAATGCTCGCCCAGCCCATAGCGGCTGTTGCTGAAGGTCGACTGCCAGTTCACCAGCATGTCCGGATATTCGAGCGACACCAGGATTGTGTCCGGCACCTGGCGTTTGTCTTTCTCGGAGAAAATGCCGCCCGCTCATCGTCGCGGCCTTCGGCACATCCAGATCGAGCGCCGTGATGATCCACGCAATCTGGTGCACCATGTTTTCCGTCATTGTTGCCGCCGGAGAACTCCCAGAACAGCCGCCAGTTGATGTATTTAAAGCCATCGAACTTCGGCTCCTTGCGGCCATCCAGAAACAGCTTCCAGTTCACGTGATCGGGATTGCAGTCCGAAGGTACGGGCCGCACCCACTGCCCTTTGCCGATCGGCGTGTTTCGGCTCATCCACGCGTCCACGCTGCAGACCTTCCCCACTTTGCCGTCGCGAATCCAGCGCAGCGCGTCCTTCAATTCGCCGGAGCTCTCATGCTGCAGCCCGATCTGCACCACCTGCTTCGACGCCGCAGCGGCTTTTTTACATTCCACCGCGCCAGGGATGTCCCATGTCATCGTCTTCTCGGAGTAAAGATCCTTGCCCGCCTGCGAGCGCCGCGACAAAATACTTAGTGTGCAGATGCAACGGGGTTGCGTTGATCACCGCATCGACATCCTTGCTCTCCAGCAGCTTCATCGGATCGTCATAGATCGTCGCGTTCGGCAACATCTGCTTCGCCATATCGCGCCGCCGGCTGTAGATGTCCGCCACCGCCACGCACTCCACATTCGGCTGCGCCAGCGCGTTCTTCAGATCTTCCGTGCCGCGATCGCCCGCGCCGATCAGCCCAAAGCGAATCCGATCATTCGCGCCCAGCGCGCGTGCCGTCGGCAACGTCGCCGCCAATGCCAATCCCATACCAGCCTGACCTAAAAACTCCCGCCGTGTCGTCATCCTTATTCCTTTCCCGATGTCATTCTGAGTGTCCGCCATCCACGAATCTCATCGTGAGCGACAACGGAGCGAATCCCACTCTCGCGCCGCAGGCGCAATTGCCTCGGACGGCCAGTCCGTCAGCATTGCACACCTGCCCCCGCCAGCACCTTCTTCAAACCCGCCATGCTCACGCGTGTCGAAGCCTCCGGCGTGCCTGCGCCGCGCCAGTGCGTTTCCAGGCTGATCGCGTAGTGATAGTGCATCTTCAGAAAAGCTCGAATCTGCCCCGGCCATCCCACCACGCCGTTCGGATCGTTCACCGGCGCCCATGCATGCTTGCCGTCCGGCTTCTCCACCACATCCTTCGCATGGCAGTGGCCGATGCGTGCCTTCGGCAGCAGATCAAAACCTTTGCTGTACGGATACTCCCCCGCCGCCGCCGCATTGCCTGGGTCCCAGTTCAGCATGAAGTTCTTATTCGTAACCGCTGCGAGTGTCCTTTTCGACTCCGCGCCCGTCGCCGTGTTGCAGCTCATCTCGTTTTCGAGCAGCAGGATCAAGCCATCCTTCTCGCACCGCGCCGCCGCCTCGCGCAGCTTCTTGTCCATCGCCGCGCGATATGGCTTCTGGTCGTCCAGCCGCCAGAAGTCGAAGCACCGGATGCGGTCCGTCTGGAACGCTTTCGCAAGCGCGATGCACCGCTCCAGTAGCTTGTCCTGGGCGCTCATGTCGAAGTCCGCGTGAAACTGGTCGCGCTTTTCGCTCTGCTTTGACAACGGCGCGCCCGGCCAATCGGTCTTGAAGAGCGGGCTCGCAATGTCGGTCACGCGCAGCCGATGCGCCTCCAGGATCTTCCGCGCCTCATCCACTTCTTTCGCGTTCAGCTCGGTGATGTTCTTGTTCCACATCCCGCGCAGCTCGATCCAGCTCAGCCCGAAATCCTTCGCTGCAATCGAGCACGCCTTCTCAAAATCCTGTGTGATCTCGTCGTTGATCACCGCCAGCCGGAACGGACACGCGCTCATACCCGCACCCCCAGCGACTCCAGATACTGCTTGCTCATCCGCGCGCTCTCCTCCGGTGTACGTGTCGATCCCGGCCGCTCACCATCCAGCTCCACAATGCCCCAGCCGCGGAAGTGCGTCTCCTTGAGCGCAGCCAGCAGCGCCTTGAAGTCCACACGTCCCTGTCCCAACTCCGCGAATTCGTAACCGCTTTGAGTACTAGCAGGCTTGGTGTCTTTCAGATGCATGAACAGCAGCCGCCGCTTGTACTTGCGCACCGCCGCCGCCGGATCGCCGCCGCCTTGCAGGTAGTGCGCCACATCCAGCTCCAGCTTCACGTACTTCGGATCGGCCGCGTCCATGATGGCGTCCGTCGCCTCCGGCGCCTGCCCGATGGTGTTCATGTGGTTGTGGAAGCCGGTCTGGATGCCGTACTCCGCCGCGCGCTTACCCACCTCCGTCAGCAAATATCCCTGCCGTTTGTAATCGGCGGCGGTCCATTTCGGTGGCGCGCCCTTCGGGTTGTTCGCGCCGATGACCTGCAGGTACTTGCCGCCGGCATCGTGCAGATACTTCGCGTGCTGGGCGTGCTCCTCCAGCATCTCTTTCTCTTTCGCCGGATCGAGCTGCGTTCCCCCGCTCGACAGTGCGACGAACGTGAGCTTGTGCTCCGCCAATGCGCCCTTCACTGTCTCGGGATCGGGATGTGCCTTCAGCACATTTCCGAGCAACTGGATTCCCGGATAGCCCGCCGCGGAGATCTGCTCGATCGCCTGATCGATATTGCTTCCCCAGGTGATCGCCGCATAACCGACCTGCAGCTTCCATGCGCCGCGATCCAGGGGCGTATCGAAGAGCGACAGGTCCATCGGCGGATACAGCCGCCCCGGACCGGCGATCTCCGCCGCCGCCTTCTGCAACAGCGGCGAGCACATACTCGCCGCGCTCGCCGTCGCCAGCCCCGCCAGCAACCGCCGTCGCGTTACCTCCATCGAGCCCTCCAACCATTCATTTCACAACGTGTTCAGGCAAACGATTCCCAACGCGCTCATCCTACACCTTGATTTGTTTCGGATCATCTGCCACAGACCTCTTCGATGTGTGTGCTACGCAATATTTGATGCAGGTTTGTCTGCTGCAATCACCGTGACCGCGGCAGTAAGCACCACCAGCACACACCAGAAAGCATCCGCGCCCGCCAGATGCAGCACCTGCATCCACACCGGCGCGCGCAGCAGCACATCCAGCACGCCCAGCAGGAACTGCAACGCCACGAGGCCCGCCAGCCAGAGCCCCAGTTTGCGATGCGCACCATGCGACGCGGCAAAAACCGCACGCCACAGAAGCCACAGGATGAACGCACCCGCAAGCACCGCGCTCGCCGGGTGCAGAATCCGCAGCCGAATTAACCACTCCGAGGAGGAAGATAAATCCGCCGCGAATGCGGCTCGCAGAGAGGTCGCAGGAAAGAGCGTATCGCCCAGCGCGGCCAGGGAGCCGGTGACGCCAATCACCATGGCCGCCGCCAGGCCGATGATTGCCGGCGTCTTGTGCTCAAAACGAACCGATCCGCGAAGAACTGCCGTTCTTCTGCCGAGAAAATGCGCTGTCAGGGCGAGTGAGCCCAGCAGCAGCAGCGTGTTCGAAAGATGCAGCGCCAGCATCGGCGGACGCAGCGGAGAGGTGCTGGTCGCCGTCAATCCCAGCTTGACCAGCAGCGCGCCCAGCAACCCTTCCGTGAACGTCAGCACCAGCCCGGCAACGGCGAATCTCCGCGCCAGATGATGCCGCGCCGTTCTGCGAAAAACCCAAACCAGCAGCAGAATGATCAGCGGCACTTCCGATGGCCCACTCATCATCCGGTGCGTGAACTCGATCACCGTCGCCAGCCTGGGATGGATCGGGATCACCTGCCCGTTGCATAGCGGCCAGTGATCGCCGCAGCCGGCGCCCGAGCCGGTGGCGCGCACCACCACGCCCCACAGCACCACCAGAACGCTGTAGACCACTACAGCCCAGGCATACCGCTCTAACCAGACTCCCCCGGCGGCACGCTCGCCGCTGCTCGTTACGCTGGCCTGTATCGCACCTGTCGCCACATATTGCTCCCAGCTTCGATTTTAAGCCGGACGCCTCGGAAATACCCTGTAGCGCCGATTCGAACAATGGAGTCGTGCACAATAGAGCGCAGGAGACTCTCTTGGAAACCTTTCGCCGCCTTGCCTCTCTGCCGCCCTACGTCTTCAACACGACCGGGGAGATGAAGGCCGAGGCGCGCCGTCGCGGCGAAGACATCATCGACTTCGGCATGGGCAATCCCGACGGCGCGACGCCGCCGCACATCGTCGCCAAGCTCATCGAAGCCGCCGCGCGCGACTCCACGCATCGCTATTCGCTTTCGAAAGGCATTCCGCGCCTGCGCAAGGCCATCTGCGACTGGTACCAGCGCCGCTATGGCGTCGAGCTCGACCCCAACAGCGAAGCCATCGTCACCATCGGCTCCAAGGAAGGCATCGCCCACCTCTGCCTCGCCACGCTCGACGATCAGGATGCGATCCTTGTTCCCAACCCGAGCTATCCCATCCACATCTACGGGCCGACGATTGCCGGCGCGCAAGTTGTCTCAGTGGAGATGAACGACCCTGCAGGCTTTCTCGATCGGCTGCAGCACGAGCTGCCTACCATGTGGCCGCGGCCGAAGATGCTGCTGCTCAACTTCCCGGCCAACCCCACCGCGCAGGTTGTCACGCGCGATTTCTTTGAGCGCGTCGTCGCCTTCTGCCGCGCGGAACAGATCTATCTCCTCCACGATTTCGCCTATGCCGATCTCGTCTTCGACGGCTACCGCGCTCCATCCGTCATGGAAATTCCCGGCGCGAAGGATATCGCGGTGGAGTTCTTCACGCTCTCGAAGAGCTACAACATGCCCGGCTGGCGCGTTGGCTTCATGGTGGGCAATCGCGACCTGGTCGGCGCGCTGACGCGCATCAAGAGCTACTTCGATTACGGCACCTTCACGCCGATTCAGGTCGCGTCCATCCAGGCGCTCGAAGGCCCGCAGGAGTGCGTGGCGCAGATCTGCGACAACTACCGCAAGCGCCGCGACGCGCTGGTGCGCGGGCTCAACCATGTCGGCTGGCCGGTTGAAAGTCCGAAGGCCACCATGTTTGTGTGGGCGCGCATTCCTGAGCCATATCGTCCGCTCGGCTCACTCGAATTTGCAAAGAAGCTGCTGCGCGACGCCAAAACCGCCGTCAGTCCCGGCATCGGCTTCGGAGATCACGGCGACGGCTACGTCCGCTTTTCCCTGATCGAAAATGAAGAGCGCACGCGGCAGGCCATCCGCGGCATCCGCCGCATGTTCGAGCAGGGCTGACGCGGAGAATCACACAGCGCGCATCAGCACGCAGGTCACGTCGTCATGTTGCGGAGCATTGCCGACGAAGCGGTCCAGGTCGGCCAGAATGCTGTTTAGCAGCATGGCGGGCGTAGTCATCACGCCGGAGTGCAGCATCGCGATGAGGCGCGCCTCTCCGTACTCCTGCTGCTGCGTATTCTCCGCTTCGACCACACCGTCGGTGAAGATCGCCAGCCAGTCTCCGCGTTCTAACGTGCATTCGCCGGAGCCATAGATCGCATCCTCGAGCACGCCAAGCGGCATGCCGCCCGCGTCCAACCGCTCGATCGCTCCCGTTTGCCGGCGCAGGATGGGATTGTTGTGTCCCGCGTTCACATACGTGAGCCGCCGCGACAGCGGTTCGTATTCCGCGATGAATGCAGTCGTGAAGCGCCGTCCCCGCTGGCTGTTGGTGCAGGCGTATCGATTCATTCTCGCAACCAGCTCCGTCAACGGGCCGGGCGTGCTGCTCAGTGTCTTCAGGCTCGCCTGGAAGGTCGCCATCAGCATGGCCGCCGGAATGCTCTTGCCCGCAACATCGGCAATCGCAATCAGGAATGTTGAGCTATGCGAGTCAATCGAGGGGCGGGCAAAGACATCGTAGTAGTCGCCGGCCACAGTGTTCGCCGGACGTGTGGCGAACGCAAGCTCCACGCCCGGCACAGCCGGGGGTTCAGCCGGCAGAAGCCACGCCTGAATCTCTTTGGCGATCTGAAGATCGCGCTTCATCACCACGCGGTCGCCGACCTCCAGGATCAGCAGAACAAACATCAGCAGACCACCGTAGAAGTGAGTATCGAGCGCGAAGATCTTGACCTGAGAGGTGTGCGTGGTCAGGGTCCATTCCCAGCCGGGCACGAAGATGAGCACCAGCGCTATCAGCAGCAAGACGCGGCGGGCCGGCGTCAGCTTCTCGATGATCGCCCAGAAGAACTGCCTCACTACATGAAAGAAATGATGGCTGCGCGACACACCTTCTGTCCGTGTGCGATCGACCTCCTGCGAATACAGCCGATAGCTGGAGTGCGCGTCCTTGCGGAACTGTGACCAGAGCTGGTTGAGTTCCATGCCTTCGGTCACACGCTGCCAGAATTGCTTCGCCTTCTCTCGGCGTGGCGTTTTCTGCCGCGCCTGCTCCCGAGGCCGGATTGTTGGCGTTGCCATGCTGATTAGTCTATTGGAGGCATAGCGGCCGCTGGTCGCCCTTTGGAGCGCCGATCCTGGGCGCACATAGAAGTGATTGCTTCCGCGCCGCGATCACCCCATAATCCAGAGCCATGCACATCGCCGGAGCATGGATACTCCTCCTCTTCGCCGTCATCATCGCCGCCGTCCTGCTGCTTTTGCTGCATCTCACGCGGCTCGGCCACTTTATCCATCAGCAGATCCCCGACCGGCCGCACCGCCGGCTCTTCCTCGCCTCGGTCAGCTTCTTCATCACGTTCCTTTTCGTGCGTCTGCTGGTCGCGTCGATCACGCATCACATCGGCCCCTTCGGCTACGTAGAAATGGGCGGCCGCCACATTCACCATCTGGTCTGGGGCATCCTGCTGCTGCTCATCACCGGCCATGCCACGCTCGCGGAAGCCGGCACCAAGAGCACGCCCGGCTCCATCTTCCTCAGCCGCCTGCTCGCGATCGGCTATGGTGTAGGCGCCGCGCTCACGTTGGACGAATTCGCGCTCTGGCTGAATCTCGATGCGATGGCCTATTGGTCAAACCAGGGGCGCGAGAGCATCGATGTCGTCGTCCTCTTCGGCGCGGTCCTCGCCATCACCACCTGGGGAGCGCCGCTGTGGCAGCGCTGGTTTAAACCAGGTCCGAAGAAGATCCTCGAGGAGTAAATACTACTGATTCACGCCTGAAGCCAGAAAGCCACCATCCACCGGCAACACCACGCCGGTGACGTACGAAGCAGCATCGGAAGCGAGAAACACCGCTGCTCCGACTACCTCCTCCACACGCCCAAAGCGCCCCTGCGGCGTGCGCATCAGCAGCTCCTGCCCGCGCGGCGTCGAATCCAGCAACTGCTGATTCAGCGCCGTCCGAAAGACCCCCGGCGCAATTGCATTCACCAGCACGCCGCGCCGCGACCACTCCACGGCCAGCGAGCGCGTCAGGGCCGCCACGCCCGCTTTGCTCGCCGCATACGGTGCGACTTCATGGAACGACACAAAGCTGTTCAGCGAAGCAATGTTGATGATTCGTCCTGCGCCGCGCTCCAGCATCGCAGGCGCAAAGACCTGGCAGCCGCGCAGCGTGCCGGTCAGGTTTGTATCCAGGGTCGCGTTCCACTCGCTCTCTTCAATTTCAAGCGCTGGCACACGCCGGATGCGTCCCGCGCAGTTCACCAACATATCGGCCGGCCCCAGCTCGGCCACCACACGATCGCGCAAAGTAATGAGGCTCGCACGATCGCCCACGTCGGCCGTCTGCCGCACTGTCCGCCGGCCCAGCGCCTCGATGGCCGCAGCCGTCTCCTCCAGCGGCTCCATGCGCCGCCCTGCAGCGACAACATCCGCGCCCGCTGCCGCCAGCCCCACGCTCAACGCCCGCCCAATGCCGGTGGTTCCGCCCAGCACCACTGCGCGCTTGCCGCTCAGATCGAATAATGCAGAACCCTGCTTCGCACTGTTCTCCGCTTCACTCACTCAACTCTCCTTAATCCCGGCGTCATCCTGAGCGCCCTCCTCGGACGCAACACACGCGTGCTGCCATCTTAATCACGGCGAGCGAATCCGGAACGAATACAACTTCAAGCTTCATCCGCTTCCGGACTGCCTGTGCGACGCTCATATCGAGTCAGTTTCACTTAACCAGTCTGCGGCGTGTTTTTCGATCGCTATTCTCACCAACTGGCTTCGGGTTCGAACTCCCGCCTTGTGAAACAGCTCCTGAATAACTGCTTTCACCGAGCTTTCCGAAACTTTTAAATTCCACGCGATCTCTTTGTTCGTCAAGCCATCGAGAATGCCCGAAAGAACGTCTTGTTGCCTGCGTGTGAGCGCCCGCGTACGCTGCGCGTCGACATCGTCTCCATTGGAGACCAATAACTGGACGGTTTCGCCGTCGAGCCACATTTCGCCGAGTGCGACTTTTCGAATCGCCTCGACCAGTTGTGCCGGATTGCTGTGTTTGAAGAGAACGCCCGCCACGCCCGCGCTCAGCACATCCCGGGTTATGCGATGACTCATGCCAGCCGTTACCATCAGGACTTTGGCGGCACTTTTGCCGGTGTTAATTTCATGCAGTAAATCCGTTCCACGCTCTTCACCAAGATCGTAGTCGAGCAGGACAACATCGACTGCGGTTCGTCCGAGAATATCGATCGCGGATGCAACCGATGCGCATTGCGACACGACACAGAGATCGGGCTCGGAATCGAGAAGCCGGACAAGGCTTTCTCGAAACAGATTGTGATCGTCCACCACCAGGATCCGTGTCTGGGTGCTCATACCAAACCTCTGGATGGCTCAA
The DNA here is from genome assembly GCA_963790555.1 of uncultured Acidobacteriaceae bacterium. Classification (GTDB taxonomy): domain Bacteria; phylum Acidobacteriota; class Terriglobia; order Terriglobales; family Acidobacteriaceae; genus KBS-83. The sequence continues at coordinate 147,910 of CAWBPB010000017.1, read as the reverse complement.
CAGTCGGCATCTCCACGATGAAGCAGGCACCCCCCGGGTGCGGCCGGTATCGCAATTCGCCTCTGCAGGCGCGCATAAAGGCTCGCGATAGAAACAAACCAAGTCCGGTCGCCTGCGCCTTCGCCTGGAACGGCCGAAACAGTTGTTCCGGTGCGGACACGCCCCCCGCGTTGTCTGTGAACTCAACGAGTACGCATTGATCACACACTTTGACGACAATCGACAAGAGCTTTTCGTCCCTGCCTTCGAGGGCGCGAATGCTATTCGTAGTCAGATTCAGAAAGACCTGCATAAGATTTTGCCGATCGGCCCAGACCGCTGGAAGCTCGTTGGGAATATCCCATCGGCCCTCGATGCCTGCTTCTCGCAGAGCAGGCGCCACCACAATTCGGACGTCGTCAAGGATTGACGTCAGGTCGGTTTCCGCACTTTGATCTGTATATTGCCGCAAGTCGACGCCTGCTATGCGCTCCAACGCCTGCAGCAGATTCCCCAGAGCTTCAAAGTCTTTGCTCTGAGAGAGTAGTCCACTGCGTGCAAGGTTCTGGTGGACTACCGCGATAGCACCTGAGACGTTCCGGACCTCGTGAGATACAGCCGCGGCCGCAACGCGCGAGCCGGCGAGCATTTGATGCAGACTTGCCTCCTCCCGAGTGCGAAGTTCTTCAGACGCGTCCAGAATCATTGCTGCCAGGCGCATTCCACCCCCCGTTCGATACGTGGAAAAGCAAATCTCAGCGAGGAAGACCTCTCCGTCGCCGCGTTGACCACGGGATTGCATGACAGTTCGAAACAGGCGCGGTGTTGCTTCCCGCCGGGAGACATTTCCGAGGGCCGGGAAATAGTCGTGAATCCACTGACCCGCCAGAACTCCAGGTTGCATAGCGAGCATACGATGCGCCGCTTCATTCGCCATCAGGATGCAGCCGGTCGCATCGGCAGTGATGATTGCGGCGGGACTGCTTTCGATCAGTACCGTCAATTGCTCTTCCGCATCTCTGCGCGCATCCCTCTGTCTTTCAATCTCGGCGCTATGCTCGATGGCCTGGCGACGGCTCCGATTGATTTCGCAGACAAAAAGGCCCGTGCAGAGAAAAGCTGAAAAATAAAGAATGTCCCGCGGTGCACCGGTTCTGACATTCCAGACAAATTCGTCAAAGATTTCGGTAAGGACGGTGCAAAGAACAGCGACCGCGGCAATCTGCCAGGGAGCTAAGACCCATCCGACCAGAAGCATCGGCAGCAGATAGAGAAAGCCCAGAGGAAGCTCGTTGATCGCATGCCAGTCGATCAGCGCGATCACGATCATCAACGCGGCCGCGCCTATGAGGACAGATGTCTTGCTGCTGCGAAAGAGTGATGAAAGCATGAGTGCGCGCTCGGCGAGACAAGGCGTTGATTCATTCTAGTCAGTGCGGCCTGGAAGAGCACTGCAGCAGCTGCCTCGCACCTCGCCACCCTAAGACATTTCGCGCCACCACCGGTTATCCCTCAGAACGCTGACCGAAAGATAGCCTGCGCTTGCCTGATCGATAGGCTCACACCGGCTCTGCGCTCTCCTAGGCTGAGGGTAGACGTTCCCAGACCCCGCGCTCTTGAGATCCGGCGCTGACTCGCGAGGAGACAAACAAGGATTCCCTCACTTTGCCTCGAATCCAGTTCATCTCATGATCTTCGCAAAGTCGTCCCTTCGTCTCTCTTCATTTGCCGCTGCACTACTCGCCGTAACCAGTTTGCCTTTGCGTGCCCAGACAACCTTTACGTGGGAACAAGTGAAAAGCAAATTCGAATCAACAAATCCCACGTTAATGGCGGATGCCATCAATGTTCAGGAGATGAAGGCCGAGGAGATCACGGCAAATCTCCGGCCGAATCCCGGTTTCACGTTCTCAACAGACGGAACTCAGCTCGCACCGTACAAGGGCGTGTGGCAGCCGCTCTCCGGCACACAGTTTCAAGCAAGTCTCAGCTATCTACATGAACGCGATCGCAAGCGCGAGTTGCGCCTGGAGAGCGCACAGCAAGCTACCCAGATCGCCGGCTCGGAGCATCTCGATTTAGAACGCAACCTGCTGTTCAATCTACGTTCGGCTTTCGTCCAGACGCTCGAAGCAAAGACCCTGCTGCAACTCTCGCGTGCGGAATTGGACTATTACGACCACATCATCGATATCAGCCAGCAGCGCTTCCATGCGGGCGATCTGGCGCAGGTGGATCTGGATCGAATTGAGCTGCAGCGAGTGCAGTATGAGTCCGATCTGCAAACGGCAGAAGTTAACCTGCGGACCGCAAAAATTCAGCTCCTTCAGTTGCTGGACGACAAGACTCCAGTGGACCAGTTCGACATTCAAGGTTCATTCGATTTCTCCGATCAGTTGCAGTCTCGCGATGATTTTCGGCAGATCGCACTGGCTGAGCGGCCAGATCTGAAGGCCGCCCTTGAATCCCTGGAGCAGGCGAAGACAAATCATAAGCTTGCCATTTCGAATGGCTCGACCGATCCAACGCTGAGTGCCTGGTACACCTACAACCCATCCTTCAACAACCCCAATGACAATCAAACACTCGGCGCCAGCGTGAGCATTCCGCTTCGCATCTTTGACCGCAACCAGGGCGAAAAGCAACGGACGCAGTTGGATATCGGCAAGAACCAGCAAACGGCCAATGCCACAAATGCTCAGGTCTTCGCTGATGTTGACTCCGCATACGCGCAGGTAAACAGCAACCTGATTCTGCTGCGGCCGTACAAGGTCAAGTATCTCGGCCAAGCCGCGCGCGTCCGCGACACCATTACGTTTTCCTGGCAGCATGGCGGCGCGTCCTTGATGGATTTCCTGAACGCGCAAAGCGATTACCGAAATGTGCAGGTCGCCTATGCGCAATTAATCGGTTCATACCTGATCGCGGCCGGCCAATTGAATCTTGCCGTCGGACGCGAGGTGATTCCATGATCTACGAACGACTCTTGAACGCTGCGGTGTTTTTCCTGATGTGTTTTTTATTGGCCGGATGCGAAAAGAAATCCGATCCCGCAGCGGGTGCGCCACCACGGACAGAAGTCGATCACGTTCCCGATCTGAACGTCGTCATAGTGGATCATCCAGACCAATTTCCTCTGGTCGCGGCGAAGTCCTACGAGGCAGCGTCTGACCTGAACGTGACAGGCACTGTCAATCCAGATATAGCCCGGATGGTCCCCGTGATTTCTCTCGCTTCCGGACGCGTCGTGGATATTCGGGTCAGGCTTGGAGATACCGTCCACAAAGGACAACTGCTCATGAGAGTGCAGAGCAACGACATCACGGGGGCATTCGATACCTATCTCAAAGCCGTGAATGACGAGCATCTGGCGAACACCCAATTGAAGCGCGCTGAGCTCCTGTTTCAGCACGGCGCCATCCCGCAGAGCCAGCTAGAGCAGGCCCAGGATACTGAACAGGACGCGGTAGCCGATCTTCGCGCGGCTGAGCAGCAGTTGCAGACGCTCGGCGTCGACAAAAACCATCCCAGCAGCATCGTGAACGTGTATGCGCCCACTTCTGGCGTAGTCGTCGCGCAGAATGTGACCGACGCCGCGGCCGCCGGCGTGACCTATTCCGGATCTTCGACAGCCTTCACCATCGCCAACCTCTCCGATGTCTGGGTGATATGCAACGTATATGAGAACGACATCCCTTCGATTCACCTAGGACAGACGGCAGATATCCGGCTGAATGCGTGGCCGGACAGGGTTCTAACTGGAACGATCAGCAATATCAGCCCCATTCTCGATCCGAATCTCCGCACTGCCCAGGTACGTCTTCAGGTCCACAACCCCGGCTTCATGAACATCGGCATGTTTGTGACAGCCACGTTTCATGGAAAGCATCTGGATCAGCATGCAACTGTTCCAGCAGACGCGGTGCTGCACCTGCACGACCGTGACTGGGTGTTTGTACCATCCGGCGACAACCGATTCCGACGAGTAGCCGTTGTTCCCGGCAAGCTCCTCGAGACAAATCAGCAGGAAATCGTCGCGGGTATTGGCGTCGGCCAGCAGGTCGTCAGCAATGCGCTCGCCCTGAACAGCACGGTGGAACAGTAGATGATTCGTGCGCTGGTTGATTTTGCACTCAGGAACCGCTGGCTCGTCCTCGGTGGTGCCGTCCTGCTGTTTGTCTGGGGCATTCTTTCCTTCCGCAATCTTCCCATTGAGGCTTACCCCGATGTCGCTAACAACTACGTGCAGGTCATCACGCAATGGCCAGGCCGGGCGGCCGAAGAAGTGGAGCAGCAGGTCACCATCCCGATTGAAATTGCGATGGCGGGCATACCGCACATGCAACACCTGCGGTCTGTATCTCTGGCAGGCCTATCCAGCGTCACGATGGTCTTCGATGACGACTCGACCAATGACTGGAATCGAGAGCACGTATTGGAGCGGCTGTCGCAGGTAACGCTGCCGGCCGGCCTGCAACCCCAAATGGGTACCGATTGGAGCCCGGTTGGTCAGATCTATTGGTACACGCTGGAAAGCAGCAATCCGTCCTACGACCTGATGGAACTCAAGTCGCTCGAGGACTGGACACTTGAGAAGGCTTACAAGAATGTTCCCGGCGTTGTGGATGTTTCGAGCTTCGGCGGAACAACCAAGGAATTCCAGGTAAGGCTGGATCCGGACAAGCTCATCTCCTACGGTTTAAGCATCAGCCAGATAGAGCAGCAGCTTGCCAACAACAATGTAAACGCAGGAGGCAGCTTTATCGAGGAGGGCGGCCAGCAGATCAACGTGCGCGCCGTCGGCCTTTATCAAAGCATCGAGAGCATCGCCGATACCGTCATCAAGACGCAAAATGGCACGCCGCTCCGCATCAAGGACATCGCAACGGTAACGCAGGGAGCCAAGATCCGGCTCGGACAAATCGGCAAGGCCATTCACCGGGTAGATGGCAAAGTCATCGACAACGGCGACGTTGTGGAAGGAATCGTCCTGTTGCAAAAAGGGGATGATTCCGACCCTGTGTTGCAGGGGATCCACAAGATGACCGAGGAGCTGAACGATCACATTCTGCCGAAAGGCGTGAAGGTTGTTCCTTTTCTTGATCGCTCAGATCTGGTGCACTACACAACCCATACCGTGCTTCACAACATGACGCACGGGATCATTCTTGTGGCCATCATCCTGTTCCTCTTTCTCGGGAACGTGCGTGGCGCCTTCATCGTTGCACTCACCATTCCGTTCGCGCTGCTATTTGCTTCCATCTGTCTGGACTTGCGGCACATTCCCGCAAACCTGCTTTCCCTCGGCGCGCTCGACTTCGGAATGGTCGTCGACGGAGCGGTGGTGATGATCGAGAACATCATCCGGCATTTGAGCCATAACGGCGCGGACAAGCGCGGCCCGAGAGAAAAAATTCGCGACGCCGCGCATGAGGTGCAGCGGCCGGTGTTTTACGCCATTGCCATCATCATCACGGCGTATCTGCCTATATTCACCCTGCAAGCCGTAGAGGGCCGCCTTTTCAAACCGATGGCCTGGACCGTGGCTTTTGCCCTCCTGGGAGCCCTCACGTTTTCCATGTTGATTGCCCCCGTCCTGGCGGATTTTTTCTTCCAGCGCGGAGCCCGCGAGTGGGTGAATCCTGTCATGACCTGGCTCACGGTCCGATATCGGCCGGCGGTGAAGTGGGCCATCCGGCACCGTGCAATCACTGTCGGCGTTGCGGTCGTAGCGCTTCTGGCTGCTGGTCTTCTCGCATTCGGTGGCGCCATCGGTTCGGAGTTTCTACCGCATTTGGATGAAGGTGCGCTGTGGATTCGCGGCACGCTGGCTCCAAGCACCGGACCCACGGAAGGCGTGGATCTGATGGATAGAGCCCGGATCCTTCTCTCCTCCTTCCCTGAGACGACGAAAGTCGTGAGCCAGGTAGGACGTCCCGATGACGGCACAGACACTACCGGCTTCTTCAACACGGAATATTTCGTAGATCTGAAGCCGAAAGAGCAATGGCGTCCGGTTTTCCATCGAAACAAGGAAGAGCTGATCGCGGCCATGAATGAACAGCTCGAGAAGATGCCGGGAGTGATCTGGAACTTTTCGCAACCGATCTCCGACAACATGGAAGAAGCGGTGAGCGGCGTAAAAGGGGAGCTGGCGGTAAAGATCTACGGCGACGATTTGAAAACTCTCGAATCGAAAGGGCGCCAGGTCGTCAATGTTATGAGCCACGTGCGGGGAGTCGAGGACCTTGGGCTCTTTCGCATCATTGGACAGCCAAATCTCAATCTGAAAGTGAACCGAGCGGCAGCTGCTCGCTGGGGCATCAATGTTGCAGACATTCAGGATGCCATCCAGACGGCGGTCGGCGGCGGCGCGATCACCCAGGTGCTGCAGGGCGACGCGCGGTATGACGTAACCCTGCGTTACGAGAAGCAATACCGCGACACGCGGCAAGCTATCGAGAACGTCCGTCTACTGTCGCCGTCCGGAGAACGGGTGTCTCTCGCGCAGCTCACAGATGCGGATACGGATGACGGAGCCGAAGAGATTTATCGCGAGGGCGGTCAGCGGTATGTAGCCATCAAGTACAGCGTACGTGGCCGCGACCTCGGCAGTACGGTGGAAGAAGCAATCGCCCATGTCGAAAAAGAGGTTGCGCTGCCGCCGGGATACCACTTCGATTGGGCCGGAGAATATGAAAGCCAGAAGCGCGCCGACCGACGGTTCGCCGTGGTGCTTCCAGTCACCGTCCTGATCATTTTTCTGATCCTCTACACGATGTTCAAGTCCTTCAAGTGGGCCATGCTCATCATGGCCAACGTGGCCTTGGCCAGCATCGGCGGCCTGATGGCATTGTTGATGACTCGTACAAACTTCAGCGTTTCTTCCGATGTCGGTTTGTTGGCCCTGTTTGGCGTGTGCGTACAGACGGGGGTCATCATGCTTGAATACATCAACCAACTGCGCGCACGCGGCATGGCGATTCAAGAGTCCGCGATCGAAGGCGCCGTTCTTCGTTTGCGTCCGATCATGATCACCATGCTCGTGGCAACGCTGGGGCTCCTGCCCGCCGCTCTGTCTCATGGCATTGGTTCAGATTCGCAGCGCCCTTTTGCGATTGTGATTGTCGGCGGCCTGATCGCCAGTCTCGTCATGAGTGTTTTTATCCTGCCCACTCTATACGTGTGGCTTGCCGGCGAGAACGATGTCCTTCCGCAAGTGGAGACAGAATTTGTAAACTAATTCCAAGGCAGACCGATTCGTAAATCGATTTCTGCTGGCAGTCTTCCGCCTTGGTCTTGGACTTGTCATTCTTTTTCTGGGATTGACCGCCGTAATGGTCGTCCTGCAGGGGCTGGAGCATTGGAAGCGGTTTTGAACGGGCCCGCCTGCCGCCCTGAGAAGCAACGATCGGAGATGAAACTGCGGTGGGTGGGGCGGGGAGAGGCTATCTTTCGGCCAATTCCTTGACTCCCAACGGTCAGTTTCCATCGAATGGATTAGAGAATATGCCTGTTCTCAAGAAGATTATGTCGATCCTGAGATTGATAAAGAAAAATGTCTCCATTGCCTGGAGGACACTTCTGTGAGCGAAGTCCGCCTCAGCCTCGGCGGCTCGGTAACGACAAAGGCCATTCTCACCCGCATGAATGGTTGGTACTCACCCCAGCTTGTAAGCACGCCGCACCAGCGGCCCCGCCAGATCGCGCGCCACCTCGATCGCCTCATCTTCTTCCAGCCGGTGGTCGGCCACCAGCGTCGCGAGATAGGCCGCGTCCATGCGGCGCGCCACATCGTGGCGACCTGGGATCGAGAGAAATGCGCGTGTGTCGTCGTTGAATCCGGCGGTGTTATAAAAACCCGCAGTCTCGGTTACGTGTTGGCGGAAGCGCAGCATCCCCTCCGGGCTATCGAGGAACCACCATGGCGGCCCCAGAATCACCGAGGGATAATGTCCGGCAAGCGGTGCAAGCTCGCGGCTGAACGTTGACTCATCGATTGTGAACAGGATCAGCCGGAAATCCGGCTCGTTGCCGTAGCGCGCCAGCAGCGGATGCAGCGCGTGCACATAATCGGTCGGCGTCGGAATGTCCGCGCCCTGATCGCGCCCCCACTTTGCAAACAGCACCGGGTTGTAGTTGCGGAAGCTGCCTACGTGCAGTTGCATCACCAGCCCGTCTTCCACACTCATGCGCGCCATTTCGCTCAGCATCTGCGCCCGGAAGAGCTCTGCGTCCGCAGGCTTCACTTCCTCCATTCGGGTGACGCGGATGAAGAGCGCCTCCACCTCGCTTCGCGACAGGTTCACCGTTGCCGCCGTGGGATGCCCGTGATCGGTTGCGGTCGCGCCCTGCTCCTTGAAAAATCGCCTTCGCGCGATAAGCGCCGCCAGATAACCTCTCCAGGTTCCCGTGTCCTCGCCCGTAAGAGCAGCCAGCTTCTTCAGGTTCCCGCGAAAGCCGGCGAATTCCGGATCAACCACCGCATCCGGTCGGAAGGTCGGGATCACGCGGCCCTTCCAGCCGGAGCTGCGGATAGCGGCATGCGCATCCAGGCTGTCGAGCGCGCTGTCCGTTGTCGCGATCACCTCTATCCGAAAGCGGTCGAAAAGCGCGCGTGGCCGGAAGGCTTCTGCGGCGAGCTGGTTTGAAATTGTTTCCCAGTAAAGATCGGCGGTGTCCTTACTGAGCCGGACTTCAAGCCCGAAAAGCTCCTGAAACGCATAGTCGAGCCACAGGCGCGTCGGCGTTCCGCGAAAAAGATGGTAGTTCGCCGCAAAAAGACGCCATACGTCACGCGCGTTCTTCACGTCTGCCCCATCGCGCAGGACCTCCATCGCAATGCCTTGGCTGTAAAGCATGCGGAGTATGTAGTGGTCCGGCAGCAGAAACAGCGCGGTGGGATCGGGAAACGCGATGTCCTCCGCGAACCAGCGCGGGTCCGTGTGCCCATGCGGGCTCAGGATGGGCAGATCGCAGATCTCGGCGAAGATTCGCCTAGCAATTGCGCGGGTTTCAGGATCGGCGGGAAAGAGTCGGTCTGGATGGAGAAGAGGCATCCGTTACCTTGAGTGATCGTTATAACCCAAATCTGCCTGACAACCTGACGAGATACAGCGCTTAAGCCCATCTTCCATCAAAGGACCCTGGATATATGTCATATATGACAAACATTTCTGCGGGTAACCTGAAAACTGTACTCCCAGTATACGGCCATGTCCGTGTTCCTTAAGGCCTTTTCAGGGTGGTTGGATGCACTGGCTTAGTCTTTCGAGAGTTCGGCGTCGGAGAGGACGGCTTGCACCTGCATCAGGTGGTGGCGCATGGCGGCGCGCGCGCCCAGCGCGTCGTGCGTACGCAGCGCGGCGTAGATGGCGCGATGCTCGTGGAGCGCGGCGTCCTGGCGGCGGACCAGGCGGGTACGCTCACTGAACTGATGGAAGAGCGGCGAGAACATGCCGGCCCACAGCTCGCCGACGATTGACGCCAGCACATCGTTGCCCGACGCGCGCGCGATGGCGACGTGGAAGTTCTGGTCGGCGCTGCGGCTGTGCTCGCCGCGGGAGATGATCGACTCCATTTCGCGCAGGGTTTCGGCGATCGCCAGCAGATCATCGGAAGTGGCGCGCTGTGCGGCTTCCGCAGCGATTTCGCCTTCGATGAGGATGCGCGCGTTGAGCAGTTCAATTGGCCCGGGACCGGTGTCGACCGAGGGCGCCGCGATGGTGTCGCGATGGCGGACGTAGGAGCCCGATCCGGTGCGGATTTCGACCAGTCCGGCGATCTCCAGCGCGATCATAGCTTCGCGCACGGTGGGGCGGCTGACGCCCAGTTGCTGCGCGAGAAGCTTCTCCGAAGGCAGGCGTGAGCCGGCCGGCATGGCACCGCTCTGGATCTGTTTGCGGATGCTGTCGGCGACCTGCTGATAGAGCCGCTGATTGACGATGGGTTCGAGCGCCACGCTCCCTATGCTGCCACAGCCGGCGCATTTGGGTGGCGACGATGGGTGGCGATGAGGGATGGTTTCGAGGTTTTTTGAGATCGATCCGGGTGCGGTCGAAAGGCGATAGGGTCCTCGAAGAACGGTTTCCCAACCGGCAGGGGCAGGGGAGAAACCGGCCGCAAAAGCTTATATATGACAAGTCGTGTCATATATATGCACCAATTTCAGTGCACTTTGGCACTGCTCTCCCGGAGCATCCGGCAGTCGCTCCGGTGTAAGGCTATTTGACGAGGCAAGTTCTTGAGGCGTAGGGTGCGGTCCGACGGGAAAGAAGCGGATTCCATCATGTCGTAACGCTCTTTCTGCCAGACGCAGCGGTTTATGGAAGAGCTGCGTCCGATTAGCTGTGAGGCGGCCAGACCGCTTGTAAAGCGGCATAGATACGCCGGATGGCGCGGTTTAGGACTTTCTTTTTGAGGGAGGCAGACGATGCAGGAACAACCAAGGATGAGCATCCGGCGGGTGGCCGGCTTGCTGGTGCTGGCAGCAGGCATGATGTGCTGCGGAACCAGCGGCACGAGAGCGTTGGCGCAGGCGACGACGGCGACGCTGGTGGGCACAGTGACCGACACGACCGGGGCGGCGCTGGGACATGCAACGGTCATCATTACAAATGCAAGCACCGGGCAGACCTACACCGGGCAGACCAATGACAGCGGCAACTACGAGTTCACCCTGCTGCCGCCCGGAGTGTATTCGCTGAAGGTGACGGACCAGGGGTTTGCCGGCTCGGAAACACAAGGCGTCGCCGCGACCGTGAACACGACCAACCGCACCGATGTGCAGTTGAAGACAGGGAGCGCATCGGAGACCGTGACGGTAACCGACCTGGCGCCGACGCTGCAGACCGACCGCGCCGATGTGAGCGCGCAGATCGAGACCAAGCAGGTGAGGGACCTGCCGGTGGGCAACAGCCGGAATTTCCAGGCGCTGGAGTCGCTGGTGCCGGGGGTGAGCGCGCCGATCTATGACCACTCGTCGTTTTTTGACGCACAGAACTCGCAGTCGTTCCAGGTAAACGGGCAGGCGGAGCTGGCGAACAATCTGCAATTGGAAGGCATTGACGACAACGAGCGCACGGGACTGCTGCAGGTCTATATTCCGCCGGCTGCGGCGATCCAGACGGTGGATGTGGAGACGAGCAACTACGCGCCGGAGTTTGGACGGGCGGCGGGCGCGGTGACGAACGTGATCCTGAACTCGGGCGGGAACCAATTCCACGGCTCGGCATATGAGTTTAACGGGGTAAGCACGACAGGCGCACGCAGCCTACTTCAACAACTCGGGAAAATTTCCGCGCTTTACGAATAACTACTATGGCGCAACCATCGGCGGGCCTATCTTCAAGGACCGCACCTTTTTTTTCGGAGACTTTCTGCGGTACAGCAATCATTCAGAGCCAGTTCTACCAAACCAGCGTGCCGACGGCGGCCTTCCGCGGCGGAGACCTGAGCGCGAGCCCGACGACGATCTATGATCCCGCGACAGGCAATCCCGACGGAACGGGGCGGCAGCCGTTTCTCAGTAACCAGATCTCGCCGACGCGGTTCAGTCCGGTGGCGACGGCGATTCTGAATCTGGTGCCGCTGCCGAATGTTCCGGGTGCGGGAACGTCGAACAATTTCCAGGAGAACCTGGGATTCAACCAGGATTCGACGCGGCTTCGATGTGAAGTTCGATCAGCGGCTGCGCGCGGAAGACCACCTGACCTATCGCTATAGCTGGCAGCGCGTGACCACCTTCCAGCAGCCGGTCTTTGGCGCGGCGGGTGGACCGGCCGGCGGCGGCGGCTTCCAGGGCACGGGGACGAACACGACTTACAACACGGCGGGAGAATATACGCATGTTTTTTCGCCGCGCCTTTTGACCGGCGTGCGGGTGGGCGTGAACCACTACCGGAACAATGCGCGGCAGACGGACTACGGCACGGATGCCTCGACGGCGATCGGGATTCCAGGCGTGAACGTGAGTGCGTTTACGAGCGGCCTGGCGAGCATCAGCATTCCGGGCTACGCAGGCGCGACGCTGACCAGCGCCAGCCCGCTGGTGGGCTACAGCGCAAGCATTCCGTGGGACCGCGGCGAGAGCAACATTGACGCGGCGAACTACTGGAACTACATCCTGGGCAACCATTCGCTGAAGTTCGGGTTCGAGTTTCGGCGGGTGCGCGACAATCTGACACAAGGGCAGACCTTTTCGCCGCGCGGCATCTTTGAATATGCGGAAGGGCAGACGGGATTGAATGCGCCGGGGCAGAAGACGAGCTTCGGCAATGATTTTGCAAGCTTCCTGCTGGATGTGCCGAATACAGTGGGACGCGACGTGAACGTGGGATCCGGGTCGTGGCGGCAATCGCTGTTCTTCGCCTATGCGCAGGATACCTGGCAGATGACGCACAAGCTGACCCTGACCTATGGCCTGCGCTGGGAGTTCTATCCGCCGGCTAATCCGGACCGCAAGGGCGGCTTTTCGCAGTACAGCCCGGCGGACAACACGCTGCACGTTTCCGGCTATGGCGCGGTGCCGAACGATCTGGGATTGCCGGTGCGCTGGGCAAACTTTGAGCCGCGGGTGGGCGCTGCGTATCGCGCGACATCGCGCACGGTGGTACGGGCGGGCTTCGGCATCAGCCACACGCCCTTCCAGGACAACAACTACGCATTCAACTATCCGGTGCGGCAGAATGTGTCCTTCAACTCGCCCAGCAGCTATCTGCCCGCGGTGCGGACCGACGGCTCGATTGCGACGCTGGAGAATGGATTTCCACCGGCGCCGGTGCCGGCGATTCCGGCGAACGGGATTATTACGAATGCGCCCGTCTCCTCTGCGTGGAATGTGGTGAATCCGAATTACAAAGATCCCTACGTGATGAGCTGGAACCTGGCGCTGCAGCAGGACTTTGGCCGTGGCTGGGTCGCGAACTTTGCCTATGTTGGTAACCAGGGCAGGCACGTTCCGGCGTATTACAACATCAACGCGGGAGTGGTGGCGGGCGCGGGCAAAAATGGCCAGCCGGAATATGCGACGTTTGGCCGGACGGCGACCACCAACATCATGGCGTGGGGCACGAACAGCAACTACAACGGGCTGCAGGCGACGGTGACGCGGCGCTTCCAGAACGGACTGAGCTGGACCAGCGGGCTTGCATTCCAGAAGTCGATGGGCTATATCTCGTCGACCACGGGGCTGGCCGAGCTTCAACTTCTATCTGGATCCACGGCGTGACTATGCGCCGCTGAACTGGGACCGCCGAGTGACCTACAGCCAGAGCGTGATTTATCAACTGCCGTTCGGCAAAGACAAGGCGTGGCTGCAGCATGGCGTGGGTGCGGCAGTGCTGGGCGGATGGCAGACGAGCGCGATATGGGCTGCCGATACCGGCCAGCCGCTTTTCCTGACGGCGAGCGCGAACAGCCTGAATGCGCCCGGCAATACGCAGGTGCCGGTGCAGGTGAGCCCGTTCCACAAGCTGGGATCGATCGGGGCCGGCGAAGCACTGGTTTGACACGAGCGCATTTGTGCAGCCAACGACGGCGGCTTACGGCAACACGCCGAAGAATGGATTTCATGGGCCGGGGCTGACGACGTTCGATGCGTCGCTCTCCCGCAGCATTCCGCTGCGCGAGAGCCTGAGTCTGCAACTGCGGGCAGATGCCTTCAACGCGCTGAACCATCCCAACTTTGCAAACCCGGGCGTGAGCTTGACGAGCACGAACTTTGGCGAAGTGACGGGGACGGTTTCTGGCTATGCGCCGCGGGCGTTGCAGTTTGCAGCTACTGTGGAGTTCTGAGGGGGTCGGCCGCACGGGCAAGGTGCCCCGGCGCTGTTGTTAAGGCGTGCTCGACGCTGGTTGTGGGTGGCTAAACCTCCATTCTGAAAAGGGTCAGTCAACAGAAACGCCCGGTAACGCCGGATGAAATCCGAAGCTCATTATTCAGTTCCCGCTTTGAACCCCAACCCATTCCGGCTTCGCCGGAATGGGTCTAAGGCGATTACCTAGGATGTAACGGTCAGCCTCGGATTGCTCTGCGGCGAGATACCGCCGACACGTTTCAAGGTGCCTTCTCGCTCTACATTTGCGTCAGTGCCTGGCTCGGACGCTTCGGCAATCAGGTTATTTTCTTCGGCCGCGGAGGTATCTTCCGGGTTCGTAGAGGTTGCTTCTGTTGAATTAGTCATCGCTAGTCTCCTTTCAAGAGACGGCTTGGTGTCGAGATGCAAACGGTGCCCTCAAACCGGCTTCACTTGCCGCTTGAGACGGTCATTTTCGGATTGCTCCTCTTCTTGCTGTTGCTAGCCGTGTAGCTGTAGTCGCCATCCGCGACGTTGGTGAGAACTGTTGCGGGAGTACTTCCCGGCGTGGAACCGTTTTTCGCGGCAACAGTATAGGAGGACTGAGTCAGGAAGCCGCCGGTTCCCGAGATATCGCATTCGCTCTCTGCGTGGTTTTCCCAATCGAAGGTTTCTCCCGGCGCAACTGTTCCACCTTCCATGATCTTGACTTTACTCATGAACCATTCTCCTGAGTACTAAGGCTGGTGCTGCGATGACTGCATGAGTTGCTGGTAGCGCGAGTTGGTATGCAGATTGTCCAATGCCGCCGCTTTGGCAACCACGGAGGGTGCATACCCCGCGGACAATGCCTTGGCCAGCCACTCGAGAGCGGGCCCCGTTTGATGTAACTGGTTGTAGACAACGGCTGCGTTGAACATCAGCTCCTTGTCGGTGTGGTTGATGGCGAGGGAGCGGTTGAGAAAGTCGAGGGCTTTGGATGAATCGCCGAGCATGGAGTATGAGGCGGCCAGATCGCCAAGGATACTGGCATCATTGGGCGAAGCCTCCAGTTGCACGTTAGCGAGCTCGATGGCTTTTCGGTATTCGCGCAATGCCTGTGTGGGATTCCCACCATAATATTCCGCGTCACCGAGCGACGCCCATTTGTCGTATTCATCGGGGGATAGCTGGATTGAATGCCGGAACTCTGCGGCTGCCTCGGGAAAGCGACGGAGCCGAAAAAGTGCGACGCCGAGATTGCCATACGCGCCCGCGGTCGGACGGATCGCGACCGATTTCTTCAATACTTCGATAGCCTCCGCATCCTTCTCCTGCGACATGAGCGCTGCGCCGAGGTTGTAGTACGAGCGGAAGCTTTGGGGATCCTTTTCCGTGGCGGTGCGGAACATCTGCTCTGCCTTTGAGTAATCGGCAGTGCGGAAGTAGAAGCCGCCGAGCTGATCGTAACCACGCCAGTAATTGGGCCGGAGCGCGATGGCCTGCTTGTATACCGCCTCCGCTTTGTCTGGCTGGTTTAGCTTTTCATAGCTCTTAGCCAGTCCGATGGTCGCGCGATCATTTGCCGGCTCCAGTTGCAGGGCTTTCTGATATTCGGTTGCCGCTTCGACAGCCTTGCCCGTCTCGTCGGCTAGTCTGCCGAGGCAAATGTGGCCGTCGGCACCTGCGTTGCCGAGCGCTACAGCGTCGTTGCATGCTTTGCGCGCTTCTTCAATGTCTGCTGTCTGATGCATGTTCTCGTATGCGTAGAGCCATGACTCGCCGAGGCCGGCCTTGGCGGCGCCGTAGTTGGGATCGATGCGGAGCGCTTCCTTGAACATGGTCTGCGCGCTCTTGAAGGTTTCTGGCGTAAAGGCTGCGAGGAGATAGCCGCGGCCCTGGAGGAAGTACTGGTAGGCCTCGGGGAAGGTGGTGCCGTGGGTGGCGAGGGCGCGCTGCTCTTCGGTGCGGAGAGGGATGTTGAGCGCGGTGGCGGTGGCGGTGGCGAGCTGGTTTTCGATGGAGAACATGTCGCTGACCGGCGCGGTGACGGTGCCGGAGGCAAGGGTGCGCGGCTGGGCGTTGGGTTTGTCCGGCTGCGCGACAGTGTAGGCGGCGTGGACGAGGTCGCCGTCGCGGGTGAGGTGGATGGCGAGGGCGGAGGTGGCGCCGAGCTCGCGTGCGGCGTCGGCGAGTGTGGTGGCTTTGCGGTCCTGGAGCTGGCGGGCGGTGAGGACGGCGATGTCGTGATTGACGCTGAGGTCGGAGAGGCGCTGCGCGAGGGACTCGGCAAGGCCGCGTCCGAAGGTGGCGAGTTTGGTGTCGGAGGCATCGGCGACGGTGGGTGGCAGGACGGCGAGCGTGCCGGCGATCATGGCGGACGGGGCGGATGTGTTTGTCGCGGGAGGCGCGAGGCGGTGACGCACGAAATATGTCACCGAGACGATGACGATTGCCGCAGCGACCGCAGCGACCGCGATAGCGGGTTTGCGGGAGTGCGGAATAGTTGCGACGGCCGCGGCGGGCGCGGGAACAACCGGCGGCTGCGGACGTATCGAGTCTTGATGATTGAGGTCGAAGACGATCTCGTGCGCGGTCTGGTAGCGGTCGGCGGGCTGCTTGGCGAGGGCGCGGTTGACGATGGCGGCGTAGGGTGCAGGGACGGCGGGGCCGAGCGGGCGCGGCGGCTGGTGGAGGACCTGACCGATCATCGCGGTGGGGGTGGGGGCGGCGAAAGGGTGGTGGCCGCTGAGCATCTCGTACATGACGACGCCGAGAGCGAAGATATCGGAGCGGCGGTCGGCGGGCTCGCCGTTGAGGATTTCGGGCGCCATGTACTGCGGGGTGCCGGCGAGCATGCCGGCCATGGTGAGGGCGGTGGCGGTTTCGAGCAGGCCGGTGTCGTCGGTGGCCTGCTGGGCGAGTCCGAAGTCGAGCAGCTTGACCTGGCCGGGATGCGCGCCGGAGTTGGCGAGCATGATGTTTTCCGGCTTGATGTCACGGTGGAGGATGCCTTTGTCGTGGGCGCCGGCGAGGGCGGCGGCGGACTCGGAGGCGATGCGGTGGAACTCCTCGGGCGAGATAGGGCGGGTGAGCCGGGAGCGGAGGGTTTCGCCCTCGATGTACTCCATGACGAGATAGACTTCACCGCCTTCGGTGAAGACGTCGTAGATGGCGGCGATGCCCGGGTGATTGAGCGCGGAGGCGCGCTGGCCTTCATGCAGGAAGCGCTTGCGGTCGGCATCGGTGGCGGCGCGCTGGGTGCGCTTGATGGCGACGAGGCGGCGGAGGGCGGTGTCGCGCGCGCGGAAGACCTCGCCCATGCCGCCGGCGCCGAGGCGGGCTTCGATGTGGAAGCGGCCGGCGAGGACGCCGTCGACGCCGGGAAACAGACCGGCGCGAGGGCTCAGGTCACGTTCGAGCGGCGCAGGGTCCTGCATTGCGGGTTCTGTCTCCGGCGGGGATTCCTATCGTAGGCCGAGAGCGCGGCGGCGACAAGTACCTGCGAACGCAAGCTTTTGACAGTAGCGCGGATTGTCACTAAAACCGTAAACGGTTACACACCCGTGGCTGTTCGTGAAAGGAAGCCGATGCCGGTACGCTCTGCCCTGCCCTTCCCTATGGGAATTGCCTCTGTTGCTTCTGCACTGCTGTGTGGCGTGTTGCTGCTGCCAGCGACAGCCGGCGCACAGGCGACACAATATAAGGACGCACCGCCGCTGCTGGTGGGCGCGGCGTGGTATCCGGAGCAGTGGGATGAGGCGACCGGGGACCATGACCTGGACACAATGGAGGCGGCGCACATCCACCTGGCACGCGTTGCGGAGTTTGCCTGGAGCGCGATGGAGCCATCGGAGGGCCACTATGAATGGGGATGGCTGGACCATGCGATTGCGGAAGCGGCGAAGCACCACATCTATATTGTGCTGGGCACGCCGACGGCTGCGCCTCCCGCGTGGCTGACGACGAAGTATCCAGAAACACTGGAGGTGGATGAGGACGGCCGTCGCGCCGAGCACGGGAATCGCGCGCAGTTCTCGTTTGCGAGCACGAAATATCGCGAGCTGGCGCATGGCATTGCTGAGGCGATGGCGAAGCGGTATGGACACAATCCGAATGTGGTCGGCTGGCAACTGGACAACGAGTATGGAGAGGACTCGTTCGACCCGGATGCGCGCGCGCAATGGCATGCATGGCTCAAGAAGAAGTATGGGACCATCGACCGGCTGAACACGCTGTGGACCACGCAGTACTGGAGCCAGACCTACGACAACTTTGACGAGATACCGGCACACGAAAAAGATGAAAATCCGGCGCTGCTGCTGGACTGGAAGCACTTCGTAAGCGATACGTGGAAGAGCTATTCGGAGAACCAGATTTCGGCGATCCGGCCGAACGCGGACCCGCGGCAGTTCATCACGACCAACACGATGGGATGGTTCGACGGCTTTGACAGCTACGTGGTGCACAGCGTGTTGGACATTGCCGCGTGGGACGCCTATGTGGGCGGCGATAACGGCGGAGACAACTACGACTGGGCGAACATGGGCGCGGCACACGACCTGACGCGCGGATACAAGCAGAAGAACTTCTGGGTGATGGAGACTGAGCCGGCATTTGTGAACTGGCGGAAGACGAATACTCCGCTGGCGAAGGGACAGGTGCGGGACATGGCATGGCAGGCGGTCGGACACGGCGCGGATGCGGTGGAGTACTGGCAGTGGCGCAGCGCACTGAACGGCCAGGAGCAGTACCACGGCACGCTGGTTGGTCCGGATGGCAAGCCGGTGCCGGTGTATGCGGAGGTTGCGCAAGTTGGCGCGGAGTTTGAGAAGACCGGCAAGGCGCTGAGCGGGACGACGCCGGTGGCAAACGTGGCGGTGCTGCATGACTTTAACAGCCGGTGGGCGATTGATTTCCAGCGGCATTCAGAGAAGTTCGATCCGGTGGCGGAGCTGGTGTCGTTCTACCGGCCGCTGCACGAGGATGCGCAGGGCGTGGATGTGATTGCGCCGACGGCGGAGCTGGATAAGTACAAGTTAGTGGTAGCGCCGGCGCTGAATGTGCTGCCGCAGGCGACGGCGGAGCGGTTGATCGCCTATGTGAAGCAGGGTGGGCATCTGGTGCTGGGACCGCGCTCGGGGATGAAGACTGAGTACGACGGGCTGTGGCCGAATCGCCAGCCGGGACCGCTTCAAGAGCTGCTGGGCGGACGGGTTTCCGAGTTTTACGCGCTGGAGCAGCCGGTAACGACTACACCGGTGGTGGATGGAGGCACAGAGGGTAAAGGGAATGTCTGGGCGGAGCTGCTGGAGCCAACCGAGAACGCAACTGCTGTGGTTGCGAAATATCAGACCAGTCCGGGCAGCGCAGGATGGCTGGACGACCAGCCGGCGATTCTGACGCGGCAGGTAGGCAAGGGGCGGATCACGTATGTGGGCTTCTGGCCGGATGCGGCGACTCTCGCGGCGATGACGGCGGGTTGGGTGAAGGATGCGGGCGTCGCTCCGCTGGTGCCGAATGTGCCGGACGGTGTGGAGGTGTGCGAGCGCGCGGGCGAGGGGCGGCGTGTGCTGGTGCTGATCAATCACTCTACGGAGACGAAGCAGGTGGCTCTGCCGGCGGGGATGACGGATTTGCTGAAGGGTGGGAGTGCTTCGAGCGTGGAGCTGGAGAAGTATGGCATTTCAGTGCTGGAAGCGGCACGATAACGCGCCTCCGTGCTAGAGTGGTGCTCCTCTCCCACATATTCTGACGGAGGCGTTATGCAACGCCGTTCCTTTCTGAAAGCTGCGGCGGCAATCGCGCCGGCCGCGGGTCTGCAGGATTTTCTTGTGGGTCAGGCACGCACCTATGCCGCGGCATCGCCAGCTTCCGGTGCTCCGCATGTTGTCGGCAATGGTGAGGACCGCTTCGGCCATTCTTTCCGGATGCCCACGAGCTCGCTTTCCGTCAAAGTCGCCACGAGCGAGACCGTCGGCGGTGCCCTCTTCATTGTGGAGCATACGGATCTCCTTCCCGGCGGTCCGGCGCTCCATCTCCACCTGTATCAGGACGAGTGGTTTTATGTGATGGAAGGCGAGGTGGCTTTTCAGGTAGGCGAGCAAAGGCTGCACCTGCATGCGGGGGAATCTGTTCTGGGTCCGCGCCGCGTGCCGCACACATTTTCATCGGTGGGGGCGATGCCCAGCCGGGTGCTGATCGCCTTCTGTCCTGCGGGGAAGATGGAGCAGTACTTCCGCGATATCCAGGATCCCAAAGTACAAGCGAGCGATGCGGCAGTCATGCGACGCTACGACATGGAGCGGGTTGGGCCTTCTCCGTTCTGGAAGTCGTAGGGACTAGCTGTGTTCAGGGAGGGCGTCTGCCTCCGACGCGACCGCAGTCTGCGCGTGAGCGGATTTGCGCGCGATGAGGGTGGCGACGATGGCGGCGCCGAAGCCGTTGTCGATGTTGACGACGGTGACGTTGGGCGAGCAGGAGTTGAGCATGCCGAGCAGCGCGGCAAGACCGCCGAAGGCTGCCCCGTAGCCGACGCTGGTAGGCACGGCGATGACAGGCGCGGGCACGAGCCCGCCGACCACGCTGGGGAGTGCGCCTTCCATGCCGGCGCAGACGATGGCGACCTCGCAGCGCTGCAGTGATTCGTGATGCGCGAGCAGGCGATGCAGGCCGGCGACGCCGACATCGAAGTAGCGTTCGACTGGCGCGCCGAGAAACTCGGCGGTAACGGCAGCTTCTTCGGCGACGGGAAGATCGCTGGTGCCGGCGCAGAGAACGGCTACCGTGCCTGACGGAGTTGGCTGCGATGCGGGCTGGCGCAGCGTGGCAGTGCGCGCAATCGAGTGGAACTGCGCTGCAGGCACACGCGCGGAAATAGCCTGCCATGCCGCTTCGCTGACGCGAGTGGCGAGGACATCCGAACCGGAGGCGGCGGTGCGGGCGAAGATTTCCGCGACCTGCCCGGGCGATTTGCCTTCGGCGTAGATAACTTCCGGAATGCCGAGGCGCAGGCTCCGGTGGTGATCGATGCGGGCAAAGCCGGCGTCTTCATAGGGCATGGTGCTGAGACGCTCCAGCGCGGACTGCGGAGCGAGCGCGCCGGCGCGCACGGCTTCGAGCAGCGCGAGGACGTCGTGCCTATTCATGGATGGTGGCTTTCTCCTTTGTAACCGCAGCGGTGTCCTGTTGTTGCCGCCAGGCGCGCAGGGCCTCGTTCATCACGTGCTTGAGCGGGACGCGATGGTTGACGGCGCAGGCGTGGCAGTCCTCGTATTCGGGCTGCGCGTGAATGGTGATGCCGTCTAGCATTGCGGTCTTGATGCGGATCTCGCCGTAGGGCGTGGTGACGACGGCGCGGGCGCGATCAAGAACGCGGCGCTGCTCGGTGCGGCTGCGGACGCCGAGCGTCGAGGTCTCGCGAAAGAGCAGCTCTTCAAAGTGCGGCGCATCGGCGGGGCGGCAGAGGATGGTGAGCAGCGTTCCGTTGCGGCCCTTCTTCATGAAGACGGGGGCGGAGGTGACATCGAGCGCGCCATGCTCCAGCGCGAGTTGCGCGGTGTGCGCCACGATCTGTGGGCTGAGATCGTCGATAGCGCATTCGAGAACGGCGACGGTTTCGCGCGTGATGGCCTCGTCGTCTGCGCGAGCCGGCTCGCCGATGCTGATGCGCAGCACGTTGGGAAAGCGCGCGGGATTGCGTGTGCCTGCGCCGTAACCGATCTGGTCGAAAGTGGCGACCGGGCGGGTGAATTCGCAATCGAGTGCGCGGAGGAGCGCGGCACCGGTGGGCGTGGTGAGCTCCATGGCCGGGCCTTCGCTGTAGGTGGGCATGCCGCGGAGGAGCGACGCGGTGGCAGGCGCGGGCACGGGAAAGCGGCCATGGGCGCATTCGACGAAACCGCTGCCGACATTCACGGGCGACGAGTACCAGCGATCGACGGTGAGCGAGGTGAGGCCGACGGCGGCGCAGGTGATGTCGATGATGGCGTCGACCGCGCCGACTTCGTGAAAATGTACCTGATCGAGTGGCACATTGTGGATCGACGGCTTCGGCCTGGCCGAGAAGCTCGAAGGCGCGGAGGGCGAGCGCGCGTGCCTGGGCAGGAAGCGGCGCGTTGTTCAGGATTTCGCGGATGGCCGGCAGGTTGCGACTGTGGGGATGGGTAGTGGCCGGGCGTGGATTCATGATCGTGTGAGTGAGTGTGATCGTGAGGATGGTGCTCGTGATCATGTTCGTGTGTAGGAGAATGATCGTGCGGCGCGTCGGCTTCCCTGCCGTCAACCATTACGCGGGCTTTGCGCGCGCTGATGCCGCTGCGGTCTACGGATTCAAAGGAGAGCGTTGCGCCGAGATTGAGCGACGCGGCGGTCTGCTCCAGCAGCGCGGGCGAGACGCCGGCGCCGACGAGGGCGCCGAGCAGCATGTCTCCACTGATGCCGGCGAAGCATTCGAGATAGCCGATGCGCATGGTGGTTTCTATCTGCCGTTGCTCTGGAGGACGGCGAGCGGCAGGATTTCGTTCATGGAGCCGGAGCGGTAGCCGTCGCAGTCGATCGGCGGCGTACTGGAAGCCGGCGGCGCGGACGGCGGCGCCGATGCGCTGGAAGAGCTCGCGGTTGAGGGCGGAGTCCATTTCCTCCGGCGCGATTTCGATGCGGGCGACTGCGCCGTGGTGGCGGACACGGAAACGGCGCAGGCCGAGCGCGGCGAGGGCATCTTCGGCCTGCTCGACCTGGGCGAGCACTTCGGGGGTGACGCGGCGGCCGTACTCGATGCGCGAGGAGAGGCAGGCGGAGGCGGGCTTGTCCCAGACATCGAGCGCGGCGGCGCGGGCGAGGGTGCGGACATCCTGCTTGGTGAGGCCGGCGTCGGCGAGCGGCGCGAGCACGGCATGCTGTGCGGCGGCCTGCTGGCCGGGGCGGTAGTCGCGGGTGTCATCCGCGTTGAGACCGTAGACGACGTGGGCGATGCCGCGGGCGGTGCGCTCGCGCTCGAGGACGGTGAAGAGCTCGTCCTTGCAGTGGAAGCAGCGGGTGGCGTCGTTGCGGGCGTAGTCTTCGCTGGCCAGTTCGGCGGTGTTCGACGGTGACGAGCGGGATGGATTGCGAGGCGGCGAAGGCGATGGCCTCGCGGAGATGGCGGCGCGAGAGCGAGGCGGAATCCGCGATGATGGCGAGCGCGTTGCTGCCGAGAACGGTGTGGGCGGCGTAGGCGAGATAGGCGGAATCCACGCCGCCGGAGTAGGCGACGATAACGCTTTCGAGCTCCTGCAGGCGGCGGTGGAGCGCGGCCTGCCTGGCGAGCAGCTCGGCTGGAAACGTCGACGGGACCCGAGATGGCATTGGCGGACATGCGCTGATTATCCGAGGTACTGCGGGTTGTGGTTGGTGCCGTCGAACATTTCGGAGGTTTTGTATTTCTCGTATTGTCCGGCCACCGAGGCATTGACTGTTTTGGCGAGCAGCGCGGTCATCTGCTCCTGCGGCAGAGGGCGGAAGTTGCGCGCCAGCGTCAGCGCCTGGTTGAGCACCTGCATGGAGTCGCAGCCGGTGATGGTGACGGAGACGGGCAGGCTCATGGCGTAATGCAGGAACTCGACGGGCGTGGCGGTTTTGCTTTGCAGCAGCGGGCCGCCGCCCATCGGCTTCATGCCGAGGATGCCCATGTTGTGCTTGCGCGCGACGGGCAGAACCTTGGTAGTGAAGCTGTCGTAGTGCGCGTCCATCAGGTTGAGGGGCATCTGCACGGTGTCGAAGGTGAAGCCGTGGCGGTCCGCGGTTTCGAGCATGCTGAGGTGAATTTCGGGGCTTTTGTGGCCGGTGAAGCCGATGTAGCGAATCTTGCCGTCCTTCTGCGCTTTTTTGAGGACATCGACAACGTAGCCGGGACGGAAGGCCTGCTGGGGATCGCCGGGGCGGATGACTTCGTGGACCTGCATCAGGTCGATGTGGTCGGTCTTGAGGCGACGGAGCGAATCTTCCAGCTGCTTTTGCGCGGCGGTGGGAGTGCGGCCGTCGATCTTGGTCATCAGGAAGGCCTTCTGGCGGTAGCCGTCCTGGAGGGCGCGGCCCATGCGGCGCTCGCTTTCGCCGTCGTTGTAGTCCCAGCAGTTGTCCAGGAAGTTGACGCCGGCATCGAGCGCGGTGCGGACGATGCGGATGCCCTCCTGTTCGGAGACCTGCGGCGCGCCCATGTGGTAGCCGCCGATGCCGATGACGGAGACAGACTGGCCGGTGCGGCCGAGGGTGCGGCGCGGGACCTCGCCCGGGGCGGCGATGGCCTCTTCGCGAAGGGCGACGAGGGCGGCGAGGGCGGCGGCGGATTTGAGGAAGTCGCGTCTCTGCATAATCTGCATCTCCCTTCCTATGCGATGCACGCGTGAACCAGCGTGACCGCTTTGCCTGCCGGGCTAACCAGATTAGGCTTAGAAGAGAAAGCCGCAGTGAGAACGATCCCCTTCTTCCGAGCCAGCACCCCGCTGACACCCGCCGAACGGCTGGCAAAGCGGCACCTTGTCTTACAGGATACGCTTGCGCTGCTCAGTATTTTTGCGGTGACCTGCATCCTGGCGGTGCTGACCTGGCTGATCTTCCGGTCCTATTCGCAGCATCAAAGCGATGCGGCGGCACGCTGGAAGCGCCGCGGCGAGGACGCGCTCGCCCACAGCAACGCCAAGGCCGCCGTCTATGACCTGCGGACCGCGCTGGGCTATGGGCTGGACGATCCCTCGACCGAAGTGGAGCTGGCGCGCGCGCTGGCGCTGCTGGATACACGACGCAGCCTGCAGGAAGCGGCGGTCTACCTCAACACGCTTTGGGAGAAGGAGCCGGGCAACGGAAACATCAATCTGCAACTGGCGCGCGTGCTGGCGCGGCAGGGGCAGATGAAGAGCGCGCTGGACCACTATCACGCGGCGATTTACGGGGTGTGGAACGGCACCGGCGCGGTGGAGGGGCGGCGGGCGCGGCTGGAGATGGTGCGCTACCAGATTTCGCTGGGGCGCTACAGCGATGCGCGAGGCGAGCTGCTGATTGCCGCCGGCAACGACACCACAACGGCCACGCTGATGGAGGTGGCCGGCCTGCTCGCCGAGGCGCATGCGCCGGCCGATGCGCTGCACATGTATCACGAGGTTGCACAAAGGCGGCCGGTGGTGGTGCAGGCGCTCGAAGGCACGGGGCAGATGGCCTTCCTGCTGGGGCGCTACCGGACGGCGCGCGAATATCTGGAGAGGGCGCTGAATGCGGCGAGCGCGACACATCCGCTGGCGGACCGCGCGACCGCGGAGAAGAATCTGCGGGTTGCGAATGCAGTGATGGCGATTTATCCGTCACCGGCGCTTCCGCAGCGCGAGCGGCTGCGGCGCGTGGTGCGGGCGAATGAGGTAGCGCGCAAACGCTACACCGCGTGCGCGAACGGAAATGCCGGCCAGAACAATACACCGCAGAACGGAAATGTGCAGATACAGAACAACCAGGAGATGACGGCGCTGGGCAACCGCTGGCAGGCAGCGCGGCCGCGACTGACCGTGGCGGCGCTGGCCAATGACGCCCAGCTTGAACAGGCTACGATGCAACTGGTCTATGACACCGAGCAGGTGACCGAGCATGTGTGCGGAGAGCCGAGCGGCGAAGATGCGGCTTTGCTGCGCATTGCCGCATCGCCGGACACGGTGAACCAGTAGCGCAAGGGACCGATGAGCGAATCGAAGCGATGAGCACCGAAACAACAGCAGAGACCAAGGCGGCGACCGAAGCAGCGGCGCAGCACTTGCCGGAGCTGGCCGCGAAGGAGACCATGCCTTCGGTCGAGCCGCTGCGGATGTCGCAGATCGACATGCTGAAGATCGCGCCGACGCGCGACGAGCGGCTGTTCCTGGTGCTGTCGATCTTTATCGGCATCATCTCCGGCCTGCTGGTGGTGAGCTTCCGCATCGCGATCAGCTGGGTACAGACGCTGACCCTTGGCTCCGCGCTGCAGCCCGGCCTGCTGCGGCTGATCTTTGTGCCGGTGATCATGGGCCTGGTGGTGGCGGCGCTGGTGCAGTTC
Source organism: uncultured Acidobacteriaceae bacterium (assembly GCA_963790555.1). Taxonomy (GTDB): domain Bacteria; phylum Acidobacteriota; class Terriglobia; order Terriglobales; family Acidobacteriaceae; genus KBS-83. The sequence continues at coordinate 122,104 of CAWBPB010000017.1, read as the reverse complement.
TTCTTCCCGGCAGCGCGCGGCAGCGGCGTGAACCAGACCAAGGCCGCGCTCTACATCTACAACGGCTACATCTCGTTCAAGACGGTGATCGGCAAGTTCATCACGTCGGCGCTGGCGATCGGCGGCGGCTTCTCGCTGGGGCCGGAGGACCCTTCGCTGCAGATCGGCGCGGGCGTAGCTTCGGTGATCAGCCGCCGGATGGGAATGAGCCGGCAGCGGCTGCGCCTGTTTGCGCCGGTGGGCGCGGCGGCGGGACTGGCGGCTGCATTCAACGCGCCGATTGCGGCGATCCTGTTCGTGATCGAAGAGGTGATCGGGCGGTGGAGCGCGGCGGTGCTGGGCTCCATTGTGCTGTCGGCCATCTCCAGCGTGGTGGTGGCGCGGCACTTCTGGGGATCGGAGCCGATGTTCCAGATCCCCTCGGTCACCGTCACCGACTCGCGCGAGCTGCTGGCGTACGCGGTGCTGGGCGTGATCGGCGGACTGGCGGCCAGCATCTTTTCGCACGCGCTCGGCTATCTGCGTCCGCGGCTGCGCAACCTGCCGCGCTGGACGTTTTTTGTGCAGTCGCCGATCGCGGGACTCGGCGTGGGGCTGATTGCCTTCTTCGGTTTTCCGCAGGTCATGGGCCCGGGCTATGAGGTGATGAATCAGGCGATGCACGGGCAGTTCCTTTGGACGACGCTGCTCGCGCTGGCGCTCCTGAAGATTCTGGCGACGACCATCTCGTTCTCCAGCGGCACGCCGGGCGGGATGTTTGCGCCGACGCTGTTCATCGGCGCGATGCTGGGCGCATCGATCGGGACGTTCGAGAAGATCCACTTTCCTGGCCTGCACATTACGGTTGGCGCGTACGCGCTGGTGGGCATGGGGGTGCTGTTTGCGGCCTTCCTGCGCGTGCCGCTGACTTCGGTCTTCATGGTGCTGGAGGTGAGCGGCAATTACTCGATTATTCTGCCGGTGATCCTGGCGAACACCATCGCGTATCTGGTTTCGCGCAGCCTGCAGCCGCACGCGATCTTTGAGGTCTTTACGCACCAGGATGGGCTGGATCTGCCGTCCATGGAGGAGCAGCGCGAAGAGGTGGTGCTGCATCTGGAGGATGCGCTGCGTCCGCTGTCCGTGCCGGTGATTGAGGCAGGCGCGACGGTTACCGCGGCCATGGCCGAGCTGGAGGCGAAGAAGGCCGACGTGTTCCTGGTGAAGCTGCCCGGACACGCATGGTATTCGATGACACGGGCGGAACTGGCGGGCATTGCCGCGGTGAGCGCGCCCGGGACGGTGATCGTCGAGCGTGCTGAAGCCGGACCGCACGCCGCTGCTCTTCCCCGATCTGCCGCTCGATTCGGCGCTGCCGCATCTGGCGCGGTGGCCGATTCTGCCTATCCAGAACCGCGCCAGCCGCGGATCGATCGAGGGCACGGTGACGCTGGCGGATGTGCTCTCGCGCTATCAGGTCACATAAGGACGGTGTGGCACACTGGGAAGGCGCTTTCGTCCCTGGCAGACGCAACACGATGAACCTGAATCAGCGATTGATCGCCGGATTATTGCTGCTGGTGGCCCTGGTCGCGGCGCTTGCGGCGCTGACCCTGAGCACCCTGCACGGGGTCGACGGCAGCGTGGCGCACACCATCCGGCTGGTGGCGTGGATCGCGATTCCCGCGGCGATCTGCGTTGCCGCCGTGTGCGCGATTGCTGTGCTCGGCCCGCTGCGGCGCGCGGCGGAACAGATGCGGGCCATCGGACAGGGCACCCTGGAGCAGCGGCTGGACTGGAGTGCGGACGACAGCCTGGGGAAGATCGCGAACGATGTGAACCGCATGGCGGTGCACGTGCGCGACCTGCGCGAGACCGATTTCGGGCGGAAGCAGATGGAGCACCAGCTTTCGGACGCAGTGGTGCAGTCGATCTTCGAGCCGGTGATCGTGACGGACGCGAAGGGGCAGGTGCTGAAGCTGAACACGGCTGCCGAACAACTGCTGCGCGACGCGGCAGTCGATCGCACGGCGCTGGCGAGCACACCGGGGGGCGAGAAGATTCTGAAGGCGGTGCGGGATGCTGTCTCCATGCAGCGGCCGGTGGCGCACGAAGGCGAAGCGGCGCTGCTGCCGATGTGGATCGGGCAGGCGGAACGCAGCTACCGGCTGCGCACCACGCCGATCCGCGACAATGACGGCAAGCTGCTGGGCGCGGTCAGCGTGCTGGAAGATGTGACCGAGTTGCAGGACCTGGACCGGTTTAAGACGCGCTTTATTGCCGTGGCATCCGACAAGCTGCGCACCCCGCTGGAGCAGTTGCGGCTGGCGCTGTATTCGCTGACCAAGGGCTTCGCCGGCGATCTGCGGCCGCTGCAGAACGATCTTCTGCAGGGCGCGCAGGACGAAGCGGAGCGGCTGAACGACCTGATGGCGGACCTGATCGATGTGGCGGAGCTGGATACGGGAAGGCGTGAGCTGCGCATGGAGCGGCTGCGGCCCATCGACATCCTGCGCGATGCAGCGCTGCGCTTTCAGGACGAGGCGCGAAAGCGTGATGTGCAGATTCACATTGAAGCGTTCAGCGATCTGTCCCCGATCTACGGAGACCGGCGCGCGCTGAAGAGCGTGATGGACAACCTGCTGTCGAACGCGCTGCGCTTCACGCCGGCGAAGGGAACGATCGTGCTGGAGGCGGAGGAGCAGAAGAAGCGGGTGCAGTTTTTTGTCCGCGACACAGGCGTCGGCATTGAGCCGGAGCGGCTGAAGCGCGTCTTTGGACGATTCGTGCAGGGCGCGCGCACGGCGGAAGAGGTGCGCGGCGCGGTGGGCAGCGCCGGGCCGGATGGCACCGGGCTGGGACTGGCGCTGGTGCGGCGGCTGATCGAGCAGATGCAGGGGCAGGTGTCCGTGGAGAGCCGCGTGGGACATGGCACGACGTTCAGCTTTACGCTGCCGCTGGCGCCGACGCGCATTACGCGGCACGCGATCGAGGTGGGCTGATGAGCGAGCCGACGCAGCCGCCCGTGCCTGATCCGGAGCTGCCCGAGCTTCCTGCTTCCGAGCCGGACCTGCAGGCTCGCGCGCTGCCACCCGAGCCGGCGAAGCTGAAGATCTATCTTGGCGCAGCGCCCGGCGTGGGCAAGACCTACCAGATGCTCGAAGACGCGCACCTGATGCGCAAGCAGGGCATCGACGTGGTGATCGGCTTTGTGGAACCGCACAAGCGCGCCGATACCGAGGCGATGATCCGCGACCTGGAAGTGATTCCGCAGCGCGCGATTCCCTACCGCTCGGTGATGCTGCAGGAGATGGACCTGGAGGCGATCCTGGTGCGGCATCCGCAGGTCTGCATCGTGGACGAGCTGGCGCACACGAACGTGCCGGGCTCCAAGAACCGCAAGCGTTACGAGGATGTGCTGGAGCTGCTGGACTCGGGCATCGATGTGATGACCGCGGTGAACGTGCAGCATCTGGAGACGCTGAACGATGCCGTGGCGCGCTCGGCCAACACCACCATCCGCGAGACGGTTCCCGACAGCCTGCTGAAGCGCGCGGACGAGATCGTGAACGTGGACCTGACGGTGGAGGAGCTGCGCTCGCGTCTGAAGCAGGGAAAAATTTATGCCCCGGAAAAGATCGAGCAGTCGCTGGCGAACTTCTTCCGCAAGGGCAATCTGAACCTGCTGCGCGAGCTGGCGCTGCGCACCACGGCGGCGGAGGTAAGCTCGCAGGCCGCGGATTATCGACGGTCGCAGGGGCTGGAGCAGGCGCCGATTCCGGAGAAGGTGATGGTGTGCCTGTCGCCGCGCACCGGTACCGACCGGCTGCTGCGCGCCGGAGCGCGGATTGCCTCGCGACTGTCGACGATCTGGTATGCGGTGCGCGTGGAGACGCCGGAAGAGGCGGAGCATCCGAACTCGGAAGAGAAGCACCGCATGGAGGAATACCAGCGGCTGGCGCGCGACCTGGGCGCGAAGGTGGTGGTGCTGAAGGACAAGAAAGTGTCGAATGCGCTGATCCACTTTGCGAAGCAGGAAGGCATCTCGCATGTGGTCTTCGGGCAATCGGCGCGGTCGCGCATGGACATTCTGCTGCGCGGCTCGGTCATCAACCGCTTCCTGGCGGAGGTGCGCGACGTGACGGTACAGGTGGTGCCGATGCAGAAGGAGCGCCGCTCGGAAGTGAAGTAGCAATCGGAATTTCAAAAGGAGAAACGAATGGCAGATGCAAATGTGACGATCACGGCAAGGCCCAACGGACCACTGCGGGTGGAAGGGCCGATCCGGCTGATCGATGTGGATGGCACGGAGATCAACCTGGAGGGCAAGCCTGCGGTGTCATTGTGCCGCTGCGGGGCGTCGACCAGGAAGCCGTTCTGCGACGGCACGCACTCGAAAATCGGCTTTCAGGCGGCAGAGGCTGCGGTGGCGGCGGAGCAGAGGCAGGCGGCGGAAAAACAGACACCTTGACAAGACGCGATGCCGGGCGGAATCTTAGCCCTGCCCGGTGCGGCGATCGAACTGTGCAAGCCTAGCCGCGTGCAAAGGAGAACCACCGAATGATACGAGCCTCCCGATGGATTCGCGTCGCCTGCCTGCCGGTAGCGCTGGCCGCCACTATGCTGATGTCGCACGCGACGGCGCAGTCCAGTAAGACTGCTGCCCGGACGCCTGTGGCAAACGCCAGCTCGACAACAGCGGCAACCGACCTGGTTGATCTGAACTCCGCGACCCTCGATCAATTGAAGGCGCTGCCCGGCGTTGGCGACGTGTACGCGCAGAAAATTATCGACGGGCGTCCGTACGCGAAGAAGACTGACTTGGTGACGAAGAAGGTCGTGCCGGCTGCGACCTACAAGAAGTTTTCCAGCAAGGTGATCGCGAAACAATCCAAGTAGGGACTTGCCGTCCCGGGCAATGGCGCCTGCGGCGCGATTTGTTAGGTTCGCTTCCGTTGGTCGCTCACGTCCGGGTGGTGTGGGTAACCGAGGCAGGTTGCCGGCCGGCCATCCTATTGCTGTCTCAAGTGAAGAATGCGGCCGCCGAGAGCATAATGTTCCGGCGGCTGTTTTGTTTGTTCGAGAGGATGATTGGATGCGCTTTGTGCCGATGGCTGTGGCTGCCCTGTTCTGTTCTTCCCTACAACTGCTCGCATCTCCGATCGAAACGCCGTTCACGCTGGAACAGGTGATGAGCGCTCCGTTCGTCTCCGATTTAACAGCGGCTCCGGCGGGAGCGCGCGTGGCGTGGATCGCAGACACAGAAGGCAGGCGGAATATCTGGGTGGCACAGCTTGGCTCGCACGCGAGCGCGCAGCAGATCACGCACTATGATGCCGATGATGGGCAGGAGATCAGCGGACTTGCCTGGTCCGCGGATGGGGAGTGGCTGGCCTACACGCGTGGCGGCGATGCGGAATGGCCGGAGCGGCCGGCGCCGAATCCGGCGCTGCGTGATGCCGGGCGTGAAGCAGGAGGTATGGCTGATCGCTGCGAACGGCGGCGCGCCGCGCGATATTGGCGAAGGACATGCTCCGGCGATCTCGCCCAGGGGCGATGTGATTACGTATCTGGAAAAAGGGCAGATCTGGACGGCCAGCCTGAAGGACACGGCGGCCAAGCCGCAGCAGCTTTTCCAGGGACGCGGTGAGGAGCAGGACCTGCGCTGGTCGCCCGATGGCAGCGCGCTGGCGTTTGTGAGCTCGCGCGACGACCACAGCTTTATCGGCGTGTACCGGTTTGCGACGAAGACGCTCGAGTATCTGGCGCCGGGCACATATACGGACAGCAATCCTGCGTGGTCGCCGGACGGCAAGCAGATCGCGTTTGTGCGGCAGCCGCTCACGTCTGACTATGCGTCGCGATGGATGCGCGAGGCTCCAGTGCCGTGGTCGATCTGCGTGGCCGATGCGCAGAGCGGCGAGGGGCAAGCGGTATGGCATGCGGAGCGCGGCGCGGGCAGCATTTTTCATGAGACCGGCGGCGCGAGTGAGCTGTGGTGGAGCGCGGACGGCAAGATCGTCTTCCCGTGGGAGCGCGGTGGATGGACGCGGCTCTATGCGGTGCCATCAAGCGGCGGCACGGCCACGCTGCTGACGCCTGGCGACTTTGAGGTGGATCGCGTTGCCTTCAGCGCGGACCGCAAGCGCATTGTCTATTCATCGAACCAGCACGGCAGCGATCCGCTGGATGAGGACCGCAAGCATCTGTGGAGCGTGACAGTTGACGGAGCGGGGGAGGGCGGCGGACCGCGGGCGCTGACGCACGGCGATGGCATCGAAACTGAGCCAGCGATTGCCTCAGACGGCGCGATCGCGATGGTGCGCATGGATGCGCGCGTGCCTGCGCGTGCTGCGCTGCTGGAAGCGAGCGGGCCGCGTGACCTGGCGCCGCAGACGATTCCCGCGGATTTTCCGGCAACGAAGCTGGTTGTTCCCGAGCAGGTGATCTTCAGCGCGGCGGACGGCATGCGGATTCATGGGCAGCTTTTTCTGCCGAAGGACGGGAAGGCGAAGCATCCGGCGGTGGTGTTCTTCCATGGCGGATCGCGGCGGCAGATGCTGCTGGGTTGGAACCCGATGGGCTACTACTCGAATGCGTATGCGATGAACCAGTACCTGGCGAGCCGCGGGTATGTGGTGCTGTCGATCAACTATCGTAGCGGCATCGGTTACGGATTAGACTTTCGGCAGGCACTGCATTTTGGTCCCGGCGGAGCAACCGAGTTCAACGACGTGATTGGCGCGGGACTGTATCTGCGCAGCCGCGCGGATGTGGACGGAAGACGCATTGGCGCGTGGGGCGGCAGCTATGGCGGCTACCTGACGGCGCTGGCGCTGGCGCGCGCTTCCGATCTGTTCGCCGCCGGCGTGGACTTGCACGGCGTGCACGACTGGAGCCTGGAGATCGACTTGTGGAAGCCGTCGTCTGAATTCGACTGGGACCGCGAGGCAGCATCGCGGCTGGCGTGGGAGTCGTCACCCATGGCGTCGCTCGATACGTGGAGATCGCCGGTGCTGCTGATCCAGGGGGACGATGATCGCAACGTCCTGTTCGCGCAGACGGTGCGCCTCGCGAATGCCTTGCGTGCGCGCGGCGTTCCGGTCGAGGAGCATGTGTTTCCGGATGAGATTCACGATTTTCTGCTGCATCGGGACTGGGTGACGGCATACCGGCTGGGGGCGGATTTCTTTGACCGCAAACTGGGCGAGCCGCACTGAGATCTACCTTCTTATCAGCAATGCGTCGCGAGGTGTATAGTCTCCCGCAAATCCCGAAGTCCATGACGGACAAACCTGGAATTAGACATGTCTGGATCAAGCCATCACTTGCACATGCCGCACGAGATGAACTGGCCCTTAATCCTCTGTTTGTCTCTTTTTGGTCTGGTCATGGGGATTGGCACTGTTTTCTTCATTTCCTCGGAAATCGAGCCCTATCTCTGGGTGACTATCTTCCTGATTTCCGCGTTTCTCATTGCGCGGCACTCCCTACATCGCCGTTTTCTCCACGGATTGATAGTGGGGGTGGCGAACAGCATTTGGATCACCGCTTCGCATATCCTCTTTTTCTCTCCCTACATGAGCGGCCATGCGCGGGAAGCGGCAATGATGAAGTCCATGCCGTTACCCGGTTGGCCCAGATTGATGATGGTAGTTACCGGACCCGTGGTGGGGATCATGTCGGGCATCATTATTGGTACTCTCGCGATTGTCTGCGGTCTGTTGGTGAGGCAATCCGGGTCCAAAGCACCGGAAACCGCCTTGTAACGCTGCCGCGCTCTCTGTTAGTCTTTGCGTAGCATGACTTTCCGCCATACCTGTCGCCCCTGTTGTTGTGCTTGTCCATCAAGCCACGGGTGGCAGTTCGCGCGCACTTAGTCCCGCGACAACTCTTCTAACCAAGACACCCGTTGCTGATCAGCACGGGTGTTCGTCGTTTCAGGGCAGCAATCCCGGTTGATCAGCATTCACCAACAGAGGTTCCGATGCTGGCCACCGAGAATGTCCCCGAGTACACTTCGCCGCCGTCGTCGCCCGGTCCCGCGCGCCTGAGCCATCTGCGCCTGCTGGAGGCGGAGAGCATCCACATCCTGCGCGAGGTCGCGTCGGAGTTTGAGCGGCCGGTGATGCTCTACTCCATCGGCAAGGACTCCTCCGTGATGCTGCGGCTGGCGCAGAAGGCATTCTTTCCCGGGCCGATTCCCTTCCCGCTGCTGCACATCGATACCGGCTTCAAGTTCCGGGAGATGCTTGCGTTTCGCGATGCGATGGCGCGCTCCGTTGGCGCGGAGCTGCTGGTGTGGCGCAACGAGCCGGCGATTGCGGCGGGCACGAACCCCATTGTGCTGGATACGAAGCGCTGCTGCGGACTGCTGAAGACCCAGGCGCTGCTGGATGCGCTTGAAGCACTACGGCTTCGATGCGGCGTTCGGCGGCGCGCGGCGCGATGAGGAAAAGTCGCGCGCGAAGGAACGGATTTTCTCGTTCCGCGACAGCGCCGGGCAGTGGGACCCGAAGAACCAGCGACCCGAGTTATGGAACCTGTATAACTCGCGCATCCATCCGGGCGAGAGCATCCGCGTCTTTCCGCTCTCTAACTGGACCGAGATGGATGTGTGGCAGTACATCCACGAGGAAGAAATTCCGATTGTCGATCTCTACTTTGCCAAGCCGCGGCCAATGTATGTGCGCGGCGACGCGCTGCTGCCCATAGAGCAGGCGTTTGTTGCGCGCCGCGGCGAGCAGCCGCAGATGGTGCAGAGCCGGCTGCGTTCGCTGGGCTGCAGCCCGTGCACGGGCGCGATCCGCTCCGATGCGGACACGCTGCCGAAGATCATCGCGGAGCTGCTGTCGTTCCGCTCGTCGGAGCGTGCGAACCGCGCGATCGATTACGACCAGGAAGGCTCCATGGAGATCAAGAAGCGGGAGGGCTACTTCTAAATGGCTTGTACGCTGACACAACCGAATTTCCACCCCGCCGACGAAGACCAGTCGTCGGGGACCCCGGACCTGCGCGCCGCAGAAACAGATTTTTCGATCGACGCCTTCCTTGAGCGCGAGCGCGAGAAAGACCTGCTGCGCTTCTCGACGGCGGGATCTGTCGATGATGGGAAGTCGACGCTGATCGGCCGGCTGCTCTACGACACGCAGAGCGTGTACGACGACCAGGTGCTCGCGATTCGCGGCAAGGGCACGGCCGGCCCGCAGCTTGATTTTGCGCTGCTCACCGACGGGCTGCGCGCAGAACGCGAGCAGGGCATCACCATCGACGTGGCATATCGCTACTTCGCCACGCCGCGGCGGAAATTCATCATCGCGGACACGCCGGGGCACGAGCAGTACACGCGCAACATGGCGACCGGGGCTTCGACGGCGGATGCGGCCATCGTGCTGGTGGATGCGCGCAAGGGCGTGCTGCCGCAGTCGCGACGGCATGCGTACATCGCAACGCTGCTGGGGGTGCGGCACATTGTTGTCGCGGTGAACAAGATGGACCTGGTCGGCTACGACGCGGAGTATTTTTAGCCTCGATTCGATCCGAATTCGAGAGCTTTGCGCGCTATGCGGCGACGGAGACCGGCCACGCGGCGGAATTGCACTTCATCCCGGTGAGCGCGCTGCTGGGCGTGAACGTGGTGCACGCATCGGAGGAAACGCCCTGGTATCGACGGGCCTTCCCTGCTGGAGTTGCTGGAGTCGCTGCCTGCGATCGCCGAGCAGCATACGGCGGCGGCGTTTCGGCTGCCGGTACAGCGCGTGATTCGTCCGCACCAGGGATTTCGTGGGTTCGCGGGGCAGATTGCCTCCGGCACGATCCGGGTTGGCGACCGTGTGACCGTGCTGCCTTCGGGCCGAACGTCCGAGGTGGAGCGGATCGTTACCTATGACGGCGACCTGGAGGTCGCGCACGCACCGTTGTCCGTCACCGTCACGCTTACAGATGAGCTGGACATCAGCCGCGGCGATCTGCTGACGCACGCGGGAGAAGAAGCTCCGGTGGCGCGGCGATTCGCGGCATCGCTGGTGTGGATGGATGCGCGGGCGCTCGATGGCACGCGGCGCTATCTGTTGAAGCACGCCAGCCAGACCGTGCCGGCTGAGGTGCGGCTGCGGCATGGTGTCGACCTGGACCGCTCGCGCACGCAGCCGGCAGAGACGCTGGAGATGAACGGCATCGGCGTGGCGGAGATTGAAACGCGGCGGCCGATTGCGCTGGAACGCTACGGCGACAATCGAGCGCTGGGGGCGTTCGTGCTGATCGACGCAGAGACAAATGCGACCGCCGGCGCGGGCATGGTTCGCGAGGTTCTGCATGGCGAGCGAAGCACATTGAGTGACTCGCCGGTGACGGCGCTGGAGCGCGCTGTTCGCTGGGGACATCGCGGACATCGTGCTGCGCCTGCATGCGCCGGCCGCAGTAGCGCATGCGCTGGAGCGCGCGCTGCTGGCCGCGGGAGCGTTCGTTGTACGGCCGCCGGATGACGATCCGACTACGCCCGGCGTCCTGGCCGATGCCGGCGCGCTGGTGCTTGTCGCACATGAGCGGGATGCGATTTCGTTCCGCATCGGCAGCTCGCGTGAGGAGATTGTAGCTGCCGCGGATACCACAAGTGCCGTGGCAGACTTGCTGGACCGGTTGCGGCGGGCGAAGGTGCTCGACCGAAAGCTGGGCGGGGAGCGTGTGCAATGAGTGTTCTGGCTGGAGTGGACGCGAAGATCGCGCATGTACAGCAGCAGCTCCGGCAGGCATTTGCCGATGCTCCGAACGTCGACGAGGTATGCCTGACGTGCAGCTTCCAGGCAGAAGATGTCCTGCTGTTGAAGCTGGCTCTCGAGCTGCGGCCTCAACTGCCCACGTTGTTTCTCGATACCGGCTATCACTTTGCCGAGACATACGCTTATCGCGATCGCATTGCGCGCGAGTGGAACGTGCGGCTGATCAACCTGCTGCCGCTGCAAACCGTAGCGGAGCAGGAAGGGCGAGCATGGGCTGCTGTACCAGACCGCTCCGGATCGCTGCTGCGCAGCGCGCAAGGTCGAGCCGCTGTTTCGCGCAGTTGCGAACTACAAGGTGTGGATCACGGGACTGCGACGGGAGCAGGCGAAGACGCGCGCGACGCTCGAAGAGTCGGCGCCGTTCACGCTGCCCGGCGGACAGCAGGTGTTGAAGCTGAGCCCGCTGGCGCACTTTACAACGGCGGATGTGTGGCACGCGTGCGAGCAACTGGAGATTCCGCTGCTGCCGTTGTATGCGCGCGGCTACTCGTCGATCGGCTGCGAGCCATGCACGTCGCTGCCGCTCGAGGGCGGCGATGCACGCTCCGGCCGCTGGGGCGGGCGCAAGGTGGAGTGCGGCATTCACATCGAAGCAGCACGGTAATCGGATGAAAACGTGGAATACCTGATCGGGTTCATCATCGCCGTCTTCATCGCGCTCACGGGCGTCGGCGCCGGCACCATCACCACGCCGCTGCTGGTGCTGATGCTGGGTGTGCCTGCGGGCGTGGCGGTGAGTGTGGGGCTGACGTTTTCCGCGGCGGTGAAGCTGGTGCTGCTGCCGGCGCAGATCTGGCGCAAGCAGGTGGCATGGCGCACGCTGGCCTACATGCTGGTGGGCGGCGTGCCAGGCGTGCTGGCGGGCGCGTTTCTCCTACACCGATTCGTCGACACGGGCGCGAAGCAACTGGTGAACGGCACGTTGGGCGTGGTGCTGGTGCTTACCGCGCTATGGCAGATCTTCTTCTCCTTCCGGCCGGTGGAGCGGCAACCGATTCCGCGCGACCGAGCGCATCTGCTGCCATGGCTGATGCTGCCGGTGGGCGCGGAGGTCGGCTTCTCATCCGCAGGAGCGGGCGCGCTGGGCTCTGCCGCGCTACTAGCCCTGACGCCGCTGGCACCGGCGCAGGTGGTAGGGACGGATATTGCGTTCGGCTTTTTTACCTCATCGCTGGGCAGCGGGGCGCACTGGTTTGCAGGCGCGATGGACGCGCCGCTACTGGCGCATCTGGTGGCCGGCGGCGTGGTGGGCGCAGTGTTTGGCACGATGATAGCCAGCAGCGTTCCCAAGCGGCCGCTGCGGTTCGCGCTGTGGGTGTGGCTGCTGGTGATTGGCGGGATCTTCCTCTATCACTCCGCGCTGCCTTTCGGGCACGCTACGCCGTTTTCACAAGTACTCTGGTCTCGCCTGCATCTGGGCTGAGCAGCATTTCTTGACGGAAATGCTGCGTGAGAGCCCCTTCCGCCAAGCTCTGTTGTGAAAGCGGTTTAGGCCGACTCTGCGCTCCTATCTTTCCTCTGTATGGTCGCGTTATTGATGAGCGGCCTGGACCAGAAGCCGACGCTCCACACATAACCGAAGGTGAGATAGAGCAGCGCCATCGCGGCGCGCAGCCCCAGGTGATCGCCGATGCGGCCGATGATCGCGGTGACGATCGCGCCACCCATGATGCCGGTGGTAAGAATGCCGGTGAAAGAGCCGTGGTATTCCGCGACCGAGTTGAGCGCGAGCGAGATGAGAACAGGCCACATGACCGAGGCGAAGAGGCCGACGAGCGGAAGCGCAATGACAGAGACCGATGCGGAACCGAACAGGCCCAGCGAGAGCATGGCCAGCGCGCCGGTGGCCGCGCCGATGAGGACACGGCGGCTGTCGAAGATGCGGAGGAGGAATGCTCCGGCGAAGCAGCCGCAGGTCATCAGTCCCCAGAACCAGGAGACTGCACGCGCGCCGACGGTATGTGGATCGTAACCGTGGTAGTGGCTTAGGAACTGCGAAATCCAATTCGCGGTCCCCTGTTCGCAGCCGACGTAGGCAAAGATCGCAAGAAAGTAGAGCCAGACAAGCGGCCGCCGCGCGAGGCTGCTGTACATCGCGAGCGTACCGGGCCGCTCCTCGGCCGTGTGCTGGACCGCGGGAAAGCGCGAGACCGTGATGACGACCACCATAGTGACGGCGACCACGGCAAATATCCAGTAGAGCGAGACCCACGGCATACGGGCCGGTGTGACGTGCCGCAGAATGCGCAGGAGTGGGTTCGCCGGTTGCGCCGCTCGAGGAAGATTCAGCACCAGGTAGGAGTAAATCCACGGGCTGACGAAGGAGGCAGAGCCGAAGAGCAACTGCGCGAGGGTCTCGTTGAGCGCAAAGTGCTCCTCTCCGCCGGCGACGCGCAGCAGCGGATTGATGGCGACCTGGAGCATCGCCATCCCGATACCGATGACGAACAGCGAGACGAAGGCGACCTTATAAGTGGGATGAAGCGCGAAGCCGATGGAGCCGAGCGCCGCGCCGACGAAGGCGCCGATCATGACCGGCTTTTCCGAGTAGCGCTCGACCAGAAAGCCGGCGGGGACGGACATGACGCCGTAGGCGATGAAAAAGGCGAACACGAGAAAGCCGGCGGCGCCCATGCTGGCGGAGAAGGTGCTGATGATGTCCGGGACGATGGGGCCAAGAATGTTGCTGAGCAGCGAGATGACGAAGAACACAAGAAGGATGAGACCAACCAGGAACCGGTTCCTCGCCATGAATGTCACATCCTATTTCGCGAAGCGATGATGCCAGACGCGCGCTGCGCCGATGAGGTTGGCATCGTCGCCGAGAGAGGCCAGGCTCATTTCCACCTTGTCCAGTGGCACGAAGCGGCATCCCTGCTGCATCACGTTGCGGATGTCCTCCAGAAAAGCACCGGCACTCTTCATGACGCTGCCGCCGAGGATGATGGCGTCCGGCACAAACAGATTCACGAGGTTGGCGAGACCGATGCCGAGATAGAAAGTCTCGCGCTCGACAGCGCGCGCGGCGAGCGGATCACCGGCCATCGCGTGCTCATAAATATGCCGGGCGGTCAGGCCTGAGCCGCCGCGGTATTCGGGATGCGATGCCATCCACCTGGCCAAGGCAGGGCCGGAGGCGATGGCTTCCCAGCAGCCGCGCAGCCCGCAGGAGCAAAGCGGACCCTGCGCCTCAATAACCTGATGTGCAACTTCGGGATGCGCGCCATCGACGCCGCGGTAGAGATGGCCATCGAAGATCATGCCGCCGCCGATGCCGGTGCCGACCGTGATGTAGATGAGCCGCGATTTGTTCTTCCCTGCTCCCCAGCTTGCTTCGGCAAGCGCGCCCGCGTCGGCGTCGTTCTCCATGGCGACGGAGACGCCGAACTCACGCGCGAGATCGTCGACCGGCGACGCGCCGCTCCATTGCGGAATGGTGTCGAGAAGCTCGAATTTTCCAGCGAGCGGATCGACCGGGCCGGTGGAACCGATACCGATGCCGACAAGCGTCGCGTTCGCTTTGCGCGCGGCTTCCCGCAGCATGCCTGCTATCCGTGTAAGAGCCTGCGGCCATGTACCGGCGGACTGCGTGGGTGCTTCGCTGCGGGCGAGCACGCGTCCGGAGTCGTCGACCACGCCGACCGCGATCTTGGTGCCGCCGATATCCACTGCGCCGATCGCATTCATGTGCAGATGTCCTCGGCGATTATCCAGGCTCAGAGCGCAGGTGTCACGACGATGTTGCGAAATGCAACGTGGCCCTTCTCACTGCCCTGCAGGTAGATCGGACCGGGCATCGCCTCGTGGCTGTCGAGCGCACCGCCGGTGATGCCGGGAATCTCCTGGTTGTCGATGACCGTTATGCCGTTCTGCACCACCGTGACCTTGCGGCCGATGAGCGTGATGTCGAAGGTTTGCCAGACATCGGGGCGGCGCGGCTGCTCCGGGTTCGGCGCGAGGAAGCCGTAGATGCCGCCGGTGTGATGGCTGGGCGGCTCGGCTTCGGACTCAGTCTCGATCTGCGTTTCGTAGCGGCCGCGCAGATACACGCCGCTGTTCGCGTCCTTGCCGCAGTTGAATTCGAGGTGCAGTTTGAAGTCCTGAAACTTGTGATCGTTGATGAGCTCGTGCCCGTGGCCGGGGCTGACGATGGTGCCATTCTCCACCGTCCACTCGGGCGCACCGGGCTTGTCCGGATGCCAGCCGTTCAGGTCTTTGCCGTCGAAGAGCTGGACAGGCTTGCCCCATTTTGGAGTGCGTGTGTAAACGAGCGACGGAGCGCGGTTGCCGACCCAGTGCCAGGTGCTGCCGTCGGGCCCATTCACGGTGCCGGCGAGCGACTTGCCGGCGAGCTTGCCTTCAAAGACCATGTCGGCGTTGCTGTCCTCTTCCGCCTTCGGAGAGACGAAGGTGAGCTTGCCGTCCGATATCTCAACCTTCGGCAGCGGCCGTGCGTTGCCCCAGCGGCCGGTGTAAGCGCGCCTTGAGCTGACCGCCTTCCTCGCTGATTTCGATCCACGAAGGCCATTCGCGATCCGGCGCCTGCAGCGTGAGGTCCCAGCGGCCGAGAAATGGTGAAGCAGAAGTCTTTGCAGCGGCAGACGCACCGCTGGACGGCGCTGCTGTCTGGGGCACGGCGGCGAACGTGCATCCGAATGTAACTACGGCAGCGACGATAAGGTTAGCGAATTTCACGATCTGGTCCTCCTCTTTCGCTGTGTTATGCGACAGACTCAATCTTCTCGGCGGATGCATTCCACCGGACAGGCGTTCCGCGGAAGTAGGACTCGTTCGCCAGATGGCAGGCCAGCGCTGCGTTGTTGCCGAAGAGCGCGTCCTGCACGACAGGCTGCCGCGAGCGCACCGACTGGAAAAATTTGTAGAGGTGCGGCTTCAGGTCGTCGTAGTCGTTGCCGTTGTAGACGACAGTCTCGAGCGCCGGCTCCTGGCCCGGAACAGGATCATGCTCCTTGTGCCATTGCGCGACGTACGCGGCCTTCATCGCCGCCGGGAAGGAGCTGGAGTAATAGCTGGGCGAAGTGTCCACGCCCACCTGCGGCTCGTAGCTGACGCTGAACTCGCGCAACTCGATCACGCCCTTCGATCCCTGGAAGCGCGTGACCTCTCCGGATTCGCAACCGAGCGAGAGACGTATGTAGACGGGGATGCCCATGTATTCAAAGAGGACCGCCTGCATGTCCGGCATGTTACGGCCGTCCTTCCAGCGATAGATGCCGCCGAAGCAGGACGCGCGCTTGGGCACCTCGTTGATGCCGAGCACGAACTGCATGCCGCTGATGAGGTGGACCATGAGATCGCCGGCAACACCGGTTCCGTACTCCTTCCAGCAGCGCCAGCGCGCGAACGCATATGGATCGAACGCTTTTTTCGGCGCGGTACCCAGCCAGGTGTCCCAGTCCAGGTTCTGGGGCGAGAGATCGGGCGGCGGCGGATATTCCCAGGCGCCGGTGGGATCGTTGCGGCCCAGCGTCATCTCGATGAGATTGATATCGCCGAGCGAGCCTTTGTCGTAAAGCTCCTTCGCCTTGGCGCAGATGACGGAGCTGGTACGCTGCGCGCCGATCTGCACAATGCGGTCGGACTTCTTCGATGCAGCGAGCATGGCCAGGCCATCGGCCGGATTGTGCGACATCGGCTTCTCGCAGTAGACGTCCTTGCCCGCGGCGATAGCGTCCACCACGACCTGCTTATGCCAGTGGTCCGGCACGGCGACGATGATGGCATCGATGTCCTTTGAATCGAGCAGGTCCTGGTAGCGGCGCGTGGTGCGGATCGGCTTGCCGACAATTTCTTTTGCCAACTCGTGCCGGCCGTCATAGAGATCGGCCGCAGCCACGCATTCGACGCCGGAAAGCTCGATGGCGGTGGTGAGCAGACCCGAGCCCTCCATGCCGACACCGACAATGCCGAAGCGAACGCGATCGCTGGGCGCGGCCGCCTGGCCGGCAGCGTAGGCGGGCTCTTCGAGAAATGCCGAGCCGCCGATAAGGGAAGCTCCCGCAACACCTGCTGTCGTCTGCAAAAACGTACGCCGCGATAAAAGACCTTTGCTCATCGTTTGCGCTCCTCCAAGCCGGTTCAATCGATTGTCCACGCCAAGGTACAGCACGCCGCGCGGAGTGATTCTTGTCCGAAACGAAGGTAAGCCAAAAAACAGCAGCCGCCAACCCCGGAGTTCCGTGACGTCTCCGAGGCTTGGCGGCCGTGGGTTTGCGATGCGGTTGCGAGCAGCTATTGTCCGCAGGCTTTGCCGTGGTCCGGATGCGCGCCGGCGGCTTTCGCCTGCGCTTCCGTCACGTACTTCCCTTCCTTTGTCTTGCCGTAGTAGCGCGAGCCGGGGCAGTGGTAGACATTCGTGGGCGTGTTGAGCCACACCATGCCTGCTCCGCCACCGGGAGCCTGTGCCATGTTTGCGGTGGAAGCCTTCGCCGCGCGGGCCGGCGCGGGAGCAGCCGCAGGCGTTGCAGCGGGAGCCGGCGTGGGCGCGGGTGCTGCTGCCGGAGCAGCAGCGGTGGTTGTCTTCTTTGCGGAGGCGGCCGGAGCGCCGGTGTCGGCAGCAAACCACGTCTGCACGCCTTTATGACCGCGGCATGCGCCAGTCTTCTTTGGAGCACTGGTGTAACTGCCGTCCTTGCATTGCCCGGTTGAGCCCGCCGGCGCGCCGGCGGGAGCCTGCGCCAGACCGAACTGGCACATCCCCAGTCCCAGGCCAAGAGCGATGATGCAGCGTTGAACCTTCATCCAAACACCTCCGTCTTTCGATCGTCTAGGGGAGAGGCCCAATGGAGCATTTGTTGCGCGGTACATCATACCAAGACCGGTCAATATCAATCTCCGGCAACACGCCGCGCGGGCCAGGCAAGCACGGGAACGCTCGTACTTCCGTGTCAGCCTCGCCTCCGCCGCCGGGGCATTCTCGCTGTGCTGTCCGCACTGCTACTCTGTCTGCGATGAAGCGCCAGCCGGCCATTTTCGCACTTCTGCTCGCCATGCCGCTTACGCTTGCGGCCAGCGATCCGGCCGCGTATCAGGATGGCGTGCTCACCCGGGTGCGCACCATCGTCGTGGGCAACTCCTGCTCCAGTTCTACGCAGACCGACGCGGCAACCTACGGCAACACCGCCCGCCGCACTTTGGATGCTTCCGCGCGCTGCTCGGATATCCGCGGCGCCGTTTACACCGTCCAGGTCGGCGGCACGGAGTACGAGCTCACCCCGGACCACTCCCGCGTGGCGCGCGCTTCTTCCTACCTGCCGCTCAGCGCAACCTTTCTGAAGCAGAGCAGCCTGGCCAACCACATGGCCGGCACTCCGGTAAAACTGCGCAGCGAAGGTGACGCGTTCTTCGTCCTGGTCGGCAAGCGGGAGAGCCAATACCGGGTCTTTACTGCGCATTAGCAAATTCTTGTCGTAGCGAACAGAGAGCCTGAACGAGACACTTGCGATAGACGATATCCACTTGCATCCCGGTGTACTACCCGTTATAGTACGCGCGTGGTTCCGTTCCGAGTCCAGTTCCGTGCCGGTATCCCGCTCTTCGAGCAGATCGTCTATGCCTCAAAAAAGGCCATGGTCTCCGGCCAGTTGCGTCCCGGCGATCCTTATCCCTCCGTGCGGGCGCTCAGCAAGGAACTAAAAATCAATCCCAACACCGCGGCCAAGGTGGTCGCGCACCTGGTCAACGAAGGTTTGCTGGAGACTCGTCCGGGCATTGGCACCGTCGTCGCCTCGCTGCCTGATTCCACCAGGAAGGAGCGCACGCAACTCCTTGGTCACGAGATCGAAGAGCTGGTGGTCGAAGCCAAGCGGCTCGGCATCACGCGGGAAGAGATGCTTGCCTCGGTCTCCGCACATTGGCAGCAGCTTGGCGGAGAGGGCGCACAAGGCGGCGCTAAATCGAAACCTGGAGGTCGACAGTGATGGACCCCGCCGTTTTCACGGAGAATCTTTCGAAGAGCTACGGCCGCACATCCGCACTCAGCAATGTCACCCTCACCGTGCCCCAGGGCGCGATCTACGCGCTGGTCGGCGCGAATGGCGCGGGGAAGACCACGCTCATCAAGCTGCTGATGAACATCGTTCGCCCCACGGCAGGGCATGCGCGCGTACTCAGCATCGACTCCGGCGCACTCGCCGGAGCCTGCTTCACCCGCATCGGATACGTCTCAGAAAATCAGGAATTGCCGGAGTGGATGACGGTCGCTTTCCTGCTCGACTATCTCCGTCCCTTTTATCCGCAGTGGGACCGCGGTCTGGAGCAGCAACTCATCGCGCAGTTCGATCTTCCGCTCACACGCAAGCTCAAGCATCTCTCCCGCGGCATGCGCATGAAGGCGGCCTTTGCCGGCGCGCTTGCCTACCGGCCCTCTCTGATTGTTCTGGACGAGCCTTTCTCCGGCCTCGATCCGCTGGTGCGCGACGAGCTGATCGAGGGTTTGCTGGACCGCGCTCCGGAGACGACGATCTTTCTTTCCTCGCATGACCTGGCGGAGATCGAAAGCTTCGCCAGTCACATCGGGTACGTCGAACAGGGACGGCTGCTCTTCTCCGAGGAGATGTCCGCGCTCGCCGATCGCTTCCGCGAGGTCACCATCACGCTCAACGGCCCGCTGCCTGCCGCCGGCCAATCCGCCCCGGGCGTGGCTGCAGTTTGAGGCCGCCGATTCGGTGATTCGCTTCGTGCACAGCGAATTCCACGCCGATACCGCGCAGGAGCTTGCCGCGCTCTTTCCTTCCGCGCGCGATATCTCTGTCAGCCCCATGCCGCTGCGATCCATCTTCCTGGCCATTGCCAGATCCGGACGCACCGCGGCGGCCCAGTCTTCCAACAGGACGGAAGCATGAAGCAGATACTGCATATCTTCGCCAAGGATGCTCGCCACTTTCTGCCGGAGATCCTCGTCTCGCTCGCCATCACCATTGCCTTCGCCTGGATCTATCCCAACGAATGGCTGCGGCCCCGCAATATGAGTGCCGTAGCCGGCGGCGACTTTTTCTTGAGCTCGACGCTGCTCGCCAGCTTGCCTCACCCTGCTGGTGCCTGTCAGTTGGTGGCTGCTCATCAGCCGCGTCATCCATGCGGAAACGCTGGTGGGCGACTGCCAGTTCTGGATCACGAGACCTTATGACTGGAAGAAGCTCCTCGCCGCAAAAGCGCTCTTCCTTTTCTGCTTCCTCTATCTGCCGCTCTTCCTCGCGCAATGTTTCCTGCTTATGCGGGCCGGCTTTTCATCCGCTCTGGCTATCTTCCGCGGTCTGCTCTTCAATCTGTACCTGATCAGCGCCGTTCTCGTCCTGCCGCTGCTCGCCCTGGCCACCGTCACTTCCAGCTTTGCCCGCATGACGCTCGCCATTCTCGGCATCCTTCTCTGCTTCATTGCGGTCTCGGCGCATCTCCGCGATCTTCGAACCACATCAGCATCTCCAATCCGCTGCCCGATCACCTGACGCTCCCACTGCTGTTCTGCGGACTGCCTGGCCATCGTGGTGTTTCAATATTTCGCACGCCGGACGTGGCTCGCGCGCATCCTGCTGATCGCGCTTGTGGTTGTGATCTGGGCCGGTACATCCCTCATCCCGAATGACGCGCTGATACATCGCGCCTATCCGCGGACGAACAATACGTCAACCTCCATCGTTGCAGTTGCCGGCTCAGATTCACTGGACCAGCCGACCGCCTACCCGGCACGCAGCCCGAAGTGGATCGATGATCACGCTACCGCTGCAGATCTCCGGCATCGGCGACGGATACGCATGGTCGGCGGAGAACGTGAGGGTCGCGATCGAAGGCCCGCATGGCTTCGTCTGGAGTTCCCCGTGGCAGGCCATGTACACCAATCGATTACTTCCCGGCCAGACGGACTTCAACGTCAATTTCCAGGTAGGCCGCGCCGTCTTCGATCAGTTGAAATCCACGCCTGTCACCCTTCATCTCACCTTTGCATGGACGCAGTTGCGCAGCGGCCCGGTACGGCGCATCGATATCCCCACGCATGATTTTGTTGTGCCCGGCTTCGGCATCTGCTCGCCCGATATCAATTGGGGAGCGCCGCGCACTCAGATTGATGGAATCACGTGCCGCTACGCGCTGCGCCAGCCGCGGCTCACCTATGTGGACACCCGCTGGTCCGAGGATCCCTGCTCCGGCTCATCGACGGCTAACGCCGACCGGAATAGAAGGTTCCGGCTGGACGGGAACCCTCGACACGGACCCGGCGGAGTTCAGCATCCCGGCCGTCTCGACTGCGCCACTCCCACTCTCGAACAACTGGAATGAGGGGCAAAGCCGCCCGACGAAGCCACGACACATCTGCCCGGGGACGCCGCTCACCTTCACCGAGTACACCGTTGCGCAACGCACCCAGTCCGACTTCACCATTCCCAACTTTCGTCTGCCTGCTCTCAATGCGCCCAATGCAAGCGGCGGCAGCATCGGGCTGCAGATATCGCCCCGCTGACTTGCCGACTGGCTGACTTGCTGTAATGCTTTCCTCCATGCCCCAACACGACTTCGAAATCGGCAATGTCCCGGTCGGCCGCGGCCAGCTTTTCCTCATCGCCGGCCCCTGCGTCATCGAAAGCGAGCAGCACGCGCGCATGATGGCCGAAGCCATCCAGCGCATCGCCGCCGATCTCAAAATCCCCTATATCTTCAAGGCCTCCTACGACAAGGCGAACCGCACCTCGGTCTCGAGCTTTCGCGGTCCCGGCCTGGCCGAAGGCACGCGCATCCTGCGCCGCATCGCCGAGGACACGCACCTCCCCGTCCTGACCGATGTGCACGAGCCCGCGCACTGCGCGCCGGTCGCGGAAGCCTGCGATGTGCTCCAGATCCCGGCCTTCCTCTGCCGCCAGACCGATCTGCTCGTCGCCGCGGGCAAAACCGGCCGCGCCGTCAACGTGAAGAAGGGCCAGTTCGTCGCGCCCGGCGACATGAAACACGCTGTCGAGAAGATCGCCTCCACCGGCAACACGCGCGTCTTCCTGACCGAGCGCGGCGCGAGCTTCGGCTATCACAACCTGGTCGTCGACATGCGCTCGCTGCCCATTCTGCGCGCGCTGGCGCCTGTGGTCTTCGACGGCACGCACTCCGTCCAGACACCCTCGGCCGCCAACGGCGTCTCCGGCGGACAGCCCGAGTTCATCCCCGTCCTCGCGCGCGCTGCGGTTGCCGCCGGTATCGACGGCATCTTCCTCGAAGTCCACAACGACCCCGCCAGCGCCAAATCGGACGGCGCGAACGCGCTGCGTCTCGACAAGCTCAAGCCGCTGCTCGAGCAGTTGCTCGCCATCCACGCTGCCGCGCGGACGACGTGACGGCGAACTCCGGGCCGTCATTTCTCACGCATTGGCGCGGCACTTCGCGACGATCAGCGTGATGTCGTCGTGCTGCTCCTGCGGGCTGAATGTCTGCAGCTCGCCGATCACCGACGACACGATGCGCTGCGCCTCATGTTCCTGGTGCCGCTGCATCGATTCGATCAGGCGATGCTCCCCGAACTCCTCGCCCGCGCCGTTGAATGACTCCGTCACTCCGTCGGTGTAGAGCGCCAGGGTGTCGCCGGAATGCAACTGGCACTCGACCGTCGGGCTCTGCCATTCCTTGAACAGTCCCAGCACGGTGCCCGTGGAGTGCAGCCACTCCACTTCGCCATCGCGCCGCAGCAGCAGCGCGGAAAGATGCCCGCAGTTGGTGTAGCGCAGCCGCTGCGCAAGGTCGTCGTACTCGGCAAAGAAGACCGTGGCGTATGCGCTCTCCACCGTGTTCTCGTAAAACAACCGGTTGACCGACTGCAGGAACAGCCCCTGCTGTTCGCGCGCCAGCGCAAACTGGCTTCGCAGATTGGCCTGCAGATTCGCCATCAGCAGCGCCGCGGCAATCCCCTTGCCGGAAATGTCGCCTACCAGCAGTCCCAGCCGCTCCTGCCCGAGGGGAAAGAAATCGTAGTAGTCGCCGCCGACGTGGCGCGCCTGGATGCATGCGCCTGCGTAGTCCAGCGTGCGCAGCGGCGGAAAGGTTTGTGGAAACAACCGCGCCTGCACCTGCTTGGCAATCTCCAGCTCCTGCGCCGCGCGGCGTTCCATCTCCAGCTTTTCCGCATTCACCCGGCGCTGCGCTTCGATGTCCCGGCTCATCTCGTCGGAGCCGAGCAGGTCAAAGACGTTGCCGTCCAGATCGCAGAAGCTGGCAAACACGCCGCCCCACAACTGCGGCTGCGGAGGATGCAGGAAGCGCACGCCGCGGCTGAGCCACAGATCGTAAGTGGCTTGAATATCTTCCGCGATGAAGGCGATCTGCGTGTGCCGCCCGATCAGCTTGTAGTTCTCCGTGCCGCGATGCGGAGCGACCAGGGCCAGGATGGTGCTGCCGTCAGGCGGCGCCATGGCGACCCAGCGGCCAAATTCAAAACGCGCCTCGGCCACCACGCTGAAGCCGAGCTTCTCGACATAGAACTTCAGGCTGCGATCGTGGTCCCGCACGAAGACATTTGACTTGAAGATGCGCAGATACGAGCTGCCCCGCTCCCTGTCGGCGGCGGGAGCATCGCCCGCGAGCGTCCGCCCACGGACATCCTCGGTCTGGGATGGCACGGCTTCCCGGTCTGGGATAGCACCGGTTCCCGGCTCAAAGGGAGGCTCCTTTCCGCATTGCGCGATCACTCTATTTTGCCAGCATCCGCAGCCGCGGCAATCCGGAAACGAGCGGGACGGCGGCCACCGGGCCGCTTGCTCTCCCCAGAATCGCGGGAACCATTCCGTACACGGAGACACGACTTTTTTTCGCATTTCTCCGTAAATTACACAGATGGGCGCTGCCGAGGCAAAACCTTGCATCTAACTCGGCATTTCGGCCCTCCGACGGAATAGGAGAACTGTTGTGATTCGCATTTCATCTGCCTGCCTAGTTACCGCGCTTGCAACGAGCGCGGCATGTGCCAACATCGCGTCTGCACCCGCCAGTGCGCAGACACCTGTCGCCTACGTATATGTCTCCAGCAATCCCAACAACAGCAGCACCAACGAAATCAACGCATTTGCCGCCGCATCCAGCGGAAAGCTCACCCCGGTCACCGGCTCTCCTTTCGCCCACGACGTCACCAGCATGGCGGTCAACGGCAAGTATCTCTTCGGCTCCACGCGCGACGGCATTTATGTCACCAGCTTGGCCATCGAGCCGGACGGCGCGCTGCGCTGGACCTCATCGAATGACATCGTGCGCTACAACCAGGGCGACTGCGGCAACTCCGGCCCGCTGTTTCTCGATCACACGGGCACCTCGCTTTACGACCTGGAGTTCGACGGCAATAACTGCGCGAACAACTCCTACCAGTCCTTCGCGGTGAATAAGTACTCCGGTGGGTTACAGAATCGCGGCAGCGGCGCATCCGGCGAATGGTTCTACCTGCCGGCCACCTTCATCGGCAACAACGTCTATGCCTACACGGCCGTCTGCCTCTCCGACATGTACTGGGAGATCGCCGGCTTCAAACGCAGCAGCAGCGGAGTGCTGAACCAGATCAATATCTCGGTCAAGAACCCGGCGCCGAAGGCCGGAGACTTCTGGTGTCCCTCGCAGGCCGCCGCCGATCCCACCAACCACGTCGCCATTACCTTTCAAGGGGTCACGCAGAGCGAATTCACTCCCGACGGACCGGCGCGGCTGGCCACCTTCACCGCCGATGCAGCCGGCAACCTGACCACAACCAGCAAGCTCGCCAACATGCCGCCCACCTCCGTCGGCAGTGTCAACGACATCAAGATGTCGCCGTCCGGCAAGCTGCTCGCCGTGGGAGGAACGGCCGGCCTGCAGGTCTTTCATTTCAACGGCGCGAGCCCGATCACGCACGACACCGGCCTGCTCACCACCAAGCCCATCGATCAGTTCTTCTGGGACAACGCCAACCACCTCTACGCGATCAGCCGCTCGGCCGGGAAGCTTTATGTGTTCACGGTGACGCCCACCAGCGCCACCGCAGGCCGACCGGCTCGCCTTATACGATCGCGCACCCGCAGAACATCATCGTCCAGCCGAAAACCCGCTAGTCCGCAACTGCGTGATCTTTCTTCTCTGCCTGTCTTTATGGATAGGCAGAGAAGAGATCGCGCAGGTCCCTGGCGCCTGCCGCATGTCCCAGCAGCGGACCTACACCAAGTATCTCTTCGAGCGTCCGCAAGAGTGAACTATGCGTGTAGCGGATCTCGTTCTTATATCCGCGCTTTACGCCATGGCCCAGCGCCAGGAATGGAATTGGTCCATCGCCGTTCCGCGCCTCGTCCGTGGCAATGAAGACGATGACGTGGCCGGCCTTGTATTGCGCGGAGTCGAAGATCTGCGGCAGAAAGTTCCGCAGCCAGGTGTCGATGTGCCCGATCTCGTTGCCGCCGCAAGTGTCATGGCCGTCGTGGCACATGCTGGGGGTGATGAAGTTGTATCGTCCGATTGCGTTGTTCTTCAGGTCGCTGCCCAGTTGCGTCAGCGGCCTGACATGCTGGATGCAATAGGAGGAGTGAGCATTTCTACCGTTCGTCATGTCGTCGAAGTAAATCGGCGGAAGATGGTGCGGCTGGTAGAGTTGGCCACCATTGGCGTCCCTGGCGCCCTCGGGCGACAGCGGGCAGATCGTTCCGGTAATCGACTCCGCATACGCGCGCCACGGAATGCCCGCGTTGTGCAGAAGCTCTGTCAGGTGCGCATGTGTGCCCTGGTGATAGCGGGCCGGTGATCCATCGGCATAGATTCCGAAATTCGTGCCCGCTTCCATCCAGAAGTAGTTCGGCAGGCTGGGGTGATTGCCGGGCGGATTGAAGTAGTTATTGGCGACCGCCGCCATCGGCACCAGTGTGTGGTTGATGTACGGAGCCTCCGGACTGCCGGAGATGCCGCCGGTGCCAATCCAGTTCTTGTTCTCAAGGACGATGAGGAAGACGATCGGCTTGTTAGCCTGGGCGCGGGCCGAAGTGGATGAGAGAGAAAGGGCCCCCAGAACGACCGCCAACAGGACTAGCGAAATTTTCGGGGGAGTGGATATCTTCAAGCGTCTGCCTCCTTTGGACCGAGGCATTCGCAATGAAGCAAGTGGAACTACTGCAAGTAATCACTCATCGGAGCACGCGAACCTGAATCCTTGCTGAAGATGCCAGTGTCGATTCAGCCTTATCAACGGGCTTTCCGTCCCATCAAAATTGAGAGGGTCCGCGCAAGATGCTATCAGCCCTAACCTTGCTTGCGCTCCATGGCGGAAATGAGTCTCGTGCAAAGCGCAAGAGGAATGGCTCCAAACAGTCCAAAACTGCAGTCGATCAGCCTCCAGCCGAAGTGGAATGCCACGCACCCCTCCGGCGATGAGCGCAAGCGGAATCACAGCTCCGCAGGCGATCAGACCAAAGGTGACAACCCATTTGTTGCGAACCGGATCGAGGTAGGGCCCGACAAACGCTAGTGCAATGACCAGATGTGCGAATGCGAGCCAGTCGGTGCCGTAAGCAAGAAATGGATACTGAGCGTTGGTCGCCGCAAGCCCTTCATGGACACGTTCCACCCACGGAAGGAGATGAATGGATTCGGCAACCGGCCGCAGGGCGCCTGTATGAAGGACAGACACGAGCCAGCCAAGCTCGCTCTGGAGCGGAAAAGCAGTGACACCACTGAGGACCAGACCGGCTATAAAGATGCCGAGCCAGAAGCGGATGCGGCGGAGATAGTCAGCTTGCGTCATAAACGTGTTGAACGAACCGCCTTGTATAACTCTGGCGGTCGAGATACCAGACTATAGAGCGGCTGCCGGCACTGCACCAAACCGCCGTTCTCGTCGGCGGAACTCATCCAGCGCGGCGTCAAGATCCGTTTCTTCAAAGTCAGGCCACATACGATCGGTGAACAGTATCTCGGCATAAGCGCATTCCCACAGCAGAAAATCGGAGAGCCGCTTCTCACCGCCGGTACGGATCAGCAGATCGACCTCGCTCCCCTGCGCCATAAGAAACTGCGCCAGCAGCCGGCGGAAGGAATCCAGCGACAGCGGCTCTGCATTCGGCAAAGCTGCGAGTCAACTCAACCGCAGCACGCGTAATGGCATCGCGCGACGAGTAGTCGATCGCCACGCATAGATGAAGACGGCCGCCGGCGGCAGTTGTGCATTCGGCCTTCTCGATCTCGCGCAGCGCCGCCTTTGGCAATCGATCACGCCGCCCAATCGCCTGCAACCGCACGCCGCGGTCCCGCAGCCGTCCCGCCTCCAGCCGCAGGAAGGCACGCAGCAGCCAGAAGATGCTCTCGACCTCGGCAGGCGGCCGGCGCCAGTTGTCGGAAGAAAATGCGTAAAGGGTCAGGCGAGCAATGCCGGCGTCCAGCGCGCGTTCCACAATGCGCCGCGCGGACGCGACTCCGGCACGGTGGCCTGCGATGCGGGGCAGTCCGCGCCGCATCGCCCAGCGGCCATTTCCGTCCATGATGATGGCTACGTGCAGTCCTTCCTGCCGGTCCGTCTGCATCGAGATACTCCTGGCTCATTCCGGCTTCAGACGGTGCCCGCCGGGGCTATCGGGCTGGTCTGTTGCGCACGAGACGGGAGAGAACCGTACCAGTCGATGCGGCGCGTAAAGTACATGGCGCCTGCGACAGCCAGGAAGCTGGCGATGGCTCCAACCAGCAGCGCGTTGTCTTCGAGCGTCAGCAGCAGATAGATCAGCGAGTACAGCAGCGTGAAGATGACAGCCGCTCTGGCCCCAAGCGCACGACTGGAAAATACCCATCCCGCATTGGCCGCGAGCAGAACAACCGTTGCGGCGCCCGCAAGCAGAAAGCCGTAGTTGAAACCGATCCGCTCCGCGAAGGACAGCAGAAGCAGATAGAAGATGATCTGCGCGATGCCGACCAGGATGTATTGGGCGGGATGAACTCGTTTTCCGGTCGTGGCCTCAAATACGAAATAGGACAGGAAAACGAGTCCGATGAAAAGAACCACGTACTTCAATGAGCGGCTGACGGATTGGTACGGGTCCGCCACTTCCACGAACGAAATTCCCAGCGCCGTCGCATCCAGCCCGCTCATCGAGTCGTCCGTGCCTTCTGCACGCACACCGCGCGCGATGAAGGGCACAGACCACTCCGCGGTGAAGCCATGGTTCGACAGGCTCCGGTTTACAGGCAGAATGCCTCCGTCAAACCCCGGATTCCGCCAGTCGCCCTGCTGCCGTCAGGTGCGTTGTCTTGCCATAGGCCAGCACGGCAATGCGCTCAGCGCCGGAAAATCGAAGCACGGACGAAGCATGGAATCGCGCATCCGGCATCGCAATATCGCCCGCCTTTGCGCCGAAGAGAGATAGCGTCTTCGGTTGATTCTGACTCCCGCCGATGGTCAGGCTCTCGGCAACCACGGCGGGCACCAGGATCGTGCTCCCCTTGTCGGTCGTCAATGTCGCGTCTGCCAGCGCGCCGCGCGCATCGCTCACTCCGACCACAATCTCAGCATTGCTCCAATCGAGCACCGCGCTCATCGGAGCCTGCGCAGTCACTCCCGAGAGGTCAAAATCCGCATCCAGCTTCAGGTCCGCCTGAAATACCGGCACGCGAAACAATGAGCGATGCCGCTCTTCCGTCGCGGTCTTGAGAACTGCCGAAGCATGCGCGGGAAATACCAGAAAGACGCCGCGTTTGGGAAGCTCACCCTCACCGTGCACGGTAAGGACGTACGGTATCGCGAGCGTCGGTCCAAGGAACGTCTGCGGGCCGCCCACATGGCTGCTGATCTCTTTCACCACGTCCGCGGCGCGCCTGGTTCTGTCATTCACCAGCCCGTTGACGAAGAGCGCAGGAATGACCATGAGCAATGCCAGGCCGCACACGAAGATGAGCTTTACGCCCATGGATAGCGACTGGAATAAACTGCGAGGACTCGACAGCAACAGCGAAACGTCATTCATCCGGCTTTCTCCTCTGAAGCGACTTGCTGAAGCAAATTACTTTGCATTGCAAAGTTGATGCACCAAAAAAATCAGGCGCGTGACGGATTCATCCCACGCACCAGGCTGCCTGCGGGTTCATCATTTGTGTCCTTTGCCGCATCGCGAATCACCTGCTCCAGCGCCGCAAGATATTCGACATAACGCTTGCGGCCCGATGATGTGATTCGGCAGATGGTCTGCGGACGGTTGTGCTCATGTCCCTTCGAGATCTCGACCATCCTTGATTTCTCCAGCACGCTCAAATGCCGGCTCAGATTGCCGTCGGTGAGCGCGCAGAGCTGTTTCAGATCGTTGAAGGCCAGGCCCTTGGTATGCGTCAACAGGCACGTAAGTATGCTGAGGCGAGCGCGCTCGTGGATCACCCGATCGAGCCCCTCGTAGGCAAAGCGGCCTTCACTGGAGAGCGATTTAGGCTTCATCTCCGCCCTCCGTTGTGCTGAACTGCAAAATCGCCGCGACCAGAAGCTGGCCTGCTCCAAAAGAAATTCCCATCACCCAGGGAGAGAGCGCGCGGGCGCCGCCCATCGCGAGTGAACTCACGCCGGTCAGCAAAAACCACGCCGCGGCCGCAATCATGGGACGCGGCAGAAAGCGGCACGAGGAAAAGACGCCAAGGCTGAAGACGACCTGCCACAGTCCGGGAAGCATCCACACGGCAGAGGGCACGTAGCGTAGAAACACGATCGTGAGCAGCAGGCCGGCACCCACCGCGGGCAGAAACTGCTCCACGGCCAGGCGAAGCATCTCGTTCGACAAGCCGGAATGGAGGCGGCGCGTGCGGGTGTACATCTGCATTCCCGTCAACGCAGCAGAGAGCACCGCAGTCGCGATCCAGATGCCAAGATACGCAGAGATGTGCCGCGCCGGATCAGCCACCCAGCGCGCCTGCGCCACCGCGGCCAGCATCGCAAACACGCCTGTAGCCGCCAGCGTTGCCGGACCATAACCACGGAACTCCGTAGTATTGGCCATCAGCCTGCGGATGCTGCTGATGTCGCCCAGCGCTTTGTAGAGGTCGTTCATGAGACGCTTCACTTTGCAATGCAAAGTTAGACCGGGCCGAGCTGCCTGTCAATGGAAAATGAGTGGACTTCGCAGATCCGAACGGGCCTTATTCGGAGCAAAAAAAAGGGCCCCTCTTTTGGAGGGGCCAATCTGCCTTGGTTCTCTCGTTGTGTGAGAGCTTGGTTGCGGCCAGCCTTACTGCTGAGGCTGTGCCATTGGCTGCGACGCAGCACCCTGGGGGGAGGGCTGCGTTGGCGATTGCTGCGTCGCACCAATGGGTGAGCTGCCATCGGA
This sequence comes from uncultured Acidobacteriaceae bacterium, assembly GCA_963790555.1. Lineage (GTDB taxonomy): Bacteria > Acidobacteriota > Terriglobia > Terriglobales > Acidobacteriaceae > KBS-83. The sequence goes on along the minus strand of CAWBPB010000017.1, from coordinate 92,064 downwards.
TGATGACCCGCCCAAAGCCGCTAAACTGTTGTGCATCAACGTCACGTGGACAAGGCTGCCACGCGATGTTGTGCCGCCCTGCTCCTCAACCGGAGCATTGCCGAGAGCGACACGATAGATGCGGTAGACGGGAATGTTGTGTTCGACGACGAGGTAGCGCACCACCGCGTCCGCCATGTGCTGCGAGTTTGCGATGCCGGCCTGCCCGCGTGCCCGCGAGTAGCCCTGCACCTCAACGATGTAGCCCTTCTGCCCTTGCAGCTTGGTGGCAACATCATCCAGCGCCGCTTTGGCCTTGGCATTCAATACTGACTGGCCGCTGCGGAAACGGATCTCGGTGTCCGCGATCGGCTGATACTGATCGAGGTTCGAGACTGTGGTGTTCAGATTGTCGGTGCGGGTGGAAGCCTGCTGCGCCAGCGACGAAGCCTGTCCAGCCTGCGTGTTGGCGGTAGTCGCCAGCTGGTTTGCGCCGTCAGCCGTGGTCTGTGCCTTCGTGATACCGGCTGTAGCCCGGGCATCCAGATCCTTGATGTCGTTGGCGTTCTTGCCGGTGAGCTGATCCAGCTCGTTCAGCCGGTCCTTGACCGGGCCAACCTGCCGGTTTACCCACTTTTTGCGGGCCAGCGGGTTGAGATGCCCCCAGAAGCCCTCGTTCGTCTTGGTTGGAAGAGGCTTGCCGGTGGCATAGGTGCTGTTATCTTGCGGATTCTGCGCCGTGGGGGATGGCTGCTGTTGCGTGTCTGCCGCCTGGGGGGAGGAGGTCTGCGCGGACAGGCTCATGGTGGCCGCGAGCATAAGGGCGGCTACCGTTGATGCACATACTGTCGCGTTTCTGTTTGCCATTCTGCCCAGACAGTAGCAACGGGCGTGCCAAACCCTGTTCCGATCTGGCACATAATCGCAAGTTACTGAAAGAAAATGTTTTTCTGAACTTATCCACAGACCGCCAACACACCAAAGTAATGAATGAACAAGCGCTTACATGGGCAGGAGAATGAGCTTATGACAGGGTGCCTGAAAAAACTGCACCGCTGTCAATTCTTTACCGGGTCTGGATGCGCGTCGGCTGGATGGTCGGAAATTGCTGATTCCACGTCGGCGAAACGTGATCGAAGATGAGACGAAATTCATGCGAATCGCCCGGCTTCAACGGCTCGGCGGAGAGCGGCTCAATGTCCACGTAGGGCTCCCGTGTCCGGATCAGCGTCAGCGGCATCGGCGCGATCTGGGGAGGCTCTCCAATATCGTTGTGGAAGGTCACTACCACGGTCACGCCGGTCACGATCTTGTCTCCCTTGTTGGCGATCGTGCCATCGACATAGGTGACCTTGCCGCCGGCAAAATTTGCGGCCTCGCTCATCTGCAGGTTGCTGATGGCAAGCTGGCTCGCGTAGGCATCGGGGGTTGCTGAGGCGTTTTGCGCCTGGCGGGCTGCCCGCTGCTGGTGGCTTGAAACCGTCAGCCAGACCAGGACCGCCACCACGACGGCTCCGGCGATGATCCACGGGAGCCAGGATCGGCCTTCCGGCTGTGATTTCTGTTGGGAGAGGAAGCCGCCCGGACCGCTTTCGCCTGCACTGGACATGGCAGCGATTCTAAGCCGTTTTCGCGAATGCTGTGTCCGGATGTCTCGGCCCCAACAGGCGACAGAATTCTGCCCATGCCGGCGGAGTGCATCGGCTGATTACGGTCGATCGAGTCTTCACCGATTCTTCATTCAAATATTCCGCAACTGTTGCGACAATTGGGCGTCATATCAGGCAAGCATTTGATCTTTTTTGGCAGGAGCGAGTCCCATGCAGGCGACGCGAGACGTGATACTGAACGCCCAGCCGTCCCCTTCTCTCGATCCGAAGGCGAGCCCGTTGCCGGAGTATGTTTACCGGCTCGGGATCCTGATCGCCGTCATTCTTCTGCTTTGGACGGTCGTGTAAGACGTTAGGAATTGCTGCCCGGGACCCACTCCGCCTCTGACCAGGCAAATCGCGCAGCGCCGGCCGTCTGGCGAAAATCTTCCCCCTGAATCTCAAGACACACGCACATTTCCACCAGCCGGGAGCGCATGCGCTCGCCGATGCGGTCGCCGAGCGTGTCTTCTTTGCCGCCCGTCGCCGGGGGCTTATTCGCGAAGTTGGTTGTAATGATGGTCGTCCGCTTGTCGTTGTAGCGGGCATTCAGCACGTGCGCCACGGTGTCCAAAACCCAGGTTGTCGGCTTGGTCGAGCCCAGGTCGTCCAATACCAGCACCTCGGCTTCCAGTACCGGCTGCAACAGCTCGTACTCCGTCGTCTCCGAGCGCGCGTTGTAAGAGTTCTGGATCTGCTTCAGCAGATCGCCGTAATCGCAGAAGAGACCCTGGCAGCCCTTCTCCTCCATCAGCGCCCGCAGCACTCCGACCGCGAGGTGCGTTTTACCTCGGCCGGCCTGCCCGATGAACATCAGCCCGCGGCCGTCCGTGGTGTGCGGATAGTCCTTCACAAACTGGTGCGCCTTGAAGTGCGCATGGAGCATGGTTTCGTTGGCGCCCTTGGTCTCGACCGACTCGTAGTTCTCGAGCGTGGCGTGCTCATGGCGCTTCGGGATGCCTGCCCGTTCCAGACGGCGAAGCGCCTGCCGCGCCATCCGGCAACTGCAGACGGCGGCGACACGGTCACCCTCGGCGTCCTGGGTGATCCGCATGCCGGTCCCGCCGCACAGTGAGCAATCTGCCGCTGCATCGGCCATCGAAGCCTTCTCCATGGCTGCTAGTATCGCACTCGCCGGCAGCCATTTCGCGGTCGCTGCATGGCGAGCGAATCTGGACAAGAATGGGGCGGAAAAGTGGAAATGTACGTCATCCTCTGGGAGTTCGGGGTGCACCCTGAGAAGGTGGACGCATTCGTCGCCGCCTACCGCAGCGGCGGCGCATGGGCGAAGCTTTTCGCGCGTGCCGACGGCTACCGCGGCACGGAGCTGCTGCGCTCAGTGGATACGGATAACGGGCCGAGCTTTGTGACCATCGACCGGTGGAGAGCAGAGGATGACTTCGGCCGATTTCAGCAGGAGTTCGGCGCCGAGTACCATGATTCTCGACACACAGCTCGAAGGCCTCACCTTCCGTGAGCGCAAACTGGGAGCATTCGCAAGTGAAGGCTGACCTGCGAATTCAACATGGCTGATGACATCGAATTTCTGAAACGTCTCTACGACCGCTTCAACGCCCGCGATATAGAAGCCGTGCTCGCCAAACTGGATGAGAACGTCGTCTGGGCAAACGGCATGGAAGGCGGCCACGTTCATGGTCGTGACGGAGTCCGCAGCTACTGGACCCGCCAATGGGCCATGGTCGATCCGCATGTCGAGCCGGTCGGGTTCTCCAACGGACCTGAAGGCGAAATCGTGGTGGAGGTCCACCAGGTGGTGCGCGATCTCAGCGGCAATCTGCTCATGGACCAGATGGTCGGCCACATCTTCCGGATCGAAGACGGGCTGGTCCGCCGTTTCGATATCCGCGGGGCATAAACGGCTAAAAACGAGGCCGGGCAGGGCATGCCACGGTCTGCCGGACAGGTCACTTCCTTTTGGTAATCTGCCGCACGGAAGGGCAACCCTGCCGCTTTTTTGGTGTCCAAGCTGACATGCGCGAACGAACTGCAAGACATAGACATAGATCGACCGGCACTTTACCCGCACCGCAAGGTGTGGGGTTTTCTTTTCCGAGGATTCTTACCGTAACCACCATGGCGCTGGCTCTTGGCCTGTTCATGCCCGGATGCCGCGGCTCCAATGCGCAAACCGCCCAGGCCGCCACGAATGCGCCCAGCGGCGATCCGTCGGACGTAAATGACGCTGCGGCCCAGAGCTCCTGCCCGAGCGGCCAGGTGCTGATGAGCGACGGCTCCTGCGGCAACGCCGACGCGGCGCCCCCGCAGCCTGCGGCAGGAAGCACGCCTTCGGGCGGCAGCGCACCGCAGGCCGCTGCGCCACGCATCAGCCGGCGCAGCAGGAGCCGCAGTATCAGCAACAGCCACAGTATCAGCAGCAGCCGCAATACCAGCAGGACCAGGAACCCAATCCTGCCGACTACGGCGACGACTCCGGCGACTACGAAACACAGAACGCCTACGACAACCAGAGCTACGATCAGGATGCCTACAACGAGGGCTATCAACAGGGCTATGAGCAAGGCGTGCAGGCGAACGAGCCGCCGCCCGCGCTCCCCGTCTACGCCCAGCCGCCCTGCCCAGGCCCAGGTTATCTATGGAACCCCGGCTATTGGTACTGGGGATCCGGCGGCTATTACTGGGTTCCGGGCGTGTGGGTGATGTCTCCCTACACCGGCGCGCTGTGGACGCCGGGTTGGTGGGGCTTCCTCGGAGGCTTCTACCGCTGGCACCACGGCTACTGGGGATCGCACATCGGCTTCTATGGCGGCATTCCCTACGGATACGGATATACCGGCTCCGGCTATCACGGCGGCTACTGGGACCACGACCGCTTTATGTACAACCGGTCGGTCACCAACATCACGAACGTCCGCATTGTGAACGTGTATAACGCGCCTGTTCCGCGGCCGGCTGTGATGAACCGCGTCAGCTATAACGGCGGACGCGGCGGCCTGAACGTGCGGCCGACCCGGAGCGAATTTGTCGCCATGCGGGAGCCGCACGTGCGTCCGCTGCCGGCGCAGGTTACGCATCGCACCCAGGCCATGCAGAACCGCCAGTCGTTCGCAAACGTGAACCACGGCCGGCCGCCGATGGCGGTGGCCACCCGCCCGTTGACGGTCCGGCCCATCAAGGCCGCGCCGACCGTCGTGAACCCCGGTGTCCATGGAGCCACGCGTCCCACGCCCACCGTCGGACGCCCCGGCCAGCCCGGAGCACGACCGGCGACGCCCGCGCCCGGCGCAAGGCCCAATGTAGCCCGCGCGACCCAATACGCCGGCGCGGCCCAACGAGCCTGTTTCACGGCCGGGCAGGACACCCAACCACACGCAGCCCGTGCGCCCCGCAACGCCAACACCGACGGCGCGACCGGCACCGCAAAACCGGCCGTCTCCGGTAGTCCGTCCACAGGAGCCGACGCACACCGCACCGGCGAGACCGGAAGTGCGGCCAGCGCCGCAGCAGCGCCCCACAGCGCAGCCGCAGCCCGCACGCCCGGCCCCGCAGCCGAGGCCGAGATGCGGCCTGCCCCGCAACCGCACGGCAGCGTAGCGCCACTGCGCAGCCGCAGCCTGCACGCCCGGCCCCGCAGCCGAGGCCGGAGATGCGGCCTGCTCCGCAACCGCAGCGCCAGGCACCGCAGCCGAGGCCCGAGATGCGACCCAGCTCCGCAGCCGCAGCGCGAAGTGTCCCGGCCGGAGCCGCAACGCGCGCAGCCGCGGGAAGCTCCTCGCGAAGCCCGCGTGACGATCATCCGCATCGCTAGAAGCGGCAGCATAAAACCAGCATCCTTGCATGAAGCTACGCACGAGACCCGCCGTCGAAGCGGGTCTCATGGCTGCTGGACCAAGCCGCAAATCTACATGGACCACTTCTAGACGTTCATCCCAATTCGCTCCAGCAATCGTTCAAGCCACTGCTATCCTTCACGCCGAAGATGGCAGTGGCTTTAACTTTTTCTGGAGGAATCACTTTGTTCGATCGCATGTTTCGCCAGGCGGCGGGAGCGCTCGTGCTCCTGCCCGGCCTTTTCTTTGCATACGCTCAGCCACAGGAAACGCACCATTACGAACTGCGCGATGCCGCGCTGGCACACGCCGCGCAACGCTATGACTGGGCGCAGGAAGGCAAAGGCAACCGGCCGGAATTGGAAAAGCTGGTCGCCGACAATTACGAGCTGGTGCGCGCAAGCGGCAAGGTGACCAACAAAGCCGGGCTGATCGATTTGATTTGTCACCCCGGCAGCTACACAAATCCGTATACGGTCGAAGCGCCCTTCGTGCGCGACCTGGGCGACACCGTGATCCTCGGCGGCTGGGTACGCCTGAGCGGCACAGACGGCGGAAAGCCATTCGAGCAGAAGGCCCGCTTCGCAGACATCTGGCACAAGGGAGTAAAGGGCTGGCAGCTTACGTATACGCAGGTCACGCTGGCGGATGCGCCATAAGGCACTCACATCCGCCATCATTTCGAGCTGATTTTCGACAGAACCCTGCATCGATACAAGTCATCCAAGCAGCATGATGACGCCTACCACTCGCAGAATTGTTGAAACGTGTCTCTATGTAGCCGACGTGGATCGCGCGGCGGAATGGTACTGCCGAGTTTTCGGCTTTCCCATCATTTTCGCGCAGGAGAACCGCCTTCGCGTTCTACAAGTGGCGCAAGACCAGGTTCTTCTGCTCTTCAAAGAGAAGGCGACGCTGCAGCCGATCACGATGCCGGGAGGGGTCATTCCACCGCACGATGGCTCCGGCCCGGCGCATATAGCCTTCGCCATGCGAACAGCAGAAGCCGAGCAGTGGGAGAAGCACTTGGCCTCACACGATGTAGCAGTCGAAAGCCGAGTTCACTGGGGAGATAACGACAAGAGTCTCTATTTCCGTGATCCTGACGGCCATGCAGTCGAGTTGATCACTGGCGACCATTGGCAGAAGATGGCCGACGCAACACAGCAAGTGCCGGCGAAGTCAATTCGTTGAAGCGGGTAAATTTTCCTCGCAGATCGTCCTTAGCGGCGATACGGCTACTTAGCAGAGGTTGCTTTGCACACAAGTTAATTTGTAGAGAGACGACGTCTTCCACGCGAAACTCGTCCCTCATGGCAAAGCCTTGGACAGTCCCCCGCATCCCACTAAGCAGGGACACAGAAACTCCATAGACGAGAGAGGTGATCCTACAATGAAACTGCGAGATGCGAAACGAATCTGGCGTCATCGACAGGCTGCGATCGAAGACCAAATCCGCAGCCTGGAGCAATCACCCGAGCGGTCCTCGCGCGATGGCGGAATCATCCAGAAAATCCTCAGCAGTTATCGTCGCGAGTGGGACCGCTATAACCAGCTCATCCATGCGAACGACCGTTCCGGGATGAGGTGCATGGGCTAATCGGTTCAGGGCCAAAAGAGAAAGGCCTCACGTAAACGTGAGGCCTTTCTTATTTGTGCAGTGACGTTTATGCGGTCGCGTGCTCGATCACCTGCTCGCGCAGTTCGCTGTCGTGCTGCTGCTCGCTGGTGGACTTGGGCAGCGCCACCGCCAGCACGTCGTCGATCGTCTTCGCGTAGTGGATGGTGACGCCGTCGATCTGATCCGGCCCCAGATCCTCCTCTACGTTCTGACGATTCTCCGCCGGCAGGATCACGTCCAGCACCCCGGCGCGCTTGGCAGCAAGGAACTTCTCCTTGATGCCGCCCACCGGCAGCACATTGCCGCTCAGCGTGATCTCACCCGTCATCGCGGTCAGCGGATGGATCGGCGTGTCCGTCATCAGCGAGACGATCGCGGTTGCCATCGCCACGCCTGCAGACGGTCCATCCTTCGGGATGGCGCCAGCCGGCACATGGATGTGCAGGTCCTGCTCGGCGGTGAAGTCTTCCCTCAACCCGAGCTCCGCGGCGTTCGAGCGCACCCAGCTCAGTGCGGCCTGCATCGACTCGCGCATGACGTCGCCGAGCTGGCCGGTCATGGTGAAGCCGCCTTTGCCCTTCATGCGGTTGGCTTCGATGAACAGCACATCGCCGCCCGCCGGCGTCCAGGCCAGGCCGACCGAAACGCCGGCGCGCTTGGTGCGCTCGGCAATTTCCGTGTCCACGCGAACCTTGATGCCGCCCAGGAACTCGTGGATCGTGGCACGATCGACGATCAGCGTTTCCATCTTGCCTTCGGCGATACGACGCGCCTGCTTACGGCAGACGGTGCCGATCAACTGCTCCAGCTTGCGGACGCCAGCCTCGCGCGTGTAGTGCCGCACGATGAAGCGGACCGCATCCTCCGGGAACTCGATCAGCGGCCGGCCATCTTCACCAGGCTGAATGCCGTTCTCCTTCACCTGCCGCGGAATCAGATAACGGAACGCAATGTGCACCTTCTCCTCTTCGGTGTAGCCGGAGAGGTCGATGATCTCCATGCGGTCCAGCAGCGGCGGCGGAATCGGATCGAGCATGTTCGCCGTGCAGATGAACAGCACCTTCGAGAGATCGAACGGCACGTCGAGATAGTTGTCGCGGAACGTATTGTTCTGCTCCGGATCGAGCGTCTCGAGCAGCGCCGAGGCCGGATCGCCGCGGAAGTCGCGCCCCAGCTTGTCGATCTCGTCCAGCATGAAGACCGGATCGTTGGTCTCCGCGCGGCGCAGCGCCTGCATGATCTGGCCGGGCAGCGCGCCGATGTAGGTGCGCCGGTGCCCGCGGATCTCCGCCTCGTCGTGCATGCCGCCGAGCGAGATGCGCTGGAACTTGCGTCCCAGGGCGCGCGCGATCGAGCGGCCCAGCGAGGTCTTGCCCACGCCCGGAGGTCCGACGAAGCAGAGGATCGGCCCCTTCATGTCCGGCTTCAACCGGCGGACGCTGAGGTAGTCCAGGATGCGGTCCTTTACCTTCTTCAGGTCGTAGTGATCCTCGTCCAGGATCTCTTTCGCTTTGGCGATGTCCACTGTGCCGCCGGAGCTCTTGGTCCACGGCAGCACGGCCAGCCACTCGATGTAATTGCGCGTCAGCGAGTAGTCGGCGGCCATGGGCGACATGCGCGAGAGCCGGTTCAGCTCCTTGGTCGCCTCTTTCTTGACGTCTTCCGGCATGCCGGCGGCTTCAATCTTGTCGCGCAGCTCCTGGATATCCTTCTGGCCCTCGTCCATCTCGCCGAGTTCCTTCTGGATGGCCTTCATCTGCTCGCGCAGGTAGTAGTCGCGCTGCGACTGCTGCACCTGGTCCTGCACCTCGGACTGGATTTTGTTGCGCAGTTGCTGGACCTCAAGCTCCTTGGCCAGGTGCTTGTTGATCCGCTCCATGCGGGCAACCACGTCCGGGGTCTCCAGCAACTCCTGCTTCTCGGTCGTCGGCAGGAAGGGCAGCGAGGAGGCGATAAAGTCCACCAGCCGGCCTGGATCTTCGATGTTGAGCGCGATGGTCTGCAGCTCGTCCGACAGGGTCGGCGAGGAGGTCACGATCTGCTGGAACTGCGAGGTGACGTTGCGGTGCAGAGCCTCCATCTCGGCGCCCTTGGCCGGGGTGATCTCCGGGACCGGCTCGACGGATGCGGTCATAAACGGCTCGAACTGATTGAATTCACCCAGTTTGACGCGCTGCGTGCCTTCGGTGAAGACAAACAGGCTCTGGTTGGGCATCTTCACCACTTTGTGTACGGTCGCCAGGGTGCCGACGGAATGCAGATCGCTGGGCTGCGGCGCGTCCACGCGGGCATCACGCTGCGCCACCACCACTACGGTCTTTTCGTCGCCGAGCGACTGGATGAGCTGGATGGAGCTTTCGCGGCCCACCGTCAGGGGCAGTACGGCGTGGGGAAACAGGACCGTGTCCCGTACCGGCAGAACTGGCAGGACCCGGCCACCGCTGGATTCGCCGCCCTCATCCTGCTGATTGCGGCGGGCGGGTTCGATAATGCTGAGAAAGTCGCTTGCCATGAGTGTCCTTATATCAAATCTGTGTACATTGGACGCATCAGGTTTCTAAAGGTCGCAGAAATCCAGCGTACCTGGGCGGACGTGACCCTTTGGCCCTACTGGTAGGATGCTGAGCTCCGGTTCCAGTCCTGTCACTCCGCCCCAAAGTCTATCGGCGAAATCGCAGGGAGCCGTGACTTTTTGATGTGGCTGCAGCACATCGGTGCATTACGAACGGACGCACCGGCGGAAGGAAGACTAGGCGAGCTGCTCCGGCGCCGGCAAAAACCGGCCCAGCACCTTGCAGGTGGCGCTCAGCCCGGAGAGCTGGTCGAGCACGCGCTCGCTGGCTGCGGCGTCCGGCATAAGGGCGTCGATGAAGAAGTGATAGTGCCAGGGGCGCCCGTGTACGGGCCGCGACTGCAGCATGGTCACATTTCCGCCGGCGGAGGCTACCACCTCCAGCAGCGCGGCCAGCCCGCCGGGGCGATGCTGCGGACGGCAGCACAGACTCAGCTTGTGCGCGCCCTCGGGACGGGAAGACGGAGTGCCCTCCCGCACCATCAGGAAGCGAGTGAAGTTGGCCGCGTCATCTTCCACGCCTTGCGACCAGCACCACACCGCCATAGATATCGGCCGCCTGCATGCCGGCGATGGCAGCCGAGTGCCGGTCGCGCAACTGGATGATCTGCTTCACGGCGCCGGCGGTGTCGTAAAACGCGATGGGCTCGATGCCGAGATGCTGCTGAAAGAAGCTGCGGCACTGCGCCAGCGCCACCGGGTGGGAGTAGATGCGCTGGACTTCCTCCAGGTTGCTGCCCGGCATGCCGATGACATGATGCTCAATACGGATCACGGTTTCGCGTTCGATGAACACCGCGTTTTCGCGCAGCAGATCGTAGTGCTCCACGACTGATCCGGCGAGCGAGTTCTCGATCGGAATCATGATCGCGTCGACTTTGCCTTTGCGCAGGCGATCGAATGCATCCGCGGAAAGTACGCAAGGAACGACCGTCGCATCCGGAACGGCGCGAAGCGCGGCTTGATGACTGAACGAGCCGAGCTCGCCTTGAATAGCTATCTTCATGAAAAGAGAAATCTGTGAGTTTTATTTTGTGGAATTACGGCAACTCAACCGGTGCCAAGCGCACCATACCATACCGGAGCGCACTTACTTAGTAAGGAGATAGATACACAATGCTCTGGACAATTTTCGTTGTGCTGCTGGTGCTGTGGCTGCTTGGGTTCGTAGGCTTCCATGTATTAGGCGCCTACATTCACATTCTACTTCTGATCGCGCTGGTAGTGCTGATCCTGCAGCTTATTGGCGGCCGGCGAACCGTCGTGTAGTCCAGCATGACTTGTCTCGCGCGCGTGGATGCATGCGTGCCGCATCTCTACCGTGACAAACCGTAAAACAATTTCGCGGAGGGAGATCATGGATAAAGATCAGGTATCCGGAAAATTCGATCAAGCTGTCGGTAAGGCCAAGGAGAAGGTTGGCGACGCGGTCGGCAACCAGAAGCTGGCGAACCAGGGTGTTGCCGATCAGGTGAAGGGCGCGGCAAAAGAAACATGGGGCAACGTGAAAGACGCCGCGAAGACCACTCATGATCGTCAGGCGGCGGAAACCGAGACGGCCGCGAGTGAGGATCGCGGGCGCTTCACGGACAAAGTTGCCGAGCTGAAGAAAAAGGCGAACGACAAAATCGATGACTTCAAGGACCGGGAGCGCGACAAGCGCGCAGCGAACTCTTAGCTTTCGACCCATCTCTTCATAACCAAGGCCTGTGCAGATGCACGGGCCTTGGTCGTTTCAGCGGCCAAACGTTACCGAGGCGGCTACGAAACAGAAGAACAGCACGGAGATGATTCCGTTCAGCGTGAAGAACGCGGCGTTCAGCCGCCGCATGTCCTTTGGCGACACGATGGAGTGCTCATAGAACAGGAGCGCCATCACTACCACCAGCCCCCACCAGGCAATCGGGCCGAGATGGAAGAGCTGCAGCAGCCAGACCAGCAGCAGCAGCATGGCGCCATGCATCACCCGCGCCATACCGAACGCTTTTTTGAGACCGAGCGCCTGGGGAATGCTTTTGAGGCCGGCACGACGATCGTGCTCCGCGTCCTGGCACGCATACAGCACATCGAAGCCCGCCACCCAGAAGAGCACGGCCGCGGTCAGCACCAGGATGCGCGGGTCCAGCCCACCGCGGATCGCAATCCACGCCGCCGCCGGTGCTATGCCCAGCGCCAGCCCCAGCACCAGGTGCGACCAGCGGGTAAAGCGCTTGGTGTATGAGTAGCCGAGCACCACCACGAGCGCCACCGGCGACAGCAGGAGCGTGAGCCGGTTCAGCCGTGAGGCGCTGAACACAAACAGCAGCGCCATCGCAATCGTGAATGCGCCCACAAAGCCGCGTGACAACATCCCGGCCGGAATCGCACGTGCGGCCGTCCGCGGATTGGCAGCGTCCAGATCAGCATCGGCCCAGCGATTGAAGGCCATCGCGGCGGAGCGCGCCGTCACCATGCAGAGAACGATCCAGAAGAGCTGCGCGGCATGCGGCCAGCCATCGGCGGCCAGCACCGCGCCGGTCAGCGCAAAGGGCAGCGCGAAGATCGAGTGTTCCCACTTGATCATCTCGAGCGTGGTGCCCAGACTTCGTGCAAAGGCCATGCGCCGCTCCCCTCCCATCACAGTGTAATGGGCGAAGCGGCTGATCCTCCTGACGAGGCCAGAGGCAGATTTGTTGTTACGCGGGTAACAGATACAGCCGTATGCTCCCAGCGCTATACTCAGCCGGTCAAAGAAGCAGCAACCGTGGCATACATGCCGTCGCTCTGGCGGAGGTGCTCAAGTTGGAGGTCAGGCGATGAAATACGGCAGTTGGAAGCCGGCTCCTCCGCTTTTCCTCGCAGCCGTCCTCGCTCTCATCATCAACGGGTGCGGAACAAATTCCCCGCGCGAGCTCCAGTCAATGAGCCTAACTCCGGCTATTGCGGATGCGGCCCATTCACCCAATGGTGAGGTGCAATTTACGGCATCGGGCACGTTCAGCAAACCGCCTTCCCCCGCCGCCGTTACCTTTGTCGCGCCGTACTCCGGCAGTTGGTCTGTATCGAATTCTGCGATTGCCACCATCTCGTCGACTGGCCTGGCGAAATGCGTGGCGGGAGCATCCGGCACGGTCCAGGTGACCGCTATCGTATCGGCGAATTCGACATCAACGCCGGGTCAGATGTCGATCGCACGGACAGGGACGGCACAGTTGACGTGTCCGTAAGGTTACCGGTTGTCGGCTTTTGTTCTGAATGTCATTCCGAGCGGAGCGGAGAACCTGCAGGTTCCCCGCCGCTCTCGGTCCAGTCCCTACTGGCGCTTCTCCTCCGGCTGTCCCGCGACCTGCAGGTTGTTGGTCACGCTGAAGACGCCCGGCACCGTATTTGCCTGAATGCCGGCGACATCCTTGTCGGATTGGTTGTCCACGACTCCCGACAGGATGACGTGCCCATTGATGACCGTAATGCGGATCGGGTTCGCGGGATTGATCGCGTACTTGTTCAGCGAAGGATAGCCATAGACCACGCGAGCGACCCGCATGCGAAGCTGGTTGTCCATGGGCGACAGCGGATCCACCTGGATCTTGTCGACGACATTCTGAACGCCCGGAGTCCGTTTTGTGAGATTCAGCGCCGACTCCTTCGCCACCGGCCCCAGCGCGTGCCCGCCCAGCGTGGCCACGCCGTTGCTCACCGAAACCGTGATGGCGTTGAAGGCATTCCCGTAGCCCACGCGGTCGTATGCCAGTTGTTTGGCGATGCGGTCGGCAAGCTGCTGGTCGCTCGTCTCGCCTGCCTGCACCTGGATGTCGTTGACCACGGAAGCGACGTTCTTCACCTTGCCGGCATTCTTCTCCGCATCCTGCTTGTCGGCATAGAGCGGCACAGTTCCGCTCAGGCTGACGACGCCGCTCTGCACGGCGACCTGCACTCCGTTAAAGCGCTTGTTCTTCAGTTTTGAGTGCACTTCCCGCAGAATCTGCGTGTCGTTCTTGGTGGAGTCCTCAACCGCGGCGTACGCGGAAGGGGCAAATGTATAGGCAACAACCGGAGCGGTCAGCAGTGCCGCCGCAATCATGCTTCGCAGAATGCGCATCGTCGTTCTCCTTGCATAACAACACAGCGCGGGGAGGGGCGCCTGATTCCCTGGATTTTCCGAACAGCCGGAGGACAGAAGCCTATCACTGCCCCGATGTACTTGTTAAGACGGCGAAACGCCGCTCTTCGTCACCGATATCGCTTGTGCACCTTCAAGACCAGGCTGAAGACATCCGCTTCGTCGCGGACCGCGGTCACCGAGAAGGTCGGCGTCAGGTTTACCTGGGCCTGGATCAACTGCTGCGTTGTGGAGTTCACGCTGGTGGCGTAGGTCAGGAGCACCTGCTGGCCGATGTTCTGCGTCACCGTGATGCGCGCGCTGGACTGGCCGAGCGAGCCCGTGTAGGTGGGGTCAATTTTCACGCTGCCCACGCCAAACAGCTTCTGGATGCGGCTGCTCACCGTGGCGTTCAGCGCGCCGCTCAGCACGGCGTTGGCAGTACCGTTCACGCCGGCCTGCTGCTGCTGCGTGTTGTAGATCGACTGCTCTTCCTGCGTCCGCCCTTGCGCCAGCAGCGAGATCACGTCCGCCTCCGGCAGCGGCGGCTCGGAGCGGAAGGTCGGCGTCAGCTTGCTGGCCGTGCCGTGCAGGCCGATGGTGACGTCGTACTCCTCGATGCGGGTTGTGGCGTCCAGGTCAATGGTCGGCTCAATCTTCACCGGGTTCGTAAAGTAAATGTCACCGTGTTGGAGCTGATAGGTTGTCCCGCTGTAGGTGGCTTTCCCGTCCGTGATGTTGATGCGGCCCAGCACTGCCGGCTGCGCCACCGTACCGCGAATGCGCAGGTTCACGCTGCCGGCGATCTGCGCAAACGAGTTCTGAAAATCCATCTGCGGCGCGGAGGTGATATGGATATCCAGCCGCACCTTGTTGCCGAAGGCATTCGGATCGGGTGGCGCGGAGACCGCGCCGGCGCCGCCGGACAGCGCGGCGAAATCCATGTTCTGCCCCACCAGGAAGCGCGTGATCTGCACATTGCCGCTGACCAGCATCGAGTTCCCCGTCCCCTGCACCCGGATCTTCGCGTCCGTCGTGCTGCTGAGCCCGGCGTAGCGGAAGCGCGTGTCCTTCAGCGTCGCGGTTACGTCGCCGTAGATGCCCTGCTGGTAGAAGAGGAATCCGCCCAGCGTGACCGTGCCGCCGCCTGTGGTGCCGACAAGGTTGCGGAGTTCCAGCCGGTCCTGGTTGAAGACCATCGAGCCGTTCAGATGGCTGATGCCGTTCGGTATCTGCTGGTAGGCCAGGTTCACGTTGTTGAGATTGAATTGTCCTTCGAGATCCGGCTGCTTGAGCGGGCCCTGCGCCGTGAGATGAAAATCAATGTGGCCGGAGGAGGAGATCTCCGTACTGAAGCTCTGCGCCAGCTTGGCATTGATGGCGCCGTGCGCCTGCACGTTGAGGCCACCGTCGCCTGCAAGATCGGCAGTACCGCCGGCCATCAGGTTTGTATCCTGGGCGTCGATCTCGAACTGGTCCAGCTTGACCACGCCATCGTTGAGCGATGCGCGGATCGGCCCTTGCTGGTCAGGGGCATTCCCTGCAGCGTCACGCGGAACTGGTCGATGGTCGCCGTGCCGTCAAGCTGCCGCGGCGTCTTCGCCGGCCCGGAAACCTGGACCACTCCGGCGAGCTGCGAGTTCCCTTTCACCCCATTCACATCCAGCAGCGCCAGCACCGGCGCGAAGTCGAGCTGCGAGAAGGTCAGCTTCGCCTGCATCGGATAGTTGCCGGTCAACTGCATCTGCCCGTTCGCCTGGAACTGCGCCTGCGCCAGGCCGGCATTCGCATTCAGCAAGAGCGTGTGCCCGGTGGTATGTACATCGGCGTTTACGTTGCCGGCTGGATTGCCGTTCAGCGTCAGGTTTTTGAGCGCCAGCTTCCCGTTCACCTGAGGAGCGGCCGTGGTGCCGCTGGCGTGCAGGTCGAAGGTCAGGGCGCCGCCCAGTTGTTTTTTCGCGTTCTGCAATCGCTGGATATGCGAGAGATCGAAGCCCGAACCCTGCGCATCGCCGCGGAAGCTCTTCGCCTGAATGTTGTAATCGGCATCGCCGGTAATGCGTCCGCCGTCCTGCACGAAGACCAGGTTGGTCACGCCCACCGACTGGCCCGCAAACTTCAGGTCGGTATTCAGGCTCTTGTAGCCTTCGCCGTAAATCTCGCCGCCCGCAACCGACAGATGGCCGCCGCCGCTGAGCGCATTCAGCGCGCCGCCTGCGTGCGCCTGCAGGTTCAGCGTGCCGGTCACGGGCAGGCTCTCGCCGGCAATCGAAAGCAAGTCAGGAATGCTCGCGTCGCTGATGTTCGCCTGCGCGTTCAGCGTCGAGCTGTCGTTGAAGAGCAGCTTGCCGTGCCGGCCATGCGTCGCGTGCAGTTGGCCGGAACCATGGATCGCCGTCTTCAATCGCGTGAGCGAAAGATTCTGAACCGAGATCAACGCCGGACTGTACTCGGCGTCCAGCTCCAGGTCGTCCCACTGCACGGTCTGCCGCGTGCCCTGTGAGGGCGGCGGCGGATGCGGCGGCTCGGCGCTGACCGGTGTCTCGGGCTGGGGCGGCGGATGTGTCGCAGCCGCCGTTTCAATAATGGTTGCGAAGTTCTTCGCACTCACATGCCCCTTCGCATCCGGGTTCAGCAGCGAACCGCTCACTGTTCCGTGGAAGGCTCGCCTGCCCATGCAGCTGCACCGGCAGCGCCGCCACGCCCTTCTTGCCATTTGCCTTCACCCCGAAGGCAATCAGCGCGCGATCGAATTCGTTCAGGTTGCTGGTCGTGAAATCGACGTTGAGCGCACTCGGTCGCGTCATCGGTATGAACGCGGCCCTGCCGGTCACGTTCAAAGATGATGCCGGTGTGTGCACCTCAATATGCCGCGCGTCCAGCCTGCCGCCGCGCAGCGCAAAGCCCGCATCGATCGCGCCCGTTCACCGGAATCTCGTTCGGCGTCGGCGGTCGCGGCGGTGCGAGAGCCACGTTCGCGCTCGCCATCAGATCGTTGATCGATCCCTTCCACCACACATCGGCTCTGCCGTCTGCCTGCGTATCGAAGCCCAGATTCTCGTACTTCGGCAGGGCGATGATCTCGAAGACCATCTCCGGCCGAATGCCGAAGATCCGCGCATGAATCGCTGCCTCCTGTTGCGGTCCGCTCCTCGGCGCAGTGGTCCGCGCTGTCCTGGACGATTGCATCGCCGCCGCAGGCTCGGCCGGCGGCGCGGGCGCCATATAGTTGACCAACCTCGCATTCGCATCCACACCGCCGCCACGCCGCAGCCGCACTTTCACGTTGGGCAACGTGATCTCATCCTGGGTCGCGTGCAGCGAGGTAGTCGCGCTGATGCCGCTCAGCAGCAGATACGATTGCCGATAGGTCGCGTTCTTCAACTGCACGTTGCCGGTCACGTCGAAGGCCGACGCCTTGGTTCCCTGCCCTTTGATCTGCAGCCCGACTTCACCACCGCCGAGGCCTTCGACCGGGACCAGGGCCGCCACTTCGCGCAGATCCACCGAGCCGTTCGCGCCGAGCTGCCAATTCATCTTCGTGAAATCGTTCAGCGCGCCCGAGGCATCCAGCTTCGATTGGCCCGAGACGAAATGCAGCCCGTCCAGCTTCAACGCGTTGCGCGCCATCTCGACATTCAGGTCGAGCTTCGAGTGCACCGCCGGCGCCTTGCCCCGCTCCGCCGTCAGGTCTTCGATGTGCACCGTGCCCAGGTACGCTTCCGGCTTCTTGCGATACGTAATCAATGTGGATACATTATTTCCGGCCACGCTGAAGGGCAGCGCGCGCTGGTTCAGCAGCAGCACACCGTCGTTGACAACGGCGCGATTCGCCTGGAGGTCGAAGATCGTATCCGTCACCGGCTTGTTGCTCTCGGTCTTCTGTTTCGGCACCGGCTGGTTGGTCGAGCCGTCGGGGTAGACGATCAGGTGAAAGACCGGGTGATCCACCTCAAGCGACCGCAAGCCGACCTGCGCCTTGAACAAGTCGATGATCTTCGCCCGCACCGCGAGCTTGTCCACGTGCGCATAGGGCACCTCGCCCGGCGCTTCAAGACCGTGGATCGTCAGCCCATCCACCTCCACGGCAAGCTGCAGCGGACGCCAACTGAAACTCGCCACCTCCACCCGGCCGCCGGTCGCGGTCGTGAGCACATCGACCAGCTTGCCGCGCACGTAGTCCGCGAACGAAGCCGTATTCACATACCAGAACGCAACGCCCAGCAGCACCGCCAGTGCGAGGAAGCAATACAACACGACGCGGCCAAAGCGCCGCCAGCCGGATCGCCGCGGCGGCGCGGAGGGCGGTAGCGGATTGGCCGGCATCGTCACTGCTCCCCTCCATGCCGCGACGGACGCCGGCATCCCTCGCCGCCGCTGTTGCTGGCGTTGGTCGCAGGCGAGTTGCCCAGAGTGTTGTACTGCGGATCGAGAATCTGCACGCTGCCGGCATCCTTCAGGCTACGCAGATAGTCGCCAAGCAGCACGTTGACATGCTGCTGCAGCAGCACTTCATCGATGCGATCGGAAACCTCGCTCCAGCGGCGGCGGCTTCAGCTTGCGCTTCTCGAACTCCGGCACCAGCTTTTCTTTGTAATACGTTCTCGATCTCCGGCTTGGTGATGCGGATGCCGGTGCGGAAGCGCGCGCTGACGAAATCCAGAATCTGCATGCGCTGCTTCCAGCGCTCGTGCAGTTGTGCCTCGGTGTATCCGTGCGCCGCCAGGAAGCGCTGCCATCCTTCCCCGGTCTCGCAGTGCTGCCCGGCGCATGCCGGAATGTGCTCGCGCAATTCCGCGATCTCTTTGTCCACATCAGCATCGGTGGGGGGAGTCACCAGTTCCTGCTCGTCCATCTGGTCCAGCAGCAGCGTGCGGTTCACAATCTGCTGCATCGCCTCCATCGGAGTAAACTCGCCGCCCGGCATGGTAAGTGGCTCGAACACGGCGAATCGCCGCTGCTCCTCAACGTCGCTGGCCATGATCACCTCTCCGTTGATCACCGCCACAGCGCGGTCCAGCAGCATTGGCTTCTCGTGCA
Organism: uncultured Acidobacteriaceae bacterium; assembly: GCA_963790555.1. Lineage (GTDB taxonomy): Bacteria > Acidobacteriota > Terriglobia > Terriglobales > Acidobacteriaceae > KBS-83. The sequence goes on along the minus strand of CAWBPB010000017.1, from coordinate 73,316 downwards.
TTGCGGCAGCATCGGCTGCGACTTCGTGTAGCGCCGCTCTTCTGCGCCGCCAAGTTGACCACTCCGTCAGTCGGCTTCAGCTCCGGCAGAAACGTCAGGCCGCCGTTCGCCGGTGCGAGCTTGTTCTGCTCCGCCGATACTCGCTCGCTCGGCGTAATCCGCCCGGTTGCGGTACCCGGCGTTGCCCCGCCGGCTGGAACGCCCGTCTGCGGCTGCTGCGCGGCGCAGGTCATCGCCGCCAGCGCCATCGCCAGCCACCACGCCGCCCTTACCCGCGTCATCATCAGAACGTCTGCCCGATCGAGAAGAAAAAGTTGAAGTGATTTGCCTGCCCCGTGGTCGGCTGCGGCACGTTGGAGGTGGAGCTCTGGTAGTCGTACACCTCGGGGAAGGACGGCGGATCGAGATTGTAGCTCAGGTCTACGCGAATCGGCCCGATCGGCGTGCGATAGCGCGCGCCCAGTCCCAGCGCGTGCGACCAGTAGTTGAAGCTGCAGGCTGCCTCCTGCACATTGAGCGACCCGTCCGGATTCGTATTCACTGTCGGCACGGTGCGGCAGACTTTCTCATTCGGCTGATGAAAATTGATAAAGCTGGGGAAGACATCGCTCGAGCTGTTGAAGACGTTCCCCATGTCATGGAAGAAAACGAAACCCAGACTGTTACCCACTAGCGGCAGGTTCGGATACGGCGTGCGAAGCTCGAGCGTGTTAACCATCGCCGCAGCGCCGCCAATTGGATAGCCGGTCTCCGGATCGCGCGGTCCCGCGGCATTGATGGCGAAGCCGCGGTGCGATGTTGCGCCACCCGCATACAACCGCTCCGGCAGCGGGATCAGCAACTGGTGGCCATTTCCGAATGCCCGCTCCTGTCCGTAGCGCGTCTCCCGCGCAAAAACCCAGTGCCGCTTGCCGAAGTCGTAATAGGACGAGTTCGTGATGTCGATGCGGCTGAAGTTCGCCTGCGCGCCGAACTTCGAATCCGAAAGAAACAACTGCGCCGTGTTGAAGGTGCCGTGGTGCGCGTCCAGCGGATCGTCCCGCGTATCCCGAATCCAGCTAAACCCCGGGCCGCCCACACGCGCCGGCTGCGACAGCAGCGGAATCAGCGCCAGGCTCACCTGGATGCTGTTCGGGTTTACCTTCACATCACGGTACGACCAGGAATAGATCAGCGTGGTCGGCTTGGTCACGTGCTGCGTCACGCGCATGGTCGCAAACAGAGACGACGCCGCAAAGGTGGTCACGTTCTGGCTGCTGGTGTAACCGCCGGAAAGGGACGCATTGAAGTTCGGGTTCTTGAACAGCTCCGGATACTGGTAGAGGAGCACCGCCTGCTGCTCCAGCGTGCCGTACTCGGTGCGCAGCGTTACCGACTGGTTGGTGCCGAAGAGATTGATGCGCGACAGATCGAAGATCAGGTCCGGGCTTACGCCGAAGTGGCCGTTCGCGCCGCCTGAGAATGTGCTCGGGTTGATGCCCTGCTGGATCAGGTACGCCGCTGACGGCGTGTTGCGGTAAGGCGTGCCGGTCTGCGCCTGGAAGCCGAAGCCATAGGTCGCGTCCCAGCGCTTGGCCTCGGTCGTCAACAGCAGCACGTTCTTGCGCGGCTGGTCCGCCGACGGGTTCTGCACCGCGGTATCGACCTCGTTGAACAGCGCCAGGTTGTATAGCTTGCGTTGCGAATCGAGCAGCGCCGACTGATCCAGCGGCTCGCCCGGCCGCACCGTCACGCGTGGCGTCACCACGGCGGGCCGCGTGTAATGCAACCCCGAGACCAGCACCTTGTTGATGAACACCTGCTGGCCCTCATCCACATTCATCGTCACATCCACCAGCTCCGGGTCCTTCGGATCGTTCCGCTGCTCTACATTGACTTGCGCATTCTGGTAGCCGTGGCTCAGGTAGTAAGTCTGGATCAGATCGCGGTCTCCGGTCACGTTCAGCGACGAGTAGGGCTGCCCCACCTCCGTGTTCAGCGAGGGGCGCAGCGTCTCCACCGGGATCTTGTGCATGCCGTGGATGGTGTAGCTGCCGATCTTCTGCTGTGTGCCTTCCTCGATCTTGTAAACCACGTCGATATGCGCGGAGGTCTTCCCATTCCGGCCCGCGGTATCGACGTCTTTGATCATCGGCGTCACCACCACGTGGCTGAAGCCGTTGCCCTGGTAGAGCGCGGTCAGGTTGCTGACGTCACTGTTCACCATCGCCTGGCTGTAGGTGCCGTGCCGCTCGATAAAGTTTGCCGGCCGCACGCTGATGTGCTCCTCCAGCGTGTTGTGATCGAAATACTTGTTGCCGGTAATGCGCACCGAGTCCACGCGATGCTCGGCCCCGCGATCCACCTTGTACAGAACCGTGATCTCGTCCGCGGCGTTGTGGACCGGCTCGTGGGTTACGGTGGCGTCAAAGTAGCCTTTGCCCTGCAGGTCGGCGCGAAGGTTGTGCGCCCCTTCGTTCACCAGGTCCAGATCGACCGTGCCCTCTTCGTAGATCGGCACCAGCCGCTCGATCGTGCCGCGGCTGTACCTGGCGCCCTCCACCTGCACTTTCACCAGCGGCCCCTCCCTCGCCTGGAAGTCGTAGTCGAGCTGGTTGGTATTCGGGTGATACTCCTTGCTCTTCAGGGTCACGGCGCCGGCCCAGCGCTGCTTCTTGTCGTAGTACTTGCGCAGGCGGGTGAGCGCGCGGCTCACCGTCTGGCGATTCACCTTGCTGCCTGCCTTCAGCTTGCTCGTCTTGCGGAACTGCTCCAGCGAGATGCCGGGCGTTCCGTCCACCTTCACGTTGCCCACCTTCGCCTGCCTGCCGGGATTGATGTTGTAGATCACATTCACCTGCGAGTTCGGCGCATCGAGCTGCTCGCGGCGCTCCACCTTCGCCTGATAAAAGCCGTTGTCGGTCAGAGCCTGTTCGATCGAGGTCTGCGAATTGTCCAGCTTCCGCTGCGTGTAGCGCGTGCCGGGCTGCAGACGCGCGGAGCCCACCAGCCGGCTCTGCAGCCGGTCATCCTTGATGCCAAAGATCTGCACCCGTCCGATAAACAGGCGTGGCCGGCCGGCGAAGATCACCAGCACGCCGCCATTGGAGCGTAGTCCCTGCACCTGGATGGTGTCGTAAAGGCCGGAATCGTAGAGCCGCCGCAGGCTGGCCCGTACCCTGTCCTCGGTCAGCGTGTCACCCGGCTGCAGCTCAAGCTGCGCGGGCAGAGGCCCCAGCATCGAGGCTTTCACTCCGTCGAAGCGGATCCCCGTCACCTTGCTGCCCACAAAGGCTGCCATGCCCGGCAATTCCGTGCCCGCGGACCCCTGCCTGGATGGCTGGGAAGACGAGGCCGCCTGGGGCAGAAACTGCGCCGGATCGCCGTCCTCTTGACGCGGACGGGACGCAGACGAACTCGTCTGCGCATGGCAGAGGCCGGCCGCGGCCAGCAAGAGTGCCCATGCCGCGCGGCAATATTTCGTTCTGACCTTGCGGCTCCTCCGCTCTGGATGCGAAGGACAGTTACGCACTGCGATCAAAGAGCCTCTCAGCGGAGTGCGCCATTGGAATCGTCCACGGACGCATCATGTTGGGTGAGATGCGGGGGACGAACTTTTACCCGCCTTCTTATACTAGACACAATGGAGAGCGCCAACACTCTAGCCGAAGCTCACGTTCCGCCTGGCGCGGATGCCGATCGCTACTCGCGCCAGGTCCTCTTCGCACCGATCGGCGAAGCGGGACAGCAGCGCCTCGCCGCCGCGACCGTCGCGATTGTCGGCTGCGGAGCCACCGGAGCCGCCGCGGCTGCGCTGCTGGCGCGCGCCGGAGTGGGTACGCTCATCCTCATCGACCGCGATTTCGTTGAGCAGAGCAACCTGCAGCGCCAGGTGCTCTTCGACGAAGCCGATGCCGAGGCCGCCACGCCCAAGGCCGAGGCCGCCCGACGCCAGATCGCCCGCTTCAACGGCGATATCCAGGTCCATGCGCACGTAGCCGACCTGGTCCCGGACAACATCCATGCGTTCCTTGCCAGGCGCAGACCTCATCCTCGACGCGACCGATAACTTCGAGACCCGCTATCTGATCAACGACTACGCGGTCGAGCAGAGCCGGCCCGGAAAGCCCCTGCCGTGGATCTACGCCGCCGCCGTCGGCGCCTATGCGGCGACCATGAACATCCTGCCCGGCGAGACCGCCTGCCTCGCCTGCCTCTTCCCCAAGCCGCCCACCGGCCCGGTCGAGACCTGCGACACCGCCGGCATTCTCAACACCGCCGTCAACCTGGCCGCCTCCATCCAGGTCACCGAGGCTCTCAAGTATCTGACCGGCGCGAGCAAGGAAATGCGCCGCAGCCTGCTTGCCTGGGACTTATGGCAGAACGAGCGATCGGAAATCTCCGCCGCCGCCCCACGCCCGGGCTGCGAGGTCTGCGGCCTGCGCGACTTCGCCCATCTTCGCGGCGAAGGCCGTCCGCACATCACGCTCTGCGGCCGCAACTCCGTCCAGATCCACGAGCATCACCGCCCCGTAGATCTCGCCGCCGCCGCCGACCGCCTGCGCCCGCACGGCGAAGTCCGCCAGAACGGCCTGCTGCTCCAGTTCCGCCGCGGCCCGCACACGTTGACCCTCTTTGCCGACGGCCGCGCGCTCATCCAGGGAACGACGGATATCGCCCTCGCCCGCACCCTGTACGCCCGCTTCGTCGGAAGTTAGGGCCTGTGAACGCTATTAGGACGGCAGCGACAGGAGCCGGTTTTTCTGGATTCGAGGAGCAAGGAGCGACGAATATCGGGCATCTTCGAGCGACAAGGGACAAAGAAGCCGGGAAAACCGGCCCTGTCCCGCAGGGTTGCGGCGAAAATCGGTCCAGACTTTGTTGTCGGACTTGCATGGGGACCTGCCACAAGCTGTGTCCTCCGCCTACTCTGGCCCGATTTTCTCACGCAACGCTGCTCGCCCTAATAGCGTTCACAGGCCCTCGTCAATCTGGTGACAAACCGTTGACATAGCTGTGGCAATCCGCCTGCCCGTTGCGGCTATCCATGGACAAAGCCCATGGATGACGACCTTCAGCCGCCGGCAAGCTCGGCGATGGCATTCGCCATCGGCTTCTACTTCTCCTTCCGCGCGGTCATTCCGTTGTTCTCTGTGCGCATCCTGGGCACAGAAGCGCGCACGGGCGCCGAAGTCAGTCTTGCGTTGACGTTCTTCCTGCTGGGCCTGGTCTGCTTTCACTCGCTGGGTCCGGGCAGCCGTTCGTGGCGTTCGTTGTTGGCGCTGCCGAGCAGTCGATGGGTGCTCTCCTTCCTGGCCTTTTCCTTTTGCAGCCTGGCGTGGAGCGAAACGGTTTCACTCTCGACTTCCCTCGTCTACTGGTGCGGTATGGCGGCCGATGTCGCGATCGTGGCCTTGCTGCTGCGCACCGGATCGACAACAGGCGTCTCGCATTCCCTGATGAAGGGTTTTGTATGGAGCACCTGCTGCCTGGCGCTGATTGCGTGGATCATGCCGGCCCAGCCCGATCTCCGCCTGGGCGATGAAGAGTTCTTCAATACCAACCAGATCGGCAATCTTTGCGCGTTCGCGATCCTGCTGGCCCAGTACCTGATGCGCCGCAAAGACGGCAAATGGGGACTGGCCACAGCGTTCCTGGCGCTCACTCTGGTTCGCAGCCTCAGCAAGACGACCATCGTCGCGTTTCTGCTGAGCGAAGCTTTCATCCTGATCCAGGACCGATCGATAAGCCGGAAAACCAAGGTCCTTCTCATGACAACGGCGGTAGTGGTCATCCTGGTCTTCTGGGGGCTGTTTGAGGCCTATTACGACATCTACACCAGTGCCGGAAACCAGGCGGAGACCCTGACCGGCCGCATCGCTATCTGGGCCTATGTTGTGAATGCTTTACCCGAGCATCCCTGGATCGGGCATGGCTTCGATTCCTTGTGGAAGGTCGTCCCTCCGTTTGGTCCGGACCGCTTTGAAGCGCGGCACGCGGAGAACGAAGTCCTGCAGCAGTTCTATGTCTATGGAGCCATGGGAATCGTTATGCTGACCGGGCTCTACGGCAGCGTTTATCGGCAGATTCGCAAGCTTCCACGCGGCCCTGTGAGAGTGGTGTTCCTGAGCGTCCTGCTCTTTGTGGTCATACGCGGACTTGCTGAAGCTGAACCGTTCGACCTGCTGCTCCCTTTATGGTTCATCGTGCTGATCGGAACGCTCATGAGCTGCCCGGAGACGGCGGAGCAGGAAGTCCGGATTATTTCGGCTCCAGCAGGGCCCGATCTTCTCTATTCGCCCTGAAACGCTCCAATTCGCGATCAATTGGCCCTGTTCCTGGCCGTCGCCCGCACTCTCCATGCCGTTTTCGTGGGAAGCTAGATATATGAGTTTTTCCCGGTCGTTTATTGAGCTTCATGTACGCCTTTTGAACGAAGGTACCGATACGTTCCGCCCGACTCGCGGCCTGAAACTCGGTGGAGGCTTATTCAAGCTTGTCGCCTGTGCGGATTACGATCCGAATCATGAGACGTGGGAGCACCTGCCCGGCGCAACGGTGCGCGTGGTGCTTCACCACGGCCGGTCCGGAGACTTTCCCGTTGCGGTAAAGCCATAACGCCGTGCGCGATTTCCGGCGGGCGTGAGGGTGGTTATCAAAGCTAAACCACTGATTTTTAATGCCAAGGCAACCTGTCCCTGCTTCCGCGCGTCCGACAGGCATTGCCCCAGACTACGCACAGCGATGCACGAATGGGATATCGATGAGCACTGCGCCGGTCGACAAACGAACAAACATGAGCAAATCTGTAACCAACGGCGTTTTTTCCCCGCCTGCCAAAGGCGCCGCGACAGCGGTCCCTGAGCGTCAGACTTCCAATCAACATCTGCGCCGCAATCCGCCGATCGCCGGCGAAGCCGAAGCGATTGCCGCAGCCCAGGCCGGTGACGGCGCCGCCTTTGAGCGCCTCTACGCTCTGCACAAGCGCCGGGTCTATTCCCTGTGCCTGCGCATGCTGGGCAATGTGGCCGAAGCCGAGGACCTGACCCAGGAAGCCTTCCTGCAGCTCTACCGCAAGATCGGCACCTTCCGCGGCGACTCGGCCTTCTCCACCTGGCTGCATCGCCTCGCGGTGAACGTGGTGCTGATGCACCTGCGCAAAAAGGGCCTGCCCCAGGTTTCGCTGGAAGAAACACTGGAGCCCTCGCAGGAGGACGGCCCGCGCAAGGACATCGGCGCGCGCGACCTCATGCTCTCCGGGTCCATCGACCGGGTCACCTTGGAACGCGCTGTTTCCGACCTTCCCCCAGGTTACCGGCTCGTCTTCGTCCTGCACGATGTCGAAGGCTACGAGCACAACGAGATCGCCGACATGCTGGAGTGCTCCATTGGCAACAGCAAGTCGCAACTGCATAAGGCGCGTATGAAGCTGCGCGACCTGCTGCGCACCGGGCAGACGAGTGCCCGGCGTGAGGCCTTGCTATGAACGCAGGCGGCAAGAATAACGAATTCATGAAAACAACCGGTGATTGCGTCACCTGCGCCGAGTTTCAGGATCAGCTTCCGGAGCTCTTCGAATCCGGAGCCGACCTGAAAGAGCAGGAACACCTGAAAACCTGCGAGCAATGCTCTGCCCTGGTCAGCGACCTGGAGTACATCGCGCAACAGGCTAAGCTGTTGCTGCCCATCCACGACCCCAGCCCGGCCGTGTGGGAAAACATTCAGAGCTCGCTCTCCTCGGACAAGCAGAACTCCGGCTCGAGTCCAACAAAATGAGCCAGGGCCCGTCGGGGCCAGCAGCTCTGCCGCGCCGCATCGTCCTTACCGGGTTCATGGGCGCGGGCAAATCCACGGTGGGCCGTATGCTCGCGGCGCGCCTGCGCTGGCCTTTCCTCGATATCGATTCCCTGGTCACCGCGGAACACGGCCGTACCGTCGCCCAGATCTTCGCCGATCATGGCGAGGAGCACTTCCGGCGTCTCGAAGCCGAAGCCACCGCCCGCGTGCTCGATCCCGCGCATGACTACCAGCAGGCCGTCATTGCGCTGGGCGGCGGCGCCATCGAAACCGAAGCCGTCCGCCGCCTGCTCTTCGCTGATCACGCCGGCCTCGTAACGATCTTTCTCGCCGCCCCACTGGCGGAGCTGCTCGCCCGCTGCCGCGGTACGGAACACTCAGGAACGGCAGAAGGACGGGAACCGGTCCGCCCGCTCTTATCGGCCGCGGAGCCTCCAGAAGAACGCCTGGGCCGGCGGCTGCCGCTCTACAACCAGGCGCATCTCACGGTCGATACCTCCGGCATCCCGCCGGCCGTGGTGGTCGACCGGGTTATCGATTGGTTGTCGGCCTATGATCCTCCGCACCCGGATCGCTAATCTCCGCCAGGCGGTAAGGACCGCATAATAAGTTGTCATTCAGGTAAGCAAGCGCATGCCCGATAAGATCAGCCGCTACGATCTCCAGACCACGAACCTCGAGCATCCAGAGGAGTGGAAGCGTCCCGCGCGCACCCTGCGCAGCGACATCGTTTTCACCTTCGCGCTCGGCATCGGGCTGGCCGTCGCCTATCAACTTCGGCACGAACTCGCGCTGCTCTACATCAGCGCTCTGTTTGCCGTCGTGCTCACCCCCGTCATCCGTGGCGTGCAGAAGATCAAGATCGGCAAATGGAGTCCCGGGCGCGGCTCGGCCATTGCCATCATCCTGCTCGGTGTCGGGGGCGCCATCACGCTATTCGTGATGTTCGCGCTGCCGCCGGTCATCCGCGATATGCGCGAGTTCGTCAAGGAGCTTCCCACCCGCGGGCCTGCGATGCTGAACCGCATCAAGCATCTGCCCTTCGCCTCACGGCTCGATGTCACCGCTCTCAACGCCAAGCTGCAGGACTACGCTTCCAACTTCGTCACCTATCTCGTCACTTCCGTCAGCACGTGGGCCAGCGGACTTTTCAACATCATCGCCGGCATCGTCCTCACCATCTATTTCCTGCTCGAAGGTGAGGTCGCCTACAACTGGGTGCTCTCCTTCTTCGCCCCAATGCGCCGCGAGCGTCTTAACCAGACGCTGCTCAAGGCCGATGTCCGCATGGGCCGCTGGCTGCTCGGCCAGGGCACGCTGATGCTGATCCTTGGCCTCTACTCGACCATCGTCTTCACTTTGCTGCACGTCCGCTACTCCTATGCGCTCGGCGTCGTCATGGGCGTCTTCAACATCATTCCCGTCATCGGGGCCATGATTTCCATGGCGCTGGTCATCGTCGCTGCCGCGATGGACTCCTGGATGCGCGTCCTCTACGTCTGCATCGCCTACGGCATCTACGCGCAGGTGGAGAACTCCTACCTCACGCCCAAGATCATGCAGAGCTCGGTCGACCTCCCCGGCCTCGCCATCATTGTTTCCTTGCTGATCGGATCGGCCATCGACGGTGTGATGGGCGCCATGGTCTCCGTTCCCACCGCTGTACTCGTCGCCGTTATCCTCGACGAGTACGCGGTCAAGCGCGACCAACCATAAAGGAGACGCCACTGTCATGTTCGTGATCCCCCGGCAGCTTTGCGCTCGATGGATAGTTCGCTTGGCTGCTCCGCTGATGTGTCTGATGGTCACCGTCACGCCGGCGAGCGCGCAGAAGGCGCCTGTTCCCGCGACGCCGCAGCCGACGGGCAACTGTACGCATCCTGATCCCGCCACTCGCCCCGACTGCCCTGGCGCCATCGCGTTTCTTGCGAAATTCCAGGACGCGCTCAAGCGCGACGACCACCCGGCAGTGGCCGCGCTCGTCCACTATCCGCTGCTGGCGACCGAGGGCGGCAGAAAGCAGATCCGCTCGCGCTCCGGACTGCTCGCCAAGTTCGATTCCATCTTCAACGCACAGGTCCGCACCGCGATCCTCAGTGCGACCGCCGACGATGTCTGGGGCAATCAGAACGGCTTCATGATCGGCCGCGGCGTCATCTGGTTCGACGGGATTATTCCCCGCAACGCACATCCCGACCCTTCCGCGACGGACGATTGGAAGAAGTATCCCTTCAAAGTCATTACCGTGAATCCGGCGTACCCCTGAGCTTCATCCGCTTTCGGCACACCCGGCGTTACGTATCGGCAACATTCTCTCCCTGAATGCAACATTGGCGCGGTACCATCTTTCACCGTGGCTCGCCTCACCACATCCGCTCGCCGTTGGATCGTCCCCGCAGTCGCGATTGCCCTGGTCGGCGTTCTGATTTGCGCGCTCGCGGCCCTCTCTCACTGGCGCCACGCCCGCACCACAACTCGATCGCTCCCTTCGCTTCCCGCAGCCTTCGCCGGTCAGGTCCCCACGCGCGTCCTCTGGGCCTGGGAAGAACCCGAGGACCTGCACGCTCTTTCGCCGTCGATCGGTGTCGCCTATCTTGCCGAGACCGACATCCTGACCGACCACATCGCCGTCCTGCCGCGACGCCAGCCGCTCCGGCCCGCGCCCGGCGCGCCGCTCATCGCTGTCGTCCGCATTGAGACTCGCCCCGGCTTTGCGGACACCCCGCAACTCCGCGCCGCGCTGGCGAACCATCTCGCCGCGTATGGCCTTCATGGGAATGTTCGCGCGCTGCAGCTTGACTTCGACGCGACCCAGTCGCAGCAGGACTTCTATCGCGGCGTTCTCGAAGCGCTGCGAGCGCAACTTCCGCGCAGCCTGCCGCTCTCCATCACCGCGCTCGTCTCCTGGTGCGGGCCTCATTCGTGGCTGCACACGCTGCCCATCGATGAAGCGGTGCCGATGGAGTTCCGCATGGGCGGCCCGCGCGCGCTTGCCTTCGCCAACAGCACGCGCCTGCGCAACGCCATCCGCTATCCCATCACCGAACCGCTCTGCCGCACCAGCCTCGGCCTCTCCACCGATGAGCCGTGGCCCGCATCGATCTCATCGCTGAATCCCATCTACCCGCGTCTATCTCTTCGCGCCGCGCCCCTGGCGGCCCGCAGAGTTGGCCGCGATCTCCACCACGCCGCTCACCGCACTCGCCCCGGAACCCGCTCGATGAAAATTTCGCGTCTCGCCTTCGCCGCCGCATGTACCGTCCTCGTCTTCGCCATTCCCGGCAATAGCTGCGGACCATTCTTCCCCGAAGCAGTCTTCGTGCAGAACTCCATGCCCGACGGTCCCTATGCGGCGTACGCCGGCGGCAAAATCGGCATTCCGCAGCCCGGCTATCGTGTCGAGGACCTCGTCATCGCCTATGACTGGCTCAACGGCCACGGCCTCAGCGCCAGCGAGCAGCAGCAGGCGGTCGCTCTCGACCGCATACGCAACAGCAACGATTACGATGATCCATCCAAGCGGCCGGGATTCGTCGCATGGGTGACTGCCCGCAAAGACTCCGGCGTTCCCGAGCCTCCGCCACCGCCAGCACAGCCCGGATTCCACCTCACCCAGGACCTCAACAGCGACCGTCCTGTTCCCGGCGCGTCGTACCAGAACTTCGCCAACTGCCTCGACGAGGCCTTCGCCTTCGCCGCCAGCACATTGAAGGACCGCAAGACCGCACACGCCGACGATCCCGCCAGCTTCACCGACTGGGTGCACGGACAGGATGCAGTCTTCGCCAATTGCAACGGAAGCGGTGACAAGATGCCCGCCGACGCGCCCGCGAATGCGCCCACGTGGCTGAAGCAGGACCGCGCCTACCAGCAGGCGGCGGCGAAGTTCTACCAGACCGACTACGACGGCGCCATGACTCGTCTCAAAGCCATCGCCGCCGACACATCTTCGCCCTGGCATCTCGATCGCGCGCCTCGTCGAAGCCCGCGCCATGATCCGCCGCGCGACCGTCGGCCAGATCACCGATCTTCCTGCCTGCCGCCGTCGCCGCGCCTGGCGCGCCCTATAGCGAAGAGCGCGAGAAAGCGCAGCGCGCCTACGCCGATCTCGTCAAGCAGAAGGAGCCCGCGCGTCTTGCCGAAGCACGCGACGCGCTCAATGCCATCATCGCCGACCGCAGTCATGCAGCCCTACCATACCGACGCGGCCGGGCTGCTCGACTTCGTGAACCTGCGCCTCGACCCCGCGGCGCAGGCCAATGTCCTCGCCGCGCGCCTTACCGCTCCGGACCGCGCACAGACGCCCGGGCGATTCCAGCAGGCGCTCATCGATCTTCGCTACTACCTCTATCCGCCCGATACGCGAAAACGTCACTTCATCCGCTACACATACCGGGCCCGACTCACCGCTCTTCCCATGGATGCAGGCGATGCGCGCCCCGGCTCCGGTCCAGAGGATGAGCTTAGATTTCGGTGAGCCCGCAGACCCCGCCAAAGCGCAGCAAAAACGCCAACAGGACGCCGCCGAAGCTCTCGCGCAATGGCACGCAACCCACTCCGACATCTGGCTCATCGCAGCCCTCTCGAACGCACAACCCGGCGACGCGGCAGCAGCCGAACTGATCCAGGCCGCCGCACAAGTCCCGAAAGATTCCCCAGCATGGACCGCCGCCACCTACAACCGGCTCCGCCTCATGCCCGATGCCGCCGCCATGCGCGCCGCTCTCGCCGCCGTCGAGCCCGATGTGCAGCACGCACCGCAACGCTCCACCATCAATCTCTTCAAGCTGCTCAACCAGCGCGCCGCGCCCACGCTCGCCGATTTCCTCCACGATGCGGCAGCGCTCCCCGCCGGCGTCACCTTCGACACCGACACTCCCCAGCCGCCGGACACCAAGCCCAACCCCAACGGCCTGTGCGGCGTCAACGGTTCGCAATCCACGACGCTGCTCTTCAATCCCGACGCGGCCACCATCCTCAACACGCGCATGCCGCTCGCGCTGCTCGCCGACGCGGCCGAAGACAAAAATCTTCCCCGCAATCTCAGCTTCCAGATCGCGCAATCTACCTGGACCCGCGCCGTGCTGCTCAACCAACCTGACATCGCAAAACGCATGTCGCCCATCCTCACCGGCTGCTACCCCTCATGGAAGCAGTGGCTCGATGGCTACAACTCCGCCGCCAGCGCAAGCGATCGCCGCGCCGCCGGCCTGCTCGCGCTGATGCGCTTTCCCTCGAACGCGCCGCTGGTCCGTGCGGGCATCGAGCGCGAAGACGGTTTCGCCGGCTACAGCATGTATCGCGACAACTGGTGGTCCGCCAGCGATACTGCCCAGCCCGCCTCCTCGGAAAATCCCAACAGCAGGCCCGCCACCTTCTTCGGCACGCAGCCCGCCAGCCCGGCCGTCCTTCCCGATCCACCCTTCCTCACCGCAGCCGACAGCGCCGCAGCCGATCGCGAGATCGCCGTGCTGCGCGCCACGCCCTGCGCCTCGGACTACTTCGCTGCCGCCGCGCTCGACTGGCAGAAGCAGCATCCGGCCGACCCGCGCACCCCGGACCTCCTCGGCTTCGCCGAGCGCGCCGTCCGCAACGGCTGCCGGACGAAGGCCACGCCGGACCTCAACCATCGCCTCTTTGTCATTGTGCAGACGCAATATCCAAAGAGCGAATGGGCAAAGCGCTACACGAGCTGGGAATAGCGCCCCCGGCGGTGTCGCAACGATCTTGCAGGGTGCGCTTTGCTATCCAGCCGGTACGGAAGCGGTACCCACTTGCTATCATGGAGGCAGGCGCATGCCACGTTGACCAACTCCGGTCCCGGCAAGCCAGCGCCCTTCTCGCTCATGCAGCTGCCCCCGAATCTTCGCCGCGAGTCTCTCTGTGCCCCTGAGCACCGCTCAGGTCGGTCTTTCCCGTTCCGCTCTCCGTACCAGGCAAGAGCGTATTGCAGGATCGAGTGCCGTTGCACGCTGGAAATTACTCGACCGCTTGCTGCGCGTGCCCGTGGGATTGAGTTGGTACCAGAAGTGGCGCCCATGCAGGTAGAGGTCGTACGCCTCGGCGTGACTACGTCTGGCGGCGCAGCATTGCGTCCAGACGCGCTGAGGAGAGAGCCGCAGCCGCACCTGCTCGGCAATCGTCGACACTGAGCTCGCGCTGGAACGCCAGAATGCTGGCGCGGCTCGCTGTCGTACGACCGCCGACCACATCTGTCGATATGGTCTGTGCACGCGGATTAGCTTGGATGTAATGCGCAATCAGCGGGCCCTCCGACGCGCAGCGAGCTCTCGACCAGATAACCGACGTCGAGGTCTCTGCCAGATCTCGGCGAGGGACTTCGCCGTGTACGCTAGATACCGCATGACAGATGTGCGGCCAGATCACGCTGAAATGGTCCGGGGCTCTACCTGCCCCATTGCGGCAATCGTCTCCTCCGTCAGCGCATCCACCAGGTACACGCGCGTCCGGCGTCGCCGGTCATGATTGTCAAAGGGAATTACCGCAAGCGCCACCCGCGTCTCCGTGGTTTGTCGAGGGCTTCGCCTTCGCAGCTGACGCCGCCCAACGCTGTACCACCGTCGCGGTGAATCTGGTAGCCTCTGCCCAGAATGGTTGCGATGTAGCGATTGTCTCCGCACTTTTCACCCTAGTAGCCGGCGCAGCGTGGAGATGTTCTGGTTCAGGTTGTTCTCTTCAACAACCCCTGAGCGCCGCTGAGGTCGGCCTTCCCGCCGCTCCCGACCAGGACGCTGCGATCCTGACGCAGGAGAGCCTGGCGCCGGAGTCTGTTCCAGAAGGCCAGCCGCGTCGCCGCGCCAAGGCCGCGCCAAACCTGCTCACCGACTACATCGAACTTTTCAAGGCGCGCGTCACCGCCCTGGTCGTCATCACCGCGTGGGCCGGCTTCTATCTCGGCTCCGTCCGCTCCGGCATTCCCAGTTTCCACATCGGCCTGCTCGAAACCCTGGCCGGCATCGGACTCATCTCCGCCGGCGCCGCCGCGCTCAACGAGGTGCTGGAACGCAAATCCGACGCCCGCATGATCCGAACGGCAGGGCGGCCGTTGGCGACAGGACGCATCAGCCTGCCCCATGGCCTGCTGGTTGCCTTCGCCACAACCCTTCTCGGCTCGCTGATTCTGCTGCGCTTCACCAACCTGGTCACCGTCGCGCTCGGCCTGCTGACCGTATTTACCTACGTCGCCGTCTACACGCCGCTCAAATACCGCTCCACGCTCGCGACTTTCGTCGGCGCATTCCCGGGCGCCATGGGTCCGCTGCTGGGCTGGACCGCCGCGCGCGGCCATATCGAATGGCCGGCCGTCGCGCTGTTCGCCATCCTCTTCGTCTGGCAGTTCCCGCATTTCATGGCCATCGCCTGGCTCTATCGCGAGGACTACGGCCGCGCCGGCATCCGCATGCTTCCGGTGGTCGAGCCCGATGGCTGGTCCACCGTCGTCGAGGCGCTGATCTACGCCATCCTGATGATCCCGGTCTCGCTGCTGCCGTGGTACTTCGACATCTCCGGCCGCATCTACGCCGTCGCCGCGCTCATTCTCGGGCTTGGCTATCTCTTCTATACGATCCGGTTCGCGAAGATCCTCAAAGCTCCCTCATTCGCAGCATCGCGCCCACACGCCCGCGCGCTGCTCAAGGCCAGCGTTCTGTATCTGCCGCTGTTGCTCATCATCATGATGCTGGATGCCACAGCAGGAAGGAGATAGCCGCTCCCATGTCTTCGGCCACACTCGAGCCCGCCACCGTAGCTACCGTCGCCGCAACTCCCAGCGACCCCATCGTGCTCTCGTCGCTTACCCACGACTACGGCACGCGCGTCGCGCTGGATCATCTTTCCTTTTCGGTCGCGCCGGCGCAGATCTTCGGCCTGCTCGGTCCCAACGGCTCCGGCAAGACCACGCTATTCCGCATTCTCTCGACGCTCATGGTTCCGTCGCGTGGCACGGCCACCATCCGCGGCTTCAACGTCGCGAAAGAACCCGGGCAGGTCCGTCAGCAGACCGGCATCGTCTTCCAGTCGCGCTCGCTCGACATCAAGCTCACCATCGAAGAAAATCTGCGCCACGCCGGCCATCTCTACGGCCTCAGCGGCAAGCATCTCCGGCTGCGTATCGACGACGTGCTTCGCCGCGTCGCCCTCAGCGATCGCCGCAAGGATTATGTCGAAACCCTCTCCGGCGGCATGCAGCGCCGCGTCGAGCTGGCCAAGGGCCTCATCCACTCGCCCGCCGTTCTGCTGCTGGATGAGCCCACCACCGGCCTCGACCCCGGCGCGCGCCTCGACCTCTGGCAATACCTCCGCATGCTGCGCGACGAAGAAGGCGTCACCGTGCTGGTCACCACGCACCTGATGGAGGAGGCGGAGTACTGCGATCGCCTCGCCATCCTGAGCGAAGGCAAGCTGGTCGCGCTCGGATCGCCGGAAGAGCTGAAGTCCACCATCGGCGGCGATGTCGTCCTCTTCGAAACCGAAAGCGAAAATGCAGCGCACTCCCTCGCCGCGCGCATGACCGGCCGCTTCGACGTAGCACCCACCGTCCTGGGCAACACCGTTCGCCTGGAGCGCGAGAACGGACACCGCTTCCTCACCGCTGTGCTCGACGCCTTTCCCGGCGAGGTCCGCGCTGTCTCCGTGTCGCGTCCACGCCTCGAAGACGTCTTCATCCAGCGCACCGGCCACCGCTTCTGGACCGAAGCGACCGACGGCAGCGTGAAAGAAAAGGAGGGCATCGACTAAATGGCCACCATCGCGACAACCGCACCCCGTCAACATGCGATTCGTACCGCGCGTCCCAGCCTCTGGATCTCCTCCTACTCGCTGTGGCAGCGCGAGATCGTGCGCTTCTATCGCCAGCGCGCGCGCGTCATCGGCGTTATCGCCTCGCCGCTGCTCTTCTGGGTCGCCTTCGGCGCGGGCTTTTCGAACTCGTTCTCGTCCGGCAACTCCGGCGCCAGCGGCCACGCCTTCGGCTATTTCTTTCCCGGCGCCATCGTCATGATCGTGCTCTTCACCGCGATCTTTTCCATGATGTCGTTGATCCAGGACCGCAACGAAGGCTTCCTGCTCACTGTGCTTGCTTCGCCCGCCTCGCGCTCGGCCATCGTGCTCGGCAAGGTGCTGGGCGGCGCCACACTCGCCGCTATTCAGGGACTCATCTTCCTGCTCTTCTCGCCGCTGGCCGGTGTTCACCCCACATTCGCAGGCGTGCTCCTCGCGGCGGCCGTCGTCCTGCTCATCAGCTTTGAGATCACCGCGCTCGGCTTCACCATCGCGTGGCCGATGGACTCGACGCAGGCCTTCCACGCCATCGTCAACCTCATCCTGCTGCCGCTATGGCTGCTCTCCGGCGCGCTCTTCCCCGCCGACAAGGCCTCCGGCTGGCTGCGCGACATCATGCTCGCCAACCCGCTCACCTACGGCGTGGACGCGCTGCGCAACGGCCTCGATCCCGCCGCGCACACCGACCACACCGTGCTGGTGAACGTCGCAGTCACGGTAGCCTTTTGTCTCGTTACCTTCGCGACCTCCTGGGTAGTCGTCAACCGCCGCACCAACAAACCCGCTGCCTGAAGCCATGGCCACTGCTCTGGAGCCCGCGAACAAGCCCGCCGCCTTCCCTACCGGCATCGCCGTCGGCGCCATCCTCGCGGTGTCCGCGCTGGCATCCGCATTTCTCTTCTGGCTGGTTTACGCGCACCACGCGCCGGACGCCTACAACATGCGCCTGCGCTTCCTGCCCGCGCTGAATGCCCTCTTCAACGGTCTCAGCGCCATCGCGCTCATCACCGGCTTCCTGCTCATCCGCCGCAAGCGCGTCGCCGCGCACCGCGCCGCCATGCTGACGGCCTTCGCCTTCTCCACGCTCTTCCTCATCAGCTACATCACCAACCACTGGCTGCACGGCGACATGCGCTTTCCCGGTCCGCACAACGCCATCTGGATGGCCTATATCGCCATCCTCATCAGCCACATCCTGCTCTCGGTCGTCGCGCTGCCGCTGGTGCTCATCACGCTCTTCCTCGCGCTCACGCGCCGCTTCGCAACGCATCGCAAGGTAGCCCGCTGGACCTACCCCATCTGGCTCTATGTCTCCGTCACCGGCGTGATCGTGGGCGCCATGCTCGCCGGCTGGCACGGATAACCCATCATGTCGACACCTGTTACCAACCCGGCCCACGATAGCGAGACCAACACGCAGGCCGTCCCGCGCGTCCGCGCCATCCGCACTCCGCTGCCCGACGACGGCACCCGCCCGCTTCTTCAGGGAGCGTTCTGGACGCTCCTCACCGGCGTCCTCGCCGCGCTCGCCACGCGCTTCCTCTTCGGCGGCGTCAGCATCCACGGCCCACATACCAATGCCGGCTGGATCGCGCTCATCGTCACCATGATGTGTTTGCCCTTCGGCCTTATGCTCCTGGTGCTAGGCGGCGCGAAATATCTGCGCAACCGCCGCCTCGCCCGCACGTCCCGCTAATCCTCCGCGCGCTCACGCATAGGGCGCAGGCAGACCGAGCGCCAGGCGATGCTCCCGCATCTCCCATTCCTGATGAGTGCGAATGCGCACCTCGCTTTGCGGCATGGCGCGGCAGAGCAACACAAACCCCGCCGCCTCATCTTCGGCAAAGTACGAGTCCGGGTGGTCGTGCTCCACGCTGCCTTCCAGCAGCCGCCCCGCGCAGGTCAGGCAGCGCCCCTGGTGGCAGATCGCCGGCAGCAGGATGCCCTGCCTCGCGGCTGCATCCCAGATGTGCTCATCCTCGCCGCACTCGATCGCGAGGGTCCCCTCCGGCGTTTCAAGCGCAACCTGGTGGACCCGTCGTCCTGTCATCTCAGCTTCGATCCGCGAACGGAATCCTTATGGGTTATAGAAGCGGCGGTTCTTGCTGTACGGCGCCTCGCCCGGTTCGCCGCGGCGGAAGTGTCCGGATGGGATCGACTTTCCATCACGCTCATGAGCCAGCAGCTCGATAAACCACGCTTCATGCTCGACCTCTTCGTTCAGAATGCGCGCCGCCATGTCGTAGGTTCGCGGATCCTTCCCGAAGGTCATGTCGCAGATCGCAGTCCAGCTTCGGATCGCGCACCGCTCCGATTCCAGCAGCAGCGTAAGAATGTTCACCGCCGTTGGCGGATCGGGAAGCTTGGCGGGGCGGCAGCCGGCCTGATCGTGAAATTCGGGAAGGCTATTGGGCAGGTTGCCGCCCAGTTCATAAATGCGCGGAACAATCAGCTCCCAGTGCGCGCGATCTTCCAGCCGCGCATCCTCGCAGATTTCCTTGTAGTCTTCGTGTCCCGCCAGGTGCATGCGCAGGATCGTGTAGTAGTAGTACGTGCTCGAGAACTCCGCTGCGGCGTTGGCCACCAGCATCTTGATCAATTTCTCTACATCCACACCACGAGCGCGGATGACCTCGACGCCCACACGCTGCGTGACGTCGCCTGGTTGCACTGTTCCTGATGTAGCCATCGAATCTCCTTTCCACGGTTGGCTTCATGATTGGCTTCGCGCAGTAAATACGCCATCTTTGACGTGTAGACCGGCGGATGCCAGGAATGACTCTGCCTTTTAGCTAGGTGCAGTTGCGGAGCGCGCGAGTTGCCTCCCCGTCGGTCTTGTTTTTGTGTCCGCCGTCGGTTCTGAAAGCGCTGCCCCGCCCACCGTCGCTAAGACGGGTCCACTTGCACGCCGCGGAAATACCGGCCACTTTCGGAGCGAAACAGAATCCACGCGATTACGGCAAAGAACAAGCCATGGATCGCGAGCTCAGCGGAACGGATGAAACATACTCAGGACGACGTGGAACGCGATCCAGGCAAGCGCAAGCCAGCGGGCCCAGTTCTGCCCGCGCAGCAGAAATGCTCCGCAAAGAATCGCCGCCAGTTCGGTGAGTTCCACCCATACAACGCCCTGTTGCCACGCCACCAGCTCGCGGAAATGTGCAGCGAAGCCGACTGCGCCAACCGCCAGATACACGCAAGCGAGGATCGTTACGGAGACCGGGCGTTTCATGGCAGCATCTTCGCACGGACGTTGCCGGGCCACATATCTTCTGTGTGGAGCGGAAGCCCCGCCGTTCCGTGAGACGAGACTACTTTTCCGCCTGTTCTACGGCGCGTCCGCCCGGTCTGGCCAAGCCATCGACAAAGAAACAACCGTTTGTCTACAATGACGGCGCCGTTCCAAGTCCGCCTGGAGGCTCCATGTACTCGAAGGTCCTTTGCTCGCTTCTGCTTTCCGCCCTCGCGCTTCTGCCCTTGCCCGCTCTCGCGCAAAAGAACGCCACGCTCTGGCTCACGAAACCCGACCGATCCGCGCTGCTTGCCGAGCAGTCGCCCAAGCTCGCCTTCAGCAAAGAGGCCCCCACCGGCCAGGTCATCAATGTCGACAGCGCGAAGACCTACCAGACGATCGACGGATTTGGCTTCGCGCTCACCGGCGGCAGCGCCATGCTCCTCCACCACATGGACGCCGCGAAGCGCGCCGCGCTGCTTACACAACCTCTTCACCACGGAAGGCGACGGCATCGGCGTCAGCTATCTCCGCGTCACTGTCGGCTCATCGGACATGAACGACCACGTCTACTCCTACGACGATCTGCCGGAAGGCCAGACCGACCCCGACATGCAGCACTTCTCGCTCGCGCCCGACGAGACCGATGTCATCCCGGTGCTCAAGGAGATCCTGGCCATCAACCCGAAAATCAAAATCCTCGCCTCACCCTGGTCCGCGCCGCTGTGGATGAAGACCACGGGCAAAGCGCAGGGCGGCGTGCTGCTGCCGGAATACTTTCCCGCCTACGCGAAGTACTGGGTCAAGTACATCCAGGGCATGAAGGCCCACGGCATCACCATCGATGCGCTCACCATTCAGAACGAACCGCTCAACGAGAAGAACACGCCGTCCATGGTGATGCTCGCGCCCGAGCAGGCTGATTTCATCGAGCACGATCTCGGCCCCGCCTTCCAGAAGGCCGGCATCCAGACCAAGATCCTCCTCTATGACCACAACCTCGACCACCCCGCTTACGTGACTTCCATCCTCAAGGATCCTGCCGCCGCCAAATACATCGACGGCTCCGCCTGGCATCTCTACGGCGGCAAGGTCGAGGCGATGACCCAGGTGCACGATGCCTTCCCCGCGAAGAACATCTACTTCACCGAACAGTCCACTACCGAGCGCCCCGGCACTTCCACGCTCAACATCGCAGAGCCGGTCGCGCGCGTCATCATCGGCGTAACACGTAACTGGAGCAGGAACGTTCTGCTGTGGAACCTGGCCGCCGATCCCAACGCCGGCCCCCACACAGACAACGGCGGCTGCACCGGCTGCTACGGCGCCCTCACCATCGACGGCGACAACGTCACCCGCCTGCTCGCTTATTACGTCCTCGGCCATGTATCCAAGTTCGTCCCGGCCGGGTCCGTCCGTATCGACTCCAATGACCTCGACACGCTTCCCAATGTCGCCTTCAAGACACCGGATGGAAAGACCGCCCTGATCGTCTCCAACCCGACCGGACACAACCCAGAGCTTTGCGGTGCGTGACAAGGGCAGCGCCTTCACCACGTCGCTCGATGCCGGCGCTGTCGGCACCTACGTCTGGTAAAGCGACAAATCCTTTCCGCTCATCGCCCGCTTCGTCGAAAAAGCCGTACCCGTACCGCGAAAGCTTGCGGAGCGGCTTCTCCGCGAGTCAAAATGGAAGAGTACGAGCGAAAATAGCAGCGTCCGCCTGCCCTGGCGCATTCATTGGGCGCAGGGTGCAGGCAGTGTAGTATCCACCACGAAAGTTCCTACTCCTCCCGACACTGTTCCCGGCCCCGGGGCGAATGGTCGTCAAAAGGGCCAGAAAAATTACGCCAAACAGGAGAGAAGCAATGCTGCGCATCAACGACGAAGCTCCCAATTTCACTGCCGAGACATCGCAGGGAACCATCAACTTCCACGACTGGATTGGCAACGGCTGGGCCATCCTGTTCTCGCATCCCAAAGACTTCACCCCGGTATGCACCACGGAGCTGGGCTACATGGCCGGCCTGCAGCCTGAGTTCGAAAAACGCGGCTGCAAGATCATCGGCCTGAGCGTGGACCCGGTGAGCAGCCATTCCAAATGGCTCGTCGACATCGAAGAGACGCAGGGCCACAAGGTCAACTACCCGATGATCGGCGATACGCAGCTGAAGGTCGCCCAGCTCTATGACATGCTGCCCGCCGAAGCCGGCGACACCTGTGAAGGCCGCACTCCAGCGACCAACGCGACAGTGCGCACCGTCTTCGTCGTCGGTCCCGACAAGAAGATCAAGCTAATGCTCAGCTATCCCATGAGCACCGGCCGCAACTTCGACGAGATCCTGCGCGTGCTCGATTCGCTGCAGCTCACCGCCAAGGAGCAGGTGTCCACACCGGTGAACTGGAAGCCGGGCGACGACGTCGTCATCGCCGGTTCCGTCAGCGACGAGGAAGCCAAGAAGAAGTATCCGCAGGGATGGAAGGCTCCCAAGCCCTACATGCGGCTCGTCAGCCTGGAGAAGAAGCCCGAGCCCGTGGGTGCTAAGTGATCTTTAAGCAGTTCTATTTGCCGTGCCTGGCGCACGCCTCCTATCTGATTGGAGACGAGGCGACGGGCACGGCAGCCGTGGTCGATCCGCAACGCGACACGGACCACTACATCGCGTTTGCCTCCGAACACGGGCTGAAGATCAAGCACGTCTTTCTTACGCATCTCCACGCGGACTTCGTTGCCGGCCACCTGGAGCTGCGCGATCGCGCCGGCGCCACCATCTATCTCGGCAGCACGGCGAAAACCGCTTACGCCTTCACGCCGCTTCACGATGGCGACATTCTCGAATTCGGACGCGTACGCCTGAAGGCGCTCGAGACGCCGGGGCACACGCCGGAGTCCGTCTCGATCGTCGTCTATGACCTCGACGCCAGCGATACCGTGCCTCATGCCGTGCTCACCGGCGACACATTGTTCATCGGCGATGTAGGCCGCCCCGACCTGCGCGTCGCGCTTGGCTGGTCGGCCACGGAGCTCGGCGGCATGCTCTTCGATTCGCTGCATAAAAAACTGCTGCCGCTGCCGGACCAGAGCCTGATCTATCCCGCCCACGGCGCGGGCTCGCTGTGCGGCAAGGCCATCAGCAAGGAAACCGTCTCCACGCTCGGCGAGCAGCGGCACACGAACTACGCGCTGCAGCCCATGACCAGGGAAGCCTTCATCGGCGTCGTCACCGCCGATCAACCGGAGGCTCCGGCGTACTTCACCTACGACGCCGTTCTCAACAGCCAGGAGAGACCAACGCTGGACCAGACGCTCGCGCGCGAAATGAAGCCGCTCGCGCTCGACACGGTCCTGGCCATGCAGGCGGAGAGCGCGCAGGCCGGCGGTGTGCAGGTCGGGGTGCAGGTCTTAGACACGCGCGACCCCGAGGTATTTGCCGCCGCGCATCTCGCCGGCAGCATCAACGTTGGGCTCGCCGGCCAGTACGCAACCTGGGCCGGAACCGTGCTCGACCCGGCGCGCCCGATCATCATCATCGCGGCCCCCGGACGCGAGCACGAATCGGCCATCCGGCTCGGCCGCATCGGCTTCGATCACGTGGCCGGCTATCTGGAGAACGGATTGCGCGCGCTCGACTCCCGGCCCGACCTGATCGCCTTCACCGAGCATCTCAGCGCGCAGTCCGCCGCAGAGCGCCTGTCGTCCACGCAGCCGCCGCTGGCCCCCCCGCTGGTCATAGACGTCCGCACCGCCGCGCGAGCACGAGCAGAAGCACATCGACGGCAGCGTCTCCATCCCGCTCAATCGCCTCGCGGACAATCTGCAGTCGCTGCCCAAGGATCGCCCCCTGCTGATCTATTGCGCGGGCGGCTATCGCTCCTCGCTTGCCGCAAGCCTCCTGCAGCGAGCTGGATTCGCTTCCGTAGCCGAGATCGCCGGCGGCTTCGCAGCATGGGAGGCGGCAAAGCTGCCCGTCGCCGCGCCGGTTCCCGGGTCATAGAAACAAATCTGGAGCCGCTCCTGAGCGAAGCGAAAGGGTGAAATGAAGCCAGCGCCGCAAGCCGATCCCCAGCTCCCAATCGCATTTTTTCGAACCTTTCTCCCCCTCCGGCATCCATATTTCGTGCCTCGCCACCGCCATCTCGTTGCGCTTGTCATCGCTCGCCCTCGTGTCCCCGCTCGCGCACGCGCAAACCGCACAGCAGATCGTTCAGCAGGTCGTCGATACCGAGCGTGCTGAAAACAAAACGCGACCACTCGCAGTGGGTCTATCTCGATCACTCCGTGAAACCGAAGGAGCAGCTTCTGGAGTGGGTCGCCACCACGCCGCACGGCGACGTCGACCGCGTCCTGGTGAAAAACGGCAGCGAAGTGCAGGAGCCGGAGCAGCAATCGCTCATCCAGAAATTCCTGAGCGACCCGCACGCCCAGAAAAAGCAGATCGCGGAGAGCGCGCACGACTCTCAGCAGGTCGATGACCTGCTCCGCCTCCTGCCCGATGGCTTCGTCTGGACCGTCGTCCGCACCACGCCTGACGAAACCACACTGCATTTCGTGCCCAATCCCAGCTTCCATCCGCCCACGCATGAGGCGCGTGTCTTTGCCGCGGCCACGGGCGACCTCGTCGCCGACAACCACCAGCACCGCATTCGCAGCGTGCACGGCACGCTGGTCCACGACGTCACGTTTGGAGCGGGCCTTCTCGGCCGCCTCAAGCAGGGTGGTTCTTTCGCCATCGAGCAGCAGCAGGTCGCCCCGTCGATCTGGCAGCTCACGCTGATTCACATTCATCTGCAAGGCAATGCGCTTCTGTTCAAAAGCATTTCCTTCCAGGAGGACGACGATCGCTCCCGCTTCACCGCACAGCAGAGCAGCGTCACCCTCAACCAGGCCGCGCAAAACGTAATGCGCCAGCCCGGCAGCGCCCTGCAAACCGCTTCGCGCTGAACCCTCGCGCTATTCGCTCCGCAGCACTTCCATCGGATTCACACGGGCCGCTCTCCATGCCGGAGCTATCGCCGCAATCACGCTGACCAGCAGCAGCACCGCTGCCGTCGCGCTGAAGACCCAGGGATCAAGTGCGCCCACTCCAAACAAAAATGAACGCACGGCGCGCCCCGCCGGCCACGCGGCAGGACATCCGATCGCCAGTCCAAGCAGAACCATCATTCCCGCTTGCCGCACTACCAGCCTCGTTGCGCCGCTGCGAGATGACCCTAGCGCCATGCGGATGCCGATCTCCCTCCGCCGTTGTGTGACGGTATACGACAGCACACCGTAGATTCCGATGGCCGCCAGCAACAGTGCCACGGCTCCAAAGCTCGATACCAGCCGCAACGCCAGGCGGCGCTCGTTCAGCGACGCAGCGATCGATTCATCCATGGGCTGGATGCTCATCTCTGCCATGCCGGGAGCCGTTCGCCGGATCGCCGCGCGCAGCTCCGCATCCAACGTGGCCTGCGGCAGCCGCGAGCGGATCGCAAACTCCGATGTCAGGTTGAACAACTGCACAAACATGGAGCCCTTCGGCAATTGCCGGTAGTCCAGGTACACCATCGGCTCGAAGGGCGCTCCCAGATCTCCTCCCTGCATCTCGTTCTCTACCACGCCGACAACGTTCATCGGCTGCAGGAATGGCATGTCCGCATCGGTGTCATGCGGCCCGCGATGGAACTTCACGGTCGCCCCGATTGGGTCTCGATTGCCCAGAAACCGCCGCACAAATTCCTGGTTCACCAGCACCACCATTGCTCCGCTGCCATCATCCAGCGGGCAAAAAACCACGCCCTCGGACCAAATGCAGTCCGCTCGCATGAACAAAATTCGAGCTCACCAGGCTATAAGAAGCAGAGTCGCCGTCGCGGTACGCACGCCCGCTCACATCGGTCGCGCCGTTCAGTCCCATATCGAAGCTTGAGAAAGGCACAGAGCTCTGCATCGTTGCTGCCTCCACGCCGGGCAGCGCGGCGAAAGCATCCAGCACCTTGCCCACTGTCTGTCGCGACACCTCCGGATCCTGATGCTGGTCCTGCTGCATCAGCACAACCGTGGTTACATGATGCGGGTCAAAGCCCAGCGGCACATTCTCCAAGTGCGCGTAGTGTCTGCACAAACAGCCCGCTCACCGTCAGCAGCACGCACGTCAGCCCCACCTGCAGCATCACCAGCAACCCGGGCACGCGCGAGGGCCGCGTCGTCTGCGCAGCGCGCATGGCAGACGCCGCAGACGCCTTGCGGATTTGGGGCAGCGGAGCGATGGAAGCCAATGCTCCCGCTCCCAACGCAAGCAGCGCGCAGGCGCCAAAAATCAACGGATGCACGCGTCAGCTCTTCAAACCGCGAATACCGGGCCGCGTACACATGTCGCGCCGCCGTCACCAGCACATACGCGATCCCGCCTCCCAACGCCGCACCCGCCAGCGAGACGACCACGCTCTGCGTCATCGCCTGTTGCAGCAGCCGCGCGCGGCTCGCTCCCAGCGCGGCGCGTACGTGCATCTCCGGCATCCGTCCCGCCGCCCGCACAATCTGAAGGTTCGCGGCATTCGCGCACGCAATCAGAAGCAGCAGCGCGCAGCCGCCCAGCAGCGTCAGCAAGCCCGTTCGCAGGTCACCCGTCAGGTAATCGGAGTAGGAGTACACATCCGGAATCACCGGGTTCGTATCTTTCGCTCCCGCCTGATGCAGAAACAGGCTGCGCAGCTCCTCTGTCGCCTGCTGCCGCGTCACTCCAGGCTTCAGCCGCGCCAGCACCATCGCCGCGTCGTCGAATACCTCGCTCATTGCGCCTTTGTGCAGCGGCATCGGTTCGTACACCATCGGCGCTTCCACACCCTGCGGAAAGTGCACTCCGTCCGGCAGAACGCCGATCACTGTTCGCGTCTGTCCGGAGATCTTGATCGCCGCGCCCACCGCCTTCGCCGCTCCATGCATCCGTTCGCGGGCAAAGGCCGCATTTACCACGGCAACCGGCGCTTCGGCGTCGCTGCTTGCCATCAGCCTGCCCCGCGCTGCGCTGAACGCCCAGCATCGCAAGCAGGTTCGGCGTCGTCCGCACCAGCACCGCCATCCGCGTCCCGTCCTCTGTACCGATCGGCGCGGGCTCCGACTGATACCCGCTCACATCGCGGAACAGCCGCGTCTCGCGGCGTATCTCGCTCACCTGTGCGAAGGAAAGCAGGAAAGTTGGCCCGGCATGCACATGCCTGCCGGAGATCATGACCAGTTGCTCCGGATGGGGCAGCGCCACCGGCCGCAGCAGCACCGAATCCACCACCGCCAGCATCGCGGTCACCGCGCCCAGCCCCAGCGCCAGCGTCACGATCATCGTCACTGCATAGCCGGGGGCATTCTTCAGCCCTCGCAGTGCATACCGGACATCCAGCCAGACATTGCTACAGAAGCCCACCAATCTACCCGCCATGCCAGAACCCCCGGCCCGCTGCGCATTCCCTGCCAGCCTACCGCTACATTCTCCGGTCTGTAATTCTCCGGTCAGTCGAATTCGCCGGTCAGGGCGCTGCGGCTTGGAACCGTCTTTCTTGTTCGGATCGGCTGGTTTCCACACCATTCCCGAATCGACCCGACGCAACGAGCTGATCGCAAAAAAGTGCCAGATCGCCCCACCCAATTCGCTAACATGGAAATAGGGATTAAATCAGGATCGCTCTCGCACAGCCGAGCCAGCTCTCCGGAGAATGCGCCTCGTAAGTCCAATCAGAAGACGAATTTAGCGATAAGTCCTTTGGATGGACGAATTTATCCTTCGGGAGCGCTGCTAAGCCGATGATTCCAGACGACTTCCAGCCAGCCTCCGGTACCGGGAGGGGGGAGGGGGCGGGTAACGTGACCCCTCTGCTATCCTCGTCGTTTAGGTCTCACGGAGAAGCGAATCATCATGGCAAAGAGCGTCAACAAGGTCATCCTGCTCGGCAACGTCGGCAAAGATCCCGAGGTCAATTTCCTACCCAGCGGCGCCGCCGTCGCGAAGTTTGGACTTGCTACCTCCGACCGTTTTAAGGACAAGGGCGGCGAGTGGCAGGACCGCACGGAATGGCACAACCTGGTCGCCTTCGGAAAAGTGGCGGAGATCATTCGCGATTACGTAAAGAAAGGCGCCAAGCTCTACGTGGAAGGCAGCCTGCGCACCTCGTCCTGGGACGATAAAACGAGCGGCCAGAAACGGTACAAGACCGAGGTCATCGTCAATGACATTTCCCTGCTCTCCGGCCGTGGCGACGGCGAAGGCGGCGGCGGTGGCAGCTACAGCCGCCAGAGCAGCGGCGACAAGAGCGGCGGCTACGCGCAGCCGGCTCCGGACTACGGCGACACCGGCATCACCGACGAAGACATCCCGTTCTGAAGATGGTTCGCGACTGAAACAGGCAAATGAGCCGGCAGCAGCGCCGGCTCATTTATTTACGACTTGATCGACCTCAGATAATCGGCGTCGATCTTGAGCGCTTCCTGCCACGGAATGTCGAACTCCTCCTGCTCGACGAAGTAGTGCTTGATCTGCGCCCTTCTTCGCCGCCGCAAAGATTGGCTTGTAGTCGATGCGGCCGTGACCCAGTTGCGCCGCGTGTGGCGGCGTCACGCCGGGCTGGAAGTCCTTCACGTGCAGCATGGAGATGCGATTGGAATATTTCTTGAGCAGCGCGACCGGATCGCCGCCGCCGACCACCACCCAGCCGCAATCCATCTCAAACGTAACCAGCGCGGGATCGGTCAGCTTCATCAGCTCGTCGTAAGGAGCTCACCCCGTCCACTGCGACGAACTCCGGCGTGTGGTTGTGATAGCCGAAGCGGAAGCCCGCGGCCTTCACCTTCTTGCCCCAGCTGTTGAACTGCTCGGCATTCCACTTCCAGTCCTCGAGCGAGAAGGTGTGCTCGGCGCCCTGCGCCGGCGGGTTCTTGTGGCCGGGATACGAGCACACGATGTACTCCGCCCCCAGCGTCTTGTGGAACTCGAGGATGTCGTCGAGCGTCTTCGAGAGCACGTCTGACGAATAATGCGCGCTGACGCAACGCAGGCCGGCATCGGCCATCGCCTGCTTCACATCGCCGGCGGAGTGCCCGTAGAAGCCGGCTGCCTCCACCTGGCGGTAGCCAAGCGCCCCTAACTTCTTCAGAGTGCCGGCATAGTCCTTCGGCAGTTCCTGGCGCACAGAGTAGAGTTGGAGCCCGAGCGGGAGCCCGAAGGGTGAAGCCAGCCCCTGCCGGGTGGCCATGAGCGCATAAGCGGAAACCGCCGCGCTCGTCTGTAGAAAACGACGTCGAGTGTAGAGAGCCATAGGCCGACCATCATACCCAATCGGCCAATGCAATCAACTCGCAACAATTAGAGCCTTCAGCTCGAAACGATTTCAGAAAAATCGGCGATGCTCGAAAAGCGCGCCGCGACCTCGGCAATCAGCGACAAACGATTGCGCCGCAGCGCCGCGTCAGGAGCCATCACCATCACCTTGTCGAAGAACGCATCCACCGCCGGGCGCAGCGAGGCAATGCGCTCCAGCGCCTCGGCATAGCGGCGCTCCTGGCGCAGCCGCTCCACTTCCGGCGCGACTACGCTGAACTGCTGGTGCAGCGCACGCTCGTCGGCCTCCGCCAGCGCATTCGCAACTGCAGCGGTATCGTAAGGCTCGCCTTTCTCGCGCGCCTGCCGCAGGATGTTCTGGATGCGCTTAAACGCGGCTGAGATCGCGGCGAGGTGGCCTTCGGCGTCGGAGGCACGCACCGCGGTCAGCGCTTTCGCGCGCGCGATGACATCGGCCACATCGTCCGCGCCGGCCGCCAGGACGGCATTCGCCACGTCGTAGCTGTACCCCATCACTTCACGCAGGTAGAAGTCCAGCCGCTCGCGGAAGAAGGCCGCGACCGCCGAGGTCGAGGTCTCCGCCAGCGCATCCTGTTCCGGACTGGTCGCCAACCGCTCCAGCTCGCTCAGCTTCAGCGGCAGCCCGGATTCCGCCAGAATGCGGATCACGCCATTGGCCGCGCGCCGCAGTCCAAACGGGTCCTTCGATCCAGTCGGCTCAAGCCCCAGCGCGAACATATCCACGATCGTCGCCGTGCGATCGGCAAGACCGAGCAGCTGCCCTTCCGCCGTCGGCGGAATCGCATCGTCCACCGCTGCGGGCCGGTACTGCCAATAGATCGCCTGCGCGACGCTCTCAGGCAAGCCTTCGGCGCGCGCATACAATCCGCCGATGATGCCTTGCAGCTCCGTAAACTCCTTCACCAGTTCCGCGGTCAGATCGGCTTTCGCCAGCCGCGTCGCGGTCAGCAGCGCGCTTTCATCCACCGCGACACCGCGCGTACGCACCATCGTGGCCAGCGCTGCGGCCAGCCGCAGGTTCGTCTCGGTCTTGGTGTAGTAGCTGCCCAGGTCCTTCTGGAAGGTGACCGCCTTCAGCAGCTCCACGCGCTCGGCCAGCGGCGTCTTCTGATCGAAGGTCCAGAAGAACCGGGCATCGTTGAAGCGCGCGCGCAGCACGCGCTCGTTGCCGTGGCGGATGATCGCCTCGCCGGCCGCATCCACCTGCGTGTTCAGCACCGCCAGGAAATGCGGCGCCAGCTTGCCTGTCGCATCATCCACCGCGAAGTACTTCTGGTGATCGCGCATCACGGTCACCAGCACCTCATCGGGCAGATCGAGATATTCGCGTCTCGAAGGTCCCGAGCACGACTGTCGGCCATTCGGTAAGCTGCGTTACCGTCTCGACCAGCGGCTCGTCCTCGCGCCAGCGCGCGCCCTCAACCGTGCGCGTTACGCGGTCCAGCGCCTTTCGAATACGCTCGCGCCGCGTCGCGACATCGGCGATCACATATGCGGCTTCCAGCTTCTCTGCATACTCCGCCGGCTTGCCAATCGTCACCGGCGCATCGCCGTGCAGCACGCGATGTCCATAGCTGACGCTGTTCGCCGTCTTGCCGCCGAACTCCACCGGCGCCACAGCCGAGTCGAGCAGCGCAACCATCCACTGCACCGGCCGCACGAAGCGCTCCGGCTTCCCCGGCCGCCAGTACATGTTCTTGGGCCAGTAGATCTTCCCCAGCTCCGCCGGCAGCTTCTCTACCAGGATCTCCGCGGCGCTGCGTCCGGCTCTCGTCACTGTAGCCGATACATATTCGCCCTTCGGTGTGGTGTGCTTTACCAGCGCATCGACCCCGACTCCGGCCTTTTTGGCAAAGGCCTGCGCCGCCGGCGTGGGCTGGCCGTCTTTGAACGCGATCTTCCATGCCGGACCGGTCAATTGCTCGGTCGTATCCTGCTGCCGTTCGAGCACGCCGCTGACCGTAACGGCAAGCCGCCGCGGCGTGGCGTAGCTGCGCACCGCAGCATTCGTATCCAATAGCTTCTCGGCCGCGAGCAGATTCTTCAGGCGCGTGGCCAGCTCCTGCTCCGCGCTCGCGATCATGCGCGCAGGAATCTCTTCCAGACCAATCTCAAACAGGAACTCTGCCATCTCTCTTCCTCTCGTAAGTATCAGGCAGTCAGCCCTGCGGGTTGTGCGTTCAGAGATGCGGCGTAAGCCCGTGCGACGCCGACCGTGAGATTGCGGATGCGCCCGATGATGCCCACCCGCTCCGTAACGCTGATGGCGCCGCGCGCATCGAGCAGGTTGAAGAGATGCGAGCACTTCAGGCACAGGTCATACGCGGCAAGCACCGGCACGCGGTCGCGCTCCCGATGTGCAGCCTCATCCTCCCGCACCAGCGAGAGCAGCCCCTGGCACTCCTGCTCATAGAGGCGGAAATGCTCCCACAGCTTTTGGACATCGGCGCGCTCGAAGTTATATGCGGAGAACTGGATCTCCTCCTGCAGCCGCACCTCGCCATAGGTGATGGCACGCTTCGTCACCGGATCACGCGCCCACACGATGTCGTAGATCGAATCGACATCCTGCAGGAAGGCCGCAATCCGTTCCAGTCCATAGGTCAGCTCCGCACAGATCGGATCCAGTTCCTGCCCGCCGCACTGCTGAAAGTAGGTGAATTGCGTGATCTCCAGGCCGTCGAGCATCACCTGCCAGCCCACGCCCCACGCGCCGCCCGCCGGCCACTCCCAGTTGTCTTCTTCGAACTTCAGATCGTGCTCGCGCAGATCGACGCCCATCGCGGCCAGCGATTCCAGGTAGATCTCCTGCACACGCTCCGGCGGCGGCTTCAGGATCACCTGAAACTGCGTGTGCTTGTAGAGGCGGTTCGGGTTCTCGCCATAGCGGCCATCTGCCGGCCGGCGCGAAGGCTGCGCATACGCCACCTTGAAAGGCTTCGGGCCAAGCACGCGAAGAAACGTCTCCGGCGACATGGTGCCGGCGCCGACCTCCACGTCGTAGGGCTGCTGCAGCACGCATCCCCGCGCCGCCCAGAAGGTCTGCAGGTTAAAAAGGAGTTCCTGAAAGGTCAGTGCGCTTGCATTCGCCACATGCCGATTCTAAATGAGCACCTTCCTGCGCTCTGCGCGGCTGCCCGGATATACTGCCGTTGCCGCCATGCGACTGCTGCCTGTTGCGATTGCCGTGCTGCTGTCCTCAGTTTCCATGACGGGGCAGAACGCTCCGGCTGCCGCCGAAAGCTCGCCATCGGAATACGCGGCGGCGCTGCGCAGCTATGAATCGTGCAGCTTTGACGATGGTTTACAGATCGTCAAAATCGATTCCCTTCCGGCTGGAGTGCAGGAACGCGTCGTCAATACAAGTCACGGGCCGAAGACGATTCACATGCTGGCCGGAGACCGCATCCTGTTTGCCTATGGAGTTGGCGGGGACATCTTCGCCAACACGAAGCCGGAGGCGCTTCCGGCCGCCACCTGGGATACGGAAAAGCAGAACCTGCTCGATGAAATTTCTGCCTTGCTCGCATCGCAGCCCGGCACCGCGCCCAATTCGAATCTACCGGCGACAATGCATGGTCTCGAAGTGCACGGCATCGACCGCAGCGAACTGAAAGGCGGCACCCTTGGCTTCTATCTGCTCTTGGATAACGCGCGGCACATTGCGACCAGCGTTTATCTGCTGAACCAGAAGCCGCTGACGCGCCGCTTTCAGACCATCGAGCAGTATCGCGACCTGCGCACGCGATTTCTCGCAGCCTATACGGGCTGCATCGCACAGAACCAGTCGCTGCGAACGCATTAAGATAGATCGATGATTCAGCATTTACGAGCCGATACGCACCAGCACGCAGGTGATGTTGTCGCGACCCCCCGCAGCATTGGCAGCCGCCAACAAGGCCGCGCAGGCCTTCTCCAGCTCCTCTGCAGCGCCTTCCAGAATGCCCGCAATCGCGGCATCGGTGAGTTCGCGCGTCAATCCATCCGAAGCGATGAGATACAGGTCGCCCGGCTCCAGCACTACTTCCTGAACATCCGTGACTACCTCTGCGCGTGTTCCAACTGCGCGCGTAATGACGTTCTGCATGGGCGAACGGCGCGCCTGCTCGCGAGTCATGCGACCGATGCGGACCTGCTCCTCCACCATCGAGTGGTCCTGCGTCAGCCGGTCCAGCGCGCCGGCACGCCAGCGATAACAGCGGCTGTCGCCCACATGGCCCAGCCAGCCGGTGCCCTCGCCCAGCATGAGAGCCACCAGAGTGGTCCCCATGCCCTCCAGACGCCGGTCCTGCCGCGCGCGTTCGTAGACGGCGCTGTTGGCCAGCCGCACAGCCTCGCGGATCGCGGCAGCCCCAGGCTTCGACTTTGCCAGGGCGGCGGCCGCCGTTTCGGCAGCCACATGACTTGCAGTCTCGCCTGCCGCGGCGCCGCCCATTCCGTCGCAGACGACAAATACAGCCGCCTCCGGCTGCATGACAAAGAAATCTTCATTCGCGCGCCGCACGCGCCCGCGATCCGTAACGGCCGCGGCGGACCATGCCGATTCCCTGCTCACGGCCACGATGGCCTGCTGCTCTTCTGTCCGAGGGTGCATAGCGCGCGAAGGTATCTCCGAGGGTGTTCCAGGAGCAGCTGGCGGCTGAGCCGCAGTTTTCCATCCTACCGGGTCAGAACGGGTTTCGCACCCCATAGTCACTCGGAAAACAAAGCTAGACAGTCAAAAGGTCGCCTGCCCTTTGAATTTGTTACGGTTGCGGCACAACCATCACCTGCACTCCGCTCGCCTCACCGGCCGAGTGATAGACCTGCTCGGTGGCCTTCTTGAAGTCCTCCGGCTTCGCGTGCGGGATATCGGTAAAGGTCTGCGGATTGCGGTCGGTCAGCGGAAACCACGAGCTTTGCACCTGCACCATGATGCGGTGGCCCCTGCGGAAGGTGTGGTCCAGGTCCGGCATCTCGAACTCCAGATCGGTCACCTTGCCGGGTGTCAGCGGCTCCGGCTTCTCCCAGCTATTGCGGAACTTGGCGCGCATTGGCTCGCCGCGCAGCAGCTCCTGGTAGCCACCCATGTGCACGGGGCGGCGCGCTCAGGATGCGCTTGTTGCCGGAGCTTGTCCCTTCGGGGTCTGGATAGTCGCCGGGATAGACATCGATCAGCTTCACGTCGAAATCGGAATCCGTGCCGCTGGAGGCGATCTTCAGCTTCGGCGTGATCGGCCCGGCAATGGTTACATCTTCCGTCAGCGGATCGGTCTCGTACACCAGCACATCCGGCCGCGTCGCCGCGAAGCGCTGGTCTTCCACCATGTAGCGCTGCGGCACCGTATCGGTGACATAGGGCACGAACGGCACCGGATGCATCGGGTCGCTCACGTATTCGTCATAGGATTTGCCCTGATCGCCCGTGGGCGCATCGAAGGAGAGCTTTCCGTCCGCGTGGAAGTAGAGCGTCTTCGGCTGTGCGCCCGGAGGCGGCCAGCTTGGATACTTGCGCCACACGTTGGTGCCCGTTTCGAACATATAGGCCTCGGGCGGCGCTTCGCCTTTGCCCTTCAGGTAGTACTCGAAGAAGGGAAACTGAATCTCCTTGCGGAAGAACTCGCTGGTCTTGGCGTTGAACGGGATATCGCCCAGCGATTCGCCGTCGCCGCGCGCCCAGCCGCCATGCACCCATGGGCCCTCGACGATCGTGTCGGGCGTGCCGGGATTTGCCTTCCCGATCGCGCGCCACGTGCGCCATGGGCCGCTCAGGTCTTCGGCGTCATACCAGCCGCCCACGACCATCACCGCACAGTGAACGTTGTGCATATGCTGCGAGAGGTCGCGCACCTTCCAGTAATTGTCGAAGGTGGTGTGGTAAAGCTGATCGGCAAACAGCGGGTTCGATCCCTTCAGGTCGCGCGTGTCCAGCAGCGACGTCGGCGTCGCCTTCAGGTAGAACTCGTAACTGTTCGGGGTGCCAAAATCAAAGCGATCGTGCGGCATCTGCGCCGGCGTCATCGGCTCATCGAACGGCTTGAAGAAGGTGTAGAAGCCAAAGTTAGCCGACAGCATGAACGCGCCGCCGTGATACGCATCGTCGCCTTCGAAGAGGTTCGTCATCGGCGCCTGCGGGCTCGCCGCTTTGATCGCCGGATTCGAGTCGATGATGCTGGAAGAGGTGTAGAAGCCCGGATACGAGATGCCCCAGATACCGACTTTGCCGTTGTTGTTCGGCACATGCGCCAGCAGCCAGTCCACCGTGTCGCTCATGTCCGAGCTGTCGTCGACATCCGTTTTCGACTTCTTGTCGTCGATGTGCGGCGTCATCTCGAGGAACTTGCCCTCGGACATATAGCGCCCGCGCACATCCTGGTAGACAAAGATATAGCCCGCCTTCTCGAACTCATCCGATGGCCCGACCGACTTCTTGTACTGGTCTTCGCCGTACGGCGCCACCGAATACGGCGTCCGGTCCACCAGAAATGGCCACGGGCGCGAGTGGTCCTTCGGCACGTAAACCGACGTGAACAGCCGCACGCCATCGCGCATCGGGATGCGGTACTCGTATTTCGTGTAGTGCGCTTTGACGTAATCTTCCGCGGGGGCTTCCGGTTTTTCCTGCGCCGGCAACGCAAACGCTGCAGCAAGGATGCAGATTCCGGCCACACAGGAACACGCGCGGCGGATCGAGAGGATGCGTAACATCTCGTCTCCTGGAATGACTCTTTTTGGCAAAGCTAAACAATACACTCTGCGTCCGGTGCGGCCGGGCTTATGGGATGAAATAGAACGGATTCGGCAGCTTGACGGAGATCTCGGCGCGTGGTTCGCCTGGAGGTCGCTCCACGGATCGCTGATGTTCATGATGAGCGTAATCCGCTGCGCGACAATCTTCCGCCGCTTGCATTTCGGATCAGCGCACGCCGCCCTTGGCATCCATGCGGGCCTGCGCGTCGTGCATCAGCTCGTTGGCGCGCTCATACTGCGCGGGGTCTTCGCCGGCCTGGTCCCACATCTTCTGGCCGCGCTCGTACTCACGCTGCGCGACGAGGCGTCGATCGCCTCCGGCTTCTCCGCGCTCTCCGCCAGGATGGTGACACGGTTCGGCAGCACTTCGGCAAAGCCCCAGGCCACGTAGTAGCGATCGTTGCTTTCGCCGCCGCCATGAATCGTCACCAGTCCGGTGCCGAGCTCGGTCAGCAGCG
This sequence comes from uncultured Acidobacteriaceae bacterium, assembly GCA_963790555.1. Lineage (GTDB taxonomy): Bacteria > Acidobacteriota > Terriglobia > Terriglobales > Acidobacteriaceae > KBS-83. The sequence goes on along the minus strand of CAWBPB010000017.1, from coordinate 36,990 downwards.
GCGCGGCGCCGTAAAGCACTTCGAGATAGCCCGTACGTCCAGGCAGCTCGACCGCGTCGGCGGACGTGTCCACCAACTCCCGGTCAGGAGTGACCAGCCGCACCTGCAGCTTGCCGGCTTGTGCCTGATCGGCCATGGCTAGGCGGTCGCTCCCTGCAGCTTCTCAGCCGCCTCAAGCACTTCTTCAATCGAACCCTTCATGTAGAAGGCCTGCTCCGGAATGTTGTCGTGCTTGCCTTCGATGATCTCCTTGAAGGAGCGCACCGTGTCTTCCACCTTTACATACTTGCCCGGCGTCCCGGTGAAGACCTCCGCCACGTGGAAGGGCTGCGAGAGGAAGCGCTGCACCTTGCGCGCGCGCTTCACCGTCAGCTGGTCTTCTTCCGATAGCTCGTCGATACCGAGAATCGCGATGATGTCCTGCAGGTCCTTATAGCGCTGCAGAATGCGCTTCACGCCCTGCGCTACGTCGTAATGCTCCTGCCCGACAACGCGTGGCGTCAGGATGCGGGAGGTCGAGGCCAGAGGATCGACCGCCGGGTAAATGCCCAGCTCCGATAGCGGACGCGAGAGCACCGTGGTTGCGTCAAGATGAGCAAACGTGGTCGCCGGCGCTGGATCGGTCAGATCGTCCGCGGGCACATAGATGGCCTGCACCGACGTGACGGAACCGCGCTTGGTGGAGGTGATGCGCTCCTGCAGCTCGCCCATCTCCGTCGCCAGGTTCGGCTGGTAGCCGACGGCGGAGGGCATGCGGCCGAGCAGCGTGGAAACCTCCGAACCCGCCTGCGTAAAGCGGAAGATGTTGTCGATGAACAAGAGCGTGTCCGCGCCCTGCTCGTCGCGGAAATACTCCGCGATGGTGAGACCGGTCAGCGCGACGCGCAGACGCGCTCCGGGCGGCTCGGTCATCTGGCCATAGACGAGTGCGGCCTTCGACTTCTCGCGGTTCTTGGTGTCGATGACGCCCGACTCCTGGAATTCGAGCAGAAGGTCAGTGCCCTCGCGCGTGCGCTCGCCGACACCGGCGAAGACCGAGACGCCGCCGTGCTTCGATGCGACGTTATTGATCAGCTCCTGAATGACGACCGTCTTGCCGACTCCGGCGCCCCCGAAGAGACCGATCTTGCCGCCCTTGAGGAATGGCTGAATCAGGTCGATGACCTTCACGCCGGTCTCGAACATCTCCTCCGAGGTCGCCTGCTCTTCGAAGGATGGCGCCTGGCGATGGATCGGCCGCATCTCCTTGGCATTCACCGGCCCCAGCTCGTCGACTGGGAGACCAATGACGTTGAGCACGCGGCCCAGCGTCGGCATGCCGACCGGCACGGTGATGGGACCGCCCAGGTCGATCGCCTTCATGCCGCGCACCATGCCTTCAGTCGATTCCATGGCGACGCAGCGCACGCGGCCCTCGCCGATGTGCTGCTGCACCTCAAGGATCACATCGATCGGCGACGGAACGGTGAAGCCCTCGCTCACCACGCGCAGCGCCTGATAGATCCCGGGCATGGTCTTCTCATCAAACTGCACGTCCACGGCGGGACCGGAGATCTGGACCACCTTGCCGAGATTTTCTTTCCCCGGCTTGATCTTCGCGCCCTGGTACTGCGCGCCTTCATCCTGTCCCTCGCCCATGCCTTGCACGGCGTCATTCCGAATATCGATCTGTGCCATATCAATCCTGTCCTGATGCTGAATCCCTAAAGAGCGGCGGCGCCGCTCACGATTTCGATAATCTCCTTGGTGATGGCGGCCTGGCGCACGCGATTCATGGTCAGCGTGAGCGAGTCAATCATGTCGGAGGCGTTGTTGGAAGCCGAATCCATGGCCGTCATGCGCGCGGCGTGCTCGGACGCGACCGACTCCAGCATGCCGCGATAGAGCAGCGTCGCAACGTAGCGCGGCAGCAGGCTGCGCAGCATCTCCTCCGGCGGCTGCTCGTAGATGTAATCGACGTCCGCGGTGCCGAACTTTTGCGCCTCTTCATCCGCTTCGTGCGTGTCAGGCTCTTCGAGGCTTACGCCCGCGGTCCGTGCCGCTTCCCCCGCGCGCTCCCGCTCTTCGATCGACGGCTCTTCCACCTGCGCCACTTCGTGCTCGCCCGGTTCAGCCATCGGCACCAGCCGCTCCACCACGACGCGCTGCGAGATGACTGAGCGAAACTCGTTGAACACCACGTAGGCCGCATCGATCTCGCCGTTGACGTAGCGCTCTACGATGTCCTGCCCGATCTCCGCTACTCGATCGAAGCGCAGCTTCTCCAGCATGCCGGGATGATCGCCGGTAATTTCGATCGGAGCGCTCCGCTCGCCGCGCTGCCGCACCAGCGGCGCTCTCTTCCAGCTCGCTTTCAAGCGGAATGCCTTCCGATGCTTCGTCGGCTTTCTGATCGCCCGCTTCTCGATCTCTGGTGATCTTCGCGGCGGGATAGCGGCGGCGGAAGAGGTCGCGCGCCTTGCGGCCGATGGTTTCGATATCGACACTGCGGCCCTGCTCCCCATTCTGCGCGACGACGAAGCGCATCGCCGCCTTGATGATGTTGGAATTGAACGCGCCGGCAAATCCCTTGTCGCCGGAGACCACGATCAGCAGAACGTTCTTCTCTTCGCGCGGCGCAAGCAGCGGATGCCGCACCTCGCCCGTCTCCGGATTGTAGATATCGATGCGCCGCATCAGCGAGCGGATCACGCTCGCCATCATCTGCGCATAGGGACGCGCCGTGACGGCGCGCTCCTGCGCGCGGCGCAGCTTCGCCGCCGAGACCATCTTCATGGCCTTGGTAATCTGCCGCGTGTTCTTCACGCTGCGGATGCGCCGTTTCAGATCGAGGACGTTTGCCATCGTTCGTTAGGCCTTCGCCGCGACTTCCTTCTGCTGCTGATCGGCCGCAGCCTTCTTCTTGTCCTCCGGCTTCTTCTCGTCCCCATCCAGCGGCTTCACCGAGGATTCCTTCAATTTCGCTTCGTGATGCTCGGCCAGGTAGTTCTCCTTGTATTCCTTCAGCGCCGCCTTGATCCGGTTCTTCAGGTCGTCATCGAGCGTCTTCTTCTCGATGATGTCCTTCAGCAGCTGCGATTGCCCAGCGTCGAGATACCTGTACAGCCCCTCCTCGAAGCCGCGGATATCCTCCACCTTCAGGTCGTCGAGATAGCCGTTGGTGCCGGCAAAGATGATCATCACCTGCTTCTCGGTCGGCAGCGGTGAGAACTGCGGCTGCTTCAGCAGCTCGGTCAGGCGCACGCCGCGGTTGAGCTGGTTCTGCGTCACCTTGTCGAGGTCCGATCCGAACTGCGCGAATGCGGCCAGCTCGCGATACTGCGCAAGGTCGAGCTTCAACGTGCCGGCCACCTGCCGCATCGCCTTGATCTGCGCGGCGCCGCCCACGCGGCTCACCGACAGACCCACGTTCACTGCCGGCCGCACGCCGGAGTTGAAGAGATCCGTTTCGAGATAAATCTGCCCATCGGTGATCGAGATCACGTTGGTGGGAATGTAGGCGGAGACGTCGCCTGCCTGCGTTTCGATAATGGGCAGCGCCGTCAGCGAGCCGGCGCCCTTGGCATCGCTCAGCTTGGCCGAGCGCTCCAGCAGGCGCGAGTGCAGATAAAACACATCGCCGGGATATGCCTCGCGGCCCGGCGGACGCCGCAGCAGCAGGGAGATCTCGCGGTAAGCGACCGCGTGCTTCGAAAGATCGTCGTAGATCAGCAGCGCGTGCTTGCCGTTGTCGCGGAAGTATTCGCCGATCGCCGTCGCTGCGTAGGGGGCGATGTACTGCATCGGCGCCGGCTCGGAGGCTGTCGCCGCCACCACGATGGTGTAATCCATCGCGCCGTACTCTTCCAGCGTCTTCACCACCTGCGCGACAGAGGAGCGCTTCTGCCCGATCGCGCAGTAGACGCAGATCAGGTTGTTCTTCGCGTTGTTGATGATGGTGTCGAGCGCCACCGCGGTCTTGCCCGTCTGGCGGTCGCCGATGATCAGCTCGCGCTGCCCGCGGCCGATCGGAATCATGCTGTCGATGGCCTTGAGGCCGGTCGCCATCGGCTCGCGCACCGGCTGGCGGTCCACCACGCCCGGAGCAAGCCGCTCCACCGGATAGTCCTCGGTATTTTCGATGGGCCCCTTATCGTCGATCGGCTGGCCCAGTGCATTCACCACGCGGCCCACCAGCGACTGGCCAACGCCCACGCTCATGATCTTGCCCGAGCGCTTTACCTGGTCGCCTTCGCGCAGCTCGGTGTAGTCACCCAGCAGCACGGAGCCGACTTCGCTCTCGTCCAGGTTCATGGCCAGGCCGGCCACGCCGTGCGGGAACTCGATCAGCTCGCCGGCCATCACCTTTTCCAGGCCGTGGATGCGCGCGATTCCGTCGCCCAGCGAGATGATCGTGCCCACCTCGTCGACGTGCACCTCGGAGTCGTAGTTCTGAATCTGCTCGCGCAGCAGTTGTGTAATTTCGTCTGCCTTGATCTGGGCCATGCTCGTCTAGTCTCTCTGTCTCGGAAAAATTCGCGTCTGTCGTTGTGGCAATTGTCGGCTCTACCTCAACCCGCCATCAGTTCCTGCTTCATGCGATCCAGGCGTCCGCGCACCGAACCGTCGTAGATGGTGCTGCCGATCTTCACCACCGCGCCGCCAATCAGGCCATTATCCTCTCGAAAGCGAGCGCGCACCTGGGTGCCGGCCAGCCGCGCCACCTGCTGCTCCACCTGGTAGCGCTCGTCGGCATCCAGCCGCCGGGCGGAGATCACCTCTACCTCTGAGATGTCCTGCCGCCGGTCCAGCTCCGCACGAAAGGCGGCGACGATCTCCTCAATGGCATTCATGCGCTCGTGCCGCAGCAAGACCACCAGGAAATTGCGCACCTCATGGCCTAGATGAAGCCGCGGCGCCAGCGCGTCAATCACCTTTACCCGCACATCGACCGCCAGCGCGGGATTGAAGAGCGCCTGACGCAGATCCGCGCTTTCCACCAGCGTGGAGAGGAAGTCGCTCAATTGCGCGTTCACCTGGTCCGCGGGCACGCCAGCGCTGAGAACTACGTCCGCGAAAGCCCGTGCGTACCGCGCGGCAAAATCCGCCATCAGTTCCGGCCCCCCTGGCTGCCGTTCGAGCCCAGACTCGCGGCAAACTCCTGAATCAGGGTGCGGTCGTCGCCTTCTGTCAGGCGCAGCCGCGAGACCGCGCGGTCCACGGCAAGCTCGGCAGCAAATTTGCGCAGGCTGCGCTCGGCCGCAGCCCCGGCCGCCGCAATCTCCTGCTCAGCGGAAACGACGATCTTCTGCTTCTCCTCTTCCATGGCCTGGCGGATGCGTATTTCGTCGTTAGCGCTGTCGCGCTCCGCCTGCTCGCGTACCGCGGCGATCTCCGAATCCAGCCGGCCCAGCCGCTCTTCTACCGCGCGCAGACGTGCTTCGGCCTTCTCGGTCGCCGTCTTGGCCTCAACGATCTGCCGATCCAGTTGCTGGCGGCGGCTGCGGAAGGCCTTGGGCAGCCCGGTGACCACGAAGTAGCCCACAAAAACGAAAAGAATGGTCGCGTTGAGCGCCCAGAAGGCCAGCGACGCGGCATCGGGCGAAAGATGAAAGAGCTTCGCGAAGGCGCGCACGGACGCAGAGTGCTTGAAGACATACTCCTCGTCCTCCTGCTCTGCCTTGGCAAGATTCTGTGACGTCGCCGTGCGGCTATCGATGAAAACGCCGCGATTGCCGTGGCCCTGGGGTGCCGCAGCGGCCTGCGGGCGGATGTGCCGGGGGAGCGGACGTCTGCGCAAATGCCGGCGTCAGCGCGGTGGCGAGCAGAAGGGCTGCGGTCAGCGATCGCGTGGAACACAAAGCTCGCATCAGTAGGCACTCCCTGTCGTGCGGCCGGAAACCGCCCCTGCCGCCGCCGTGGAGGGGACCGCGGATGGAACAATGACGCGCAGGATTTCCGCTGCCAGCGAATCCGCCTTGCTGTCGAGAACGCCGCGTGCGTCCGCCGCTTCGCCTTCCAGACTCGCCCGCGCTGCGCGCACCCGTTCGTGCGCCGCGTGCCGGGCCTCTTCCAGCACCCGTTCGCGCTCGCGTTGCATGGCCTGCATGCGCTGCTCCCGGGCATGGAAGATCTCCGCCCGCGCCGTACGCAGCTTTGCTTCGTATTCCTGGGCCCGGGCAGCCGCCTGGCGGATTGCCGCCTCCGCCCGCGCCATGGCGCCGGTGGTGCGCTCCTGCCGCTCTGCCAGCACCTTGATCAGCGGTGCGTGCACCAGCGCCCGGTACGCAGCCAGCAGCAGCAAAAACAGCACAGCCGTAGGTATCGAGCGCAGGAAAAGATCGGCCAGTTGATGAAGGATGAGGTCCAATGCAGTTCTCGAGGGTGCCATCCATCAGGATGGGAGATGGCGGCAAATACGTCTGGAAACTAAGGTTCTAACAGAGCCGATTTTCGGGTGTCAAACCGCCGGGAAACAGTCTGAACAGAACTTTCAAATCATCGAGAATATCCAAGACTAATTCTTGACCGGCGCCCAAACAAGGGTACACTGGTATGTATCTCGACCCAATCCGGGTCTGCTGAACGCAGGGTCGAAGGGACGTATCACCGCTTCCCTTCCCCTGCAGTCAGCACTGCTGCGTTCCCCGGCAACCCTTAGTCCCGCTTCAGCCCTCTCGCGCCATCGCTCTGCCAGAACCGTCGATAGCGCGACAGCAGCGATGCCGGCCCTTCCACAATCATCGTCACGTCGTCGCCGGCAAAGCTGCGCTCGGAAACGCGCGCGCCCGCACCCAGCGCGGCCAGGACGCCGCCTTCGCTCTGCGGCACGGTCATGGCCCGCATTTCCAGCGGATCGGCGGAGAGCGCAGCATCCATCCGCGCCAGCAGCTCCGGCACTCCCTCGCCGGTCTTCGCCGAGAGGACGACCACATCCGCGCGCCCAGCCAGTCCGGCGCGTTCCGCCTCCGTCAGCAGATCGCTCTTGTTCAGCACCAGGATCTGTTTTGTGTTGCGTACGTCCAGCTCCGTCAGCACGCGGTCCACTTCACGCTGGTGCTCCTCCCGCATGGGGCTTGCCGCGTCCTGGACGTGGACCAGCACCTCGGCCTTCTGCACCTCTTCGAGCGTCGCACGAAACGAAGTGACGAGCGTATGCGGCAGATCGCGGATAAATCCCACTGTATCGGAGAGCAGAATCTTGCGCCGCGACGGCAGCGTCAGCGCCTTCAGCTTGGGGTCGAGCGTTGCGAACATGCGTGCCGACTCGAGTACATCGGCATGCGTCAGCCGGTTGAACAGCGTGCTCTTTCCGGCATTTGTGTAACCGACCAGCGCAATGGTGGGCACGGGCACGGCTTCGCGCCGCTGACGCTGCTGCCCGCGAACGCGGCGAACCGCGTCCAGGTCGCTGCGCAACTGCAGCAGCCGCCGCTGGATGCGCCGGCGGTCGGTTTCGAGCTTGGTTTCGCCCGGACCTCGCGTGCCGATGCCGCCGCCCAACTGCGACATGGCCACGCCGCGTCCGGCAAGCCTGGGCAGCATATATTCCAATTGGGCCAGCTCCACCTGCAGGTAGCCTTCGCGTGTCCGCGCATGGCGCGCAAAGATGTCCAGGATGAGCTGCGTGCGGTCCACGACGCGCGCGGGCAGCTCATTTTCGAGGTTCCGCAACTGCGTGGGCGACAAGTCCTGGTCGAAGAGCACAACATCGGCGTGGGCCGAGGCCGTCACCCCGGCAACCTCCGCGATCTTGCCCTTGCCGATCAGGGTCGCGGCATCCGGCTCAGGACGCCGCTGCGTGACTTCCGCAACCACATCGCCACCGGCGCTTACGACCAGCTCGCGGAATTCCTCCCGGGCAGCGTCAAAATCGAAAACAGACGCAGATGAGGCGAAGCGCGGCGCGCGGGGCTGCTGCCCATCTGTAGAAGTGCCATTAGGTTCGCCGGAAAGATGCTCCAGAGCATCGGCGGACTGAGCCGCCGCGCGGGCGGCAGCGGCCACGCGGGACAAGGCGCGCCGTCGCCCGGAAAACTCCACCGACACCAGCACACAGCGGTTGGTACGCACTGGCTGCGACGATGCGGCTCTGTTCATACGGCGAAGCAGGGGGAGATAGCCGGCCGCTCTACGATTCTGCCTCCTGCCGCAGGGGCGTCGCCCCTGGATGCGGCACGGCGGCCGGCGGATGACCGAGCCGGTGTTCGTGCATCACGGAGCGATTGCTCACTACCGTTGAAATGGCGTGTTTGAAGATCAACTGCTCCTGGCTGTTGTTTTCCAGCAGGACCGAATACTTGTCGAAGGAGCGGATTCTGCCGGTCAGTTTCACGCCGCTGACCAGATAAATCGTGATCGGGGTTTTGTCCTTGCGGACCGTATTCAGAAAAGTGTCTTGAATATTTTGTGCCGGCTTACTCTCCATGGTGCCGATCTCCGATGCCTTTGCGGCGACTGTTTTTTTACGTTCGAGCGATACCGTGCAGAGCTTGCAAAATGAACCTGCGTGGGCTCGGTGCAGGGCAGTGTGACATGGCCATCAAAAAGTCAGTACCGGCCGGAATTTCAGGGACCTAACTCCGGTCAGACACGATTGTCGGATGCAGAAAACGTACCCAAGGTTGCGATAGCGCGTTTCTCCTCTTAGATGTGGAGTGCCGAACCCAATCTTTACGCAGCTTTTCCGTCAGGAAAAGCTGCACATAACAACTCTCAAATGCTACACAGCAACAGGGGAAATGCTCTACGCTTCTCTGGTGACCCCGGTGCATAACGTTACCACGTCTGAACAGCCTGCTGCGCCTGCCGGCGCGCCCCCTGTCCCCATCCTCGATCTCGCGCGGGAGTATGCCGAGGTGGGCCCGGAAATCATGGCCGCCGTAGAATCCGTCTTCCGCAGCCAGCGCTTTGTGCTGGGCCCGGAGGTTGCAGCCTTCGAGCAGGCCGCCGCGCGCCGCTGCGGGGCCGCCGAGGCCATTGGATGCGCCTCTGGAACCGATGCCCTCTGGCTGGCCATGGCCGCCGCCGGAATCGAGCCGGGCGATCGCGTCCTGACCACGGCCTTCTCATTCTTCGCCACCGCCAGCTCCATCCTGCGGCTGGGCGGCGTTCCCGTGCTGGCGGATATCGATCCGCGGACCTTCAATCTCGACCCCGCAGCCGCCTCTGTGGCCCTTGAAAACCATCCCGCCATTCGCGCGATCCTCCCTGTCCATCTCTATGGCCAGTGCGCCAACTGGACCGCCCTCGCAGCCGTTAAGAAGTTGAAAACTGTCTGCTCATCGAAGATGCCGCGCAGGCGATTGGAGCGAGGTGGGATGGCGTTGCCGCCGGCAGCCTGGGAGATGCAGCCGCATTCAGCTTTTATCCCACCAAGAACCTGAGCGCGGCCGGCGAGGCCGGCATGGTCACCACGATGAGCGCCGCCATCGCCCGGCGTGCCCGCAGTCTGCGCACCCACGGCATGGAGATCCGCTACCACCACGAAGAAATCGGCTGGAACAGCCGCCTCGATACCGTGCAGGCCGCAGTGCTGCTGGTGAAACTCCGCCACCTGGATGCCTGGACCGAGCGCCGCCGCGCCCTGGCTGCACGTTACGACGAGCTATTCGCGGCCGCCGGAGTCGTTGAGCCTGGCCCCTATCCGGAGCGCGGTGTGGTCCTGCCATGGATCGACCCGAGGGCGCATCACGTCTTCCACCAGTACGTGATCCGCGTGAGGCGCCGCGAAGAGCTGCGCGCATGGCTCGCCGAGCGCGGCATCGGGTCGGAGATCTACTACCCGCTCGCGCTGCATCAACAGAAGGCGCTAGCCTTCCTCAGCTACCGTGAAGGCGATTTTCCGGAGAGCGAGCGCGCTGCCCGCGAGGTGCTGGCGTTGCCCATCTTCCCGCAACTGCGCGACGACGAGCAGGAGCGGGTCGTTGCCGCCGTCCGCGACTTCTTCAATTAGCCGGTCAAATTAGCCGATCAGTGATGATGCCGCCGTGCGGCACGCGCAGCCTTGCGCCGCTCTGCCTCAGCGCCCGCACTGGAGGCCAGCTTCGGCATCGGCTCGCTGCCCAGCGCCACCCGCCGTACCGTCTCGCCATCCAGCCGGTACTTGATGGACACAGTTGGCACCGGCACCAGCCTGCCCGTATCCGGATCGAGCGCCGGCGTGGCCCCGGCGGCGGCCAGCTTGAGCGTAAACGTAGGCACGGCCACACCCTTCGGATCGAGAACCTCGTGCCCGACCGCCACCGGCAGGTATCCGGCGACGTCGTTCATGCGCAGGCCGCCCTCGTAGCGGTGCTTGCGCGCATTCCACACCAGCAGGCGGACCCGCGAATAGGCGTACGGCAATCCGTCCTGATAGGGGCTGAGCACCATCACGTACTCAGGTGCCTGGTGGTCTGGAAATGGCGATGCATCATCTGGAATTTTCGCCAGCAGATATGCACCGACAATTCTCTGCCCCTCTGCGTAGCGCACCACCTCGTCCGGCACATCCACATCCAGCCGGCGTGCCAGCAGCCATCCCACGTGCCCGTGACTGTCACGTATCAGCCACCAGTCCTCGTACTGCGGAGGCGGCGCATTGGGATCGACCGGCACAGGAGTCGGCACGAAGGCGCTGTCCGGCGCAGACGGCGGCGCAGGAGCCTTGCCCAGCTCGATCGGTCCCTTCGGTGCGGGTCCTTTGCCCTTCTGGATCAGCTCCCATAGCCGATCGGCCGCAGCGGCAGCGCGGTCCTCTGCAGCTTTGCGTTGTTGCGCGCGGAAAGCCTCCACAGGAGTGAGTTTCCGGATACTTGCCCGCTCCAGCAGTTGCAGCTTGTCGCCCTCCGGCAACAGGAAATACCGCTCCGTGTCGCGCCCGGGAGAGAGATGTGCATAGAGCTCGTCCCGCAGCACGCCGGTCGCGACGACGGGATCTTTCGCGTGCTCCCGCCCCAGCGCCTGGAATTCGTCGTAGGTGGGTTGATCGATGACAAAGTGTTCTTCGATCCAGCCCGTCCTGCCGTCCGGCGCCTGCACCTGGAAAAAGCGACGCTCGTGATCGAGGACCTTCAGCTTCTCGCCATTGCTGACCGGAGCGATCTTGGTCGACACCGGCGCGACCCGGTCACGCAGCCACGCCTGCTTGGCCACCACATACACCACATTCGGCGCATTCGACGCAGCGTGATGGCACCCGGCTGGAAACGCGAGGGCCCCCGCTACGGCAATGCGCGAAGCGAGAGGGAGAATGCGCCTGCTCCATAGTTTCTGGGCCACGATCTCTTTCAGGTATACAGCCGCAGGCGAAAGCTGGCGAGTCCTCGGAATGGTGCTGCCTCAGTGCGTGCTGGCGATCGACGACGCCAGCGTTGCGTTCGTGGCGGTTGCGCCCGGATCGAGCTTCCCCGCGGTCGTCGCGTCAAACGAGAACACCTGGACATCCGGAGTGTTAGTCGGAGTGCCGTTAAGGTTTGCCTCGATCAAGAACTTCTTCGACTTATCGAGCGCAAGCGCGTTCGGCTGTCCCCCGACGGAGGAAAACGGCGAGCCCGAGAGCGCTGACAGCGTGCCGGAGGCCAGCACGGAGTAGCCGCTGATGGTGTTGTCGGAGGAATTCGCGACATACAGATAGTCGCCTGTGCTATCGAAGGCAAGCGACCGCGGCTGGCCGCCGGCGGCAAAGGGTGAGCCGCTGATCTCCGTGAACGTGCTGTTTGCGCCGATCGTGAACACGCGCACGCCGGCGTTGGTCTCGCCGACAAAAAGCGCCGAGCTGGTGGGGTTGACTGCCACCCCGAGGTCCTGGTTCGAAATGCCGCTGGTCTGCTTGGGCGTTAGGAGCACTGCGTTCGCCGAAAGGCTTCCGCTGGTATTGAACGGCATCGGCGCCACGCCAAGCTGTCCCATCGTGACGAATACGTAACTGCTGTTCGGCGCAACCGCCATATTGGTGATCGAAAGATTGGTGGTATCGGTGCCGCTGGGAAAGGTGATCGAGACCGGCGAGCCCCCCACCGCGGTGAGCGTTCCGTCAGAGTTGATCGCGTATTCACCCACGGCGGCTGCGCCATTCGCGAGGCCGGCGACCAGTAGATATTTCCCTGAAGGATCAATCGTCAACGCAATCGGCGCAACATCCTGCACCAGAGCACTTTTGTTCACGAGCGAGGGCACGCCTGAGCTGCCGTTTATGCTGAGTCCGAATACCCCGCTTCCCGCGACCGCCGCGTACAGAACTCCGTTGCCTTGAGTAACCGCGAGCCCATTGATCGCCGCGGTGGAAAGCTGGAATGGCGAGCCGGCAAGGGTAGCCAGAGCGCCGGTTGCGGAGACGGAATAACTCGTCAGCACCCCGTTCTGGGTGCCGACATAGGCGTAGCTCCCCACCGTGTTGCCCGCCGCCGCCGCCCCCGTCCTTGTTAAAGAAGTCGCCGCATCCGGCAAGCAGCAATGCCCCACCGCATAGCGCGCCGATGAAATACCCGCTCCACTGCCGTCTGCCAAGCATGTCCCTCACATCCTATACGCGCACGGAGATTTTTCACCTGCACGCGCGGCATCATGCGCGGGCACAATCGCATCGACGCGCCACGCACCCGGAACGCTCAAATTACGTGACCGATAGATGCTGACTTGAAGGAGCGTTACGACGCTCGCTGCTCGGTTTCCTGGCAGGCTGCGCAGAGGCCCAGAACGTCCACGGAGTAGCGCTCTGCGGCAAAGCCGTTGGGAAGCCGGTGCGGACGAGGCAGGTCGCCAAGCTCCGCTTCGTCCAGATCGTAGATCGCCTTGCACCGCGTGCAAACCATGTGGTGGTGGGGGCGGTCATTCATCTCGACGCGAAGCGAGCCGTGGTGCATGCTGACCTCGCGAAAGAGGCCGCTGGCGATGAACAGATGGATGTTCTTGTACACCGTGGCGAGCGATATCGAAGGAATATGCTCCTGCACACGCGCATACACCTCTTCCGGGCTGGGATGGCCCGGTATGCTCTGCATGACCTCAAACAGTACCTGCCGCTGGTGCGTGACGGCGATGCCATGCTCGGCGCAGAGGTCCCGGAAAGACCCCTTTTGAACCGCATTGTGTGCAGTCGGCATACCTACTGTTATTGGAAAATAGTTATCGAAAAGTGTCAATTGCAGGTTAATCCGCCGAATTACTAGGGGGCGACCGGCGCAATTGATTGGACGGCGAATTCTTAGTTCGGGCGGTCCCGCCAGCCGCGACCGAATCGCTCATCCAGCGGCTGCCTGCCGCGGAAGCCGGCTTCCAGCGTATGCCAGTATTCGATACGGTTTTCGCCGCGCCGCCAGCACAGCAGTACGAGTTCTCCATCGACGCGGCAAGGAAAATCCAGCAGACCGGTATCTAAATCCTTTACCTGCACACCGATGGCATCGATTTCCCCAAGTGCTTCCTTAGCGCGCTGTACCTGCGCCTCAGCCTCGGTCCGGTTCCGCGCCACCCCGGCGATGTCGACCGTCATGCCGCCCGAGAGGAAGATGCGCTGCCGCAGCGACTGGATCTCGCCCTCCAGCCGTTCGGCCTCTTCCTTGGCAGAGATCGCGCGTCCCAGCAGCGACTCCACGACCGGAAGCAGCCCATTCGCCTCTTCGAGTGTGAAGGTCTTCATGCACTCCTTTGCGCCGTCAGCGTCGCCTTTGCCTTTGCCTCCGCCGGAGCAGCCTTGGACCCGGGTGTGCCGATCTCAAGCATGCGGTCCAACGCCACTTTCGCCCAGTGTTTCACATCTGCATCCACCTGGATGCGGTTCACCACCCGGCCTTCTACCAGGTTTTCGAGCGCCCATGCGAGGTGCTGAGGGGATATCCGGTACATCGTGGTGCAGAGGCAGCCGGTGTCGTCCAGTGTCATCACATGCTTGCCCTTCCCGGCGTATCGCTTCGCCAGCCGGTTCACCAGGTGGATTTCGGTTCCGATGGCAAACGTGCTGCCTTCCGGCGCCTCTTCCACCAGCTTGATCAGCCGTTCGGTCGAGCCCAATGCGTCGGCCTTCTGGCAGACCTCCCAGCGGCATTCCGGATGCACGATGACCTGAATTCCCGGGTACTTCGCCCGCATGGCATCCACGTGACTGGGCAGAAAACGCTGGTGTACGGAGCAATGGCCCTTCCACAGAATCACCCTGGCCGCGCGCAGCCGGTCCGGCGCAACACCGCCATTGATCTGCCACGGGTCCCAGACGACCATTTCGTTCAGCGGAATATTCATCGCGTAGGCGGTATTGCGGCCAAGATGCTGGTCGGGGAGGAAGAGAATCTTTTCGCCCCGCGCAAAGGCCCAGTCGAAGGCGGCAGCGGCGTTGGACGAGGTGCAGACCAGCCCTCCACGCTCGCCGCAGAATGCCTTGATCGCTGCTGTGGAATTCATGTAGGTCAGCGGGACCACTTTGTCTTCGCCGACTCCCATGCGCCCGAGCGACTCCCAGCAATCCTCGACCTGGCTGATCTCCGCCATATCGGCCATCGAGCAGCCGGCATTCAGGTCGGGCAGAATCACCTGCTGGCCTCGCTTGCCCAGCACATCCGCGCTCTCCGCCATGAAGTGCACGCCGCAGAAGATGACGTAGCGCGCGTCGGTATCCGCTGCGATCTTCGACAGTCGATACGAGTCACCGGTGTAATCGGCGAAGCGGATCACCTCATCGCGCTGGTAATGATGACCGAGCAGGACGGTGCTTTTGCCAAGCTGCCTTCGGGCCGCGGCAATGCGGTCGTCCATGGTGTGGTCGGGGAGCGCGAGATAGTTCTCAAGCGAGCAGCTTTCAGCTACACGCGCGGCAGGGGCATCTTCTACCAGCAGTTCCATCGTCTTCCGCCTTCAGTCCGGCCGCCCTGGGGCACCGAACGGGGATGTTGAAAGCACTTTCGGGATTGCAGCCGGCTCGCTGCGACGGCTTCTGCCTGTCGCCCAGCCTGCGGGGATGTTGCAATCCTGTTACACGAGATGCGTGTCCGTTTCGGCGGGACTCAAATTCCACCGGCGCGGGACAGTACCTCTGTAAAACCAGTTTAATACAAGGAGTTGCGCAGCGAAGAAAACCGCTGCCAGCTCCCGATGCGTTCTTCCAGGGCGGATCCTCGCGGCGATTTCCGAAGTCTGCGCACCAGGGAGAGGCCGCATCACCGCACCGCCGTGAAGCCCGAGGCATGTCGCGCGGGCAGACAGGTATAGTTGGAGAAGAAATGCCGCTGCCAGCCATCTTGACCCTCAGTCTTCCCCCTCTGGCGCACGTAGCGGGCGCCCCGCTGCCGCCAGTCCAGCTGGCCACTTTCGGCATCCCCGACACGCTTTTCCTTGTGGTGCTCGCGCTGATCGTCTTCGGGCCCAAGAAGCTGCCGGAGATCAGCCGCCAGGTCGGCAAGCTGCTCTACGAATTCCGCAAAGCCTCCAACGATTTCAAATTCCAGATCGAAGAGGAGCTGCGCGCCTCCGAGCAGGCCGAGCGCCAAAAGGAACTTGCCGCCCAGGCCGCCACGGCACAGCCGGCAACCCCGATAGCCATCACCGCAGGCGAGACAGTGAGCGCTGAACCAGTGGCGGAAGCGGAAGCAGTCCTTGCCCCGGAATCGATCGCGCCGGACCTGGCCGCCGAGCACGCTGCACCCGCTTCCGAAGCAGAAACGCCGGCAACCGAAGCAAACGCCATAAAGACCCCGACCATCCTCCCACCTGCAAGCGGACTGCCGGTGAGTACGCGCTCGCCCTATCGAGCGCTCGAGAATACCGAAGAGATACCGGCCGCTGGACCCGAAAACGAGGCGCAGGCGCTCGATGAAATGCGCGCCGACGCGCAGGAGGCCGTCGAGACCGCGGCGGCCGAGAACTCCTACACTCAATCGGGAGACGCCGTACCCACTCATCATGGATGAAGACCTTGTCGAGCGCGCGCGCAACGCGGTGACCGAGCGCGCCGAGCTGCCGGGCATGAGCCTGATCGAGCATCTCGAAGAGCTGCGCCGCCGCCTCATACATACCGCTGTCTACCTGGTCATCGGTTTCTTTGTCGCGTATGGCTTTCACAACCGATTGACCGACCTGCTGGAAAAGCCGCTGAACACCGCGCTGACACGGCACCATCTACCCACCGGACTCGTATTCCTAAACCCCATCGAGCCGTTCAACTTTTCTTTGAAGCTCAGCTTTATCGCCGGCGCAATCATGGCGTCGCCATTCATTCTTTACCAGGTGTGGCTGTTCATCTCGCCGGGTCTTTATCGTCATGAGAAGCGATATGTGTGGCCGTTCATGAGCGCCACCATCACTCTGTTTCTGGCTGGCGCGTTCTTTGGCTACCACTACGTCTATCCGGGCGCGCTGGACTTCCTTCTCGGCTACGGCAAGCAATTCACGCCCATGGTCACGATCAATGAATATTGCGATTTGTTCATGACCGTGATCCTCGGACTCGGCGCCACCTTCGAGCTTCCGATCCTGGTGATGTTCCTGGCTCTGTTCGGCCTCATCACGCCGCGCTTTTTGTGGCGGAACATCCGCTACGCAATTCTGGTGATCTTCATTATTGCGGCCATCATTACGCCGACTCCGGACATTCTCACCATGTGCGTCTTCGCCGCGCCCATGCTGGTGCTGTACGTGATCAGCATCGGAGTCGCGTACCTGGTCCACCCATCGCGGCGCGATCGCAAAAAGCAGGAGGCTGCATCCTGATCCGCCGATTCTGTCTTCTCGCCGTATTGCTGCTCGAGCTTCCACTGCTGCACGCCCAATCGCCTGCGCAGTTCAATGGGGCGAAGGCGCTGGAGTATGCCCGCCAGTTCGTCGCCTGCGGGCCGCGCTTCAACGGTTCGGCCGGTCTGCTCTGCGCGCAAAATTACCTGAAGAAGCAGTTCGCCCATGACAACCTGCAGGCCGACACCTTCGTCGCCTCCACCCCTGCCGGACCGCAGCAGATGACCAACTTCATCGTCCGCTTTCCCGGCAAGAAGGACGGCATTATCGTCCTGGCAACGCACTACGAGACGAACTATCCCCTTCGCAACACATCGTTCGTCGGTGCGAACGATGGCGCGGCAACCACAGGCCTCCTGCTCGAGATCGCAAACCATCTGCGTGGCCGCACGCTCGATGGCTACAGCGTCTGGCTTGTGTTTTTCGACGGCGAGGAAGCCGTCGAGAGCTGGAGTCCATCCGACTCGCTCTACGGCAGCCGGCATCTGGCGGCGAAGTGGCAGGTGGACGGCACGGGGAAAAAGATCAAGGCATTTCTGCTCGCGGACATGATCGGCGACCGCGACCTGGACGTGGCGCGTGTGACCACGGCCACTCCTGCCATCGAAGACCTGGTGTACGAAGCAGCGAAGAAGACCGGCAATGCAAGCCACTTCTTCAAACACGAGGCGGCCGAAGAGGACGATCACATTCCATTCGTGCAGCGAGGTGTTCCTGCCGCGGATGTGATCGATGATGACTACGGCCCGCATGACGCCGCGCACCCGGACGGCTGGCATCACACGCCAGAGGACACCATGGACAAGATCAGCGCGAAGAGCCTGACCATCTCCGGCGAAGTCTTTCTGGAAGCGATGCGGCTGGTGAATGCTCGCTAGCGGAAGAATGATCGCTGGCGCTCCGCTCACCTGGTGGATCGGCTTTCATGCGGTGGTCCTCCTGCTGCTGGTGGTCGATCTGGTTCTGCTTGGCCGCCGGCCGGAGGGTCCAAGCTTCCGCAGCGCCCTCGGGTGGACGATCTTTCTTGTCGTTCTGGCGCTGGGGTTCGCCGGATTCCTGCTGCACACGGAGGGGCAGGAGCATGCGCTCGAGTTCGTCTCGGGCTACGTGCTCGAAGGCTCGCTGTCCATCGACAATCTTTTTGTTTTTCTGGTGCTCTTCTCGAGCTTCGGCCTCACGGTGACACAGCAGCATCGGGCGCTGTTGTATGGCGTGCTGGGCGCCATCGTGCTGCGCGCAGGCTTCATTGTGGCGGGCGTCGCACTGCTCGAACGCTTTGCTGCGATGGAGTACATCTTCGGCGCGGTGCTGCTCTATGCCGCATGGCGGTTGCTGCGTCAGAAGAAGGGCCGCCAAGCGCCGCCGACTATCTCGCAGTGGGTGCAGAACAGGGGCTGGCGCGTCTCGCCGATGTTGCTCGCCGTTGTCGCCATCGAGGTCACGGACGTGATCTTCGCGATCGACTCCGTGCCTGCCGTGCTCGCCATCACCCACGACACGTTCGTGGTTTACACCTCGAATATTTTCGCGATCCTGGGGCTACGCTCGCTGTATTTCGTTCTGCAAAGCCTGCTGCATCGGCTGCACCTGCTGCACTACGGTCTGGGGCTGATCCTCGCCTTCGTCGGCGGAAAGATGATCGCCGCGGGCTGGATCGAGGTGCCGACGCTTTGGTCTCTGGCAATCATTCTCGGCACGGTGGCGATCTTCTCGGCTGCTTCCCTGCTGATACCTCCGCGGCAGCAGCAACATTAGCTGAATTTTGCAGCGGATGTTTCGCTTTCAGCCGGAAGCAGCGGTCCGAAGCTGACGGTATCGCCCACCAGATGCGAGTGCACTCCGAACCGGAGATCGTCCCGTTGCGGAAAGTCGTTCCGGTAATGCGCGCCGCGGCTCTCCTCGCGCGCCAGCGCAGAGACGGCGATCGCCCGCGCGACCCGGGCCAGGGATCGGGCCTCATACTCGCGGCGTCTCCACTGCGGCGACGGCGACGCGTTCACATAGCCTTCCGCGGCCGAGATATCGATGCTCTGGAGCAGCGCGGCATCGCGCAGCAGGCCCGCATGCTCCCACATCTGCTGCTGTAGCCGCTGGATCGCTTCCTCGACCGGCCGCAGCGAAGCCTCATTTCGCAACGGCAACGATGCCTCGACAGCGCCTGTCCTCACAGAAGCGTCGCTCTCGTTCCGCATGCTCTCCGCGGCGCGCGCGCCGAAGACCAGCCCTTCCAGCAGCGAGTTGCTGGCCAGCCGGTTCGCGCCGTGCACGCCGGTACAGGCAACCTCGCCCGCCGCATAGAGGCCGGGCAGTGATGTTCTCCCGTCCACATCGGTGCGCACACCGCCCATCAGATAATGCGCCGCGGGCCGCACCGGAACCAGGTCGCGCGCAAGATCGAGCCCGTGCTGATGCAGGAATGCGGAGATCCCCGGAAAGCGCGCGTCAGGATTGATATCGGTGACGTGCCGCATGTCCAGGTACACGGGCTTTCCTCCCATGCCTTCGCGCGTGATCGCGCGCGCCACCACGTCGCGCGGGGCCAATTCCAGCAGCGCATGATAGCGCTGCATGAAGCGCTCGCCCGCGGCATTCACCAGCCATGCGCCTTCGCCGCGCAGCGCCTCGGAGAGCAGAAAACGCGGCACGCCGGGCAGGCTCAGCGCGGTGGGATGGAACTGGTAAAACTCCATATCCGCCAGCTCAGCGCCCGCTGCATGCGCGGCGGCGATACCATCCCCCGTGGCTACGGCGGGATTGGTCGTGTCGCTGTACACCTGGCCCGCGCCGCCGCTTGCCAGCAGCACTGCGCGCGCCTGCACCGTCCGGACTTCGCCATTCTCATCCAGCAGACGAGCGCCCGAGACGCGGCCATCCGTCGTGAGCAAGTCGGTCAGCAATGTCCAGGGCAGCAGCGTGATGCCCGCGGTCGCAGAGGCCCGAGCGAGCAGCGCGCGGCCGATTTCGCGGCCGGTCGCATCGCCGTTGGCGTGCAGGATACGGTTGCGGCTGTGCGCGCCTTCGCGGGTCAGCATCAGCTCGCCCGCATGCTCGCCGGCGGCGTAGCGATCGAAATGCGTGTCCCAGTGCAGCAGCTCTTCCACCCGCACCGGTCCCTCTTCGACGAGCACCCGCGCCGCCAGCGAGTCCACCAGGCCATCGCCCGCGGCAAGCGTGTCCTCAAAGTGCAGCGCCACGTCCTCCGCACCGCTGATCGCCACTGCGATGCCGCCCTGCGCGTACTGCGTGTTCGATTCGCCCAGCGCTTCCTTGGTGACCACCAGAACGCGCCCTGCCTGGGCCAGCGTGATGGCGGCACGAAGGCCGGCAATCCCGGCGCCGATGATCAGAAAATCTGTAACAGCCGGAATCGGAACGGCAGCTCTCCCCATACGCCTGAGGCTATCATTCACATTCCGTGCACGGTGGCTGCGGTACGATGAGCCGAGTGCGTACTCTCCCCATCCAGACTGCCTCGGCTGCCTATGATGTGCTGCTCGGCCAGGGCCTGCTGGCGTCCTTGCCGCAGCAGATATGCCGCATCTTCGGCGAGCGCCCGCGCCGCACCTTCGTCGTGACTTCGCCGGAAATATGGGCGCTCTGGTCGGAAGCTTTCCTGAGCGGCTTTCCCGCGGAGATGCCGCCGTCGGTGCTGCTTCTACCTGCCGGTGAACAGCACAAGCGGCTCGCCGCGCTGGAACGACTGGCGCAACAACTGGCGGTCGCCGGAGCGGACCGTAGCTCCATCCTTATTGCCTTCGGCGGCGGCGTCATCGGCGATGTGACCGGCTTTCTTGCAGCCATCTATATGCGCGGCATCGAATTCATCCAGGTGCCCACCACGCTGCTGGCGCAGGTCGATTCCTCGGTTGGCGGCAAGACGGGCGTGAACCTGAGCGCCGGCAAGAATCTGATCGGCAGCTTTTATCATCCGCGTCTGGTGCTGGCCGATACCGCCATACTGCGCACGCTGCCGCTGGCGGAGCTGCGCGCCGGGCTCTTCGAAAGCATGAAGGCCGGGCTGATCTACGACGCGGATCTGTTCGCATATATCGAGCGGCACGCCGAATCCCTGTTGCGGCAGGAGCCGGAGCCGCTGACGCACGTGATTGCGGAGTCCGTGCGCATCAAGGCAGATGTTGTGGGCAAGGACGAACGCGAAGCCGGTCTGCGCATGATCCTCAACTTCGGCCACACGGTCGGACACGCCATTGAAGCGTTGACCCACTACCGCGGTCTGCTGCATGGCGAGGCCGTCGGTTGGGGCATGCGGGTGGCCGTCGAAGCCAGCCGCAGGCGCGGGCTCGCCGCCGCCGATGCGGACCGCATCCTTGCCGCGATTGATGCGCTGGGGCTGCCGCCGTTGCCGCGCCTGACTCCACGCCGTCTGCTGAACGCCGCTGCCGGCGACAAGAAGCGCATCGGCGGAGTGCGCCACTTCGTGCTGCTCGATCGCATCGGGCAGGCCCGCGTGGTGAAGGACATCGCCGATGCCGAGCTCCTCGAAGCAATTCAACGCGGGCTGCACACCGGCAGATGAGCATTCAGACGCGAGGCGCGCAACCCGCCGGCACCACCGGCGAACACGATGCAGCCGCAGCTGTAAAGGCGATGTTCGACTCCATCGCGCCTCGCTACGACCTGCTGAACCATGTCCTCTCGGGATCCATCGACCGGCTGTGGTGGTGGCGCACCGCACGGCGCTTCCGCCACATTCTGTCGCAGCCAGAGGCGCGTATCGCGGACGTCTGCTGCGGTACGGGCGATATGACGATGGCGTTGCTGCGGCGTCGGCCTCCACAAGCCGTGCCGCTGCTCGCCATCGACTTCTCGCATCAGATGCTCCTGCGCGGCGCGGCGAAGTTCCGGGAGCATGGCGCCATCGCGGTGGAAGCCGATGCGCTGCATCTGCCTGTTGCCGATGGCACGCTCCAGCTTGTGACCACTGCCTTCGGCTTTCGCAACCTCGCCAATTACGAAGCCGGCCTCGCCGAGTTCCATCGCGTACTGGCTCCCGGTGGTGAACTCGGCATTCTCGACTTCAGCGAACCGAGCGGCATTCTCGGCAGGCTTTATGCCTTTTACTTTCGCCGGGTGCTGCCGCGCATCGGCCGCATGCTTTCCGGCTCCGGCGGCGCGTATGCGTACCTTCCCGCTTCGGTCGAGCGATTCCCTGCGCCGGCAGAGATGCTTCGAAAGCTCGAGCGCGCCGGCTTCCGAGATGCGCGCTGGACGCCCTATACCTTCGGCATCGCGGGCCTTTACACCGCACGCAAACCATAAGTCCTGTCGCTGGCCGGGTGCGCATATCGGCGTGTAGGCTGTGTGCATGTCGCGGACTGCAGCAGACCCGCAAATCGGACATGCTCTTGTGAAGCGGAAGCGCGGCGCGGCGCTTATGTCCATGCTGGCGGCATGTGGCATGACCGCGCTCAAGCTGATCGCAGGCCTGCTGACGGGAAGCCTCGGTATGCTGTCCGATGCCGCGCACTCCGGCCTCGATCTACTGGGCACTGCGCTGACGCTGATATCCGTCCGCATCTCCGACAAGCCGGCCGATGAGGACCACCCCTACGGCCATGCGCGGGTTGAGACGCTCTCCGCGTTCACCGAAACATTCCTGATGGGCGCCTCCTGCGTGTGGATCGTGGTCGAGGCCATCATCCGCATCTTCGTCGCGCCCGGTGACAGTCCGTCCTTCGGTATGGCCGTTCGCGGTGCTCGCGCTTTCCATCACCGTCGATCTCAGCCGTTCGCGCGCGCTGAAGCACGTCGCAGAGGCTTCCGGCTCGCAGGCGCTCGAAGCCGACGCGCTTCACTTCGCATCGGATATCTGGTCCAGCGTGGCGGTTGCGATTGGCCTCGCTGCCTCCTACGCCGGCCAGCACTTCGGCATTCCCTGGCTGCGCTATGCGGACCCGCTGGCGGCTCTTGCAGTCTCCGTCGTCATACTCCGCTTTGCCTGGGGGCTGGCGCGGCGCACTACGTTCGAGCTGCTCGATACAGCGCCCGCCGGCGCGCAGCAGCGCATTGCCCACGCTGTCGAGCACGTCGAGGGAGTGATTGAGCTGGAGCAGGTGCGTGTGCGCCGCTCCGGCAACCGCATCTTTGCCGATCTGCGAGTCGCCGTGCCGCGCTTCGATACCGCAGAGCATATCGAAGTGCTAGTGCAGCGCGTCACAGCGGCGGTGAAAGCCGTCCTGCCCGGAGCTGATGTCATGGTCCGAACGGTTCCCCGCCAGGTGCTCGGCGAAAGCATCTTCGACCGCATCCGCGGCGTAGCGGCGCTCAACAACGTCACGCTGCATGATCTGAGCGTGGAGCAGGAAGAAACTGGGCTGCGCGTGGAGCAGCATATCGAGGTTGCAGAGTCGCTGCCGCTGGTGGAGGCGCACCGCTTTGTCTGTGAGCTGGAAGAGCAGATGTACCGCGCTGCGCCCGAGATCACCAACATCCTGACGCATATCGAAAGCGAGCCGGCGACCATCGAGGCTGCTGAGACCATTGAGCAGGACCGCCGCCTCGAAGACGATCTGCGCCGCGTCGCGCGCACGCTGCCAGAAATCATCGATATCCACGAAGTCTCTGTATCGCGCATGGGAGATCACCTGCATCTCTCGTGTCACTGCACGCTGCCCGACAACCTGCCGATGCAGCGGGTGCATGAAGTCATCACCTCTCTCGAGGACCGGCTGAAGCTGAAACGCCCGGAGGTCTATCGCATGCTCGTGCACCCCGAGCCGCAGGCGGACAACCGGCACGAGGGCCGGCGGTGCAATCGAGCAGAAAGCCCCGACATGAACATGGAGGATACGAATGATCGCGAAGGCGGAGTGGCAGCACGATCAGGTCTACGCAGCCACATCGGATAGCGGCCACAAGCTGACCTTTGACAGCGCGGGCGCGGAAGGCCCATCGCCCATGCAGTGCGTGCTGATGAGCCTCTGCAGCTGCACCTCGGTAGATGTCATCAGCATCCTCACCAAAAAGCGCGAGCCGTTTAGCGGGCTGACCGTCTCCGCCACAGCAGAAAAGGCGCAGGGATCGCCCAGCGTCTTCACCCGCATCGAGCTGGTCTATCGTGTTGCCGGGTCGGTGAACCGGAAGAGCATGGAAGATGCCGTACGGCTCTCGAAGGAAAAGTACTGCTCCGTCTCCGCGATGCTGGAGAAGACCGCGAAGATCACCTACACCATCGAGTACGCCGGCGCATGATCCGCCGCCTCTTCCAGTTCGCGCTGGTGCTGGTGCTGCTGGTTGTGGTGGGCATGGTCTCCGCGCTCACCACGATGCACTTCGCCATCCACGGCGCTGAGGTGAAGGTACCGGACTTCCGCGGCATGGCCGAAGCAGAAGCCCGCCGCAAAGCCGCGGCGGATGGCCTCGAAATCAGCATCGACGACCACTTCTACAGCGCCGTCGTGCCGGAGTCGCGCATAGTAACGCAGTCGCCTGCGGCAGGAACAGTAGTCCGCTCTGGCTGGCAGGTAAGGCTCGGTCAGAGCCTGGGCGCGCAAAAGGTCGCCGTGCCCTCACTCATTCACGATCCGGAGCGCGTCGCGGCGCTCGCAATACGCCGCGCCGGCCTGCAGCTCGGGACCATCGCGCACATGCCCGATGCGCTCACCGATCCCGGCACCGTCATTGCGCAGTCGCCCGACGCGGGTGCAGCCTCTGTCGACCGGCCGAATGTGGCGCTGCTTCTCAGCACGCCCGTCCCGCCGGAAGCGGCCGGATACGTCATGCCCGACTTCATCAACCAGCCGGCAAAAACCGCGGAGGCCGCGGTGACGAAGGCGGGGTTGAAGCTGGCTCTGCCGCTCTATCGCCCGGCGGAAATTCCCGCCGTTGGCACGATTGCCGCACCCGGCCAGGCGCCAGCACCGCCCACGCTGCCCGTGGTTCCGGACACCGTGGTCGCGCAGCAGCCCGCCGCAGGTGAGCGCGTGGAAGCCGGCGGCACGATTCAGCTCACATTGGCGCAGTAAACGCGAAAGCTTTTGTGAAAACGGTCAAGTCAGCCGCGCGTCAGTATGGCCGCGAAGAATCCATCGCAGGGCAGTGAGCCGGGCAGCGTTTGCAGATAGCGGCCGCGCAGCGCGCGCTCTCGCAGAAGCTCCGCGCCGCCGGGATGAAGGCTTCCTTCATCCTGCATCGTTTTCAAGCGCTCGCCTATATCGAGTAGCCGAGCAGACGGCTCTGCCCCTAGGAAACTCTCGATAACCGCCGAGTTTTCCTCCGGCTCAAGCGAGCACGTTGCGTAGACCAGCCGGCCTGCCGGTGCGAGCGCGCGATACGCGGAGCGCAGGATTGCGATCTGCCGCTCCTGTTGCCGGGCGAGATCGCTCACCGTGAGCCGCAGCTTGATCTCTGGATTGCGCGCCAGCGTGCCCGTGCCGCTGCACGGCGCATCCACCAGTATCAGATCGAAATTACCCAAAACCGCTACGCCGTCGCGAAGTGGCAGCGCAGTTGCGTCGGCGAGCACGCACTGGATCCTTGCCGTCAATGGCTCGCGCGCAAAGCTGCGGCGCATGGCATCGAGGCGCGCACGGCTGATATCGACAGCGGTGATCTCCGCCTGCGGATTGTTCTCCGCCAGGATTGCCGCCTTGCCGCCGGGCGCGGCGCAGCAATCGAGGATGCGGCTGCCGCGGCCTGCGATCTCGGCCACGAGTTGCGATCCTTCGTCCTGTATTCGCGCGGTCTCGGGGACGACGCCACCATTCAGGCGGCGCGCCCTCGTCAGAAACATGCCGGGCGGCAACTCCTGTGTCAGTTCGCTATATCGCACGGCAAGCGACGGCTCCTGCTGATCGTACGCAGCAATTGCCGCAGCGCATCGCTGCCGAACTGGCGGGTCCAGCGCTCGATCATCCATGCCGGATGCGCGCTTTCCGGCCGAAGGACGATTTTCGATGCGGCCTCGGCGACGCGGCGCAACACTGCATTCACCATGCCCGACGCGGAGGTGTGGCCGCTCACTTTTGTCAACTCCACGCTTTCCGAAAGCGCGGCATGGGGCGGAATGCGGTCCATCCCGAGGAGCTGCCAGGCGCCCAGCCGCAGCGCGATGGCGACTGCGTCATCCAGAGCGAACTTCTTTTTGAGATAGCCTGCGAGAATCGCGTCGAGCGCAAGCTGCCAGCGCAGCACGCCCATGACCAGCGCGGTAGTCAGGTTGCGGTCAGCCTGCGACAGCGACTCCATCGCGGGCGCGCGCAGCAATTCGTCACCATGCGTGTTCTCGGAGCGCGCCATAGCCAGCAGCACACGGAAGGCGGCCATGCGCGCTGCAGTTACCGTGTGTAAACGCGAGCCGGGCCATCAGGAGCCCAGGCGGTCGCCATCGACCACGCCATGCCCACGCAGCAGATCGGCTGCCGGCATGCGCCGTTTGCCTTCTATCTGCGCCTCCGTCACTTCGAGGACGCCGCCGTCAGCCGCGGTGAAAAACAGGCGATCGTCCATGACGCGAAAGACTCCGGGCTCACCGCCAGTCGTGGATGCGAGCAGCAGGCGGTGCAGCGTCAGCTTCTTGCCGCGCACTGTCGTCCACGCGCCCGGCCACGGCTGAAAGCCGCGCCACCGGTCGTAGATGGACTGCGCCGTGCGTGCCGGGTCGATGCGGCCATCCTCACGCGTCAACATCGGCGCATTCGTTGCGAGGCTGTTGTCCTGTTTCTGCGGCCTGATCGTTCCAGCTTCCAGGGCCGCCAGCGTTTCCACCATGAGAGGCGCACCGAGCTCGGCAAGCCGCGGGAAAAGATCTTCCGCTGTGTCCGTCGGGACCGATGGGCAGCTCGCGCCGCAACAGCATCTCCCCCGTGTCCATGCCTTCGTCCAGCCGCATCGTCGTCACGCCGGTGACCCTCTCACCGTTTGCGACTGCCCACTGGATCGGCGCGGCACCGCGATATTTCGGCAGCAATGAGCCGTGTAGGTTCAGGTTCCCGTAGCGCGGCAGGTCGAGCATCCAGCGCGGAATCAGGCGGCCATAGGCGACCACGATGATCGCATCCGGCACGGATTGCTTCCAGTCGTGCCTGCAGCTCCGTGTTGTTACGAATCTTTTCCGGCTGCAGCACTTCGATCCCTGCATCGAGCGCGGCGCGTTTCACCGGCGGAGCAGTCAAAGCAAGTCCGCGGCCGCTGGGACGGTCCGGCTGGCACAGAACAAGCTCAATGCTGTGGCCTGCCGAGAGCAGCGCGTGCAGGGTGGGCACGGCAAACGCCGGCGTACCGCAGAAGACCAGCCTCATCTGCGATCCGCTTTCTACCACTCGCCCGCGCGCTGCATTTTCTTAATGCGCCGCAGGGCCAGGTCGCGCTTGAGAGCGCTGATGCGAAAGATGAACAACACGCCGTTCAGGTGATCGATCTCGTGCTGGAAGGCGCGCGCCAGCAACTCCGTTCCCTCGTATTCCTTCCACTTGCCATATTCGTCCTGCGCTTTCACGATCACGCGCGCCGACCGCCGCACTTTCTCACGAATCTCCGGCAGACTCAGGCAGCCCTCTTCCTCAAGCTGCTTGCCTTCCTGCAGGGTGATCTCCGGGTTGATCAGGACGATCTTGTCCTTCGGCTCCTTTTTGTTGCTCAGGTCGATGACAGTGATGCGCTTCGGAATTCCGATCTGCGGCGCGGCCAGGCCAATCCCCTGCGCTGCATACATCGACTCGAACATATCCGCGACCAGCGTGCGCAGCTCGTCATTGAACTCCGTGACGGGAGCGCTGGCGCGTTGCAGGATGGGGTCGGGAAACTTGACGATGGGGTAGATCATGCGTGCTTCGTTCTTGCTCTGCCGCCGTGCCGCGGCTCAGTAATTGCGAATCTGCTCCAGATATCCATCATAATTACGCTTCAACTCGGTCGCGGAGTCTCCGCCGAACTTCTCCAGCGCGAGCTGCGCCAGCACAAATGCAACCATCGCTTCCGCCGCGACTCCCGCTGCCGGCACCACGCAGACGTCCGATCGCTCATAAGCCGCCTTGGTCGTCTCGCGCGTCTCATACGTGACGGATTCCAGTGGACGGCGCAAAGTCGAGATCGGCTTCAGATAACCGCGCACCACGATGTCCTCGCCATTCGAGATGCCGCCCTCGATGCCGCCGGCGTTGTTCTGCTGCCGCTCAAAGCGAGTGTGGCGGCCATTCTCGGCGCCCTCGGCGTAATGAATCGAATCATGGACAGCCGAACCCAACGACTGCGCCGCCGTGACTCCGCGACCCAGCTCGACCGCCTTCACCGCCTGCAGCGACATCACTGCCCAGGCCAGCAGCCCATCCAGCCGCTCATCCCAGTTCGCATAGGTGCCCAGGCCCGGCGGCACGCCGTGCGCGACCACTTCAAAGACACCGCCGATGGAATCGCCCGTCCGCAGCGCGTGGTCCACTTCGGCCTTCATCTTCTCTTCGCTCGCCGGAGAAGCACAGTTCAGCAGAACCTCGTCCTTGCCGGCGAGCGCCGCAATCTGCTCCCACGTGACCGCTTCCTCCAGCTCCGCGCGGCCCACTCGAATGACATGGCTCGTCACTTCGATCCCCAGGAAGCGCAGCAGTATCTTCGCGAGCGCGCCAGCGGCAACGCGTGCAGTTGATTCGCGAGCCGACGCCCGTTCCAGCACATAACGGGCATCCTTAAAGTTGTACTTGAGCGATCCCGAGAGGTCCGCATGCCCCGGACGCGGCGAGGCCACGGCCTTATGTTTCGCCGGATCGCCCGCACCCACCGGCAGAATCTCTTCCCAGTTCTTCCAGTCGCGATTGGCAATCTGCATCGCAACCGGCGCGCCGATGGTGTGCCCATGCCGTACGCCGGAGAGAATGTGCGCCGTGTCGGTCTCGATGCGCATGCGGCCGCCGCGGCCATAGCCCTGCTGGCGACGCCATAGCTCTCGATTGATGAATGCCTGATCGACTTCGAGCCCGGCAGGCAGACCCTGTACCAGCGCAATCAGAGCCTCGCCGTGCGACTCACCCGCAGTTGAAAAACGTAGCATGTGCCTTCCCGCTCAAACCTTGATTGTAAAGGAGTGGGTGCCTGTTACGGCTGAGGCAGGTGATAGAGGGCCGCCGCATTGCCCGAGAGAACGTCCTGAGCGATATGCGTGGCGCGCGTCTGATCGATCTCGCCATCCTTCATCATTCCGGTCAGCGCGTAGCCGAGTGCTTTCCTTGCGTTCTCATTTGCAATCCAGAGAGACTCCTCCCAACCCAGGTACTCGGAGAAAGGATAGCCATCGGTGCCGAAGAGCACTTTGTCCGGATACATCTCCAGCCATTCACGCAGCCACGACGCGAGGGTGTGCGGCGGGATGACGAGCGCCTGCTGGGAGATATCCAGGTAGACGTTGGGCTTCTGGAGCAGGGCGCCAATCTCCTGCACGAACGGCCAGCCGCCATGCAGGATGACGAACTTGGTCTGCCGCAGACGCGGGTCATCGAAGACGGGTTCGAGGAGCAGCGGATTCGAGCCTGCAACGTCGTAATAGCCTCCAGCCCCGGCCATGCCATGGAGTAGAACGGGCAAGCCGAGCCTGCCGCACTCCTGGGCGATGTAGCGAAAGAGAAAATCCTCGAGCGTCTTGTAGTCCTCATCCGCGGCGGCCTGTGGCTGGAGATCGCCGCGGCGTAGACGCGCGCAGCATCGTCCTCACTCGGATCGCCGAAGGCAAACGATCGCAGGTAGCCTACTTCGAATTTCACCGCAACCGCGCCGCCCGCCTTCTGCCGCTCCAGCGTCGCCGTGACAACCTGGCGAAGGTAGTCGGGAAGAGTCGCGGGGGCCGCGGACAAACCGGATTCCCTGAGATATCTCGCGCGGAGTTTGTCTTCCAGCGGAAAGAAAGCGCTCCGGTCCGGCGTCCTGCTGGCAAGCCGGCTGTTATCCAGCGGAAAGAGCAGACAATCCACATACGGCACCCAGACGAAGCGCGGCCTCTCCAAACCCGCTCCCATCGCGACGCGATTCGCGAGCATAGTGCCGATATGCGTTTGATTGAGCAGCCACTCTGCGTAATGGGCGCCCTCGCGCGCACGCACTCGCTCGCGCGCCGCGTCGAGGCGTGCCTGACCGGCTTGATCGAGCGGCACAGTTGCGTGGAATCCCCAAAGGTGGGACCAGGCATCCGCAAGCTGAGGATTGTCCGCGCGCCATCCCACCGGATCCGTCTCCGGATCCAGGTGATCCACGGGCAGCGCGTCGTACTCGCGATCCGTTTTTCCGTTGGGCGGCGGAAGCACCGGGTGCGCGTGATTGTCGATAGCGACCATTGCATCGATCCGCTTCTGAAGCGCTTCATCGATGGCGGAGCGGTCGTCTTGCTTCCCCGGAGTAGCTTGGGACTGGCGCCCGCGCACCATGGAATCAGCAAAAGGAAACAGAGCGCGGTTGCGAAGACCCTTTGCATGTGAAAAGAAGAGCGCATTTCCGCACGATAGGAGTCAGCCGGTTGGTTATCCGACCAGCCACTCATATTGCGCGTCCGTCAGCGGCACGACCGAAAGCCGGAACTGCCGAAACAGCAGCGACCCGCGAAAGACCGGCGCCTCGCGCATTTCGGCCAGCGTCTTCGGCTGCTTCAAAGGCTTGCCCGGCGCGATGCGGACGATCGGACTCTTCGGATTTGACGCATCGACCGACACCACGTGCGCTGTGCCCACCGCCGCCTTGTCAGTCACGGTGTGATAGATGACGAGCTTCTCGCCCTTCTTCATGCCCGCAAGGTTCATCAGCGCCTGGGGATTCTTCACGCCGTCCCAGGTCGTTTCGCCGTCGCGCTCCAGGTCGCTGTAGGAATACGACTCAGGCTCACTCTTCAACAGGTAAGGCATCGCTTGTCACCTCGCCACCGGTTTCAACTGCCGTCTCGTTCTGATCCTTGCCAGCTTCGCCCAAAGAAGCCCCGCTGTCCAGAAACGCCCGGCTGTCCAGCAAGGGCCGTTCCAGCGCGCGCACCCATTCGGTCATCTCCTCCGGGCTGCGCCCGTTCTGTGCGCTGCGATCCAGCTCTGTCCGGACGGAATACATCTTCGCGTCCAGGTCGTCGAGATAGTGGAAGAGGATCGCCTCGGGCGTCATCGGCAGCTTGGGCGAGCCGAACTCGTATTTGCCGTGATGGCTGAGCACGATGTGCTCCACCAGCAGCCGCAGCCGCGGCGGAAAGCCGGGTATCGCGGCAATGCGCTTCTCGATCATCGCGATGCCTAGCGTGATGTGGCCGAGTAGTTGACCTTCGAGCGTGTAGTCGAAGTTCAGGCTCCAGCGCAGCTCTTCGAGCTTGCCGATGTCGTGCAGGATGGCGCCGGTCATCACCAGGTCGCGATGCACCCCGGGGTAATGAGGAACAACGCGCTCGCACAATCCCAGCAAAGAGACAATGTGCTCCAGCAGGCCGCCGATCCACGCGTGATGCAGATACTTGGCCGCGGGTGCGCTGCGCAGCAGGGACGCAATCTCAGGATCGTCGAGAAAGCTGCGGATGAGTTGCTGCAGAAAGGGATCGGTGAAGGTCTCGACGAAGCCGTTGAGCTTTGCCCACAGCTCATCAATGGACAACGTGGTGTGCGGCTGGAAATCCGCCAGCGAATATTCCTCAACCGTCGCCTTGCGCAGGCGCTTGATCGTGAGCTGAGGCCGACCGTTCCAGCCGGAAACCTCAACCTGCGCTTTCACAATATCGCCAGCCTCGAAGGTGTCCGCGCAGAGCTCGAAGCTCTCCCACATCTTCGCCTCGCACTGGCCGGTCCGATCTGTCAGGCGGAGCGAGAGGTAGACAGCGCCGTCGCGCTTGCGGCTGAACTGCTTCTGCGCGACCGCAAAGTACTCGGTCACCGTCTGCCCTTCGTATTTCGCGATCTCACCCAGGAAGACGGTCTTGATGGTGCCTGGAAAGCGGCGTGCCCTCACTCACGGTTGCGGCTGTGCCGGCGCGGTCGGCTCCCCCCTGTGCTGGCGCGGTCCCGCTGTCGGTGGAAGCGGGCGCCGTTCCCGGAGTCGCCAGCGGTGACGGAGTGGAAGGCTGCGATGGTGCGGGCTCGGGCTCCTTCGACTTGTTGACCTCGTCGGAGTAGCGGGTCTTCTTCTCACCCTTCGGCTTCACGGCCTTCTTCTTGGTCGCCGTATCGCCGGCCAAACCCAGTGGGGCGGACTGCGTCTTTTCCGCCGCGGCCTCTTCCGGAGTAGCCTGCTGCGCGACGCGATCGTTCTCTACCTGATCGGGCGTCTTCGCCTTCTTCGCCTTGGGCAGACGGGCCCGCTCGGAAAAGCGTGTCTTGCGCTCCACCGGAGCCGCTTCTTCGCCGCTGGGAACGTCCGCGGAGCTGGAGTTCGATGCCACCTGCGCCTCGCTGCCGCCTTCCGTACCGGCCGCCGCCTGTTCCGGGCCGTTCTCCGGATGCGCCGCCGGCGGCAGCGCCTCGCGCGGTGCCTGGCCGAAGCGAATCTTTTCCTTCTTGCCCGGCTTCTCTACGGTCGGCGTATTGGCAACGGCAGTCGTCGTACCGCCGGCAGTGGTCTTGGTCGCGGCAGCTGTCGAACCCGCAGCACCCGTTGCGTTCGTGTTCGCCGCGGACTCGGTTGAGGTATCGTTCGCGTGGCGTCCACGGTTTTGACCGGTATACCGCCGGCGCTTGAAGTGCACCTTCTTCTTCGGTCCCGGAGGCGTGTACGCGCTGTAGAGAGGCTTGGCGGTGTTGCGCACCGCTGCGGTATCCACGTAACCCGGGCGGACATCGATGTAGGCGTTCTGCCGCAGCCTGCCCAGATACTCGCGCAGCTTCGGCTGCATATCGGCCATGAAGGCTGTCTCTTCCACCTGCGTGCGTACCGAGGCGAAAGGCTGCGTACCGCCCGGCGTATGCTCGACCACCTTCAGAATCACGTAACCTTGCCGGGTACGAATCGGTTCCGTAGACTGGCCTGCTTGCAGCGCAAAGGTGGCATCTTCCAGTTGCTTCGCCAAAGATCCGCGCTTCCATACGCCCAGATCGCCGCCCTGCGCCGCGGTGGAACCGGCAGAGTTCGCCTTCGCCAGATCCTCGAAGCTCGCGCCGCCCTTGATCTTTGCGTCCAGCTCATCGGCCTGGGCTTTCGCAGCGGCCAGGTTGGCATTCTCATCTCCACCGCTCTTGACCGGGATGAGAATTTCGCTGAGCCGCACCGATTCCGGCTGCGTAAAGTCGTTGATGTGCTGCCGGTAGTACTGCTGCAGTTGCGCGTCGGTCAACTGAATGCGGCGGCCCACCTCTTCGCGGATGACCTGCTGCGTGATGATGCTGTTGCGAATGTTCTGCTTGAAATCTTCATAGGAGACGCCCTGGCTCGACGCGGCCTTTTCCAGGTCCTCCATCGTGTCCAGATGGTTCTGCTTCCGGATATCATCCAGACGCCGCACCAGCTCCGTCTCGCCCGTGATGTCCAGATCCTTGCCCCGCGAGAGCAGCAGTTGTTGATCGATCAGGTCGCGCAGCAGATCGCGCTTGTGGTCTTCGAGATCCTGCTCGCTCCAGCCCTGCTGGCGCCCCTCCTGCTCCAGTTGCGTCGCGGCGCGGTTGTAGTCGGAGGTGTTAATGATCTGGTCGTTGACCTGGGCCACACTCTCCTCGACCACGGCGCCGCCGAACGGGGAAGCTTCAGCCTTGGGGTCGAACTTCGCGCGCTCCGCCTGCTGTGCCGGGGTCAGGGGCTTGTTGGTTTTCTTCTGGGCGAGGACAGGAGCGGCCGCAAGCAAGGAGCCCGCCAGCAGCCAGGTACAAACGTAGGAACGGCAAAGGGTCATGAATCTCTCTACATACCGGTGCGGCTTGCAGACCGGGGTCTCGGATCAGAATACGGCGTGCGCAAGGTGCGTGTGACGTTCTGCCCTAATCGGCTTGTCGGTATTCATTCTACTCACCACGGACGGTGCATTGCACCGGCGGCCGCGACTTTCCCTCGGCAGGGCCCCGGAGCGGCTCTTTCAGGCAAAATTTGCCCGGTCCGGACAGCCCCTGCTCACACCTAGGTGGCAGGACGCGCGGAGCCGGAATTGTTACCTCCGGTGCTATACTCGCGTCTAATAACCACGCGCCAGGACTGTCGTTTATTTGCGTGAGCCTGCCGCCGGCTAACTTCCCATGGCATCCAGTCCACGCCGCTCCGCTTTTGCTGTTGCTGTCTTCCTCGCCGCCTGCGCTGCCGGGGGCACCCTCGTGGAGCGTACTGTCGGCGCCCAGGCCCAGGCCGACGAATCCACTCTGCGGAACGACCTGAAATCCTTCACCACGGTCTACAGCCTGGTGGAGCAGAACTACGCCGAGCCCCTGACCGGCGACAAGGCGGACCGGGCGATCTACGACGGCGCCATTCCCGGCATGCTGCGCGTGCTCGATCCGCACTCCAGCTTCTACGATCCCAAGGCCTACGCGAAGATGCGCGAGGACCAGCACGGCAAGTACTACGGCGTGGGCATGACGATCCAGCCGCAGAACAATAAGATCGTCGTGCTCTTCCCCTATGAAGGCACCCCGTCCTTTCGCGCCGGGCTGAAGCCGGCCGACGTCATCATCGCGGTCGACGGCAAATCCACCGACAACATGGACTCGACCGAAGTCGCCAACATGCTGAAAGGCCCCAAGGGCACGCATGTGCAGGTGACGGTGACGCGCTAGGGCAATCCAAGCCGCTGACCTTCGACCTGGTCCGCGATGAGATTCCGCATGGCTCCATCGATCTGGCCTTCATGATGCGGCCGGGAATCGGCTACATCCACATCACGCAGTTCCAGGAGACCACCGGCCACGAGGTCGCCGACGCGCTCGATAACTTTGGCCCCATCAAGGGCCTGGTGCTCGACCTGCGCAGCAATCCCGGCGGCCTGCTGACCGAGGCCGTCGCGGTCTGCGACAAGTTCCTGCAGAAGGGACAGGTCATCGTCTCGCAGCGCGGACGCGCCTATCCAGAGCAGGTTCATCGCGCCACGCACGGCAACGGCGGCCGGACCTTCCCCATCGTCGTGCTGGTGAATCACGGAACCGCTTCGGCGGCGGAGATCGTCAGCGGCGCGTTGCAGGACCACGATCGCGCGCTGGTCGTCGGCGAGACCACCTTCGGCAAGGGACTGGTGCAGACCGTCTACCCGCTCTCCGAAAACACCGGCCTGGCGCTGACGACCTATCACTACTACACGCCCAGCGGCCGCCTTATCCAGCGCAACTACAGCGGCGTTTCGCTTTACGACTACTACTACAACCACGATCAGCCCTCCAGCGACAAGAACCGCGAAGTCAAGCTGACCGACTCTGGCCGCACCGTGTACGGCGGCGGTGGCATCACTCCGGACGACAAGATCGACACGCCGAAATCGAACCACTTCCAGGACGTGCTGCTCGAGCACGACGCCTTCTTCAACTTCGCCGCCCACTACCTGGCCAACCACACGGTCGACAAGATTTCCAGGTGGACGACGCGGTCATGAACGACTTCCGGCAGTTCCTGACCAGCCAGAACATCGCGTTCACCGCGCAGGAACTGAGCGGCGTCCCGGACTGGCTGAAGGCCAACATCAAGGCGGACATCTTCACCAGCCAGTTCGGCCAGGAACAGGGACTTCACGTCCGCGCCGAATGGGACCCGATGATCAGTCAGGCCATCGGCTATCTACCGCAGGCCCAGGCACTCGAGGACCAGGCAAAGAAGGCGGATGAGCAGCGCGCCACGGCTGCCCTGCACGCGGATCAATAATCTTCTCCTGATCTCGTCCCTGTGCTCGCGGCGAGCCATCTCAACTCGCGGAGGGCAGTGATCATGGCAGAGAAGGTCCAAAAGCTCGGTCTCGAACGCGATTACAAGCAGTACCTCTACTTCATCAACAAGCAGGGCAACGTCGCGCGCAAGAAAAAGGGCGGCGAAGGCGCAGAAGAGGTCGTCGCCGAGACCCATCTGCAGCGCGAAAAGGGCTACCTCTACTTCATCGATAAGGAAGGCGACCTGGCCCGGGCGCCGCGCAAAGGCAAATCCGGCGACTCACCGGAGCCGGAGCACGCGAATCAGTAAGCGAAGCTCTCGCCTGTCACCGTGCGGCTCTTTCCTTTACGGAGCGGGAGCCGTCCGTTTTCCGATCATCCTCGTAAGCCTCACCGGCGCGGCCGAAAGACCTGCGTCTCGCCCTCCCGGATCACGCAACCCGCTCCGCCAGTCCCAGTCTCTTCGCCGACGCAAGAAGCCGCGGCAGTGGCTCCTCCATTGGCTCCTCTGAGAGCCAGAAGGTTCCGTAGTGCATCGGCACCATGCGCTCCGCTCCGAGGTCCTGAAACGCCCGCAGGGCATCCTCCGGGCTGGTGTGAACGGCGCGGTAGCTGTCCGGCGTATAGGCGCCGATCGGCAGCAGCGCTATGTCGGGCGACAGGCGCGTGCCGATCTCGCGAAAGCCTGAAAAGTACGCCGTATCTCCGGAGTAGTAGAGCCGGCGCGCGCCGCCTTCGACAAAATAGCCGCCGTAGCCACGATGTCCATCGGTGATCCAGCGGGTGCCCCAGTGTTTGGCCGGCGTATGGGTGATGGCGAGGCTGCCGGCCGTGTGGCTTTCCCACCAGCGCAGCTCGACGACCTGCGAGAAACCCAGGCCGCGCACCACATCCGCCACGTCGTTCGGAACCACGGCAATAGGCGCGCGGCCGCTGCGCCTGCGCGTCGCACGCACCACGCGCCGCAGCGAAGAGCGGTCCAGGTGGTCCATGTGCGCATGCGACAGCAGCACGATATCGATGGGCGGAAGATCGCGCACCCGCACGCCAGGACGCCGCTGCCGCCGGAGCAGGATGAGCCAGGTGGAGAAGACGGGATCGAAAAGCAGGTTCTTTCCCCCGGCCTGCACCAGGAACGAGGAGTGCCCGATAAACGTGATGCCCAGCTCGTCCGGGGCTGCGAGGCGCGGGCGCTGATGCGTGCCCTGCATCGGCGTCACCGCCGATCGCCAGAGCAGACGTCCTGTGTACCGCAGCCTGCGGCCAATTTCAGCCCAGCGGCCCATGTGTCCCCGTTCTATTCATTGCTTGTCCTCTCTATTTCTCTTTGACGTTTCCACTGCCGCTTCCTGTCACATTCGATGACAAATCAGGGGGCCGCGATCCGGACATCGTTGCCGGCAACCCTGCGGCCGCTGCCCAGTACCCCTATTTCGACTTCCGCACTCGACTCCAATGGGAGACAATTGCACATCTCATGCGTTCCACTTCTTTCCCCTGTTCACTGCTGGCGCTGTGTCTGTTCGCAACACCCCCACTGCTGGCGCAGGCGGAAAATGACCAGCAGGCCCCCGCCGGCGCACCT
>CAWBPB010000016.1:0-22078 GCA_963790555.1 uncultured Acidobacteriaceae bacterium | reverse complement strand
CGCCAGCCTCGAAGGTGTCCGCGCAGAGCTCGAAGCTGTCCCACATCTTCGCCTCGCACTGGCCGGTCCGGTCTGTCAGGCGGAGCGAGAGGTAGACAGCACCGTCGCGCTTGCGGCTGAACTGCTTCTGCGCGACCGCAAAGTACTCGGTCACCGTCTGCCCTTCGTATTTCGCGATCTCACCCAGGAAGACGGTCTTGATGTGCCTGGAAAGCGGCGCGCCCTCACTCACGGTTGCGGCTGTGCCGGCGCGGTCGGACTTCCGCCGCTGGGCTGTGCTGGCACGGTCCCGCTGTCGGCCGGAGCGGGCGCCGTTCCCGGAGTCGCCAGCGGTGACGGAGTGGAAGGCTGCGATGGTGCGGGCTCGGGCTCCTTCGACTTGTTGACCTCGTCGGAGTAGCGGGTCTTCTTCTCACCCTTCGGCTTCGCGGCCTTCTTCTTGGTCGCCGTATCGCCGGCCAAACCCAGCGGGGCGGACTGCGTCTTTTCCGCCGCGGCCTCTTCCGGAGTAGCCTGCTGCGCGACGCGATCGTTCTCTACCTGATCGGGCGTCTTCGCCTTCTTCGCCTTGGGCAGACGGGCCCGCTCGGAAAAGCGTGTCTTGCGCTCCACCGGAGCCGCTTCTTCGCCGCTGGGAACATCCGCGGAGCTGGAGTTCGATGCCACCTGCGCCTCGCTGCCGCCTTCCGTACCGGCCGCCGCCTGTTCCGGGCCGTTCTCCGGATGCGCCGCCGGCGGCAGCGCCTCGCGCGGTGCCTGGCCGAAGCGAATCTTTTCCTTCTTGCCCGGCTTCTCTGCGGTCGGCGTATTGGCAACGGCAGTCGTCGTACCGCCGGCAGTGGTTTTGGTCGCGGCAGCCGTCGAACCCGCAGCACCCGTTGCGTTCGTGTTCGCTGCGGACTCGGTTGAGGTATCGTTCGCGTGGCGTCCACGGTTTTGACCGGTATACCGCCGGCGCTTGAAGTGCACCTTCTTCTTCGGTCCCGGAGGCGTGTACGCGCTGTAGAGAGGCTTGGCGGTGTTGCGCACCGCCGCGGTATCCACGTAACCCGGGCGGACATCGATGTAGGCGTTCTGCCGCAGCCTGCCCAGATACTCGCGCAGCTTCGGCTGCATATCGGCCATGAAGGCTGTCTCT
Organism: uncultured Acidobacteriaceae bacterium; assembly: GCA_963790555.1. Lineage (GTDB taxonomy): Bacteria > Acidobacteriota > Terriglobia > Terriglobales > Acidobacteriaceae > KBS-83. The sequence goes on along the minus strand of CAWBPB010000016.1, from coordinate 20,940 downwards.
TCCACCTGCGTGCGTACCGAGGCGAAGGGCTGCGTACCGCCCGGCGTATGCTCGACCACCTTCAGAATCACGTAACCTTGCCGGGTACGAATCGGTTCCGTAGACTGGCCTGCTTGCAGCGCAAAGGTGGCATCTTCCAGCTGCTTCGCCAAAGATCCGCGCTTCCATACGCCCAGATCGCCGCCCTGCGCCGCGGTGGAACCGGCAGAGTTCGCCTTCGCCAGATCCTCGAAGCTCGCGCCGCCCTTGATCTTTGCGTCCAGCTCATCGGCCTGGGCTTTCGCAGCGGCCAGGTTGGCATTCTCATCTCCACCGCTCTTGACCGGGATGAGAATTTCGCTGAGCCGCACCGATTCCGGCTGCGTAAAGTCGTTGATGTGCTGCCGGTAGTACTGCTGCAGTTGCGCGTCGGTCAACTGAATGCGGCGGCCCACCTCTTCGCGGATGACCTGCTGCGTGATGATGCTGTTGCGAATGTTCTGCTTGAAATCTTCATAGGAGACGCCCTGGCTCGATGCGGCCTTTTCAAGGTCCTCCATCGTGTCCAGATGGTTCTGCTTCCGGATATCATCCAGACGCCGCACCAGCTCCGTCTCGCCCGTGATGTCCAGGTCCTTGCCCCGCGAGAGCAGCAGTTGTTGATCGATCAGGTCGCGCAGCAGATCGCGCTTGTGGTCCTCGAGATCCTGCTCGCTCCAGCCCTGCTGGCGCCCCTCCTGCTCCAGTTGCGTCGCGGCGCGGTTGTAGTCGGAGGTGTTAATGATCTGGTCGTTGACCTGGGCCACACTCTCCTCGACCACGGCGCCGCCGAACGGGGAAGCTTCAGCCTTGGGGTCGAACTTCGCGCGCTCCGCCTGCTGTGCCGGGGTCAGGGGCTTGTTGGTTTTCTTCTGGGCGAGGACAGGAGCGGCCGCAAGCAAGGAGCCCGCCAGCAGCCAGGTACAAACGTAGGAACGGCAAAGGGTCATGAATCTCTCTACATACCGGTGCGGCTTGCAGACCGGGGTCTCGGATCAGAATACGGCGTGCGCAAGGTGCGTGTGACGTTCTGCCCTAATCGGCTTGTCGGTATTCATTCTACTCACCACGGACGGTGCATTGCACCGGCGGCCGCGACTTTCCCTCGGCAGGGGCCCGGAGCGGCTCTTTCAGGCAAAATTTGCCCGGTCCGGACAGCCCCGCTCACACCTAGGTGGCAGGACGCGCGGAGCCGGAATTGTTACCTCCGGTGCTATACTCGCGTCTAATAACCACGCGCCAGGACTGTCGTTTATTTGCGTGAGCCTGCCGCCGGCTAACTTCCCATGGCATCCAGTCCACGCCGCTCCGCTTTTGCTGTTGCTGTCTTCCTCGCCGCCTGCGCTGCCGGGGGCACCCTCGTGGAGCGTACGGTCGGCGCCCAGGCCCAGGCCGACGAATCCACTCTGCGGAATGATCTGAAATCCTTCACCACGGTGTACAGCCTGGTGGAGCAGAACTACGCCGAGCCCTTGACCGGCGACAAGGCGGAGCGAGCGATCTACGACGGCGCCATTCCCGGCATGCTCCGCGTGCTCGATCCGCACTCCAGCTTCTACGACCCCAAGTCCTACGCGAAGATGCGCGAGGACCAGCACGGCAAGTACTACGGCGTGGGTATGACCATCCAGCCGCAAAACAATAAGATCGTCGTGCTCTTCCCCTATGAGGGGACCCCGTCCTATCGCGCCGGGCTGAAGCCGGCCGACGTCATCATCGCGGTCGACGGCAAATCGACCGACAACATGGACTCGACCGAAGTCGCGAACATGCTGAAAGGCCCCAAGGGCACGCATGTGCAGGTCACAGTGACGCGCTACGGGCAATCCAAGCCGCTGAACTTCGATCTGGTCCGCGATGAGATTCCGCATGGCTCCATCGATCTGGCCTTCATGGTGCGGCCGGGAATCGGCTACATCCACATCACGCAGTTCCAGGAGACCACCGGCCACGAGGTCGCCGAGGCGCTCGATAACTTTGGTCCCATCAAAGGCCTGGTGCTCGATCTGCGCAGCAATCCCGGCGGCCTGCTGACCGAGGCGGTCTCGGTCTGCGACAAGTTCCTGCAAAAGGGCCAGGTCATTGTCTCGCAGCGCGGACGCGCCTATCCGGAGCAGGTACAGCGCGCCACGCACGGAAATGGCGGCCGGACCTTCCCGATCGTCGTGCTGGTGAATCACGGAACGGCTTCTGCGGCGGAGATCGTCAGCGGCGCGTTGCAGGACCATGATCGCGCTCTGGTCGTCGGCGAGACCACCTTCGGCAAAGGTCTGGTCCAGACCGTCTATCCACTCTCGGAAAACACCGGCCTCGCGCTGACGACCTATCACTACTACACGCCGAGCGGCCGGCTCATCCAGCGCAATTACAGCGGTGTTTCGCTCTACGACTACTACTACAACCACGATCAGCCCTCCAGCGATAAGAACCGCGAGGTCAAGCTGACGGACTCCGGCCGTACCGTGTACGGCGGCGGCGGCATAACGCCGGACGACAAGATCGACACGCCCAAGTCGAACCATTTCCAGGACGTGCTGCTGGAGCACTACGCCTTTTTCAACTTCGCCGCCCACTACCTGGCCAACCACACGGTCGACAAGAATTTCCAGGTGGACGATGCGGTCATGAACGACTTCCGGCAGTTCCTGAACAGCCAGCAGATCGCGTTCACGGAGCAGGACCTCAGCGGCGTCTCGGACTGGCTGAAGGCCAACATCAAGGCGGACATCTTCACCAGCCAGTTCGGCCAGGAGCAGGGACTTCACGTCCGCGCCGAATGGGACCCGATGATCAGTCAGGCCATCGGCTATTTACCGCAGGCCCAGGCACTCGAGGACCAGGCGAAGAAGGCGGATGAGCAGCGCGCCACCGCTGCCCTGCACGCGGATCAATAATCTTCTCCTGATCTCGTCCCTGTGCTCGCGGCGAGCCATCTCAACTCGCGGAGGGCAGTGATCATGGCAGAGAAGGTCCAAAAGCTCGGTCTCGAACGCGATTACAAGCAGTACCTCTACTTCATCAACAAGCAGGGCAACGTCGCGCGCAAGAAAAAGGGCGGCGAAGGCGCAGAAGAGGTCGTCGCCGAGACCCATCTGCAGCGCGAGAAGGGCTATCTCTACTTCATCGATAAGGAAGGCGACCTGGCCCGGGCGCCGCGCAAAGGCAAATCCGGCGACTCACCGGAGCCGGAGCACGCGAATCAGTAAGCGAAGCTCTCGCCGGTCACCGTGCGGCTCTTTCCTTTAACGGAGCGGGAGCCGTCCGTTTTCCGATCATCCTCGTAAGCCTCACCGGCGCGGCCAAAGACCTGCGTCTCGCCCTCCCGGATCACGGTAACCCGCTCCGCCAGTCCCAGTCTCTTCGCCGACGCAAGAAGCCGCGGCAGTGGCTCCTCCATTGGCTCCTCTGAGAGCCAGAAGGTTCCGTAGTGCATCGGCACCATGCGCTCCGCTCCGAGGTCCTGAAACGCCCGCAGGGCGTCCTCCGGGCTGGCGTGAACGGCGCGGTAGCTGTCCGGCGTATAGGCGCCGATCGGCAGCAGCGCTATGTCGGGCGACAGGCGCGTGCCGATCTCGCGAAAGCCTGAAAAGTACGCCGTATCTCCGGAGTAGTAGAGCCGGCGCGCGCCGCCTTCGACAAAGTAGCCGCCGTAGCCGCGATGTCCATCGGTGATCCAGCGGGTGCCCCAGTGTTTGGCCGGCGTATGGGTGATGGCGAGGCTGCCGGCCGTGTGGCTTTCCCACCAGCGCAGCTCGACGACCTGCGAGAAACCCAGGCCGCGCACCACATCCGCCACGTCGTTCGGAACCACGGCAATAGGCGCGCGGCCGCTGCGCCTGCGCGTCGCACGCACCACGCGCCGCAGCGAAGAGCGGTCCAGGTGGTCCATGTGCGCATGCGACAGCAGCACGATATCGATGGGCGGAAGATCGCGCACCCGCACGCCAGGACGCCGCTGCCGCCGGAGCAGGATGAGCCAGGTAGAGAAGACGGGATCGAAGAGCAGGTTCTTTCCCCCGGCCTGCACCAGGAACGAGGAGTGCCCGATGAACGTGACGCCCAGCTCGTCCGGGGCTGCGAGACGCGGGCGCTGATGCGTGCCCTGCATCGGCGTCACCGCCGATCGCCAGAGCAGACGTCCTGTGTACCGCAGCCTGCGGCCAATTTCAGCCCAGCGGCCCATGTGTCCCCGTTCTCTTCATTGTTGTCCTCTCCATTTCTCTTTGACGTTTCCACCGCCGCTTCCTGTCACATTCGATGACAAATCAGGGGGACGCGATCCCGACATCGTTGCCGGCAACCCGGCGGCTACTGCCCAGTACCCCTATTTCGACTTCCGCACTCGACTCCAATGGGAGACAATTGCACATCTCATGCGTTCCACTTCTTTCCCCTGTTCACTGCTGGCGCTGTGTCTGTTCGCAACACCTCCACTGCTGGCGCAGGCGGAAAATGACCAGCCGGCCCCCGCCGGCGCACCTGCGGCAACACAGCAGACCCCCAATGAACCCGGCGTCAAACCAGGCGCAGCCACGCCGCAGCCCACCCCCCCGCCAGCCCCCGCTCCGCCGGTCCAGTTCACACGCACCATACCGGTGCCCCCTGTACGCTACTCCGGCAGCCTCGGGTCTACCTACATTCCGCTGGACAGCTGGATGTACCCCGAGATCATGCGCCTCTACTCGCTGGGATTCATCGACACTGTCTTTCTTGGCATGCGGCCATATACGCGTACCAGTGTTGCCCACATGCTGGATGCCTCGGCCGGCAAAATCTACAACAGCGACAGCGACGAGGCAAAGGATATCTACAGCGCCTTGAGCCGCGAGCTGGCTCCCGATCTAGAGATCCCGGTCGATGCCCACCGCGGCCACTCGGAAATCGAATCGGTCTATACCCGCATGCTCGGCATCACCGGGCCGCCTCTTCGTGATCCCTACCACGCCGGCCAGACGATCGTGAACGACTACGGCCGCCCCTACGCCGAGGGCTTCAACAACATCACCGGCCTCAGTGTTCGCACGACGCTCGGCCGTTATTCAGGCTACTTCCGTGGCGAATATCAGCATGCCCCCACACTCTGGGGCTACTCGACTGCAGTAGCCAGTCAGCTTTCCTTCCAGGACGAAGTCTTCCCGCTCACCTACTACAATCCGACGCTGCCCTACGGCGCGACCCTGCAGGGCGTGGATACCTTCCGCATTCAGGAGGCCTACCTCGCGGCAAATTTCGCCAGCCACGAGATTTCCATCGGCAAAAGCGATGAGTGGTACGGGCCGGGACGCGGCGGCGGCATGGGCTACAGCAACAACGCGGAAAATATTTACTCCATCCGCATCAATCGCGTCGAACCGGCGTACATCCCATTCGTCTCCCGCTTTCTCGGGCCGATCCGCTACGACTTCCTCTACGGCAGCCTCCAGGGACATACAGCTTACAACTCGCCCTACACCCACTCAGAAGGCTTTAGCTTCAAGCCGACGTCGAACTTCGAGTTCGGCTTCGAGCGAACGATCGTGTTTGGCGGCAAGGGCCACGAGCCGGTCACGTGGCACACCTTCCTGAAAGGCTTCTTCGATATTAACGACACCACCGAACCGGAAAAGATCGGCCGCGACGATCCCGGAGCCCGCTTCTCCGCCTTCAACTTTTCTTACCGCGTGCCATTTGTGCGCAACTGGCTTACGTTTTACAGCGACTCCGAAGCGCATGACGATGTGACGCCGATCAGCGCTCCGCGGCGCGCCGCCATGCGGCCCGGCATTTATCTTTCGCATTTCCCCGGCGCGCCCAAGCTCTCCTGGCGTGTCGAAGCGGTTTCCACCGATCCGCCAACCGGACGCAGTATCCACGGAAGCTTTATGTATTGGGAGGCGGAGCAGCGCCAGGCGTACACCAACAAGGGCTTCACCTTCGGTGACTGGATCGGGCGTGAGGCCAAAGGCGGCCAGTCCTGGCTTACGTATCACCTGAGCGGCAACGAGTGGGTAGAGTTCCAGTACCGGAACGTGAAATCGGCAAAGGATTTCATCCCCATGGGAACCACGCAGAACGACTTCACGGTCAACGCGGTGAAGCGGCTCGGCAAAGATGTAGAAGTCAACGGATGGGTGCAGTACGAGCGCTGGAAGGCGCCCTTCCTGATCAACGGCAACACAGCGGCGCAGAACGACACCAGCATCGCCGTGCAGCTCACCTTCTACCCGCGCAATAGCATCCGCCGTTATTGACAGCGGCTACGGTCTGCTCGCAGTCGGCAGGAAAGCGCGCGCGATGCGCCGCAGCTCGCTCCGCACGTAGAGCGAATGGATCAGCATTGCGACGGCTCCCGCAATTGCAGTAGCGATGACGCGATGCTCCGCCGTGCTGTACTCCGGCGTTTTGCCCACCGCCAGAATGAATGCGATGTAGGCGGTCAGCGGAATGACGTAGAGCGCATAGTTCACGTTCTGCATTGCGTAGGCGAGATACATGGAGCCGACAATCAGCAGGCTCAGCCAGATGCCGTCAGGCCGCAGCGTCATGGCCAGCAGCGTCGCCAGCGCGGCGCCCACCAGGGTGCCGCCAATGCGCGCGATGGAGCGCGCATGAGTCAGCAGCAGGTCCGGCTTCATGATGATCAGCGCGGTCATTGGAATCCAGTAAGCATTTGGGAAGTGCACCCGCTCCGCAATGCCCTGAGCTACCAGGCCAGTCAGCGCCAGCAGCAGTGCGTAACGAAACGTGGATGAGCGGAAGGTGAGATTTTCGAGGACCGCGCGCCGCTGCCAGCCCGGCGTGTGAATCACCGGATCGGAGTATGTAGCTGTGCGCCGGCGGAAAGAAGCGCCACAGCACAAGGATGCAGAGGAACTGCAGAAACCCTCCGATGAGTACGCCGGCAGCGCGCAAGCCGCCTGCGACGGCGCGCCGGGCACGGCGCTCGAAACGACGAGAAATACGCAGCACTGCTGCCCTACCCATGAAGCCGGCGAACTGATGGCGCCGGACATTCCGTAACAGAATGCCCAGAAGGTCACCAGCAAAAGCAGTATCCATGGAAGATTCGCTGCCAGTTCGCCCACGGCCGCAGAAAGCGCCATGCCCAGCGTCGCCAGCACCATCGCACCGCCGCGAAACCAGAGACGCCGCTGAAATGCGCCAAAGCCCACCGATTGCGCACTGCCGGCGATGACCAGCGCCGCAAAGCGATGCCCGGCTGCAAGAGCCCCGGCCAGCGAAATGGCGATGGCCGGAAGACAGAGCAGGCTGGCGCGCCACTCTGCTGCTTCCCAGTCAACACGTCGAAGCTCATGCGTCAGGCCAGTGGTCGTCGCCATCATTCATTCGATGCGCATGGACGCCGCGACGTTCCTAAGGGACGCGCAGCACTACCCAGCATCGCCCCTTCGATGTCAGTTGAACTACAGGGAAACTGCGGGCCCGAACGATCAGGCGCTCACCGTAACCTCTTCGAGCGCCAACTGCAACTGCGGCTGGTCCGCTTCGAGCCGGATCGCTGAACAGTCCTTCAGTATCCAGTCCGGCTTAGCCGCCACCAAGTCCGCGATCGCCGCATTGGTCGTCAACGCAATCACCCGCGCGCCCGCGTTCTTGCCCGAAGCGATGCCGGCAAGAGCGTCCTCGACTACGATGCACTGCTCCGGCCGAAAGCCAAGGCCGGCTGCGCCCTTCCGGTACGGCTCCGGATGGGGCTTTCCGTGGGTGATGTCATTGGAAGTGATGAACAGCCCCGGCGTCGGTAGCCCAGCGGCCCGAATGCGCACTTCGGCGAGCGGCCGGGTGCAGGAGGTGACGATGGCCCAGCGATCGTGCGGCAATGCCGCCAGCAATTCCTTCACGCCGGGCAGCGGAACGATGTCTTGCACATCCTCGATCTCCGCCTGTTCCACCTGCCGGTTTTCCGCCTCATGATCGGCATCGGGCAGCAGATAGCGCAGCGTCTCAATGCTGGGCCGCCCATGCGCGCGATGGAGGACCTCCTGCACGTTGAAGCCGCGTTCTTCCGCCCAGCGCGACCAGACGCGCTCCACTGCGGGAATCGAATTGATGAGCACGCCGTCCAGATCGAACAGCAGGGCCTGTGCGGAAACTTTCACCATGCTCTTATGCTAAACGGACTCCCGTCAGCACTACTTTGCATGGAAAGAGAAAGCGCAGAAAAGGATCGACGCGCTTGGCCCAGGCGTCCTCGTTGTGCCGGCCGCCGGGCACGCGAAGATACTCAATCTCTTTCCCATTGCGCCACCCGCGGCGCTCCAGCAGCCGGTGCAGTTCGTCGCACCTCTTGATCATGGTCGGTCCTTCGGCGAGCCCCATGTCCAACCAGATACGCGGGCGCGGCTCCGGACGCATGCGCCGCACGTACTGCAGCATAGCTCCCTGCGCCCACCATACCGAGGGAGAAAGAATCGCCAGCCGCCCAAAGACATGCGGCCATTTCAGCCCGACATAGAGCGACTCCAGAGCGCCCAGCGATGAGCCGCCGACGCCCGTGTTCGCCGGTCCGTCGAGTGTGCGATAGGCGCGGTCCACCCAGGGCTTGAGCTCTTCGACCAGCAGCCGCCCATACAGTTCGCCTTTGCCGCCGCCCAGGTTGCGGTCGGGCATGGGCGTGTACTCTTCCATCCGCTCGATGCCGGCGTTGTAAATGCCGACGACGATCAGTGACTCTATCGCGTTCTCACCGATCAGCCGGTCGGCGGTCGTCTGCACATCCCAGAAGCTGCCCTTGATAAAGCTGGTCGCAGGATCGAAGAGATTCTGTCCGTCCTGCAGATACAGCACCGGGTATCGCCGGGAGGCGGTGAAGTAGTCCGGCGGCAGCGCAACGATGACATCCCGCCGCGCCGGCAGCAACGCCGAGACGAACTGCCGGTGCAGCCGCAGACGCTCGCTTCCATCCACCAGGACAGGCTCTTCGAAGCTGACCGGCTCGGCCGGCTCGGCAATTGTTCTCGGCGAACGGGCGACGGTCCGAGTAGGTATTTTCAAATCTGATGACTCGAGAGTAAGCTGCTCTGCTTCGTACACGCGTCTCCTGAATTCGCGGGCACGCGGCCGCGGCTCTGCTACATTGGTGGCTCTGAAAGAGCCTATCAAGGGCAGGCGCTCGATGCCACCAGGGAGCGGTTTGCGAAATAACGAGGGAGAGAGCGGTCAGCAAGCATGAATCGCGAGTATCACAAGTGGTATTCAGAGCGCCTGGGCCGGGACATGGAACTGCTGGTCTTCGGCCATGCAGGCGTGCCGGCCATTGTCTTTCCCAGCTCGCAGGCGCGCTTCTATGAGTTTGAAGACCGCGGCATGGTCGGCTCGATCGGCCATAAGATCGACAACGGCGAGATTCAGCTTTACTGTGTGGACTCGCTCGACGCCGAGAGCTGGTACAACCGCGGCGTGCCGCCGCGCTGGCGTATCGCCCGGCAGGTGCAGTATCAGGAGTACATCCTGAATGAGCTGGTGCCGCTGGTGCGCCTGAAAAATCAGGACGCACACCTGATCGCGATCGGCTGCAGCTTTGGCGGCTATCACGCTGTGAATATTGCGCTGCGACACCCGGACGTCTTCACCGGCTTCCTCTCCATGTCCGGCGCCTTCGACATCTCTAACTTTTTGCACGGCTACTACGATGACGATGTCTACTTCAACATGCCGCCGCATTATCTGGCGAACATGAGCGACCCGTGGTTTCTCGATCGATACCGCCAAAATACCTATGTGCTGGCCACCGGATGGGACGACCAGTGCCTCCCTCAGAACCAGCGTCTCTCCCAGCTGCTCGCCAGCCGCGCGGTGCAACACCAATTGGCAATCTGGGATAGCTGGAACAGCCACGACTGGCCGACCTGGCAGCGCATGATGAACGTTTACCTCTAATGCATGATCCTGGCGCACACTATGGAGCAGCGATGAACCCGCGACGGAGGGAGCACTCATGAAACAAATCGGCGTGTTGTACGGCATGGAGAACACCTTCCCCGGAGCCCTGGTCGAGCGCATCAACAGCATGGGTCTTCCCGACATCAAGGCCGAGTCGCTCCACGTTGGCGGCGTGCGCGAGGCGGCGCCCAGCGGCTACGCCGTTATCGTTGACCGCATCTCGCACGACATCCCCTTCTACCGCGGCTTTCTGAAGAACGCGGCGCTCACCGGAACCATCGTCATCAACAATCCTTTCTGGTGGTCGGCGGACGACAAATTCTTTAATTACGCGCTGGCCCGCAAGCTCGGCGTCGCCGTGCCGCGCACCGTCCTGCTGCCGCACAAGCAATACCCGGCCGGCACGACCGACCGCTCCATGCGCAATCTGGAATATCCACTCGACTGGAAGGGCATCTTTGAGTACGTCGGCTTCCCTGCTTTCCTGAAGCCCTTCGACGGCGGCGGCTGGCGCGATGTCTATCACGTGCATAACTGGGAGCAGTTCTTCCAGGCCTATGACCAGACCGGCGATTTGTGCATGACGCTGCAGAGCGCCGTGAAGTTCCAGGAATACTTCCGCTGCTATGTCATCAACCAGAAGAAAGTCCACATCATGCCCTACGATCCGCGGCGTCCGTTTCATGAGCGCTATGTCAAGGATCCGCCGGCATACTCTTCCGGGCTGCTCGCGCGCGTGGAGCGCGATGCCCTGACGCTGTGCCGCGCGCTCGGCTATGACCTGAACACGGTCGAATTTGCCGTCGAAGACGGCGTGCCCTACGCCATCGACTTCATGAATCCAGCGCCCGATGCAGACGTGCACTCGGTGGGTGAAGCCAACTTCCGCTGGATCGTCGATGCCGTGGCCGAAATGGCCGTCGAGAAAGCACAGCAGCACGCCGGAACGCCTGCGGGCGGCTTCGTATGGTCGTCGTTCCTCTCCGGGCGGCCAGTCACCAAAGCTGTCGGATCGTCTGCTCCGAAAAAGAGCGCAGCAAAGAAATCGCCGGCGAAGAAGTCCGCCGGCAAATCCACCAAGCCAGGGCCCGCATAAAGACAGTCAGTATCTGGAGCGTCGCACCATGCGCCCATCTTTCACGCTCGGCATTGAAGAGGAATACCAGACCGTCGATCCTGTTACGCGCGATCTGCGCTCGCACATCAAGACGGAGCTGCTTGCCAAAGGCAAGCGGCGACTCGAAGAGCGCGTCAAGGCGGAGATGCATCAATCCGTCATCGAAGTGGGAACGCGCATCTGCCGGACCATCGCCGAGGCGCGCGAGGATCTTTACGATCTGCGGCGGCAAATGATCCAGATTACGCAGGACCACGACCTGGTGCTGGTAGCAGGGGCGACGCACCCCTTTGCCGACTGGAGCGCGCAGGATATCTACCCCGACGAGCGTTACGAGCGCGTCGTTGAAGACCTGCAGCAGGTGGCGCGCGCCAACCTGATCTTCGGTCTCCATGTTCACGTCGGCATCGAAGACAAAGAAGCAGCCATTCGGGTGATGAACTCGATGCGCTACTTCCTGCCGCATATCCTCGCGCTCTCCACCAACTCGCCCTTCTGGCGCAGCCGCGACACGGGACTCAAGAGCTACCGTGCCAAGGTCTTCGACAAGTTCCCGCGCACCAATATCCCGGACAGCTTCGGAAGCTGGGGCGAGTTCGAACAGTTCTGCAACCTGCTCATCAAAACCAACTGCATGGATAACGCGAAGAAGATCTGGTGGGACATTCGGCCGCACCCCTTCTTCAACACCATCGAAGTTCGCATCTGCGACATCCCGATGCGCGCCGAGGAGACCATCGCCATCGCCGCGCTCATCCAGGCCACCGCCTGCAAGCTGTGGAAGCTGCATGCCACCAACCAGGACTGGCGCCAGTACAGTCGCGCGCTGCTGATGGAAAACAAATGGCGCGCCGTGCGCTACGGGCTTGAGGGCAAGCTGATCGACTTCGGCAAAGAGGCAGAAGTAGACGAGCGCGAACTGATCCTCGAATATCTGGCGTTCGTCGACGACTGTGCGGACGACCTGGGCAGCCGCGACGCACTGGCGTATATCAAGACGATTCTCGAGAACGGTTCCGGCGCCCAGCGGCAGGTGCGCAAGTTCAAGGAGACCAACGGAGACCTGAATGCCGTCGTCGACTACATGGTGGAGGAGACGCGCGCCGGCCTCTTTTAGCCGCGCTTCACACAGGCCGGAACGCGATACACTGCAACATCCTTTTCGAAGCCATGACCATCACCCGCACCCAGCTTCTTGATGTGGCCTTTCCGGCGGATTTCACACCCGGCGCGCGCAGCGCCGTCACTACCTGCCTGCGCATTCAGCCGAATGAAAAGGTCACGCTGATCACCGATCAGGCGACCATCGAGATCGCGGCCTCGATCGCACGCGAACTACAGGCGCTCGGGTGTCCATGGAATGGGTTCGTCCTCGAAGAGCTCGCGCCTCGGCCCCTCACCGGCATGCCTGCCGAGGTACTGGCCGACATGGAGACCAGCCAGGTCTCCATCTTTGCTGTACAGGTGCAGCAGAACGAGCTGCTCTCCCGCCGGCAGATGACCGATGTAGTGAATCGCCGCCGCATGCGCCACGCGCACATGGTCAACATCACACCACAGATCATGATGGAAGGCATGCGCGCAGACTTCCTCGCCGTCGATCGGCTGAGCCAGCGCGTACTGGAACGGGCAACCAAGGCTACCGCGGTCCGCGCCACCACCGCCGCCGGCACCGACATCCGCGCAGAGCTGGATCCGAACTACAAATGGCTCAAGACCAGCGGCATCATCAGCCCGGATAAATGGGGCAACCTGCCCGGCGGCGAAGTCTTTACCGCGCCAGGTGAGGTGAACGGCACCTTCGTCGTGGATGGCGTGGTCGGCGATTATCTGTGCCAGCGCTACGGCTCGCTTGCATCCTCGCCGCTCACTCTTTCCATCGCGAAAAATCGCATCGTCGCCTGCACCTCCAGCAATAGCCACTTGCAGGATGAGTTCTGGGAGTACACGCATCGTGATGAAAACTCCGATCGCGTGGGTGAGTTCGCCATCGGCACCAACATCGGCGTAACGCGTGTCATCGGCAACATTCTGCAGGATGAAAAATTCCCCGGCATCCACATCGCCTTCGGCGACCCATATGGCGAACACACAGGTGCGAAGTGGAGTTCTTCCACCCACATCGATGTTGTCGGCCTGAACTTCAACATCTGGCTCGAAAACCCGGCGGGCGAAGAGCAGATCATGCGCGAGGGCCACTTCCTGATTCAACCCTGAAGCAAGGAGGCACCGTGCTGCCAGAGCTGCGGCAGGCATTCAATCGCGATTACCGGCCGGAGAACTACCAGGCGCTGCTCGAAGACTGCGCGCGCCGTGCACGCGCTCCGCTCGAATTCCGCATCTCGGAGACGCCCTGCTTTTTCCCGCGCGCGCTCATGGAGAAAGTCGCCGATACCGGCGCTGAGCTGACACACCAGCTACTTGGCAACGCGGCGTTTCTCAAGGCATCTGAGGAAGCGGTCCCGGAGCGTTTCCGTGTACCGCATTGCCCTGCGCATCCTCACTTCATGACGGCGGACTTCGGCCTGGTGCGCGAAGAAGACGGATCGCTCGCGCCGCGCCTGGTCGAGCTGCAGGCATTCCCTTCCATCTTTGGCTTTCAGGCAATGCTCTTCGAGAGCTACCAGCGAACTTTTCATCTACCTGCTGGCCTCGACCGCTTTCTTAACGGCCATGACGATGCAAGCTACTGGGCCCTACTGCGCAAGGTGATCGTCGGCGAACACGCGCCAGAGAATGTTGTGCTGCTCGAGATTGAGCCCGAAGAGCAAAAGACGCTGCCCGACTTCCACATCCACGAAGATCGCCTCGGCATCCGCACCGTGGACATCGCGAAACTCAAGCGCGAAGGACGCCGGCTCTTCTATCGCGACGGCAACCGCGACATTTCCATCGAGCGCATCTACAACCGCGCCATCGTGGATGAGCTGGAGCGCAAAGGCGCCGCGTTGCCCTTTGACTATCGCGATGATCTCGACGTCGAATGGGCCGGCCATCCCAACTGGTATTTCCGTATCAGCAAATTTGCGATTCCTTGGCTCCAGCATCCCTGCAGTGCCGCCGGCAATCTTTCTCAACGACTGGTACGACGGCAAAAGACGCGACCTGCTGCCTGAAGACCGCGAGCAGTGGGTCTTCAAGCCGCTCTACTCCTTCGCCGGCAAGGGAGTGCAATTTGCTCCGACAGATGCCGAGCTGGCCTCTATCCCCGAAGATCAACGGCACAATTTTCTGCTGCAGCAACGCGTCAAGTTCGAGCCTGTCATTGACACGCCATACGGGCCCACGCAGACCGAGGTTCGCATCATGTACGTGTGGCCCGACGACGGCACGCTCGAGCCGGTCATCAGCCTCATCCGCATGGGCCGCGGCAAGATGATGGGCGTCGATCACAATCGCAACCAGGAGTGGGTCGGGGCCTCCGCCGGATTCTGCCCCAAAGAGGAGTGACTGCATGACACCGAGCGATTCGTCTCAGCCGTTGATTTTTTGCCTCTCGACCTATGTCAAAGGCCAGGCCTTCATGCGCGAATGCGCGCGCCTCGGCTGCCGCGTCGAGCTCCTCACGCTCGAGAAGCATCGCAATGCGGACTGGCCGCGCGACATCCTCGCCCAGATCCACACCATGCCGGAAGACATGGCTTCCTGGCAGGTGGTCAACACCGTCACCTATCTCGCGCGCTCACGCAAGATCGACCGCATCGTCGCGCTCGACGAGTTCGACATGGAAACCGCCGCCACGCTGCGCGAGCATATGCGCCTCCCCGGCCTTGGCGAGTCGGCAACGCGCTTCTTCCGCGACAAGCTCTCCATGCGTGTTCGCGCGCGCGAAGCCGGCTTGCTTGTGCCGGAGTTCATCGGCATCTTCCACCACAACGACTTGCGCCACTGGATCCAGCAAACGCCTGCACCCTGGATGCTGAAGCCGCGCACCGACGCATCCGCCATCGGCATTCGCAAACTCCATACAGCAGACGAGCTGTGGCCTCTGCTCGATGAGCTCGGCGACCGCCAGTCGCACCATCTGCTGGAGCAATTCGTTGCTGGCGACATCTTCCACGCTGACGGAGTCGTCTGGAATGGCCGCACGCTCACCGCACCCGTACATCAATACGGCAAGCCGCCCTTCCAGCTCATGCACCAGGGCGGCGTCTTCACCACCCGCACCGTCGACCGCGCTTCTGCCCCTGCACACGAAATTCCTGAACTTCACCAGAAGCTGATTGCGGCGCTCGGGTTGTCGAACGGCGTCACCCACACAGAATGGATCCGCTCCGCCGCAGACGGCCAGTTTTATTTTCTCGAAGCCGCGGCTCGCGTCGGCGGCGCATTCATCGCCGATGTAATCGAGCAGGCCAATGGCTTCAATCCGTGGGTGGAGTGGGCCCGCATTGAAGTTGCACTTGCGCGCGGTGGGCAATACAGCCTGCCCAGGCTCGGCACCGACTACGCAGGCAGCGTGCTGTGTCTGGCACGGGATGCCATGCCCGTCACGGATCGCTACGACGCGCCCGAGATCGTTCACCGCATGCAGAAGCACCACCACGCCGGACTGATCGTGCGGTCCAGCGACCCCGCTCGCGTCGAAACGCTGACGGCGGAGTACGCGCGCCGTTTCGCGGAGGATTTCCTCGCGATTGCGCCCGCGCCTGCTAAGGCTACTGCCTGAGCCAACAAGCGAGTACCGCAACCGGCCCAACTCACGTATCGTGGTTGCTATCCCGTGAAGCCAGCATCTCGCGGCGCGTCTCCTATGCGTTTGCCGGTCCGCACCTATATCCTCTACTTGCTGTTCGTGGCGGTCCCCGTCATCGCGCAGCAGCCGCCGCAACCGCCCCAACCCGATATCGTCCCGGGCAACTTCGTCGATATCACCGCGCAGTCGGGCGTTCACTTTCAGGGACGCGCCTCACACACGGCGAAAAAATATCTCATCGAGACCATGGGCTCGGGCGTCGCCGTATTCGACTACGACAATGACGGCCGCCTCGACATCTTCTTCGTCAACGGCGCGCCGCTGAGCGATCCCACCGCGAAGGGCGCCATCCCGCAGAAGACCGGTCCGGAGTACTGGAACCGCCTCTACCACCAGAAGAGCGACGGCACCTTCGAAGATGTGACCGAAAAGGCCGGTCTCCAGGGCATCGGCTACGGAATGGGTGTCGCCGTCGGCGATTATGACAATGACGGTTACGAAGACCTCTACGTCACCGCCTACGGAGGCAACCGCCTCTATCACAACAACGGCAACGGCACCTTTACCGACGTTACGGAGAAATCAGGCACCGCAGGCAGTGGATGGTCAACATCGGCTGCATGGGTCGATCTGGATAACGACGGTCTGCTCGATCTGGTCGTGCTGCGCTACATGCAGTGGGACTTCGACGACATCTTCTGCGGAGAGCATCGCCCCGGTCATCGCGCCTACTGCCATCCCGATCTCTTTCAACCGATCAGCGCGCTCGTTTACCACAACGACGGCAACGGCCACTTTACGGAAGAGGCGGCAAAGATCGGGATGGGCAAGCCGGGCAAGGGACTCGGCATTGCGGTGGCCGATTTCGATCGCGACGGCAAGATCGACATCGTTGTCGCCAACGACTCGATGCTCGAGTTTCTCTATCGCAATAAGGGCAACGGCACCTTTGAAGAAGAAGGCCTTGATGCCGAGATAGCGGTCGACGGCGACGGCCGCACCTTCGCCGGCATGGGCGTCGATTTCCAGGACTACAACAACGACGGCTTGCCTGATCTCGTGATCACCGATCTCGCCAACCAGAAATACGCTCTCTACAAAAACAACGGCGACGGCAGCTTCACCTACGACACCTACATGAGCGGCATCGGCGGCATTACGCTGCTGCACTCCGGCTGGGGAATCCACTTCCTCGACTACGACAACGACGGCCTGAAGGACCTGCTCATCACTCAGGGCCACGATCTCGACACGATCCAGCTTCAGTTCCCGCAGCTTCGCTACAAGGAACCGATGTTGCTTATCCGCAATACGGGCAAGCGCTTTGTGGATGTGTCATCGCAATCGGGCGCGGTCTTCCAGCAGGCTTGGGCGGGGCGCGGCATGGCGGTTGGGGACCTGGACAACGACGGCCGGGTCGATGCTGTCGTCACCACCAACGACGGGCCGGCCTATATATTGCGCAACGAAACCGCCACGAAGAATCACTGGCTCACGCTCTCGCTCGTCGGCCACCGCAGCAATCGTGACGCCATCGGCGCGGAGATTCATGTGACGACCAGCGCCGGAACGCAGATGCTCACCGTATCGACGGCGGGGAGTTATTTGTCTTCAAACGACAAGCGCGCACACTTCGGCCTCGGGAAGGACGCCGTCGCCAGCAAAGTCGAAATTCGCTGGCCCAGCGGAATCAGGCAAACGCTCACAGATGTGAAGGGCGACCGCATCGTGCAGGTAGACGAACCCGTCGACGCAGCCGCGCACAAATAACTATCCGGCGATCGCGTCCATCCCCAGCCAGAAGGTCGCGAACTGTTTCAGGTTCTTCTTGTATGTGCGGGTGACGTTATATTCCTTCCCGTTCTTCAGCCGCAGCAGATATTCGCCTGTCAGCAGCGGCTTTACCGCCTCCACGTGCGCAGCATTCACCAGCACCGAGCGGTGTATGCGGACAAATCCATGCGGCGCCAGGCGGTCTGCCAGTACGGAGATTTGCTCGCGCAGCAGATGCGAGCCGGAGTCCTGCCGCAGCAGCACGTAGTTGCCTTCGGCTTCCGCAACTACGATCTCGGCAACATCGATGAACAGGATTCTCCCCTTCGACTTGATCGCAATCCGCGGCGTCGTCTTGGCAAGCGTCTGCAGGTGAGGAAGAATCTCCGCCAGCCTGCGCTCGCGATCCTCCACGGAATGCTGCTTGGCATAGTCGATCGCGCGATGCACTCGCTCGGCGGAGAACGGCTTCAGAATGTAGTCCGTCGCGTGCCGCTCGAAAGCAGCTACTGCATGCTCGTTAAATGCGGTCACAAAGATAATCGACGGCATGCCATTGCCCTGCGCGCGCAGCGTATCCACTAGCTGCATCCCGGACATCTCGGGCATCCGGATATCCACCATCAGAATGTCGTATGCGTTCTCACGAATGCGGCTGAGCGCCTCGATCGCATCGGCAGCCACATCGACCACATCAATGTCCGAACGCTCACCCAGCACACGTGTCAGCGACTCGCGAGCCAGCGGCTCATCATCAACAACCAGAATGCGCATAATCTATGACCTCATTTCAGGTTCAAGCTCGCGAACCGATTTTGCTTTCACTTCGGATTTCGTACTGGAAAGGACCGGCAGGGTAAGGGTCGCCACCGCAATCTTGTCCTTGCGGTCGAATAAAAGCTGTGCATCGGGGCCATACAGAAGCGACAAGCGGGTGCGAATGTTCTGATGGCCTACTCCCATCCCCTGGCGCGCTTCGCCGCCCACGCTATTCTTCACCTCGAGCAACAGCTGTTGCTGGCTTCGGCGGGAACTGATTTCGATCCACCCCTGTCCCCGGAAGTTAGCTATGCCGTGCTTTATGCCGTTCTCAATCAGCAATTGGAACATGAACTGCGGCACCAGCAGGTCGCGTGTTTCCTGTTGAATGTCCCAGCGCACCGACATGCGGCTTCCCAGCCGCATACCTTCTATATCGAGATAGTCTTCGGCAAGGCGCAGCTCATCTGCCAGCCGTACGAGATCTGAGCCCTCCTGCTGCAAGGTGCGGCGCAACAGGCTGGAAAGTCTCAGAATCATCTCCTCCGCGCGTCCCGCATCGCTGTGAATCAGTGAGGAGATGCCGTTCAGCGTATTGAAAAGGAAGTGCGGCTGAATCTGCATCTGTAATGTGTGCAGTTCGCTTTGCGTCAGCGCTTCTTTCAGCTCAAGCTGTTCCAGCTCCTGGCGCTGGACGCGCCTGAAATACACCGCAGCGTGCGCGGCGACAACAATCGCGAGATAGACCACAAGCTCATCGGCAAACGTGGTATAGGTCAGCCCGATCAATGCGTCAAAGGTGCGATGGCCCCACTGCTGCGTCTCGGGATACCAGGGCGGAAGCAGACTCCATCGGACCGCCGCAAAGAGCAGCACAAACGGCACGAAGCCGGCGAGGTAGTAGATCACCCGGCGGACCGTATTTCCTGCGCCGATCGGCGCCCTCGCCGCGATCCAGAAGATGGGCGGCGTCAGCAGCGCAACCGTGAAAAAGCGAACCGCAACCAGAAGCGCAACACTCGCCAGCGATACTCTCAGGTGCTCTTCTTCTGAAATGCGATATTGCTGCCACGCCAACAGCGCGGCAAGCGGCATCCAGAATGCTATGGAGAGCCCATAACCAAACAGTCCGCGTTGCCAGGTTGATGCGGAGACTTTCACGATCAGCATTGTATTCTGGCACAGGAGCTGTCTGGCTTCTTGCAGCTTTCGATCACACGCAGCCCGGAATCACTGCCGTTTATCCCTGAATTGCGTAATTCCGTGTTGAGGACTCCCGATCTCGACACATCAACAAGTTTATTTCTGGAAATTTATTTCTAGGGAAGTGTGAAAGATGATGGACTCTCTCTGGACCAGACGAAGTTTCTTGCAAGGGGCGGCAGGCTGCGCAGCTTCGGCCGCGCTTGCGCCGCTGGCAAAGGGTGCGCAAGTCTACGGCACCCGCAAATCGGCTTTGCACGGCCGATTCGTCACCCATGTCTCGGTCGTGCGCGTAAACCAGATCGAAGTAACTCCCAGCCGTTCCATCGGCCAGGATGAGGTAGCAGACAATAGTCCGGACCACATTCGATCGCGGCGGGAAGCATTTGCGCGCGGCTGTCCTGACGGGAAAATGACCTGGGCCATCAGTTGGCTGGCGCTGAATGACACACGGCAGCAGTACAAGGATGCGCGGCGCCTGCTCGCTTCTTACCACGACAAATATGGCGACGAGATCACCTTCATCCCCGGCGGCTATTTCGCGCCCATGTTTGACACCCGCGAACACAATCGGGCGACGATTCATAAGGCACTTCAATTGATCTCGCAGATGGTAGGCAACGGATATCGTCCGCAGTGCCTGGTCGCGGGCTTTATGGATGTGGAGAACCAGCGGTTCCTTGCCACCGACGAGGGCATTCATGTGTGCCAGGGCCAGATCTGGAGCCAGCATGGCATCGACAACGGCGATGGCGACGGTGGCATCTGCTATCCCTACTACCCCAGTCGCGAGCACTATCTGAAGCCGGCTCAGGGTCCGGCGGATTTTATCGACTGCGTTTGCCTCGACGGGTGGACCTGCGATTTTCTGGCCGCCCGCCGGAACGGTTTCGAGGGAGGCTTCAATAGCCGCATGGGCGTCGGGCCGATTGAGACCGTAGGAAATCTCGGAGAAGCAGCGGGCCGGAAAGAGATGATGGCTACTACCGCCATGCATTTCGACCAGGGCCACGCACTCAATGGATTCGGTTGGGTGACGGCGATCTGGGAGGTATCGATTGGCCACGATAAAGACCTCACCTGGTGGCTCGAGGCCGTCAGGGAACGCTGGCCAGACACACAGGTTCTGACAGAAGGCGCCTTTGGCATGGAGTGGCGGAAGCACACCCCCAACAACCACTTGCTCGACTACCGGTTCGATGCCAAAGGGACCGGCGCACCCGGCTCAGAAAAGGAGCTGGAAATTCGATGGTTCATGAACCAGGAGTTTCGGTTGGCGCTGCTCAACAATTGGACAACAGACAGTCCTGTCATGGTGATCGACTTTACCCGATACGATCTGCCCGCGAGCGAACCTAAGGGATTGCAGCGGGAATGGAGCCTGATGAACGTGCTGAACCAAAAAGGCACACGACCGCAGGATAAGCCGCTCCGCCTGGCACAACTTGCTCCCGAAGATCAGCGGCGCATCTACGCAAAGTATCCGGAGTTG